>JALVOC010000152.1 GCA_027032075.1 Chromatiales bacterium | reverse complement strand
GGCGGACCTGACGGCAATCCGTGGGGGCCGCACGGCTCGACCAAGGACTTCGTGCTCAAGGGGGACTGGGACAACGAGACCGGCACCAACCAGCAGGACGATTTGTGTTTCAAGTGCCACAACTACAGTGACTATGCCGATCCCAACAACACTGCCCCCAACAAGAGCGGTTTCAATGGTTCCAGTTTTGGCGGCATGTGCAGTCTTTCGTTTGCCTCCACGAACCTGCACATCGGCCATGCGCGGCGCATCGGGCGGATGGAGTGCACCTGGTGCCATACGGCGGTGCCGCACGGCTGGCGGAACAAGGCGCTGCTGGTGGATATCAGCCAGGAGGGGGGGAACGAGCCCTACACCAACGGTCCCTATTACCTGGAGGCGATGCTGGGTGGCGGGGGCGCCGTCAACTGGAAGAGCAGCGGCACCTGGACTTCCTCTGATTGTGGTGGCCAGTTCTGGATGCGGTTCAGCTGCAGTAACCCCCCCTAGGGTTGGAGGCGCATAACCCGGTTCGGAAAAAGACTACCATTTCAGTATGGAAACAGAAACCGGGGATGTTTATGCTTGTATGCCTCGTGGCCGGGCAAGTTTTGTTTTGGCTGCATTATTTGTTGTCAGGGTGATCGCGGTTTGCGAATAATAATGACATTGTAGAAATCGCTCATGACAGGGTAGATATTGCCGGGAAAGGGAATGGAAAACGTGGGAGGACGGGAATGAAGAGCAGGATCCCGCATATCTATCTGTTAGGTCTGATGATGTTACCGGTGGTGGTGGAGGCGGCGCGGGTGTCGGATGTAGCCGGCACGGTGCACAACCTGTCGACCAGCGGAAGCGGTGTAGTGCAGGCGACGAGCGAATCGCAGATCTGCGTTTTCTGCCACACCCCCCACAATGCGGAGCAGGTCCCGGCGACGCCCTTATGGAACCGGAAACTCTCCGGCCAACCCTACAGTTTCTACAGTTCCACCTCGATGGACTCCAGCGTACCGGTTGATCTGGGAAGCGGCACCAAGCTGTGTCTCTCCTGCCATGACGGCTCGCTGGCGCTGGGAGCGGTGAACGTTCTCAACGGTCAGGCCGACGTCACCATTACGCTGACAGGCACCGCCGCGGACGGCACCATGCCTGCAGGCAGTGGCGAGGCGACTGGTTTCACCCGGCGGCTGGGCACCGATCTGACCAACGACCACCCCATCTCCATCACCTACGACAGCACGCTGGCGAGCACAGACGGCGAACTGCGGGATCCGGCGCTGGTGAGCCACATTGCCAACCGCGCGCCTGGCGTCAAACCCGCGGTGCCGCTGGAAAACGACCAGATGGAATGCATCAGCTGCCACGACCCCCACCTGAGGGACAGCGACACCACCCGCAACATCAAATTTCTGCGGCTGAACCGCTTTCAGCAGTCCACCCCGCTGGGAGGGGATTTTGACCAGGCCAACGACATTGTCTGCCTGGCCTGCCATGACAAACTGGGGCAGGCGTGGTCGGTGTCCGCGCACGCCGACTTCAATGTGGCAGATGAAATCTACACTGACACGGCAGCGGCGCAACGGGACTTTCCCCTTGGCAGCCAGGTATGGGAAGTGGCCTGCCTGAACTGCCATGACACCCACACGGTGCAGGGGGCACGGCGGCTGCTGCGCGAAGGGACCGACAGCACCCTGAGTCCCAAAGTGGGCGGCAGCTCCGCGATCGAAGAAACCTGCTACCAATGCCACTCAGCAGACGGCGGGGTATTGCAGAGCCAGGGGACGGCCGGTTTCCCGGTACCGGACATCAAGAGCGACTTTGCCCTGGCGCGGCACATGCCGCTCACCAGCGTGGATCAGCCGGCGGGCAGCGAAGTGCACGACATCAGCGACGCCAACTTCAGCGAGAGCGCGCTCAACCTGGGCAAAGGGGACGCCAACAACCGGCACGCCGAATGCACCGACTGCCACAACCCGCACCGGGTGATGAAGAACCAGCTTTTCAACGGTACAGCGGGCGCCAGCGTCGGGACCCACGAACACGACCCGGCGGTCCAGCACAGCAACATTGCCTCCGGCGTATTACGTGGGATGTGGGGAGTGGAACCGCTGTACGGTTCCAGCGCGTGGGGCAGCGTTCCCTCCCAATATGTGGTGAAGCAGGGAGACGGGGGGCTGGGAGCGAGCACCGATGTGGGCAACAGCTACCTGACGCGGGAGTACCAGATATGCCTGAAATGCCACTCGGACTACGCCTATGACACGCCGCCGTTACTGGGGGACTCCGGAGGGGGGACACCGTCGGGGACCAACCAGGTCACCCAGTTCACCAACCAGGCGATGGAATTCCAGGCACCGCTGAGCGATCAGGGGGAACCGGGAGGGAACCACCGTGGCTGGCACCCGGTACTGGGGAACACCGGACGGACGGTGGCGGTGCGGGACGCCAGCAGCGCGGTCTTTTTATCGCCCTGGAACGACAGCTCCGGGACGAACGTGGGCAACCAGACGATGTACTGCAGCGACTGCCACGGTTCGGCGACGGCCGACGGCACCTCCGAACCCTCGGGCGGACCTGACGGCAATCCGTGGGGGCCGCACGGCTCGACCAAGGACTTCGTGCTCAAGGGGGACTGGGACAACGAGACCGGCACCAACCAGCAGGACGATTTGTGTTTCAAGTGCCACAACTACAATGACTACGCCAACCCCAATAACACCAACCCCAACAAGAGCGGCTTCAGCAGCAGCGGTGGCGGGGGGATGGGGATGTGCATGCTTTCCTATGCCTCCACGAACCTGCACATCGGCCACGCGCGGCGCATCGGGCGGATGGAATGTACCTGGTGCCATACGGCGGTGCCGCACGGCTGGCGGAACAAGGCGCTGCTGGTGGATATCAGCCAGGAGGGGGGGAACGAGCCCTACACCAACGGTCCCTATTACCTGGAGGCGATGCTGGGCGGCGGCGGGCCGGTCAACTGGAAGAGCAGTGGCACGTGGAGCGCCAATGATTGTGGCGGCGTCAATTGGATGCGCGGAATGATGGGCGGTGGATGCAGCAATCCTCCCTGATTGGTGCGATAATAGAGCGGGTTGTGTATCAGATGAAAAGGACCCGGTGGTTACTTTTAAGGTGGTTTTTGTGTGAGTGTCCATTCCGTGGGGGCTGTTCTGGCCTCGTTAAAATTCACGCTGGTCATTTTCGTGTTTTTCACCCTCAGCGTTGGAGTGGTGTATTTCACCAAGGGGCCACCCGCGTGGATACTGGCTGTCCCCTTTACGCTGTTTGCGGTGAATCTGACTGCCGCCATTCTGACCAACCCCGTGTTTCGCCGCCAGACCGGCCTGCTGGTCTTTCATCTTGGTCTGCTGGGGCTGGTTTTGTTGTTGGCTGCGAGCCGTCTGAGCTATCTGAAAGGGCACCTGGAGGTCACCGAGGGAGAGGCCTTTACCGGCCAGTTGACCGAATATGAAAAGGGGCCATTACATCCCTGGCATCTCGAAGAAGCACGTTTTGTCCAGAAATCCTTTACCATCGATTATGCGCCGGGCCTGAATCGCGGCCGCACGCTGAGCCGGGTGGAGTGGCTCGACGAAAAGGGACAAGCGCATGAGCGCATTGTCGGGGACCACCATCCCCTGGTGCTGAGTGGCTACCGTTTTTATACCACCCATAACAAAGGTTTTGCGCCCATCTTTGTCTGGCACCCCGCTGACGGCTCGCCTCCCCGGCAGGGTTCGATCCATCTACCCAGTTATCCCGCGCATGAATACCAGCAGGCGCTGAGCTGGACGGTGCCGGGAACCCGGCATGAAATCTGGAGTCTGTTAGAGTTTAAAGAGGTGGTTCTGGACGAAAAACGCGCTTCCACCTTTCGGCCACCCAGGGAGCATCATCTGGTGCTTCGTTACAATGATGAGCGCCATGTCATCAAGGCGGGTGAATCGCTGCAATTCCCTGATGGCCGGTTGCACTATCTCGGTTTGCGTGCCTGGATGGGATATGCAGTGTTTTATGACTGGACCACCCCCTGGCTGCTGGCGGCCTGTGTGGTGGCGGTGCTGGGGTTGGGATGGCACTACCGGCAAAAATGGGCGGCCCGGCCCTGGTCGGGTGATGATGAGATTGATTGAGGTTTGTCATTGTGGAAAGTGAGATTCAACTGCTCTGGCTGGGTGTGATCCTTTACGTGCTGGCAGGGTCGCTTGCGATAGTCGGCGTGGTGATGGGCAAACGCCCCGAAAAAACCATCCTCACCCTGCTTTGGGCCGGTCTTCTGGTCCACGGTATCTCCATCGGGCTGCGCTGGGTGCGTCTGGAGCATGGTCCCTACCTCACCATGTTTGAAATTCTCTCCAGCAATATTTTCAGTCTGTTGCTGGTTTTTTCCCTGGCCTACTGGCGTTTCCGCGCCATCCGGCCCATCGCAGCGGTCGTTCTGCCCATCATGTTTATCATGATGGGATGGTTGATGCTGTCCAATCCCCTTCCCGGCCATCTGCCGCCGACCTATGACACCACCTGGCTGGTGATCCACATCATGTTCGGCAAAGTGTTTCTGGGTGCGGTGTTGGTAGCGGTCGGCATGGCCTGCGTGGTGCTGTTGCGCCGTGCGGGTCTTTGGGAGCAGAAATTCACCCGCCTGCCGGATGACCGGCGGCTGGACGATCTCGCCTACCGTTTTATGGCGCTGGGTTTCATTTTTGACACCCTGATGCTGGTGGCGGGCGCCATCTGGGCACAGGATGCCTGGGGACGGTACTGGGCCTGGGATCCCCTGGAGACATGGTCGTTTGTCACCTGGGTGGTGCTGGGTTTCGCCCTGCATCTTCGCGTGACGCTCAAGCCGGCACCCGTACGGGGAGCGGTGTTGATCCTGGCCGTTTTCTGTCTGGCATTCGTGACATTTTTTGGCATACCTTTTGTAAGTAAAGTGCCACACCAGGGGGCGATTTGAGTTTGTTGGAGATGAAGACACTTTCACAGTCCGTATCCGCGGACGGGGTTCGCAGGCTTGCCAGTGGCTGGCTGATACTGGCGCTGACCGCAATCGGTATATCGACGCTGTTCGCACTGCTTCTGGTGGTATCGCGCACCCCTTTTCTCAACCATGGCTTTCTTGCGCCGGATTTTTTCACCACTGCGCTGGTGCTGCACGTGGACTTTGCCGTGCTGGTCTGGTTCCTCGCCTTTGCAGGGGTGGTCTGGAGTCTGTTGTGTGGCGCAAGGGGGGTGTATCTCGCCTGGCTGGCATTGCTGACGGTGGTGATCGGTGTCGGCCTGATGCTCGTGGCCGCTTTTCTCGGCGAAGGGCAACCGGCTTTGAGCAATTATATCCCGGTGTTGAAAGGCCCGGTGTTTCTCAGCGGCCTTGGCCTTTTTGGTCTTGGTGTAAGTATGATGGTGTTGCGTTCCCTGATGATGCTGATGCAGCGGCGTGAACGAATGGAGGCCGGCCTGCATCTGGGGGCTTGGTGTGCCGCTCTGGTGGTGTTGTTCTCGCTCCTGATTCTGGCCTGGAACTACTGGCGGCTTCCCGAGGCAGCAGGTGGATCCTATTTTGAGATGCTGTTTTGGGGAAGCGGCCACGTACTGCAGTTCAACCACGTGCTGATGATGCTGGTGGTCTGGATGGTGCTCGCCCGGCAGGCAGGTATCAGGGTGGGCGGCAGGATGTTGTTCCCTGTGGTGTTGTTGCTAACCCTGGCGCCGGTGCTGCTTACGCCCATTTTTCAATGGTTGTTTGAACCGGACAGCCAACAATATCGCCAGATCTATACCCAGCTGATGCGTTACGGCAGCTGGCCGCCGGCAGTGGTGATCGCCATGCTGTTGTTGCGCGGGTATTTCACGGAACGCAAACGGGCGGATGAGGCGGCGGTGGCGGCAAATGTGCTGCTGTTTTCTGTCCTGTTGTTCATTGCCGGGATTTTGAGTGGCGCCTTGATCAAGGTCGACAATGTTCTGGTCACCGCCCATTATCACGGTACGGTCGGCGCGGTGACGCTGGCTTTCATGGGGCTGACGTACTACCTGCTGCCGCGTCTGGGCGCCAGGGAATTGCCGGTGCGGGGGATGCGTTTGCAGGTTCGTCTCTATGGCGGGGGGATGTTGACCCTCATCAGCGGATTGTTGTGGTCCGGCCTGCATGACGTGCCGCGCAAAGTGCCGGGAGAAGCGCAACTGCTGGAAAACGCGCAGGAACTCGCCGGAATGATGTTGATGGGGGCGGGCGGCCTGGTTGCCCTGCTGGCGACCTGGATGTATTTGCTGCTGGCACTGCGTTCCCTCTGGCCGGTGGGGCAAACGCTGTTCCAGATGCGCATGGATCAACCGGGTTGAACATGCTGTTTTTATTGCGCGGGATTTTGCTGAAGGGAAAATTTGTCCGGCTGGCCATGCTCTCCAGCCTGGCGGTTCTTGCCGCCTCCGGCTGCCAGCAGGAACCGCCTGCTGGGATCGGTGCGCAGTTTCCTGTTTTGCCGGTGCGCACTTCCGCAGGGGAAGAGCAGACGTTCGCGAGTCCGGCAAACAAACTGTTGGTGCTGAATGTCTGGGCCGTATGGTGTCCCCCCTGCCGGGAAGAGATGCCCAGTCTGCAACGGTTATCAGCCCGGCTGGATGCAGATCGTTTTCAGGTTGCAGGGTTGGTGGTGGAGGAGGATCCCTATCTCGTGCGGGAATTTTTGCAACGACACGGGGTTCGTTTTCCGGTCTATCTGCTCGCGATGCAGGATGCGATACAGAAACTGGATGTGCAAAATTATCCGCTTACCTTGCTGATAGATGGCAATGGCCGGATACTGGCACGGATCACCGGTGCGCTCGACTGGAACAACCCGGCAGTTTTCCAGCTGCTGCAGCAACTTGAAGCGGGATCAGCGGTGGCGCCTGAGGCACTTAAAAAGGTCATAAGACAAGCCAGACCGTCTTTTCTCTGATCACCCAAAATGAATTTCAACCAAGGCACCTCTTTCCGTGCAAACACGTAAACGCAATGATGTCAGGCTTCGTGCTGCCTTGTTGACCCTGGGGCTGGTGTTGCTGACAGGTGGTGTTATTTACTGGTTACCTTCCATGGACAGCCGTTTGCTCCCCCCTGCCGCACAGGAGGCCGCAGGCGCAACCCCCCGGTTGCCCGCGGGATTTGATACAAACCGTCATAAGCGGGCCCAGCGGGTGGCCACACGTTTTCAACAGGCAGTGCACCTGTTGCAGCAGAAAAACTATCCGGAGGCGTTAACAGCCTGGCAACGGGTGCTGGCGGTTGCGCCCGAATTGCCCGAGGCGTGGGTGAATCTGGGGTATACCCGGCTGGGCCTGAAGCAATACAGGGAAGCGGAAAAGGCCTTTCGTCACGCCATTCGCCGGCGTGCGGGACAGGCCAACGCCTATTACGGCCTGGCGCTTTCGCTCGCGGGGCAGAAAAAATACGCCATGGCAGCCGATAATATGCAGGTCTATCTGGAGCGGGCGCCAAAAGGCGAACCGTACGGGAAAAAAGCCCGCAAACTGCGGGATCTCTGGCGCTCCCGGCGGGAGGAAACCGGTTCTGCACCCAATAGTGGGAATTAATTTACACCCTCTTTCCCGAATATGGGAATCGCTGCACCTGAACAGTATTATCATCATAATAATCAATAGCTTATAAAATACCTGAGCCTTTCCCTGCTGGTATCCCTTTTGCAGAGGAACACCCATTCAGTGGCGCGGAGGTGAGCCGGCGCAGGTCCGGCAAGCATGTGAAGTGTGCCAGCTACCCGTCTCAGACAGAGAGAAAACGCCGGCGCTTACCCAACCAGACCGGTCTGGACCGGTGTGCGGTGGTTCGGCGGGTTTCTTCCTGCGTTTGTCATTGTCCCTTTTCTCTCTTTGCTTTTTTTCGATGGAGATAATCACGTGAACAAAATAAAAAAAGACCAACTCAGCGGTTACCGGCTTGACCATGAACTGAAACACCTGCAGGAACTGGTGAACATCTCGTTGGCGCTGGCGGACGAGGTGGGGAATCCCCTGACTGCGGTTGAGGGGGCGATTGACTGGTTGCATCAGTGCTGGCAGAACCACATGCGTCATGAGGAGACAGACAGCAAGGATGCGCAGCAGGTAAGAGAGTGTTTCTCCATCCTGCGGCGGCAAACCGAGCGAATTGCCACGACTTTGCGGAATTTCCGCAGTTTCAGTCTGTTGTCCTCCCGGCAAACAGAACTCACGGATCTGAATGAAATGCTGCAGATTGTCATCGCTTTGCTAAAGTTGGAGAAGCGTGGCGAAGATGGCAATTTTCAGGTGGAACTTGCCCCCGAGGTGCCGGCACTCATTTTGGAACGCTCCAGCATTGTCACCAGCATGCTGTTCATTCTCCGGGCGGCGGCGGGCGTGGTTCAACCCGTTGGCGGGACGGTGCGAATATCCACCTCATTCAAGAATGATCAGGTTACAATCGATGTATCCGCGCATGCAGACGGGCCCGGAAACGGTTGTTTGGGACAATGTGAATTGCTGGGCTGTTCGAAAAATAGCGCAGGCGAACGCTCGGATATGGATATCGGTTTCGTGCGTTACATGATTGAAAAACAGGGCGGCACTTTCACCCTTCACTGTTTACAGGGGAAAACCTGTGAGGTTTCCTTGGGTTTTTCAGTTTGTGCAAATCATGATTCCATTGCCGTTTAAAGCATATAATATGGTCCCCCGGAGTGTCGTACTCCAGGAATATGCCGGATTCTGGACAGAGTTATTGTGGAGGAACGTTTATCAGTGGCTGAAAAAATGCAGGAGCACTCCTCCACCATGCCCAAGTGGAGGTTTTCGCTACGCCTCAAAGGATATCTCGCTTATGGGGCATTGATTATTTTTGCCATCCTTCTTTCAGCGTTTGTTTTTTACCAGAAGAATGTTTTGCTGCGGCAGTTTGACGATTTGCAGCAGGTCAGTGAGGCGGAGATTCAGCTGCATGAGATTAAAGCAAGTATTCTGACTGTGATCGAAAATCAGAAGCTGAATTTGGTAAGTATGGATATTGAACAGGGGCCGCAGCATGTTCGCAGCCATCTTCTGCAGTTTCAGAATATTTATCAAAAAATGATTCTGCGATATTCGAAGGAGATGCCGGAAGTCAGGGTTTTGGGCGCGGCGATTGCAAATGCAATTGACAAGCCGGAGGTGGAGTCATTGAATCTGTTGTCCGGCAGGCTCGATGATCTGAAAAACACCATAGAGCAGGAACTGGACAAGAGCAAATTATACCGTGAAAAGATGGTTGCCGCCTATCGCCAGCGAAGCAACTCGGTTGCCATGGTGTCGTTGATTCTGGGACTGCTGAGCCTGGGTATGTTAGGCGCCATCAGCGGGGTGTTTTTCAACCATTTGACCCACGATCTGCTGCTGTTGAAACAACGTGGTGAAGAGATCGTCAGAGGCATTCGTGGCAAAGCATTGCCCATTCGCCGTAACGATGAGGTTGGTGAACTTGCCGATTCGATCAACCGTATGGCGGAAGATTTGCAGGAGCACGAAAAGAATCTGGAAATAGAACGGCAGAAATCGTTTCATCAGGAAAAAATGGCGGCAATCGGCACCTTGACTGCCGGTATTGCACATGAAGTGGGAAACCCGATTGCGGCGATTACCGCAATGGTAAAGGAAATCATCGAGGCCAGACTGGACGGCCACTGTCCGCACCTGGATAGCGGAGATGTTTGTAAAATGAAAATCGTTCTGGAGCAAGCACAACGATTGAATATGGTCACGCGTGAAATCTCCGGTCTGGTACAACCCCAGTCGGGGGAAGCCAGCCTGTTCGATCTCAATGCCCTCATCCGTAACACCTGTAACCTGATGCGGTATGACAAACGATGGAAGAAAATCAGGTTGCAGCTGGATTTGGACAAAAACTTGCCCGCGGTAAACGGGGTCAGTGATCAAATTACCCAGGTGATAATGAATCTTCTGGTCAATGCAAGCGATGCGGTGGAAACCCTGCGGGATCGTGAGGCAGTTGTTTGTGTACGCACCGGCGTGAAAGACAAACAGGCTTATTTTCTGGTGGAAGATAACGGCCAGGGTATGGATGAGGAGACATTGAAAAATGCGAAACAGGCATTTTTCACTACCAAACAGGCTGGCAAGGGAACCGGGCTCGGGCTTTCACTGTGCAATTCAATCATCGAATCCCACGGAGGCAGACTCGAGATCGAATCTGAGCAGAATAAAGGGACAAAAGTGTACGTTTATTTGCCCTTGCAGGAAATGTTTTCGCAGGAGGGGAAAACTGCATGAGTTCTGTGCAGATCATTGTTGTTGATGATGAACTGGCTATTCGTCAGGTACTCACTTCGAATTTGCGCAAGGAATCATATGAAGTAGAGGATTTTGGCGATTCAAAAAGTGCCTTCGAAAGATTGTTGAAAGGTGATGTGGATATTGCAATTTGTGATATCCGTATGCCGGGTCAGAGTGGCATCGACTTGATGCGCGAAGCGCAGATGGCAGGAGTGGAAACCAGTTTTCTGTTGATGACGGCACATGCCTCACTTGATACGGCAATAGAAGCCATGCGCCTGGGTGCCTTTGATTACATGATCAAGCCCGTGCACACCGAGGAAGTGTTACACCAAATCAAACAGATCGTTGATTTGCGTGGCCTGCGTACGGAAAACAGGTTGTTGCGCAGCCTCGTCCTGAAAGACAAGGAGGAAATCTGTCAACTTGATTCCGAGCCGATACTCGAAATCGAGCGAATGATCTCCAGAGTGGCGGTAACGGAAAGCACGGTGTTGATCACGGGTGAAAGCGGAACCGGCAAGGGTGTGGTGGCACGGAAAATACACAAGCAGAGTGAACGTGCGAATGCACCGTTTATTCCGGTGAATTGTGGCTCCATTCCGGAGAACCTGATGGAAAGTCAGTTCTTTGGTCATGTCAAAGGTGCTTTTACCGGTGCAGACAAAGCCAAGAAGGGGCTGTTTGTCGAAGCGGACAAGGGCACCCTGTTCCTCGATGAAATAGGTGAACTCCCCTTGCACCTGCAGGTCAATTTGCTGCACGTCATCGAGAACAAGGAAGTCAGGCCGGTGGGCAGTGACAGGGTGAGGCGGGTGGATGTGCGTATTATCGCGGCGACCAACCGTGATCTTGGTGAGATGGTGGCGAAAGGCGAGTTTCGTGAAGATCTCTACTTTCGTTTGAATGTGTTTCATATTCATATTCCGCCACTGCGGGACAGAAAAAATGATGTTTTGAAGTTGATAAATTTCTTTTTACAACGGGATGCGGGACGCTTTGCCCAGGGACGTAAATTGACCCTCACGCCGGAGGCGGAAAGCGCACTGTTGACCTACCATTGGCAAGGTAATGTGCGCGAGGTGGAAAATGTCATCGCTAGAGGATTGATTCTGGCGGAAGGCGATCAGATCACTGTAAAAGAACTGCCGGCACACATCATCCCGCGAGGGGAAATCCAGAAAGTTACCGCAGAAACACAGGCCGGTTCGACATTTCGTGATCAGGTGAGGATTTTCGAGGCCAGCCTGATCATGCGGGCAATCGAGGAAGCAAACGGCGATCGTGCCGCCGCGGCGAAAAAACTGGGGATCGGGCAATCCACTCTGTATCGTAAACTTGATGAATATGAACAGATGCAAAAATCATTTAAAATTTAGCGCACGTGGCTTGTGTTTGCGGGTAGAAACGAATTTGATTGTGAAATGACTGTGAGGTTAATTATGCGTATGAAATTCAAACAAATAAGTCGACCCCTGATTATTGGTTTGTGTCTTGTCGCTTTTGGTGGAGTGGCAAAAGCCGCCGATACGATAAAAGGCCAGGAAATATTTATGATGCACTGTTTTAATTGTCATGAGCCCGGCAGGGCGATACCGGGTGCACAGGATTTTTCCCGTGGTGAGGGAATGATGCAGTCTGATCTCAGTTTATTTGACAAAATAAAAAGGGGCAAAGCTGCGATGCCGGCTTACGACGGTATTTTGGAGGATCAGATGATCCTGGATGTAATCGCTTATATGAGAACCCTGCAATGAATAAAAAACTATTTAAAATTCTGGCGATTTTATCGCTGACATCATTGATCCTGATCAATACCGGTTGCAGTGATTCGCAGAATGATACCCAGTCAAAGGCCAGGCCGGCCCAACAAAAGGCACAACTCGAATGGCGGGTGCTGGATTCCTTCGAGGTGGGAAAAAACGTTTTTGTGCGTTCCCTGGCAATTGAACCGGAAGCAAATGCGCTGTGGGTAGGTACCTCGGTTGGGGTGCTGGAGGTGGATCTGCAATCCCTGCAGGTGCGCAATACCTTTACCCGTGACAGTGGTCTGGCAAATGAATATGTTTTTGCGATCGGCATCGACCATGACGGCTATAAATGGTTTGGCACCAATGGTGGTGGCGCTTCCCGCTACAAGGACGGAAAGTGGAAAACCTATTTCCCGCTGCATGGTCTCGCTGATTACTGGATTTATACCTTTACTTCACAACGCGACGGCACCTTGTGGATTGGCACCTGGGCCGGAGCGAACCGTTTTGATCTGAAAACCGGTAAATTTACGACATATGTAAAAGAGTTGGTGAATGAGTGGGTATATGGCCTGGGGGTCGACAGCCAGGATCGTGTCTGGTTCGGCACAGAGGGTGGTGTCTCCATGTATGATGGCAAAAAATGGACCTCATGGACACATAAAGACGGCCTGGGTGCATCGAACATAGAGGGTTTGCCGCCGAGCAAGAACACCGGCCTCGGTACCCGCAGCCGCCACGATCTGAGCCTGTTGCGAGGTGGCAAGGAAACCTACAATCCCAACTATGTGTTTTCCATCTGGGTGGATGAAAAAGACGATATTTGGGCGGGTACCTGGGGTGGCGGCGTGAGCCGTTATGACGGAAAAACCTGGCACAATTACATCAAGAAGGATGGCCTGGGTGGCAATGTGGTCTATAGCGTTGTGCAGGACAAGCAGGGGGTATACTGGTTTGGCACCAACGGTGGGGTAACCCGTTATGACGGTAAAAACTGGCGTACCTTCTCGGTGCATGACGGCCTGCTCGACAAGCACGTTTATTCCATTGCCGTTGCCAAAAATGGTGATATATGGCTTGCTACCAAAGGTGGCGTAACCCGCATTGGGCAAAGACCTGCCGCAGCAAAACAGACAAGTTCGAAAAATTAACTTATGAGGAAGTAATGGCGTGAAACTCGATATCAAAACAATCATTATTATTGGTTTGGTCATTGTTGTGGTCGGTCTTGGCGGCTATACGCTGGGGAGTCGCAAAGGACAACAGGCAGAATCACCTGCTCCGAAAAGGACAGCAACACAAGCAGCGGCTCAGCCAGCCAAGGCAGCACACAGCAATCTCAAATTTACCCATTTCCGTGTGGGCAATCGCAATGTCAAGTCAATCCTTGCGGATGGCAATGAAATGTGGATTGGAACCTCCGGCGGGGTGATTCGCTACAACACCGAGACAGACAAACACCGCATGTATGATGTGAAAAACGGCCTGTTGTCCAATGGTGTGTTTCATCTGAGCAAAATGGATGGACGCATCGTGGTAGGCACATATGGTGGCGGCATGTCCTTGTATGACAAAGCCACCGACAAATGGGAAACGTTGAACATCCCTGACGGCCTCGGTGATGCATTTGTTTATGATGTGCTGAAAATGAAAAACGGCGATGTCTGGATCGCTACCTGGTCGGGTGTCAACCGGGTTCGTGGTGGCGAATTGCGGAACCGCAAGAAATGGGAACTCTATACGGTGGAAAACACCAACGGTGGCCTGCCAAACGACTGGGTCTACGGCCTGGCGGAAGGTAAAAACGGTGAAGTCTGGCTGGCCACGGAAGGCGGGCTGGCCCGCTTTAAGGATGGCAAATGGAGCAACTGGGCACATGCCGATGGACTGGGTGCGGATTTCGAAAAAGTAAAAGCCGATATCCGTTTTGACAGCGATCCCGCCAAGGTATCCAGTCATCATGCAAGGCAAAAGGTGGAACAGGGCCTTCAGAACGTGAATATCGCCTATAACCCAAACTATATTGTTGCTTTGTTGGTGGATCATGAAGGCAATGTGTGGTGTGGCACCTGGGGTGGTGGACTTGCCCGGTTTGATGGCAAAAGCTGGAAAAATTACACCGTCGCCGATGGCCTGCCGGCAAATCACGTCTTCATGCTCTATCAGGATGCTAAAAAGCGTATCTGGGTCGGAACCAGTAATGGCCTTTCCGGATTCGATGGAAAATCCTTCAAAAATTACTCTGTCGCGGATGGTTTGTTCTCCAAGAACGTTTTTTCCATGTCGATGGATGACAATGGAGAATACTGGATCGGCAGTTATGGCGGTGTAACGAGAATGAAGGGGTTGTAAAATACGCAATTTATTGTTTAATTACCTGTTACAGGGAAGGCATCAACCGGCACCATCATCCGTGCCGGGGTTTTTTTAATGTATGTGGAGGTTTCTTCCCTATGGCAAGATTTTGCATGATTGGTATCTTAAGTTTTACCATTAATATTTTTATTGTTATACAACCGGCGAGAGCAGCAGGAACCAGTAACCAGTGGTTGCTGGAGAGCTTCAACAAGATACAGGCGGATAAAGAAAAATCGCGTCAGGCCTATCTGGCCGGGAAGGAGAGGGCACGATTGTGCGGGGTTTGTCATGGCAAGGACGGTAACAGTGTCAAGAAGCATGTACCCAATCTGGCCGGGCAGAATCCTGTCTATTTGTGGAAACAGATCGACCATTTTGCCAGTGGCAAGCGTAAAAACTTTGTTATGCAGGCATTGGCAAAGGATTTTACCGATGAAGACAAGCTGAACCTGGCAATTTATTTTTCCTCCAATAAGGTTCATTCCTCTTCGCCAAGCAATCCTCAAAAGCTACGCGAGGGTAAAAAAATCTATAAGCGCAAATGTATTTCCTGTCATGGCATTAGCGGCCAGGGCAGTGAGGATTTCGCCCGCATAGCCGGACAGAAGGAGGATTATCTGAAATTGACGCTGGAAAACTTCAGGAAAAATGCAAATCAGCCGGGTGTGAATGGTGGCAGCCGCCGCAGTGCCATAATGGAATCTATCACCAAAGATTTCACAGATGAAGATATCGCAACCCTGGCGGCTTATATTACAGCCTTACCTTGAACGATATTGGGTATATCGGGCTTTCGCCCCTGCTGCCGCTATCGGCAGCAGGCAGGGTGTGGCTTATTGCTGTTCCAGTTTCTTTTCCAGATAGTGGATATTGGTGCCTCCAGCCTGGAAGGCCGAATCCTTGAACAGTTTCTGATGTAACGGGATGTTGGTCTTGATGCCTTCGATCACAACTTCACTCAGGGCGTTACGCATACGCGCCATCGCAGTCTGGCGATCCTCGCCATGGGTGATCAACTTGCCAATCATGGAATCATAATAGGGTGGGACACGATAGCCATTATATATGTGACTGTCGACGCGTACCCCGGGACCTCCGGGGGCGTGATAGGCGGTAATCAGGCCCGGTGACGGCATGAAATTATCGGGATCCTCGGCATTGATACGGCATTCCATGGCATGTCCGGAGATTTTAATATCACTTTGTTTATAGTGTAATGCTTCTCCACTGGCAATGCGCAGTTGTTCTTTGACAATATCCACCCCGGTGATCATTTCGGTCACCGGATGTTCCACCTGCACACGGGTGTTCATTTCAATAAAGTAGAATTCACCGTCCTGGTAGAGGAACTCAAAGGTGCCGGCCCCGCGGTAACCGATTTCAACACAGGCATTGGCGCAGCGCATACCGATCTTTTGCCGGATTTCCTCGCTGATGCCGGGTGCCGGAGCCTCTTCAATCACCTTTTGATGGCGCCGCTGCATGGAACAGTCACGTTCCCCCAGATGAATAGCGTTGCCGTGTTCATCAGAAAGCACCTGGATTTCGATATGTCTCGGATTGTCGAGAAATTTTTCCATATAAACGACATCGTTATTGAAAGCTGCATCGGCTTCGGCCTTGGTCAGGGAAATGGCGTTGAGCAGGGCGGCCTCACTGTGCACGACACGCATGCCCCGGCCGCCACCGCCACCGGCAGCCTTGATGATTATTGGATAACCGATGTCACGGGCAATGCGCAGGTTTTCCTCATCGTTGTCACCCAGTGGTCCGTCAGAACCGGGTACACAGGGAACGCCCGACTGTTTCATCGCCTTGATGGCTGCCACCTTGTCCCCCATCATGCGGATGGTTTCCGGTTTCGGGCCAATGAAGATAAAACCGCATTCCATGACGCGTTCGGCGAAATCCGCATTTTCAGAAAGAAAGCCGTAACCGGGATGAATGCCCACGGTGTCGGTGACTTCAGCCGCACTGATCACTGCCGGGACGTTCAGGTAACTTTCGGTTGAGGGTGCCGGACCAATACAGACTGATTCGTCTGCGAGGCGCACATGTTTCAAATCCCGATCGGCATCGGAATGCACCGCCACGGTTTTAATGTCCAGTTCACGACAGGCGCGCAGAATACGCAGCGCGATTTCACCCCGGTTTGCAATTAAAACTTTATCAAGCATGGTTTCATTTACTGTTTTTAAATTCGGATGGTTCAATAATCATCGGCTCAGAACGGGAAAGTGGTATCTGATGGGTTGTATTCATTGGCACGAAAATATGCGGCACTGAACCAGGTGGCTATGCCGTCAATCGATAATGAACAACGGTTGGTCATACTCTACCGGTTGACCGTTTTCCACCAGGATAGCCTTGATGGTCCCTGCCTTGTCAGCTTCAATCTGGTTGAGCAGTTTCATCGCCTCGATGATGCAAAGGGTATCGCCTACATTGACGGTTTGACCGACTTCGACAAAGGGTGTCGCCCCTGGTGAAGGTGCACGGTAGAAACTGCCTACCATGGGTGACTTGATAACATGGCCCTCGATGGTTTCCGTTGCCGCGGTTTCTGCTGCAGCCGTTTCTGTAGTGGCGCTTGTTGCGGCTGCGGGAGCCGCTGCCGGTGCGGCAGTCATGACAGGCTGCTGCATCATTTGGGGTGCGGCAGTCGGACTGTGGCGGCTGATGCGTACCGATTCCTCGCCTTCCTTGATTTCAATTTCGGCTATACCGGATTCTTCCAGCAGCTCAATGAGTTTTTTGACTTTGCGAATGTCCATAACAACTTGACCTGTTTGAATAATAATTAACGTTGTTTAAGGCTGTCGATCACTGAGAGTAACGCCAGCGTGTAACCGTAAGGTCCCAGGCCGCTGATAACTCCCTCTGCCAGATCGGAAAAATAGGATTGGCGGCGAAAGTCCTCGCGGGCGTGGACGTTGGATAAATGTACTTCGATAAAAGGGATCTTCACCCCGGCGAGGGCATCGCGCAGCGCCACACTGGTATGGGTGAACGCTGCCGGGTTGATGATGATCCACGCCACGCCTTCGTCCCTGGCCGCGTGGATGGCTTCCACCAACTCGTGTTCGGCATTGCTTTGCAGACATTGGAGTTCGTGTCCGGCCTCTCGTGCGATTTTTACCAGTTCGTTATCGATATCGGCAAGGCGTGTGGTGCCGTAATGTTCAGGCTCGCGGCTGCCAAGCAGATTGAGGTTGGGACCGTGGATGACCAGCAGTTTCGCCATGGCGGTGTTTGTTTGCTCTCGGTGATCGTGAATTCTTATCTTTTCGCACCAAATTCACCTCTGATAGTGGCCATTTAGCGCAGTTTTTGCCTCATCCCGAGGTCGTTTCTGATGCTTGCGGCTGAATTTTGCACCATGTTTTCCCATTTGTCCAGAAAATGGTCATTACCGGCAAGTTCGACGCAAATACTAGCAAGATTGCCGCTTGCAGGGTGGGAACGGGTTCACAATCAAACAAAAGTATTATGGGTAATAGGGGGGCGATGACATAAGGCAGGGCCACCTTTTCTGACCCATCGACAAATGGATTTTTTCATGGCGGTCGTGGTGTCAGTGACGTTGCATATAGATACTCAGGTCGCGTTGGGTATAGTGCTGTAACAGTGTATAGGGATTTTCCTCCGCTTCAGGTCGTTTTTGCATACCCGCCAGGCGAATTTCAGAGAGGAGATTCATGTCTGTGTTTGGAGCCGTTTTTCCGGCGGCTGCCAGGGCCTCATGACGGGTGAAGAGGAAATATTTCAGCACGTCCTCGGGTCGTTGAATCTCGAGCGATGTGAAAAAGCGCTGCCATGTGGTTTCCTGCAGAAGTGCCTTGATGCGATTGCGATCCAGCACCAGCGGCGTATCGGAACCAAGCAGGACCAATTCTTCCGAGCGGAGACTCGCAAACACCACCCCGCGTGGAAATACTTCGAAAAAGGCCCGGAAAACGGCGCGCAGAGTGGTTGCATCCATCTGGAACAGATTGAGCCATTGGCCGAAGACACCGCCGGGCTTCAGGCGTGAATGGGCAATCTGGAAAAACTCCCGGGTGAACACCACCGAGGCCCCGGCGCGCCAGGGATGGGAAGGCTGGGAAACAATGATGTCATACTTTTCCGGCTCGAGGAGCAGGGTGTTGCGGGCGTCGTTATAGTCGAGCCGGATGCGCGGATCCTGCAGCAGCGGGATGCTGCCGTCACTCAGACTGGCCATCGCCTCGACCACGGCAGGTTCCAGTTCCACCACACGGATGGACGCCAGATCGCTTGCCGCCAGTATTTCAGTCGTCATGCCTGCGCCATAGCCCACCACAAAGGCCTTTTTTGCCTCGGGCCGGAAGAGGTGTGGCATCAGACCGAGCAACACCTCTGCCCCCCCTTGCTTTGGTGAAATATTGGCTTCCTTGAGGCCATTGTTGAACAGCATCAGGTTCTCACCGTCGTAGGTTTGCAGGCTGATCACGCCCGAACGTCCCTCCTTGAGGAAGAGGAAGCGTGATTTGCGGCCTTTTGCTTTCCAATAGGCGGCATCGTAGCTGGCGTCCATGCGGGTGACCAAACGCTCGAAATCAAGCGGTGGCAGGGCCACGCCGACAAGCATGATGGCCGGGGCGAGGCCCGCAAGGGCTGTGCGCATGCTTCCCCGCGGAAGGAGGGGCCAGAGCAACAGGCTTGCGGCAAGCACCATGAGGGCAACCATCACCAGCAAACGGTCGGTTCCATAGGCGGGGATCAACCATACGCCGGCGACAGCGGCACCTGCCAGGCCGGCCAGCGTATTGACCGCATAACCCCTGCCCACCCGGGGGGCGAGTGTTTGTGCCTCACCGCAATAGCTGCGCAGGCTGATGGGAAACAGCGCGCCAAAGAGAAAGGCCGTGGGAAAGAGGATCACCAAAACCACCGCGTAACGGCTCAATGGCGATGTGGTGTGTAATCCGGAGAGATAATCGTCCACGGCGGGAACGAAACCAAGGCCGGCACGAGTGATGAACATGGCAGCACCCAGGGCCACTAAGCCGTAAGCCAGCCAGAGCGGGGAAGGGGGTATCCGCCTTGACAGGGGCCGGACCGCCCAGGCGCCAAGGGCAATGCCGCTCAAAAACAGCGCCAGGAGGGCTGCAAAGCCGAAAAAGGTACCGCCGGCGAAAATGGACAGGTACTTGCTCCAGCCCACCTCGGTGGCGACGGCGCTCATGCCGGTGATACTCAGCACGAACAAACCCGCCCAGGATCCCGTTTGCCTCCGCCCCTTCGCACCGGTGGCGGTTTTTGTGTTTTCTGCGGTCTGTTTGCGATCGATAAAAAAGGCGCAAAGGGCAACCGTTGCATTGATCAAGGCCGCGCCATACAGCGTGCCATCCAGTTCCCACCGGGGGATGAAAAACAGTACCGTTGCCAGCGCTCCTGCAACCCCTCCCGCAGTGTGCAGGGCATAGAGGTGTCCCAGTCCTTTTGCGGGGCCATGGTTTTGTTGCGCGACTGCAGAGGCCACCAGGGGGTAAGCCGCTCCCAGACCGGCGGCAGGCAGGGCGAGCAACAGGGTGACCAGAAAGAACCGGAACCACAGGGACTGGCCCAATGCAGGAACGAGCGCCAGGATATGATCGAGATTGAGCAACAGCGGCAGTAACAACAGGGCGCTGCCGGCCACGATCGCCTCAACCACAGCGAAAGGAAAGAGGCGGTTCTGCCAGCGCGCCGGCATGCGTCCCGCCAGCCAGCTGCCGAGCGCCATGCCGAGAAATACCGCAGCCAGCACGATGCCGACTGCGACACTGGTGACGCCGATGCTCAGGCCCAGCAGCCGCACCCAGACAACCTGGTAGGTTAAAGCGGACACGCCGGAGAAAAAGAGAAGCAAAGAGGAAAGCTGAAGCAAATTCAAACTTCGTACCCGCGGTCAAATATCAAGTATTTCCCCTCTGTCAGGCGAACGGGGATCTGGCATGCTGATGCAGAGGAATCTAAATAGGCGTTCCGAATACCAATACACTTGGGAAACGGAGCATCAGAACCAGAGGTCTTTTACATGACACGCTGTAAATACCTCCCTGTAAGCTCGACAGCCGCCTCCCTGCGGCTGACGGTCATGTAAAAGACCTCTGGTTCTGATGCGAAACCAGAATCTGCCAATAATGTTAAATGACCTGGTATTCGGAACACTTATTTAGACATTATACCCGCCGAGACCTTGGCGGAATAGCCGGGGATCAGAGCAGCGGTTTTATCAGTTTTTCCGCTTCTTCGTATTTGAGTTCGTTGCGGTGGCGGGCGATGATCCGTCCCTGCCGATCGATGAACACGGTATAGGGCAGGACACCAAGACGGTTGCCGTACCGTCTGGTCAGGGGAATGCCCTCTTCATCCCCGATGAGTACGGGATACTCCACGCCCATGGGATCGATGAAATCGATAACAGCCTGTTTTTCATCCAGGGCGACACCGATAATGGTAAAACCCCGGTCCTTGTATTTTTCATACAGCTTGATGAATGCCGGCATCTCGCGGCGGCAGGGCGGGCACCAGGTCGCCCAGAAGTTGATCATGATCACCTGGCCGTCCCATTCCTTGATGTGGCGTAATTTGTCATTCACATCCTTGAGGGCAAAAGCCGGGCGAACCTCTTTTGTGGTTGCCGTAACTGTTGTTTCAGGTGTTTTAGCCGTTATTTGGCGGTTTTCCAGCCATAAATTCATGGTGTAGCCGGCCGCCAGGCCGGTCAGGGCGACGGCGATGATCAGAACTGCTTTATTCATGAAGGTGATCCGTTAATGAAAACATCAATAGATTACGTGTTTGTTGCAGATGCTGCGCTACTTGAGCACTTTCCGCAAATGCGACAGAAACTGATCTGCAGTCATCGCGCCGACCAGACGGTAGCCGTACATCTCCTTGCCGTTTTTGTCAAAGAAGAGGATCGCCGGCGGCGCGGTCACTTTCACATGTTTCAACAACGCCTTGTCCTCCTCGTCATTGGCGGTGACGTCAGCCTGTAGCAGCACGACATCAGCCAGAGTCTGTTGCACGCGGGGATCGGTGAAAACATATTTCTCAAAGTCTTTGCAGTAGATACACCAGTCGGCGTAAAAGTCGAGCATCACATATTTGCCCTGGCTGCGGGCGGCATCCAGTTCGCGTTGCAGATCAGCGATGGTCTTGATGCGTTTGAATTTCAGGTGTTGCTGGCTCACTGTCTGGCCGCCTCCACCCAGATTCAGACCCTTGAGCGGTTGCATGTAGTCTTTGCTTCCCGCGGCCACACCGATCAATTGCAACACCCCGAAGATCAGCATCACCAGGCCGAGGCCTTTCCACAGTTTCCGCCAGCCGCTGCCATCGGCAGGCAGTGGCTCGAGGGCCTTCATGTAGATGGCCGAAACGATCAGCAGCACGGCCCACATCAGCATGATCACCGCCACAGGAAGGATGCGCTCCAGCATCCAGATGGCAACCGCGAGCAAGGCTACACCGAACACCGCCTTGATGGCGTCCATCCAGCCTCCGGCTTTGGGCAGCAGTTTGCCGGCGGAAGTGCCGATGGCGATCAGCGGCGTGCCCATGCCCAGACTCAGGGCAAACAAGGCAATGCCGCCCAGTACCGCATCACCGGTCTGGCTGATATAGATCAACGCACCGGCAAGGGGCGCTGCCACGCAGGGGCCGACGATCAACGCCGAGAGGAAGCCCATCACCGCCACGCCGGTGAGCGAGCCGCCTTTCTGGCGGTTACTGACATTGGTCAATTTGCTTTGCAGTGCTGCGGGCATCTGCAGATCATAAAAGCCGAACATCGAGAGAGAGAGCAGCACGAACACGGCGGCAAAACTGCCAAGCACCCACGGGTTCTGGAAGGCTGCCTGCATATTCTCGCCAATCACACCCGCCACCACGCCGGCCACCGTATAGGTCAGGGCCATTGCCAGCACATAAGTGAGTGACATGAAAAAGGCGCGGCGGGTGGTGATGGTTTTTCCCTGGCCCACGATAATGCTGGAGAGGATCGGGATCATCGGGAAGACACAAGGCGTGAAGGCCAGCAACAAACCGAAGCCAAAGAAGGTCAGGATGGTCAGCAGAGTGTTGCCGCTGGCCAGAGAGGCGGCGATGCGATCCTGTTCGGAAACGATTTCACTTTCGCCGCTGGCAGGGGGCGCCGCCGCACTTGCCGGCAACAGGGTGGTGGCTGCGGGCAAGTCGAAACTCAGCTTCTTTTGGATCGGCGGATAACAGATGCCGGTTTTTTCCGCACAACCCTGGTAGGTGGCGCTAAGGGTGATGCGGGAGGCCTCCTTGCTGCTGCGCACCAGCGGAATGCGTGCCTCGACCTGGTTGTGATAGACCTCGATGTCCCCGAAGAATTCGTCGCGCTTCTTTTCGCCAGGTGGCAGGGTGATTTGCCCCAGTTTCACATTCGGATCGGTCAGCCTGAATTTGATTTTGTCCCGGTACATGTAATGGTCCGGAGCGATCTGCCAGCGCGCAACGAGGGTGTTCGCATCCTCCACCGTCATGCTGAAGCGGAATGCCTCATCCGGATCCAGGATGTCATCGTCATTCCCGCCCAGACCAAGGGAGTCCCCTAGGTTGCCAAGTTCGGAGACCGCGCTGCCGCTCTTTACAGCAGGGAGTTTGAGCGTGAGACGTTTGGTGATCGGGGGGTAACAGACGCCGATATCGGCACAGCCCTGGTATTTGGCGATAAGCTGAAAGGAATCAATGGAGCTGTCTTTGCGGCTGAGGGGAACCGTGCCGCTGATCCGGTGGCGGTAGATCTCCATCTTGCCGAAGAATTCATCATTTTTTACCTTGCCTTTCGGCAGCTTGGGTTCACCCAGGCTGACACCGGGCGTGTCGCTGCTCAAACGCACCTTGTTGCGGTAAAGGTAATAACCGTCCGCCACGTTCCACTCAACCCGGATGGCGTCACCTTCAACGGTTGCACTGAATGCAAATGCCTTGTCCGGTTCCAGCAGTTCCTCTTCGGCATGAACGAGCGGGTGCCAGCTGAGAAGGAGGATCAGTAAGGAGGGGATACAGCGCTTTAACATTATCATTATCATGCCTTTTCCAATGAGGTGGTAATCCAGTCAAGGTAGTCAGGTAATCCCTCCTTCACAGTGACCGCCAGGATCTCCGGAAGTTCATAGGGGTGCAGTTGCCGGATGGCCGTTTCCAGGCTGGGGTAGTGCTGTTGTGTGGTCTTGATCAGCAGCAGGATCTCGTTGTCTTTTTCGATCTTCCCCTGCCAGCGGTACACCGAGGTCAGATTGGGAACGATATTCACGCAGGCTGCCAGTCGCTGCTCCACCAGTGCCGTGGCGATTTTTTCCGCCACCGCCATCTCAGGGCAGGTGGAGAGGACAAGTCTGTAAGGCGTCTCAGTCATATTCAAAAAAAGATAACAGCAACAGGATTGCCAGGAAAAGGTATACTACGAATTTATTCAGCACAAATTGCAACCTGCCATGCCCATTTTCCGTTATTTGCTGCTTCTGTTTCTGGCCGTGCCGTTAATCGAGATCTATTTCCTTATTAAGGTAGGGGATATTATCGGTGCCTGGCCTACCGTCCTGTTGGTGGTGGGAACCGCCGTGCTGGGGGTGTGGCTGTTGCGGCTGCAGGGTCTTTCCACGCTTTACCGGGTGCAGAGCAGTTTGCAGCGCGGCGAGCTGCCTGCCACCGCCATGCTGGAAGGGCTGTTGCTGTTGCTGGCCGGTGCGCTGCTTTTGACCCCCGGTTTTGTCACCGACAGTTTCGGTTTTTTACTGCTCATTCCCCCCCTGCGCCAGCGGCTGGCTGCCTACCTGTTGCTCCACAGCCTGTTCCAATCAGACTTCCCGTTACGGCCCCGGCCTCCCGAACACCCCCGTACCATCGAAGGTGAGTACAAGCGGCGGGATGAGTGATCCCGCACGGCTTTTCGTTATTTTTTTACCGCATCGCTTGAAAAATCCCCATCCGCCCCTATGCATAGCCAGGCCGTTTTTTTAAATGGAAAAGGGGGGTCTTGACACCCATGTCTGGCCCGCTATTATTAGCACTCATCTAATACGAGTGCTAACAAGGCACATAACTTATTTCCGTCGAGACCATTGTGGGCTTGACTATTGTCTTAGTAATCAAGGACTTACTTACCAGGAGAAAAAAAGCATGAATATTCGTCCTTTGCATGATCGTGTAATTGTCCGCCGCATGGAAGAAGAGCGCACCTCTGCTGGAGGCATCGTTATTCCTGATACGGCCGCCGAAAAACCGGCGCAGGGTGAAGTTCTCGCTGTGGGAAATGGCAAGATCACTGACAGCGGTGACGTTCGTCCTCTTGATGTCAAGGTCGGTGACAAGGTGTTGTTTGGCAAGTACGCAGGAACCGAGGTCAAGGTGGAAGGTGAAGAACTGCTTGTCATGCGCGAAGAAGACATTATGGGTGTGATTGAAGGCTGAGCGCCTGTCGCACAATTCCAACTTAATTCAGATATAGCTTAGAGGGAATCACAATGAGTGGAAAAGAAGTACGTTTCAGCGATGAAGCCCGCCATCAGATGCTTGCGGGCGTGAACATTCTTGCCAATGCGGTAAAAGTCACCCTGGGGCCAAAGGGCCGCAACGTGGTGCTGGACAAGAGTTTCGGCGCTCCGACCATTACCAAAGACGGCGTTTCCGTCGCCAAGGAAATCGAACTGAAAGACAAGTTCGAAAACATGGGTGCACAGATGGTGAAGGAAGTTTCTTCGCAGACTTCCGATGTTGCCGGTGATGGCACCACCACAGCGACAGTGCTGGCGCAATCCATCCTGGTGGAAGGCATGAAAGCCGTCGCCGCGGGCATGAACCCGATGGATCTGAAGCGCGGAATCGACAAGGCAATGGTCGCTGCCGTGGAAGAACTGAAAAAACTCTCCAAACCCTGTGCCGATGACAAGGCAATTGCCCAGGTCGGCACCATTTCCGCAAACTCCGATGAAGAAATCGGCAGCATCATTGCCGAGGCCATGGGCAAGGTGGGCAAGGAAGGCGTGATCACCGTCGAGGAAGGCTCCGGTCTGGAGAACGAACTGGACGTGGTCGAAGGGATGCAGTTTGATCGCGGCTATCTCTCCCCGTACTTCGTCAACAATCAGCAGAACATGACAGCAGAACTGGAAGACCCCTATGTGCTGTTGTTTGACAAGAAGATCTCCAACATCCGTGATCTGCTGCCGATACTCGAAGCCGTCGCCAAGTCCGGCAAGCCTTTGATGATCATCGCAGAGGATGTGGAAGGCGAAGCCCTGGCGACGCTGGTGATCAACAACCTGCGCGGTATCGTCAAGGTGGCTGCGGTCAAGGCCCCCGGTTTTGGTGATCGTCGCAAGGCAATGCTGGAAGATATCGCAATTCTCACCGGCGGTACGGTGATCTCCGAAGAAGTCGGTCTGTCACTGGAAAAAGCCACCCTGGATGAACTGGGTTCTGCCAAGAAAATCGTGATCACCAAGGAAGAATCCACCATCATCGATGGCGCCGGCAAACCTGCTGACATCGAGGCCCGCGTCAACCAGATCCGTGCCCTCATCGAGGACGCCACCTCCGATTATGATCGCGAAAAACTGCAGGAACGTGTCGCCAAACTGGCCGGTGGTGTTGCAGTGATCAAGGTGGGTGCCGCCACCGAAGTGGAAATGAAAGAGAAAAAAGCCCGCGTGGAAGATGCGCTGCACGCCACCCGTGCCGCGGTGGAAGAAGGCGTGGTACCCGGTGGTGGCGTTGCCCTCATCCGGGCCTTGCAGGCAATTGGTGATCTCAAGGGCTCCAACCACGATCAGGATGTCGGCATCGGCATCGCCTGCCGCGCCATGGAAGAGCCGCTGCGTCAGATCGTCAGCAATGCCGGAAACGAAGCCTCTGTCGTGGTCAACAAGGTGAAAGAAGGCAAGGGTAACTTCGGATTCAATGCCGCCAACGGTGAATACGGCGACATGATCGAAATGGGTATCCTGGATCCGACCAAGGTAACCCGTTCCGCACTGCAAAACGCGGCTTCCGTTGCCGGTCTGATGATCACCACCGAAGCCATGGTCGCCGAACTGCCGCAGGAAGAATCCGCGGCGGGTGCCGGCATGCCGGATATGGGTGGCATGGGCGGTATGGGTGGCATGGGCGGCATGATGTAAGTCGTCCGGTCATATCCCGGAATACCCCAAATAAAAAGCCCTGCTGGAAACAGCAGGGCTTTTTTAATTTCTGCAGGAAAGAAGAGTACCCTGAATCATCCCACGCAGGATGCGGTGAGTCTGCAAACCGCATCGATCATTTTTTGAAAGCAAGGCAGCCTGAATGAAGCGAGGCGGCATCCGGGAAAGGCGTTGCGCTGTCGGAAAGAGGGGCGTCTTAAATCATCCCATGTAGGATGCGGTGAGCTTGCGAACCGCATCGATCGCTTCTTTTTAAAAGCAAGGTAGCCTGGATGGATCGAAACGGCATCCGGGAATGGCGTTGCGCTGCCGAAAAGAGGGGCGTCTTAAATCATCCCATGTAGGATGCGGTGAGCTTGCGAACCGCATCGATCGCTTCTTTTTAAAAGCAAGGTAGCCCTGGATGGATCGAAACGGCATCTCTCTGTGGATGTTACGTTTGACGACAAATATCTTCGTTTTTGATGGAGAGCGTGATGACGGAAAAAAAAGCAACCTGGGCAACTTGCCGCCTGCCCAGGTAATCATTCAATGCTTATGAGGAAACGCACGTGGTGCGAAACCTGTTACTTTCTGAAACTAGCAACTATTGGAACCCTGCCTGACACCGTTGAAGCGGGTGGTACCGGAGCAGGAGCTGTTTCCATCCGTCCATGACCACTTTGAATTGCCGCTCATGCTTCTGCAATCGGATGCGATGGTGGCAGTCAGGCTGTTAATGGTGGTTGTGCCGCCATCATCCGGGTAACTGCCGGTCCAGCTGCCGCTATTACCGCTGATGGTACCGGTGAAGACGTTGCCATTGGGATCGGTGACAGTCAAATTATTGCCGGATTGTGCGACGACGAGATCATATGACGTGTTGCCACTACAGGTGGGATCACTGGAGTCGGCCGTCTCAGAAATTGTCCAGGTGCCCGCAATATTCCCAATCGGAGCTTCCTGGGTATCGTCTTCAACGCCCCCACCACAACCCCCGGCCAGTACCAGCAACATGCCAAGCAGTGAAGTAACGAATAAGGGTTTCAGGTTATCCATGCTGCGTCCTCTTTCATATAAGCGCTTTATTGTATCCCATCTGTATGGGTATTTCGTAAAGGGTGGTTCGATTCATCAAGACTGGATCTAAAATAGGCTGCCTAATAAACTCAATTATAGTCAATGACTTCTATTTGTAAATTAAAGTATTTTGTCAAATTGTGAGCATATTCGGACATTTGGCGTATCGTCATTCCGCCCGCTGGAATGGATAATCCGGGCAAAACCGGAAATTATCCATTTTCAGGCTGGAAAAACATCAGGGGAAGCGGTTTTTTGGGGAGTGGTTCCGCTTTTTTTGTCTGGTGTGACGGCTTGCTTATTTTTTGTAGTTGTATTTACTTATTATATAGATAAGGGCTGTTCCCCGAATGGGCAGGGAGGCGATTCCATCGGGGAGATGTGGGGAGTAACGAATAATGGAGCAACAATCCAGGGGTAAGAGCGCCCCGGTCAAGATTACACCGCCCAGGCTGGCGGCCTGTTTGCCACGGCGGCGCATTATCTCATCGTTGGACGAGGCGTGTGAGCGGAGCGGGGTCTGGATCAGCGGTCCGCCGGGGATGGGCAAGACCTGGGCAGTGGCCAGCTATTTGCAGGATTCCGGCAAAAAATCCCTTTGGTACCAGATGGATGAACGGGACGCTGATCCTGCCAGTTTTTTTCACTATCTGGGGTTGGCCATTCAGCAGGCTGCACCGGGTAAGCTGGAAACCCTTCCCCATCTCACACCGGAATATTTGGCCGACATTGTCACTTTCGGTCGTAATTTTTTCGAACAGCTTTATGGTGTATTGAATCCCCCCTTTGTTCTGGTGTTTGACAATTATCAACTTGTTTCAGCGGATGCACCCCTCCATAAACTCCTGGAAGTGGCAGTGGCCTCACTCCCGGATGGTGGTTGTATCATGATGATCAGCCGCAACGAGCCACCGGCAGAATTTGCACGCCTGCAGGCCAGCCAATTGATGGCACGGGTGGATTGGCAGACGCTGAAATTCACTCTGGAAGAAACAGAAGCCCTCGGGCATCTGCTCGGCAAGGGAGAATTATCGGCAGAAACGATTAAGGCGCTGAATGAGACTTTTCAGGGCTGGGTCGCCGGTATCGTGTTGCAATTGCAGCAAGCAACGGCGGCATTGCCTGAGAATATTTCCTACGGTGAAAACCATGAACTGGTTTTCAATTATCTGGCCGAGGAAATATTTAACCAGATGTCAGCGTATGAGCAGGATATCCTGCTGAAAAGCGCGCTGTTGCCCCAGATGTCGGAAAGCATGCTTACCGGGCTGACAGGGGTAAAAAGCAGCGTGAATTTGTTACGCAAGCTCAACAGCCAGGGATATTTCACCACCCATCATTTATTGCCGCTGGAAACCTATCAATACCACCCGCTGTTCCGGGAATTTTTACTTGCCAAAGGACGGGAGCTGTTCACAGCAGAAAAGCTTGAATATCTTCAGCGACAGGCCGCAGATTTATTGAGCAGGAACGGTTCTTTTGAAGAAGCGGTTGATTTATTGAACAAAGCGGGTGCCATGGATGAGTTAACAGCCCTCATCCTGGAACATGCGCCGGATCTTGCCGCCCATGGAAGGCACCAAACGTTATATAAGTTGTTATCCAATATTCCTGCGAAACAACATGAGCATAACCCATGGATTGTATACTGGCTGGCTGTCGCCAGGGCGCCGTACGCCCCTTTTGAGGCGCGTGAATATTTCGAGCAGGCATTTAAACAATTCAGGAAAGTGGAGGATGCCAGTGGAATTTATTTAAGCTGGTGCGGTATTGTCGGAACCTTTTTATATATGTGGGATGACATTGGTCCATTGATAAACTGGTTGTCCGAGCTGGAAAAAATACAACACGAATATCCTGATTATCCGGACGATCGCATCGAGGCACAGGTTGTGCATGCTGCATTCAGCGCATCGGTATTCGTCTGCCAGGATTATACGACTCTGGCTAAATGGCTCGAGCGGGTGGAATATTATTTACACTACAGCCAGGACAAAAACTACAAAGCCATGTTGAGTGCCACTCTGGCACTGCATTACGCCTGGACAGGTGAATTTGGCAAGCTCGAAACTGTTATTGATAGCTTTCGTTCACTCATTGGCGAAGGCCCGATATCGCCTTTGGCAGAGATACAATTCTATCTGGCCAAAGCGCAGTATTGCTGGTTAACCAACAAGTGCGATGCCGGGCAAACAGTGAAAAAAGGCCTGGCCTGCGGCAGGCAAAGTGGGGTGCATATATCGGATGCCATACTGTTAAGTCAGGCTGTCTATGCTGCTGGAAATAAAGGTGACCATACAACCTTTGAACGTTATCTCACGCAGCTTGAAAGTCTTGTTAACGAAACTGGCCGTTTAAATCTTTCTCATTTCTATTATCAAACGGCCTGGTTGGCTGCTTTACAGCAGAATTCTCAACGGGCATATGAGTACTTACTGAAATCACATTTGCTGAATAAAATTTTAAAGTCGACTATCCCGACTGATCTGACACGGATTGCCCTGGCGCAAATGTATGCTGAACGGGGTGAATTCGGCAAGGCGCAGGTCAATGTGGATGAATCAAGAAAGTTTTGCAAAGCAAGAAAAGCCCGTTTTGATGAGTTTTTCTGCGAGATCACCCAGGCATGGCTGTATTATCTGCAAGACGATATAAAAGCATGCAAGCATGCGCTGCAAGTGGCATTCCGGCTGGGCAAAGCCGGAAAGTATTTTACCAGCCTGTTCTGGCGGCCCGAAGTAATCACCAATCTCTGCCTTGTTGCCCTCGAACACGGGATTGAAGTGGAATATGTCCAGCAGATGATCCGCGAAAATCATTTGTTGCCGCAAAGCCCGCCGCTGCATCTGGATAACTGGCCGTGGCAAATAAAGATATATACCCTGGGAAGATTCAGCCTGGTGGTGAATAACGAGGTGGTGCGTCCCAGTGGTAAGGGTAAGAAAAAACCACTGGAAATGCTCAAGGCGCTGATCGCCTTTGGCGGCCGTGAAGTGGCGGAAGAAAAACTCAGCGAGGCCCTCTGGCCGGACGCCGAAGGGGACAGTGCCCACCGAAGTTTTGCCACCACCCTGCATCGCTTGCGCAAGCTCTTGGGCAATGATGCGTTGCAGTTACATGATGGGCGGCTCAGTCTGAATGATCGCCATGTATGGGTGGACGTCTGGGCATTCGAGCGCCTGATGACGCAACTTACCGAACAGAAAAATGACGACATCGATGCGTTGAACCTCATGCTGGACAAAGCCTATGCATTGTATGAAGGCGCCTTTCTTGGCAGGGAAGGTAATCCGGCCTGGTCATTGTCGATGCAGGAGCGCCTGCTTAACCGCTGGCTGAGTGTCCTGAAAAAAACGGCTCAGCGTTATGCCGGACGGGGGCAAAACCAAAGGATAATCGACCTTTATGAACATGCAATCGCTTTGGATGATCTGGTGGAAGCGCCCTATCTGGGTTTAATGAAAGTTTATGCCAGCCAGGGAGACAATGCCGAGGCATTGAAGGTATACCAGCAATGTGCAGCAAGACTGCAAAGCGGCCTGGAGATTGAGCCGTCTGAAAACATCCGGGCTTTATACCAGGCAATAAAAAACAATGACAAAGCCAAACTAAAAGTATTGTGTAAACCCTATTCGCAACCGGCAAAACAGAAATCCACCGCAACATCCGCAACATAATTGCCCACATCATGCTCGGCATGAATAAATGTAATTAATTTAAAGAGCGTAGGATGCGGTGAGCCCGCGAACCGCATCGATGGCCTCAAAGCCTTTTTGTAAACGATTTCCCTGCCTGATTTCCGCAAGGCGGCCGTTATTGCCGGAGAGTTCCATCGCACGGGCCCAAAAAACTTTTCATTATATCCTTGAATAGGATGATAAAGCGTAAATGATATGAATCTTGAAAAGATAACGTAGGATGCGGTGAGCCTGCGAACCGCATCGATGCCCCCATAGCCTTTC
>JALVOC010000151.1 GCA_027032075.1 Chromatiales bacterium | reverse complement strand
GTATTTTTATTATAGCTAGTGAAAGAAGGACTATACATGCAAATACTATGCCAAAGATCAGGCAAGTCTCACTATATTCATGTCAACCTCCTATCAATTTATATATAAATATACTATCATACAGTATAAGATTCGTCAAGAACCAGCACGTCGATTACTCAATAAAAACTAGGTGTCGTGTAGGATGGAAAACTCCAGCCAATCCGCCCTAAAAAAAATGGGAAACTTTAGTTGTGAATGAAAGAAGACCCTTTTGCCGGACGATACCGTCAGGGGCGCAGAAAAGGGTCGCAGGGCTGCGACAGTGATTCTATATAGAGTCGCACAAATACGACTATGATTTGGAGTCCTTTTCGCTCTTCCTTCGCGTCGTCTCCCCTAATCTACTGACAATAAAAGATATTTTTGATATTCCCCAGGTGTTTTTCGGATGGTACAGGTGTTGCTTTATGGTTATCCAAGGAGCGAACCCGAAGTGAAAGTTGCCTTGACGGTCTGGGAAGAGCGAATCTCTCCGGTATTCGATTTCGCGCGGATGCTGCTTGTGGTGGAGATCGAGGGCCGGGAGGTGGTGGGCAGGCGTTACGAGCCGTTTGGTTTTGACCGGGTCCTGCGCCGGGTAGCCATGCTCTCGGATCTGGACGTGGAAGTCCTGATCTGCGGAGCTGTTTCAGAGCCCGTAGCGAACATGATCGAGGCCCGTGGCATCCGGCTTGTGCCGTTTGTGACAGGCAGCGTGGACCAGGTGCTCGATGCGTACCTGAAGAATATCCTTGCGGCCCCGGATTTTCGCATGCCGGGATGCGGGGGCAGGCGTCGCAGACGCAGGCGCGGCCTGTTGCCGGGACGCAAGTAAAGACAACGGCGGAAAATAAGGAGGCAATCATCCCGGATTATGCACTTCAAATGCCTGAAGAAAGTAATTTCATTGAATTAATGTCTTTGGTCTCGGAGCGGGATAGGGATATGGAGCCTGCAGGGGGCAGGGCTGCAGAAGGGGTGGCCGTGGCCGTCGTGGTCGCCGAGGTGGCCAAGGAGGCCAGGGCGGCCAGGGCAGAAATAGGTATTAAAAAAATAACACGATCAACATGATACAGGAGGTGTACTATGCCAGGTGGAGACAGGACTGGTCCCATGGGAGCGGGCCCGAGGACCGGCCGGGCCGCTGGATATTGTTCAGGGTTTTCCGCCCCGGGATTTGCGAACC
>JALVOC010000150.1 GCA_027032075.1 Chromatiales bacterium | reverse complement strand
GGACTGATACGCAGGGCCTGCCTGTCAGAGGGAATCGCTGCGCGGCCGCTGGTGCTGCATTCGGACAACGGCAGCCCGATGAAAGGGGCCAGCATGCTGGAGACGCTGCGCCGGTTGGGCGTGATCGCCTCCTTCAGCCGCCCCCGGGTGAGCAACGACAATGCCTATGCAGAGTCGCTCTTTCGGACCTGCAAATACCGGCCGGACTACTCGGTCAACGGCTTTACCACCATCGAGGATGCCAGGGACTGGGTGCTGTCCTTCAGTCGCTGGTACAACACGGAGCACAAGCACAGCGGTCTGAAGTTCACCACGCCGGAACAGCGTCATACGGGTGAGGCTACGGAAATACTGGAACGTCGGAAACAGGTCTACCGGGAAGCCCAGGCACGTCACCCCAACCGTTGGAGTGGTGAAATCAGGAACTGGGAATTGCCGGAGCGGGTCTGGCTGAATCCGGAGAAGGAACAGCCTGAGCTAAATCAGGCTGCGTAGGTCGAGGCGACAACTATGTTGACAAACACCGCATCTAACCAACTGAATTTATTCGACAGTTAACCGGACAGTAGTGAAAGCAGGAATAGAAAAAGGAATTGAAATCTGTATCAAAAAAAGGCAAAGTCAGTCAATCAAAAATAAAACTGGCTGAAGGGAGACATACCCGCGAACTGGGTTTTTCTACAGCCTCGTTGAACTACCAGGAGGCCGTGACCGATCTCGCCCGTTACTACAAACGCTCACCCGAGCAGATCAGCATTGATGAGATACAGCCCTACTTCATGTACCTGGTCAAGGAACGCCATCTCGCAGCGGCCAGTTGCCGTCTTTATCTCAACGCCATCCGTTTTCTCTATCTCCAGGTGCTGGGTTGGAACTCCTTCGATGTGTCGATACAGGTACCCAAACGCCCCCAGCGGATCCCGGAACTGCTGACCCACCGGGAGGTGGGACGCATTCTCGCTGCCACCCATAATCCCAAGCACCAGATGCTTCTGCTGTGCTGTTACGGCTGTGGTCTGCGGGTCGGTGAGCTGGTAAGGATCCAGGTGCCGCATATCGACGGCGAACGCCACCTGTTGCGGGTGGAGCAGGGCAAAGGCGGCAATTTGGCTGACTTGCTTTGACTCGGTGACTTTTTCTTCGCCTTCGCCTCTTCCACAGCATCAATAATGGCGCCCTGAAAGATCTCAAACACGCCTTGCCCCATC
>JALVOC010000149.1 GCA_027032075.1 Chromatiales bacterium | reverse complement strand
AACGGCTCTATGCCATCCAGTGGATAAGGAAGGAGACACTGGAAAAGTCGCGGCAGGAGACCTTCTTCGCCTCGGTCACCGAGGCCGACCTGGAGCGGGAGCGGAAGGTGGAAAGCATTGTGGCAGAAAACCTCGTCCGCTGGCAGGAAGAAGGTCTGGTGCCGGACATGGAAATCGAGCCGGGTTATAACACCGACCAGCCCATTCGCGAGCGCGGCTGGACCTATTGGCATCATTTATTTCTTCCGCGGCAATTACTTATTCACGCCATAAACAGAAAGCTGATAAGCACATACACACTGCTAGGTTCAGTAAACGCTTTGGACTGGAATTCAAAACTTGCTCCATGGCATACGGGGTGGGAAAAATTTGAGCACGTTTTCTACAACCAAGCACTCAATACATTCTGGAATTTTGGTTCAAGATCGTCTTTATTCGATCGAAGTGCAAGATTTCCAAAATATGTTTATAAGGATGTTCCAAACATTCAAAAAGAGATTCTCAATATCCCAGCAGATAAAGTAAATGCCAATTCTGAATTATGGGTAACTGACCCACCTTATGCCGATGCCGTCCACTATCACGAAATCACCGAATTTTTCATCGCGTGGCTGCGCAAGAATCCCCCCAAGCCGTTCGATGAGTGGACATGGGACTCCCGACGCGCCCTGGCGATCAAGGGCTCCGGCGATGACTTCCGGCGCGGAATGGTAGATGCCTACAAGGCGATGGCTGAACACATGCCGGACAACGGCATGCAGTGCGTCATGTTCACGCATCAGGACACCGGCGTCTGGTCCGACATGGTGGGCATCTTCTGGGCGTCGGGTCTGCAAGTCGTGGCAGCCTGGTATATCGCCACCGAGACCACCTCGGAGTTGAAAAAAGGCGGCTATGTGCAGGGCACGGTGATCCTGATGCTGCGCAAACGCCCGGCTGGCGATCGCGCCGGCTTCAAGCAGCGCATCCTGCCCGCGGTGCGGGCCGAGGTCCAGCGTCAGATCGAAACCATGATGCACCTAAACGACGAGGTCAAGGACAAGCACGGCGAGCCTGTTTTCAACGATTCTGACCTGCAAATGGCTGGCTACGCCGCGGCACTCAAGGTGCTTACCGCCTACACCACCATCGGCGGCGAGGATGTTACCACCTTTGCGCTGCGCCCACGCGCAAGGGGTGAAACCACGGTGGTGGATGAGATCGTGCAACAG
>JALVOC010000148.1 GCA_027032075.1 Chromatiales bacterium | reverse complement strand
ATGGAAGGCCATGAAGCCCGCGCTGCCATTGCCGGCCTGAACGGCAAGTCGTTCGAGGGCAGCCTTTTGCGCGTCAAGTTCGAGGAATCGCGTGCCAGGGGTCACAAGGGCAGGCGCCGCTGAAAGCAGACATAAAGATCGTGCTCATCCACGGTGACCCGTCAAGCGGGCCACTATACTTGTCCTTCCTCTAAATCATCCGCCGCCCGGATGGCGGCATGCGCGCCCTTTCTCTTGCAATTCACCACCGCTTTTTCCATTTCAGGCCTCTGCCGGGGCATATCGGCTGAATGCCGTACACGATTGCGATTCTGTTTGTGTGCCCGGCGCTCCTGATGTTCCACTTTCCGGCTAAACTTACTGGGATAAACATAACAACTCATGCAGGGCCCCCTCGTGCCCCGGCGTTGCGTCGCGGCTTGGTAATGGAAGGCATAAACGGTTTTTGCGCAGCACAACTGACCGGCATCACGGCCCGCGGTGAGAGGGGGCGGAACGCATTGGAGGAACTCGGTCAACGGGTGGACTTATGCGCGCAATCCATTGGTATATCCTGTTTGCATCGTTCTGGCTTCTGCTGGCAGGCTGCGAACAGAAAACACCTGCCAACAAAACGGGCGGGCTGGAACCGGTCGTAGCCGTCGGTTCCCAATGGTATGGCCATATCCCTGTGTGGGCCGGCATCGAGCGCGGCATTTTCGAACAGTACGGTTTCAAGGTGTCGTGGCGTTTTATCGGCAAGAGCATGGATCGGCTCAATGCCATCTCCTCCGGTGAGGCGCAGTTTGCCAGTGTGGGTGAAATCGCCATGCTCAGCGCCATGGCCCATGGTAACCGCCGTTTTTACTGGGTGGGCAATCAGGATATCGCACCGGGTTTTGAGGGGCTGGTGGCGCGGCCGGGGATCAACAGCTTTGCGGATCTGAAAGGCAAAAAAATTGGTTTTCCTTTTGGTTCTTCCGTGGATATCACGTGCCGCCTGCTGTTGCGCCAGCATGGCCTGGATCCGCGCAAGGATGTACAGTTGGTGAACCTGGAGGTGGGTGATGTGCCGGCGGTGTTTCGTGCCGGAAATATCGATGCGGCGCTCATCTGGGAACCGGGTTTTTCCCAGCTGGTTGCGGTGGAGGGCGCGACGGTATTGGCGATGGACACCGATACCGAGGTGTACCGGCATTTCGGCACCATGACCGGACCCGATGTCCTCATTCTTGGCAAAACATGGGTGGATCGGGATCCGCAACGGGCCAAACGTTTTATGCAGGCCTATTTCACCGCGCTGGAGTGGGTGCGCGTGCATCCGGACGAGGCGACGGCCCTGGTGCAGCGCCGTTACATCCAGCAGGATCTGGCGCTGATCCGGAAAAACATGAAAAAATTCATCTGGCAGGATGCGCAGGCGCAGCACCGGGTTATGAGTGAAGAGGGCATCTACCCGCAGGCTGAAGTGATCGTCGATATACTTTTCCACCAGATAAAAGCCATTCCGCAAAAACCGGATTTTCGTGAATGGGTAAATCTGGAGGTGATCCCGGAGACGCCCGGAAGCGAAAGGGAGGTGAAGTAGTTTGCGGGACAAGGAGCTTGAACTGTGGCGACTCATCGTCTTTGGTGCGATCGGCCTGGTGGGTTTCATCGGGCTGTGGGAACTCGTCGTTCGTCTGGGATTTATTGATCCCTTCTTTCTGCCCGCGCCGAGCCAGGTGGTGCAGCGCATGCAACAGCTTGCGGTGGGTCCTGACGCCGTGTTGTGGCGCGATATCCGCGTGAGTGCCATCAGGGTGCTGACAGGCTTTTTTCTGAGCATACTGGTTGGTGTGCCGTGTGGATTGATTATGGGAGTGAATCCCGTGATCCGTGCTGCGCTCAATCCGATTATTTCCATCATTCGTCCACTTCCGGCATTGAGCTGGATTCCATTGTCCATGCTCTGGCTCGGCATCGACGAGCAACAGAAATATGCCATCGTATTCATGGGCTGTTTTGCCTCGGTGCTGGTGTATACCACCGATGCCACCATGGGGGTCGATCCCACCCTCACACTCGCCGCCAGAAATCTCGGCGCGACACGCATGCAGGTGCTGCGTTATGTGGTGTTGCCGGGTGCCTTGCCCAATATCCTCAGCGGTCTCAAGGTGGTACTGGCAATCGCCTGGACATGTGTGATTTCCGCTGAAATGGTAGGCGCCAACAGTGGTCTGGGGTTCCGCATCTGGACGGCCAAGGAGTGGTCGGATACCGGCCAGGTGCTGGTGGGTATGCTCTCCATCAGTCTGACGGTGTTACTGCTGGACATCCTTTTTCGCGGAGTTGAACGCTTGCTCGTGCCATGGCGGAAAGGGGGAAGTGCCGCATGAGCGATGTCATGATCCGCGCCGAAAATGTCAGTATGACCTTCAGGACGCGCACCGGGGAACTTGGTGCGGTCGAGGATTTTTCCCTGCAAGTCGACAGGGGCGAGGTGGTCTGTATCGTTGGTGCTTCCGGTTGCGGCAAGAGCACATTGCTGAATATGGTGGCAGGCTTCCTTCGTCCCACCGCCGGGCGTATCCTGCTGGAGGGCAAGGAGATCACGGCGGTTGAGCCACGCTGCGGCATGATCTTTCAGAATTATGCCTTGTTTCCCTGGATGACGGTGCGGGGAAATGTTGCTTTCGGCCCACGCCTGCGGGGGCTGTCGAAAAAAGAATGCAACCGCAAGGCGCAGCACTGGATAGAGCGGGTGGGACTACAGGGTTTCGAGCAGGCCTATCCGGGAGAACTCTCCGGCGGGATGCAGCAGCGCGTTGCGCTCTGCCGGGCATTGGCCAATGAACCGGAGGTACTGCTTTGCGATGAGCCCTTTGCGGCGCTGGATGCGATGACGCGGCAGATCATGCAGCAGGAGTTACTGCGGATTGTGCAGGACTCGGCCAAGACCGTGCTGTTCATCACGCACTCCATCGATGAGGCATTGATCCTCAGCGATCGGCTGGTCGTGATGTCGGCCCGCCCAGGGCGGGTAAAGGCGGTCTATAATAATGATCTGCCGCGACCGCGAAAACTTGATGTGCAGCTGACTGATCGCTTTCTCAAATTAAAGCGCCAAGTCTGGGACCTGGTACAGGAAGAAGTGATGGGCGCCATGGTGCTGCCGGTGAACACCACCTGAATAACAGTGGACGGTGTCCCGCTTGATGCAAACAGGCCAGGACAAAGATTATGTTACTGATAAATCAAACATTAATTGCATGGCAGGTGGCTATGAGTCTGATCATTACTTCTCCCGCATTTGAGCAAAACAGTGAAATTCCGAGGCTTTATACCTGTGACGGCAAGGATATCTCCCCGCCACTTGAATGGAGCGGTGTGCCGGCCGGTACCAAAAGCCTGGTATTGATCGTCGACGATCCCGATGCCCCCGATCCCGCGGCGCCCAAAATGACCTGGGTGCACTGGGTGCTGTATAACCTTCCGCCGGATTCCACCGGCCTGCCTGAAGCAGTAAGCAAGGAAGGCCTGCCAGGTGGAACACTGGAAGGGGTCAACAACTGGCGGCGTACCGGCTACGGTGGTCCCTGCCCCCCTGTCGGGCGGCATCGGTATTTCTTCAAGTTGTATGGCCTGGATACGGTATTGCCTGATTTGAAGCAGCCGGACAAAGCGGAGGTGGAACGGGCCATGGCGGGTCACGTGATTGCAGAAGGGCAATTGATCGGTACCTATCAACACTGATTCTGTTTTTCTACTAAATAGGCGTTCCGAATACCAGTACATTTGGGAAACGGAGCATCGGGAGCAGAGGTCTTTTACATGACCGTCAGCCGCAGGGCATGGATTGTTCCCGACAATCCTTATGCATTTCCGCCATCCCTCGCGGTCAGATGCGGCTGTCGAGCTTACCTGGACGATGTACAGGATGTACAAGTGTCGTGGAGCACATGGATGTGCGGGAACGACTGTATTTACAGCGTGTCATGTAAAAGACCTCTGGTCCTGATGCGAAACCAGAATCTGCCAATAATGTTAAATGATCTGGTATTCGGAACACTTATTTAGCCAATACATGA
>JALVOC010000147.1:349-1223 GCA_027032075.1 Chromatiales bacterium | reverse complement strand
CTCAATGAGGCTCCGGTGTCGCTACTGCGTTTTCCATTACTTGCCATCCTCGTATGCTCTTTGACCAGACACCGAGACAGCTAATGGCTTGCTGACTCGCCATCCTCGTTTGAGGCCAGAAGATAGTACAGATTTTGAAATAGGGTCTCAATGCTCTTTTTCCTTCTCCTTAGCCGGGGGTTACATCCTTGGGCGGTTATTGGCACACAACCGGGAGACTGCATGGCTTCTACGGTAAAATATCAGCCCATTTTGGATGCATGGAAGAAAAAACATTTCTTTGTGCGAGAGCTAAAGGCATAACGCCAGCAATAACCGGACCGATGTAGCGGTGCTTGGCTTGTGCTAGGCTTTTTTAGCACAAGCCAAGCACTGCGGAATTGGGTCCGTGTTGATTGCTTTTGTTATGTTGGCTTTCATCTTCTTTAAATAACACCGAGCCGCCTGGGAAGAACTACGGCCTACCTAATATTTTCAGCGGGTTTGCTGAAGGCTCTTTGATTTCCTTCTCCGAAGCTGCATACCTGCACCTGCTTTGAACCTGTGCCAAGAGCAAACCCACCGAACCTACCCTTTCGGACTTTCACACTGAGGGTAACTGTTGTGGACTTTGGCCGCCACCATTTATGGTTTTAATCATCCCCCCACTTCATAGAAGCCAAGAAAGATTGATTTTTTTCTGGTTCACTTTACCGAAGCCCCGGATATGCTTTTTCCCTAATTCAACTGGAAGTTTTCATTCTTTGGTTTTGCCGACATAACGACATAGCTGAGGGGCGCCGCCGCTTTTTGCGGCGTCCCTCTCAAGCGAATTGTTATGCCCGAATGCTTGAAAAACCGCCATACGACGAATAACCACCAATATCGAACCTTG
>JALVOC010000147.1:0-339 GCA_027032075.1 Chromatiales bacterium | reverse complement strand
AAATAACACGGAGCCTCCATTCATAAAGGGAGCTTGATTCCACCGGATAAACTCAATGAGGCTACGGTGTCGCTACTGCCGTTTTCCATTACTTGCCATCCTCGTATAATCTTTGACCAAACATCGAAACAGCCTCATGGCTTGCTGACTCGCCATCCTCGTTTGAGGCCAGAAGACAGTACAGGATGTGAATAGAGCCTCAAGGCCATTTTTCCTTCTCCAAAGCCGGGGTTTCCATCCTTGGGTTGCTATTGGCACACAACTGGGAGATTGCATGGCTTCTGCGGTGAAATATCAGCTTGTTCCGGATGCAAGGGAAATAAACCATTTCTTTGTGCG
>JALVOC010000146.1 GCA_027032075.1 Chromatiales bacterium | reverse complement strand
CCGCTGGGGGTGTTGTCGGCGGAGCCGAAGAGGCTGCTCATGGCGGCATCAGGGGATTTGGCCTCGAAGGCGGCTTTGGGCCAGGCGGCGAGCACGCTCCGTGGGCTTAACAGTCCCGCTCCCGCGGCGACCGCCACGGCAGAACCGGCCAGGGTGCCTTTCAGAAATGTTCTGCGTTGCATTTGGTGTTTCCTCCTTATAGTTGAGTCGGAATAATTGCAAAGATAATGCCAGTAATATTGTCTTGTGATTTCAAGGGCTTGGAGGGAGGCTGTGGAAGGAGGGCGGCACCAATCGTGCAAATTGCACGATTGGCATTGCAAAACAGTCAGCCCGCCACCCCGGCGGGAAGGGGAGTTCGCCAGGCGGGTGGTGATCAGTCCAGGTCGCGCTTGATGCGGTGGTAGCCTTTTTTAATCGCCTCGCCGGCCAGCTCGAGGGCGCCGAGGACTTCGCTGGCGGTGTTGGCGGCATCGTTTTTGGCCTGGTCCAGCTTGGGTTTGATCTCGTCCCAGCGGGATTCGAGATTTTCCCACTCGGTTCTGGCTTCCGCCTTGGCCAGGTGAATTTTCAGGCGCAGTTCGTCGCGCTGCTGTTTGAGATCCTCGAACAGGGTGTCAAGCTTTTCAAAGTCCATGGTGCGTCCCTCCTGTTACGGTTTTCATGATGATTTTTTCCTCTCCTCTTCCGTTTCCGGCTGGGAGTATTGCTGCAGTTTGCGCCACAGGGTGGATTTGTTGATCCCGAGGATCTGGGCGGTTTTTTCCCGGCTGTGGTTAAAACGCTCCAGTACCTTAAGGATATACCGCTGTTCCAAAACCGCCAGGCTGGGCAGATCACCATCGATGGCGCTATCGCCGCGCAGGCTGGTGATCTCTGCTAGCGGCATCTGCGGAGCGTCGGCCAGGGCAACACTGCGTTCCACCAGGTTTTGCAGCTCCCGTACGTTCCCGGGCCAGTCATGCTGCATGAGTTTGCGCATCGCGTCGCCGTCGAAACCGCTCACATCGCGGTGATAGTGGCGGGCGAAGTGCTCGATAAAATGGTGCAGCAGCAAGGGGATGTCCTCGCGGCGCTCACGCAGTGGGGGCATGGTGAGTTTTACCACATTGAGGCGGTGATAGAGATCCGCGCGGAATTCACCCGCCAACACCATTTCTTCCAGTTTGCGGTTGGTGGCGACAATAAAGCGAACATCAATCTCGATTGGATGCAGGCCGCCGACGCGGGTGATCTGTTGTTCCTGGATAACGCGCAGCAGCTTGATCTGCATGGCGTCGGAGATGTTGCTGATTTCATCGAGAAACACGGTTCCGCCGGAAGCCACTTCGAGCAGGCCCTTTTTCGTCCGGTGTGCACCGGTAAAAGCGCCCTTTTCATGTCCGAAGAGCTCACTCTCCAGCAGGGTATCGGAAATGGCGCCGCAGTCGATGACCAGGAAAGGCTGCTCGGCAAACAGGCTCTGAAAATGGATCGCCCTCGCCGCCAGTTCCTTGCCGGTGCCGGATTCCCCTTCGATGATGACGTTGCAGCGGATGTCGGCAATCTTTTCAATGGTGTGGAAGATCGCCTGCATTGCAGCGGAGTGTCCCACCATGCCGAAGCGTTGACGTTCGTCCTGCAACTGGCGCTTGAGCAGGCGGTTTTCCTCCAGCAGGGCGTTGTGACCGAGGGTTTTTTCGATGAGGACCTGCATTTCCTCCATGTCGAACGGCTTTTTCAGGAAGTCGGTGGCGCCGAGACGCAACGATTCGATCGCGTCATCGATATTGGCGTAACCGGTGATGATGATGAAGGGGACGCTGGAATCGATATCCCGGACTTTTGCCAGCAGTTCGATACCGCTGATGCCGGGCATGCGCAGATCGCTGACGATCAGCGCCGCACCGTTTTGCTGGAATTCCTCCAGCGCCTCCAGCGGCGACTGAAACGTTTTGCAGTGAAACGAGGCGTGCTCGCTGAAGCGCAGCATCAACTCGCCCGCCTTGGGATCGTCATCGACAAACAGGATTGTGGGTTTGCTGTTCATAGCGTGTCTGCTTCACAGGCATGCAGCGGCAGGGTGATGCTGGCGCTCACGCCTTTGTCGGGATGGTTGATAATAACAAGCTTTCCATGGTGGCGTTCAATGATGCCCAGACTGATGGAAAGCCCGAGGCCGCTGCCCTCCCCCTCGGACTTGGTGGTGAAAAAGGGATCGAAAATATTGGGTAAATCAGCTTCCGCGATCCCCGCACCCTGATCACGCACCTCGATACGCAACTGCCCGTCCAGCTGATCGGCATGGATGGCGACACGTCCATGTTGCGGGCTTGCCTGAATCGCATTCAGCAGCAGATTGACCAGTGCCTGCTGCAGCTGGCCGCGATCCCCGTCCACCTCGCCATCATAGTCCGTTTGCAGTTCCAGTGTCACATCGCGGCTTCTGGCGGTTTGCTGTACCAGCGCCAGGGTCTGTTCCAGCCAGGCAGGCACCGCAAAGCGGCTGTAACTGGGGGGAACCTGGCGGGCGAAATTGAGAATGCCCTTGACGATATCGGAGGCCCGCAGGGTTTCTTCGCGCAGAGAACCGAGATCGGCCAATAGCTGTTGAGCGGATGTGTCATCGGCAAGCTGCCGCTGTTTTTCCAGGTGGCGCTGGATGAGTTTTGTGTAGGAGAGAATATTATTGAGGGGATTGTTGATCTCATGGCCGATACCGGCGGCCATCTGGCCGATGCTGGCGAGTTTGTTGCTCTGCAAAACCATTTGTTGGGCGCTGTCCCGCTCCTTTTCGGTGGTCTGCAGGGTGTCAGCCAGATAATTGAACGCCGTCGCCAGCGCGCGTACTTCACTTATCGGTTGATCCACGCTCACCCGCCGTTGATGTTCGCCATCCGCAAAGGCCTTGATGTGTTCATACAGATAACACAAGGGACGGGCGATACGGCGTGAGCCAAAATCCGCAAGGAGCAGGGAAACAATCAACGCAATGGCGGCAAAAAACAGGATGCCGTAACGGATGGTCGAAAACGGCTCCAGCAGAATGCGCTTGTCGATGTCACTGGCGATCACCCATGAGACAAACTGGTTGGGGTAGGGCGACATCACGGTGAAATAGATCTGGTGATCGTCACTCACGTCCAGAATGCCCTCGCTGCTTTCATTTGCCTTTTCCATCAGGGCCTGCGCATAAGGCGCATTCAGTTTGTTCAAATCGGCACGGCTTTCCGCAAGATGCAGTTTTCCGGGTTCGTCATAGAGCAGCAGGCCGTTTCGTTCCGCATCGTCGTTGTTGAGGACGAAAACAAACAGTTTGTTGGCATAAAGGCGGGTGGCGCGATCCAGCAGGCGATCGATATCCTCGCCCGCCATCGACAGGGCGAGGGCACCGATGAAGGTTTTACCAGCGTAAAACGGCACCACCATGTCCTGCAAGAGAAACAGGTTGCGGAATTCGCTGCGTACCCGGTTTTGCGGCAGGGTGAGAGAGTGGACTTCCTCCGCTGCCAGTTGGGAAAGTGTCTGCACGAATTCGCTATCGGTATTTTCCTGTTCGACATATTTGATCCCGGAAAGGCTCTCATAGATGGCTTTCCCCCGCCGGTTGTTGTTGACCATGGCAACCGTATTGCCGTCTGCATCCAGCATCCGCAGGATGAAGCGATCGGAGATGATGGTCTGGAAGCCTTCAAAATAGCGGTAAACCTGCTGCCGCAGTTTTGCCGCATTCGCCGGCGGCTCGTTTTTTTGAATGCCGCGCAATACCGGCAGATAAGCCTGCACCGCTGCACTGCGGGCAAGGCCGAGGGCAAGGTTGTGGTTGCTGTGCAGCTGGCGTTCGATGGTCAAGGCAATGTTGTCAAGATTGCCAATCAGCTTACGCTGGACTTCACGTTGATAACTGTACTGGTTGTAATAGGTGGCGCCCAGTGTCAACGCCGTCAACGGTACGACGGTGGCGAAGAAGAGCCAGATGAAAATATTGGTTCGAATGCGCACGTAACTTGATTTCAGATTGCGACGACAGGTTTGAGGATATCACGCTCCTGCGAATTGCCTCACCACTCTTTCACGGCCCTGCGGGCGGCATCGTTCAGGGGTCTGGCCACCAGGCCGGACTGGCTCATGCTGATCGCATAGCGGGCGCCATGTGACATGGGCATGTAGGTTGCGCTGCCATAGACGGCATCCACCCAGGGCAACCAGCGTGGATGGTTTCTTGCCAGGCGCCAGATGTCCACTCCTTCACTTTTATACAAAGGGTAGACATCGTGCTGGCTGCGTTTTTCCTCCCCGGCATCCCGGTAGCGCCCACTGAGGCGCTCGAGCTGAAAGCCGCTGTCCAGCCCCAGCAGGTTGGCCCAGCCATGCCATTTGAGGATGCGGGCATCCAGCTGCCATTCATCGCCGTGCAGATCGTAGATTTCAGCAGTCTGTCCGGGACGCTGCAGATAGGCGCGGAAATAGCGGGGGCCGATGCGATCGAAGCGCAGGCTTGCCACCGGCGATTCGTGGGTCAGGCGCTGGTAGGTGTGCAGATTGGCGGCGAGGGAGGCGACCATCAGGGCGAGAGTGATCAGCAGGGCGCCACTGATCCCCTGGACGCTGCCGGAGACCATTTTCCAGCGCCAGATCCGCCGCAATCCCAGCACGAACAGCAACAGTCCCAGCACGGCGAGAAACGTAAAGATGATTGACAATGCCATAGCGGTGCTTGGGTGATGATTATCCCTTAGAGTTTAATACGTTGTCGCCATGGGCGTATCATCGTAAGATTAAATCAGAGGCAGGATCTCCAAGGTTTGTTCCCGCAGCGGGCGGCCCTTGATACTATCAGACATGCCACGATTGGGTTCGTTCCCGCAAGTCCGCGTGTTTCCATGTCGTCCGACGATATTCCCCGCCTGTCAGACTTGCCATTTGTCAGTGGATAGCTGCCTGCTGACCGACTTGTTAAGATAGAACTATACTGTCCAAAAAGGAATAACATATGCGTCTTTGCTGGCCACAAATCGCCTTTATCGCCCTGGTGGTTATTCTGGGTATCGGCAGCATGTTGTCCGGCTGTGGCAAGAAAGGCCCGCTGTACCTGCCGGATGAAACCGAGCAGCATACGTCCCAATCTGAAAACTGACTGCGAATTTAGCCGTATGGATTATTTTGTTTACCGCAACGGTGAGTTGCATGCCGAAGACGTGGCTGTGTCAGCAATCGCGGAGGCGCACGGCACTCCATGCTACGTCTATTCCCGTGCAACCCTGGAGCGTCACTGGCATGCTTTTGACAACGCCCTCGCCGGAACGGATCATCTGGTCTGTTACGCCGTCAAGGCGAGTTCCAACCTGGCGATTCTGAACCTGTTTGCCCGTCTCGGTTCCGGCTTCGATATTGTTTCGATTGGTGAGCTGGAGCGGGTGCTGGCGGCAGGGGGTGATCCTGCCAGGATCGTGTTTTCCGGTGTGGGCAAACGGGTCGATGAAATGCGCCGCGCGCTGGAAGTGGGCATTCACTGTTTCAATGTGGAATCCGTGCCCGAACTGCAGCGCCTCAACCGGGTGGCGGGGGAAATGGGGCGCGTTGCGCCGGTATCACTACGCGTCAATCCGGATGTGGATGCCAGCACCCATCCCTATATTTCCACCGGGCTGAAGGAAAACAAATTCGGCATCGATATCGATCTGGTCGAGGCGGCATACGCCCGTGCCGCTGATTTGCCGCACCTCGCGATCAAGGGGGTGGATTGCCACATCGGTTCGCAATTGACCGAGATGGCGCCGTTTCTGGATGCGCTCGATCGGGTGCTGGCACTGGTGGATCGTTTACAAGGGCAGGGGATCGGGATCACACATCTTGATTTTGGTGGCGGGCTGGGTATTCCGTATCGGGACGAAGCACCGCCTCTGCCGGATACCTATGCCACCGCGCTGAAGGAACGGCTTGCCGATCGGCCGTTGAAAATCCTCATCGAGCCCGGACGCGCCATCGCAGGAAATGCCGGCATCCTGCTGACGCGGGTCGAATATCTGAAACATACCGCGCACAAGGATTTTGCCATTGTCGATGCGGCAATGAACGATCTCATGCGGCCAACCCTGTATGGCGCATGGCAGGAGATTATCCCGGCAGCACCGCGGGAGGGTGAGGCGCGTCACTATGATGTCGTCGGACCGGTGTGTGAAACCGGTGACTTTCTTGGCAAGGATCGGCAACTGGTGCTGCAACAGGGCGATCTGCTGGTGGTGCGTTCCGCCGGGGCGTATGGTTTTTCCATGAGCTCAAACTACAACAGCCGGCCACGTGCGGCGGAAATCATGGTCGACGGTGACAAGGTGCAGGTGGTGCGGGAACGGGAAAGTATTACCGAACTCTATGCCAGAGAGCATCTTCTCCGCTGAACTGCCACCGCCGCGTTGCGGGCGAGGCTAAAGTTGGCAGCCGATGGGGATACGCGTATGGTACGACGGGTGGAATGATGGAAATTTTATTTACCAAAATGCATGGTCTGGGCAATGACTTTGTTGTCATTGATGCCACCTCACGCCCGCCTGAACTCAGCGCCGAGCAAATCCGTTTTATCGCCGATCGTCATTTTGGTGTCGGTTGTGATCAGGTGCTGCTGGTGGAAGCGGCACGAACCGCGGCTGCGGATTTCACCTATCGTATTTTCAATGCCGACGGTAGCGAGGTCGGGCAGTGCGGGAATGGTGCGCGATGCTTCGCCCGTTTTGTCCGCGACAAGGGCCTGACCGACAAGGACCAGATCACCGTCGCGACCGCTTCGGGTCTTATCACGCTGCATATCGAGCGGGACGGTCAGGTCACCGTCGATATGGGCGCTCCGGACTTTACCCCGGCCAACATCCCTTTTGAAGCGGATGCGCCGGCAGACAGCTATGCGCTCGAAGTCGAGGGTGAAACCTATGAGATCGCAGCGGTTTCCATGGGGAATCCCCATGCAGTCTTGCGGGTGGACGATGTGGAGCGGGCGCCGGTCGCCACCCTCGGGCCGAAGATAGAATCCCATCGCCGTTTTCCGCAACGGGTCAATGTGGGATTTATGCAGGTCGTCGATCCGCAGTATATCCGCCTGCGGGTATACGAGCGCGGCAGCGGCGAAACCCTGGCATGTGGCAGCGGTGCCTGTGCGGCGGTGGTGACGGGTCGCCAACAGGGATGGCTGGATGATAGAGTGACAGTCAGTTTGCCTGGCGGGGAGTTGCAGATAAACTGGGCGGGAGAGGGGCAAGCGGTGATGATGACCGGACCCGCGGTCAGTGTGTTTGAAGGAAAGTTGTCACTATGAGCAAGAAAAAAAAGCAAAAGCAGAGTGAGAGGGAAGTGGAACGGGAGATTGTCCGTTATTTGCGTGATCACCCTGCTTTTTTTGAAAACCACCTGGATCTGCTGGCAGACATGACCTTGCCACATGAGACCGGCCACGCCGTTTCGTTGATTGAAAGACAGGTTTCAGTATTGCGGGATCAACGTGATGAGGCGCGCAGGAAGCTGCAACACCTTGTCTACACGGCGCAAAAGAATGAGGAACTGAGTCATCACATCAACACCCTCATCCTCGCGCTGCTGGATTCCACCTCCCTGGAAGAAATGCTGGAGGTTGTCAGAAACCGTCTGGCCGACGATCTCGATGCCGAAGCGGTGGTGGTGCGTTTGTTCGATACCGGCCATGCGACAATGCGGGCATTGCCCGAACTGGTGGATTGGAGTGAACCTGTTCTGGGAGCCTTCGAAAAAGTGATAGCGGGACGCCGCCCGGTATGTGGCAGTCTCAAGCCAGGTCAGCTCGATGCCCTGTTTTCGGGGCAGTCCGATAATATCGCCTCTGCTGCACTGATTCCGCTGGTGGAAAGTACCAGCAGCCAGAGATGCTACGGCTTGCTGGCTATCGGCAGTCCGGATCGCAGCCGTTTCCGTGCCGATATGGGGACGGTGTTTCTTTCCCAATTAGGCAAGGTGCTCACCAGGGTGCTGAAGATGCACCTTGCATGAATAATGCACAAACACGCCCTCAAGCTGATTGAAATATTCCTGCGTAAACTGCGTACCGAACGCCGTCTCTCATCCCATACGGTCAAAAACTATCAGCGTGATCTTCGTAAACTGGTGCTGTTTTGCCAGGAGAATGAAATCGGTAACTGGCCCGATCTCAAGGAAGCCGCTTTGCGGCAATATATCAGTCAGCGCCATCGCCGTGGTTTGAGTGGTAAAAGCCTGCAACGGGAGCTCTCCGCCTTTCGCACATTTTTCCGCTTCCTGCTGGTGGAGGGTGAGCTCAAGGTGAATCCCGCCGATGCCATTCGGGCGCCAAAGAGCGCGCGTAGACTTCCCGACACCCTGGACGTGGACAAGCTTGCCCGCTTGCTGGAAATAACCGAAACGGATTTTCTGGGATTGCGTGATCGGGCCATCATCGAATTGTTCTATTCTTCCGGACTGCGTCTGGCGGAGTTGACCAACCTTGATCTTGCCAATATCGATTTGCCTGCAAAAATGGTCGAGGTCACCGGTAAAGGTAACAAGACCCGGCAGGTTCCCCTCGGGCGGTATGCCGTGACGGCGATAAAAAAATGGTTAACAGCGAGAGCGGAGCGTGTAAAGGATGGTCAGCAGGCCTTGTTTATCAGTAAAAACGGCACAAGGCTCTCCCCGCGCTCGGTGCAAAAACGCCTCAAACAGTGGGCGTCGAAACAGGGCATCGATGTGCGGGTTTATCCGCACCTGTTACGCCACTCGTTTGCCAGCCATATTCTCGAATCCAGCCAGGATCTGCGCGCCGTGCAGGAACTCCTTGGCCATGCCAATATCGCCACCACCCAGATATACACCCACCTCGATTTTCAGCATCTGGCACAGGTGTATGACAAGGCGCATCCCCGGGCAAAGAAAAAATAAACAGCAGGGGCAAGGCTTCCCTGCCCCGCAACTAATCCTGTTTTTGATAGAAGGCGCGGGTTTTTGCGTAACAGGACGTAAGATCAGTTTGGTAAAAGCCGGGCATGCCGCGGCTCAGGTCGTCCTGCAGCAGGCAGGCATGATTTTGCCGGCCCTGATGCGAAGCCTGAATCTGGTAAAAATACTAAATGACCTGCATGCGGAACACGTTTGCCAGGAACCCTTTTAAGAAACTTTTACTCCACGGTAACCTTGGCATCCTCGATGATCAGATCGTAGGTATAGCCGTAACCAAAATCCTTGTTGAGCGAAAGCCTGCCATCGACAAGAATGGTATCGCCCACTTTGGCTGTTCCCCCGGTTGTGAGAGTAAGATCCTTGTCAGTGCTGCCATCTTTCAGGTGCACCCAGTTCTTGCCCAGAACCCTGGCGGTTACCTTGGTCACTTTGCCGCGGATGCGCACCTGTTTGCCGCTCAAGGACTGTTTTTGTTGATAGACTTCCTTGATGTTGAATCCGTTTTTGGCTTTTTTGATGCCGCTGACGTTGATCGCAGCCTGATTTTTCCTGATCTCGGCATGCGGGTTTGGCATCTCGTTGCCTGCCTGTTCGTTATCAGCGGGCCTGTCCGTAATGAAGCGGTTGACAAAATAGATCATGCTGAAATCGCGGTTCAATGCCTTGCTGTGAAAGTTCTTCATCGGCATTTCGGTGGTAAAAGCGATCATACTGCCTTTGGCAAACTGCGCGTTTGGTCCGGCCGCCCAGATTTTTTCCTTACCGGTGTCGACCTGCACATAGGTGTAACCAACGGCTTCGATGACATCGGTAACCTTGCCATAGATTTTATTGGCGGTATTTGTTTTCACTGCCGGCACCGGTTGTTCGCTTTTTGTTGCCGGTGGTGGTGCGGTATTCTCACTGTTTTTTTGCTGGCAGGCGATGAGAAAGCTCGAGGCAGACGAAATAAGCAGGAAAGTGAGAAGGCGTTTATTCACAGTGAAGTCTCCAGATAAAAATGCAGAAAAACCGCTTGCTTGCAGAGGCAGAGAGAAATTCGAATCGTGATGATACTGCCCGCCGACTCGATGAGGCAATCTGAAAAGGGAAGAAAGTGAAAAAAAGTTCAGGCGCGGTGGACGCTGATACCGTAGTAATTGTCTCGGATTAGGTGAATGCCGGCATGGCAAGACAATGTTTGAAACACCGGAAAAAAAGCACGGCCCCCGGGCATAGACGGGGGCCGCCTCGCGTCAGGCGTGATTGTTTTTTAACGGGCAGGTGTTCCATCCCATTATTTTGTACCAGGGGCAATAACCCAGCACGGCGGTAGCCAGGGGGACAATCCCGATCCAGCCCCACGGTGTCTGTGGGCCAAAAAATACTATGCCGATGAGCGCGATACCGGTTACGATGCGTATGACTTTATCTATTCCACCTACGTTTTGCATGAGCTCCCTCCTCTACGGATTCCGGTTTGATGCCACACAGTCTGGCACCGGTATAGTTCGGGTGTCAGTGACTTAGTCACAATGGTATCTCGGCCAGCGCTTGCAGCGCGTCCGGATTGCAAATCTGCAGATGGCCGCGTTGCTGTGTGATCCAGCCTTTTTGCTCAAAATCCTTGAGGTGGCGGCTGATGACCTCACGCGCACTGCCGAGTTCTGTCGCCAGTGTCTGATGGGTGGTCTTCAATTCATTCTTGTCGTTCGCATGCTGCAACAGGCAGCGTGCCAGACGCCGGTTAAGGTTGCCGAAGCTGATCTCACCGACCAGGGCAATCATTTCCGTCAGCCTTTTCCCGTAGGAGTCGAAGACAAAATTCCGGAACTCCACTGATTCCGCCAGTCCCCGGCGAAAAACAGGAGCCGGAATCGCCAGCGCGCGGACCTCCGTTTCGGTGACGCCCTCGGCGGGATAGTGGGAGCCTGCCAGCAGGCAGGAGGTGGTGAGGACGCAGGAGTTGCCGCGCTGCACCCGGTAAAGCACGATTTCACGTCCTGATTCACTGCGGGCCAGCACCTTCACCGAGCCTTCCAGCACCAACAGATAATTCTTGCACTCGTCCTGCTGGCGGAAAGCAACCGTGCCAGCGGGGATGGTGACCTCCTGGACTGAATTGGCGATGAGGTTGTCCACATCAGCGGCGGTGTGGCGAAAATAGGGGAACAGGCTTCCCCATTCTTCCAGTTGTATATTCTCAGGCATATGTTTTGACCACCATGTTCAGCTTAAAATCACATGTTTCACCAGGCGAAGTGCCTGCTGGCCTCAGGGAGAAGGCCGACATCTGTAAAGTCAAACAACAACTTCTCCTGAATAACGGTTTTTTGGTAATTGCTCCATACAACATCGCTCGGCGGAATGGGTGGGGGGGACCGCTACCGGGGCAGAATATGGCAAAAGGCTTTTAGATACATTCTAGCATGTTGGCACGCCGTATACGGAAGAAGGGCAATCCGATCACAATCCGGTGGTGGGTGGAAATAATGAATATTGAATATTATATTGATTATTCAGTTTTGTTGAAGTATAAAAGCAGGCATGAACATCCGTGAAACAGACAGACCCACCGAAGCGATCCGCAGCCGCATTCTCGACGCAGCGGAAGAGCGGTTTCGCACCTACGGTTACAATAAAACCACCATGGCCGAGATCGCCACGGATGTCGGCATGTCGGCCGCCAATCTCTACCGTTATTTCAATAACAAGCAGGATCTCGCCGCTGCCTGCGCCAGCCGCTGCATGGGTGCGCGCAGCCAGATCCTGCGCGAGGCGATCCGCCAACCGGGGCTGAGCGCCAGCGGCCAATTGCGGGCGTTTGTGCGCGGCACCCTCCAATACTCCTGGGATAATACCAATAAGCAGCCTAAAATCAATGAATTAGTCGCCACCATTGCCAGTCAGCGGCAGGACATCGTGCATGAGAAGATCCAGGAACAAACCGCACTGCTGGCGGAAATACTGGCCTACGGGAACCAGAGTGGTGAATTTGAGGTGGATGATGTGATCCGCACGGCGCGCGCACTCTACGCCACCCTGACGCTGTTCGAAGTCCCCTTGTTCATGTCCCTCTATGAGCTCGAGGAGTTCGAGCGCCTGGCGCAGGATGTGGTTGCTTTACTCATCAAGGGTCTGGAAAAACGCACCCACTGAGCGGCATTGCAGGAAAAGGGAAATTTTTTGTCATGCGGGTGAATAATAAACAATATATTTACCCTTCAAGAATAAATCAGCAAGGAGGAGGAGTTTATGCATGAGTTTGAAGCCAATTTCGGCCGCTGGGTGATTCGTTTTCGCTGGCCCATTCTCTTCCTGACCCTTTTGCTGGTGGCGCTTGCTGCCAGTGGTGGAAAACATCTTGCGTTCACCACCAATTACCGCGTGTTTTTCAGCAAGGACAACCCCCAGTTGAAGGCCTTTGATGCGCTGGAGAACACCTACACCAAGAACGACAATGTGATGTTTGTGCTCTCACCCAGGGACGGCAATGTCTTCAGCCGCAACACCCTGGCCGCGGTGGAAACGCTCACCAGACAGGCCTGGCAACTCCCCTACTCGCTGCGCGTCGATTCCCTCAGCAATTTTCAGTACACCGCCGCCGACAAGGATGAGCTGATCGTGCGTGATCTGGTGGAGAATGCCGAACGCCTCAGTGATCCCCAGCTTGAGGAAATCCGCCGCATTGCCCTGAAAGAGCCGCTGCTGGTGCAAAGGCTGGTTTCGGCCGATGGCGCTGTTACCGCAGTGAACGCCACCATCCAGTTACCCGGCCGCGACGAAGCCAGCGAAGTACCGGAAGTGGTCGCCGCTGCACGGAGCATGGCGGAGAAACTGCGCCAGGCCTATCCCGGCATCGAGGTGCGCTTGAATGGCATGGTGATGATGAACAACGCCTTTTCAGAAGCCTCCAAAGGGGACATGGCATCGCTGGTGCCAATCAGTTTTTTGTTCATGCTGGTTTTTCTCGCCGTGTTGTTACGCGATTTTCAGCGCGGCGTGCCGGTGTTGCTCGGCGTGGCGGTCACGCTTGGCGCGATCGGCGGGGCGATCGCCATGTTTGGCTTGCCGTTGCCGGCCGTCCTGGGATTGGTATTGCTGGGGGTGGCGATCGTGTTGTTCGCCTTCCCTGCGACGATCGTAACCGTCATCGTCATCGCCTTGTCGATCGTAAGCGCCATGGGACTGGGTGGTTATCTCGGTTTTCCACTGACCCCGCCATCGGCGTCAGCGCCGACGATTATCCTCACTGTGGCCATTGCCAATTGTGTGCACATCCTGATCAGTTTCCTGCATGAGATGCACACCGGCCGGAATAAACAGGAAGCGCTCATCGAAAGTTTGCGCCTGAATCTGCAGCCGGTATTTCTCACCAGTCTGACGACCGCCATCGGTTTTCTCAGCATGCGTTTTTCCGAGGTGCCCCCGTTTCAGCATCTCGGTACCTTCGTGGCAATGGGGGTGGGTGTTTCCTTTATCCTCGCTGTGACGTTTATGCCGGCACTGGTCTCGTTGTTGCCGATCACGGTGCGCCACATCGGAGAGGACCGGGATACCGCCATGATTAAACTGGGTGATTTCGTGGTGCGCAACCGCACGCGGTTATTATGGGGGATGAGCGCCCTGGTGATCGGTTTGGTGGTTTTCATTCCGCGAAACGAGCTGAATGATGTTTTTGTGCACTATTTCGACAAGAGTATCGAGTTCCGCCGCGATGTTGACTATACCACGGAACATTTGACGGGTACCTATATCGCGGACTATTCACTGCCGGCGGGTGAGAGCGGCGGTATCAGCAATCCCGCCTATCTCAAAGAGACGGCGGCTTTCGCCGAGTGGTGGCGGCAGCAGCCGGAGACCATGCATGTCAATGTGTTTACCGATATTATGAAACGGCTCAACAAGAACATGCATGATGATGATCCCGCCTGGTACCGGCTGCCCGGACAGCGGGATCTGGCAGCACAGTATCTGTTACTGTATGAAATGTCGTTACCCTATGGACTTGACCTCAACAACCAGATCAACGTGGACAAGTCGGAGACGCGCATGACCGCATCGTTGCAGACCATGTCCACCAATGAAGTGCTGGCGTTGAGTCAGCGCGCACGGCAGTGGCTGCAGAATAATACTCGAATCATTCGTGATGCCCAGGCGAGCGGGCCGACGATGATGTTTGCCCATATCGGCAAACGCAACATCACGAGTATGCTGGGCGGTACAACGGTGGCGCTGATATTGATTTCCCTCATCCTGATCATTGCACTGCGTTCGATCAAAATCGGTTTGATCAGCATGTTGCCGAATCTGGTGCCGGCAGCTATGGGTTTCGGGCTGTGGGGTATTTTTGTCGGTGAGGTCGGCCTGGCGCTGTCGATTGTGACCGGGATGACACTGGGGATCGTCGTGGATGACACAGTGCATTTTCTCAGCAAGTATCTTCGCGCCAGGCGTGAACGCAATTACTCGGCGGAGGATGCGGTGCGCTATGCCTTCAAGACAGTGGGGCGGGCCCTGATGACGACCTCGATTGTGCTGGTTGTGGGTTTTATGGTGCTGTCGCGCTCCAGCTTTGAACTGAATGCCGGCATGGGCCTGCTGACATCCATTGTGATTATATTTGCACTGATGGCGGATTTTCTGTTGTTGCCACCGCTGTTAATCAAGATAGAGGAGAAAAAATCATGAAAAACAGTTTACTCATCCTGCTTGCAGTGTTGCTGCCGCTTTCCGCCATGGCAGAAACAATGGAGGAGAAAGGTCTGCAGATTGCCCAGGAGGCAGACCGGCGGGACAGCGGTTGGGGCGATCAGCAATCGAGCCTGAAAATGATATTGCGTAACCGTCATGGGCAGGAAAGCATACGCGAGATGCACAACCGCAGCCTGGAGGTCGAGGGGGATGGCGACAAGACATTGATTGTTTTCGATCGCCCGCGTGATGTGAAAGGCACGGCTTTTCTCAGTTTCACCCATGCAACCAGGCCCGACGATCAGTGGCTTTACCTGCCCGCGCTGAAACGGGTAAAACGCATTTCCTCCAGCAACAAATCCGGGCCGTTCATGGGGAGTGAATTTGCCTATGAAGATATCTCCTCACAGGAAGTGGCAAAGTACAAATACAAATTTCTCCGGGACGACAAGCTGGAGGGGCGCGATGTTTTTGTGGTTGAGCAGTATCCACAGTACAAGAATTCCGGTTATACGCGCATCATCTCCTGGATCGCCAGGGATATTTATCGGCCCTTGAAAGTGGAATTTTACGACCGCAAGAACAGTCTGCTGAAAACCCTGACCTATCATGAATACAAACAGTATCTGAACAAGTACTGGCGTCCCGCACGCATGGAAATGACGAATCACCAGACCGGCAAGAGCACCACCTTGATCTGGAAGAGTTACAAGTTCAACAATGGCTTTACCGCGCGTGATTTTGACAGGAACAGTCTGAAAAGGGCGCGTTGAACACTTGGTTTTATCTGCCGGAAGAGATTGCAGGGAGATGAAACAGGTTTTTATTTGAAATCTCGGTAATGTTTTTGCCAATGGGAACAGTATCATGGCGTCGTGAGTGGCATGACGAAGGGAGCAGGGCTTCCTGAACAAATAATCGATGTTTTCTGTGAGCAATGAGGGGATATCTCCCAGTCGGGCAAAGAGGAATAGCAACTGATGTTTAAACCGCTTGAGGAGCGAGTAAGGTGAACTGGTATCGCAGCCTGCTGCTGATGGTTTTAACCGGCCTGGCAACGCAGCTCCAGGCGGTGGAAGCGGAATGGTCGGGCAATCTCTCGGGAGAGTTACGCTATTTCCCGGAGACGCCGGCCGATGCGCGGCAGCAGGAGAGCAACGCTTCGGCCGCGTTCGAGCCGGAATATGCGCTCGAATGGGAGAACGGGCGGCAATCGTTTGTCACCCGGCTGTTTGCCCGCTGGGACCAGAACGATGAGAGGCGCAGCCATTATGATATCCGCGAGATGATGTGGAGCAAGGCGGCGGAGGCGTGGGAACTGCGCCTCGGTATCGGCAAGGTTTTCTGGGGGGTCACCGAATTCCTTCATCTGGTCGATATCATCAACCAGTCGGATGCGGTGGAAAACCTGGATCTGGAAGACAAGCTGGGTCAGCCGATGATCAACCTGGCCTGGATACAGGATTGGGGGACGGTTGATTTTTTTGTTCTGCCCTACTTTCGCGAGCGCACCTTTCCCGGTGAACAGGGCAGACCCCGCACGCAACCAGCCGTCGATACCGCACAGGCCGTCTACCAGTCGGAGGAGAAAGAGAAACATGTCGACTATGCCCTGCGCTGGTATCACAGCATTGCCGAATGGGATATCGGGGTGAGTTATTTCACCGGCACCAGCCGCGATCCCCGTCTGCAAGTCGGCCTGAACAGCAAAGGGGAGCCAGTGCTGGTTCCCTACTATGATCTGATCAACCAGATCAGTCTGGATCTGCAGGGAACCTTCGATGCCTGGTTATGGAAGCTGGAGGCACTGCATCGCAGCGGTCAGGGGCCCGCTTTCAACGCCATTACCGGTGGTTTTGAATATACTCTTTATGGTGTGTTCGGGAGCAGTGCCGATCTCGGGCTGCTGCTGGAATACCTGTATGACGATCGCGGCAGCACCGCACCCACGGCCTTTGAGGATGATCTCTTCTGGGGGATGCGTTTCGCCCTTAACGATGAGCAAAGCAGCGAAGTGCTGGCAGGCCAGCTTATTGACCGGCAGACGCATGCCATCATTTACAACGTCGAAGCCAGCCGCCGTTTCGGCGACGCGTGGAAGGTTTATCTGGAAGCGCGGATTTTCGACAAAGCGCCACCAACCGATCCGGCGTCGGCTTTCAACCAGGACGATTATCTGCAACTCGAGGTGATGTATTATTTTTAGGCGATCCTGCAAGCGGTAAAGCAAAGCGGGAGTGGGTTGCGCTGACACCGCACTAACATGTCACGAGGCATGGTTACAGCGGCCAGAGCGATATACCGTACAACATGAATCTTATTGATAACAAAAAACATGCCACCGTCGTTGCCGCGTAAGCGGACGTGATGCCGGCAGTCCGCATGTGTTTCACGCCAATATAGACAGCACTGGCAGTGACAAAAAAGGCAAACTCACTGACGATCAGCAAGGTCAACAGCGGTATGGCGGTAACGCCATTGCTGTCCGTGACACTTCCTTTCATCACCAGCAGGAAAAGAAACAGGCCCAATATCAATGCCAGGTAAGGAAATTTGAATGTCTTCATCTGTTTGAGGCAGCGCCCGGTTTCGGTAAAGGCAAAATATAAAGTATACCTGTTTCTCTTCACAAAAACAGAAGCAAAGCGGCCTGCCGCCATGTCGGCAGGACACGGCTGCCCGGTCAATCGAAGCCATTCCTTCTTCCTCCGGGAGAAGGCCAAGATGAGGGGGTAAATAAAACAATGCGTTACCCGGTTCTTGATCCCCTCACCCCAACTCTCCCCCGACGGGAGAGGGAGTTGATGGGACGGCAGTGATGAGATGTTGTAAATACAGTCGTTCCCGCACATCCCTGTGCGCCACGACACGCCTAGTACATCCTGTACCTCGTCCAGCTAAGCTCGGCAGCCGCATCTGATCGCCAGGGATGGTGGAAATGCATAAGGACTGTCGGGAACAATCCATGCCCTGCGGCTGACGGTCATGTAAAAAATCTTTGCCTCTGATGTTCCGTGGCTTAAGTGTATCGATATTGTGTTTAGCAATTGCCTTGCATGGATATGCCTTGATCATCATGACTAACCACCGTGGTATCGTCGATATCCACCCAGACAGAGAAATTGATAGCGCAGGTGCCGCTGGTTGAAAAACAACTGCGAACGTCGTAGCTGTCATCTCCGTCGACAGTGAAGTCCTTCGAGGCCCCCGGCGCAATGCTTACCGTCGTACCGGAACCCCAGCTGTTCGTGCAGTCTCCGACGATATCGACGCGGGTTATGGTTTTACTGTTATCGGTGTTGACGATGCGAATGGTTCCGCTTACCAGGTCACTGCCGTCCAGTCCTCCCCCACAACCCAGCAAGGCGAGCATGGCAAGGACTCCCAGCCCTGTAACAAGGTGGCTGATGGCGGAAAAATACGATTGGCTGCGGTTTGTATTGCGTGATTTCAAGGATTTGTTCATTTTGCCTACCTCCTCACATGGTTTTCGAGTGGAACAGTAGTTCTGGAGAACATCCCCTGGCAGGGTGTTTCTACACTTTAAACAATAAGCTACCGCATGGAAAGTTACAGATCGGTTACAAATTGCCACAGCAGGCGGTTTCTGCTCCGGAAACGTGAGGTTATTTCTTCATGCCGAACACAAGATGATAAAGCAGACCAAGTCCCAGCAGATACCCCAGGCGCTTACCGGCAAGCCGGTTTGTACCGGCTTGTTTGCGTGTTCATAGGCCATCAACGCCGGAATTATAAGGCTGGGCAAACAGGGGATAGAACAGGCGTTGGTGTCTGGCAGGTGGCGTCATCGCTGCGCAGGGCAAAGTCCTGCTGGTGCAGTAACGGTGCCGATTGACCGGCTGATAGCAGCAGAGCATGCAGGCCTTTGATGTTAATCCAGTGCGCTGTTCCGTTTCCTAATATTCGAAGCCGATCTTGTAACCCGAAAACTTGCGGATATTCAATACCCCTCTGTCGAGGATGAGGTACTGGCCCTTGATGCCTTGCAAGATGCCGCTTATTGCGGGGGTTTTGTCGAAGTTGAGGGAAGTGACCTTGTCCGGGTGGCTTGAAACCGGATAGCGGATGGTAACCGTCGTTGCCTCCGGGAGGAATTCCAGACTGTCTGCACCGTGCTCCTGCTTCACCACGTCGATTTGGCGGGAACACGTTTTTACCAGTTCATCACGTTTTGCTGGCAGATCGACCGGTGTTGGTGTGCCCTTCAGCATTTTGCGCCAGTCGGTCCGGTCGGCGACATGCTGCTTGAGAATGACCTCGAGCTTTCCGGATAACAGGCGGTTTTTCACCCTGAAGAGGGGCAGCGCCTCACTCGCACCCTGATCCAGCCAGCGGGTCGGGATTTGCGAACCCCGGGTAATGCCGACCTTGATGCCGGAGGAGTTGGCCAGGTAGACATAGTGATCCTGCAGGCAGTGCTCCTCCCCCCAGGCAGGGTTGCGGCAGGTGCCGGCAAAGTAGTGGCATTGTTCCGGTTTGATGATGCAGCTGTCGCATTCGGGCAGGCTTTTGAAGCAGGGATAACAGTAACCCTGGCTGAAGATTTTGTTGGTCTTGCGGCCGCAGGCGATGCAGTGGATCTCCCCTGCATAGGTGAGGGAGATGTGTTGGCCGACAAGATCATTCATGCCGATGCGTTCATCATCGAGTGGCAGGATATATCGGACGGGATCGTCCAGGGTGGTGAGCATTTTCCCAAGGTGGCCGCTGAATTTCATCACGGCATTTTCGCATATTCGTTCCGGGCGGGCACGCCCGAAAAGAAGGGATGTTGCTCCTGCAATACTAAAAAGGGCCAGGTTCATGATGAACCTGGCCCAAGCCGTTACAGCATGACAGGATTTTGATGATTAAGGCTGATCATCCCGCTCGATCTTGACGGCGGTATAGGTGCCGTCACCGTTGTCATAAGCGTGAACTTCGATGTAATCACCCTGGCTGAGGTCCGAGAGGTTGAAGTGCTGGTTCGGCATATTGCCCTCGTCCCGATCGTCATCCATGATGGTACCAGTAGTGACGATAATGACCGTGCCGTCTTCCAGGGTGATGGTGCCCTCGTTGGTGCCGGTGGCATCGATTGCGGCAATCACGCCCTGCAGTTCGACGTTGTTGTGCTGCTCCGCAAACTTGACTTCTCTGGCGACGAGTTCATTCGCGTCGTTGATATAGGCCTCGACATCCACCATCACGCCAACCTGCAAATTGTCACGGTTACCGTTTTCGTATTCGGTTTCATCGGTGATGAGGATGGTGTGGTTGTTTACCAGGATGCTGTCCGCGGTGACCTCCATGATCATGCCGTGGAACTTGTATTCATCGTTCTCGTCACCGTCATCATGGCGCCCCATGGAATCGTCATTTTTGAGTTCGACCTTGGAGGCAACCAGCTGGTTGTTCTGATCGATCCCTTCGATGCTGTGAACTTCCACATACATGTCATTGGCAATACCGTCCGGCAGGTCTTGCAGAACCGCGCCGGCATAGGAAATGGTAAGATTGCCGATGGTGAAGGTTTTGGTGCTGGAGTCGTGGTTGGCGACGGTGCCCTTCAGCTCGATACCTTCCGGATGGGTGGCGAGATAACTGCTGAGATCCACCGCCTTGACTTCGATGCGGGTGGCAACGATGGTGCCGTTGTTGTCGGAAAAGCCGCTGACCTCCACGATGTTGCCCGCGACAATCTGGCTGACGTCGCTAATGGTGGCAACCTGGCTTTCAAAAACCGTCTGCGCGGTAATGGTCACGGTTTGTCCCATGATGTCCATGGTACCTGCGGTTTGCCCGGCGCTGATGTTGTTCGCCAGGACGATACCTTCCAGCTCATCATCGAAATGCACGCTCTGGGCATGACCGTTGGCATTCTCGAGCACGCGCACCATCATGCCGACACGCAACTGGGACTCATCCGCCGGCTTCCCTTCCATGTAAATGCTGGCGTTATCGGTGTTGTATTCGACGCCATTGACGAAAATACTGCCAAAGGCGGTGATGGGGCCGCTGGCGACGGTGGTGGTCTGCGTGTTGCCGGATGTATTGTCAGTCGTGCTCTGGCTGCTGCCGCCACACGCCGTCAGGCCGAGTGACAGCGCCAGGCCAAAAGCGGTGAAAAAAGCGTATTTGCGCATCATGATTTTTCCCTCCTGCAAGGAATTATTGGGTTTGTTGTCAGGTACCGTGTTGCGTCGGGTTTAAAACCTGTTAAGGCAAAATTGCCGGTTTGAATTAATGGTGAAAATCTGCTTCTGATCAGTTAAACGATGACAGGCAGGAAAGGGTTCCATAAGAAATGTGAAGCCGCTCACGTTTCGGGGATCCCCTGATACGGTGGTGGGGCGCTAGGGGAGGCGCGCCCGGAAGAAGCGCCTGAACGCAGGCGGAAATTACTGGTGGTAGGGCGCGCTCAGGTCATGCACGGCTTCCACGAAGGCGGCGGCATGTTCCGGCTCGACATGCTGGTGGATGCCGTGACCGAGATTGAACACATGGCCTGAGCCTTTGCCGTAGCTTTGCAGGATAAACGCCACTTCCTCACGGATACGTTCGGGTGAGGCATAGAGGACGCAGGGATCCATGTTGCCTTGCAGGGCGACCCGGCTGCCGACGCGCTCACGTGCCAGGCCGATATCCAGGGTCCAGTCCAGTCCCAGCGCATCGGCTCCGCTTGCTGCCTGATCCTCCAGCCATTGGCTGCCGCCCTTGCTGAAGATGATAACCGGCACCTTGCGGCCTTCATTTTCACGGGTGAGGCCGTTGATGATTCGTTGCATGTAGCGCAGGGAGAATTCCCGGTAATCGCGCGTGGTGAGCACCCCTCCCCAGGTGTCGAAGATCATCACCGCCTCGGCGCCGGCGTCGATCTGGGCATTGAGATATGCAATCACGGTGCGGGCCAGCACATCGAGTAACTGGTGCATCAATCCGGGTTGTTCATAAAGCATGCCCTTTACCTTGGCAAATTCCTTGGTACTGCCGCCCTCCACCATGTAGGTGGCCAGCGTCCAGGGGCTGCCGGAGAAACCAATCAGGGGCACGCGGCCATCCAGTTCACGGTGGATCATGCTCACCGCGGCGATCACATAGCCCAGATCCTCTTCGATATCGGGAACCCCGAGCCGCCTGATGTCCTTCTCTGTCCGCAGCGGCTGCTCGAAGCGCGGCCCTTCGCCTTCGGCAAAATAGAGCCCCAGCCCCATGGCATCGGGGATGGTGAGAATATCGGAGAAGAGGATCGCCGCATCGAGAGGAAAGCGTTCCAGCGGTTGCAGGGTGACTTCGGTCGCGAGTCCAGGGGTTTTGCACAGGGCCATGAAGTTGCCGGCTTTTTCCCGGGTGGCGCGGTATTCGGGCAGGTAACGTCCTGCCTGGCGCATCATCCACACCGGGGTGACATCAACGGGTTCACGTAACAGGGCGCGCAGGAAACGATCGTTTTTTAGTTTTGTCATTTCATTCCAGATGAAAGTGGCAGGGGAAAGGTACAGGATACAAGTATATGGTGGGTGAGTGTTGAATACACTTTTCCCCTGTATCGTTGCTCTTTTCCCTGAATACCTAACACATATTCAGATTTCAAGATAATCAAGTATGCCTTCGGCCGCCTGGCGCCCTTCATACACGGCGGTGACCACCAGATCCGAGCCGCGCACCATGTCGCCGCCGGCGAAAACCTTGCTGTTGGTGGTTTGCATTTTGAACGGCTGGCCGTCCGGCGTGACGATCCGGCCGCGTTCGTCCGTATCGATACCGGCATCGGCAAGCCAGTCGGGCGGGCTGGGCCGAAAACCGAATGCAATGATAACCCGATCCGCCATGATGATCTCTTCCGAGCCGGGCACCGGCTCAGGCCGGCGGCGTCCGCGCTCATCGGGTTCCCCGAGTTGTGTGGTGATCACCTTTACCCCTTCCACACGCCCGTTGCCGACGATCTCGACGGGTTGGCGGTTCCACAGGAACTGTACCCCTTCCTCCCGGGCGTTCGCCACCTCACGTTTGGAGCCGGGCATATTGGCCTCGTCGCGGCGGTAGGCGCAGGTGACGGAAAATGCGCCTTGCCGGATCGAGGTACGGTTGCAGTCCATCGCGGTATCGCCACCGCCCAGCACCACCACGTGTTTGCCGTCCATGTTGATGAACTCGGCAGGATCCATTTCCAGACCCAGGCAGCGTTTTACATTGGAAATCAGAAAAGGCAGGGCCTCGTAGACGCCGGGCAGATCCTCGCCGGGGAAGCCGCCTTTCATGAAGGTGTAGGTGCCCATGCCCATGAACACGGCATCGTATTCATCGATGAGTTGCCGGAAGGGAACGTCCTTGCCGATCTCGGTGTTGAGGATGAACTCCACTCCCATTTTTTCCAGGATTTCACGCCGGCGCTTGACCACCTCTTTTTCCAGCTTGAACTCGGGAATACCGAAGGTAAGCAGGCCGCCGATTTCCTCATAGCGATCATAGACGACCGGTTTCACGCCGTTGCGGATCAAGACATCGGCACAAGCCAGACCTGCCGGTCCGGCACCGATAACGGCGACGCGTTTGCCGCTTTTCTTGACATGAGAGACGTCGGGGCGCCAGCCCTGCTCGAAGGCCATTTCACTGATGTAACGTTCAATCGGTCCGATGGTGACCGCGCCAAAGCCGTCATTGAGCGTGCAGGCCCCTTCGCACAGGCGGTCTTGCGGGCAGACCCGGCCGCAGATTTCCGGCAGGGAGTTTGTGCGGTGGCAGAGCTCGGCCGCTTCGGTGATATTGCCTTCCGCCACCAGTTTGAGCCAGTTGGGGATGTAGTTGTGAACAGGACACTTCCATTCGCAATAGGGATTGCCACAGGCCAGGCAGCGATCGGCCTGCTGGGCTGCGCGCGCCGGGTCGAACTGGCGATAGATTTCGCGGTATTCCTTTTTACGTTCATCCGCCGGCTTTTTATCCGGATCAATGCGTGGTACCTGAATGAATTGAAAGTTGTTTCCCATAATACAAGTTTCGAGTGGCGGGCAGTGAGGAGGGTTAGCCGCTCCCGTTCCGCCGGTTAAAGTTAAAAAAACTGTTCAATCAACATAAAAGCAAGTGTTCCGAATACCAGATCATTTAACATTACTGGCAGATTCTGGTTTCGCATCGGGGGCAGAGGTATTTTACATGACACGCTGTAAATACCTCCCTGTAAGCTCGACAGCCGCATTCCTGCGGCTGACGGTCATGTAAAATACCTCTGCCCCCGATGCTCCATTACTTAAATGGAGTGGTATTCGGAACACTTACTTTATTTCAACACGGGCCGGACTGTGTCGCTTCCCTGCGGCTTCCTGCCCTTGCAGCTGAATCAGGCTGCCCGTTGCAGATCTTCCAGCAGGGATTCCACCGAAGCCGCTTTGGGTTTGACCAGCCAGAATTTGCCGATGACATCCGCAAAGTTGTCGAGCAGTGCGCGTGCATGCTGGCTGCCTGTCTCGTTCACGTGCTCCTCGATGACATCACGTAAATGGTTACGATAGGCCTCCATGTGCTCGCTGCCGATGCGCTGGATGTCGATGTCCTGGTTGATGCAGTCAACGAAGGTGTTGTTTTCGTCATAAACATAGGCAAAGCCGCCGGTCATACCTGCCCCAAAGTTGCTTCCTGTCGAACCCAGTACCGTCACCAGCCCGCCGGTCATGTATTCACAACCATGGTCACCAACGCCCTCCACCACGGCATGGCAGCCGGAATTGCGTACGGCAAAACGTTCACCCGCCGTCCCCGCCGCAAACAGTTTGCCACCGGTTGCGCCATAGAGGCAGGTGTTGCCCATGATGGGGGTGCGGGCGGGATCGAAGCTGCTGCTGGCCGGGTGCCGCAGCACCAGCTTGCCCCCTGCCATGCCCTTGCCGACATAATCGTTGGCGTCCCCTTCCAGGTAGAGGTGCAGGCCGCCGGCGTTCCAGACACCGAAACTCTGGCCGGCGGTACCGGTCAGTTTCAGCACGATGGGCGATGCTTCCATGCCGGTATTGCCGTGGCGCAGGGCGATCTCGCCAGAGAGGCGTGCACCGATCGAACGGTGGACGTTTTTCACCTGGTAATGGAACTCGCCGCCGGACTTGTTTTCGATGCTCGCCAGCGCGTCTTTTACCATTTGTTCAGCCAGCTCACCTTTGTCGAAAGGTTCGTTTTTCGGCTCGGTACAGTACTGTGGTTTGCCGGCTGCGGCGCCGCCGTCTGCAAGCAGCGGCGTCATGTCGAGGTTCTGTTGTTTCGGTGTGGCGCCCGGCAGAACCTCCAGCAGATCGCTGCGACCAATGAGATCGGTCAGTTTGCGGCAGCCCAGGCTGGCCAGCAATTCGCGCACCTCCTCGGCAATAAAGCGGAAGTAGTTCATCACCCATTCCACCTGGCCGCGGTAGTGATCCAGGCGCAGCACCTTGTCCTGGGTGGCGATGCCGGTGGCGCAGTTGTTGAGATGGCAGATACGCAGGTATTTGCACCCCATGGCGATCATCGGGCCGGTGCCGAAGCCAAAACTTTCCGCACCGAGGATGGCGGCCTTCACCACATCCAGGCCGGTTTTGAGGCCGCCGTCGGTTTGCAGGCGAACCTTGTCGCGCAGATTGTTGGCGCGCAGCAATTGGTGGGTTTCACTCAGGCCGAGTTCCCACGGGCTACCGGCGTATTTGACACTGGTCAGGGGCGAGGCGCCGGTGCCACCGTCATAGCCGGAGATGGTGATGAGATCGGCGTAGGCCTTGGCCACACCGGCGGCGATGGTGCCGACGCCCGCTTCCGCCACCAGTTTGACCGAGACCAGCGCTTCCGGATTGATCTGTTTGAGATCGAAGATCAGTTGCGCCAGATCCTCGATTGAATAGATGTCGTGGTGCGGTGGTGGTGAAATGAGCGACACCCCGGGCTTGCAGTACCGCAGGCTGGCGATCAGCTCGTTGACCTTGTGGCCAGGCAGCTGGCCGCCTTCGCCGGGTTTTGCGCCCTGCGCAATTTTGATCTGCAGCACTTCGGCGCTGCGCAGATAGGCAGGCGTGACGCCGAAGCGGCCGGATGCCACCTGCTTGATTTTGGAGCGGCGAATGGTGCCGTAGCGGGCCGGATCTTCGCCGCCCTCCCCCGAGTTGGAACGGCCGCCCAGGGTGTTCATCGCTTCGGCCAGGGTTTCATGTGCTTCCGGCGAGAGGGCGCCCAGTGACATGGCCGCCGAGTCGAAGCGCATGAGGATCTCTTCGAGCGGTTCCACTTCATCGAGGGGGACGGGCTTGATGCCGCTGCGGAACGTGAACATGTCGCGCAGTGCCAGGGGCTGGCGTTCATTCGTGAGGGCGGCATATTTTTTATAGGTTTCATAGTCACCGCTGGTGACCGCTTCCTGCAGCAGTCGCACCACGTCGGGGTTGTAGGCGTGATCTTCGCCGCCATGGATATACTTCAACAGGCCGCCCTGCTCGATGGCCTTGCGGTTGTTCCAGGCAAGCGCACACAGGGTGCGCTGATCGGCTTCCAGATCCTCAAAGCGGCTGCCCTGAATGCGGTTGGTGGTGCCGGTGAAACAGAAATCCACCACTTCCTGTGAGAGGCCGACCGATTCGAACAGCTGTGCCCCGCGGTAGCTGGAAATGGTGGAGATCCCCATCTTGGAGGTGATTTTGTAGAGCCCTTTGTTGATCCCCTTGCGGTACTGGGCGTCCAGTTTGCAGGCATCCTGCTCCTTGATTTCGCCGCTGCGCACCAGCGATCGGATCACTTCATAGGCCAGGTAGGGATAGATGGCGGTGGCGCCATAGCCGATCAAGGTGGCAAAGTGATGTGGATCGCGGGCCGTGCCCGTTTCCACCACGATATTGGCGTCACAACGCAAGCCTTCACGGATGAGGCGATGGTGCACCGCACCCGTGGCCAAGAGGGCGTGTACCGGCAGGGTATCCGGGCTGACAGCAAAGTCGCTGAGAACGAGAATGACCTTGCCTTGTTTGACGGCGGCAACGGCTTCATCGCTGATGGCGCGGAGACTCTCCAGCAGGGAGCTGTCCTTGCTGCGGTTCAGGCTGATGAGCTGGTGACTGTAATCGCTGTTCTTTTCCCCCAGGGCGAGAAGCTGGTTGAACTTGCTGCAGGAGAGCACCGGTGAGTCGACCAGCAGGCGGCTGGCGTGTTCGGGGGTTTCCTCGAACATGTTGCGCTCACGGCCAAAGCAGGTCTCGAGTGACATCACCACCTGTTCGCGGATCGGATCGATCGGCGGATTGGTGACCTGGGCGAACTGCTGGCGGAAATAGTCGAAAGGCGAGCGCACGCGGCGCGAGAGCACCGGGAAAGGTGTGTCGTCACCCATGGAGCCGATTGCTTCCTGGCCGTCTTCGGCCAGCACGCGGATCACCTGATCCCGCTCCTCGAAACTGACCTGGAACAGTTTCTGGTAGACAATGGCCTGCTCTGCCGAGAGAATGCTTTCGCAGCTTTCCTCTTCCAGTTTCGACTTCAGCCGCAGGGCGTGTTCGCTCATCCATTTCTTGTACGGATGGGCCGATTTGAGATGCTGGTCGATATCCCCGGGCAACAGCAGTTTGCCGCTGTCGGTATCCACTGCGATCATCTCGCCGGGTTTGAGGCGGCCTTTTTTCACCACGACTTCCGGCGGGTAATCGTAAACACCGATTTCGGAAGCCAGGGTGATATGGCGGTCCGCGGTGATGACCCAGCGGGCGGGACGCAGGCCGTTACGGTCCATGGAGCAGGCGGCATAGCGGCCATCGGTGAGGACGATACCGGCCGGGCCGTCCCAGGGTTCCATGTGCATCGAGTTGTATTCGTAAAAGGCGCGCAAATCGGCATCCATGGTTTCGACATTCTGCCAGGCCGGCGGGATCAGCAGGCGCATCGCGCGGAAGATATCCATGCCGCCGGCCAGCAGCGCCTCCAGCATGTTGTCGAGGCTGTTGGAATCGGAACCATCCATGGACACCAGCGGCCGCACCTCCTCCATCGGGATGTGCGGGGATTCAAACTTGTGGCCGCGTGCCACCGACCAGTTGCGGTTCCCCTGGATGGTGTTGATCTCCCCGTTGTGCGCCAGGTAGCGGAACGGCTGGGCCAGGCGCCATTGGGGCCAGGTGTTGGTGGAGAACCGCTGGTGGAATACCGCCAGCGAGGATTTCATCTGCGGGTTGTTGAGATCCGGATAGAAAACCGGCAGATTTTCCGGCATGACCAGCCCTTTGTAGGAGATCACCCTGGATGAGAGGCTGGGAACATAGAAAAATGCGTCCTCGGGTTCGATCTGCTTTTCGCAACGGCGGCGGGCTATATATAAGTGGCGCTCGAAGGTGGTACTGTCCATGTCGTCGCCGGCGTTGACAAAAATCTGCGCAATGGTCGGCAGGGTCTTGAGGGCCTCTTCGCCGCAGGCGTCGCTGTCGGTCGGCACTTCGCGCCAGCCGAGAACCTCCAGCCCCTCTTTTTGCAGCTCGCTTTCCAGAATCCGGCGGGCCGCCTTGTCCATCCCCGCGTCGGGATTGAGGAACACCATGCCGGCGGCATACAAATCCTTGAGGGCAAAACCCTGCTCTTCGGCGATGGTTTGCAGGAAAGTATCGGGCTTTTTCAGCAGCAGGCCGCAACCGTCGCCGGTTTTGCCATCGGCTGCTACCGCGCCACGGTGGGTGAGGCGGGCCAGGGCGCCGACGGCGGTCTCCAGCAGCCAGTGGCTGGGCTTGTCATCCATTTGTGCAATGAGACCGAAGCCGCAGTTTTCCCGTTCAAAATCAGGTTGATACAGGCCGGAGGTAGGGGTGTTCTGGTTGTTCACAATCACTCGAACCGTTTTTGCATACCGTTAAACCGTTATTATTTCCCGGCCACAACGGACCGGGGCAAAATGGCCCAGCAGTATACAGCCACAGCCAACCTGCATCAATCAGGGTAAGCATTTGATTTTGAGGAATTTCCCACTGAACGGCGCGGGTAATCACCGGGGCACGAAGGTTACGAAGTTATTTTTCCGCAACGCTTTTTGCAATTACGGCGGGGGCAGTTCTGCATGAATGCTGCTGAAGCGGCGTGCCCAGGGGCGGGCTTTTCGGACCGCGGGCGGCAGTTTTTTTATCGCTGCGCGGGCGGCTTCACGGCTGGGATAGCTGCCATACAAGAGGGCATACCAGTTTCGGCCGTCACGGTGGGTGCGGAAATACACCGCTTTGCCGATAAGCTTGTGCTGTGAAATGAATTGTCGAATACCGGCTTCATTGTATCCGCTCATCAGCTGCAGGGTGTAATGGCTCGGATCCTGGCTCCACAACCAGGCAGTCTGATCGATCCGGTGCTGGCTGCGGGGAGGGGGGGTGTTGGTTATCCTTTCTTGCTTTTGTGTCCTCTGCGTTGTTTTCAGCAGCGCCTGAATCGTCCTGAAATCGCGTGTCCAGGGTTTGATTTTTTTCAGACTGGCCGGTAGCTGGGTGATGGCCTGTGAGGCCTGCTTGCGATCCGGGTAACTGCCGAGGATCAGGCTGTAGAGGGAGTGGCCATCCTGCCGTGATTCAAAGGCAACCGCCAGGCCTTGCAGGCCATGTTGTTTGACAAAGCGTTCGATGCCGGACCGCTGGCGGCTGGAAAGCAGTTGCAGTGTGACGTGATGGCCGGGTTGCCGCCTGATCCAGACAGTGTCCCACAGTTTTGCCGGGCTGGCGGCGGTTTTTGGCTGCTGTTTTTCTGCAGGCGCCTTCACATCGAAACGGGCGGCTTGGGAAGACTGCCCTGCCGATTGGACCACCACTTGCCAGGTGTCAGGGTTGATGCCGGTGGTGAGTGTCAGGCGCAGTTCCTTGTCGTTGCGCCATTCAACCTGTGCCTTGTCCAGGATTTTCGCCCCCTGTTGCCAGCGGACCTCAACCCGGCTTTCCTTGCTGAAACCCTCTCCGTGGAGTGTCAGGGTCTGGGGTTTGCGGCTGCCGGTGACGGGGTTCGGCGTAATATGGTCGATGCGGGGGATGGGGGGCTGGCTGGGTGGCGTTTCGCCAGCCGCTGTTTCTGCCGCTGAGCGGGCCTGCGCGGTTTTGGTGTCTGCCGGCACGGGCGGTTGTGTGGTACCGGGGACGGCTGCTGGGGTTTTGTCTTCGCTTTGCCGCATGATGGTGCCGGGCTGCGCGGTTTTTGCTGGCGCCGCTTCCGCCGGAGCGGTTTCCGCTTTCGGGGTTTGCGCACGGGGGGCAGGCTGCGCCGCCGGCCGGGGTGGCGGGATGGGGATTTCGGCAGAAGGCGGTGTCTCTTCGAACAGATCGTTGAAAACGTTCTGGAACAGCAACACGCCAAGCAGGACGATCCCGGCGAGTGCAATCAGCAGGTGCGCCGGGCGGAAAGCGGGGAAGCGGAAGCCTTTCCCCCCTGCCTCTTCCGCGGTGCCTGCGCCTTCACTCAGAAGCATGTGGGCCGCCTCGTTGATATGTGCGGGCACCCCGCCGGAAACTTTGTAGATGTGCCGCACGTCACGCAGGCTGAAGGGGTTGGGGGTACGCAGCCCCGCCACCGCCAGGCGGTGGCGCAGGTATTCAGCGGTCTGTTCCTCGGTTAACGGCGGGATATCCACGGTATGGGTAATGCGCCCGCGCAGGGCCTGGATGGCCGGTTGTTCGAGCATGGTTTCGATCTGCGGTTCGCAAAAGAGGATGATGCGCAGCAGGTTTCCTTCGCTGCTTTCGGTGTCGGCCAGATGGAACAGGGCTTCCAGGGCGTCCTGCGGTAATTCATGGGCGTCGTCCACAATCAGAATGGGGATGGTTTCGCTCTGCCGCAGTTTTACCAGTTGTCGATAGAGTGCGTCCTGCAGGGCGGCCGCATCACGGGGCGGCGCGGGGAGGCCGAACCCCCTGGCGATGTCGAACAACAGTTGATCGGCGTCCATCATGGTGTTGGCGTTCACTTCACACAGGCGCCATTCCGGTTTGGCTTCGGCGATGAAGCGTTGCATCAGGCTGGTTTTGCCGATGCCCCGTTCGCCAACGACCAGCAGCAGCAAATTGGAGTATTCGGTGAGATGTTGCAGCATGTTGAGGCGCTGCAGCCTGTCGGCGTCCAGATAGAGGAAGCGATCTTCGTGTGTCGGCGGAAACGGAGCGGTCGTGAGTCCCAGGCGTTCCTGGTAAGCGGGTTCCAGCCTGGCTAACTGCGCGACATCGTATCCACTCATGGCGGCGTTTCCTGTCCCTGCATAAAGACTACTTTATACCCGCGTTGCAGTTGCGTGTCACGCACCCGTAACATTGCTTCCAGCGCGGATTCACGGTCAGGAAAATGATCCCGTTTCAGGCGCCCCGGCGATCCCTGTTGCCCCCATTCGCGCACCAGCGTCCAGCCGGCCAGCAGGTCCTGTTGAAGCGCCAGCTGGTAGTAGCGGGGGGCCTTGCCATCCAGGGCCGGGATTTGCATGTAGATTCTCATAAAATCAAATGCCGCACTTCCTCAGGTGAGTTCTTCCGGATCGAACAGGCGCCGGTATTCGGTGATCGCATACCGATCCGTCATACCGGCAATATAGTCGGCGACGGCGCGCGCGCGGCCGCTTTCGCCGGATTCCTCTTCGAGCCGATGGAGATGTTGCTGGTATTCAGGATTCAGCAGGTGAGGATCATTCAGGAAAGCGTCGAACAGGGATTGCAGTATACGGCTTGCCTTGCGGGTCATGCGGTGGACGCGGTAATGGCTGTAGAGGCTTTCACGCAGGAACTGCTTCAGCTCCAGGTTGGTTTGCCGCATGGCGTCACTGAAACCGATCTGCGGCCGGGAAGCTGCCCGGATTTCGTCGATACCGGCTGCAGCCAGCTTCTCCAGGTTGCGCTGGCTGGTTTCCACCAGATCGATGATTTGCAGGTTGATCATACGGCGGATGATTTCATGGATGAGGCGGCGTCCCTCGAGGTTGGGGTAGCGATGGATGACCTCGTCATACTGGGTGCGAAACAGTTCGATCTGCTGCAACTGTTCGAGGTTGATCAGTTCCGAACGCAGGCCGTCATCCACATCATGATTGTTGTAGGCGATTTGATCGGCAAGATTGACCAGTTGTGCCTCGAGCGAGGGTTGCTGCTTTTTGATAAAACGTTGTCCGATCTCGCCCAGCTTTTCGGCGTTGCGCAAGGAGCAGTGTTTGAGAATGCCTTCACGCGCTTCGAAGGTCAGATTCAGGCCGGGAAAGTCGGCGTAACGTTGTTCCAGTGTATCGACGGTGCGCAATGATTGCAGATTGTGTTCGAAGCCGCCGTAGTTCTGCATACAGGCGTTCAATGCGTCCTGGCCCGCATGACCGAAGGGGGTATGGCCGAGATCGTGCGCCAGGGCAATGGTCTCGCTCAGATCCTCGTTCAGGTTGAGGATACGCGCGATCGAGCGGCTGATCTGGGCGACTTCGAGGGAATGCGTCAGGCGGGTGCGGAACATGTCGCCTTCATGGTTTACAAACACCTGGGTTTTGTACTCCAGGCGGCGGAAGGCGGCGGAATGGACGATGCGATCCCGGTCGCGCTGGAATTCGCTTCGATATGCCGGCTTGGGCTCAGGGTAACGGCGTCCCCGTGAGGTTTCATCAGTGGCGGCATAGGGAGCGAGTTTCAACATGGTCGTTAAAAAAGATCCTGGCTTGGTTTGCTAAGACAGCCGTTGCATGAGATTTTGTTATCGTTTGTCTTGGTGATAGCGTATCGTGTTCATTACATGACTTCAAAGACCGGTGCTGAAAGAGGTGTTTGCTGTCATGTGGCTTTTAGTCTTCCTCGAGTGCGCGGTGGGCCTCGATGGTCTCGCGCAACAATTCCACATCGAATTCGTTGGTGACGAAGGCATCACCGAGTTGCCGAAACAGTACCAGATTGATCTTGCCGTCCCGCACCTTTTTGTCCACCGCCATGATTTCCATGAAGCTGGTGTAATCCATGTGTGCCGGGGCGCGTGTTGGCAGCAGCGCCTTGTCGATCAGGTTTTCCACCCGGTGCACGTCCGCTTCGGAGATCCAGCCTTGCCGCATGGAGAGATCGGCGGCCATCAGCATGCCGGTACCGACCGCTTCACCATGCAGCCAGGTGCCGTATCCGGCACCGGTTTCAATGGCATGGCCGAAGGTATGCCCGAGGTTGAGCAGAGCGCGTACGCCGCCCTCTTTTTCGTCTGCGGCGACGATTTCCGCTTTTTGCCGGCAGGAGGTTTCAATCGCGTGGATGATGGCGGCGTCCTCACGCGCCAGCAGTTTATCCATGTTGTTTTCCAGCCAGGCGACAAATTCGATGTCCCGGATGAGGCCGTATTTGATGACTTCGGCAAGGCCGGCGGAGAGCTGGCGATCCTCCAGGGTGTCGAGCGTATCGATATCGATCAGCACGCAGCGTGGCTGGTGGAAGGCGCCGATCATATTCTTGCCGAGGGGATGGTTGACGCCGGTTTTTCCGCCCACCGAGGAATCCACCTGGGCCAGGAGGGTGGTAGGGATCTGGATGAAATCGACGCCACGCTGATAACAGGCGGCAGCGAAGCCGGTCATGTCGCCAACGACGCCGCCACCCAGTGCCACCAGGGTGCACTGGCGGTCGAAGCGGTGGCTGAGGAGGGCATCGAAAATCTGGTTCAGAACCTCGAGGGTTTTGTATTGCTCACCATCGGGCAGAATGACGGTTTGCACCTCATAGTCGGGGAAAGCGGAGCGGGTTTTTGCCAGATACAAGGGGGCGACGGTCTCGTTGGTCACGATCATCACCTGCCGCCCGCGGACATAGGGTGTCAGCCATTCGGGATTGCCGAGTAATTGTGATCCGATAAAAATGGGGTAACTGCGCGTACCCAGATCGACATTGAGGGTTTTCATAGTAATCCAAAGAGGGAATGCGTGTTCAGTTCAGTTTGGTGATGGTTTGGATTATAAGACAAACTTCACCGCGCACGTAATCATGTTGTCTGGCCAAGCAGCTTGATGATGTGTTTGACGGTATGCCGGATGGTGCTGTTTTCCGTGTCGATGACATAATCGGCCACTTCGCGATAGAGGGGATCGCGGATCCGCATCAATTCCTCCAGTTTCGCCCTGGGATCGTCCGTTTGCAGCAGGGGACGGTTGCGATCGCGGTGGGTGCGCCTGAGAAGTTGATCGATGCTGGCCGTGAGGTAGATCACCGTGCCGCGCGAGTTCAGGTGCTTGCGGTTTGCTTCCGCCAGCACCGCACCGCCGCCAGTGGCAAGAACGATATTCTGCCGCCGGGTCAGTTCATCGATGATGGCGCTTTCGCGTTTGCGAAACCCTTCCTCGCCTTCGACATCGAAAATCCACGGGATGCTTGCGCCGGTGCGGTTTTCGATCTCATGGTCACTGTCAACAAAGTCCATCTGCAGCGCCTCGGCCAGTTGCCGGCCGATAGTGGTCTTTCCTGCGCCCATCGGACCCACCAGATAGATATTTGATTTGGCGCTCATCGAAAGTGAAAAAAGTATGTGCCCGGCCATTTACTGCAATGGCCGGGCAAAGGAGTTTATAGAGAGATGTTTTCTTTCAGCAGTTTCGGGGTGACAAAAATCAGCAGTTCCGATTTGGAGTCTTTTTGTTCTTTATGGCGGAAGAGAGCGCCCACCAGCGGCAGATCGCCGAAGAAAGGCACCCGGTTCATGTTTTTCGTTGCGGTCTGTTCATACACACCGCCCAGCACCACGGTCTCGCCATTGTCGACCAGCACCTGGGTGACCGCCTTATTGGTGTCAATCGGCGGTACCCCGAGGACAAGCCGTGAGAAATCCGGTTTGTCCTTCTTCACCTCGAGTTCCATGATGATGCGATCGTCGGGTGTGATGTTCGGCGTGACCTTGAGGCTGAGAACCGCCTTTTTGAAGGCCACGTTGGTGGCGCCACTGGATGAAACCTGTTGATAGGGGATTTCCGTACCGGTTTCAATCAAGGCTTCCTGTTGGTCGGCGGTGATCACCCGTGGACTGGAGATGGTTTCCGATTTACCTTCTGCCTGGGAGGCGGAGAGTTCCAGATCAAGCAAGGTGCCAAACGGCAGTTTGGCAATGGCCAGCCCGATGCGGCCGGCAGTCGAACTGGTGGCCGGCAGGTTGACGTTCAGGCGGTTGCCGAGGCCGGGAGTCGAGCCGAAAATGTTGTAGTCACTTGCCGCGTCGAGCGAGCCGGAAGTGGAGGCCACGCCGTTCCCCGTCTGGGAGGTGCCGGAAACGCCGAATTTGACCCCCAGTTCCTTGCTGAAGGTGGTACCGGCGAGCACCACGCGTGATTCGATCAGCACCTGGCGAATCGGTACATCCAGCTCCTCCACCAAGGCGATGATGGAATCGATCTTGTCCGAGGTGTCCTGGATCAACAGTTTGTTGGTGCGGACATCCACACTGACGCTGCCCCGGGCCGAGAGCAGCGATTTGTCCTTGCTCTGGATCAGATCGGCAATGTCCTCTGCCTTAGCATAGTTTACCTGGATGGTTTCATTGATCAGCGGCGCCAGCTCGATGACCTGTTTTGCCGCTTCCAGTTCCAGTTTTTCCCGTGCGGCAATTTCTTCCGTCGGGGCGATGAGCATCACATTACCGGAAACACGCTTGGCCAGGCCCTTGGTTTTCAACACGATATCCAGTGCCTGATCCCAGGGCACATTCTTCAGGCGCAGGGTCAGATTGCCACTGACGGTGTCACTGGTCACCATGTTGATACCGGTAAAGTCGGCAATCAATTGCAGCACCGCGCGAACCTCGATGTTCTGGAAATTGAGAGAGAGGCGCTCACCGGTGTAAGGGAATTTGCGGCGTTTTTTCTTCAGGTCTTCCTCTTTTTTGCTGATGGGCTTGATGTCGATGGTGAGTTTTTCATCGGCCTGGTAGGCAATGTGTTCGAAGTCGGTATTGGCGGTAATGATCACGCGTACATCGTTGCCGTGGTTGAAGGCATCAACGGTGGTGACCGGTGTGGCAAAGTCGATAACGTCCAGGCGGCGTTCCAGCTTTTCCGGCAACCTGCTGTTTTTCAAGGTGACGAGCACCTGTTTACCGCGTTTTTTCAAATCGACCGGGATATTCATATCCGCGAGGGTCAGGACGATCCGGCCCTCCCCTTTACTGCCGCGATGAAAGTCAAGGTTGATGATATCGGCTTCCTTGGCAACTGCGGCCTTTTTCCCGGAGACGATGCCGCTTTCGACATCGGATGCGGCAAAACCGCCCGTCTTGGTATTCAGGGTGACGATTACCTCGTTGTCTCTTGCCTTGGTTTCGTAACCGACCAGTTTGGCAAGATTGATAACCACGCGGGTGCGCCCGCCGGCTTCAACCGCGGTGATGCTTCGTGCCACCCCGATACCGATATCCTGGGTCTTGTTTTTCAGGCCGATACTGGTGTTGGGAAAGTCGAGTGCAATGCGTGCGGGATTGTCGATGGTAAAGCTGTTGGGTTCACTCACCGGATCGGTCATGCCGAGTCTGATCTGTACGCGATCACCAGGCAGGGTGGCATAGCTGATATCTGTCAGGGTATTGGCCAGAGTGGTTGACACGGGCAGTGCGAAGCACAGTAACAAGCCAACGAGTAGCATGCGAGGTGACAGAATGTGAATGGAGGTGTTGGTTGTCGTTTTCATTGTCATAATCTCCAGCAGATACTACTCCGCCAGGCTCATTGTGGCGGGCCGATCGACCCAGCCGCCTGTTGCGCCATCGGGAATGATTTCCTTCAAAATGATCTTGTTTTCAGTGATTTGGAGAATTTCACCATAGTTGGTTCCCATATGGTTACCAACCTGAACGCGATACACGGTGTTATCCGGGGCAGCAATGAGCGCCCAGATCTTGCCTTTTTTCTCCAGGGTGCCGACATATTTGAGGCTGTCCAGCGAAAATTCCTCCAGGGCTTCGCGTTTGCGATTCATATCCGGACGAATGCCGGTATCGACGCTTTGTTCCTTGTGTATTTCCGCCACGTACGGGGAAAACGGATCACGTCTTTCCTCGTCCTGGTAAATAAACGTTTCGTAGGGTTTGATTTCGGGCAGGGGAGGGATTCTGCCCTGTTTCTTTGCTTTGACTTTTTCCACAAACGCAACCAGATCACCATGCTGTTCCCCGCCACAGGCAGAGAGCAACAACGGTGTTACCATGAGTAACGCGAGACCCCAGGGTAATTTTTGTTGCTGTCGTCTAGTCATGTGCCACCTAAAGATAGTCCTGGTCACTTTGCTTTCTTACCTTCTTCGGCCTTTCCTGGCTTTTTTCTTCGCCGCGCGCGCCTGGGCAATTTCGTTTTCATCCATATAGCGATAGGTTTTCGCCAGCACAGACATGGTCAGTCTACGCTCCTTGTCCGATTTGATTGCAATATCGTGCAAGGTCACGATACGCGGCAAGGCGGCGATACCGCTGACGAAGCGTCCGAATTGATGAAAATTACCGGTCATTTTCATCGAGATGGGCAGTTCGGCATAGAACTCGATTTGCCGTTCAGGCTTGGGTTCGAACAACTGGAAGTCCACACCGCTGGAAAGCCCTGTCTGGGATATCTCCACCAGCAATGCCTCCACTTCGGTTTTGCTCGGCAGCTGGCGTAACATCGTACCGAAAGAGGTTTCCATTTCCTTGAGTTGTGCTTTGTAGGCATCGAGGTTGGCGGCCTTGGCCTGTTTTTCCTCAAATTGCTGTTTCAGCTGCAGTTCCTGTGCCCGGCTGCGATCCAGGTTTTGCAGCTGGTTGCTGATATCGAGAAAATAGCCCAGCACCAGGACCAGAATACAGGCGACAGCGATCAGCGCTCCCTTTATCGGCAGCGGCCAGGCACCGACATTACTGAGATCAAGGTTGTTGAGATCGATGTCTTTCATTTTTTCTTCTCGTTGACATTGCTGACCTGGTTTGCCTTGAGTACAAAACGGCGCTGACTGTCAGAGGATTTCTTTTCTATCTTGATGACCTGCAGGCTCGGATTCGTCAGCCAGGGGGAGGCATCGATATTGCGCATCAGGGCGGAAACCCGGGCATTGGATTGGGCGACGCCTTCCATCACCAGCGTCTTGCCTTTTTGGGTGAGGGACTCGAGATAGACACCGTCTGGCATCACCTTCACCAGTTCATCGAACAGGTGTACCACCTCGGGGCGGTTGCGTTGCAGCGTTTCGATGACTTCCATGCGGGCCAGCAGGCGTTTTCGCTGTTTTGCGAGGTTGTCGATTTCCTTGATCTGTTTTTCGACCTTGGCGATTTCCTTGTTGAGGAAGTCGTTGCGGGAATTCTGGTAGGAAATCATGCCGGCGATCTGGATGTGAACCGCGATGATAATGAGCACCATCAGGATTGCAGACAGCCCCATGATGGTGAGGAACTGGCGTTGTTGTTCCTTGCGCAGCTCTTCGCGCCAGGGGAGTAGGTTGATACGCGCCATCAGTCGAAACTCCTCATCGCCAGACCACAGGCAATCATCAGTGCCGGGGCATCGTTACTCAGACTCTGGGCCTTGACACGCGAGGCCAGGGTCATGTTGGCAAAAGGATTGGCGACGGAGGTATGCACGCCCAGCCTGTCGGCGATCATTTCATCGATGTCGGGGATCATCGCGCTGCCACCGGCCAGCACGATGTGATCCACATTACTGTACTGGTTGGATGAGAAGAAGAACTGTAACGAGCGGCTCACCTGTTGCGCCATGGCATCCTTGAACGGTTCCAGCACTTCGGGAACATAGTTGTCGGGCAGGCCGCCCTGGCGTTTTGCCATGCCGGCCTCCTCGTAGGAGAGTCCGTAGCGCCGCTGGATTTCCTCGGTCAGCTGTTTGCCGCCAAAGACCTGTTCGCGCGTATAAATGTTCTTCAGATCATGCATGACGTTAAGGGTGGTCATGGTGGCGCCGACATCCACCACCGCGATGGTCTGGTCGATACCCTGTTCCGGCAGTTGCGGTGCCAGCAGGGAAAAGGCGTTTTCCATGGCGTAGGCTTCCACGTCGATGATCTTGGCCTTGAGTCCGGCCAGTTCGATCGCGGCGACACGCACATCCACATTTTCACTTCGTGACGCAGCTAATAGTACGTCCAGCCGATCCGGGTCATTCTCCGACGGGCCCAGAACCTCGAAATCAAGATTCACTTCTTCCAGCGGATAGGGGATGTACTGATCGGCTTCCAGTTCGATCTGTTGCTCCATCTCATCTTCGGAAAGATTGGCCGGCATGGAGATGGTTTTGGTGATGACGGCTGAACCCGCCACGGCGGCCGCGGCAAACTTGTTACGGGTACCGGAGCGTTTTACCGCGCGCTTGATGGCTTCCCCGACCGCCTCGACATCGGAGATATTTTTTTCGATCACCGAGTTGGGGGGCAGGGGTTCCACGGCATAGCTCTCGACCCGCAGGCGGTCGCCACTATGGCCCAGTTCCAGCAGCTTGACTGCCGTCGAACTGATATCCAGCCCCAGCATGGGGGGTTTTTTCGGCTTGAAGAGATCGGCCAGACCCATAATTTTCTTTTATTTGCCTTGGGTTAGAGGAAATATATGTATAACTACATTAGGTTTCAGAGTCAACTATAGGACATGCAATGAATAATTACAAATCGTCAAATAGTGTTAAGCTCGCCGAGGCAGTATACTGTGAGCTCTTTTTTGTTGGTAACTCTATCCCGAAGCCTTAGATAAAAGGAATCTATGAACCCCGTTTTTAAGAAATTGGTCACAATCCTGGGCGCCTCCGCCCTGACAATGATGTTGCTCGGGGGGGTTGGGCTGCTTGGGGCGTATATTTACATCACCCCCCGCCTCCCTGAAATCGACACCCTCAAGGATGTCAAACTGCAGGTTCCCTTGCGGGTTTATACCCGGGAGGGGGAGCTGATTGCCGAATTCGGCGAAATGAAGCGGACGCCGCTGAAGTATGACGCCTTCCCGAAACTGCTGATCAAGGCGGTGCTGGCCGCAGAAGACGATCGCTTTTTCGAGCATCCCGGCGTGGATTACCAGGGCATTTTACGGGCCGTATACCACCTCATCCGCACGGGTGAAAAGGGGCAGGGCGGCAGCACCATCACCATGCAGGTGGCGCGTAATTTTTTTCTCTCACGGGAAAAAACCTTCCTGCGAAAATTCAATGAAATCTTTCTGGCGCTGAAAATCGAGGATGAGCTGAGCAAACAGGAGATCCTGGAACTCTATCTCAACAAGATCTACCTGGGTAAACGGGCCTACGGCTTTGCCGCGGCGGCCCAGGTCTATTACGGCAAACCGCTGGCAGAACTGAGCCTGCCGGAACTGGCGATGATCGCCGGTCTGCCCAAGGCGCCCTCCCGCTACAATCCGGTGGTGAATCCCGAGCGGGCGCGGATCCGGCGCAACTATGTGCTGGGCCGTATGCGGGAACTGGGATTCATCGATGAGGCGCAGTATCAGGCCGGGCTGGCCGACGAGCTGCATGCCAGCGTACACGGCTTGTCACTGGATCTGGAGGCCCCCTACGTGGCGGAAATGGTCCGCAACGAAATGGTGAAGCGGTACGGTGAGGCGGCCTACACCGAGGGCTACCAGGTCTACACCACGATTGACGCCAAGGCCCAGCGGGTCGCCAATCTGGCGCTGCAAAACGATCTGCTGGCCTACGATCGCCGCCATGGCTATCGGGGTGTCGAAGGGCATGTGGAAATCGATACCACGGAAGATGATTTTACCGCCTGGCAGGCCGCCCTGGCGGACGTCCCGCTGACGGGGAACCTGATCCCTTCCCTGGTCATCCAGGTAGAGGAACAGGAGGCCTGGGCGGTCACCCAGGCGGGCAATATCGTCTATCTGCCCTGGGAGCAGCTCAACTGGGCGCGCAGGTTCATCGACGACAATCACGTGGGCCCCGAACTGAAAACGGCGGCGCAGATCCTCAAGCCCGGCGATATCATTTATACCGCGGCGGCGCGCCATGGTTGCAGCTGGCTGGCAAAGAAACCCACGGTGGCCGGGGCGCTTGTCTCCCTGCATCCGGATGATGGCGCCATCAAGGCGCTGGTGGGCGGATTTGATTTCTATGACAGCAAATTCAACCGCGTGATCCAGGCCAAGCGGCAGCCCGGCTCCAGTTTCAAGCCGTTTATTTATACGGCCGCACTGGACAAGGGGTTCACCCCGGCGACCATCATCAATGATGCGCCGGTGGTGTTCGATGCCCCCGGCCTGGAGGACACCTGGCGGCCGGAAAACTACAGCGGCCATTTTTACGGGCCAACGCGGCTGCGCCAGGCGTTGATTAAATCACGCAACCTGGTTTCGATCCGTCTGCTGCGGGACATCGGGATCGGTTACGCCGTGCGGTACGTCACCCGTTTTGGCTTTAAGCGTGACAGCCTGCCCCGCGATCTGTCGCTGGCGCTCGGCAGTGGTGCCCTGACGCCACTGGAGCTGGCGCGGGGTTATGCCGTTTTCGCCAATGGTGGCTACCGGGTGGAACCCTACATCATCGACCACATTCTTGGACCAAACGAGAAAGTGGTGATGTTGTCGCAACCCGTGCAGGTCTGTGAGACCTGTGTGGAAGCGCAGGAAGCTGAAAAAGGGAAAAAGGGCGCTGCCGCGGAAGAGGCCGAAGCGCCGCCCCCGCTGTCGGAAGAAGAGCAGCGTCAGGCAGAGGAAGAGGCCGCTCGCCTGGCAGCGGCCCGCGAGGCAGCCGAAGAACAGCTGGCGGCGATGTCCGGGGAGGAGCGCCAGCAGGTGTTGCAGGGGCCTCCCTTGCTCAAGCCGGCCCCGCGGGTATTGAGTCAGCAGGTCTCTTTCCTGATGAACACCATGCTGCGGGACGTGATCCGCTTTGGAACGGGGCGTGGTGCGCTGGTCTTGCGGCGTAACGATCTGGCGGGCAAGACCGGCACCACCAATGATCAGCGGGATGCATGGTTTTCCGGCTTCAATCGCGAGGTTGTCACCATCGCCTGGGTGGGTTTCGATAACCCTCATCCGCTGGGGGATCGGGAAACCGGCGCCAGGGCGGCGCTGCCGATGTGGATTGATTTCATGCGGGCCGCGCTCAGCGGCCTGCCGGAAACAGAACTGGTGCAACCACCCGGGATTGTCTCGGTGCGGATCGACGCACAAACGGGTGAACTGGCCAGTGCGGACAGTCCCGAGGCCATGTTCGAGTATTTCCGCAGCGACCATGTTCCGACGCGAAAGGCCGAGGAGAGCCTGCAGGCGGACAGCCCCGAGAGCGAACAGGCCACGGGCGATATCACCGAACAACTTTTCTGAGTTGAAAAATGGCACATCACAATAGCAAGGCGCAGCAGATGCGCCAGCGTCTGGCACAAGAGGCAGCGCAAATCCTGATGGAAAGCGGCAACCGGGATTTTTATGCCGCCAAACGCAAGGCGGCGGAGCATCTGGATGCGGTGGATACCCGCAACATGCCGAGTAACAGCGAGATAGAAGAGGCGTTGATGACCTATCAGCGGATCTTCCGTGCCGACAGCCAGCCAAAGGTATTGCGCAAACTGCGGCAGGTTGCGGTGCAGGCGATGCGTTTCTTTGTTGATTTCAGACCCCGCCTGGTGGGCAGCGTCCTGCGGGGCACTGCCGATATCCATTCGCGCGTCACCCTGCATGTTTTCGCCCATACGCCGGAGGAGGTGGACATGTTTTTATTCCATCATGCGATTCCCTTCGAAACCGCAGAAAAGCGGGTCCGTTATGGGGGTGAAAGCACGGTCACCGTTCCGGTTTACCGCTTTCTTGCAGAAGAGACCCCGGTGGAGGTGGTGGTCTTTCCGCTCGACGGACCCCACCACCCTCCCTTGAGCCCGGTCGATGGCAAGCCGATGCGGCGGGCGGATCTCGCCAGGGTGGAGAAGCTGCTGCAACAGGAATGCGAAGGGAAACAGTCCTGAACGAAATTCAATCTGGATTTTTCAGAAAGGCAAACCGAATGTCAGGCGTATCGCATGCACGCCGTTGCCGAAGCGGTAACCCAAACCGATGCGGCTGAAGGCAGCGCCGGCAAGCTTCATGTCCGGGAAGGTGTCAAAGGTGAGACCCACTTCATTTTGACTTCTCACCTCCGCGGGCTGTTCGTGAAAACGAAAAAATTCCAGGCGGTTGAAGTAAAGATGATTCAGGTAATAAACGCTCATCGCCGTATCTCTCTGCCAGGCCTTGTAGGGTAGCGGGAATTGCAGATTCAGGCCGGTTTCAAGGCGCGAGAAGTCATTATTATCGGTTTCATCCCGGGTGGTGTTGCCCGCATACAAAAACGCATTGAACAGTTCAAAACGGTATCCCCGATAAGCAAACATCATACGGCTTTTCACCCCGGCGCCATAAACCAGTGCAGTCAGTTTGCTTACCGAATCATAACCCACACCCAAATCTGCAAAGGGGATGATCATCCAGTTATCGTCAAGATTGTGTGTGAACTCGATGCCGGGTACAAAGGTCAGGGTTTCAATATGATCCGGCAGGGCGGCATCTTTAATATCCTGCACCCTGAAATTCAGAAAGCCGAGCGTGACCGGCAAGCGCAGTTTCAGGCCGGCTTTGCCATCCCGGGGTTTGCGAAGTGAGTAGGAAAAAGGCAGGCGATAAACCTGCACGGATCGGTCTGCTGCCGTATAGACACCGGTACCGAGGTAATTTGCGTAGGCATAGTTGATCTGGCCGGCAAGAGCAGGCTTGTCGTCTGCACCCAGGCCGATGCGCGGAAGTCCGAGCAAGCCGGCGGTGAGGGCGAACAGAGGCAATGTTTTTTTCAAGCAAGCCATTCAGAAATAAAGTGAAGAGGGTTTGCGGTTGGCCACTGCGGTTGGTTGAAAAAACCTCATGCGCTCGATTTCCCTCGTAAGCCGTCACAAGACGCTCGTCCGTGCGGGTAGGCTGCCACTCCCTTTGTCATGATGGGTGGTGGTGACCGGTTTTATACCGTTACCGTTGTTCACGGGCATCCAAACAAGTGTTCCGGATACCTTTACCCCTGATGCGAAACCGGAATCTGCCAATAATGATCTGGTCTTCGGGACACCTGGTTTAGGGGTTTTGTGGCCTGCCGCTTTTTCCGTGTGTTATTTCAGCCGCGCCACGCCGGTTTCGATTGCCGCTTCGGCAACCGCCTTGGGAACAAACTCTCTCAATCTGGGATCGAACGGTTTGGGAATAATATAGTCGCGGCCAAACTCGAGCTTTTCCAGATTGTAGGCATCCAGCACTTCCCGGGGTACCGGTTTGCGGGTGAGTGCAGCCAGGGCCCTGACGGCGGCGATTTTCATCGCGGTATTGATGCAGGTGGCGCGCACGTCCAGCGCGCCACGGAAAATAAAGGGGAAGCCCAGCACATTGTTCACCTGGTTGGGGTAATCACTCCGGCCGGTGGCCATAATGAGATCATCCCGCGTGGCGTGGGCCAGGGCCGGTGCGATTTCCGGATCGGGATTGGAGAGCGCAAACACGATGGGATCGTTCGCCATGCTCTGCAGCATCTCGGCAGTCACCAGATTGGGTCCGGAGACGCCGATGAACACGTCCGCATCCTGCATGGCGTCAGCCAGTGTGCGGCGATCCGTTTCACGGGAGAATTCGTACTTGTACTCGTTGACGCCGTCCCGTCCGTGATAGACCACACCCTTGCGGTCCACGAGATAAATGCGCCGTGCTCCCAGGCTTTTCAGCATCCGCATGGCGGCAATGCCTGCGGCACCGGCACCGAGACAGACGATGTGGGCCGATTCCAGATCCTTGCCTGTCACCTCCAGCGCATTCAGCAGCCCGGCCGCGATAATGATGGCAGTACCATGCTGATCATCATGAAACACCGGCACATCGAGGAGTTTGCTCAGCGTGTGTTCGATTTCGAAACACTTCGGGGCGGCGATATCCTCGAGATTGATACCGCCGAAACCCGCCGCGATGCGTTGCACCGTTTCGATGAATATCTCGGGTGTTTCGGCCTGGACCTCGATGTCCATGACATCGATATCGGCAAAGCGTTTGAACAGCACTGCCTTGCCTTCCATCACCGGCTTGGATGCCAGTGGGCCGACATTGCCCAGTCCCAGCACCGCCGAGCCGTCGGTGATCACCGCCACCAGGTTGCCCTTGCCGGTGTATTGATAAGCGGCCAGCGGATCCTCGCTGATGGCGCGTACCGGTGCCGCCACGCCAGGGGTGTAGGCCAGACTCAACTCCTCCTGGGTTTCACAGGGCTTGGTCAGGGCGGTGGCGGTTTTTCCCGCGATGGGCTTGGCGTGATAACGCAGTGCGGCGTCGGTGATGGGGTCTTTCTTTTTGGGCATAGGGTTTGGGCGTGTTGGTGTGTTAATAAAGGGGGGTGATTATCCCAAAGTATAAAGGGGAAGTCCCGGGTTTGTGCGGCAAACCGCCATTCAGGGGGAAAGCGCCTCAATCATCCCGGGATGGCGTAAATTCATGCGTAATTCATGTTTGTTCTCGACGTAATAGACCCAGCCGCGCACCGTCAGGGTTTTTCCGGCAAGTTGCCGGGGCGGGGAGGTGAAATAGTGCAAATCCTTTTTCAGCAGGCGCAGGGCGAAGCCCCGCCCCAGGTTCAGCCACAAGGCGCTGCGGCTTTCACCGATGCGGCTGACGCTGCCGGTGACGCGCCGGAAACCGGTGGTGTCCGGCGTCAGGGTGCCGCTGCGGCGGGGGCGAAAATAGGGAATGTTCCACAGGCCACGATGTTGGCCGCGTGCGCTTTGTTCGGCCTTGCGGTAGCAGTCCTGTCCCCACAGATTGGGGGGGACGACGATGCGGGCGCCAAGCCCCTCCTGTAACAGCAGTTCGGTAAGATTGCGGCCGTCGGTGAGAAAGGGGTGGGCCAGCAGGCGCCCGTAGTGGTCCTGGCGCACCGTGCCATAGCGGAGCCGCAAGCTGTTACGGGATGCCTTCAACAGGGTTTTCAGCCGGCGGGTGGCGGCTTCAGCCAGAGGTTCCGCCGCTTTTTCCTGCCGGGCGCGTTCGGGCGTATTGATGCCGATGAAACGCAGGTGGCGGCCGTCATGCAGCAGGACGGTATCGCCGTCGAATACTTTCGTGACGCGGACTTCTGCATCGATGTTGTCTGGCGCGCAATCCGCCTGCAGGGCAAGGGGGAGCAGGCAGAAACCAAAAAAGGACGCTGACCACAGCGCCCTTTTCAGTTGCAACCGTTTTGGCATTTGCCGGTTATTTCATACCGTATTTCTGACGGAACTTGTCAACACGGCCGGCGGTATCCAGCAGTTTCTGCTTGCCGGTGTAGAAAGGGTGGCATTGAGAACAGACTTCAATGTTCAGGTCCCGGCCCGCAGTGGAGCGGGTCTTGAAGGTATTGCCGCAACTGCAGGTTACGGTGATCTCCGCATAGGCAGGATGGATATCAGCTTTCATCTGGGTTTCTCCGACTCTGCGTGTCGCCACACCGCATGCCGGACGTTATCCGGTTGTGCGGGCACCACACGCCTTAACAAGGCCGGCAATCTTACGTAAAACTCCGCCCGGGGGCAAGTGTTAGTGCTGCTTGAACGGGATTATCCTTGCCGAGGGGAGTTGTACAGACTGACGGTTGTTCACCTGCGCGGACTCGATGCAGTCGTAGGCCACCTTGAGCTGGCTGAAAGTGTCCCACATCATGCCGGAGATTTTCACACATGCCGCCATGGGGTTGCTCGCCTGTTCGCGCACCCGGTCGATGCGCCATTGCAGGCGGCGCAGACGCACTTGCTGCGCTTCCGGTGCGCGTGTGATACAGGCGTCGACCAGTCGTTGGCGTAACTGCTCGAAAGAGTCGGGATCGTTTTTGGCCAGATGGGACCATTGGTCGAAATCGATATGACAGACCGATGCCAGAGATTTACTCATAGCGTACATCCTTAGAAATTTTCTGGTTGGCGCCACTCTCCCTGAACATTGGCGAAGACAACACATACCATTGATTACATGATCGAAAGTTTTGCCGCGCTTGTCAAAACTTCTGTCACACAAAAACTAGGTAATTATATTGATATTTTGCGCTAAGTTGCTGTTATTAATGCAATTAATTTCTGAAAGTATGAATCGTAAATTAACGTTTCATTATTTGCCCGGGGAGGCCTGGAGGGGCATGATTCCTGATGCAGGCCATAAGTTGTTGATTTTCGAAGAAACGGACGCCTTTATGCACCGGCCGCGCAGGATTTTTATGCCCAGCAAACTGCCGCTATTCCGGGGTGGGTGAACCCCCGAATCAACGTTTCATCGAGTCGAAGAATTCGGCGTTGGTTTTGGTTGCCTTGAGTTTGTCGTGCAGGAACTCCATCGAGCCGATCTCGTCCATGTCGTGTACCACTTTGCGGATGATCCACATCATTTGCAGCTCGTCCGGTTTGGTGAGCAGTTCTTCCCGGCGGGTGCCGGAACGGTTGATATTGATGGCCGGGTAAAGTCGTTTTTCTGCAATCTTGCGATCCAGGTGGACCTCCATGTTGCCGGTGCCCTTGAATTCCTCATAAATCACGTCGTCCATACGGGAACCGGTTTCCACCAGGGCGGTGGCAATAATGGTGAGCGAACCGCCTTCCTCGATGTTCCTGGCGGCACCGAAGAAACGCTTGGGGCGGTGCAGGGCGTTAGCGTCCACCCCGCCGGTGAGCACCTTGCCCGAGGAGGGGATTACCGTATTGTAGGCGCGCGCCAGGCGGGTGATGGAGTCGAGCAGGATGACCACGTCTTTTTTATGCTCCACCAGCCGTTTGGCCTTTTCAATCACCATTTCGGCCACCTGCACATGACGGCTGGCGGGTTCATCAAAGGTGGAGGAAACCACCTCACCGCGCACCGAGCGTGACATCTCGGTCACCTCTTCAGGACGTTCATCGATCAGCAGCACGATCAGATGGCATTCGGGATGGTTATGGGTGATGGAGTGTGCGATGTCGTGCAGCATGATGGTCTTGCCGGCCTTGGGTGGCGAGACGATCAGGCCACGCTGGCCCTTGCCGATGGGCGCTGTCAGGTCGATGACGCGTGCGGTCATGTCTTCGGTGCTGCCGTTGCCGATTTCGAGTTTGAGTCGCTGATTGGGGTGCAACGGCGTCAGGTTTTCAAACAGCACCTTGTTCTTGGCGTTCTCCGGCGGCTCGAAATTGATTTCACTGACCTTGAGCAGCGCAAAGTAGCGCTCGCTGTCCTTCGGCGGGCGGATTTTGCCGGATACGGTGTCGCCGGTACGAAGGTTGAAGCGGCGGATCTGGCTGGGGGATACATAAATGTCATCAGGACCGGCCAGATAGGAACTCTCGGCAGAACGCAGGAAGCCAAAGCCGTCCTGCAAGATTTCCAGCACACCGTCGCCGTAGATGTCCTCCCCATTTTTAGCATGGGCTTTGAGGATGGCGAAAATGATGTCCTGTTTGCGGGCGCGGGACATGCCCTCGATGCCATTGGAGGTGGCCAGTTCGATCAGCTCGGGGACGGGGGTCTTTTTCAGTTCTGTCAGATTCATGTCGTTTTGCTTTATTGTATTGAGAGTTGGTTGGGTTTAGCTAAGCGCGGATATGTAATGGCGTGACGCAAAATGCCACGGGTTCAAGGGTTTGTTTTTGGTGTTCTGAGTCGAGAGGTTGCCGAAACGGCAGCGTTTACGTACTTTCCAAATATAGCCAGAAAATTATATGGCTGTCTGAAAAATGTAACACTAAACCCTGCCCGCGTCCAGCCCCATTGTTGTCCTGCGGGGCCGGGGGGCGGGGGTGTTTACAGATTGCTGTCGATGAAAGCAGTCAACTGGGATTTGGAAACGGCACCAACCTTGGTAGCTTCCACATTACCACTTTTGAACAGCATCAGTGTTGGAATCCCCCGGATACCAAATTTGGGCGGTGTATTCGGGTTCTCGTCGATGTTCAGTTTGGCGACTTTCAGCTTACCGTCGTATTCATCGGCGATTTCGTCCAGGATGGGTGCGATCATTTTGCAGGGGCCGCACCAGTCTGCCCAGTAATCCACCAGCACTGGTCCGTCAGCTTCAACAACTTCTTTTTCAAAGGTGTCGTCAGTTACGTAGACAATTTTATCACTCAAGGTTGTTTTCTCCAGTTTTCGTGTATGCCCACATTTCAGCCCAACAGACAGGTTATTGCAAGCCCCATTCGCATCCGGTTCTGTTATGCTGTCGGATTATGAGTGATGCACATTTAACCAATACCCGGTTCAGCGATTTCGATTTGCCCTCAACCTTGCTGCAAGGCATTGAGTCAACAGGATTTTCTCGCTGTACGCCCATTCAAGCAGAAACCCTGCCAATTGCGCTGGCCGGCAAGGATGTCACCGGTCAGGCGCAGACCGGCACCGGCAAAACGGCTGCTTTTTTGATCGCGACCTACGCCCGTTTGTTGCGTTGTCCACCCGCGGAGAACAGGCAATCCACCTCCCCCCGCGCCCTGATTCTGGCGCCAACGCGTGAATTGGCGGTCCAAATCCATAAAGATGCCGAGATGCTGGGACGCTTCACCGGACTCAAACTGGGACTGGTGTACGGCGGTACCGGCTACGAATCACAACGCAAACAGCTCGAGGAGGGGGTGGATATCCTCATCGGCACACCGGGCCGCCTGATCGATTATTTCAAACAGCGGATTTTCAACCTCAAGGACATCCAGGTGATGGTACTGGATGAGGCGGATCGCATGTTTGATCTGGGGTTTATCAAGGACATCCGCTATTTGTTGCGCCGCATGCCCCACCCCGGGAAACGGCTCAACCTGTTGTTTTCCGCCACCCTGTCACACCGGGTGCAAGAGTTGGCCTACGAACACATGAACAACCCGCAGAAGGTGGAGATCGAGCCGGAACAGGTGACCGCAGATCAGATCACCGAAAAGGTCTACTATCCCTCCAAGGAGGACAAGATTCCGCTGTTGCTGGGTGTGCTCAAAACCCATCCGCAAGGGCGGGTGCTGATCTTTGTCAACACCAAACGGGCGGCGGAAGAGGTGGAGGCCTACCTCAAGGGGAACGGCTATGGCGTTGCCTTGTTGAGTGGTGATGTGCCGCAGAAAAAGCGTCTGCGCCTGCTGGAGGCGTTTACCGGCGGGGAGCTCAACATCATGGTGGCCACCGATGTGGCCGCCAGGGGGCTGCATATTCCCGAGGTCAGTCATGTGATCAATTTCGATTTGCCGCAGGATGCGGAGGACTATGTGCATCGCATTGGACGGACTGCCCGGGCCGGCGCCAAGGGGGATGCCATCAGTTTTGCCTGCGAAGAATATGTTTTTTCCCTGCCTGACATCGAGGCATACATCGGCCACAAGATTGCGGTTGAACCCATCAGCCCCGAACTGCTGATTGAGCCCCGGCCGCCGGTTCGCGAAAAGCGCCAGCGGCGGCGGCACGGCAAACCGGCAGGCGGGCGCAAGGGCGGGGATCGTCCGCGCCAGCGGCGGCGCTCGCGAAACTCGGCGGCATAGTCCGCTGAAACATGAGAACGCAAAACAGCGTCTTACGCCCTGCAAGCAATCCGTAGTCTGCTCGTCCCCACTTTTGAATCTCAGCGCCGCTGCTGCTGGCGCCAGGCCTGGAAGGTGGGGAAACGCCGGTAATCGCCGCTGAGCACGTAGTTCAATACATTCTGCAGGCGGTAGAACCACACCACCGAATCAATGCGGATGATTTCCCTGCCCTTCTGGTCGTAAAAGATCAGCGTGGGGGCATAATCCAGTTGCAACGCATTACTCCACTTACGTGCCGTGGTTTTTTCCCCGCCTGGCGTGAGCACAGGGGTGTCTGCACGCATATCCAGTTGCACCATATCCAGCCGTTCAAGCAGGTTGTTGATGCGCGGGTCGCTTAAGGGCCCGGCATGCAGGACATCGCATGCATGGCAGTTGCGGCGTTCAAACGCCACCAGCAGCGGCCGTTTGGCGGGAATGTGGCTGCGATCCAGCGCATAGGGCGGTGGCAGAAAAAACGGGTGGCTGTTGAGCGTGTCCTTGCCGTAACTGAAAGCGGTTTCTGCCCGTGCCATGTAGATGTTGAAGGGTTCTTTTTTATAGTGCCGATCGGCGACATATTCCAGGGCGGCACGGAACTGGTAAGGGGGGCGGTAGCCGCGCAGCTTGAGTGCGGTTTTGCCGCCGGCGACGATGAACAGCAAGGAAGGGGTGAAGTTGGTGTTGTTTTTGATGGCAAACTGTTTTTCCGTGTAGTCTTTACCGTCGAAACCGGTAACCGTTTTCTGGCCGCGTATGTCGATGGCGATCACATCAAAGTGGGCCTGGGTGTAGGCGAGGATATCCCGCTGCCCCCAGTTGTTTTCCAGTTGGGCCTTGCAGTAGGGGCAGCGTTTCTGGCCAAAATAGATGATCAACCCCCGTTTGCCGGCCTTGAGGGCTTCATCCAGATCATCCTGTAATTCCAGAAAGCTGACTTTGAACCAGTCAGGCAGGACCAGATTCTCCTTCAGCGGGGAGTCATCGAAATTGTCATCGGTGTCGATGTTGGCCAGCGCGGGTGAGAGGGGTAACAGGCAGATGAATAACGGCAACAACCACAGCATAACGTTGCGATGCAGCAGGGAAGTGGTTTGTCGTGCAGTCGTTATCATCATGGTTTGCCTGCTTTGATGACACCCTATAGAATTCAGCCATCCCTTCAACCAGAGAACCCATTATACAGCCATGACTATCAAAGTAGAGGTTTCCTTCGGTGAATTTCTGGACAAAATCACCATTCTGGAAATCAAGAGCGAACGCATTTCCGATGCCGCAAAGCTTGAGAACATCAATCGGGAACTTGGCCTGTTGAAACAAACCTGGGAACAGCATCCGGCCTCTGCCACCGATATCAGTGATGAAATGGCCCGCCTCAAGGCGATCAACGAAAAATTATGGGAAATCGAAGATGATATCCGGGACAAGGAGCGCAACAAGGAATTCGACGAGGGGTTTATCGGCCTGGCGCGTGCGGTCTATGTCACCAACGATGAGCGCGCAGCGGTGAAGCGCGAACTCAACCTCAAGCTCGGCTCCGGGCTGGTGGAGGAAAAATCCTACGCGGATTACAAGTAGACGGGACGGGATGGGTTACATGCGCCGGTAGATACGCCGCGCCCGGCGCAGGAAGGATGACGTGCGGGTACGAGGATTGTGTTTGATCGGGCTTGGCAGGGTGGCGGCCAGTTGCGCGGCCTGCCAGCGGTTGAGGCTGTAAACGCCCAGGCCCCAATAGTATTGCGCCGCGGCCTGCACGCCATAGACGCCTTTGCCAAACTCGGCGATATTCAGATAGGTGTTGAGGATGCGATCCTTGCTGAGGTTGAACTCCATGCCGAGCGTCACCACCAGTTCATGCCATTTTCGCAGCGGATTGCGCGAGGACGAGAAGTACAGGTTTTTCACCGTTTGCTGTGAAAGGGTACTGGCGCCGTAGCGCAGCCTGCGGTTTTCCAGGTTGTAACGCATTGCCTCCTGAAAGGCGATCACGTCAAAACCATGGTGTTCATAAAAACGGGCGTCCTCTGCGACGATCACGGCCCGCTGCACCGTTTTCGGGATCCAGTTCAGCGGCACCGGTTTCCAGCGCAGTGGCGGCAGCGTTTTGTCCTGCTGGCGCCGGCGCTCGTAATCCTGCATGAAATTCGATTTACCCATCCTGTCAGGGGTGAATGCCTGCCAGTCAGGCCAGATCTGTATCAGATACAACACGTCCAGCGCGATCAGCAGCAGCCCGAGGCGCAACGCCCACACCAGGCGGCGGCGCAGCCGCGAGCTGCGGCGGCGGTGACGAAAGCGGAAAGGAAGCCACATGGGATGAATATTGCCCCGTGAGCGGCCGGGCTGTCGAGAGAGGCGGGACGGGAATGTGATGTGCCCGGATCCGTGGTTGTGATCCAGTCCGCACTGTATGCCGCCCGGTCAGCAAATCAGGGCAGCAGTTGCCACTCCGTATCCGCCGGCAGCTGTTCACGGCCCCGCAGGCGCCAGGCCTGATCCTCCGGTACGAGGAAAATATGCCAGTATCCCAGGCTGGGGGTGGCTGCCAGCATGCCGTGGTAGGTCCCATCCTTCTGGCGTTGCAACGGTACTGCAATGTCGCGGCCGGCAATGGTGGGATGGGCCAGCTTGAGAATAAGCCGGTCTTCGATCCTTTCGTTATGCCCCCGCAGCGTCAGCCGGATCTGCTGGTTCGCCGGTTGCCAGCTGGCGGTCGCCTGAAGCTCCAGCTCGCGGGCTTTTTGCGCTTTTGCCAGGGTGCGGTTGATGGCCAGGCCCGATTTGTAATAGTCGTCCTCCACCAGGCCGTCATCCGTCTGTACGGCGATGATGATGGTGCTGATCCCGCCGACCACTGCCAGCGCCGGAAAAAAAATCAAAAACCAGGGCCAGAATTGTTTGTACCAGGGATGGAGGGCGGTATCGTGTGTGGGTTGCATGTCATTACTCATTTTATTCAAGAGGGAAAAGATCAAAGATGCAAAATATAAGGGTAAGGATTGGCATGGCTTTCCTTGTATCTTTGCCCTTTTATCGACTTACCGGCCCGATAAAGCGGCCGGTTTCTGTTATGTGCAATTCAGGTTTGTCGGTGGCCTGCAGGTGGAAGCGCAGATCGTTACCGGTACGTGGCAGATTGACCGGATCGATTTGCACCCGTACCGGCAGGTTGATCACTTCACCGCTTTTGACCTGCACGTCACCTTTATGGTTGACCAGCACCAGCCCCTCGAGGCCGTCCACCGCCAGGTGGAAGGTATGCGGTTGTTCGTCCATGTTGATGATTTTCAGGGTATAGATGTTTTCCACCAGCCCCACGGTGGTTTCGCGGTAGAGGGCGTTGCGATCCCGGATGATATCCAGCTGAAGCGGGGTGCGGGTGGCCATGCTGTAGAACAGGGCAACGCTGATCGCCAACAGCAGGAACCCGTAAATAATAACCCTCGGTCGCAGGATCCGCGTGGGTTTGCCTTCCAGCGCGTTCTCCGTGGTGTAGCGGATCAGGCCGCGGGGGTAGTTCATTTTGTCCATTACCTGATCACAGACGTCGATGCAGGCGGCGCAGCCGATACACTGGTATTGCAGGCCGTCGCGGATATCGATACCGGTGGGGCAGACCTGGACACAGAGGGTGCAGTCGACGCAGTCACCCAGTCCCAGCTTCTTGCTGTCGGCGGATTTTTTGCGTGAACCCCGTTTCTCTCCCCGTTTCGCATCATAGGCGATGGTGAGGGTATTCTTGTCGAACATCGCGCTCTGAAAACGGGCATAGGGGCACATATAGATGCAGATTTGTTCGCGCAGAAAGCCGGCGTTGCCGTAAGTGGCGAAGCCGTAGAAAAAGATCCAGAAGGTTTCCCAGGGGCCGAGCGAGAGGTTCAGCAGTGATTGCCCCAGTTCGAGGATGGGAGTGAAATAGCCCACAAAGGTAAAGCCGGTCCAGGCCGAAAAAGCCAGCCAGAGAAAGTGCTTGGTGGCTTTTACCATGATCTTGTGTTTCGAGAGGGAGGCGTGATCGAGCTTGATCTGCTTGTTGCGGCTCCCTTCCACGAACTGCTCAATCCACAAAAAGACCTCCGTCCATACCGTCTGCGGGCAGGCATAACCACACCACAGGCGGCCCGCCAGGGCAGTGAAAAAGAACAGCGCCAGGGCGGAAATAATCAACAGCAGGGCAAGGTAGAAAAAGTCCTGCGGCCAGAAAGTCAGGCCGAAGATATAGAATTTGCGCGCAGGCAGATCAAACAATACCGCCTGATGGCCGTTCCAGCGCAACCAGGGGAAAACATAGTAAATCCCCAGCAGGATGAGGACGCTGTTGATGCGCAAGGTGGCGAAAAGGCCGGTGACCTTTCGCGGGTAAATTTTCTGGTGTTTGGCGTACGCTTCAACCGGAATGGGTGGGGGTGTCGTGCTGCTAGGGGGTTTCTGGCTCATCTTGAGGATTGTTTCATCTATGCACTTAATCGTTTGTGTGGCTGTTTGCCACAGGTGAAAGTCGCTTCACCACATCACATGATAGTGGATCTGCAGGGTAAGGTTGAGAATATCCGCTTTCGCGGCTGATTTGATGATCTGCCCCGGACAAGGCAGAGTTCTGTCCGGGGCAGATGCATCGTGCCGTTTTAGTGCTGGCTGAGGCTGTAAATGTAGGCCGCCAGCAGATGCACCTTGTCTTCGCCCAGGAAGTCACGGTGAGCCGGCATACGGCCACTGCGGCCATTGCTGATGGTTTGCGCAATGGTTCCGGGCGAACCGCCATACAACCAGATGTTGTCGGTCAGATTGGGGGCGCCCATGGCTTGGTTGCCTTTGCCGTCCATGCCATGACAGGCCGAGCACATCATTTCGAAACGGCTCTTGCCGGCTTCGGCCTGGGCGGCATCGTGTTTGCGGCCGCTGAGGCTGATGACGTACTGGGTCACTTCGGCTACACCCTGTTCCCCCAGCGCATCTTTCCATGGCGGCATGACACCGTTGCGGCCATCCAGAATGGTGGTCTTGATCGCATCGGGCGAACCGCCATACAACCAGTCACCGTCGGTCAGGTTGGGGAAGCCCCGTGCACCGCCTGCGTCCGAGCCGTGGCAGGATGAGCAGTAGTTGAGGAACAGCCGCTGGCCGATTTTGACCGCCTTGGGATCCTGGGCCAGATCTTCCACGCTCTGCTTGGCAAAGGCGCTGAAGATAGGGCTGTATTCTGCATTTGCCTGCTTGATTTCCGCCTCGTACTGATTGGTTGAGGTCCAGCCAAGCTTGCCGGCAAAATTCCCCAGACCTGGGTACAGCGCCAGGTAGCCCAGGCTGAAAATAATGGTGGCGTAGAACAACCATAACCACCAGCGTGGCATCGGGTTGTTGAACTCCTCCAGCGTGCCGTCGTCCCACTTGTGGCCGGTCACCTCACCGGCGGCGGCTTCCCCGGGGCGGGCTTTGGCGGCCCACCGGATCAGCCAGTAGCAGGCCAGGATGTTGCCGACAGTAATGATTGTTACCCACCAGTGCCAGAAATTACTCATGGTGCGTCTCCTTTATTTTTTCGACACGTGGCGTGTCCGGTTCATTGAGAGGCAGGTTTGCGGCTTCATTAAAATCAGCTTTACGTTTGCTGCTCCAGGCCCAGGCCCAGATACCGATGAACACGGCAAACAAAACCACGGTGTACCAGCTTCGAATATCATTCATGTCCATGGCTTACCTCCTCGCCTTGATGGCGGTGCCCAGGCCCTGGAGATAGGCGATCACGGCGTCCAGTTCGGTTTTGCCCTTCACTTCCTCCGCGGCTTTCGCCATATCTTCTTCGCTGTAGGTTTTGCAACCATTACAGGTGGCGGAGACCAGGGTATTCATCACCCGCATCTTGGCCGCGGTGTCGGCGCCATCCAGAACATTTTCCGCCAGCCAGGGAAAGGCGGGCATATTGGATTCCGGCACCACATCGCGCGGATTCATCAGATGGACGCGATGCCAGTCATCACTGTAGCGTCCGCCCACGCGGGCCAGATCCGGTCCGGTGCGCTTGGAACCCCACTGGAAGGGATGATCGTAGACAAACTCACCGGCAACGGAGTAGTGCCCATAGCGTTCGGTTTCTGCGCGGAAGGGGCGGATCATCTGTGAGTGGCAGACATAACAGCCCTCACGCACATAGATGTCGCGGCCTTCCAGCCGTAATGCCGAATAAGGCTCCAGGCCCTTGACCGGCTGGGTGGTGTCCTTGATGAAGAACAAAGGTACGATTTCCACCAGGCCACCAAAGCTGATCACGATGATGATGAACAGAACCATCAGACCAATGTTTTTTTCGACGACTTCATGACTCATGATTGCTGTCCTCCTTTAGGCCGTCTGGGTGGCTGGTGCGGGGGCAGGCTGGCTGCCCGAAATTGTCTTGAAGACGTTGTACGCCATGATGAACATGCCGCTGAGATACAGCAGACCACCCAGCATGCGCACGGTGTAATAGGGATACATTGCCTTCAGGCTCTCCACGAAGCTGTAGGTCAGGGTGCCATCGTCATTGACCGCCCGCCACATCAGGCCCTGCATCACGCCGGAGATCCACATGGAGACGATGTACAGCACGATGCCGATGGTGGCGACCCAGAAGTGGGTGTCCATCAGCTTGATCGAGTACATCCGTTCGCGGTTGAACACCTTGGGGATCACGTAGTAGATGGAGCCGATCGAAACCAGGCCCACCCAGCCCAGTGCACCGGAGTGAACGTGGCCAATGGTCCAGTCGGTATAGTGCGACAGCGCATTGACCGTCTTGATGGCCATCATCGGGCCCTCAAAGGTCGACATGCCGTAGAACGAGAGGGAGACAATGAGGAACTTCAGAATCGGATCGGTACGCAGTTTATGCCAGGCACCGGAGAGGGTCATCATGCCGTTGATCATCCCGCCCCAGGAAGGTGCCAGCAGGATCAGCGAGAACACCATGCCGAGTGACTGCGCCCAGTCAGGCAGGGCGGTGTAGTGCAAATGGTGAGGCCCGGCCCACATGTAAGTGGAGATCAGGGCCCAGAAATGCACCACGGAAAGGCGATAGGAGTAAACCGGCCGTTCCGCCTGCTTGGGAATGAAGTAGTACATCATGCCGAGAAAACCGGCGGTGAGGAAAAAGCCCACGGCATTATGGCCGTACCACCACTGCACCATGGCGTCGATGGCGCCGGGATAGAAGGAGTAGGACTTGGTCAGGCTGACCGGCAGTTCCGCGCTGTTGACAAGATGCAGTACCGCAATGGTGAGAATAAACGCGCCGTAAAACCAGTTTGCCACATAGATGTGTTTCACCTTGCGTTTTGCGATGGTGCCAAAGAACACAATGGCGTAAGCCACCCAGACAATGGTGATTAGAATGTCGATGGGCCATTCCAGTTCGGCGTATTCTTTCGAGGTGGTGATGCCCAGCGGCAGCGTGATTGCCGCCAGCAGGATCACCAGGGTCCAGCCCCAGAAGGTAAACGCCGCGAGGCCGTCCGAGAACAGCCGGGTCTGGCAGGTGCGCTGTACCACATAATAGGAAGTGGCAAACAGTGCCGAGCCGCCGAAAGCAAAGATCACCGCATTGGTATGCAGTGGCCGCAGACGGCTGAATGTCAGCCACGGGGTGTCAAAGTTCAGTGCAGGCCACACCAGTTGTGCAGCGATCAGTACACCGACGGTCATGCCGACGATGCCCCAGATCACAGTCATCACCGCAAACTGGCGGACGACCTTGTAGTTGTATGTGTTTTCGGTTTCCATAAACCACCCTTAACCTAGATTAGATTTAGATATTGATAATTATTAGATTGATTCTGAAAAAGCACTGTATTCTAACAGCTTGGACTGAATCTAGGAAATAGCTTGATCCAGATCAATCACAGACGGGGCTTTACCACGGGCGTGGCGTTACAGGCGGAAAAATCCGTTTTATTCAACAAAGATCATTTAAAAATAGCTAAAAATTATTAAGAAATTCTGATCGTTTGTAAATATAAATTGTTTTTCAATCAGCTAACGCAGAAGAAACAAAGACAACTCCCGTGCCCATTATTTAAGGTAGTGTATCCGGCCGGACTTTTCGAGTTAGCTGGAGGAGTTTTGTGAGGCGTCGTCATCCTCTTCACTGATGGCGCTGCTACAGGTATTGGCCATCGCATGCAGGCTGGCAGAATCAAGAATATGCACATGTTTGCGCTCCACCTTGAGCAGTCCCTGATCCTGGAACTGGGTGAACAGGCGGCTGATGGTCTCCACCGCCATTCCCAGCAGGTTGGCGATGTCGTTGCGTGACATGCTGAGGTTGAACTCGGTTGCAGAAAAACCGCGCGCCTTGAAGCGTTCCGAGAGCTGGGTGAGAAAGCTGGCCAGGCGGCTCTCCACCGTGGCCTTGGCCAGTACGGCGAGATGACAGTGTTCGTGCTGCAACTCTTCACTCATCAGGCTCAAGAGGTGGTGTTGCAGCCCGGGGATCTCATGGCTCAGGGATTCCAGGCGTTCGAAGGGGATTTCGCAAACACTCACCGTTTCCAGCGCCTGGGCGGAACAGGTATGAATTTCGCGGCTGATGGCGTCCATCCCCAACAGTTCGCCGGGCAGATGAAAACCGATGATTTGTTCGTGGCCTTCCTGGTTGGTGGTGAAAGTTTTCAGTGAGCCGGCACGGATGGCGTAAACCGCGCTGAAGGGATCACCGATACGATAGAGAAACTCCCCTTTTTCCACCGGGCGGCGGCGTTGTATGATCTGGTCCAGTTTGTTGAGATCACCCTCTTCCAGGCCCATCGGCAGGCAAAGCTGGTACAGGCTACATTTTTGACAATGATTGCGGAGTTCTTCGAGCTTGAAAATCCGATTACGGGGCATGGTTTTTACTGACATCGGTGGAACCTCATGGGCAATATTGCCCAAAACCTATGAAAGGTTAATATACTGTAAACGCTCTGATTAAGATACATTATTGTAAAACAATTGACCCCAATCAATATAACGAATTGGTATATTGGAGAATAATTGACGGTTTTTGTGTGTAATCATGCCGATGGCAGTTTCACCGGCCCGGAGATAACGGTATCCTATTTCTACCATTCACATCGCCGCGGGAATGCGCGGGATAAACCGAGTTTTGATATTGGAGTGATACATGGGGGAGCGCACGGCCACAGTAAAACGGGACACCCTCGAAACCCAGGTCGAGGTGACCCTCAATCTGGATGGCAGCGGCCGCAGTGATTTCAATACCGGTGTGCCCTTTCTGGAGCATATGCTGGATCAGGTGGCGCGCCACGGTCTGGTGGATTTGTGGATCCAGGCCAGGGGCGATTTGCACATCGACGCCCACCACACGGTGGAAGACATCGGCATCACCCTCGGACAGGCGTTTGCGGAAGCCCTGGGTGACAAGAAAGGGATCCGCCGGTACGGCCATGCCTATGTGCCGCTGGATGAGGCGCTTGCCCGTGTGGTGATCGACTTTTCCGGCCGCCCCGGGCTGGAATACCAGGTGGAATTTGCGCGCGGCAGCATCGGCGAATTCGATGTGGATTTGCTGGCGGAATTCTTTCAGGCCTTCAGCAACCACGCCAAGGTGACGCTGCACATCGATCAACTGCGTGGCCGCAATGCGCACCATATCGCCGAGACAGTGTTCAAGGCATTTGGCCGGGCGTTGCGCATGGCGCTGGAATACGATCCCCGCATGCAAGGGGTGATGCCATCGACCAAAGGTAGCCTATGAGCCCGCATGAAACCGGTAGTGCCGGCAATGACTGCATGAAAATCAAGCTCGAAAAGCATGATTATTTTCGTGTAAAATCCGGCTTTTTGCAGCATATTGTCCCGTTCTTGCTCTGCACACGGCGGTTTCAGGCGGGTTCAGTCACAGCCCTTCAAGCTTAAGTTTTTTTCATAACGATATTCTCAATTTTCCACATGAGTACAGTCGCGGTCATAGACTACGGAATGGGTAACCTGCACTCGGTTGCCAAGGCCCTGGAACAGGTGGGTAAGGGGGTCGAGGTTGTCGTCTCCCATGAGGCCGGGCGCATCCTGGCTGCGGATCATGTGGTCCTGCCCGGGGTCGGGGCTATCCGTGACTGCATGGGGGAAATCAAGCGCCTGGGACTGGATCAGGTGGTCCGTCAGGTGGCGGATGCCGGCACGCCGTTGCTGGGGGTTTGCATCGGCATGCAGGTGATGATGGACTGGAGTGCGGAAAACGGTGGTACCGAGTGCCTGGGCCTGTTGCCGGGCAAGGTGCGGTATTTCGGCGATGATCTGAAGGGGGCCAGTGGTGAGCGCCTGAAGATCCCGCACATGGGGTGGAACCAGGTGGAGCACACCATTGAGCACCCCCTCTGGCAGGGTATTGCGCAGAATGCGCGTTTTTATTTCGTCCACAGCTATTATGTGGAACCGGCCGGCCCGGAACTTGTCGCCGCCACCACCCGTTACGGGATAGAATTTGCCTCCGCAGTCTGTCGGGACAATGTTTTTGCCGTGCAGTTTCATCCGGAAAAGAGCCAGCATGCCGGTCTGCAACTGTACGAAAATTTTTTACACTGGAACGGTAAGACCTGATACCCGCGAGTTGAGAAATATCATGTTGTTGATACCCGCTATTGATCTTAAAGATGGTAAATGTGTCCGTCTGCGGCAGGGCCGGATGGAGGATGAAACGGTGTTTTCCGATGATCCGGTCGCGATGGCCGGGCACTGGCTGGAGGCGGGGGCGCGCCGGTTGCATATCGTTGATTTGAATGGTGCTTTTGAGGGCAGGCCGATGAACGCCGGGGTGGTGCATGATATTGCCGCCACCTATCCGGATCTGCCCATCCAGATCGGCGGAGGGATCCGGGATGAGGACACCGTGCAGACGTATCTGGATGCCGGGGTGCAATATGTCATCATCGGCACCAAGGCGGTGAGTACCCCCCATTTCGTCAATGATCTGTGCCTCGAGTTTCCGGGGCATATCATCGTCGGGCTGGACGCTAAAGACGGCAAGGTGGCGATTGATGGCTGGTCCAAGCTGTCGCGGCATGATGTGATCGACATGGCACAGCATTTCGAGCAGGACGGCGTGGCGGCGATTGTCTATACCGACATCGGCCGGGACGGTATGATGACCGGCGTAAACGTGGCCTCCACCGTCAAACTGGCACAGGCCATCAACACCCCGGTGATCGCTTCCGGCGGCATCACCAACCTGGACGACATCCGCGCACTGTGTGAAGTGGCGGATGAAGGCATCATTGGCGCCATCACCGGCCGCGCCATCTACGAAGGTACGCTGGATTTTGCCGAAGGGCAGCGGCTCGCGGATGAACTTGAGAAAAACGGATGAGAGATAAAGTGGCAAGATACAAGAGAAAAGAAAAGGTTGAATCGGCCTCCGGCCGGCTCGCCAACCCGGGTCTCGTGCATCTTTTCTCTTGTATCTGAGTGCGCATGAGTCTGGCAAAACGTATTATCCCCTGTCTTGACGTGGACAACGGCCGCGTGGTGAAGGGCGTGCAGTTCGTGGATATCCGGGATGCGGGGGATCCGGTGGAAATTGCGCGCCGGTATGATGAGCAGGGGGCCGATGAGCTCACCTTTCTCGACATCACCGCCAGCCATGAGGATCGTGAGACGATGGTGCACGTGGTGGAAGAGGTGGCCGGCCAGGTATTTATTCCCTTGACCGTCGGTGGCGGCATTCGTAAGGTGGAGGACATCCGGCGCATGCTGAATGCCGGTGCCGACAAGGTGGCGATCAACACCGCCGCCGTGCATAACCCCGAATTTGTCCGGGAAGCGGCGGAAAAGTTTGGTTCACAATGTATCGTTGTCGCCATCGATGCCAAACGGGTGAGCGAGGATCCACCGCGCTGGGAGATTTTCACCCACGGCGGGCGCAAGCCCACCGGCATCGACGCAGTGGAATGGGCCAAAAAAATGGTGGCCTATGGTGCCGGCGAGATCCTGCTGACCAGCATGGATCGTGATGGCACCAAACAGGGGTTTGATCTCGAGCTGACACGCGCAATCAGTGATGCGGTCAAGGTTCCGGTGATTGCCTCCGGCGGCGTCGGCAATCTGCAGCACCTGGTAAGCGGGATCAAGCAGGGCCATGCGGATGCCGTCCTTGCTGCCAGCATTTTCCACTTCGGCGAGTATACAATTGAAGAGGCCAAACGGCAGATGGCGGCGAACGGCATTGAAGTCAGGCTCGGATGAACAGGCATCTCTTTTTCCGCGGTGTTCCGCTCCTGCTGTGTGAGCCGCGGCGGACAACGGCATGAGTGTATCCTGGCTGGATGAAATAAAGTGGTCGGATGACGGCCTGGTGCCGGCGATCGCCCAGGAGGCCGGCAGTGGCAAGGTGTTGATGCTGGCCTGGATGAATCGCGAGGCGCTGCAACTTACCGTCGAGGAAGGGCGGGCCGTTTACTGGTCACGCTCGCGCAACAAGCTGTGGCGCAAAGGTGAAGAATCGGGCCATGTGCAGATCATCAAGGATATCCGCCTGGATTGCGACAATGATGTGATCCTGCTGCAGGTGGAGCAGAAGGGCGGCATCGCCTGCCACACCGGCCGGCATAGTTGTTTTTACAAGCAGTTGCGGAACGATGAGTGGCTTGAGGTGGAAACGGTGGTGAAAAACCCGGATGAGATTTATCGAGGCTAGAGAAAAGGGGCAAGGTTAGATACAAGACTTCATCCCCTTGTATCCTGAACCATGGCTCGTTTTCCATCATGAAATGAATGATATTTTGCAAAACCTGGCGCAGGTGCTGGAGGAACGCAAGAATGCGGAGCCGGCGAGTTCCTATGTGGCCGGCCTGTATAACAAGGGACTGGACGCCATTCTGAAAAAGATTGGCGAGGAAGCCACCGAAACGGTGATGGCGGCGAAGGATGGCAACAAACAGCAGATTGTCCATGAAACCGCCGATTTGTGGTTTCACTGCATGGTGCTGCTGGCCCAGCAGGGTCTTGGTCCGGAAGACGTCATGCAGGAACTGTCACGCCGTTTCGGACTCTCAGGTATTGAGGAAAAAGCCGGCAGGAACAAAACATGAGTGATTGTCTGTTTTGCAGGATTGTGGCAGGGGAGATCCCCAGCGAGCGGGTGTATGAAGATGAAAAGGTCGTGGTGTTCAAGGACATCAATCCAAAGGCGGAAGTGCATCTGCTGGTGATTCCGCGGCAACATATCGAGAGCCTGGATAGCCTGCGTGCGGAGGATGACGAATTAATCGCCTACATGATGCGCTTGCTGCCGCGGCTTGCCAGGGATCAAGGACTGCATGACGGTTTTCGTACTATTATCAACACTGGCAAGGGCGGCGGGCAGCTTGTGTTCCATTTGCACCTGCACTTGTTGGGCGGGAAAAATCTGCCCGGTTTTGAATAATCTTGGTTTAACGAACTTTAGCAAAGGTGGAGTAAGGCAATGGGAATTGGTATTTGGCAGTTAGTAATTATCTTGTTGATCGTGTTGTTACTGTTTGGCGCCAAGCGCCTGCGTAACATCGGTTCCGATCTGGGGCAGGCGGTCAAGGGTTTCCGCAGCGCCGTGAAAGAGGAGGAAAGCAAGGGCAGTACGGAACAGCTGGAAAAGCGCGAAGGTGAAGTTATCGACGTCGAGGCCAGCAAGATCAAGGAAGAAGACAAGGCCTGAGCATGCTGCGGATGGCTTTTTTCCCGGCACGCACAATTTGTTTCTCACCACACGATAGCCTGAATAATGTTTGATATCGGTTTTTGGGAGCTGGCACTGATCGCAGTGGTTGGTCTGCTGGTGATCGGTCCGGACAAACTGCCGGGTGTGGCGCGAACCACCGGGATGTGGGTGGGGCGCTTTCGCCGCTTCGTCACCCAGGTAAGGGATGATGTTGATCGGGAGTTGCGCCAGGAAGAGCTGAAAAAGGCCCTGGAAAATGATGCCGGTCTGGAAGAGATTAAACAGATCATGAATACCGACGATATTCTGATCGAGGAAGAAGAAACACCCGCATACCAGGTCAAGGCCATCCCTGATGAAGAAAGCGAAGCATCCGGGGTTTCAGGTTCTGAACAGACTGCGCAAAAGGTAGTCGATACCCCGGCAGCGGAAGCGGAAACACCCCACGATGGCGCAAAATAAATCCTCCACAACAGACTCCCAGAGCAAGGTGGAACAGGAGCAGCCTTTTCTCTCGCACCTGTTTGAACTACGCGATCGCCTGATCCGCGTGGTGATCGTGGTGCTGGTGATTTTCCTCGGTCTGTTTTCTTTTTCCAATGATATCTATCATATTCTGGCGGAACCGTTGTTGAGCCAGTTACCCAAGGGGCAGACCATGATTGCCACCGGGGTGATTTCACCTTTTCTCACGCCCTTCAAGCTGGCATTGGTGGTCTCCATTTTTATCGCCATTCCCTTCATTCTCTACCAGCTCTGGGCCTTTATCGCTCCCGGGCTTTACCGGCACGAAAAACGCCTCGCCCTGCCGCTGCTGGCATCCAGTATCGTCTTGTTTTATACCGGGATGGTCTTTGCCTATTTCGTGGTGTTTCCCCTGGTGTTCGGTTTTATGGCGACAACGACGCCGGAAGGGGTGACGCATACGCCGGATATCAGCATGTATCTTGATTTTTCCCTCAAATTGTTCTTCGCCTTTGGGGTGGCATTTGAGGTGCCCATCGCCACGATTCTGCTGGTGCTTGCCGGTATCACCACCCCCGAGAGCCTGGTTTCCAAACGGGCCTATATCATTGTCGCGGCGTTTGTCGTCGGTATGTTGCTGACGCCGCCGGATATTATTTCGCAAACCCTGCTTGCCGTGCCCATGTGGCTGCTGTTCGAAATCGGCGTCTTTTTCTCCCGTATCCTGCTGAAACGCCGCAAAGAAGACGCGGCAGAACGCGAACTTTCGGAGCAGGAAATGGATGATGAGCTGGACAAGGCGATTGCCGACGAGGAACGTCTGGACAAGGGCAAGTCGCATTAAAAACCGCATGCCTGCGCCCGGCCAGGATCAGAACAGATATTGCAGGCTCCCCATCCACATGTTTCGTCTGTAGCTGTAGCGGTTGATGGTCGAATTGTTGTCGGTGTAACTGTATTCCAGCAGGATATCGGCCTGGCGGTTCAGCCGATGAGTCAGTTCCAGCAGCGCGCGCTTGCGGTTGTCTTCACGCCGGATGATGCGGCCGCTGCTGTCCACATTGGCATCGTTATAACGGCTCAGGCGGTATTCGCCCCCTGCGCGTACCAGCCAGCCGGAGAGTGGGGAAAAAGAATAATCCAGGCGTAAACGGTGGCGGGTGGGTGAATAACTGGAGAAAACCGTGCCAGCGCGGTAGTCGTTGCGATTGTTTATATCCAGCTGGTAATAGGCACGCAGTGAACCGCCGTTGTTCCGGTACCAGCGCCCTTCGGTGCGAAAATCCAGCCTGCTGCCGCTGAGATAATCATAGCGTGATTGCATCGCCTCAATCGCGTGCAGCCGCAATCTGAAGCGCAAACGATATGCCGGGGAGAGCCGGCGTTTGCTGGTAACACTCAGGTTGGCGCTTGCCAGGTACCTGTGTCCGCCAAGCGTGGTATAGGTGGCATAGACGCCGGTTTCATTGGACCAGGCATCCAGCGGCAGGGTTTTATACAAGCCACCTTTCATTTCCATAATGTTGTAATTGTTGAGCCAGTAGTAGTAGCTGGCATAGGCATTGGCCTTGAGCAGCAGTCCCTGCTTGCGCGAGCCGCTGAGGACGCGGTGAACAGAGCCGTACAGCTCAAGGAAATTGTCTGCACGCGTACTGACGTTGGTAAGGGTATCGTTATCCAGCGTGACATTGTCATCGTAGCCGATGCCGGCATAAATATAGCCGTCCCAGCCAGCATGTTTTGTCTGCGTGTTGCGCAGCATACGTTCCGCCAGGGTCCTGAGCTTTTTGTCAGTGGTCGTATCGATGGTTTTTTGAAACCAGGAGGCGGCTGCCTCGTTTTGTTTCTGTCTGAGCTTCACCAGTCCGAGGTTGTAGTAGGCCACGGGTGCCATGCGGCGAAAGCGCGCGGTGCGCAGAAAAGCAGCTTCGGCTTTGCGGTAGTCTCCCAGGCGGTAATAACTTACGCCAAGATTGTAATGCAGTGCCGCGTTGTCCATTCCTGCCTGTTGCGCTTTTTTAAACTCCTGCACCGCCAGGGCAAAGTCGCCTTTTTTGAATGCCTGCCGCGCCTGTTCGAAATAGTCGTTCGCTGTGGTTTCTGCTGCAACCAGAGGAAGGGTAATACTCAACAGAATCAATATGACAAGGCGATGAATAAGTAACGGCATGGCCAGTTTTGACAAGTCAAATGAAGGTGAAAAAAAACCCGCCCCGAAACCGGGGAGGGTAGATAGTACAATATAACGAAAGATGTGGGGGAGTGAGTTTGTGGTGTTTTTTAGTGATTATCGTGTTCCTGATGGTCATCCTGTCGTTCGCCCCGGCTGTCGTCCCGGTCTCCCTGATCATTGTGGCTGTCGTCCCGGTCATCGGTTCTGTCATCCTGATCGTCATGACGATCGTCCCGGTTGTCACTTTGCTCATCATGATCGTCATGGCGGTCGTCGCGTGAACCTTCCGTATCTTCATGCATGGTCTCACGTTTTGCCCTGCCATCGTGTTCCGCATGATGAGGCCGATCCATCTCAATTCTGCGGGTGACGTCGGCAACGCTGTCGGCCCTGGCATCGAGCACATCCATGGTGACATCATCCAGTCCAGCGGCGAAAAGGTTCGAGGCGAAGAGGATGGTAAAGATTAAGGATAAAAACCCGATGATTGCTTTGTTCATGTTCAGACTCCTAACACCATTCTAACTCAATCTGCATGCTGAGTTTAAAAACGGGTACTGCTGGGGGATCTTTTCTGCACTTGCAGGGGAATGCGAAAAATCCGTTGCTGCTCTGCGTGTTGGATGCGCGCGATGAGGTCACCGCTGAGCTGACGTTGGCCAACCAGGGTGAGCTGCAGCACGTTTCGGCCGCGCTGCAACTGATCCTGCCAGCTGACAAGCCGTTGCCCGGGGCGGTTTGCAAGCATGACACCTTCCGGCAATTCGAGCTGGAAAGTGACGTTTTTCAGTTCATCCGGGGAGTTGAATGCAAGACTGATGGTGCGGGCTTCCGCCACCTGCATGGAAACCAGCTTCAGTGAAGTCGAGGGACTGTCCGCAGGTTGCCACAAGCCGAGTGCAAACCATACCAGTAGCACGGCGGCGATGGCACTGCCGAATCCCGTGGCAAAAACGGTTCTTGCCGAATGGTTTGCCGCACGGGCCCGGCGCAGGGCGCGGGCGGCGAAACCGGCCTGCGGCGGCACCACCGGCAGAGCACGTAATTGCGCAAGCAGTTGTTGCTGCGCCTCCAGTTCCAGCTGGCAGGCGCTGCAGCCGGCAAGATGCTGCGCCAGGGCGGCCTGCTGATCGTCCGGCAACTGGTGATCCAGGTAGTCGTCCAGCAGTTGTAAGGCTTGTTCACAATGCATAAAGTTAACCTCTTATCCAGTAACACGCTGTTGGGGGCCAAAAGGTTCCCAGTCAAGCTGATCCCGCAGATTGCGCCGTGCCCGGTGCAGGCGGGATTTCAGCGTGCCGGTGGGTATGGCGAAGATCTGGGCGAGCTCCTTCAGGGTGTAACCCTCCATGTCATGCAGGATGATCAGGCTGCGGTGTGACTCATTCAGGGTGTCGAGTGCCGCCACCAACCGTTTTTCCGTCTCACTCAACTCGGCCTGGTTGTCGGGCTGGGGAGCCGGATCGACCATCAGACTGAGGTGTGGCTCTGAGTCGCTATCCGTTCGGCCGAGGGGGGAGCGTTGCCGCTGGCGCAGCGTGTCGATATAAAGATTGTAAAGGGAGCGCGCCAGCCAGGGTTTGAGTTCCTCCACCTGGTGTAATTGCTTGCGCCGGGCGTAAAGGCGCAGCAGCAATTCCTGCACCAGATCCTCCGCGTCCTGGCGCTGGCCGGTGAACCGGTAGGCGAGGCGATAGAGTGCATCCATATAGGGGGCGAGCAGACGCTCGAAATCCGCTCCCTGGCGGTTAAAAGGGAAAAATATCAGGCCCGACATACCAATATAAACGTTGTCTGTAGCAAAAAGGTTCCCTGCATTATGACGCTATTTTATGGAATATGCCGCGAAACAGGTACAAATTACGGTAAACGGGTTAAAAATGTGTTCCAGATAGCAGATCATTTTCTAAGGTTGTATCCGGCTTTGCTGTTCCGGCTTCAAATGGGGCTGGTATTTGGAACTGATACTGATAAGGAACCTTGATATTCACAGGGGTGTCTCAATTTTAATGGCGTTTGGTCCGGTTTGACCTTGGGAGAAAAAGGGCGTTGCGTAAAAAATATTGTTTGCTTGTCGTTGTGCTGCTGGCGCTTGCTTCCCCGCCGGTCTGGAGCGTGCGCAGCAACCAGCTGTATAACCATGCTTCGCCCTATCTGGCCATGCACGGCCGCGATCCGGTTCAGTGGCAGGAATGGGGCGGGGCGGCGCAACAGGCGGCGCAGGAAGAGGACAAACTGCTGTTTGTTTCCAGCGGTTATTTTTCCTGCCACTGGTGTCACGTGATGCAGCGTGAGAGTTACAGCGATCCTGAAATTGCCAGATTGCTGAATGAGCACTTCATCCCGGTGAAGGTGGATCGGGAACTGAATCCTGCCCTGGATGCCAGGCTGATCGATTTTGTGGAGCGTACCCGCGGTCATGCGGGGTGGCCACTGAATGTCTTCATCACCCCCGAGGGTTACCCCCTGGTCGGTTTCGTCTATCTGCCGGCGGCTGATTTCAAATCATTCCTGCAGCAACTGGCGCAGCAGTGGCAACAGAAAAAAACCGAATTGAAGCAGCTGGCGCGGGATGCCACCGCCGAACTCATGCAGCCCGTGGAGCGTGCTGCAGAAAAATCCCCACTGAAAAGCGGCCGCGATTACACAAAGTTGTTACTCGATCAGGTATTCAGGTTCACGGACGATTTGCAGGGTGGCTTCGGACAGCAAAACAAGTTTCCGTCGGTACCGCAATTATCGGTGTTGTTATCCATTCAGCAACAGCAAGCGGATGCCTCGCTGCAACGTTTTCTTGTGCTGACAATGGATCAGATGGCGAGCCAGGGTTTGTATGATCACCTGGGAGGCGGTTTCTTCCGCTATACCGTCGATCCCGCCTGGCAGACCCCCCACTTTGAAAAAATGCTTTACGACAATGCCTTGCTGGCACGCCTCTATCTGGAGGCGGCCACGGTGCTGAAACAACCGGCATACCTTGAAGTTGCCTATGAGACGCTGGATTTTATTCTGCGTGATCTGGCAACCGCGGATGGCGCCTTTGCCGCCAGCCTCTCAGCGGTCGATGACAAGGGTGTCGAGGGTGGTGGTTATCTGTGGGACGCAGCACGACTGCAGCGGCTGCTGACACCGGAGGAATGGCAACTGATCAGACAGATCTGGGGTATAGAGGGCACGCCGCAGGCAGAGGCGGGTCACCACCTGCGTCAGGCGATGAGCCTGGAAAAAGCGGCATCCCGGCTCGGGCTGAAAGTGGAGAAGGCGCGCAACCTGTTGGCATCGGCAAAGCGGAAAATGCGACAGCAGCGGCGGCAACGCCGTGTCCCCAGAGACGACAAACGACTGGCCGCGTGGAACGGCCTGACACTCACTGCCCTGGTGCAGGCAGTGGAAACGGGTGGTGAAAAAAAATACAGGCTTGCGGCAAAACGGCTGCGGGATTATCTGGCCAATGTGTTGTGGCAAGGAGACCACTTGCAGCGTGCGGTGGCGTCAGACTCGAGCCTGGGGCAGGCGGGACTGGAGGATTATGCCTTTGTGGCAGAGGGGTTGTTCAACTGGGCCAGGTTGAGTCGGGAGAAAGCCGATTTTGAGCTGGCCGTGAAGATCGCACGTACCGCATGGCAGCGGTTTTACACTGAACAGGGCTGGCAACTGGCTGCACCCGGCTGGTTCAAATATGGGACGGCTGAGCCCTTGATTGCCGATGGCGTGATGCCCTCTCCCTCGGCGGTGCTGCTGGCGATCAGTTATCGAATGGCAAAACAAAGCGGCGACAAGGCATGGCAACAACGGATCCTGGCGGCAGCGCGTGCCGGCGATGCGCTTATCCGCGAGGCGCCTTTCTGGCATGCCACCCAGATCCGCCTGCTCAGCCGCATCATTCCATAAACAGGCGGGCTTCGTTGACGGGTTCGTGTTCGAGTACCTCGAAAGTAAACTGGCAAAACTCGGTGGTGGCACGCAACAGTGACTTCAGCCGGATGTAGAACAGCCGTTTCTTCAGGTTAACGGCGAGCTCGGAATTCACGTCATAGACGGCAGCCGGTACCAGGATGCTGCGGGTCTGGTGCAGGGAAACCTGTTTGGGGATCAACAAACCGCGGAAATATTCGGTCCCCCAGCCAGGTCCCTTCAACGCCTTCACGGCAACGGGAACGGCGGAATTCGCCAGGTTCATGATCCCCATTTCCATGCCGTCCCCCTCCTTTGATTTCAGCCAGCGCACGATGCCAACCGTCCAGAAACGTGACGAGCCAAGTTTGTCCAGGTAGGTGACGACTTCGCCAACCTTGACGTGGGTCTTGCGGCAATCGGTTTTGCAACTGAGCGCGGTTCCGGCCTCACTGACATTGAACTGCCACCAGGGGCGGATGGGGTAATTCCTGTTTTTATGGTAACGATCCTTTTCCAGTGCAGCCACATAAGCAGTAGCGTATAACGGGGGTTCGATTTCCTCCGCCTTGAGGTTCAGTTCATCGATTGCCGGGGTAAAGTCCTCGCCACCGGAAATGTAGAAATGGCAGGCATTGAGCCCGCTGGTCATGCGTATCTGCGCAGCGGAAGGCTGACGAATAAACTGGCGAGACAAATCACCGTACCAGGCTTCCGACAAGCGTAACAACATATCCCGCTGGCGGCGTTCGATCAGACTCTGTTGCTCGTTGTGATCAATGATGTCAAGGCTGTTGCGCAAGAGACGTTGCAGGTGGATATCCAGCCGTTGTTTTACCTCATCGATATCGAGGGTCCGCGCCTGGCTCGTGTCCCATTTGTGATCATCCGAGATCAGGCGTGGCGGTTGATCACTTGTCATATCGACTGCGTAGCCACTGTCATGTGTTTCCGTGCCGCGTGGCCAGATATGACAGGCAGCGGTCCAGGCAGAAACCAGATAATAAATATCATCCGCTTCACCCTGCATCATATGATAGGGTTCAGCCAAAGCGAGAAGTAAAATGCGTTTATAGGCAAGATCAATGGTGTAATGTGTCGGCAGGCTGAAGTCGGGATAGGGATCATCCACTGGCAGAAGCTGCAGGGCATGTTCCTCGGCATAGAGATAAAGGCTGTGCAATTCGTACCAGACATTGGCAGGTGCCGGCGCATAAACCAGATAGGCCTCCACCAGCTGGCGTGATAAATACTGAATAATCACGTAAATGGCTTCGCGCAACTGCAGCTCGTCGTGTTCCTTGTGGGTTTTCAATTGCACCAACTCGTCAAGCACGAGCTTGTAGCCGGTTGCCATTGCCGCGAGGATTTTTTGTATCAGCTGGTAGGTTTCGAGTTCCCGCGATTCCAGGGGGATGGTTGCGTTTTTTGTCACCTGTTTCAGGTGGCTGATGAACTGGCGGGCGACAGGGCGCAAGGTATCCAGTAAGGCGGTACGCTCAAATACCGGGTAGGAGGAATAATTGATGGTTTCGAGCTGTTGCAGGAACTGCTCGGCAGCAACAAGAGTGTTCGCTTTGGGTAAGTTGATGAGCCAACTTTTAAGGTGCTTGACCCGTAAATAAGGGTTGGGGTGATGCCGGCTGCCTTCTTCTGGTAGTCGCAGTACGAGTGAAGTCATAAGTACCCGATGCAGATATTACCTGTATTGATAATCATAGTAATTGAAAATCCGGCAAAATCATATAAAGAATCGTAAAAAATTTTGCATTTTGCAAACATGTTCAACTATATTGATTCGATAAATTCGGTAATTTGAAATTAACATACTATGCTTGATGATATGTTACATTGCTGATTGTTGAAATTGATGCAATTTGTTTGTTTGGGACATCCCCCTGTCAAGGATGGCATAATGATAGGAGGGTTTTGGTATGTGGAAACGTTGGGGATTTTTGCTTGGTTTATTGTTGTTCAGTGTCCCTGTTTACAGCGCAACGCTCACCCTGAGCGCCCCGCCCCGCGAAAGTAAACAGGCTGGCGAAAAACTGTACACCCCATTGGCCGATTTTCTGAGTCAGTTCCTGGGAAAAAAAGTGGTCTACCAACATCCGGGCAACTGGCTGAAGTATCAGCGTGAAATGCGAGCGGACAAATATGATTTTGTATTTGATGGCCCCCATTTTGCCGCCTGGCGTATGGCGCATCTCGGGCACAAGGTCCTGGTCAAACTTCCGGGGCGGTTGCAGTTTCATCTCCTCACGAATGCAGACAACAAGGCAATCAACTCACCCATGGATATGGTAGGTAAAAATATCTGTGGCATATCACCACCCAATCTTTCCACCCTCAGCATCCTGGAGTATTACAGCAACCCGGTGCGCCAGCCGATTATCAAAGGTGTCAAGGGCGGCATGGGAAAGGTGTATGCCGTCTTCAAGGGTAAAAAATGCCAGGCGTTGGTATTGCGTACCACCTTCTATAACAAAAAACTCAAGCAAGCGGATCGGCAGAGCCTGAAAATCATCTATTCGTCAGAAGCATTGCCGAACCAGGTGATCACCGCCAGCAAACGCATCAGTCAGGACGAGCGGGAAAAAATTCAACAGGCGCTGCTGCGAACACAGAAAGGAAAACAAGCCCTCGCCCCCATACTCAAACGCTTTGGCGGCAAGGCAAAAAGTTTTATGTTGGCGAAGTCGCAGGAATACGAGGGCAACAACAAGTTGCTCGAAGGCGTGATTTTTGGCTGGTAGTAATGTGGTAACGGTTAGCGAGGAAAACAGGAGAGGCCGGTTCAGTGAACCGGCCTTCTTTATATACCGGGAATATATCTTGGTGGGCCCACCAGGACTCGAACCTGGGACCAAGGGATTATGAGTCCCCTGCTCTAACCAACTGAGCTATGGGCCCTGAGGAAGGGCATATTCTACAGCAAATGAAGGGGGGCTCAAGAGTTGTTGGGTAACGCGTCTGCGGGATCCGGATCCCTGCTGAAAAAAATCAGAGGAAATCACTGCTGTCCCATTAACTCCCTCTCCCGCCGGGAGAGGGTTGGGGTGAGGGGATCAAAAACCGGGTAACGCATTGTTTTATTTACCCCCCTCATCCTGGCCCGGAGGGAGAAGGAATGGCTTCGATTGAGCGGGAGGGCCAATTTTATGTCATCAATATCATTTCGTATTTGTACCCGTTTCATTATCAAGGGCTTGCCAAATATCCGGATTGAGTTAGTGGGACAGCAATGAGAGGAAAGGGTCAATAGGGTGAATAAAAAAACGGCGCTTGAAGCGCCGTTTCTGGTTTTGCACGATTACTCGATGTCGAGGAAACTCCGCAGTTGATCGGAGCGGCTGGGATGCCGCAGCTTCCGCAGTGCCTTGGCTTCGATCTGGCGGATTCGCTCGCGGGTCACGTCGAACTGCTTGCCCACTTCTTCCAGCGTATGGTCGGTGTTCATGTCGATACCAAAACGCATGCGCAACACCTTGGCTTCGCGTGCCGTCAGCCCTTCGAGGACTTCCTGGGTGGCTTCGCTCAGCCCAGCGGTGGTGGCGGATTCCACGGGCGAGAGGGCGTTGGTGTCTTCAATGAAGTCACCCAGATGGGAGTCTTCATCATCGCCAATGGGGGTTTCCGTTGAAATCGGTTCCTTGGCGATCTTCAGCACCTTGCGCACCTTGTCTTCCGGCATTTCCATACGTTCGCCCAGTTCTTCCGGCGTCGGTTCGCGCCCCATCTCCTGCAGCATCTGGCGGGAGATACGGTTGAGCTTGTTGATGGTTTCAATCATGTGAACCGGAATACGGATGGTGCGTGCCTGATCCGCGATGGAACGGGTGATTGCCTGGCGGATCCACCAGGTGGCATAGGTGGAAAATTTGTAACCGCGGCGGTATTCAAATTTGTCCACGGCTTTCATCAGGCCGATATTGCCTTCCTGGATGAGATCCAGAAACTGCAGACCGCGGTTGGTGTATTTCTTGGCAATCGAGATAACCAGTCGCAGGTTGGCTTCCACCATTTCCTTTTTGGCACGGCGCGCCTTGGCTTCACCAATGGACATCTTGCGATTGATGTCTTTGATGTCGGCAATGGTGATTCCGCTTTCTTTTTCGATTTGCGCCAGCTTGGTTTGTGCACGAAGAATTTCTTCCTTGTTGGCTTCCAGCACAGCAGAATACTTGGCGCCTTCGTCGATGTGTTTCTGCAGCCAGGTGAGATCCGCCTCGTTTTTCGGGAATGAGGTGATGAAAGCCTTGCGTGGCATGTGTGCCTTTTCGACACAGATGTCCATGATGACTTTTTCATGCTTGCGGATACGCGCTACCAGTTCGCGCATGTCGTTCACCAGCGTGTCCACTACACGCGGTGTGAGCTTGATTTCCATGATCTGCGTGATCAGCTCGGCGCGGATCTTTTCACTCTTTTTGTCGAGATGGCCGTGTTTCCTGGTGGCAGTAACCAGTTTCTTGTGCAGTTTGCGGATCAAGTCGAAGCGGCGGCGGGTTTCTTCGGGATCCGGACCGGTATCCACGGTTTCTTCCTCATCGCTGTCATTCGATGCGGAGGCGGCCACTTCCGCCGGGGTCGGAATGTTGTCCGGTGCATTGGGATCGATGAAGTCGGTCAGCAGATCGGTGAGTTTCATTTCACCCGCTTCGACCTTGTCGTAGAATTCGATCAGGCGTGCCACGCTGTTTGGATAGATGGCCAGCGAGGAGAGCATCTGTTTCAGGCCCTTCTCGATGCGTTTGGCGATTTCAATTTCACCTGCGCGGGTCAGCAGTTCCACTGCGCCCATTTCACGCATGTACATACGAACCGGATCCGTGGTCCGGCCAAATTCACTGTCTACCGCGGCAAGCGCGGCAGCGGCTTCTTCCGCCGCATCTTCGTCAACCGAGGCATTGGTTTCGAGAATGGTCTCGGTGTCAGGGGCGATTTCATGCACTAAAATCCCCATGTCGTTGATCATTGCAACGATATCCTCGATCTGTTCCGGATCGACTATATCGTTGGGCAGGTGATCGTTTACTTCGGCGTAGGTCAGGAAACCTTGTTCCTTACCTTTGGCGATTAATAACTTAAGCTGTGATTGCTGCTGATTCTGATCCATCACTTGTGCTCTGGCTGGATTCATTAAAATAACTCACATAATTGGGGTGTAAAACGACCGAATTGTACACGAATCGGTCAGATTTTCTAGTTGCGTTTCACCGCTAAGTGTAGACACTTTTCGGAAAAAATCCTGAAAAATCGTATATTTAATCGAGGTTTTGCGGAGATTCCCGGCGTTTGTCACGATTTAGTGTGGCAAACAACTCTTTTAGTTCCCTCTTTTCCTCCTGGCTCAATTCCCCCTGGTTCGAGCGGCTGAGCAGGAAGTCGTAGCGGTGCTCGAGCCGTTGCAGGTCGAGCTGTGCCAGCGCACCCAGAAATTCGGCTTCGAGGGCTTCCTTGTCGTCCAGTTCCGGTGCCCAGGCCATCAGTTTTTCCAGGTGCGGGCCATATTCGCTGTCACGCCACCGTTCCAACAGGGCGCTGCTATTCAGATGGGGACGGGCCTGGAGAGTTTCAAGCACCTGGATCAATAAATCGATTCCCGCCACCGCCATGCCCTCGAAGCGGCGGGGATCACCGGCCTGCGTGGCCAGGCCGGGATGATACAGAAGCCGCATCAGGGCAATGCGCACCGGGGTCAAAGGCTGCCGCTTCCCGCGTGAGCGGCTTTTCTGCCGGAACGCCGGATCGGCCGGGGCGGGGCTGTTTTTGGGTTGGCTGGAGAGCAACCGGTCCAGATCGGCGGGTTCGATCCGCCCTAGCTGGGCCAGCTGATCCCGCATCATGTGGTAGAAGACACCGGGGGGCAGCCGCTTCAGCAGGGGGCGGGCCAGTTCCACCAGTTGGGCGCGGCCATCGATACTGGTGGTGTCGGCCTGTTTGGTCAGATGCTGGAAAAAAAACTCGGAAAAAGGGAGTGCTCTGGCCATATCCGCCTCAAAGCCCGCCTGACCGACCGCCCGGACCCGTGTGTCGGGATCCTCCCCTTCCGGCAGGAACATGAAACGGATCTGGCGCCCCTCCCGCATGATCGGCAGGGCAGTGTCAAGCGCCCGCCAGGCCGCTTCGCGGCCGGCCCGGTCGCCGTCGAAGCAGAACACCACCTCGGGTGTCAGCCGGAACAGACGTTGCAGATGTTCCTGGGTGGTGGCGGTGCCCAGTGTGGCCACCGCATAGCGGATGCCGAACTGGGCCAGCGCGACCACATCCATATAGCCTTCCACGACCAGCAGGCGGGGGATGTCGCGCAGTGCCTGACGTGCCTCGAACAGGCCATACAGTTCCTGGCCCTTGTGGAACAGCGGGGTTTCAGGGGAATTGAGGTATTTGGCCGCCCCCGATTTGTGGGTTCCCGCTGCGCCGGCCGGCTCTTTGCTGTTCTCCTTCTTCTCGGCCGCATCCGGCAGGATGCGGCCGCCAAAAGCAATGGTGCGGCCCCGCCGATCGCGGATGGGGAACATGATGCGGTCACGGAAGCGATCGTAGCTGTTGCCATTTTCCTTGCGGATCAGCATGCCGGCAGTGACCAGTTTGTCGCATTTTTCCGTCGTGGTGCCCAGATGGCGCTGCAGATTGTCCCAGCCCGGTGGGGCGAAACCAAGGCCGAATTCAGCGGCGATTTCGCCGCTGAGGCCCCGCTGTTTGAGGTAGTCGATGGCGCGCCGGGCCTGGGGGTGGTGGCGCAGTTGCTGGCGGTAATAGCGATCCGCCTTCGCCATCAGATCGTAAAGGCTGTCGTCCTGGCGGCGTGCGGATTTGGAAGGTGCGCCGCCCTCGTATTCCACCTGCAGCCCGGCGAGGCGGGCCAGTTCTTCAATCGCTTCCGGGAAACTGAGGTGCTCGTATTCCATCAGAAATCCCACTGCGGTTCCGTGGGCGCCGCAGCCGAAACAATGATAAAATTGTTTGCTGGGGCTGACGGTGAAAGAGGGCGTTTTTTCGTTGTGAAAGGGGCAGCAGGCGGTGAATTCGCGGCCGGCCTTTTTCAGCGGGACACGGCCATCGACCACCTCGACAATGTCGATGCGGGTCATCAGTTCATCGATGAAGGACTGGGGAATGCGACCGGCCATGGAATTCAAGATACAAGGGAAAAGAGGCAAGGCACAAGGGGCAAACTGCGCTACCCTGCTCTCCCCGGATCCATTCGCTTTAACCCTGCCGGGGCGGGGCAGCTAGGCGTATTTCAGCCGCCCAGTCTCGATTTGATGATCTTGCTGACAGCGCCCATGTCGGCACGACCGGCCAGTTTGGGTTTGAGCATGCCCATCACTTTGCCCATGTCTTTCATACTGGTGGCGCCGCTGCTGGAAATGGCCTCTTCCACCAGGGTGTTGATTTCCGCCTCAGACAGTTGTTCGGGCAGATATTCCTGCAAAATACCGATTTCAAATGCTTCCTGATCAGCCAGTTCGGTACGGCCGGCTTTTTCGTACTGGCTGATGGAGTCCTTGCGCTGTTTGATCATTTTTTCAAGTACGGCGATCACCTGATCATCGTTGAGGGTGATGCGCTCATCCACCTCGCGCTGTTTGATTGCGGCCGTGATCAGGCGCAGCACGCCGAGGCGCGGCTTGTCCTTGCTGCGCATGGCTGACTTCACATCTTCATTGATGCGGCTTGTCAGGGATGCGTTACTCATGGTGGGAAAGTGTTCTCCCGCGGAAAAAGCGGGAGTGAGGGATTCAATAGAGGCGCCGGGTACGTGCACGTTCGCGCGAGATTTTTTTCTGGTGGCGCTTGACCGCAGCGGCCAGTTTGCGCTTGCGAACGGAAGTGGGTTTTTCATAAAACTCGCGGCGGCGGACTTCGGACAGGACACCGGCCTTTTCACAGGCGCGTTTGAAACGGCGCAGGGCGACGTCGAAGGGTTCGTTTTCTCTTACGCGAACAGCAGGCATGTAGTGCTCACCTCAAAAATATGTGTTGAATTCAGTGTGGCGCGCAAGTTTAATACGTGCCTTTGCCAATTGCAAAAATATTCGCCCGAAAATCAGAGGAAACCGGCCTGTTTATGCGTGTTCTCGGTATAGAAACCTCCTGCGACGAAACAGGGGTCGCACTCTACGACAGCGAGCGGGGCTTGCTGGCGGATGCGCTCTACAGCCAGATCGCGCTGCACGCGGAATTCGGCGGGGTCGTGCCCGAGCTGGCCTCGCGGGACCACATTCGCAAGACCCTGCCGCTGGTGCGGCGGGTGCTCGAGGAGGCGGATCTCCCGGCGGATGCGATCGGCGGGGTCGCCTATACCGCCGGCCCCGGGCTGATGGGGGCATTACTGGTCGGCGCGGCAATCAGCCGCAGCCTGGCCTTTGGCTGGAACGTGCCCGCGGTGGCGGTACACCATATGGAAGGTCACCTGCTGGCGCCGATGCTGGATGCGGATCCCCCGGCATACCCCTTCGTTGCGCTGCTGGTGTCCGGCGGGCACACCATGCTGGTGCAGGTGGACGGGATCGGCCGGTACCGCGTGTTGGGCGAGTCCCTCGATGATGCGGCCGGCGAGGCCTTCGATAAAACCGCCAAGCTGCTGCAACTGGGATACCCTGGCGGACCGGCGGTGGCGAAACTGGCCGAAAAGGGCGATCCGGCCAGATACCATTTTCCGCGCCCGATGACGGATCGGCCGGGCCTGGATTTCAGCTTCAGCGGCCTGAAAACCTTCACCCTCAATACCTGGCAGGCGAGTGACGGCAGCGAGCAGGCCAAGGCCGATATTGCCTGTGCGTTCGAGGACGCCGTGGTCGATACCCTTGCCATCAAGTGCCGGCGCGCGCTCGAACAGACGGGGCTTGCCAGGCTGGTGATCGCCGGCGGCGTGAGTGCCAACCGCAAACTGCGCGAAAGGCTCAGCCGCGTGGGGGAAAAACACCATGTCAGGGTTTATTACCCGCGGTTCGAGTTCTGCACCGACAATGGGGCGATGATTGCCTTTGCCGGTTGTCAGCGGCTGATGGCAGGGCAACATGAGGAGCTGGGGTTTGGTGCCCGGCCGAGGTGGGCGCTGGAGTCGTTGCCGCCGCTGTCGTCCTGAAGACGGTTCTGTGGATCAGGATTTTTTGCTGATCAGGCCTTCCTCACCACGGAGCAGACGCTGGATATTGCTGCGGTGGCGCCAGAACAGGATCACCGTCATCACGGCAGTGGTCACGATCAGTTCAGGGACGCGGCCCATGACGAGCCAGACATAGAGCGGGGAAAACAGGGTGGCGACCAGTGCCGCCAGGGAAGAGACCTTGAACACCTTGGCAACCAGAAGCCAGGAGGCGGCCGTGGCCAGTCCCACCAGCCAGTGAAAACCAAACAGCACGCCAAGCATGGTGGCCACCCCTTTACCGCCCCTGAAACCGAAAAACAGCGGATAAAGGTGGCCGAGAAAGGCGGCCAGGCCTGTCAGCGCCAGCACCAGCGGAGTGGCGCCCAGCAGATTCGCGGCAAGTGCCGGCAACAATCCTTTCAGCATGTCTCCCGTGAGGGTAATGGCAGCCGCTCTTTTGCCGCCGACGCGCAACACGTTGGTGGCGCCGGGATTGCCGGAACCCTCACTGCGCGGATCCGGCAACCCCATCAAACGGCAAACGATGATCGCCGAGGAAATGGAACCGACGAGATAGGCGATTGTGATCAGGCAGTAATCGAGAATTGTCATGACAGAACAAGATACAAGAGGAAAGATACAAGATACAAGAGGAAAGAGTCCCCTTGTATCTTGTATCTTTCCTCTTGTATCTTCTTCCAATGGACATTATCTATCTCAACGATCTTCGCATCGAAACCATCATCGGCATTTACGACTGGGAACGCCGGGTCAAGCAAACCATCAGCCTCGATCTGGAAATGGCCAGTGACATCCGCAAGGCTGCCGCCAGTGACGACATTGAAGACACGCTGAACTACAAGGCGGTGGCCAAGCGCCTGATCAGTTTTGTCGAGCAGAGTGAATTCCAGCTGGTGGAAACCCTGGCCGAGCGCATCGCCGGAATTGTGCTGGAGGAATTCAGTGTCCCCTGGGTGCGCCTGCGCCTGAATAAACAGGGCGCGGTGCGGGGTGCCCGTGATGTGGGGGTGATCATTGAACGGGGTAGCAAGGCGTGAAGCGGCTCCCGCCTGCAAGCGGATATATTTCATCCGTCAAATCCACCGCCATGTGTGACTGATGCAGGTGGCGCGCGTCTATGTCAGCATCGGCAGTAACATCGAGGCGGAAAAATATTTGCGTGCCGGGGTGGCGGCATTGCGTGAACATTATGGCGATCTGCTCCTCTCCTCGGTATATGAAAGCGAGGCGGTGGGATTCAAGGGTGACAATTTTCTTAACATGGTTGTTGCGTTTGACACCGATGAGGATGTGCATACCGTTGCACGCACCCTGCACGAGATTGAGGCGCGCAACGGGCGGGTGCGTCAGGGGCCGAGATTTTCGGCGCGTACCCTGGATCTCGATCTGCTGCTCTACGACGATCTGGTGTTGAACGAAGCGGATCTGGAGATCCCCCGGGGTGAAATCATTCACAATGCCTTTGTTCTCTGGCCATTGGCGGAAGTTGCTGCGGAGTTGCGCCATCCGCTTTGTCAGCAGACCATGGGTGAGCTTTGGGATGCTTTTGACAAGACTTCACAAAAGCTGTGGCGCATCGGTTTTGATTGGTGAGCACTTATTTAGTGAGACGTGCCACGGTTTTTTCCAAACGATAGATTTTGCAGGTTGGGAAAAGGAGCGATAGCGACGTGCCCAACGCAACCCATCAGGCAATGGCATTTCCGACCGGCAATGCTTCAAACCAGTCAAGGAAACGTTGTACGTCCTCACCTTTGAAGAGGCGGCCGTGTTGCGGGGCCATGATGTCGATATTCAGTTGCCGCACCCGTTGTATCCAGTCCTGTTTGGCGCGGTTGGAGGGCATCCAGCGCTGGTGGAACATTTTCATTTTATCGATATGTTCTTCAAAGTCATCGACGAACATGGGTGCATCGGGTGCCTCGAGTGCGGCGCCGACATCACCGCTCATTAAAATTCTCGCCTGGGGATCATAGACATGAAAGTTGCCGGATGCGTGCAGGTAATGGGCGGGGATGAACTGTAATTTTACCTCACCCAACTCGATGGTTCCGCCTTCGTCTGCAATCGGTTTGATCTTGATGTTTTTGGAACCGAAGTGGCGCAGGAAACTTTCCCACAACCAGGGGGTGTGCAGTGTTGCATCGGGCAGCGCCTGTTCCCACAAACCGAGCGAAGAGATGATATCGGGATCCTGGTGAGAGGCAAACAGATCGGTGATTTCGTCCACGCGGGCATGATGCAGCACGGCGGTGAGCATGGCGGCAAACACTTCGATCCCGCCGGGATCGAGCAGGATCGCTCTACTCCCTGCCTTGACCATGTACTGGTTGGTATCGATGATGCCTTCAACCTTTTCCGGATCGCGTGCAAATACATACCATTGGTGGCCGGAATCATAGATCTTGGTGGTTTTCACAATTCAATCCTCGTGCATGACGGAGCTGATAACATCCTGTAAACGGTTTTGACTGTTCTTTACCTGGAGACGGATTTTTTCCGATGCCTGTTCCAGGTTGTCGGCAACCACTTCCAGGCTTTTGCGGTATTCGCCGGCCTGGGATGCCTCCACGCGTGAAGTGGTCGAGATCACCTGCGCGCCGCGCGTACTGTAATTGATATCATCCAACAGGCTTTTTAATGTGCGAATGTTACTGATGAGTTGATTACGGTATTCAACGTGATCGTTTTCCAGCTTTGCGATAACCGGATCGAGAGAATGGCTGTAGGGGGCATCACCGGCTTTTTGTATAACCTGCTGATAGATACCCAGCGTCTTCCTGATGTGATTGCGCCGTACCGCAAAGCGTGACAGCCGCAGAGCCTGGTGGGAGATTTTCGTGACCAGTTGCATCACCTCGTGCGCCATTTCATCAATGAAATCGGTAATCGGCTGGAAGCCACGGGCGGCCTCGCCGGCGCGGCTGGAGATTGCTTTGGCGTTCATTACTCCGAGTGACATTTCCCGCGCGATTTTCCGTACCTTGCTCAGTTCGGAAGTGATCGTGGCGGCTGCGATAAGAATATTTTCCGGTGAATTGGTTTGCACGGCGGTTGGCACTTTGATTCCTGAAATGGAGGTTAAGGGTAGTCCCTGTATATAACGTCCATTTGCGGGGGGACTTTAGTGCGCCGCATGTGGGTTTAACAGCGTGGGGGATAACGCCTGTGGGGCCTCAACTGTTGAGGCTGCGCCCGCCGTCCACCGCCAGCACCTGCCCGGTCATGTAATCGGCATCACGGATCAGGTAGCGGATGGCCTTGGCAATATCCTGCGGTTCGCCCTTGCGTTTCAGAAAGGTGCGGGAGATGATTTTTTCCTTCGCTGCTTCATCCAGATGTTCGGGCCAGAGAATGGCGCCAGGCGCCACCGCGTTCACCCGGACATCGGGGCCCAGTTCGCAGGCAAGGGACTTGGTGAGCATCACCAGGCCGGCTTTGGCCACGCTGTAAACAGGGAATTCCTTCAGCGGCCTTTCGGCATGAATATCCACGATGTTAATGATGTTACCCTGCTGCTGGCGCAGGTAGGGCGCGGCGGCCTGGGAGAGAAAAAAGGGGGCCTTGAGATTGGCGCCGATGAGATCGTCCCATTGCGCTTCGGTAACCGTACCCAGCGGGGTGGGATAAAAACTGGAGGCGTTGTTGATCAAAACATCCAGCTTGCCGGCGATGGCGACGGCCTCCTCCACCAGTTGCGGCAGTTTTGCCGTATCGTGCAGATCGGCCTGTAACAGCGCCACGGAATCGGGGCGTACGGCGTGAAGCGTTTGCTGTAGTTGTTCCGCCGCCTCTTTTGAATGACGGTAGTGCAGAATGATGTTCATCCCTGCCGCGTGCAACAGTCTGGCTGTGGCGGCGCCCACCCGGTGGGCGGCTCCCGTGATGAGGACGGTCTCGGTTGCATTCATTGCCTGTGTTATCCTTTCGCCGGTATTAAACGCCTCACTTTAACCCAAATGATAGCAAAAGGCATGGCGGCATGGTTCATGATCCTTCCTTTCACCAACGCCTGCATCAGGCGCAACGGCTGGCAGCGGAATTTCCCCGGCCGCAAGCAGCCGCGCAGTTGCACAGCGATCGCTTGCAGCAGCATATCCGTGAGGAAATAGCCCGGCAGGGGGGCGCGATTCCCTTTCAGCAATTTATGCAGCTTGCCTTGTATGCGCCGGCTTCAGGGTATTACAGTGCCGGCAGCCGTAAACTCGGTGCCGCAGGTGATTTTATCACCGCGCCGGAAACCTCCGCCCTTTTTTCCCGCACCCTGGCCCGTGGAATTGCTCCGGCACTTTCCCGCCTGCCGGAAAAACAACTGTTCGAAATCGGTGCCGGCAGTGGCGTGATGGCGCGTGACATGCTGGCCGAGCTGGCTGCAATGGAATGCCTGCCGGATGCGTATCGTATCCTGGAACTCAGTGCCGATCTGATCGAGCGCCAGCAGCAGTGCCTGGCTGATCCCCCGGTGCCGGTTGCATGGCTGGAAAGCTTACCGGAAAATTTTTCCGGGATCGTGCTGGCCAATGAATTGCTGGATGCGATGCCGGTGCACCGTGTCGTCTGGCAAGGGGGCAGACTGGAGGAGTGTTATGTGGGGTGGGAGTCGGATGCTTTTGTCTGGCAGACGGGCCCGTTGACGGACAAGCGTCTGCAATTCCGTTTTGATGATATCTGTGAGCGTGTCGGTGAATTGCCCGAGGGTTATCTCACCGAGATCAATCTGCTGGCGGAAGACTGGCTGCACAGCATCGGTAAAAGCCTGCAACAGGGGCTGGTGTTATTGATCGATTATGGTTATCCGCGGCACGAGTATTATCATCCGCAACGCAGCCAGGGGAGTCTGATGTGCCATTACCGCCATCGCGCCCACGATGATCCCTTTGCCTTCCCCGGTTTGCAGGATATCACCGCCCATGTGGATTTTACCGCCATTGCGGATGCCGCCCTGGCGTCAGGTATGAAGGTGACGGGTTACACCACCCAGGCGCATTTTCTGCTGGGCAGCGGATTGACCGAGCTGGCAGCAGCATGCGATCCCGCAGATGCAGGGTTGCAACTCGATATCGCCAACCAGGTACGGCGTCTGACGCTGCCACAGGGGATGGGTGAACTGTTCAAGGTAATGGTGCTGACAAAGGATCTGGATGTTTCCCTGCCGGGATTGATGCTGTGTGATCTGCGGGGGAAGCTGTAAGCGTTGCTCAGCCCGTAGACTTGTCCGTCTGCCGGTTCAGGTATGTTTCAGCAAATTCGCCGGCGGGCTGCGGGCGGCTGAAAAGATATCCCTGATAAGTGTGGCATTTGTTCTCACGCAGAAACTCCATCTGCGCCATGGTTTCCACCCCTTCCGCCACCACATTCAGGCCCAGGTGGCGCGCCATGGAGAGAATGGTTTCGACGATCGCCGCATCATTGGGATCATCCGTAATATCCTGCACATACGCTTTATCGATCTTCAGTTCATCCAGCGGCAGATGTTTGAGGTAATAGAGCGAGGAATAGCCCGTGCCGAAATCATCGATGGAAATACGCACGCCCAGCTCTTTCAGCGCCTTGAGTTTGCTGATGGTGTCGTCAAGATCCTCGATGAGTGTGCCTTCGGTGATTTCCAGGGTGAGCAACTGCGGGTTGATGCCACTGCGTTTCAGGATCAGGTTGACCTGATCGACAAAGCTGACATGCCGGAACTGGATGGGACTGACGTTGACAGACATCCCGGGGGTGGCAAGCGCAGTATCCTCGCTCCAGCTCCGCAATTGCTGGCAGGCGCTCAGCAGTACCCATTCGCCAATGGCAAGGATCAGGCCGGTTTCCTCCGCCACCGGGATGAACTCATTGGGGGGGACCATGCCACGTTCGGGGTGATTCCAGCGGATCAGCGCTTCCACGCCAACGGTGTCCTGATGATTGTTAACCTGGGCCTGGTAATGCAGGCTCAGATGGCGGTTTTCCAGGGCATGACGAAGATCCTCCTCCAGTGTCAGACGGGCATCGGCGTCGGCCTGCAGGTGGGGATGATAGTAGCTGATGGTGTTTCGTCCCTTGCTCTTTGCCTGATACATCGCGGCATCCGCGTGATTCAGCAACAGTTCCGCGTTTTCGCCGTCCTGTGGCAGAAGTGCGATACCGAGGCTGGCAGTGAGGTGGAATTTGTGGCCATCGAGGATAAAGCTCTCCTGCAGGGCGTGGCGGATTTTTTCCGCCACGCGGTAGGCGTGTTGTGCCGCAGTCAGTGGTACCGGGGAAAGCATCGGCAGCATGATGACGAATTCATCGCCTCCCAGCCGTGCCACGGTGTCTTCTTCACGCAGCATGTTTGTCAGGCGGTTGGCGACCTGTTTTAACAGCATGTCGCCGGCGCGGTGACCGAGGCTGTCGTTCAGCAGCTTGAAACGATCCAGATCAAGAAAGATAACCGCACCGCTGCACGTCTCACGTATCGCATGGGAGATCGCCTGTTGCAGGCGATCCAGCAGCAGACGGCGGTTGGCCAGACCGGTCAGCGGGTCGTAATAGGCCAGGCGTTCAATCTCTTCCTGGGCCTGTTTGCGCTCGGTGATGTCGATCACCGTGCCGCGCATGTGGCACGGCTGGCCATGCTGATCGCGTTCCACCTCACCCTGGCCTTCCAGCCAGTGAATCGAACCGTCAGGCCAGAGAATGCGGTGTTCGACGTGGTAGGGTGTATCTTTTTGCAGACTTTGCTGGATGGCTGCTTCGACTCCCGGCAGATCTTCCGGGTGGATCAGGGCGCGGTAGGCATCATAGTTTTTGCCGAAGCTTCCCGCTTTCAGGCCGAACATTTCCTCCACCCCTTCAGACCAGTTCACCTTGCCACTGTCGATGTTCCAGTCCCAGGTGCCGACACCGGAGGCGCGGGTGGCAAGACGGATCAGTTCCTCCTTTTGCTTCACTTCCTCCAGCAACTGCTGGTGTTTTCGCTCCGCTTCCTTGCGCTCCGAGATATCGCGCATGGTTGACAGCAGGGTGGGATTGCCGTCGAGGATGATCTGTTTGATACTGATTTCCGTTTCGATCAGATTGCCTTCAGGGTCGACGTGCGTCCATTCGAGAACCTGTGGCGTGCCTTCCATTACCGAACGTAACAGCGATTCCGCTTTTTCAGCCGAGGATTGACCGTCGGGCTGATTGGGTGGTGAAAGTTCCATAGGCGATTTGCCAATGACATCTTCTTTTTTTCGTCCAAGGATCTGTAACAGCTGATCGTTGCAATCCACATAGACGCCATCACGCAGCAGCGCCACGCCGTCATGCATGGATTCGATCAGTGTCTGGTATTTGTGCTGGCTTTCCACCAGCGCTTCGGTGGTGAGATCCAGCTCGGTGATGTCAGTCAGGTTGGCGACATAATGGGTGGTTTTCCCCGCTTCGTTTTTTACCGCGGTAATGGTTTCCCAGGCATGATAGAGGTGACCCTCCTTGTGGCGGTTGATGATGCGTCCGCTCCAGACATCGTTTTGCTGCAACTCGCTCCATAAATGCGCGTAGAATTTTTTATCATGTCTGCCGGATTGTTGCAGGCGTGGATTTTTACCGACGATCTCCTCCTGCCGGTAACCGGTGAGTTCGGTAAATGCCTTGTTGGTGCGCAGAATTTTACCTTCTGCATCGGTGATCATGATGGCATCATGGGTTTCAAAGGCAATGGCTGCAATGCGCCGTTCCTCCCGTATTTGATAGGCTTCGCTGACATCCTGAAATACCAGGATGACTCCCTCGATACGGTTGTCGTCGCCGAGGATGGGTGCGGCGCTGTCGGCTATCTGGTGTTCCACGCCCTCCCGGCTGATCAGCGTGGTATCGTTGGAGAGTTCAACAATTTCACCCGTTTCCACGACCTTGTGCACCGGATTGCCAATGGGTTCCCGGGTGCGGGCATCGAGAATGGGAAACACCGTTTCGATGGGTTCACCCACCGCCTCCTGATGGCTCCAGCCGGTAAGCTGTTCCGCCACCCGGTTCAGGCGGGTGATCCGGCCTTTGGCGTCTGTGGTGATCACGGCATCGCCGATGGATTCAAGTGTGCGATTCAGGCGCTGTTCCCGATTGTGCAGTTCGGTCAACGTCTGTTTGAGCTGACGGCACATAAGATTGAAGGCCCTGGCCAGGCGCGCCAACTCACCCTTGCCCTTCACGGGGATCTCTTCAAAGCGGCCTTCCGCCAGATGTTGTGTGCCGCTGATCAGCAGGCGTAAAGGACGGCTGATGAACAAAGAGAGGATGAGCACGATCAGAACGATCGCCAGCAGTGCAACCGGCAGGATGATCATGAAGTTTTGCCACAGGATCTGCCAGACTTGGTTCTGGCTGTGCGCAAGAGAGAAGTTGAGATAGAGGATGCCGTTTTCTGGGGGGCGAAGCCGGTTTTCGTTGCTGACCAAAGGCAGAGGGTAGTAGCTGATTATGCGCCTGTTCTTTGCATCCTGGTCGATGCGCATCCGGTTGCGGTTGCGAACCTGCTCCGCCTTGCGGGGATCGAAGCCCGGCAGGCGATCGGCCGCCTGCTTTTTCCAGGCAAAGCGGTTGGCCAGCAGAATGCCGTTGTTTGCATCGATAACCGCCAGGGCCTGCAGGCCGGGATCGGTGCCATAACTGCTGAGAATGTTTTCGGCATCGGCGTGGCGGCCTTCCAGCAGGGCATGACTGATCTCGTCCTGAAGCCGCGCCATGTTTTCCCGCCACTTTTGCAGGTGGTCCATGCGGTTTTTCTCTGTGAGGTACTGGTATTCGTAGGCGACCCAGACACCGCAGAGAATGACAATGATCAGGGTGACCAGCAGCGGCAGCCAGAGTCGCAGATCGATGGTGCGCAACTCTCTCATCGTGGCGGCTCCGGCAGGAGATCGGCCCGTACCTGGATGCGCTCGCTTTCCAGCGGTTTCGTCAGCAGGTGGTTGGCCAGCATCAGCCTGGCGAGTTGTCTGGCGCTTTTTAAAAGGGGCGCCGCCTCGCCCTCGAGCAAGCGCCGGTTTTCGTCCAGATCGGGCAGCGACAGCTCCCTGAAAAGGGCAAGCACCTCCCCGGTGGGAACGCCGAGGCGGGGTGCCATCAGACGGGCCGCCTTCTGCGGATCGCTTTGCATCTGCTGGCGTGCGAGGAAATAGCCTTGCAACAGTTTGCGAAGACTCCTGCGGTGGGTGTCGACAACGTCTTTGCGCACCACCAGCACATCGATGATCCTCTCCGGGATGCGGCTGCTGTCGAAAAGGGGTTTTGCTCCGTGGCGGAGAAGACGGCTCTTGACCGGTTCGAAGGTGACAATTGCATCCACCTTGTGCCGCAAGTAGGCTTTTTCGTGCTCGCCACTGGCGACATATTTTATTTTCACATCGGCCAGATCGAGCCTGGCTTCGGAGAGGGCGCCATCCAGTAAAATCGCACCGGTAGCAGTGTTTTCCACGCCGATGGTTTTGCCGCGCAAGCCGGCCAGATCAGGAATTGCGGGATTGGCGAGGAGTACGTCCGCGCCGCGGGAAAAATCCATCACCATCACCACCTGCAAATCCATGCCTTTTTGAAGCTGGCTGAGAAACTCGTCCAGGGTCAGACAGGCCGCCTCGATGGTGCCATTGCGCAGGTGGTGCATCACCGAGGTGGCGGTTGGCAGTTCGACCAGGTGAATGGCGGTGTCGGCATACAGCCCCAGTTCACGTGCAAGGTAGAGTGGTTCATAGCCAGGCCAGACATTGCTGCCCACCCGCAGGGGCGGATCATTCGTCGGTGCGCAAGCGAAAATGCCCGCCAGCAGAGCAAGGAGCAACGATGCCCGAAGGAAAAAATGGGAAGTGTGAAATCGAAGACCCGGACGGCGACCAGGGTAATGCTGCTCCATACGACAACCTTAGTTTGATGACTACATCCTGTATTTATTCACTTGGGGGAAGGGCCAGCCAAGTTATGATCGTTTGTTATTTTATCGGCATTATCCGTAGAGGATTTATACCTGAATCAGGATTAAATTGTCACTCCGGCAGGAAAAGAAAAATGCTTGTATAATTGTGGCTTTATGACCGCATGGTGGCTTCTGTTTAACTTTAATCAAGGCAGGCTTCAGCCGTCATGGACGAATCCATTCCTTAATCTGCGAAGATCAGCTTAAGGGCAAACCCGAACGAATAATGACACTAAAAATATGACTCTGATTCAGATTGTTGTGCTTGCCGTGGTCCAGGGGCTGACCGAATTCCTTCCTATCTCGAGTTCCGCGCATCTGATTCTGGTGCCCGTGGTGAGTGACTGGCCCGATCAGGGACTGGCGTTCGATGTGGCGGTGCATGTGGGCACCCTTTCAGCGGTAATGTGGTACTTCCGTCATGAGATCGGGCGAATGTTGCTCGACTGGCTGGCTTCCTGCCGCCAACGCCGGCAGGTGGGTGAGAGCCGCCTGGCCTGGGCGGTGATCTGGGGATCCGTACCGGTGGCGGTTGGTGGTTTGTTGCTGCATGATGCCGTGGATACCGTTCTGCGTTCACCGCTGGTGATTGCCTGGGCCACACTTGTTTTTGCCCTGTTGCTGTGGTGGGCCGATGCGGTGGGCAAGGGCGGGCGCAGTGAGCATGAAGTGGGGTGGCGGGATGTGGTGGTGATTGGCCTGGCACAGGCGGTGGCATTGATCCCCGGTACCTCACGCTCGGGCATTACCATGACGGCCGGTATGTTCATGGGATTAAGCCGCAGCGCCGCGGCGCGGTTTTCCTTTTTGCTCTCTATTCCGACCATTCTGATGGCCGGCAGTTACAAAACACTGCAATTGATGGAAAATGATTTGCCGGTGGAATGGCTGACACTGGGTCTGGGGATTATTCTTTCCGCGGTAACCGCCTATTTGTGTATTCACTTGTTTCTGAAAGTCCTGGAGCGGATTGGCATGCAGCCTTTTGTCTGGTACCGGCTGTTATTGGGTGGGGTGTTGCTATACTTGTTTATGTAAACGGGATAATTTCACATGACAATTATCACCACCATCAATCAAGAACAACAAATTATCGAGCATGTTTGCACAGGGCGCGTCACCTTTCGTGACTTCGAGCAGGCATTCGACAAAGCCATGCAGATGGAGGGATTCCATGGCGGCATGAATGTATTGTGGGATTTGAACCACGCAAAAATCGAAGCGGCGCCGGAAGAGATTCAGGAATTGGTGACATTTGTTGCCCTCAGGCGCCAGAGCCGGGGTACCGGTTATAAACTGGCGATCGTGGCGGACGAGAGAATCCAGCACATGCTGGCGGATATTTTCAAGGCGCTGGCCAGCCCCCTTTCCTTTGAGATTGCCATCTTCCTGGAGGAAAACAGCGCCAGGCAATGGTTACAATCCTGACTTCCCTGTTTACAGCACTTCCTTCAAATCCTCTCGCTCAAGAAGGGAGGGATTAGGTATACTGAATCGCTGTGCGAAAAAGGTGTCCAGTTCAAATGGTGGTGATTTCCATAAATCAAGGGGCCGGAAAACCGGCTTATTAATTTTCAAGTGGACACTTTTTTCGCACAGCTGTTTAGTTGTCACTAAATAGGCGTTCCGAATACCAGTACACTTGGGAAACGGAGCATCAGGACCAGAGGTCTTTTACATGACCGTCAGCCGCAGGGTATGGATTGTTCCTGACAATCCTTATGCATTTCCGCCATCCCTGGCGGTCAGATGCGGCTGTCGAGCTTACCTGGACGATGTACAGGATGTACAAGTGTCGTGGAGCACATGGATGTGCGGGAACGACTGTATTTACAGCGTGTCATGTAAAAGACCTCTGGTCCTGATGC
>JALVOC010000145.1 GCA_027032075.1 Chromatiales bacterium | reverse complement strand
CCGCTCGGCTTTGGATAGATTGGCCTTCTCGCTTTTGCCGAATACGGTTAACAGGAACAGCGGAACCGATTCATTGTGGTAGTAGTAAATGACGCGAACACCACCGCTTTTCCCTTTGTCGCCAGATGCCCACCGAAGTTTTCGGATACCACCTGTACCCTGCATAATTTCCCCGGACTGAGGGTGGACTGATAATTCCTTGTTTTTCGGAATCTTTGAGCAGAGCCATCGCCCTACGCTGAAATTCCGGCAGTTCCACGATTGTTTGCATACATTATAAGTATGATCCATTGGATTACCCTGTCAAGATCGCCCATAAACAGGGAGTCACGCCACCCAGTATTCTGCTCGTCCTGGATAACTACATCTTCCACCAGAGCCGGAAGACCCGGCGCCGGCTGTTTAGCCGGGAAAACTTCTTGTTTTTCAGGTTGACCTGTCAGCAATAACCAATATCCATCAAATGAAACTCTCAATATCAAACCAGAACTCCCGCGTGAATCGTACCGTTCTCTCACGCAGCGCCTTTTCGTATGCCTCGCTGTCGAAGCCCTGCCCGTTATCTGCCACCTCGCCCAGCTCGGCCATCACCGCCTTCCAGTCGTTCTCCCGGAAGGCAGTGATTTCGTAACGGAGCATGTCGAAGCGCCGCCAGTCGTGGGTGACGAGGCGCTGTTCGAGCAGTTGCCACTGGATCTCTTCGAAGCGTTCCCCTTCGGGTGGAAGGATGACCATCTCTTCATGGATGCGCGCTTCGACGAAGGCGCGTTCGATGGCGATGCCGTCGAAGGGTTGCGCGGGGTCGAGACGTGGATCGCTCTTGTCGATGATGCAGGCATCCTCGCGGGTGTAGCCCCAGCCGCCGCGGATGGGCAGCGGCTCGAGCCATGGGATGTCCGCCGCCAGGGTCTCCCGTGGCGGCTTGTCGCTGTCGATTTCGGGTATGGTTTGCATCGAATAATCTCTTCCCACTGATGACCGTTTTGCCCGTCAACGGGAGCGTTTCTGCCGCTGTTCCCGCAGGTACTCCTCGAACTCGTCGATCCACCTGCGGGCGTAGTTCCGGCACCCGGTGACCATCTCTACCGGCTCCTGCAGGCAGCGCAGCAGAAGTTTCTGTTCCTCCGATTCGCTGTCGCACTCTGTCGTCGCCATCTGCTCCTTCGCTGTTTCCACGATGCGGGCGAACAGTTCGAATTTGTTCTGGAAGTCGATGAATCCCCTGCCTT
>JALVOC010000144.1 GCA_027032075.1 Chromatiales bacterium | reverse complement strand
TCGCTGCGCCGCCCAACACCCGCATCTACCCGGAGAACTCGGAGCAGGAGAACCGCACCGACGGTGAAACCATCTATGGCGTGCGCAACCAGACCTTCACCTACATCCCCAGTGCGCCGGGTACGCTGGACATCCCGCCGGTTACCTTGAAGTGGTGGAACACACACGAGGACAGGCCCGCCACTGCAACCCTGCCCGCCTGGCAATTCAAGGTCCAGCCCGGTGCGCCCGGCACTGCGAACAAGGCGCCAGCAGCATCCCCGCCACCACCCGCACAACCGGCGGCAAAGGCTGCAACCGGCAACGGCACTGACTTGCCAGCAACCAGCACCCATGAAACCGCACAGCCACACAGACGCTGGATCATTGGTGGCGGTGCGCTGATCGTGCTGGCTCTGTTGCTCTCTGCATTGGTTCGACGCACGAAGCAACATCGGCAAAACATGGCAACCACGGACAAAAAAACTGCAGCGCCGACGGCAGAGCCAAGCCGGAAAAACGCCATGAAAGCACTGCAGCAGGTCTGTGCAGAAAACGATCGGCAAGCTGCCAGCCAGGTGCTGATGAAGCTTGCCGAGGCCCACTGGCCCGACGACCCGCCGCGCAGTCTCGGTGCCCTGGCTGCACGTCTGGAAAATGGCCAGTCACAGATACGCGAACTGGAACGCAGCCTCTATGCTGCCGGTAACACGGAGTGGAATGGCACTCCGTTGTGGGAGGTATTGCGCCACGGTTTGCAGGAAAAGAAAACAAGTGCTCAACACCAGGATGACGGGCTGAAGCCGCTTTACCCACAACATCCGTGAACAAAGCGCTCGCTCCAGCTTTGAAGATGGCCTGCTAACCGTAGTTCATGCGGCCCTGCTTCATGGAAATTACCCGTGTGGCGATAGCAAAGGCCTCCTGCCGGTCATGAGTTACGTAGGCCATGGTAAATCCGAGTTTGTCCTGAAGCCCGAGGATCTCTTTCCGCAATCGCACAGTCAACTTTAGATCCAGAATGCTTAGGTTGGTTAGCTGAAAATCCGCGGCTGGGCAAATATCGCACGGATGTGGCCGAGGGCTATTACAGTTTCCCTCAAAGCGAACACGTTATCTTTTAGCTGACTGAATACTCAGGTCCTGCTGTTGCCAATCAGTTCCGGCTACTCCCACTCCATTATCAATCAGCCAGTTTTACCCCTAAATATCAATGAATTATTTTATCGCCAATGAAAAATACCATGTTCA
>JALVOC010000143.1 GCA_027032075.1 Chromatiales bacterium | reverse complement strand
CATCAGGCGATTGCCGAACATCCTGCATTTGCCAACGCCCGGGGCATGCTCAAGTACCTGCGCTATGTCTGCGAGGCCTCCGATGCGGCCTGATTGCACTCGTTATACCGGTTTTATCCGTCGCCACTGCGGTTCAGTGGCAATCGAGGCACCGTCGGGCCGTGCAATCGGTGCACAGCGGCAGTTTTCTGCCGTCGGTCCTTTCTCAAGAGGGTGGAACCTGTTTCCACCTGTTCACCCTGCCGGGCAAGCATCCCCGTCAGGGGCGCGCTTGATCCGGGTTTTTTAACATCTAAGGAGCAAGCGCTATGTCTACTAACGAAACCAAGCAGTATTTCGATCTTCACACCACCGGCATCGGTTATCTCAACCGTATCCGGGAGGTGACGCCGAAGGAGGGTAATCCCTTCCTGAGTGTCACCATCGCGGCCCTTCGTGGCAGCGTCGACAACGCCCAGTACACGCATTTCGAGTGTCGCGTGTCCGGCAAGCAGGCGCAGGAAATCGTGCGTCAGCTCAAGCCGGCCGTCGAGGGCAATCAGAAGGTACTGATCGGCTTCACGCTCAGTGATCTCTTTGCCGAGTCCTTCACTTTCAAGAACGGGGACAAGGCTGGCGAGACCGGTATCAGCCTGAAGGCCCGGCTACTGCGCATTGCGTGGGCCAAGGTCGACGGGCAACCGTTCTACACCGCACAGGAAGACGCGGCGTAACTCAACCACTGACCGGGTAACTCAGTTACCCGGTCACTTTCAACCCATCGGGGGATCATTCCTCCGAGGGGCTGATCTCCCTTTATTCTGAGGAGATCAGTCATGAAGAAAACGGAATCATCCGTAGAAGCGTTGGCCGAGGATCGGTTGTCCGGTCTGAAGCCAGCCGACTTGAACGAGGTGGAAAAGCAATCGGTGATCACACTGGCGATGAAGGTACTGGCCATCAAACATCGGGCCGGAAGGGCTTTGAGTAAACCGGACGAGACGCGGGATTATCTGCGTCTACGCCTGGCAGACTACCGTAATGAAGTCTTCGGTTGTCTGTTTCTCGATAACCGTCACCGGATCATCGCCATGCGTGAGCTGTTCCAGGGCACCATCGATGGGGCCTCGGTTCACCCGCGGGTAGTGGTGCAGCAGGCCATGGAGGTGAATGCCGCCGCCCTGGTCTTTTACCACAACCATCCATCGGGCGTTGCTGAGCCCAGTCACGCGGATGAGGCGATTACCCGCCG
>JALVOC010000142.1 GCA_027032075.1 Chromatiales bacterium | reverse complement strand
CTTCATAATCCTGTGCTTGTTTGAAGTCGATGGAGCCGTCTTGTCATGGCAAAAGCAAAGCCAGGAATCCGCGTCACCATACAGCTCGATCCCCGTGTGGCGCTGGAGTCCGTCCTTCTGAACCGACATAGGCAACTCCCGGTTACTCGCCGGCAGGAATGGTTGCGTGGATTGCTGGTTCAGGGGTTTCGATCCGAGACCGAGGCGTTGCGCAGTACATCCGACGATACGAAACGCGACTCGACCATGGCGTTCACGAATTGGATGCCCCGGTTGCCGCACCAGCCTGTCGAACCTCCCGAGTCTGCGCCTGCTGTTGTGAGGACAGAGCCGGTATCAGCCAAGGCGGGTACTAAACCCTTCGCGGCCCTCGGTAAGGTGATGGGCGCAAGGTGATGGGGTAGAAGGGGCTGGTTATCTACGCATTCAATAACGAACAGAGGATTGAAACTCATGACTGACACACCCCCGATAAATCCCGTACCGGTTGGCCTCGATGATGGCTATGCATTCACCAAGATCGCACTCCCGGATGGTCGACTACTTGCGATTCCTTCACGCGCCCGGGTAGGCCAGTCCGGTGTGACCTGGATCCATGAGGCTGAGCAACGTATCTCTGAGTATGAGACCGACGATACCGTGTATTCAGTTGGTGCCGTTGACGGTGTGCCCACACATTTTGAAGGCTACCCGTGGTCCGGCTTAAACCGGGCGGTTGTTCAACACGCCCTGCAACAAGCCGGACTGGCCGGACAGAGCGTGCATGCGGTTTCTGGTTTGCCTGTCAGTACCTTCTATCGCAAGAGTGGCGAACACCGGCAGGAAACTATTGCCAGGAAACGCGACAGCCTCAAGCAGGCAGTTCGCCCGCTTTCGGATGCGCTGCCAGCGGGCATCGCATTCCATGAGGTCATACCGGAGGCTCTGGCCGCCTGGTATGACTACGTGATCGTTGATTTGGAGGATGGTGTCACCCTGGATGCGGATCGTGTATCCGTGCCGGTCGCCATCGTCGACATTGGCGGGCGCACGACCGACTACGTGGTGGTGAAGGATCAGGGCATCCTGCATGCCTCGTCCGGTTCGCTGCAGTGCGGAATGTTGAACGTGAAACAGTGCGTGACCGATGGCATCCAGGAACGCTTTGATCTGGAGTCACTGAGCGAACAGATTGTTTCCCATGCGATCGAGAACAAGGCCGTTCGCTTGCAAGGCAAGAATCATGATGTTGCTGCGCTGGT
>JALVOC010000141.1 GCA_027032075.1 Chromatiales bacterium | reverse complement strand
TCTGCCGGGCTCTTTTTTGGTTCATCGTAGATCTCCGGGGAATGCTGCGCGGATTTTCAGGAAGAAGTACTCGGTATCCCGGAAGCCATAGGCCATGCGCTTGATGACCTTGATGCGGTTGTTAATGCCCTCGAGCACGCTGGTGTGTAATGGGTGACGGCAGTGGGCCAGGATGCCCTGGAGATAGGGCTTCAGGCGCCGGGCAAACTGCATCAAGGGCGTGATGCCGCTTTCCATGGCTCGCTGATACCAGCCCTCCCAGAGCCGTTTGGCGTACCCGGCATGTCGATAGCGCCACAGACACTTGAGATCCTCCTTGAGCACATAGACCGTCATCAGGGCCCGATTCGCCGCCAGCAGTTCATCCAGACGGATTGTCTGCTCAGCCGTTTTCAGATTCTCCCGGTTACGCAACAGCAGCCAGCGGGCGGACTTGATGACCTTGCGGGCCCGCTTGTCCTGACACAGCCGGTTGGCTTCGTCCACCCGCACCCGGTCGATCACTTCCCGGCCATACTTGGCCACTACATGAAACAGGTCGTAGACCACCTCTGCATTCGGGCAATACGCCTGGACCTCCAGATCGAAGGCGGTGTTCATGTCCATCACCACCGCCTTGATGCGCCGGCGGGCCGCCTCATCCAGACCCTCGAAGAAGGGCCGGATGGCCTCGCGGCTGCGCCCTTCCCCTACCCAAAGCACCTGACGACGCAGGGGTTCCACGATAACCGTCGCGTAGCGGTGCCCCTTGTGCAGGGCAAACTCGTCCATGCCCAGATATTCGATACCGCGCCAGTCGGGTTCGAGTACTTCCTGCTGCAGCAAGGCCTTGTCAATGGCCTTGACCGTGTGCCAACCCACACCATAGAACGCCGCCACCTGCTTCAAGGGCATCATCCGACTCAGCCGTCCGATTGCTTCCTCCAACCGCCGGGTTACCCGGCGGTGCGGCGACAGCCAGTCCAACGCTTCCAGGTGAGGGCCACCACAGTGCGAACACCACAACCGCCGGCGCGGGACGAGCAGCACCACATCCCAGTCCAGGATGGGCAGATCGCGGATGCGTCTCATCGTGGTGTCATGCACTGACCGGCTTTTCCTCCCGCAACGCGAGCAGCGCATCGTCTTGCTGCGAGGTTCCAGACGAATCAATAGCTTGCTTCTACCCGTCCAGCCTTCGCCCGGCCGATATTCCAGGTCCGCAACCCGATAACCCGTCCAGCCGCCCAGCTCCGTTAACGTGCGC
>JALVOC010000140.1 GCA_027032075.1 Chromatiales bacterium | reverse complement strand
TGCAATGATGCGTGATTGCAAGACCCGACCCCGTTCTTCCTTTTTCACGCCAAGGGATATGCGGGTGGTTAGATTTCATATCTTCTGGCAGGTATCGAGTGGCCTCAGACAATGTCTGCAGATTGCGTAATGCCGCATCATAGAGCACCTCATCTTCCGCAATATTGCCGCGTAACTCGATGCGCCGTATCTTCTCAATTGCATCCAGAATATGACGGGCATAGGGTTGCCATGGTTTGCTCATAAATCCACCGCCTCATTCACTACCCGCTCACGGATATACCGATTGAGCTCATGCTCTGGAATCACCTCAACCGATCGTCCCACCAACTCCCGCAGCCGCTCGGTCAAGGGCAGGCGTTGTCGAAAAAGATCATATCCCTTGGGGAAATCCACCAGAAAGTCGACATCACTATCCACCCTCTCCTCTCCGCGGGCAACAGAGCCAAATACGCGAATGCGACGAGCGCCATACTTTATGCCAAGCGCAAGGATCTCGTCTCTCTTCACATGTAGTTCATCCAGTAACATGGCTAAACCTCATCACCAATCTCTGCCACAATATGCCTCATTGTTTCTATTGTAGCGCGGATTCAACCCAACGACTCCACAACATCAAAGCTCACCCGCGTAACCTCCACCAGCTCGTCAAAAGGAATCAGGGACGACACACCACTACGAATAGCATCCGGTTCACGACACCACTACCCCCAACCGCCTGTCACGCCCCATCCCCTTCAGCCAGCTGGCGCCCACACTGCGGCTGAACTCCCGCAACGACTCCACACACCCGGCCGCCCAGCAGAAGCGGCTGCCAAAATGCTTCACCGCAGACAGCCACTGTTTCTGTTCAATACCCAAACGCTCCAGCACTGGCGCAAGATGCGCCGGGATTGCACCCTGCTTGTCCTCCCGGATGGCCCGGCCGGTCCAGTCCACCAGCGCCATGTAGTCCGTAAACCTGAAGGGTATTCCGGCGGCATGTTCCTCTCGATAGCTACCGACAAAGGGGGTCATAACCACAGGTGCAGGGGATTCCGCACCCTCCCCGTCACCCGCCATCCGGGTCCCTTCATCGACACGTTCGGGCCGCCTGCCACCACCAGCATCACCTCCATTTCTCCACTGCCTGATCCTCTCCGAAATGGAAGTGAAATCAGACGCTTCCGGCGTCTCGGCCAGCCCGGCCCGAATCGGATTCAAATCCACATAGGCCATGCAGGACAACAGCGCAGCATCATCCAGCAA
>JALVOC010000139.1 GCA_027032075.1 Chromatiales bacterium | reverse complement strand
GCTCACAGAAGCACAAATCGAGCGGCTAAAGCCGTACTTTCCACGCGCACACGGGGTACCTCGGGTGGATGACCGGCGGGTTATTAGAGTCTTTCCGTTTTATATTGAAGCATATCCTGAATTTCTGAGATAATTGGCGCACTCTTGCGGATGGAAGGCGTCGATCAGCTTGCCGATTTTCTTCCAGGTTGCCTCAATGGTGCGTTCATCTGCCTTGCGAAGCAGTCGTTTGAGCTTTGAGAACACCTGTTCTATGGGATTGAGATCGGGACTGTAGGGCGGCAGAAAAAACAGTTTGGCGCCGGCAGCGTGGATTGCATCACGCACAGCCTTCCCCTTGTGGCTGCCCAAATTATCCATGATGACGATATCCCCCGGCTCCAGCGTTGCGACCAGTAAATGCTCCACATAAGCTGTGAACCATTCACCATTGATCGGACCATCCAGTACAAAAGGCGCATCGATACGGTCATGGCGCAAAGCGGCAATAAAGGTCATCGTGTGCCAGCGTCCAAATGGGGCTTTGGCCTTAAGAGGCTGGCCACGCTGACACCAGCCATGGGTGCGTGTCATATTGGTTTTGGCCCATGTTTCATCAATGAAAACAAGACGCTTTGGATCAAATCGTCCCTGAACTCTCTTCCAGAAGGCCCGCTTGCGTGCAACGTCAGGTCGATCCTGTTCGGTCGCGAACAGCGTTTTTTTTAAAGCTGATCCCCTCACGTTTCAAAAACCTCCAGAGTGTGTCGCAGCATACCTTTACACCGCGATCTTCAAGTTCCAGAAGCAGCGCGTGCAACGTCAAATCCGGCTTTTCCCTAATTCGCGACAGCAGCCAGTCTCGTTCGCTTTCAAGAATATAAGGGCGGCTACCGCCCATTTTTGCCGCAGCAGGAGAACCTGTCAGACGCTCGCGCTGAGACCATTTAACAACACTTGAAACACTGACATCAAAATTTTGCGCAACCTGACGGCAGGTCAGGCCAGACTTTAACGCAGATACAACGCGCTTGCGAAGATCGAGTGAATAGGGACGTGCCATGTTTGTCGGCCTCCTTTCCGACAAACACACTGAATCACAATATAACTGATTTGTGAATCCCCCGATTCAATCTGCAGCGGAAAGACTCTAGCTGTTGCGACTTCACAACTAACGCAAACTCATAAACGGTTTTGTACTGTGTTGTAATACCAACCGCCCTTGATATTGACCCATTGCATGGGATCATAGCGGCTCATATGGCTGGCAGATTGT
>JALVOC010000138.1 GCA_027032075.1 Chromatiales bacterium | reverse complement strand
ACCATGTACCGGTTGCCGGTGGGGGCCGGGCTGCCGGTGAGGGGGCCGGTGGCGAAGATGAGCATGTTTTCCGGCGAGAGGGCGTCCGCTTTGGGGTCCATGCCGTCCATCAGGTATTTGATGGCCCAGCCCCGGCCGCCGATGTAATCTTTGGCGAATTGGGGGTCTACTGTTTCTACCGAGGTTGTGCCGTCTGTCAAGTTGACGCGCAAAATTTTGCCGTACCATCCGTCCATGGGGAAAATCTCCTTAAATTTGTGGGGAATATGGGCGATTTTGATGGAAGTTCAAAAATTAAATCGGTAAACGGGCTATTGCGTATTGCGTATTGCGTATTGCGTAACCAGAGGTCACTACGCAATACGCAATACGTAATACGAGCCAACCTATTACCGAAATAAATTATTAATCTTCATGTAAATCGCCCTACAATCAATAAACAATTTCCTGCAAATAATGATCTTCGTGATCCGGGTAAATGCAATCTTCACATACCCAAACCGGCGTTTCCCAATCAGAACAATCGTAACAAACGTACCTGGCGACTGTTTTTCGCCCTTGTTCAGCGCAGCTTGGGCAATAATGGTAACGCGGCCGGTTTTGGGCGATGACGCGGGGATATTTTGCGTCTTCTTCCGGTTCGGCGATTTTTTCCAGTTCAATAATATATTCGTACCAGTCGCCAAAATCGTAAACGTATTTAAGTTTGTCGCCCGGCTGCAAATCGAGGGCGGCTATTTTCTTGCCGCCGGCGTCGCCTTCGCCAAAGGGGGTGATGCTGCCCAGGTCTACTTCCCGGAAGCGCCGGGAGCTGCCGCGCCTGACCAGCCGCCAAAAGCCGCTCATGTGGTCAATGGTGTCGCGCTTGAAGACGTGGCGTAAAATCCGGTCGAAATCATACAATGTCTGCCCGCCCTGTATTTCAATGCGCCGCCATAATCCTTTTCGCTGTTTGTATGCCGCTTTGAAGGTGTAAACTTGCTGTTTTTCTGTGGCGGACAGTTTTTTGGGCGGGGATGACGGCCGTTCCTCCTGATCTCTCAACATAAGCCTGTCTATCATGGTATACGAGTCGGCGTACCGGATGTCTCCAAATCCACTGTAACGCAGCCGCGGGTCGCTCTCGATTACGTCTCGCCAATAGTTCGGCGGGTGGGTTACATTCCTCTGCAAACGCGCATAAGCAGTGGGAATGGCAATTCCGGAATAAATGCTGTCGTCACGGGAATTTTCCAGCAGATCAAAGATAATATCGGCC
>JALVOC010000137.1 GCA_027032075.1 Chromatiales bacterium | reverse complement strand
GTGCTGTCCACTCCGGAAGGGTTGGATGCCGGCACATGGGTGAGCGGGAACTGTTTCAACTGAAAAGATTGCAATTTTTTGCTGCCGTCACCACTTCCCAGCACCTCGTTGCGTGTCTCACCGTGGGTGGCCTTGACCACATTGCCGTAGATGGTGACAGTGTCCCGTTTAAAGCAGTAGGAGAGCTTTTTTGCGAACCGGATAAAGGTGTGTTTTCTTTCGCCGGGCCGGGGTTGTTTCTGGGTGGAGGAAGCGCTATCGGTTGTCACCATCTGCACATCCTGAGTTACTGCCGACAGCATTGCCAGTTCGCTGAACCTGACGCCATCTGCGCCGGGGAGAATACGCTCACCGGAGATGACGACCCAGCGACCAGCCTCAAGGCCTTCATAGAAACCGTCCAGCTCGACTGTAGTGCCAGCCTCATCGGTAGCGTCGATATCCTTGTCTGGACAATAGCCGATGGGGTCATCGATAGGTTCTTCGGTCAGTATCAGTTCTTCGGGCTGAGCATAGACAGTGGTGGAACGAATAGCATCGAAATCATCGTCACCGATGCCGCTAGGCTCCATCCCTGTCAACGTTATCCATTTATGGCTTTCGTCAAATTCGATGCGGGTCGTGGGGGCGGTCATTCCATACTCAGTTCGTGTTTGGGTGGTAACGACATTTTTCACCCGAACAATCAGTTTGTTTGGATCGGTCAAGCGGGTATCCTGTGTCTCGATAACAACCCAGTCGTTTTTCTGAATCTGGTTGTAGCGGGCGTCGAGGAATACCGTGTTCTCTTTTTCGTGCTCGATCCTCACGGGATTCACAGCGGCTACGGTTACGGGTGGCTGGATTTGTTCGATAACGGGCCAGTCTCCGATTATCTCGATCTCTCCGTTTTCCTTGATACGTGTTCGCTTGGGCGCGTTGTGTCCAAACAGTGAAGCCTCCGTGCGCAGTGCATAGACCCGGAGTTTGCTCTCTTCCGCCACCTGCAGGTTGGCCATTGCTGCGGTCAACGTCCCTTGCAGCAGGGGCGACAGGGTGGTTACCATCCGGTATCCCGCCTCACTTGCGGGCCGGAACTGGATGTCCAGTGCTGTTTTCAGCCGCCAGCGGTTGGCCGGTTGAAGGGAGGGGGGGTGAGTGAGTGCTTTTACCAGCCGAACATCCGCTGGCGGCTCGGAGGTCGAGGAAGAGATGCTGGTGGCGGCTTGACTGCCCGCCTTCACTGTAAGTGATTGCAGGGTTACCCGTGTGCGATCGG
>JALVOC010000136.1 GCA_027032075.1 Chromatiales bacterium | reverse complement strand
GGGCCGGGAGTGGTGTAGAGCGGCCCGCCCCCCCCCCCCCCGCAGGGGCGGAGCCGGGGGAAACGGGCAGGCCCGCGACCCATGGCTCGTGGTCTTCCGTTCATGGAACGAAGACTCTCTGGAACGAGCCAGTGAGCAACGTGTTGGGAGGGTACACTCAGGCACCGGTCCCCCGTTCACGGGGTTCTGAGCCTATCCGCGCCTATCCAGGGAGTGGCATTTTTATTCGGTCTGGTGATTGACACACGCCGCGTACGGCTATAGACTGTTTTTATAATGGGCGTATTGCACAAGAATACCAGCGATCGCATAGACAGCGTGAGGAGCGCGAGCGTGGCGACGCTCATGAGGAGCGTTCTTTTCGTACTGGCGGCTCTGGCCCTGTTCGCGGTTGCATCCATGGCCAGCGCCGTCGAAGACAGGCCGTTCATTTGGGCCGACGACGAAGACTACTGGCCGGCCATTTATCGAGGAAGCAACGGCGGGCCGGCCGGCATCTTCAACGACATCCTGACCGAGGTGTTTGCGCGGCTCGACATTCCCTTGGAGAAGTCCGTCTACCCGTGGAGCCGGGCCCAGATGATGGTGAAGAACGGCGACGCCGACGGCATGGTGACGGTTTATACGAAAGAGCGGGCGAAGTTTACCGTGGCCACCGATCCCATCTGGGAAATAGGCGAAACCCTGTTTTTCCTGCGCACCAATCCGAGAGCCTGCGATATACTAAAGGTAGACTCGTTTGAAGACATGCGGGGTTTTACGCTCGTCGACATCCAGGGTTCGGGGTGGACGGAAGAGCAATACAAGATTCACGGCATCAAGAACGTTATATGGGTTCCCGACACCGATAGCGCGCTCAACTCGATCGCTGCGGGGCGGGCGGATATTTTCATTATGTTCGACCTGAACGCCTACAAGCTGCTGACCAAGAAGAGGGTCGAGGAGGGCCCGCTGGCGGAAGGTTTTCAAAACATCATCACGATCATGCCGAACTTCGCAAGGCTGCCCTTCAGGCTCCTGATACGGAAGGATTCCCCTTTCGCCGAACGAGTGGACGACATTAACAAAGTCCTGGAAGAAATGAAAAAAGACGGGACCATGCAACGCATCCGGTTAAAATACGCCGGCATCGTGCCCTTGCAATAGTAAAATAGCCCATATATGCAGCCGGGGCGCTGGTGTACTAAAAACAGCATGGCGATTGCAGGCTCCAGGCTTGCGAGGAAGTTTGCCGTTTATACGATCGGCCTGAGCATCATGATTGCT
>JALVOC010000135.1 GCA_027032075.1 Chromatiales bacterium | reverse complement strand
GAGTATAAAGCATGATCAAACACGAAAGTATAGAAACCAATTCCGGGCTGCTGATCATCCTGACGCTGATTGTGATCAGTATCGGTGGCCTGGTGGAAATCGTACCGTTGTTTTATATCAACGATACGGTTGAAGACGTGGCGGGCGTCCGGCCCTATACACCGCTGGAACTACGGGGTCGTGATATTTACCAGCGCGAAGGCTGTTACCTCTGTCATTCGCAAATGATCCGGCCATTTCGTGACGAGTTGTTACGTTACGGGCATTATTCACTGGCGGCCGAGTCCAGGTATGATCATCCTTTTCAGTGGGGTTCCAAGCGAACCGGCCCTGACCTGGCGCGTGTTGGTGGCAAGTTTTCCAACGAGTGGCACGTTGCCCACCTGAAGAATCCCCGTGATGTGGTGCCTGAATCCATCATGCCGAATTACCCCTGGTTGCTGGAAAACGATCTGGATTATGCCGACGTACAGGCGCGCATGCGCGCCCTGAAACGAACCGGCGTCCCTTATTCCGAAACCCAGCAGGAATACGATCGTAATATTGCCGAGTTTGGCCTGGTGGTCGCGGATCGTCTGGACATCCTCAACGCCGAAGACAGCCTGGTGGAGCAGGCAATGGGGCAGAATTACGATGGCGTCCTGTCGCGTATTACGGAAATGGATGCGCTGGTTGCTTACCTGCAGGTACTGGGCACGATGGTCGATTTCAGCCAGTACGATGAAGGCTATTTTGTCGAGTTCCGTTAATGAAGTATATTTTAGCCACGGAATACACGGAAAAATGATAAAAATATATCGAATACGGCCGTGTTTTTCCGTGTATTCCGTGGCTGGAAATAAACATACCAATTCCGGTGTGTAACAGTGATGCCGGACTGGCTGCTCTGGTTTACCCGCTACGAGAACAGCAAGGTTGTTGCGTTATTGCTGTTCTTCAGTGTTTTCTGCGGCATTTTGATTTATCTGTTTTCCAGCCGGAAACGTTCGGCCAGGCTGGAATCCTACAAGTACATACCGCTGAATGATGATAAAGCGGATGTGACTACCCCCGAGGGCAGGGATAAAGGCAATGAGTGAAACCAAAGACAAACCACAACAGGCGGCAGTGCAGACCACCGGTCATGCGTGGGATGGAGATATTCAGGAATTCAATAATCCGTTGCCCACCTGGTGGTTGTGGTCTTTTTACGCCAGTGTGGTGTTTGCGATTGTATACTGGATATTCTTCCCTGCCTGGCCGGTTGCCGGCTCCTATACAACCGGTGTG
>JALVOC010000134.1 GCA_027032075.1 Chromatiales bacterium | reverse complement strand
AGAGTCATGGCTCTTTTGCATGCGCTCTCGTCTTTCCAACATTTGCCGCATGGTTTAACCAACCGCACTTTACGACGACAGGTAGCTGACTTACTGGGTGTCGACCAAACAGAGTACGCAACATCGCAAATGTCCTATGACCTCCGTCGGTTACGCCTCAAAGGGATTATTTGGCGTATCCCGCATTCTTACAGGTACCAGTTAACATCATATGGCCGCAAAGTCGTTCTGCTCCTGTCAAAGTTAGATGCACGTATTTTTCGACCAGCTTTGGCCGCCCTTGATTCTACTTTACCTCTACCTGTACCATTGGCAGCAACTTTGCAAAAAGTGGATGAGGTTATTGATGATCTGGTCAAAAATGCGCGTATATCTAATGTCACAGTGTAATTCTTGTCTCATTTGTTAAAGATTTTACTTATGAAGATGTCTAGTGGCATTCTCCAATTGTCGGGTATGAACGGAGAAATGGCTAGAGCGAATAACATTGCTGAAATTCCGCCAGGTATTCCAAGGTAGTTGCTGTCAACAGTAACTATGCCATAGGCGATATACCAGACGTTAACTGGCCCTTTGTAACGATAAATACCAACACCTAAAATTACAACACCAGTGCAAAAGAGCAATAGAGCGGCCATCATTGCCCCCCGTAACTAATTGGTTGCAGGTTACGTGGCAGGGGTTGCAAGAACGGAATGGCATCAAAGATTATTGGTTGTATACCAAATACCCAAACGGTACCCAATACTAGGCTGCTACCAGCAATACAAAGAGGAGCCGCGGGACCACAACTTAGAACACCTCCAATATATGTTCCTCCCAATCCAGACAGGAAACCCCCGAAACTGGCTACACCAGTTCGCGCGAATCTTTGTCCTGGGCTAAAATATGGGTTTTGTGTGTCTTCAATGTATTGGAACGCGCCTGCCAGCAAAGAGTCTGTTACCAACCCTACGGCCAGGTCCGATAACACGGCAAAACGCGCTGTTCGCCCATAGCCATAAGCAACGTCCAGACTGTCCAGCGTAGTCACGGCCTGCCAGCCGCCTCTGGTTTCCTGCACCAGGCTGCCGGTGGCGCTTAGTCTGGCGGCCAGGGCTTCAGCTTCATCCAGCGTTGTCTCAAAGCGGAACAGGTCTGTGCGGAACAGGCGTTTGGACAGCCTGGTTCCACCGGCCGTCAACCGGCGCGTGTTCTCCAGACTGCCAACAAAAACGCCCCCGGCCGCTTCGATGGCGGTTCGATTGGCGTTGAGCGAAGCGGCGCCGGCC
>JALVOC010000133.1 GCA_027032075.1 Chromatiales bacterium | reverse complement strand
TTGCCTTCCTGTCCATTCCACGTGCCAGTATAGCCGCAAATACCGGCGCGCCAAAACCCAAAATGCCACAGCCTCCCATCTATGCTAAAATGTTTTGTAACTATTCAGGTGTAGCCAATTATTAACCGCAAAGACGCCAAGAACGCAAAGGGAGGCAAGAAAAGTTTTATCTTGGCGCTCTTCGCGTCTTTGCGGTTCAATTTCTGCGCCAGACCTGTATAGTTACAATGTTTTTATGCGGCAATCAGAACTCATTACACAATTACCAGAAAATAAGATACAGCAATGACAAACAAGGATTTAGACGAACTCTTGTTAGCTTATGAAACAGATACGCGATTTCCAGACGTGAGCGGTGTAGAACATCTGGATATGTGGTGGTATCTGGACGTTTTAGCCTTCGCCTGGCCGCAAATTCAACCGGTTCATACGGCGATCCTCCAGCCAGTCTAGGCCGCATCCTTTTAATGATAGACAGGATTTACAAGATTAACAGGATTTTTAGCCGTTTTTCCAATCTTGTTAATCCTGTCAAATTAGCTGTGACAAGACACTGGCCGCAGCATATTTCCGTTTAATGGCCGCGAGGCCGCGCAGTCGAGGGAGAAAAACAAACGACACCCCCGCGAGGTAACTGATGGGCTTATTTGACAAGTTATCTGCCGAATATAGAAAAGCGAAAAAACGCATTGGACAGGCACAAAAGGATGGGGCGGTTGGGCTTGATTTAAGAGGATTGGGCTTAACGGCCGTTCCCCCCGAAATCGGGCAGTTGACGGGGCTGCAATCGCTTAATTTGAGCATCAACCGGCTAACGGCCGTTCCCCCCGAAATCGGGCAGTTGACGGGGCTGCAATAGCTTGATTTGAGGAGCAACAAGCTAACGGCCGTTCCCCCCACAATCGGGCAGTTAATCAACTTGCAATTGCTTGAACTTGGAGGCAACCAATTAACGGTCATTCCTGAATGGCTGGTACGAATGCCTAAACTGGAAAAACTCTATATCTACAACAACCCCATCACCCAACCCCCACCAGAATTGCTAGACAAAGGGTTAACATTCCCAATGTCGTTCCCAATATCGTTCGATGACGATAGGACAGTTGATTTAGAAGCGGTGCGTCGTTACTACGACCAACTGGCAAAAGAAGGTACTGCGCACATCTACGAAGCCAAACTTCTCCTCATCGGTGAAGGGGGCGCGGGCAAAACCAGCCTGGCCCGCAAACTCCGCGACCCCGCCGCCCCCCTCCCCGCGCCGGACGAATCCACGG
>JALVOC010000132.1 GCA_027032075.1 Chromatiales bacterium | reverse complement strand
TCACCAGGCTGCATTGATGCCTCCTGTATAGAGGAACCTTTAACGAAGGGTCCCCTCTCCCACCGGGAGAGGGACAGGGTGAGGGGATCAAAAAACCTGGCATCCCCCATGCCCGTACCCTTTGCCGACATGCAACGCAGCCTGGATGAGGCGCGGCAAAATCCAGGGGTGCGCGTTGCGTTTGTCCTCACGGATTCCACCAGGCTGCATTGATGCCTCCTGTATAGAGGAACCTTTAACGAAGGGTCCCCTCTCCCACCGGGAGAGGGACAGGGTGAGGGGATCAAAAAACCTGACATCCCCCATGTCCGTACCCTTCGCCGGCATGCAACGCATGCCTGAACAAAAGCGTAATGAAATCCAGGTATAGACGTCGCGCCCGTTCCTCCGGATTCCGCCAGGCGCCATCCGGCTTACATTGCCACTTATTGATGTTGATCTGGTTTTTATAGTAAAAAAGATGATGCTTTAGATGCCATGGGAATATTCCGGAGCCTGTATCATGGATGAACCTTTAACGACAGTTCCCCTCTCCCGCCGGGAGAGGGGATCGAAAAACCTGACATCACGTGCCCGCACGCTTCGCCAACAAGCCACCGAGGCTGAAAGTGTGTTATGGAAACATTTGCGAGGGCGGCGTCTGAATGGTTACAAATTCAGGCGCCAAGTGGTGATTGAACCTTATATTGTCGATTTTGTTTGTCTGGAAGCCAGATTGATCGTTGAAGCCGATGGGGGGCAGCACGCCGGGCAGACGGAATATGATGCAAGGCGAACTGCCAGGCTCGAATCCATGGGATACCGGCTTATGCGTTTCTGGAACCATGAGATATTGGCTGAACTATACAGCGTACTTGGGCAAATCGAATCAGCCTTGATTGAAGCCCCCTCACCCCAGCCCTCTCCCTGAGGGAGAGGGGGTCAGGCCGGTAGCAACCCTGTAATTTTACGAAAGCGATGCAACCTGGAGGAACCTTTAACGAAGGGTCCCCTCTCCCACCGGGAGAGGGACAGGGTGAGGGGATCAAAAAAACCTGACATCCCCCATGCCTGTACCCTTCGCCGGCATGCAACGCAGCCTGGATGAGGCGCGGCAAAATCCAGGGGTGCGCGTTGCGTTTGTCCTCACGGATTTCACCAGGCTGCATTGATGCCTCCTGTATAGAGGAACCTTTAACGAAGGGTCCCCTCTCCCACCGGGAGAGGGACAGGGTGAGGGGATCAAAAAAACCTGGCATCCCCCATGCCCGTACCCTTTGCCGGCATGCAACGCAGCATGGATGAGGCGCGGTAAAATCCAGGGGTGCGCGTTGCGTTTGTCCTCACGGATTTCACCAGGCTGCATTGATGCCTCCTGTATAGAGGAACCTTTAACGAAGGGTCCCCTCTCCCACCGGGAGAGGGACAGGGTGAGGGGATCAAAAAACCTGACATCCCCCATGCCCGTTCACTTCGCCGGCATGCAACGCATGCCTGGATGAGGCGCGGCAAAATCCAGGGGTGCGCGTTGCGTTTGTCCTCACGGATTTCACCAGGCTGCATTGCCCCCTCCTGGATATCAGTGAGAATCCCTCTCTATGCCATTGTTTGTCAGCATATACCCTTTTCACCTTGACAGATTTTCGCCATATACCATGTTTATCTTATAGACAAACCAATGATCCCGTAATTAACTTTAAAGTGGATGTTCGCTGGCACTATCGGCTGATCCCGGTAAAAACAGTCTGATAGTGAGACGAAACTCCGGTTTTTCGATGCGACAACAGATATCTGGAGGTGAATCATGTCTGCCGGGGAATATTGTAACCGTGAGGTGGTTGTTGTTGAAAAAGACGAGCCGGTTCGTACGGCGGTCAATCTCATGCGCCACTATCATGTTGGTGATGTCGTCGTGGTGGAAAAGCGGGATGACGTACGGCTGCCGTTGGGAATTTTGACGGATCGGGATATCGTGGTGGAAATTCTTGCCGAGGATGTTGATATCGATGCGGTTAACGTTGGTGATGTCATGAGCTATAAACTGGTAACGGTCAGCGAGGATACCAAACTTGTGGACACCATAAAGCTCATGCGGGACAAAGGTATTCGCAGACTTCCAGTGACAAATGGTCAAGGCGCTCTCGTCGGGATTCTGACGGTTGACGATATCCTCGAACTTGTTGCGGAACAACTGACAGATATCGTCGGCCTCGTACGCACAGAGCAAAACCGGGAAATCAGGCAGAGAAAATAAACCAACGGGCAACGAATGATTCGATTATGACACTGCAAACCTCCGATCTCGCACATGCGCGCCAGGCGATCGCCTCTGTTCTCGATGAGCTTGGCTTGGACGCTTATCTCTTTGAAGTTGAGCCGCGTGATGACATCTGGGAGCTTAAAATAGAATGTGCGACTGCAGAGGGTTGGGGCTCTTTCACCTTGCAACTTCCGCAGCGGCTGATCACCGCCGCTCCTGGCGCCGCCCAGGCAAATGATCCCCTGTTGCAGCAGTGCCGGCAGGCACTCACTGCCTGCAAAAGAAAACCCTGAATTTTCCTGCACTTACCCGGGATATGCCGCAGAACATCACACGCTGTTTGAACACGGCAGATCTGTTTTTACCCTGATCTGATTTGGCCAGCACAAAGACATGACGCGCTTGTATCTGTCAACACCTCTTGTATCTTTATAAAACACCCGAACAACACATCGCCCCTGTAATTGATAAATTCCAGCCCCATCTCTTAACGTATGCCCGTCACTTCACTTCAGTGCAAACGCCTGGCCGCCCTCCTGATATTCGGCCTGGGGTTTCTCTGGCTGCCTGCCGTTGTAGCCGATATTCCCATGCGCGAGCTTGTCGGGGAATTGCGTGGACAACTGGATCAGCAAACCGCATCATGGATCATTCTGGATCTGGACAGGAAGCGGTTGCATGACTTCTATGCGCCACGCAATTTTCAGCCGGTGTGGGTTAACACCCATGGGCCGCTGCAAAGAGCGGAACAATTGCGGCAGACACTCATCCTGGCTGAAGAAGAAGGGCTTGAGCCGGAAGCCTATCCGCTTCCCCTGATCGCGCAACACTGGACAGCCCGCACAGCTGCAGAGCTGGCACGGCTGGAGCAGTTGCTGACAAACACTTTTTTCCTTTACAGCAAACATGTGCGTGCAGGCCGCTTCGATCCCGGCAAAGTGGATCCGTTGTGGCATATCGCCACGCCTGATTTCAATGCGGTCAAGCTGTTAAACACCACTCTCGCCGCTGCAAATTTTGGCGCGGCACTGCGCGACTTGCCGCCTCCCCATGCAGGATACCGGCGCCTGCGGGAGGCATTGGCCCGCTACCGGCAACGGCAACGCAACGGCGGTTGGCCACAACTGCCGGCGGGGCCTTATCTGAAATATGGCCTGCGACATCCGCAGATCAGCCTGCTGCGCCGCCGCCTGCTCGCAGAAGGTGATCTGCACCTGGGGCCTGTCAAAGACAGCGACTTTTTTGATCAAGCCGTCAAATACGCGGTGGAGCGCTTTCAGGTGCGGCACGGCCTTAAAATGGACGGCATCGTCGGAGCCGCAAGCCGCGCGGCGATGAATGTTCCCATCAGCGAACGTATCGAACAGATCAAGCTGAACATGGAGCGCTGGCGCTGGCTACCGCGGCATCTCGGCAGGCGTTACCTCATGGTCAATACAGCCGGTTACGAGCTTACTGCGATTGAGAACGCGCAGCCCCTGTTTAGCATGTGGGTGATCATCGGCAAGCCGGAACGGCCGACGCCGGCTGTGCGCGGCGTGCTGCACACCGTCGTGTTCAACCCCTACTGGACGGTCCCGTCGACCATCGTGTTCGAGGATCTGATCCCTGAACAGCAGCGCAATCCGAATTTCCTGAAGTCCAGGGGGATCCGCGTGTTTAGCAACCGGCGCAATGGCGAGGAGCTGGATGCAGGGAAAATCGACTGGTCTCAGGTAGACAAGGAACACTTCCCTTATGTATTGCGCCAGGATCCGGGGCCCACCAACCCCATGGGCCGCATCAAGTTCCTGTTTTCCAACGCATTTAAAGTTTATCTGCACGACACACCCACACGCCGCCTGTTCAACCGGCAAGTACGCGCCTTCAGCTCCGGCTGCATCCGGGTGGAAGACCCTGTGCGACTGGCAGTCTATTTATTGGGCGCGGAGAACCGCTGGACGCGGAAGAAAATCAGGGAAACCATCGCATCGGGGGAGTCCCGCAAGGTGCCGGTACCGAAAGCCATGCCTATTTATCTGGTCTACTGGACCGCCTGGGTGGGCGCGGATAACGCGGTATCGTTCCGTGAGGATGTCTACGATCGCGATTCCCCCCTTTCAAAGTGTGGTTCTGCCGGGGAAGAAAAAACTGGATGAGTTGCCTTTCCTGCCGATATAAAAGGAGTGAATTGTGAGGAAGTTGACGCCGCCAGAGTGGCAACCTGTGAAATACTCATGCAAAACCGAAAAACCACTCAGCCCAGTTTGTGAATACGACGATGATCACACGCCGTACTTTTCTGAAATTCGCCACCGCGGGTGCCACATCGCTGATCGCCCCCGCTGCACTTGCACGCATCACCCGCCCCGGCGAGCGGCTGTTACGTTTCTACAACCTGCATACCGGCGAACACCTCTCAACCACCTACTGGGCGGACGGCGCCTATATCACCGAGGAACTGGCCGCCATCAACCACATCCTGCGTGATCATCGCAGCGGCAAGGTGGCCACGATGGACCGGCGGCTGCTCGATCTGCTCCATGCCTTACAACAGCGGACGGGCAAACCCGGCACCTTCCATATCATCTCCGGCTACCGTTCACCCGAATCCAATGCCAGACTGCGCCACACCAGCACCGGCGTGGCCAAACGCAGCCTGCACATGCGGGGGAAAGCCGTTGATATCCGCCTGCCGGGCGTCGATCTCAGGCACCTGCGCCAGGCCGCGCTGCAACTGCACGCGGGCGGAGTCGGCTATTATCCCAAATCCAATTTCATCCACGTCGACACCGGCCGACCACGTTTCTGGTAAGCGTCGGATTCTCTTTCTTTAATCGCGCACCCCAGCATTATTCTTCATACTGCCCTCAGGGCACACACAATCACTGCTACCCCAACAACCCCTCTCCCTCAGGGCCTGGGGTGAGGGGATCAAGATACCGCCACACAAAAAACCCCGCCACTGTAAAACAGGACGGGGTTTCTCATTACTGTCATTCCGGACACCGCTCCGGCATCCCTCTACATCGGAAAGACAGTCTCCGGGTACAACACCATATCAGGCTTACAGCTTGTCAGCCTCGGAAGCCAGATATTCAGCCACGCCTTCAGGAGTGGCGGACATGCCCTTGTCGCCCTGATGCCAGCCAGCAGGGCAAACCTCGCCGTGCTCTTCGGTGAACTGCAACGCATCCACCATGCGCAGCATCTCGTCGACATTACGACCCAGCGGCAGATCATTGACCACCTGATGACGCACGGTACCGGCGATGTCGATCAAAAAGGAACCGCGGAAAGCAACCGCGCCGTCAGGCGTCTCAACATCATAGGCCTTGCAGATGGCGTGAGTCATGTCGGCCACCAGGGTGTAACCCACCGGACCGATACCACCTTCATTGGTGGGGGTATTGCGCCATGCATTGTGGGTAAAATGGCTGTCAATCGAAACGCCAATCACCTCGACATTGCGCTTCTTGAACTCCTCCAGGCGGTGATCAAACGCGATCAGCTCCGAGGGGCAGACAAAAGTGAAATCCAGCGGATAGAAAAAAACCACCGCATACTTGCCCTTGGTGGCATTTTTAAAGTTGTAGTCTTCAACGATTTCGCCATTGCCGAGAACGGCAGGGGCGGTAAAATCCGGCGCTTCACGGCCAACGAGTACACCCATATCAAGCTCCTTGAATAATTGAGTTAAACAGTAAAGATAGAGAATTAGAATGATTCTAAAGTCATTGGCGCATCAATTCAAGTGGTTTTGTGGGGGAATGGCCCCCAATCCGGCTCATTGGCCACCCCTCCGGCAATCAACGCCACCCTGCCCCGATCCCAAAAAACCCTTAAACAACAAAAGGTTTCCTTCTATACTGTCTAGGACACCACCCCCGTGTCAGACAAAATCACCGGCCCCAGCGACACCACAGATGCAGCCATAATGAGGCACATAAATATAAATGCACCTTATTTCTCGCTGATGCCTTTAATATAAATGATGGAGATATAATCTGCGGTGGTGCCTGAAAACACCAAGCTGGAAGCCGAAACCCGTGAGCAGATAGACGAAAAACTCATCGCGGCAGGCTGGGCAATCCAGGACAAAAAACGGATTAACCTGTTTGAAAAGACAGGCGTGGCCGTGCGTGAAGTGGAAACGGACACCGGCCCGGCGGACTACATGCTGTTCGTCAATGGCAAGGCCTGCGGCATCATCGAAGCCAAGCGCGAAGGCACCGATCTCGGCGGGGTCGCCGAGCAATCCGCCCGCTACGCCACTTCCCACACCAAACACATCGAACGCTGGGTGCCGGATGAGCAGCCGCTGCCATTCCTCTATGAAGCCACCAATCACGAAATCAGATTCCGCGATGAACGCGACCCGCACCCGCGCTCCCGCAACATATTCCACTTCCACAAGCCGGAAACCCTCAAAGCCTGGCTGGAAGACGATATCGATGTAGACGACGTAGGTTGGGCTGACGAAGGAAGCCCAACAAAGACCAAAACGCTCCGCGCCCGATTCCAGGATCTGCCCGAACTGGATACGAAAAACCTCCGCGCCTGCCAGATCAACGCCATCCACGGCATTGAGTCCTCCCTTAAACAAGGTAAACCCCGCGCGCTCCTGCAAATGGCCACCGGCTCCGGCAAAACCTACACCGCCGTCACTGAGGTCTATCGCCTGGCCAAGTTCGCCAAAATCAAACGCGCCTTGTTCCTGGTGGACCGTGGCAACCTCGCCACCAATGCCAAGGATGAATTCGAACAATTCGTCATCCCCCACGATGGCCGCAAATTCACCCAACACTACAACGTCAACATCCTCGGCCGCGCCGGCATCCCGGACGCCACCAAGGTCACCATCTCCACCATCCAGCGCCTGTATTCCCAGCTCACCGGCCAGGCGCTGGATGACGAGGCCGACGAACACTCAGGGTTTGAGGTCGAAAGTAGCACCATAAACCAGGGTCCAAGGCCCGTCAGCTACAACCCCGACATCCCCATCGAAGAGTTCGATGTCATCATCATCGACGAATGCCACCGCTCCATCTACAACCTCTGGCGCCAGGTGCTCGAATACTTCGATGCCTTCCTCATCGGCCTCACCGCCACCCCCACCAAAAAGACCATAGGCTTTTTTAATCAAAACCTCGTCTCCGAATACACCCACGAGGATGCCGTGGTCGACGAGGTCAATGTGGGCTACGACATCTACCGCATCAAAACCGAGCTCACCGAACAGGGCAACACCATCGAAGCCGGCACCGCCGTCGAAATCCGCGACCGCCTCACCAAACAAAAACGCCTCGAAGTGCTAGATGAGCAGGAAGAATGGCTTGCCAAACAACTCGACCGCAGCGTCCTGGCACCCAACCAGATCCGCACCGTCATCCAGGCCTTCAAAGACAAATGCCTGCCCGAATGCTTCCCCAACCGCCTATGGTCTAATCCCCCTCTCCCTCCGGGAGAGGGCAGGGGTGAGGGGATCAAAATAATCACTCCAACCATGACCTGGGTCCCCAAAACCCTCATCTTCGCCAAAGACGACGACCACTGCGACCGCATCGTCGATGCCGTGCGCGAAGTCTTCGATGAAGGCAACGCCTTCTGCAAAAAGATCACCTACAAAGTCGGTAAAAAAACAGCAGAAGAATCCATCAAAGCATTCCGCACCGATCCACAATTCCGCATCGCCGTCACCGTCGACATGATCGCCACCGGCACCGACATCCGACCCCTGGAATGCGTCATGTTCATGCGCGATGTCAAAAGCCAGGCCTACTACGAACAAATGAAAGGCCGCGGCACCCGCGTCATCAGCCGCGATGAACTGCACAAAGTCACCCCCGATGCCCCCGGCAAAAGCCGCTTTGTCCTGGTCGATTGCGTCGGCGTCACCGAAACCGACAAAACCGAAACCAAATCACTGGAAACCAAACCCAGCGTCTCCACCGCCAAACTCATGGAACAAGTCGCCCGCGGTGATCGCCACTCCGACACCCTGCGCGCCCTGGGAAATCGTCTGATCCGCCTCGACCTCAAACTCAACGACCAACAACGCAAACGTATCAGCGAACTCTTGAGAGAAACCCTCTCCCATCCAGGAGAGGCTGAGGGCGAAACTGCCGAAGCCCAAAAAGAGGGTCCCCTCTCCCTTCCGGGAGAGGGACAGGGTGAGGGGGTACATTTACCGGCAACCTCCCTGGCCATGATCGCGGCCAGCTTGATCCACCACACCAACGAAGACCACCTCATCGAAGCCGCAAAAATACATGCAAAAACAGAAAATCCAACAGAAAAAGACATACAGAAATCCTTCAAACCCAAGGCTGATATCCTAATCAAACCCTTCCACAACCCGGACCTGCGCGAACTCATCGAAGCCCTGCGCAAAGACACCGACCAACTCATCGACGACAGCCCCGATACCGTCATCGATGCCGGCTTCGACGCCGAAAAAGCTGAAGGCCTCATTAACAACTGGCAACAATTCATCCAGGACCACAAGAATGAAATCGACGCCATCGAGCTGATCTACAAACAGCCCTACCAAAAACGCCATCTCAGCTACGATATGATCAATCAGCTCGTTGAAGAGATCGAGCAACCGCCGTACCATATCGCCCCGGTCGAAGTCTGGAAGGCCTACGAACAACTGAAAAAAGCCAAAGTAAGAGGCGCACCACCCGAGAGCAAATTGCCAATATTAATTAGCCTGCTCAGATTAGCGACAGGCGTCACCGACGCGCTCGAACCTTTCCCAGAAATCGTCGAACGTAGATTTCAAGCATGGTTAACGCAGCAAGAAAATTTACCTGCGCCGAGCTCGGCGAGGCAGGCAGGCGGGCTAAAACAACAAGAGCACCCTCTCCCCCAGGGAGAGGGCAAATCCCAACAACCCCCTCTCCCTCAGGGAGAGGGCTGGGGTGAGGGTGTCAAAGGGCAACGCTTCACCCCACAACAACTCGCCTGGCTCAACAAAATAAAAGACCAAATCGCCCAAAATGCCGAAATGACCGTAGACGACTTTAACTACATCCCCTTTAACCAGGAGGGTGGGTTGCTAAAGGCAAGAGAGTTGTTTGGGAAGGATTTAGATAAATTAATCCAAGAATTGAACGGGTATTTAATTGCATGAGTGAAACGAGCGCCGTCATTCCCGCGAAGGCTGGAATCCAGAATAACGATTTGCCCGAGGGGTGGGTTTTAGTCCCATTAGGGAAATTACGTGGCGATAAAGCTAAAGGTATCAACCCAGCGGAACTGCCTGATGAAGTATTTGAATTATATAGCGTACCTAGTTTTTCTGAAGGGATGCCGGAAATTATCTCGGGTGAAAAAATTGGATCATCGAAAAGAATAGTCGTGCCAAACACAGTTTTGCTCTCGAAAATTAATCCACGTATTAATAGAGTCTGGATTGTTGGCCCAGAGACAAAACATCGACAAATTTCTTCACCAGAATGGATAGAATTCTTTCCAACTGAAGCAGTCGAGCCTAAATATTTGCTGTACTTCATGCAAAATCAAAGGTTCAGAGAACATTTATGCATGAATGTATCAGGCGTAGGTGGTTCACTTACAAGAATTCGTCCTAAGGTAGCAGAAGACTATGAAATACCTCTTGCGCCGAAAGAACAACAAAAACGCATCGTCGCCAAAATCGAAGAACTCTTCTCTCATATCGACGCCGGCATCGAAGCCCTAAAAAAAGCCAAACAACTCCTCAAACAATACCGCCAATCCGTCCTCAAAGCCGCCGTCACCGGCGAACTCACCAAAGAGTGGCGCGAAGCAAACAAAGACAAACTCGAACCTGCCTCCCAACTACTCGAACGAATCCTAAAAGAACGCCGCCAAAAATGGGAGCACGAACAACTTCGTAAATTCACAGCAAAAGGTTTATCTGCGCCAAAGAAAGGGGTTTGGTGGTTGTATGTGCTGCTTTGCGACGACAATAGCTTCTATATCGGCGTAACTGAGGACATGCCGCGACGCTGGGAAGAGCACGTATCATGTAATGGATCAGAACACACGAAGAAGCACAAGCCGATATCAATCATTCACCACGAAGAATTTAAGTCGCAAAAAGAAGCATACGACCGCGAAAAGGAGCTCAAAACTGGCTACGGCCGCAAATGGCTAAAACGCGAATATGAAAAGGGGGCTCTGAGGCAGGCAGGCAAAATGCCTAAGGATGATAAGTGGAAGCAGAAATATAAATTAGAAGAACCGAATCCGCATATGATTCTTGACGTTCCTGAAGAATGGGCAGTATCTACGTTAGAAAGTATTACTGATCCTATTCGCATTATCTGTTATGGGATTTTGATGCCAAAAGAGAACATCAAAAATGGTGTTCTCTATGTAAAAGTAAAAGATATTAAAGGAGGGAAGGTGCTCCTGGAACAGTTAAATCGAACTGCACCTGAAATTGCCAATAAATATGAAAGAGCATCTTTGTGTGAGGGTGATGTGCTCTTAACGATCAGAGGTACATATGGCCGAACGGCAATCGCACCAGTTGAGCTTGAGGGCGGGAATATCACTCAAGATACAGTGCGAATTTCTGCAATACCGCCAATATCCAACGAATATTTACAGCTATTCATAGATAGCAATATTGTACAGCACTATTTTAAGGTTGTTGCGCGTGGGGTGGCGGTTAAAGGTGTAAATGTGCAGGATGTGCGAAATATGAACGTGTCAATTCCAAGTCGCGCAGAACAAGAAGAAATTATAAGACAGGTTGACGAAAAAGTGACAAGCATAACGCATTTGGAAAATGAGCTTGATGTCCAATTGATAAAAGCAGAAAAAAATAAACAATCAATATTGGTTTCAGCATTTTCTGGGAAATTATTAGGAGTAAATATGTGAATCGGTGAGAAAGAGTTTAATGAGGCAATAGGAATATGAGCACATTAAAAGCATTTGTCGGGCATAGTTTTACAGAAGATGATGAAGACGTTGTCAGAGCAATATTAGAGTATCTTAATCAAATACAAGAAATGGGTATCGGTTTTAGTTGGGAGCATGCAAAACCAGCAGAACCAAAAGTTCTTGCTGAAAAAGTCTTAGCACTTATTGAAGATAAGAATCTTTTTATTGGAATTTGTACAAAGAAAGAGAGGGTGACATCAGATGAAAATCTGAAAAGCAAGCTTCTCTGTCCATCAGATCTATGCGCGAAGAAAGATGTTTTGAGCTGGAAAACATCAGACTGGATCATACAAGAAATTGGATTAGCTATTGGTAAAGATATGGATGTAATTCTTCTTGTTGAAGAAGGGCTAAGAACTCCAGGAGGATTGCAAGGGAATCTTGAATATATTCAATTTACTAGAAATGCACCTGAGAAATCTTTTGGAAAAATGTTAGAAATGATTCGTGCTCTTCTTCCGAACGCAAAATCTGTGGAAGAAGCTGTTGCAGAAATGCCCAAGACTGCCGAAGAATCTGAACAAAAGAAGGAAGGGGGTGAATGGCTTAATCCAAAACCTGACTGGAAGCGTATAAATTATGAATATGCGCTCATGCATATAGTAGCAATGGAAGATGCAGGTGATGAACAAAAAATATTTGATGCTTATTTGGATACAGATGATGGAAAAGAAGAATGCAATATAGATAGTTGGCATGCCGCTAAAGAATATTTCCATATATTATGGGCAAAAGATGGTTCGCTAAGTAGGCTAGAAAATTTAGCAAAAGAAAAACCGGAGAATAGTGAAGTACAGCGCTATCTGGCAATATCGTACCAACGATTCGATGAAAATGAAAAAGCTGCTCAAACATTTCTTAAAGCTGCTTCACGCGAAAAGGATAAAAAAAAAGAAATACAACTAATGTGTGAAGCAGTGAAAGCCTATGCAAAAGGAAATAAAAACGTAGAATTGAGTGAATTAATTGATGAACTGAAAGAGAAGTCAAGGTTGGTTGAAAATGGAGAAATCCTGTTATTAGAAATATTAAAGGATATAGCAGATATTAAAAATGATAAAACTTTATGCTTGGCATATACGGAGAGATTATTAGACTTAAAACCGGATGATTACGATTCTAGATTTAACCTAGCATATGGGCATTCTGAAGAAGATAGAAGAAACTTATCTTTATTTCATTATTTAAAGATACCTTACCAACATCGCAGCGCGATCACCTGGAATAATTTAGGTGTTTCGTATGCTAGATTGGATATTGATGGTAAAGCAGTTGATGCATATCGTAGATCAGAAGAAATGGATGAAACTCTAGCAATGGATAATATAGCTAGAAAACTACTCGATGCGGGTTTTTTTCAAGAGGCTCAAGAGCAATGCGAGAAGGCAAAGAAATACGAAGATTATAATAAAAACATAGATGATACTTCATATAGGTTGAAAAAAAGAAGGGAGGAAGAAGAAAAGAAAACGACAGAGTTGCTAGATGAAGTTAAACCTGTCCATGAATTTTATGTTAAATATGGTCGCGCTGCAGCAAAAGAAGATGTGAAAGACTTTAAAGGTACATGGGAAGATAGTAGGTGCCATTTAAATTTAGAAGTACAAGGTGGAAAACTAAGAGCCCACGGTATCTATGAGGTACCAAATTTTAGACTAATGTTTGGTGGCCTTTCTGGTTCTCAAGAGAAACGTAAAATGGAAGTATATTATGAAGGCCAAATAACTGGTCATGCAGTAAGCGGAACTATTCGATTTAATGAACCAGGTAAAGAAAAAAAGGCAGCAACTCTTTTAACAGAAGATGATGACGTAAAAAGTATACTAATGGTTTTTTCTGACGATTTAACAAAAATTCGTGTGTATCAAGAAAGTGCTTCATACGAATCACAAAGGTTCCAGGAAATTAAAAAGTTACAAAATGATGATTAACATATGAGCGCATCAGAAATAGTAAATAAAGTCCCTGCCTGCCTCCCTATAGTCGGCGCAGACAAGTTCCACTACGCCAACGTCTTGCCTGCCTGCGATGCTTCGCATTGCGCAGGTAAACGTGCACTGCAGAACCATCCACGATGTTTCGTCCAGCATTCCCTGAACTCAGTTCTGGTCATGATGGAGTGGGTTACCTGTCTGCCTCGCCACAGTCTGCACAAGCACGCATTAAGCACCATCTTCCGCAAGGCGCAAAATAACATAAATGCAGGACTATATAGGCCGTGAAGAAAAAAGGTCGTTATGATGTGTCAGATTCGATCGAGGCTCAATATGAGCCTGGATCAAATGATACTGTTCTGAGAAACAAACTCGGGATTATTGATCCAGCAGAAATGGACAGGGTCGAAGCTCAAGCGCTCATCAAGGCGACGGATGCGCTCATTCACGAATATGATGCTGACCATCAGTTCACCGCCGACGATATCCGCTATATGCATAAAGTGTGGCTGGGCGATATTTATGCATGGTCAGGCGAGTATCGAACTATCAATATTAGCAAGGATGGTTTTTCATTTGCGATGGCGGCCCAGGTACCGAAGTTGATGATCCAGCTTGAAAAGGATCAACTAGCTAAATACACGCCCTGTCATTTTTCAGAACGTGATGACATTGTGAAGGCGCTTGCCGAAGTGCATACCGAACTGGTTTTTGATCCATCCTTTCCGCGAAGGGAATGGCCGTTGCTCACGGCTATTGGCGAGTATTATGGCGTTGCAGGCGGGATTGCCGGTGCTGGATTTTAGTTTAATTAGTGGCGAGAGGAAGACGGATTATTTTACCGCAGTACAAACCGGGATGGATCGGGATTATGAGCCGATGGAACGATTATTTGCGGAAATTATTGAGAATTCGATTCAGGCTTTGTCGGAGTAGGATGAAAATGACTACTACTGACGTCGGTGATTTGTTGGCTGACTGATTCAACACTGGCGCCAGTTTCGATTGCAGTGGAACTGGAGACGCTAGTAATGAGTGAATCCCAATATTTCTTGGGATTTTGCAGGTAGGGATTTGTATCAAATAATGATTTTTTCATACTCAACACCGCATGCAGTTAGGTTGACGGCCCCTGATGCGCCTGGATTCCTGAGGCTCATATCCAACCGATGGGAGGAAGCACCTTAGGCACGCAACAGGTTTTACCCGTCATTAGTTAATATCGTCATTTTGGTGTTAAAAATCAAGCGAAAATCCGTTTATTTATTAAATTTAAAATAGTTAACTAATTGATTTATAGAGGTTATTGTGAGCGCAGCAGAGATTGGAAATCGTGTCTGGAACTATGCACATGTTTTGAAAGATGATGGTGTAGGTTATAACGACTATTTGGAGCAAATCACTTATCTTGTTTTCCTTAAAATGGCAGATGAGAGAGAAAGTGCTGGACAGCAGGTACGCATTCCAAAAAAATACTCCTGGGCCAAGTTAAGGAAACTCGATGGCGATGATTTAGAACTGCAATACCGCCATACCCTGGAAAGCCTGGGTAAAGAAGGCGGTATGTTAGGTACCATCTTCCGCAAGGCGCAAAACAAAATCCAGGACCCCGCCAAGCTGGAACGCTTGATCAAGATGATCGACAAGGAACAGTGGTCCACCTTGCCGGCGGATGTGAAAGGCGACATCTACGAAGGCTTGTTGGAGCGTAATGCGCAGGATGTGAAAGGCGGTGCCGGACAATACTTCACCCCCCGCCCGTTAATCCAGGCGATGGTGGAAGTGATGCAACCCAAACCCACCGACACCGTGGCCGATCCCGCCTGTGGTACGGGTGGCTTTTTATTGGCCGCCCACGATTACATGGCCCAACACGCCACCTCCAAAAAAGAACAACGCCATCTCAAGGAACACGCCTTACGCGGTAACGATATTGTCGATAGTGTGGTGCGCTTATGTGCCATGAACTTATACCTCCACGGTATCGGGGGCGATGAATGCCCGATTACCGCCAATGATGCCCTGGCCAAAGAAGTGGAGGATGATAAGGTTGACATGGTTCTGGCCAATCCGCCCTTTGGTAAAAAGAGCTCCATTACCGTCATCAACGAAAAGACAGGTAAAAAAGAACAGGAAAAGCTGGTCTATGAGCGCGAAGACTTTTGGGCCACCACCTCCAACAAACAGCTCAACTTCGTGCAACACATCGCCAACATGCTCAAGATCGGCGGCAAAGCCGCCGTGGTGGTGCCGGATAACGTCCTCTTCGAAGGCGGCGCCGGCGAAACCGTGCGTAAAAACCTGCTGGAACGCACCGATTTTCACACCTTACTACGCCTGCCCACCGGCATCTTCTACGCCCAGGGCGTCAAGGCCAATGTCATATTCTTCGACGCCAAACCCGCCTCCAAAACCGCCTGGACAAAAAAACTCTGGGTCTACGATATCGCACCAACGTTCATAAGACCCTGAAACAGAACAAATTACAGAAAGCCGACTTCGACGAATTTATCCAATGCTACAAACCCGAAGACCGTAGCAAACGCCGCGCATCCAAAAAAATCGAACGCTGGAAATCCTTCACCTACGACGAACTCGTCGCCCGTGACAAAACCAATCTCGACATCTTCTGGCTCAAAGATGAATCCCTGGAGGATACCGAAAATCTGCCGCCTCCAGAAGTACTTGCCCAGGAGATAGTAGAGCAGCTTGAAGCAGCATTGGAAGAGTTCCGGAGTGTTGAGGCGGTGTTGGCTGGAAATGGCGATACTGCCTAGGAGATTGTATGCCTGCAAAGAAGAAAACAAGAAAAGCAAGGAAAACAAGAAGTTTGGTTACTCAAAGGCTTGAGCGTGTTTCGAAGGATGTATTCCGCAAGCATTTTGAGCTAATCACAGACCTAGTTGGTAATTCACCCGGAATTTATGCGCTATATGACGAAAATGAGCTTTATTACGTTGGAAAATCGATTGATTTAAAGAAACGCGTCAAGCAACATTTAAAAGACCGACATTATGCGAGCTGGACGCATTTTAGCTTGTATCTTGTCAGAAAGTCGGAACATATCCATGAGATTGAATCTCTCCTAATCCGTATAGCAAATCCTGGCGGAAACAGAGTTATTCCAAAAGGCAAGTCCAGTGGCCCAATGCTTCAGCAGCTAAAGAAAATGGTCAAGCAAAAGCAGCAGGAAGAATTCGAGGCCATGTTTGGCAGTCGGAAGAGAAAGAAAAAGAAAACTGGAGCAGCAACCAAACGAACACTTGAAGGCCTTGTTGCAAGAAGGACACCATTGTATCGTGTTTACAAAGGCAAGGAGTATAAAGCATTTCTGTTGGCTAACGGAACAATCCGATATAAAAATAAAACTTACGATTCACCAAGTGGTGCAGCTATGGCAATTGTAGATCGCGGGCAAGTTAACGGATGGTATTTTTGGTATATCAAGAATGCCTCTGGTGACTGGGTGAAATTAAAAGACTATTAATTAGGGAGGGGCGAAGGTAGAACAACGCAGGAGCAGTTCGGGGAGGCCGGGAGCGACCAAACCCGGGTTTACTGTGGCCGAACCCGCATGGGGTGCGGCGGCTGGTTATTGGCTGCTTGACACCTGGCATGGAAATACTATTCTTTATTCGCGAATCGCGAACAGAGAATATTTCAATGAACTTAAAGCCTCAGGATATTTTGTTTTTGCTGAAGCTGGTCGCTTTGGGTAAAAACCCATGGTCTTTCAATAAGTTAGCAGTAGAACTGGGTATGAGCCCCTCGGAAGTGCATGCGGCGGCCAAACGCGCGCTTGCGGCAAGGCTTGCCGTGAAAGAAGACGAAAATATATCGCCGAATAGTAGAAATCTGGAAGATTTCTTATTGCACGGTATTCAGTACGTTTTTGTCCCGGAACGGGGTGGACTAAACCGGGGTATGCCGACTGCCTATGCTGCTGCGCCATTGAATGCCTGGTTTGTGGAGAATAATGAACCGCCGCCGGTTTGGCCCGATCCTGAAGGCGAAGTACGGGGTGAATCTTTCTCTCCTTTATATAAGTCAGCGCCGGTTGCGGCAAAGAATGATCCCGAACTCTATCAGTTGCTTGCCTTGGTGGATGCTGTCCGTGGTGGTGGAGGCAGAGAACGTGATATCGCTAAAAAGGAATTGAAAAAGCGCCTGGGTGCTTTAACAAAGGAAAAGAAAAACGTGTTGAAACGCAATCGGGACAAGATTGTTATCGGCGGAGTGATTGTGGTTTCGCGAGCTGCTTTGCAGGAGGTGGTAAAGCGTTTCCATATTCGCCGGCTTGTCTTGTTTGGTTCTGCAGCACGGGGCGAATTCAGGCCGGATAGTGATATCGATCTGCTGGTCGAATTTGAAAAGGGTAAAGAGCCTTCGCTGGGCGGTATGGTGGAAATTCAGGATGCCTTCGCCAAAATATTTGGTGGCCGTAAGGTGGACGTGGCGACAACATCGATTTTGAATAACCCTTATCGGAAGCGAGCGATAGAGAAGGATATGGAGGAACTGTATGCAGCCTGATGACAGGGATGCCGCTTATTTATGGGACATGTTGCAAGCTGCAAAGGAAGTGGAAGAAATGGTTGGTAATTGTGACTTGGCCGCTTTTCTTGATAATCGTGTTTTGTTACGGGCGCTTGAACGTAGTATTGAAATTATAGGTGAGGCGGCGCGACGTGTTTCATCGAACTACCAGGAGGCTCATGTTGGGCAGCAACTTCCGTAAGCCGCAAAACAAAATTCAGACCCCGCCCAAGCTGGAACGCTTGATCAAGATGATCGACAATAAGCAGTGGCCCACCTTGCCGGCGGATATAAAACATTGGACCAGGCAATATCACCCCATGCGGAATGTTAAATGAGTGATCTTTTTTCCATATTGAGTGAAGATGAAATAGAACGACTCGATCGGTTCCTGCTGGATCGCATCGATGAAGGTACTGATACCGACAGGAAAGATGAAGGGGTGCTGGATATCACGGAGCTGGATGGATTTTTTACTGCCATCGTCAGTGGACCCGTTGTGATTCCACCATCAAAATGGCTTCCTGCCGTGTGGGGAGATTTTGAACCGGTATGGGAAAGCACGAATGAATTTAAAGCTATTCTTTCATTGATGATGCGTCACATGAATAGCATTGCCGCAATTTTAATGGAACAACCCGAAGAGTTTGAACCGATTTTTCTGGAAAAAAAAGTAGATGAAAAGACTTACACCATTGTCGATGAATGGTGTGAGGGCTATTGGCGCGGCGTTACCCTCGCGGCGGATGAGTGGCATCTGAACGACAAAGAAATGGTTGCTATGCTGTCACCGATTCTGGCGTTTACCAGTGAAAGCCAGTGGCGCGCGCATGATTATAGTGATCACGAGGTTGAGATTATTCAAAAGGCAATTGCCCCCAATGTGCAGAAAATCCATGCATTTTGGTTGGCGCAGCGAAGTCAGGATGCACCTCTCACAAAAATGGTGTACAGGCGGGAACCACGGGTGGGCCGTAACGATCCGTGTCCCTGCGGGAGCGGTAAGAAATATAAAAAATGTTGTTTACACTAAATTAAGTGTTCCGCATACCCGATCATTTAACATTATTGGCAGATTCTTGCTTCGCATCAGGACCGCAGTGGATTCCGGTATGCGCCGGAATGACAAGAGCAAAGCAGCCCTGAGTTTTGCGTAATCCGGGGTGAGTGTTGCATCTGCCTGCATGTGGCTTTGTTATCGTTTGTCTCAAGGTCTGGGCACACGAACGACAAGCCGTCGCTGGTTTGTCATTTGTGTGAACAGACCCTGTAAACTGCTGTAAGATGCGCTTACAGCAACTACGGAGAGAACAAGAGAATGATCACGTATCTTTACTGGGCTCTGGTGATAGCGGTTGCCATGGCTGTTCTGTTTTTTCTGGGCCGTATCGACAAATGGAAGTTTGGCCTGATCGGCTCGGGGATCATATTCATCATCGGCTGGGGGGCCTATTTTTTTCACTTCCAGCAGGTGTTTGTCAAACACTATGGCGGGGTGATGTCGATCAGCGTGCCGGAGGGGCAACGCCATTTGGCGGCGACCTGGAAAGACGAAAATTTATGGATAGAAAATTACGATCCCGCCACGAATACCTGTCACTTTAACGAATATTCCAAAGGGAATCTGTTGCAGGGAAAAGTGACCATCAAAAACTGCAACCCGCTGCTGGCAGGATCAAACAACCGCCCTTCCTCAGCTGAATCGCCGGAAAAAACCGGAGAAGGAAGCAACACACCCTGAAACCAGGACCGGCTTCGGAGGATGGGGCGAAAAAACGGTTTGTTTTGAGCATGGTCACACCCTGAGGCAGTAAAAGGGCCGGGAAGCTTGGCAGGCAGGCGGATTTGTGGCAGATTTTACTAACATGGTGTGAGTAAGGAAGTTAATATATGAGCATCTGCTGAGGGACCAGGCCTGGTATCGTTATTGTTGAAACGGGAGAGCAGCATTGTGAATAAGCAAATTACCACCCTATGGTTCATCATCCTCGCCATATTGTTTACCGCCTGTTCCAGTCTGAGGCAGGCCGAACTTGCATCAGGCAATGATCCGGAAAAAGCCCTCGACGAAGTAACACAAATCCAGGCGGATGCGCTGCGTGATCAAGTCGATGTGCTGGCCGATGAACTGTTCCAAAAGGGCAGTATTTACCTGGCGGATGCCAAACGCAGCGATACGAGTGAGGCGATTCTGGAAAATGCAGCCATTGCCAAGGCTTTTTTCGAGGATGCCAGGGAATTGGCCGAAGCCAGAAAACCGATGGCCAGCCGCATCCTGACGGCCAGAAAATCCGCGCTTTTGGCCGGGGTCAGAAACAATCGCACGCTTATTCAAAGCATGAATGAGATCGATGATGACTTGAAAAGCGAAACAAAACAGTTCAGCCGGCCGCTTTCTCCGGAGGACTTCTCCGAGCTGCAGAAAAAATACCTCCTTTTGGAAGCGAAGGCGGTTCAATTCAGGGAACTCAACGAAGCCAAAATAGCGATTAGCAACGCCATCGAAGATGATGCCGAGGATCTGGCCCCGAAATCGCTGCGCACGGCATCGCTGGATTACCAGACAGCAATGAATATCATCGCCCAGAGCCCGCGCAGTCCGAATATTTACAAAAAGAGTGTGCAGGATGCGCTGGCCAGCGCGACACAACTGTTCGATGTCATGAATGTGATCAAGGGGGCAAAGGGCACCCCGGAACATATCGCCGTCCAGATTGTTAAACAAAAACGCGCGCTGGGTGAATTGACCACCAGTCTGAAGTCAGCCAAACAGACACTGCAGGAAAAAGAGGGCGAGCTGAAGCGCACCGAAGGGGTTCTCAAGTCACAGAAAGAACAACTGGCCAGGGCCTCGACGCAGGTCAGATTCCAGCAGGCAATGGATGAAGCGCGCAGGGAAATACCTCAACGCGATGCACTGGTATATCAACAGGGCAATAAACTGATATTCCGGCTCAAACGTATCAACTTCAAGTCTGGTACCGCATTTATTCCCGAGTCTTCGAAGCCATTGATTGCCAAGGTTGACGCGATTATTAAAAAACTGGATGCGGAAAAAGTCATTGTGCAGGGCCATACCGACTCTGTCGGATCCGCCGAGGTAAATAAACGCCTCTCAAAAGAACGGGCATTGGCCGTGGCCAATTATCTCTTTTCTCTCAGAGGTGGTTATAAAATTACCTATGCGGGTTATGGTGAATCCCACCCCATTGCCTCGAATGAAACAGCCGCCGGACGCGCCACAAACCGGCGAGTGGATCTGGTTGTTACAGTGAAGAAATAACACCGTTGCATACCATGATCCGATCATGACAACTCTTTGAAATACAAGGAATCCTATGAAAATCCTATACCAAACCCTCTTTCCTTTACTTGCCATCGTTTTATTGCTTGCAGGTTGTGGTGTTATTCATATTGATGCCGATGCAAAAGCCTACCCCGTTTCCGAAAAGGCAGTACCCGCCTATAAGGCCGGGCAAACCATCACGATTACTAACTATTATGCTAAACCCGAAGTTGTGGCTCTGATGCCCAAAAGAGTCGAAGGGGACCTGAAGCAATATACTGATACTGCAATAAAGTTGCTGGAACAGGGACTGAATTACCGGGATATCAAGGTTGCTGCTGGTGGTGAAAAAACAGTTAAACTGCGTGTTTACAATGTTAAATATGAACAAGCCACCTGGACCATTCGCACCGATGTCAATATTGGGGTTGAAATGGGTAATGGCGAATCATTTAGTGTCTTCCACCACAACCCCTCACCGGGAAATGGCTGGCGATCCGTTAACGGCGCCATAACACGCGCGACAGAAAAAGTACTCAAACATCCAAAATTTGTACGTTATATCAATGAGTAAACCCTCCTTTGCCGCTGAATACGCGTTCCAGATACCAATACCCTCAGCTAACGAAGCATCGGGGTCAGAGGTATCCTGCCACGCCTGATCTCCCGGCATCTGCGTAACTTGATCCTGCTCACCTCTTGGGTAAATATGCTCCGTTGGGATTGGAACAAATTTACCCGGAGACCGCACAAACAGAATGACTCAGCACAGCGCTGGCATATTACTCTATCGTTACAAGGATGGTACCTTGCAGGTATTACTCGTCCACCCGGGCGGACCTTTCTGGGTGAACAAGGATCTGGCTGCCTGGTCGATCCCGAAAGGTCTGCTTGAAGAGGGCGAGGATCCGCTCGATACCGCCAGGCGCGAATTTGCGGAGGAAACAGGCTTCAGCGTGGACGGCGACTTTATCGATCTCGGCGAGCTGAAACAACCGGGCGGCAAGGTGGTTCATGCCTGGGCGCTTGAAGGTGACCTCGATGAAACCAGGATCAGCAGCAATACCTTTCCATTGGAGTGGCCGACGCATTCAGGGCGGATTCAGGAATTTCCTGAAGTCGACCGGGGCGAGTGGTTTGATGCGGAGACGGCCAGACTAAAGATCCACAAGGGACAAATACCCTTTCTGGACAGGTTGCTATCGAGATTAAAACCGGTACACTCTCCGGGTTCTGAGTAAATTTACGCTTCCCTGTAACTCACCATGCAATCCATCTCCAAAAGCAAAAGGTAACCCCCTATGTCTTCACAATCATCCAGGCTGGACAAGGCAATTGCACTCATCGACGCGGCAAACAGCGAAGATCCAAACAAGGAAACAGCCGATGGCAAGGTCTGGCCGAAAGAACTTCTTTACTCACAGCGCATGTCCGAGATGCTACAACGCTATGCACCCGAGGCAGATGAGGCAATGAAGCTGGCAATTCGCGCACAGCATATCCAGCGCTGGAAGTCTCCGCGCAATGCCTATCCAATGGATCGGATTGGCTATCTGAAATGGCGCAAGGATCTGTATAAATTTCATGCGCAAACAGCGGCTGATTTGCTGGCCGAGGCAGGTTATGGGGAAGATGTCATCGAGAGGGTAAAGACAGCGGTGGCAAAAATGGGGATCAAAAACAATCCGGACACACAGTTACTGGAGGATGTGAGCGCCCTGGTTTTTATCGAGCACTACATGCTGGACTTTGCCAACAAGCACCCCGAGTACGACGAGGAAAAGTGGCTGACCATCATCCGTAAAACCTGGAAGAAAATGACCGAGGGTGCGCAACGGTTCGCCCTCTCGGGCGGCATCAGGCTTCCTGAGCCTCTGGTTCCCCTTATTCAGAAGGCGGTGGGCGGAAGCTGATCGCATTTATCCAGGATGATCCCTGTACATCAACTGTTAAGTCGCATACGCTGGGACGAGGAATACGGCAATGCCGATTTCGTGATTGGCTATTATGACCGGGTGGAAGACCGAATCGTTCTGGTGCCGTTAAAAGCGCTCCATTTTGAAAAAGAAGACCATTTTGATTTCGAACTGCTCGATGATGAAGGAGTAACTCACACAATCCCCTTGCACCGCATCCGGCAGGTTTTCCGCAACGGTGAACTGGTGTGGGAACGCAAGCCATAGGGTGTGGCTCGAAATATACAAACAGATTGGAACATACATCGGAATTTGCAGGGACATTCTGCTCCATTCATCATTACAGCCGTAATGCAGTGGAGAACAGGAGGCTATTCGTTACGCAACAAGGTAAGCCGGATTCCGCTGCGCTCCAGCCGGGCTACATTGCCAATCGGAGCCATCCCTTCTCCCTCAGGGATGAGGGGGGTGAATAAAACAATGCGTTATTCAATCAAGATCCCCTCACCCCGCCCCTCTCCCTGAGGGAGAGGGAGTCAGGCCTGTGTTAACTCAATATTCTACGGTAAAACCAAAAAATCATATATACAACATTAAGGAAGTTATGATTCTTTCGTAATTCCAGTCGTAACACAGTGGGGATCAGAAAACCATGTGTTACACAACAAGGTAACCCGGATGGAGCGTAGCGGAATCCAGGGTAGACGCAACGACCACCCCGGATTCCGCTGCGCTCCATCCGGGCTACGTTGCTAATCAGAGCCATCCCTTCTCCCTCAGGGAGAAGGCCAGGATGAGGGGGGTGAATAAAACGATGCGTTAGTCAATCGAGAGCCCCTCACTGTACACCTGCCCTATTCGATCTGCAGGCCATGCGTGTCCTCACTGCCGGTGTCGATCCTTTCATATTCGGCGATCACTTGCGCACCGAGCAGCAGGATGATGGTGGCGGCTTCCAGGCTCAGCAGGATCACAATGGCAGTGGTGAAGGCACCGTAAATCACGTTGACCAGTGAGAGTGTGGAAAAGTACCACACCATGATGTGGCGGGTTATCTCCCACAGCAGGGCCGCGGTAACTCCCCCCAGCAAGGCGCGATGCAGGGCGATGCGGCCAACCGGCATGACGAGGTAGAGGGATGTCAGCAGCAATACCTCACCGAGCACGCCGAGGAGGTAGACGGCGGCCTTGTCGACACCACCCAGCGACCAACTGTGGCCAAACACTTTGATTGTCTCGCCCTCGAGCGCATGCAGGCTGCCGCTGACGACACTCACCACCAGCAGCCCCAGTGCCATCAGCAGGATATACAGGTATGGCAGGATTGCCGAAACCAGAAAACGCCGCCGCTGAATGGCCACGCGATGAAAAAAAATCACTGACATGGCGTTTTCCAGAACGGTGAAGGCCAGTGAGCTGAAAAACAGCAGGATCAGCAAACCGGTCACGCCAACCACTTTCCAGTGCTGCAGGAAGACGGTGATCTGGTCGAGCAGTGCCTCCGCCTGCCCTGGTGCGACCAGCTTCAGGTAATCGTGCAGGGTATCGATCACCCCTTGCGGATCGACCAACTGTGACAGGCCGACCAGGATCAGGGCAAACATCGGCACGATGGACAGCAGGGTGTAATAAGCCACCGCCCCGGCAAGCAAAAAGCCCTGGTTTTTGCGAAAACCAAGGAACACCCGCCAGATGAAGCGCGGCAGATTTTCAAGCACATATTTGAGTTTTCGGGTGCGGGTCATCAGAGGTATGCTGCCCTCATGTGTGGATTCTCCCTGCCCTACTTTACCCGATATCAGGGGCAAACTGGTGACGATCAGACCGGAGAGTATCCGAATTTGCACTGCCCGCCTCTTGACCCGGCGGCAGGTTATCCTCGAAGCTGAACGTCTGCCGGGTTTGCAACAAAACCGAGGACGATCCTGCTGATGAGAACATTTCTTTTTATCCTTGTTTGTCTCTTTCTCACTGCCTGCGATCGCGGCAAGCCACCGCCATCCGCTACGGGGGTGGTGCGGCTGTCGCTCTGGGCCCATGCCGGCCAGGCCAGTGAACGGCAGACGATGGAACGCCAGGTGCAGGCATTCAATCAACAACATAGCGATGTTCAGATTGCCCTGACCTTTATTCCGGAACGCTCCTACAACGCACAGGTCCAGGCAGCGGCCATTGCCGGGGAGTTGCCGGATCTGCTGGAATTCGATGTGCCCTATCTCTACAACTATGTCTGGCAGGGGCACTTGCAGCCGTTGGAAACATTGTTGCCGCACGAGCTGCAGCAGGATTTGCTGCCTTCCCTCATCAGGCAGGGAACCTATCAGGGGCATCTGTACGGGGTCGGAACGTTCGATTCGGGGCTGGCGTTATATGCGCGTCGCAGTATGTTGCAGAAGGTGAATGCCCGTATCCCGGGCCATCCGAAGCAAGCGTGGAGCGTGCAGGAATTCGAACGACTGCTGGAACGGCTGGCGCTGACGGATGACGACGGTGCCGTACTGGATCTGAAACTCAACTATCCCGATGAGTGGTTCAGTTACGGCTTCTCTCCGCTGTTGCAATCTGCCGGCGGGGATCTGATCGATCGCAGTGATTATCAAAGGGCCAGCGGGGTGTTGAACGGCGCCGCATCGGTAATGGCGATGCAGCATGTGCAAAACTGGTTGATGCAGGGAAGAGTGGATCCCAACGTGGATGACGCTGCCTTTGTTGGCGGCCGTGTCGCCCTCTCCTGGGCCGGGCACTGGGAATACCGCCGCTATCACGAAGCTTTCGCTGAGGATCTGGTGCTGGTGCCGCTGCCGGATTTCGGCAAGGGCAGCCGCACCGGCCAGGGTTCCTGGGTGTGGGGCATCTCGCGTCGTGCAAAAGCACCCGCCAAGGCGGCAGAGGTGATCACCTATCTGTTGCAGCCGGCACAGATCCTTGCCATGACCGCGGCGAATGGCGCAGTACCGGCCACGCACACGGCCATCGCGCAATCCCCCCTGTATCATGAGGGAGGCCCACTCCATTTGTTCGTGGTGCAGCTGGCCGAAGGTTATGCAGTCCCACGACCCCGAACACCGGCGTATCCGGTGATCAGTGCCAGTTTTCGCCAGGCCTTTGCCGACATTCGTAACGGCATGCCGGTGCAACAGGCTCTGGATCGGGCCGCTGCAACAATTGATGAGGACATCCGCGACAATCGCGGTTATCCAGCCATTGCGGCGCAATAATGCGCTAACATAAAGCGCATGCCACTCCGAACATCCATTTCCGCAGGCATGCTGTTTGCGCTGCCGGCCCTGGCCGGATTGCTGATGTTTGTGGCGATCCCCTTTCTGCTTGCCATTGGCCTGGCGTTTACCAACCTGCGCCTGGGCTCGCCGCTGCCGCTGGAGTTCGTAGGGCTGACCCAGTTCCTGCGCCTGTTTGCGGATGATGCCTTTGCCCGTGCGTTGCTGAACAATCTGCTGTTCACGCTGGTGGTGGTGCCGGTGCAAACGTTGCTGGCACTGGCACTGGCGCTGTTGCTCAATCAGCCGCTCAAAGGGCGTGCGCTGTTCCGCACCCTGTTTTTCATGCCGGTGGTGTTTCCGTTGGCGCTGGTGTCGGTGGTGTGGATCCTGATCTATGCGCCGGGACCCAATGGCATGCTGAACAGTTTTTTACAGCTGATCACCTTGGGTGAGTGGCAACCGCGGGATTTTTTGCACGATCCGTGGCTGGCCCTGCCGGCCATCATGCTCACTTCCATCTGGCAGGGGGCGGGTTTTCAGATGGTGATCCTGCTGGCCGGGTTGCAGAGCATTCCGGAAGAGCTCTACGAGGCGGCACGCATCGATGGCGCCGGCCGCTGGCAACGTTTCTGGTACATTACGCTGCCGCAACTGCGCAATACCCTGGTCTTTGTCATGCTGGTCACCACCATTCTGGCGTTTCGTCTGTTTGAACAGGTGCAGATCATGACCCGCGGCGGCCCGCGCCATGCCACTACCACAATCATGTACGAAGCGGTGCAGGCGGCCTTTTCCCGACAACAGGTGGCCAGGGGCGCGGCCATTACCGTTATCTTTTTCCTGCTGGTATTGCTGGTGACGCTATTGCAACGCCGCATTGCCCGCGAGGAGCGCTTATGAGCTGGCGCCGTCTTGTCAGCATGGGATTGAGTTACGCCGCGTTGCTGCTGCTGGCATTCCTGTTTGTCTCCCCCATTCTGTTAATGCTGACAGGCAGCATGAAAGCGGATGCGCGTGTGCTGGTGGAAGCAGGCAGCTTCCGGGCGTTTCTTCCGTTGGATGTTGATCTGCAAAACTACCGCGATGTGTTTGCCCGCGTCGACTTTGGCCGTTACCTCTTCAACTCGTTGTATATTACCGGCATGGTGGTGCTGGCAGGGCTGGTGGTCAACAGCCTGGCCGGCTATGCCTTTGCGCGGCTTGCATGGCGGGGGCGCAGGGTGTTGTTCGGGCTGGTGCTGGCGATCCTGATCCTGCCGCTGGAGGCGATTGCCGTGCCGCTGTTTTATCAGGTCACCCTCTTCGGCTGGCGCGATACCTACCTGGTGCAAATCGTGCCATTCATCGCCAACGCTTTTTCCATTTATCTGTTTTATACCTTCTTCCTCGGCCTGCCGCGGGAACTGGAAGAAGCAGCGCGGCTCGATGGCGCCGGCGTGCTGCGCACTTTTATAGCCATCATCGTGCCCAACAGCAAGCCGGTGTTCGCCACGGTGGCCATCCTCAGTTTTTTAAGCCAGTGGGGAGTGTTCCTCTGGCCATTGATGGTCACCAGCGGCGAAGCGGTGCGGCCGCTACCCCTGGCCATTGCCACTTTTTATACCCTGCCGCCATTGCAATGGGGTGATATCTTCGCCTTCGGGGTGATGATGGTGTTACCAATTCTGCTGGTGTTTCTGTTCTTCCAGCGCTGGTTCATTCGTGGAGTCGTGGCGACCGGGATCAAGGGCTAAAGCATGGCGAGCGTCACCTATAAACAGATCAGCAAACGTTTCGCAGACGGCACCACAGCACTGGCCGATTTCAACTTGCAGGTCAACGATGGTGAGCTGATGGTCCTGGTGGGACCGTCCGGTTGTGGCAAATCCACCGCGCTACGTTTACTGGCCGGGCTGGAGTCGGTAAGCAATGGTGAACTGTTGATCAACGATGCGGTGATTAATGATCTCACACCCCAGCAGCGTAATATCGCCATGGTGTTCCAGAACTATGCCCTCTATCCTCACATGAGTGTGCGGCGCAACCTGGCATTCCCCTTACGCATGCTGAAGCTGCCCCCTGAGGAGATCGCCAGGCGCATCGCATGGGCGGCAGAATTGTTGCAGTTGACCGAACTGCTGGAACGCATGCCGAAACAGTTGTCTGGCGGTCAGCGCCAGCGGGTAGCGATGGGTCGCGCCATTGTGCGTGAACCGCGAGTGTTTCTCATGGATGAACCGCTGTCGAATCTCGATGCCAAATTGCGCGTCCGGATCCGCACCGAAATTTCCGCACTGCAACGCCACCTCAAGATCACGACCCTGTATGTCACCCACGATCAAGTGGAGGCAATGACCCTGGGCCAGCGGGTGGCGGTAATGAATAGCGGCCGCCTGCAGCAGGTGGCTGTGCCACAATTATTGTATGAACGCCCGGCCAATATCTTCGTGGCAGGATTTATCGGCAGCCCCGGCATGAATGTGTTTGCCAGCCGCCTGCAAAAACAGGCTTCCGCTCTGGCATTTGAGTTTGCCGGGCAATGGCTGGAAGTGCCGCGGAACCAACGCTTCAATCCCGAGATGCTGGCACCCTATGTGGATCAGCCCGTGTATGTCGGTTTGCGGCCGGAAGCCTTCGAACCCACCGGTAGCAGCGAGGCGCAGGTGGAACTGACACTCACCGCAGTTGAGGCTTTGGGTCATGAGCAGCTGCTCTATTTTGATCTCAGCCAGGTATCCGCGCCAAATATGATTGTGCGGCTTCAGGGATCATCGGCTTTCACCATTGGCGATAAAATCCCGCTCGCTCTTCATACGACTGAGCTTTATCTTTTCGATAAGATGGGTAAGGCGATTTACACCAGGGCGGAGAAAGAGAAAAGATAATCAAGACAACAGGCTTGTCGCATCAGAAGGTGCACCTGTAAAAAAACCCGCCGGTGGCGGGTTGTTATTTTTTACGAAGCCGCGGGATCAGACAAGAGGTGTTTTGTAATACCAGCCGACAATCCCACAAACCGCCGTGACCGCTATACCGATGATACTGAGGTAACGGTTTTGCGGGGCGGCTACCGTCAGGCCCATCATTGCGAGAAAAAACGCAATCAATGTGAAGTAGGTAGGGCTGACCAGCAGTGCGCCCGGAGCAGCAGCGATGGAAAGCATACCCATCAAGCGACCGCTGTTATCGATATTCTCTTTGCTTACTGCTTCATTACTCACAAGCTTCTCCTTATGTTCTATTGTAGTTATAGTCATATTTGCGCTGACAGAATGACAGTTTTACGATCGGCGAGATAATACAAATCGCCGATAGGCGAATAAGTTATATCGATATATGAAAAAAACCGGGTCAAAATAAGATGTTGCTAATATTATTGTATATTGCGCACCTGATCTGGTTTCATGCAAAAAGAAGCGCTGATGAATTACACTACTGTCATTCCGGCAACCGCTGGAAGCCGGTAAACATCGATGCATAACACAGGGATCCCGCATCGCTACTGGCTTGCGTGCAAAATGACGAATCAGGCAGAGTGTCTAAAAGCACGGGTGTTGCGCTTGCTACCACGGCCTTTTTATCGCTTGCACCGCGTAAAGCCGACCTGCCGGATCCTGTTTTTTCAAAACCCTGCGGTAAGGAGGCAGCATGGCGAAACCGGACAGTGACAAGTTGAATCAGGTGGTGAATGAAGCACGGCGTGCAAGTGAGCGGCGTGAACGCGGCTACCGTGAACAGGCATTGAAGATGTATCCGCACATCTGCGGTCGTTGCGGGCGCGAGTTCAACCGCAAGAATCTGCATGAACTGACAGTGCACCACCGTGACCATGATCACAACAACAACCCCGCCGATGGCAGCAACTGGGAATTATTGTGTCTCTATTGCCATGACAACGAACATCAGCGGCAACTGGAGGCGCAGCAGGGCGGACTTAGCAGCGGCAATGGCAAGCGCACCACCGCGACGTTCAATCCCTTTGCCGATCTCAAATCCATGCTGAAAGGCGATAAATAATACAACGTCATTGCTGTCCCACTAACTCAATCCGGATATTTGGCAAGCCCTTGATAATGAAACGGGTACAAATACTGAAATATTGACGACATAAAATTGGCCCTCCCGGTCAATCGAAGCCATTCCTTCTCCCTCCGGGGATGAGGGGGTAAATAAAACAATGCGTTACCCGGTTTTTTAACCCCCTCACCCCAACCCTCTCCCGGCGGGAGAGGGGGTTAATGGGACAGCAGTGATACAACGTACTCCCGCACTCATCGTCACGCACACAATTTTTCCCTGCTAACGACCGGGAAGTGCGCCTGCCGAAACAGGCAGAAACACAATGGCACACGCGCAGCTTTTTATAGTAATAAATCCTCTTCAATGCGATGCCAGACACTGGCGGAAGCAATCAGCGCGCGGGCGGTGAGTGCCGCTACACCATAGACTTCTGCACTGACGGCGTAATCCTTTTTGATTTTTTCCAGTAACAAATCGAAGTCTCCATCACCTGACAGCAGAATAACGGTATCGACCTCCTTTGCCGCCTGCAAAACGTCGATGGTAATACCAACATCCCAATCACCTTTGGCGGAACCATCACTACGCTGGATATAGGGCTTGAGTCTGACGCTAAAGCCGATGTGTTTGAGGGCATCCTGGAATTTGAGTTGTTTATCGTCACCGCGGTGAATGGCATAGGCGGTGGCGGAAACAATCACTCCCTGCGTGCTTATACGCTGCCAGAATTTCCGATAGTTGAACTGACGGCCGTATACCTGGCGGGTGGTGTAATAAATGTTTTGCACATCGGCAAAAACCGCGATCTTTTTCACCATCCCGCCGCCCGGCCAGGGTCACTCGAAAGCAGAGCGCCAGCAAGCTTCAAACACGTTTGCGCGGGGCATAGGTCGAACCGCCCCTGCCGGTGCGCGCATTGAGATCCTCGGCAACGGTTTCGGCATGGCGGGTTACCGCCTTGAGAGAGCCGGGTTTCAAACCCTCGATTTTGGAACCGCCCTCTCCGATCACATAACGGTACCAGTTATCACCCGGCATGCCTTCGGGCGGATCGGTTTTGACGACACTCACTACCTGATACTTGTGCCCATTCATGTTCTCTTCCGCTTCTGTGATCATCTTTTATCGGCTCCCCTATGGTTGGCTTATTCTGCACTGCGCCGGCTACGATTACCGCGGTTGCGCCTGGCATGCAAGGGTGGGCGTCCATTCTGCGGTTTTGCGTTTGTCCGGCGTGCGCCCTGCTTTCTGCCGCCACGTCCCGTGTTTATGGGTTCCGCCTTGATAGAGGGATCGGGTTCAAAATCGTCAATCACCACCTTGGGGATGTCGCGTTTGAGCAGGCGCTCGATATCCCTGAGCAACTTCAGCTCATCCACGCATACCAGTGACATGGCCTCACCTTCCCTGCCTGCGCGTCCGGTACGGCCGATGCGGTGAACATAATCCTCGGCGACGTTGGGTAGCTCATAGTTTACCACATGGGGCAACTCATTAATGTCCAGCCCTCGTGCGGCAATGTCCGTAGCAACCAGTACACGCACCTTGCCGGATTTGAAATCCGCCAGTGCGCGGGTACGCGCACCCTGGCTCTTGTTGCCATGTATCGCAGCCGCGGTGATACCGTCGGTGATCAATTGTTCGGAAAGGCGGTTGGCGCCATGCTTGGTGCGATTGAATACCAGCACCTGTTTCCAGTTCTTCGAACCAATCAGGTAGGAAAGCAGTTCACGTTTACGTTTTTTGTCCACCGGGTGCACGACCTGGCTAACTCGTTCTGCTGCGGTATTACGTTGCGCCACTTCAACCAGCGCGGGTGAGCGGAGCAGATCATTTGCCAGTCGCTTGATTTCATCCGAGAAGGTGGCAGAGAAAAACAATGTCTGTTTCTGTCTGGGCAACAGGGCGAGAATCTTGCGGATATCGCGAATAAAACCCATGTCGAGCATACGATCAGCTTCGTCGAGTACCAGGATATCCAGCCTTGAAAGGTCGACGGTTTTCTGGCTGACGTGATCCAGTAATCTGCCCGGGGTAGCAACCAGAATATCCACACCATTACGGAGCTTCTGTATTTGCGGGTTGATTTTCACGCCACCGAAGATCACGGTGGAGCGAAGTGGCAGGTACTTGCCATAGCTCTCCACACTCTCATTCACCTGCGCGGCCAGTTCCCGCGTCGGGGTCAGCACCAGTGCACGCACAATGCGACGACCTTTTTCCGGCTTGCCGGATGACATCAATCTTTGTAACAGCGGCAGGGTGAAACCGGCGGTTTTACCTGTGCCCGTCTGTGCACCACCCATGATGTCGCGCCCCTCGAGCACCAGCGGAATGGCCTGCTGCTGTATCGGGGTGGGGACGCTGTAACCTTTTTCGGATACAGCACGGAGTAATTCGGTCCTGAGACCGAGGGATTCAAATGACATGTTACGATGTTCTCCAGGGATCGGCCTACCCAACACACATGGCTCGGGACGGTCTAGGCGGAAACTTATTTTTTGTGTTTCGAGGTGAATCGGGTAGGATTACCGCGCTGAAAAGAGGTGCAGACCGAAGTGCACCAGAAATTGATAACGCAGTATACCTGAAATTTCCCGCCACGGGGGGATCCCGGGTGAAATATTCGCGAATACGTCCACTTCACCCGCCTGAAGGGGGGAATTACCGTGAAACATTGCCATGATTCTGCCGTGATGGCGCGGCCTGTGGCGCTGGATCAGAGGTTAATGCCCCAAAACGAAGGAAAATATATTGTTTTTGGTCGAAAACCGGTTAAACTATATATCGCTACATTTTCTATCCTGGTTCTTGTCAGAAGTTCTTTCTAAAGTTTTCTCCTGTTAATTACCTCGTAAGATTTGTAACACCCTTTAATTTACTAATATTTGA
>JALVOC010000131.1 GCA_027032075.1 Chromatiales bacterium | reverse complement strand
GCGCTGGCCAACAAAATGGCGCGTATGGGTTGGGCCGTACTGGCTCACAAGACGAGCTATCAAGCGGCGGCCTGCTGACCCTGGCCATTTGACAAGGGGGATGCCTGCCGGCATCCGAAGCCAAATGAACATTGACAGATAAACAGGAGGATTTCCTGCCCGGGATTGCGAAGCTCTGGTTACCGGTGATGACATAACAGGTCAGACCGGCGCATCGAAAACCTGATTAACCCGAAGGCTTTTCAAGCCGTTATGCCGGTAAGGACGATGCGCGCGAATCTTCATCAAGGCCAGATGGGTCATACCAACCCCATCAAACAGGCCGGATATACGGAAGCAAACCTGTCCCTGTCAACACGGTGCACGAGAGCTTGCAATAGGGGAGGAGACCATATACGGGTTAATAATACCACTCCATTTTAGTTACGCCATTTGCACGTTGCTCCCGAAAAACTCTGCTCGGGATTTGGTGCCGAAGCTCCTTAACTGATCTGGCATTCGGAACTATTATTTAGGGTAAAAACCACACTCCATGATGCGTTGTGAAATCAGGTGTTCACGTTCGGCCGGGATCGGTGTTCATCTTCACCAGAATAAGCCTGTCTGGTTGAAACTCTCCTGCGCCTTATGGACGCGTGAGTCAGTGAGAAAGCTGATCAAGGCTCAATCCCGTATCAACCTGCCAATTCGCACCACGGGTCATTACCTGAAATGCTGGGGAATGACCCCGAAAAAACCGGTGAAACACGCCTATGAACTGCAACCGCCGCAGATTCAAGCCAAAGTTAAAGCAGAAGGCGCAGAAATCTATTTAGATGATGAAACTGGCTTACGCAATGACTCGCAGCACGAACGCAGCTATGCACCGAAAGGCAAGGCACCGGTTATCCGGCTGAACGCCAACGTGAATCGATCAGCACGATATCGGCGATCACCAACCAAGACAAGGTCCGATTCAGGATCTTCGATGGCGAAATGAACGCGGCGATCGGGTTCATCATGCCAGGAAGGTCGAGGACTGGCTGCAACCTGAATCCGTAAGTTCATCAGGGCGCATAGCGTAAGCTCTTGATCCGTCCATCTATATGAATCAATGTCTTGCACTCCATACTCCCTCTAAACCCACGGATTCAGGTTATATATGATCTTTTACCCCGTAAGGATATCATCCTTCGCGTGAATACTCCACCGGCTAAAGCCGGTGGCTTCGAGTTACGGCTGAAAGCCGGATTGGTCGGCCGTTCGGCCGACTACTACACAACATGGAAATCATCAT
>JALVOC010000130.1 GCA_027032075.1 Chromatiales bacterium | reverse complement strand
TCAATAGATTTCATCAATAGTGTAGTCATGTTTATACGAAATCATATTGCACATTAGACTTAAAATTTCCTATGAAGTAGAAATATCTTGCACTTACACGGTTTCAACGCTCAAACTAACTAACTAACTAAATATTGCAATAAACTTGTTCAATAAACTTCATGAATAAAGACTTTCTATCACTTCGCCCTGTACAGGAAGTCTACAAAGTTTCCTGCAAAGCAGAAATAGTCTTCACTTAAACCAGCTAATGCAACAAAATTGCTTAGCAGAATTGCACAGTAACTCAACAATGTTTCCTGCACAATACAAATAGTTCAATAGACTTCATTATTCCGGAAAACAGGCTTATATTACTTCACTCAACAAAGTTTCCTGCGTAGTAGAAATAGTTTACACTTAAACTATCTAATGCAATACACACTTCAACAGAACTGCATACTCATCTAACAAAGTTTCTGGCAAAGTAGAACTATTTTACACATAAGCTAACTAATGCAACAAACATTTCAACAGAGCTGCATACTCACGTAAGAAAGTTTCGTGCAAAGCAGAAGCAGTTCAATACTTAAGCAAACTAATGAAACAAGTTGTTCAACCAACATTAACGGATTTCTATCACTTCACGCTGCAAAGTAGAAATAGTTTACACGTAAACTAACTAATGCAACAAAATTGTTCAACAAGCTTCAAAAGATTTCTTTCGCTTACACACTGCACAGCATCTCAACAAAGTTTCCTAAAAAGCAGAAATAGTTTTCACTTAAACCAGCCAATGCAATAAAGATGTTCAGCAAACGTTAACATATGAGTAAACAAATGTCTGTCGCTTAATGCTACAGTAATTTGACAAAGTTTTCTGCAAAGCAAAAATAGCTTATACCGAAATCAACTGTGGAAATGAAATTAGTTTAAGGGACAAAAACGGAGTTCTATCGCTTCACATTCCACAGTAATTCTACAAATTTCTTGCAACAAAATTATTCAACAGAACTACACAGCAAGTCAACAAAGGTTCGTGCAGTGTAGAAATAGCTTACTCGCAACACAACTAATACAACACAGCAGTTCATCAATCTTCACCATTACTGTGAACAAGTTCATATTACTTCACATAGCATAGTCATTTAACAAGGTTTCCAACAAAGTAGAAATATCTTGCATGTACAAGTATCTCATGGAACATAGCGTGTTTGACACGGTCAGCACTAGTGACTGTTGAGACATTAGGGTTAGGGTTACGGTTAACATCTTAACGATGAAAGCAACGAGCGACG
>JALVOC010000129.1 GCA_027032075.1 Chromatiales bacterium | reverse complement strand
GGTGTTAGGTGTTAGGTGTTAGGGGTGAGGAGAAAGTCGCCTCACACCTCACCCCTAACACCTCACTCCTGACCTGAGATAAACAGGATTGAGGGATTAGGCGTATAGTGTGAGGGCAATGACACCTCTCACCTGCCGCCTCACCCCTCACAATTTAGGCCAGTAGCTCAATTGGCAGAGCGACGGTCTCCAAAACCGTAGGTTGGGGGTTCGATTCCCTCCTGGCCTGCCATATGTAAAGAGAGACATGAATACAGAAACGCAGGCATCCGGCCTGGATACAGTCAAACTGGCAATGGCGCTGCTCTTGCTGGGGGGCGGTGTCGTGGCTTTTTACTGGTTTGCTGAGCAGTCCCTGTTGCTGCGGGTGCTCGGCTTGCTGGCAGTGACCGGTATCGCAATAGCGATAGCATCGCAAACAGCAAAAGGGCGATCCATCTGGGGTTTCATAGGTGATACCCGCACGGAAGTGCGCAAGGTGGTGTGGCCAACAAGGGCGGAAACAATACAGACAACCATTGCCGTCATGGTAATGGTGACTGTGCTGGGTATTATGCTCTGGTTGCTGGATATGTTTCTATTCTGGGCCATCCGGGTATTAACCGGACAGGGAGGCTAATCAATGTCGTTGCGCTGGTATGTGGTACACGCCTATTCCGGATTTGAGAATCGCGTCAGAGAATCTCTGCTCGAACGCGTTGCACGCAGTGGTCTGGAAGACAAATTTGGCGATGTGATGGTGCCGACCGAAGAAGTGGTCGAGATGCGCGATGGGCAAAAGCGCAGGAGTGAACGCAAGTTTTTTCCTGGCTATGTGCTGGTGCAGATGGAAATGGATGATGATACCTGGCATCTGGTCAAGGATGTGCCAAAAGTGCTCGGTTTTATTGGTGGCACGTCAGATCGTCCAGCGCCAATTTCTGACCGGGAGGCCAACAATATCCTGCAACGTGTTCAGGAAGGCACCGAAAAACCACGGCCCAAGGTTCTGTTTGAGCCTGGGGAAGTTGTGCGGGTTACAGACGGGCCGTTCAACGATTTTAACGGTGTAGTGGAAGAAGTGAATTACGAAAAGAGCAGACTGCGTGTCGCGGTGATGATTTTCGGGCGTTCCACACCGGTTGACCTGGACTTCGGGCAGGTCGAGAAAGGGTAGGATGTGAGCAGTTAGGAGTTAGGAGTTAGGAGTTAGGAGTTAGGAGTTAGGAGTTAGGAGTTAGGAGTTAGGAGTTAGGAGTTAGGAGTTAGGAGTTAGGTTATTCCCTCACCCCCTGACTCCTGACC
>JALVOC010000128.1 GCA_027032075.1 Chromatiales bacterium | reverse complement strand
CATATTCCTGGAAGTGAACTCCCGGCCCTTCACCGCCATGCACGACGTGCCACGCTTCGGCAGGAAACAGGATTTAAGACAGGCTTTCCGGCGCCTGGACGCGCTGCACATCGACAACCGGGACATCTTCCACCGGGTGCGCAGCGGCCCCTACTACAGCAGCCGGCAGGTCAACCGCATTCGCGCCCGGCTGCGGCAGAACGGCATCAACAGCCTGCTGATCAAATTGAAGAAATAACCCCTCCCCGGCTCAATCGCGGCACCGGGGTTCCAGGGTTTAAGTCAGCCTTAAGAAACCCGTGCTTGAATGGGTTGCGCCATGAGCGGCGGCAACCGCTTTTTCACATCATTATCTCCGCTGTGATCTTGGACAGGGATGTCTTTCTTTTTTGAGCCCGCTCATTCATTCACGAGGATGAAGCGGCGGTTCAACGGCTGCACGGGACGGGCATTGCTGCCGATGGTGTAGCCAAAGTCCGTGAGCTGGCTGTCGGCCACGCTGACATCGTATTTCATGACGAACCAGCTGACATTCTCGGTGCATGGCGGCGTCGTCAGCGAGCCCATGTAATGGTAGAACCTCTGGGGCTTTGCCGGCAGCAGATCCGCCGCGTTGACGGTAACGCCATCAACGGCGATCACCTTGTCCAGCTCATGGGGAATATGCTTCCAGATGGCGGCCACGGTTCCGTTGGCGGCGCCCCTGTTCATCATGACGCCGACCACGGCAAGCTCTCCCGCTGCATTTTTATGCACCAGATGCGCTTCCATCCTGGCGCGCTTGCCGTTGATCCTGTGCTCGCTGGGGGCATGGAAGTGGAACTGGAGCAGCTCATAGCGGTGACCGGCGACCGTCATGCTGCTGCCCGGGGCATAGTCGACCTGAATGGTGTGGCCGTTGTTCAGCACCTTCAGGGGCGTGGGTTTGTAGAAAAACTCAATGGCGCCGATCTCGCTGTTCAGGGTGTCTTCGATATTGATATTGATGGGTGATTGCTGCCTGCCGGCGCTGCATGCCTTGTATTCAGGCTTGAGTTCACCCCATTTCTCAGGGCCGGCCCCGCCGCCATAACTCCAGTGGACCGGAGGCTGGCCATGATCAGCCGCCAGTGTTGGGAAGCCCGTAACCGCAGCAAGCACCGCAGCGATAAGCACTAACCGATATTTTTTCATTCTACCCACCTAATTTATTGATATATAAGCTGATCCCATTTTACAGCAGCGGCCACCCCCGGGCCAGCGTCCGGCCCGCGGCACGTTTTTTCACATCGCACAGGCCTGCCTGCGCGCCGCATAGGCATGGACCAGCCGGTCGATGCAGGCCTGGTCATAGGGACGCAGGCCGCTCAGGACCATGCTCTTGGTGCCTCTGCCGATCACCTCACCCGATTCCGTCAGGCAAAACTCCAGGAGCGCCCGGCCTCTCTTTTTATTGATTTCCAGGCTGGAATCGACCAACTGCAGCCTGGGATTGGCGAAATCGAGCCGCTCCAGTTCGAATGACATGCCCTGATACATCACCAACGGCCGGTCCGGGTTGATCATGACACCATGCTCGGCCATCAGGGGAACCAGAATGTGGGGGAAGTTATGCCCGGAAAACTCCACATAGCTGCGGATGAAGCCCCGGATCCGGTCCCGGCCGGCGGCGACATCGCCGCTGCGTTCGACAACCAGGTACTCCTTGCCCGCCCCGTCACGAATGGCGATCGTTTCGGCGGTGGTGTCCGGAAAGACCAGCGGAATATCGCCGCCGACCATGCCGGAGAACACGAAGTCCATCCTTTTGCTCAGGCCGTACCTGGCCAGAACCAAGGCGAACAGCAGGTCGCCGGGCACGCAAAAGCGCTTGGCGTCCGCATCGTGGAGGGGATTGAAGTCATTCGCAATCTCTTTGGCGAAAGCGCTGGCCTGCCGGCGGGAAACCCGAACCCCCTCCTCCGTATCGGTATGATACTTATGTGAATACTCCACCGGCTAAAGCCGGTGGCTTCGGGTTACGGCTGAAAGCCGGATTGGTCGGCCATTCGGCCGACTATTACACAACATGGAAATCATCATCCGGCTCAGGTGGTGTCTGATTCTTGATGTATTCCTTCCACACCTCATCCGTCACATTACCGCTGGTCGCTACCCAATAGCCCCTCGCCCATAGATGCTGACCCCAGTACCTCTTCCTTAGCACCTTGTACTCCGACAACAACTTGTGCGAACTCTTCCCCTTCAGATACTGCACTGCTCGCGATACCGATAGCTGGGGCGGAATCCCTATCAGCATATGCACGTGATCACGGTTGATTGAACCCGCATAGATGATCATCTCCTTACTCATCGCTATCTCTCGCAACAGCTCTCGGCAACGTAGCCCAACATCCCCCACCAATACCTGATAACGATACTTGGTTGTCCATACCAGATGGTACTTGCAATCCCAGACCGTATGGCTTCCCCTCTTATAATCTTTCATCCCATAAGGATATCATCCATCGCCTAAAGGCGAGGGGTTTACGGATCCCCTATCGGGGACTCTAAAAAATATTTTTCAAAAAACAGGCACGCACAAACAGACTGAGTTGGTTAAGTTAATATTAACCAGCCCCGCTATGCTCACACCTTCCGATGAGCACCGGCGGACCCAGCTGGCAAAGGGTTCGGCCCAGTCGATGAAATATTTGCTAAATGAAGAGCAGCTGACTTTGCATGACGGCAGGAATCTCTGCTTTTGCGAATACGGAGAAAAGGAAGGGATGCCGGTGATTTTTTTTCATGGCATACTCGGTAGCCGTTATGAAAGGCACCCCAATGACAAGATAATAAAGGATCTGGGAATTAGATTGATTGTACCTGACCGCCCCGGATACGGTCACTCGGACGCCAATACCCAGGGTAGCTATCTGGAATTCGTGGATGATGTGTTACAGCTTGCTCACCATATAGATATAGACCGTTTTTCAGTGTTTGGCCTTTCAGCAGGTTCAATCTATGCTGCCGCATGTGCTTATAAAATTCCTGAACGAATACAAGGCACCACCTTAGCCAGCATCACCCTTCCTCTACACTCTTTTGCTGATATCGCCGACCTGTTGCCCAGCTATAAAATGCACTTCGCCTTTACCCGATATCTTCCAAGAGCAGCAAGGCTCTTTCCTGAAATAACGATTAGGAGAGCCCGCTCCAATCCCGAAAAAATTTTTCAGAACATACCGTTGGGACGGTCTGATCGCGAAATTGTTTTCCGTGAGGATCTACATCAGCACTTGATCAACTCATTGCTTACCGGCTGTGAAGTATCTCAATACGGATTTGTCGAAGATGTCATGTCTGCTGCTAAGCCATGGCCCTTTTCTGTCGATGATATAGAAATCAGACTCGATTTCTGGCATGGAGCAGACGATGTGCATTCGCCCATTCGCAGGGTTTATGAACTTGTTGATCGCATCACCAATGCATATCTCTTTCCTATTCAAGACAGTGGCCATTTTTTTATCTACGATCATTGGGCTGATATTCTCAAATCCATTGTACGAAACTGCCGGAATTGTTGACACATTGAAACATCTGACCTCCTACATAGGCCCCAAAATCTTGCATCATGATCGGTACCCCATTAACAGGCTGTTGAAAAACGCAGGTATTTACTCAGCACATTTCCCAATGACACTCTAAACAAAGTCTGGTATTTTTTCTTGAAACAGCAGCCGCAGGGCCTCCGACGAGGACACTTTCTGCTTGCAGCAGGTGGAGAGATAACCCCGAATGCGGCAAAACGTCATGGCCCCCTCATCGCTGCATAAACAGCCGGTAATTTTCTGCTGCACCTTGGTCATGCGCACGTCATTCTCTGCCTGGTTGTTGGTGAAAGGCACCCTCTCATCCACCATGAAGCACAGCGCGTCATTCTCATAGGCCACAAGTCGCTCCAGCAGCTCTCTCGCCTTGCTGCATTTGATCCTTGTGATCGAGTACTTTGTAGGCAAGTGGGATACCTGTAGTATCCCACGCCCATTGCTTGGTAAACCAGTTATTTCCCTACAGAAAGGCCGCGCTCACGACAATACTTAACGAACCAATCCGTTTCCAGTAATGGACAATCAATACCACCACCAGCTTCCACCATAGCCCGCCCGGCGTTGGCGGAAAGGGTAAGCGGCTTATCTTCAACAGCCACCTTACTTATCCACCTGAGATTTCGTCATCCTTCATTCCCTAACATTATTTAAGAGAAAGCGCTTCTCTCAGGTCTTCATGTTCGAAAGCG
>JALVOC010000127.1 GCA_027032075.1 Chromatiales bacterium | reverse complement strand
CTCCTTGCTGTTGTCTTCCTGACCCTCTGATTGCATCAGGCACAAAGGCTTTTCGATTCCTTTCCGGTTACCCAAATCAGTCTTGCCGCTGTATTTTGATTCTAGTTCAAACAGGCGTGACAAGTTGTTATTATTAACCCGGCAATAGAATAGTTGATGTATAATAGTGTGCATGAACACAGAAGACGCACGCAAGTTGCCGCCCGCAGCACAAGAGGAAAAGAGGAAGCTGGCGATCCGGCTGTGGAAGCAGGGCCTGCAGATCAAGAAAGTCGCCGAGACGGTTGGTGTGAGTGCCCAGGCAGTCAGTGGCTGGATCAAGCGTTACAAGGCAGGGGGCCTTTCTGCGCTCAAGTCGAGGCGGCGTGGACCACCGACGGGCCAGACCCGGCGATTGACGCAGGAGCAGGAGAAGCATCTGCAAAAGCTGATCCGCGACCGAGCACCGGATCAACTCAAACTGGACTACGCGCTGTGGACCCGCAAGGCCGTGATGGAACTGATCGAACAGGAGACGGGCATCGCCATGCCGATCCGCACGGTGGGTGAATATCTGAAGCGCTGGGGTTTCACCCCGCAGAGGCCGGTCAAGCGGGCCTATGAACAGAATCCCAAGGCGGTGCAGCATTGGCTGGAAGAGGAGTATCCTGAGATCAAAGCCCAGGCGAAGCAGGAGAAGGCCGAGATCTACTGGGGCGATGAGACCGGGATACGCAATGACAATCAGCATGAGCGAGGTTATGCGCCCAAGGGAAAGACCCCGGTGATACGGCTCAATGCCAAGCGGAGTTCGGCCAATATGATTTCAGCGATCACAAATCAGGGGAAGGTCCGCTTCAAGGTATTCGAGGGCAGTATGAATACGGATATTCTGATCGACTTCTGCAAGCGCCTGATCAAGTCATCGAAACGGAAGGTCTATCTGATTCTGGACAACCTGCGTGTTCATCATGCCAGGGTCTTCAAGAAGTGGCTTAAGGAGCATGAGGGAGAGATTGCGGTGTTTTATCTGCCCTCGTATTCACCGGAGTTGAACCCCGATGAATATCTGAACTGTGATCTGAAGGCTAGTGTGCATAGCGGGAAACCGGCCAGGGACAAGAAACGTCTGAAAGCGAAAGTGATCTCACACATGCGGATGCTGCAGAACAAGCCGGCGCGGGTCGCCAGGTACTTCGAACATCGGAAGATCCGCTATGCAGCAGCATAAACTAAACTGTTGCCGGGTTAATAATAGCCTTACATTATTATTGGCCATTGGGCTTTCTTGGGTTATTTCAATTTATCTTT
>JALVOC010000126.1 GCA_027032075.1 Chromatiales bacterium | reverse complement strand
TGCAGGCAAATACCATGTGCCCTTGCGCGTTCTTTCCAGTTTCGAGGAAGAGGGTGAGGGCACGCTGATTACAACCGAGGAAGAAAACGTGGAAAGTGCATTGATTTCCGGCATCGCCTTCAACCGTGACGAGGCGCAGCTGACCATTACCGGCGTACCGGATCAGCCCGGCGTGGCGCACCAGATTCTTGGCCCCGTTTCTGATGCGAATATCGAAGTCGACATGATTGTGCAGAATGTCGGTGAAGATGGCACCACAGACTTCACGTTTACGATCCACCGGAACGATTTTCCGAAGGCGATGGAAATTCTTCAGCAGACGGCTGACAAACTGGGCGCGAAAAAAGTAGCGGGGGATGATAAAATCGTCAAAATTTCACTGGTCGGCGTAGGCATGCGTTCGCACGCCGGCATTGCCAGCAAGATGTTTGAAACGCTGGCGAAGGAAGGCATCAACATCCGCATGATCTCGACATCGGAGATCAAGGTGTCGGTTGTCGTAGAAGAAAAATATCTGGAGCTGGGCGTCAGGGCGCTGCACGCAGCGTTTGAACTCGAAACCGAAAACGCATAACTCTCAATTCCTACAAAAATCATAATTTTGGAATTCGAAAGATTAGCTGCTAGACTTCAAACAACCGTTTGAATTTGTAACATTGTGTCAATGACTGGAGTGAACTATGTTGATTTTAACGCGTCGTGTAGGCGAGACGCTGATGGTAGGTGATGATGTATCCATTACCGTCCTGGGCGTAAAGGGGAACCAGGTAAGAATCGGGATCAATGCGCCCAAGGAAATACCTGTGCATCGTGAAGAGATCTATAACCGGATCAAGAACGAAGAAGGCAACTCCGATCCGGAGGGAAATTTCTAGTCCAGAGTCTTTACCTGCTTCACGCAGGCAGGTATCCTTCCCGCCCGTGGAGAGATGGCCGAGAGGCTGAAGGCGCTCCCCTGCTAAGGGAGTATGGGGTTTATAGCTCCATCGAGGGTTCGAATCCCTCTCTCTCCGCCATTTATTACCGGACTTTGAGTTGTTTGTTAAGGTCGAGAGAATGAAGAGGGATGAGAACCCGACAAGAGGGTTCGACAAAATCGCCGGGAGCGATTTTGGTCGGCCGCAGGCCGCCCGTCAGGGTGAAATACAGGATGTATTTCAACAATCCCTCTCTCTCCGCCATCAAAAAAAGCGCCCGTAGCTCAGCTGGATAGAGTACCTGGCTACGAACCAGGTGGTCGGAGGTTCGAATCCTTCCGGGCGCGCCATATACAAAAGCCCCATATGGGGCTTT
>JALVOC010000125.1 GCA_027032075.1 Chromatiales bacterium | reverse complement strand
CCGCAATACCAAGACCGGGCTTCTTCAACAACCCGGTTCAGATCGTGGATCGCTCCTCGTTCCTCGTCACTCTCACGATCTAACCTAAGTTATTATGTGCCTGCTCATTGCATATTTCAATTATTCAAATTTTAAGAATAAACCAAGGTGATTTTTATGTATGCCGCTTTTCCATGGCTTACCAAAAAGACGGAAACCAAATTTTTCAAGTATTTTTACCATGGCTGGATTCGCAGAAACTTCAGTGCTAGCCATAAGGTTTCCACTACCATAAGCATCTATAAGTGAGCGTGCAATATTTGTAGCAATACCTTTTCCAGAATAATTTGGATCGATGTAAAAATAGCCCAATTCCCATTCAAAATTATCACTTAATTCAGGTACAGACGCTTTTTCTTTATAAAAATCAGTTTTGGTCTTTGTCTTAATAGCTCCGATGCCTGCGATATCTTCGTTGATTTTAGCTATGCAAAGAACCTTACATCGATCTGCTTTTTTATCCAAATCACCTTTCACCTTCCCTTGCTTCTTAAGTGCTCCTGCAAAGATAGTTCGAATATTATCGCTCAGTTCTTCTTTTCTGATAATCTCATATTCGATTTTCATGCTCATTTTATTTTTCAGAACCATCCATTAGAGGAAGATGAGAGGAAGATGGGGGTCAGAGGAAGATGGGGGTCAGAGGAAGATGGGGGTCAGGTCTTTCCTTTTGCCCCATTCAACATGGTCTAACCATATACCAAAAATAGCCTAAAAAAGCAAAACGCAAGACCTGACCCCCATCTTTCCCTTCAACTGAAGAGGCTATAAATAATCTTGGTTTTCTCATTATAGGATTCCTAGTTTTTTGTGGTGCTAACGCCATGCTCAGCGGAAATTCAAAGCGGCACTTGTTTTGCGTTCGCAAAAACGTGCCGCTTTGAATTTCCGCTGGAGCTATTTGTTATCTGCCTTTACATTTGCAAGCACTTCCTTAACACCATCTTTCTGCTCTTTTAGCATAGCTACCACATCTTTCATAATTTCGTTAACCGGCCCCCCATGGTTGTCTTTTGCATTAAACAGCCTGATAGGATTCTGGGAAAGATTGTCGATGGACACTTGGATAAGCTGTTTTAGGAGATCCTCATCAATCTCTACAGCATGCTTTTTATAACCTTCGAAAGCCATTGCTGACGCATATTTATACGCATAGTCTTCCCGTATTCTTGATAAGTACCCATATTGCTTTACGCTCATCCAAGCTAGCCAAATGAACGGCGATATAAGCGCAATTTTCATTACTACTTCAAAGTAATTTATCTCTTCTGCGGAATTAATATATGGGGTAACAAAATAGTAGCTAGTTGCAAATATAGCGAGAATTGCAACAACAAACACAACCCCCCACACTCTAATTGGATAATTCAATTCTTCCTTCCTTGATTTGAATGAACCTGCCATACCCATTCGGTTCGCATTATCTAGAGTATTTTGAATTTCAATTTGCTGCGCATCGTTTAGTGTTGCTTGACCGGCAAGGGTTGCCTTTAACTCCTCAAATTCCTTCCTATTCGCCTCGGCTTTGGAATTCAAACCTTTGGTTCGTTTTTCCATTGAGCCAAGCTTGTTGGCAAGATCTACAATATATTGTTTTCGCTCTTTTGCTTCTGCCTCATATTTAGAGGTGAATTCGTAACTTGATTGTGATTCATTTTGTAATGAAGTAATTTTTGCCGAGGATTCTGATGCGGTAGAATGAAGTTCTTGCGTTGACTTTTCTAGCTTCACCACCCGGTCATGAGAGATGTCTACAGTACCTAGCTTTTCTTCAATCAGTGAGAATTGATCTTTATATTTCTCGTAAGATGATACAAGCTCTTTGTAATCTGAAATAATCTGATGGACTTGAGACTCTGTTCTTAGTCCGTTATCCACCACAATTAGATATGTAATTCGTATTTCTTCTCTAATCTTTGTCAGATCAGTTACAAACTTATCAAATTTTTTTTCTTTACCCCACTGTTCCGTGCCCTTGCTTAGATAGTCCTTGCAATCGTCAATCAAGCTCGCAATCTTCCGTTTCAGAATAGTGATTTCGAATTTAGGCTCCATATCGGCCAATTTGTAGGACAACTGATAGGCATCATCTACACAGGCTACAAGCAACTCCTTATTTATTCCTGAAAATCCGAATACGTCATCACCATCAGGAAACCTCTCCTGTATGGTCTTTTTCATCCTTGTGAGATTAGCTCTTATGGTTTGCACATTTTTTCCCTTTTTTCAGATAACGCCGCAATTCACCAGCGGCAAAAAGCATAGTGAGGAACGAACGACGCTTTTTGACGTCTGAGTGAAATTGCCTTGTTAGCCATTTTTTGTGATTATGCAAAAATTTCTATAGAGCCTTCTGTTTTGAAGTGTTTCTACTCAGCATTGGCTTCGTTTGAAAGCTCTTGAACGAAGGTAATTTTGTTCCCGTCCGGGTCAATCGCGTCGACCATTTTGACGATGCCTGGGTATTCGACAACTTCGCCGAGCGACACATTGGCTTCTGCGCAAGCGGTGCGCTGCGCATCAATATCGCTCACACTGATAATGACGGTTGTGTTGCCCGCATTACCAGGGTCGCTAGTCACCTGAAGCCATGCTTTCTCGGCGAGCTGCCACTCTGCGACACCATCTATCGGAACGACATCAGCGTTTCGCCCAAGCAACTTCTTATACCAAGTGACAGCCGTGACTTGGTCTGTCACTGGTACCACTGCAATCACGCTTTCTAAGTTTACGATAGGCATATTTTCTCCTTTGTTTTACTTTAGTAGGATGGCTAACGTCGTAAAATCAAGAGGGTCAGTTCTAAATCAAGAGCTAAATCAAGAGGGTCAGTTCTCGCATTATAACATTTGTAATTTATAAACATTATCACTGGATGTTACAATGCGAGAACTGACCCCGCTCCCTTTTTGACCCCGCTCCCTTTTTGAGTGCATGCAATTGTTAGCTGTTGCCTATTGCATCCAAGTTAATCCAGTTTTTAGATTCTTCGACAATTTCTAAATATCTTAAGTTTAAAGTGCTTTTATAATCTCTGATTGGATTTAAATCATTATCTTGATCTACGTACTGCTGTTTATCAATAGGGATATTGAGTTCTTCACCATAGTTTTCTGCCATTAACCTAACTTTGTCAATTATGATTAACCATTGCATCGCATGCTCAGGTGACAGCTCTACTGCTAAAGATAATGTATGCCTGAAGTCCTCAACTCGTGTGTATGCTGTTTGCATTGCGAATTTGAGGGATAAGAATTTTGTTTTATTTTTCTTTGAATCTGTTATTTGCTCATTGAGCCATTCATTTTTTAGAACACTTTTGTCCACATGAGATATAGGAGTTTCATGCCCATATATTCTGCATCTCTTGTATGCATCAAGTATAGAAGCAATGAGGGAATTTAATACTTCTTTAGTCTTCTTTTCCCGATGAACTCTAGGTAAGTAATTTACAAAGATATAAAATGCGTAAGCAGAAATTAGACCAATTAATAATCCACTTGCGATATTTTGGATACCATCACTGCATAGAACATCGCCAATAAGTGTATTTTCTAAAAATAAAATCAATGGTAACTTTATTTCAATTAGACACAATATTACAAAAGAAAGTGTTGCAAGAAGTAACAATCTCCATTCTCTCTTATCGCTCAATATTTTCAACATTTCTCCTAACTTTGATTGAGACAGCTAACTTATTAGTATCAAGCACAATCGCCCTGTTTCCCCGCAGTATTCAACCAGCAATCAGGCAACAACACTCGATAACCACCTAAAAATAAGCTGATTTGCCTTGATATTCTGATAATACCCTGTAATTCAGGCATGGGTGCCTGATTTCTTGGGTCGACCCTATTTGTAACCCATCATTGTGTCAAGCGGGATATGGAACAAAAAACTGCCGGTGAAAATGAGCGATCCCCCCCCTCGGAATCCAGTGGTTTCAATGACTTCCTGGATGCCGGGTCAAGCCCGGCATGACGATGTGTTGTTAGCGGGACAGCACTGATTTCATACAGATGGGGCGGGGTGACAAGGAAACAAAAAAGGCGACACATCGCTGCGCCGCCTTTGCTGTTGATTGCTGCCGGTAACGGCGTGTGTTAGCGGGTTGAAAACTCCTCTTTGACAATCTTTGGCGTGACAAAGATGAGCAATTCCTTTTTGGTGTTTTGTTCGAGTGTGGTGCGGAACAGTACGCCGACGAAGGGCAGGTCGCCCAGCAAGGGGATGCCGTCGCGCTGTTCTTTGTTGGTGGTTTCATAAACGCCACCCAGCACCACGGTTTCACCGTTGTCCATTAATACCTGGGTTTCCACTTGCTTGGTGTCGATGCTGGGTACGCCGGCGTAGATCTGGCCGACACTGTCCTTGGTGACCTTGAGGTCGAGGATGATGCGGTCGTCCGGGGTGATCTGCGGCGTGGCGCGCAGGCTCAGCACGGCTTTTTTGAAGGAAATATTGGTGGCGCCGCTGGAAGAGGCTTGCTGGTAGGGAATTTCCGTACCCTGTTCGATCACGGCCTCCTGCCGGTTTGCGGTAATGACGCGCGGGTTGGAGACCACTTCACCGCGGCCTTCCTGTTGCAGTGCTGACAGCTCCAGATCCAGCAGGGTGTTGGCGCCGAGCAGCGAGAAGGCGATGCGACCGGCATTGGTTGCTGCGAGAGGGAAGTTGACGTTCATTCGCTGGTCGATGCCTGCTTCACCCACCGGGATCTTGATGGGGTAAGGGTTCCTTGTATTCGCCCGGTTTGACATCGCCGAGGCGGCCATGGCGTCGGTGGCTCTTGCCGTACCCGAGGTCATCAGCAGGTTGTCACCTGTCTTGCTGACGTCTGTCACACCAAAACGCACGCCGAGGTTTTTGGCGAAATCGTCAGAGGCGATGACGATACGGGACTCGATCAGCACCTGGCGTATCGGGATGTCCAGAGAGGTGATCAGGCTGCGGACGGCCTCCAGGCGATCAGCGGTATCGGAGATCAGCAGCACATTGGTACGCTGGTCGATGGAGACTTCTCCGCGTTCGGAGAGCAGGCCGCCTTTGCTTTTCAACAGTTCGGCAATTTCTGCCGCCTTGGCGTAGTTGATCTGGATAATGTCGGTCTTCAGCGGGGCCAGTTCCTCCACCTGTTTCTGTGCTTCCAGTTCGAGGCGTTCCTGGGCGGCGATTTCCTGGCCGGGGGCGACGAGGATGACGTTGCCGGCCTTACGCATGGCAAGGCCCTTGGTTTTCAGGATGATGTCCAGTGCCTGATCCCAGGGGACGTTTTTCAGGCGCAGGGTCAGGCTGCCGCGCACGGAGTCACTGGTGACCATGTTCAGGCCGGTGAAGTCGGCGATGAGCTGTAATACGGCGCGCACTTCGATGTCCTGGAAGTTCAGTGACAGCTTTTCACCGGTGTAGCCGAATTCATCTTTCTTTTTGGTGGCGGCCTTCTCCTTGGGAATCTCCTTCACTTCGATGGTGTAGGTGTTGCCGGCATGGTAGGCCAGGTATTCGTAGTCACCGGATGCTGAAATGGAGAGGCGGACACGGCCATCGATCTGGCTGGCGTCGATGTACTGCACCGGGGTGGCAAAATCGATGACGTCGAGGCGTTGTTGCAGGTTTTTGGCCAGACTGCTGTCGGAAAACTCGACGAAGATCTGGCGACCGGATTCGCCGGTACTGACGGGGATATTCTGGTCGGAGAGGCTGACGATGATACGCCCTTCTCCCTGGGTGCCACGGCGGAAGTCGATGTTTTTGATGTGATACAGGCTCGCCACGGGGCTTGCCTTTGCCGTGGATCCCTGTGTGGAGGTTGAGCTTGCAGCGGCGCGGCTGCCGGCGATGGTGAGGAGGACATCGTTCCCGGAGACCTCGCTTTCAAAGGGAATGAGCTGAACGAGATTGAGGATGACGCGGGTGCGATTGCCGGCCTCGACGGCGGTGATGCTTTTCGCGAAGCCGATACCGACGTTTTTATTCTTCCAGTTCAGGGTGCTGGCGGTCTGCGGGAAATCGAGTACCACCCGGGCCGGGTGATCGATGGTGAAACTGCCGGGTTTGACGGCGGGGCCGTTGAATGTCAGGCGTATCTGCACACTGTCGCCAGGCAGGGGGGTAAAGGTAATGTTATTCAGACTGAGCAGATTGCTGCTTGCGGGTGGCGTGTTTGCCGGTTTTGCCGCGGGCGCTGGCACCGGTTTGGCGGCAGGTGCTGGCGTGGCGGCCGCAGTTGCCTTGTCTGTCGCGTCGGCGGCCAGTGTGATGTAAAGGTTTTTTCCTTCCGTGCGAACGTCATAGTCGACAAGCTTGTCGACATTGATCGTTACGCGGGTGCGGCCGCTGGCCTGCACGGCCTTGATGTCCTTTGCGGCCCCGGTCTCAACGGGTAATGGCAGATTCCAGGGGAGGTTGTTGCTGACACCCGGCAAATCCAACGAGATACGGGCGGGATTTTCGCTGCTGAAGTCCTCCGTTTGTGGTGCTGCGCCGGAAAGCGCCAGGCGTATTTCGACGCGATTATCGTCGAGTTTCTTGAAATCAATGAAATCCAGAGAGGTTTCGGCAAGTGCTTGTGCTTGGGCAAAAACGGTCAGGCCAGCCAGTGCGATCCCAGTAAGTAGTTTTTTCATCCATTTTTCCCGCGTCTTGTGAGACTTGTCGCTTGTCGTGCTGATTTTTTTCATGCAGGTGATAATGCCCATATCCAGTGTCCTCGTTGGCATCATTCGCTGACGGTCAGGGTTGTGTGCCTTTCGATCCAGCCGCCGAGCCCATCCGGTACAATTTCTTTCAACTCTACCTCGGTCTCGGTAATCTTGATGACTTCGCCATTATCCTGACCCATGTGCTGGCCCGTGGTGGTGCGATGCAGGGTACCATCTGACGCAACAACCAATGCCCAGCGCCGGCCCTTTTTCTCGATGGAACCCACCATGCGAAGGCTGCCCAGGGAAAAGTGTTCCAGCGCTTCGCGCTCCCGCTTCAGGTCGGGTTGCAGGTCGGTGTTGGGAGAGCGGGCATTGGCTATGGCTTTTTCCGGCGGCTCAAAGGGGTCGCGCAGCGATGTTTCGTCATAAGCAAATATTTCGTATTCCAGCAATTCGGGGAGCGGTGGAATACTGCCTTTTTGCCGCTGTTCGATCTCCTGGACATAGGCCTTCAGGTCATCCGTGCCTTTTCCCCCGCAGCCGCTCAGCCCGATGGCCGACAGAAGGGCGAGTATACACCATCTCCTGGCTGGAGTTGCCCGGCGGTTAGCCTGATGCTGTGCGCGAGTTGGGGCGTTGTGGTTCATTATCGGCCCTTCCTTTTGCGAGTGTTGCTGACGGACTTCTCGTCTTCATCGAGATAACGATAGGTCTTTGCGGTGGCCGACATGGTCAGCTGACCGCTCTTGTCGTCATTATTCTTGGCTTTTTGTGTGATAACGAGGTCATGCAGCGTGACGATACGGGGCAGTGCCGCGATACCGCTGACGAAGTTACCAAATTCGTGGGTCGTACCAATGACGCGCAGCTGAATGGGGAGTTCGGCATAAAATTCCTTGGGGATTTCGGCGGCGGGTTTGAAAAGTTCAAATTCAAGCCCGGTCTGAATGCCAACATGGGAGACATCGACAAGCACCTCGGCCACTTCCGTCTTGCCGGGCAATTGCAGCAGCAGGGTGCCGAAGGTGTGTTCCATTTCCTCCATCTGCTCTTTATAGGCATCCAGGTTGGCGGCCTTGGCCTGTTTCTTTTCAAATTCGGCCTTGAGGGTGATTTCCCTGGCCTCCGCTTGTTCCAGGGTCAACAACTGGTCGCTGATATCCAGGTAATAGCCAAGGAATAACAAGATTCCGCAGAGCAGGGCGATGACAACGGCGCGCGCCGCGGTGGGCCAACTACCGATATTGTTGAAGTCGAGGTTGTTGAGGTCGAGGTCGAGATTCATTTTTCTTTCTCCTCCACCTTGCCGTTGGTCAGGTTTACCGTGAGCTTGAACCAGCTGTCGTCTTCATAGGGCGGCTTGCCGGTCTCGATAACGGTCAGCCTGGGATTGGTAAACCAGGGTGAGAGACTGAGGTTGCGCATGAACTCGGAAATATCCTCGTTGGCATCGGCAACGCCTTCGAGGTGAACCTCGCGTCCTGTGCGGTTCAGTTTGATCAGATAAACCTGTTCGGGGATGACTCTTGCCGTCTCATCGAACAAATGGACGATTTCGGAGCGGCTGCTTTGCAGCTCCTGGATGATCTGCATACGCGCCAGCAGAGCCTGTTTCTCCTTCTCCAGGCTTTCAATCTCCTTGATTTCCGCGTCGACGCGGGTGATTTGATCCTGGAGGAAGGTATTGCGGGCCTGTTGGCCTTCGATGATGCCATTGATCCGGATGTGTGTCAGCGCAATGATACCAAGCATGAGTATGGTGGCCCCGACGATTATATTGATAAACAGCCGTTGCCGTTCACGGCGGAGTTCTTCACGCCAGGGGAGCAGGTTAATGTGTGGCATCAGTCAAAGCTCCTCAACGCGAGACCGCAGGTAATCATCAGGGAGGGCGCATCGTTACTCAGCGCCTGCGCCTTGATGCGCGAGGCCAGGGCCATGTTGGTGAAGGGGTTTGCGATGGAAGTGCTGGTGCCGATGCGCTCCTCGATCAGTTCATCCACGCCGGGGATCGAAGCGCTGCCGCCGGCCAGGACGATGTGGCTGACGGCGTTGTGCTGACTGGAGGAAAAGAAGAATTGCAGGGAGCGGCTGACCTGCTGCGCCATGGCGTCCTTGAAGGGATCCAGAACCTCGGGCACATAGTTGTCCGGTAGCCCGCCCTGGCGCTTGGCCATGCCGGCTTCCTCGTAGGACAGGCCGTAGCGGCGCTGGATCTCTTCGGTCAGCTGCTTGCCGCCGAACACCTGGTCACGGGTATAGATGATCTTTTCGTCATGTAGCACGCTAAGCGTGGTCATGGTGGCGCCGATATCGACAATGGCAATGGTCTTGCCGTCGCTGCCGCCAGGGATTTGTGAGGCAATAAGCGGAAACGCATTTTCCAGTGTGTAGGCCTCGATATCGACGATTTTGGCGTTCAATCCACCAAGTTCCACGGCGGCGACCCGGGAGTCGACGTTTTCACTGCGCGAGGCGGCCAGCAGGACATCCAGGGTGTCGGGGTTGTTTTCCGAGGGGCCGAGGACTTCGAAATCCAGGTTGACCTCTTCGAGGGAATAGGGGATGTACTGGTCGGCCTCCAGTTCAATCTGGCTCTCGATCTCTTCTTCCGAGAGGGTGGCCGGCATGGTGATGATCTTGGTGATCACCGAAGAGCCGGCGACGGCGACGGCCGCATTCTTGGTGCGGCTGCCCGAACGCTTGACCGCCCGCTGAACCGCTTCGCCAACGGCCTCGACGTCGGTGATGTTTTTTTCCACCACCGAGTTGGGCGGCAACGGTTCCGCAGCATAGGCTTCAACGCGATAGCCCTCGCCGTGCCGGCTCAATTCCAGCAGTTTTACCGAGGTGGAGCTGATATCCAGGCCGATGAGGGGGGGAGATTTTTTGTTAAATAACGATGCTAACCGCACGTTGTCCTTCCTGTCGTTTCATGCAGGTAAGCAGATTATCGGTAGTTATACGACAAACTTTACGATAGATCAAAACTGCACTGAAAAAAATAGTATTGGGTTGATCTTATTAGAGGTTTTATACTCTGTCGACTCTGTCTACGTTTAACTGCATGAATCCCATCACAGAAACCCGCTTTGGAAGCCTTGCTGCCCCTGTAATATGAAACGATTTCTATTGATATTGGCCGGACTGGGTGTCGCGGCATTGCTGACGGTGGTGCTTGGCGTCTATTTTGCGGTGATGCCGAAGCTGCCGTCGGTGGACAACCTTAAAGAAGTTCAGTTTCAAGTTCCACTACGAATTTATACCCGTGATCACAAGTTGGTCGCCGAATTTGGTGAAAAGCGCCGCGCGCCACTGGATTATGACGAGATTCCCGAACGCCTGATCAAGGCGGTGCTGGCGGCGGAAGACGACCGCTTTTTTGAACATCCAGGGGTTGACTGGCGTGGTCTGCTGCGTGCCGCTGCCTACCTGGTTCGCACCGGCGAGAAGGGCCAGGGTGGCAGTACGATCACCATGCAGGTGGCGCGCAACTTTTTCCTCAGCCGTGAGAAAACCTATCTGCGCAAGCTCAATGAAATCTTCCTGGCACTGAAAATAGAGGACGAGCTGAGCAAGCAAGAGATTATTACGCTGTATCTCAACAAAATCTATTTCGGCCATCGGGCCTATGGTGTGGCGGCTGCGGCACGGGTCTATTACGGCCTGCCCGTGGAACGCCTGAGCACGGCGCAGATTGCCATGATCGCCGGCCTGCCCAAGGCGCCGTCCACCTTCAATCCGGTGGTCAATCCGTCCCGCGCCCTGACGCGCCGTAGCTATGTGCTGGGCCGCATGCGCTTGCTGGGCTTTATTTCCGAGGCTGAATATCAGGTGGCCATGAGCACCCCGGATGATGCCAAACTGCATGGCCAGTCACTGGAAGTGGTGGCGCCCTATGTGGCGGAGATGGTGCGTAGTGAGATGGTTTCCCGCTATGGCGACAGTGCCTATTCCAGGGGCTTGCGGGTGATCACCAGCGTGGATTCGGGTATGCAGTCGGCCGCCAATGCCGCCCAGCGCGAGGCCTTGCTGGCCTATGATTCACGGCATGGCTACCGTGGTCCGCTGGCACGGGTCGAGCTGGGTGAGGAGGATACGGAAGAACAATGGGCAGAGGTGCTGAAGCCCTATCGGGAAATCAATGGCCTGCTGCCAGTGCTGGTGCTGTCGGCAGAGGGACGATCCGCCAGGGTCTACGAGCCGCGGCGGGGTATCGTGTCGATCAACTGGGCCGGGCTGTCGTGGGCCGCGCCGGCGCTGCCGGGGGGGCGAACCGGCAAGGTGCCGGAACAGGCCGCTGATATCCTTGCCCGTGGTGATGTGGTGCGCATTGCCGAACGCGGTAAAAAGGATGAGTGGCATCTGGTGCAGGTACCCACGGTGGAGGGTGCGTTGGTGTCCGTCAGCCCCCATGACGGGGCCATTCGTGCCCTGGTGGGCGGGTTTGATTTCAGCGCCAGCAAGTTCAACCGTATCACCCAGGCCAAGCGCCAGCCGGGCTCCAATTTCAAACCGTTCATCTATTCCGCCGGGCTGGAAAAAGGTTTCACACCGGCGAGTCTGATCAACGATGCCCCGGTGGTGTTCGAGGATGTCGGCCTGGAGGCGACCTGGCGGCCGGAAAACTATAGCGGTCGCGTGTTCGGCCCCACCCGTCTGCGCGAAGCGCTGGTGAAGTCACGCAATCTGGTTTCCATCCGCCTGCTGCGCGCGATGGGTATTTCCTATGCCATCAACTACGTCAGCCGCTTCGGTTTTGACAGGTCAGGTCTGCCGCGTGACCTGTCACTGGCGCTGGGTAGCGGGGCCGTGACGCCGCTGGAAATCGTTACGGGTTATGCGGTGTTTGCCAATAACGGCTTTCATGTCGCCCCCTGGTTCATTGAGCGCATCGAAGATTCGCAGGGTGAGGTGTTGTTCCAGACGGAGCCGGCCACCGTGTGCAGGTACTGTGAGATAACGGATGCCGGGCGTGTTGCACAGATGACCTTTGTCGGGCCGCCCCGGCGTGATGAACAGATACCGGTCAATATTGCTCCCCGAGTGGTCACGGCACAGAATGTCTACCTGATGCGCAGCATGATGCGTGACGTGATTCAGCGTGGTACGGCACGGCGTGCGCGGGTGCTGCAACGTGCGGATCTGGCGGGCAAGACCGGTACCACCAATGATCAGCATGATGCCTGGTTTTCGGGTTTTAGCTCGGATCTGGTGACCACGGTGTGGGTGGGTTTCGACCGTCCGCAGCCGCTGGGTGACCGGGAAACGGGTGGCCGGGCCGCACTGCCCATGTGGATCGACTACATGCGCGAGGCGCTGAAGGGGCTGCCGCGGCGGCCGCTGGAGCGCCCCCCGGGGCTGGTCACCGTGCGTATTGATCCACACTCCGGACTGCTGGCGCCGGCCGGTTTCCCCCAGGCCATCTTCGAAACCTTCCGCGTGGAAAATGTGCCGGCGGCGCTGGACGAAGAGGCGACGGCGCCGTACCGGCAGGGGGGCGACAGGCAGACCCCCCGTTCCGTGGATGAAGTGCCGGAGGAGTTGTTTTAGGAGATCCCATCGCCACAGGAGAGTGCGGGCACAGGCCTCGATTTCATTGTGTAAACGGCTTCATCTTTTCGCAAGAAAAATAAGAAAAATAAGAAAAATAAGAAAAAATAGTATTGAACCTGAAGTAACGGATTCAGGTTGAAATGATGGTGAGCCGGATTTGGGTGAGGCCTTGACATGATGTCATTTCCAGTTTCCCCCTGCCTCGCCGAACCTGCTGACACTGTTCGTGCGGCCGGTGTTGTACGGGGTGTTTTCGCG
>JALVOC010000124.1 GCA_027032075.1 Chromatiales bacterium | reverse complement strand
TACGTTCCGCTTTAATGGTAAAGATGCCGAACTGGTTGACTACGAAGATTATCATTGAGGTGTAGTTATGAAGATGCACAATCCGCCCCATCCTGGTGAAGTGCTTCGGGAACTGTGCATTGAGCCTATGGGTTTGAGTATTACCGAAGCGGCTGAGGCTTTGGGGGTTAGTAGAAAAACATTGTCGGCAATTTTGAATGGTCGATCTGGTATCAGTCCGGAAATGGCGGTTCGTCTCTCGTTGGCATTTGGTACTTCTGCGGAAAGCTGGCTAAACCAGCAGGCACAGTATGATCTATGGGAGGCAGAGAAAAAACGCAAGTCTTTAAAGGTAAAGAGGCTCTCGGCAGCATAACCTCTATATGACCGCCCCTGTCAATGGCACAAATCTATCCAACAAAAAAAAGAATAACTCTTTTGTTTTACTGATATGCAGGCAAGTCACCACTGCGTGCACGTTTATCGGTTCTACAGCACATGGCTGCACACCCTCAAGACAGACGCAGACTTACAAGATCGGTTTGAAAAGGCACTGTCAGAAATTTATGTGACTTGAGGCAAACATTGCGGCTAACAACCACGTGGAGTCCTGCCTCTGGGACGCTACGCGCCCCTCGGCGGCTCACGCGGAACGTTATACAGCATGGTTGACATACCAATATAAGGTTGAAAAGGATATTGTCCTGGTAAAGGTGGTTAGCGTGACTCCGCACGATTATCGGAGGAAGTGACTATGAAGGATTATCGAAAGGCCAAGAAGTGGGTTGATGTGTCGGTTGGCGAGTCTGTTCGCATTTTACGCGAACTGCAGGGGTTGAGTCAGAACGAACTCTCGGAACTGACGGGTATTCCGCAGTCAACTATTTCAGCAATTGAAAATGATCGAGTTAATTTGGGTGTGGATCGAGCCAAGATCCTCGCCAGGGCTTTGAAGTGTCACCCAGCTGTACTCGTATTCCCTGGTTGGGATGTCAGTGAAGAATCTGCGGCATAACTAATCATTCGAGCCGACGCTAAAATACAGCGCGGCTCAACTCAATTGTTATGCCATGAGAGACATGCTATCTGACATGGAGAATAAGGTTTGAGTGAATTCGTTGAGAAAGTACGCGTAATAGTAAGCGCTGGAGAGGTCCGAATATCTGAGCACGGATACGATGAGTTGGTTGAGGATGGTTTGACTGCTAGAGAGGTGCTCGGTGGAATTGTGGATGCAGCGGTTGTTGAAGAGTATCCGAACTATCCGAAGGGGCTATGCGTTCTGTTGTTGTAGAAGGATAAATCCGGGTCGCCGATTCATGTTGTATGGGGTGTCCCAAAAGGACATGATAAACCGGTGGTTCTAATCACTGCCTATCGACCTGATCCGGAGCGGTGGGATGAGTCATTCACGAAGAGGCGGTAGCGATGAAACAGAGAAAGAAAATTAAGTATGTACATGAAGGACGCTATGTGGCAGAGGTGGAAGTTGAATTACTAGAAGACGACACTGGTTGGTCGCCTTATCTCAGTGTTGAGGATGCCTATAAACTGGATGATGTAAGGGATGCTATTCGCCAGGGTGATTTGGAGTCGGCGGCGAAATACGGGCGAATTTATGAACTCCGTTCGGTAGCGCATCAATAATGGCATTCTATGGCTTGATTTTAGTGGTGCGTCCATATATGTCCTGGTTTTGCGCGCCCGTGCGGGGCGCGACGGCAGCTGATCATCGTTGTCAATGGGTGGGTGTCCCTGTTTTCCATCAGGCTTTGATTTTCATTCATAACGCTCAGCTTATTTCCGGTTTTCCCGATGATGCCAGACACGTAGAACCATTATCTGGTCGCTTAATAAGGCATAACGGACAATGTAGTTACCAATAACAAGGTCGCGTATACTTTCAGGGTCAGGAGCATAAATCACGGCACGCCCCTGCATGGGCTGGTCCTGCAAGCGATTAATGCCTTCAATCAGCCTCTGTGCATAGCGGTTAGCCGCTGCCGGATCATGGGTTGCGATAAATTCTCTCAGCTGCACCAAATCAGCTATCGCTTCCTTGCTATAATTGATTTTCATATCTTGGGTGGGGGTAACTCGTCATCCTTGCCCCAACTCTCCAGCCATGCATGTACCTTGTCTGCGCTGAGCAGTTTGCCGGCACTGGCCGATTCAAGGGCTTGCAGCGTTTCCTGCCAGCGTTGCTGCTCCAGGCTGTCACGCTCCAGATATTCCCTAAGCGCCTGATTTATCAGCCAGTTTTTGCTACGATGCAGGCGTTTAGAGGCGTTTTCCAACAGTTTTTCAAGGTCTTCCTGCAAACGGATGCTGGTGACGGACATGGCTTTTCTCCACTGAAACTACATTGTAATACATTGTAGCATACCCTGAAGAAGACGGACTAGCCTTGTTGCGACCTGGCACGCATTGTGGTGCTACTGTGCGGACGATATTATTTATGGCGGCACTAACCTCGATCCAACACAATAAAGTCATTCGTGGTTTTTATCGTCACCTGGTAGCGCAGGGTAAGCACAAGAAAGTTGCTCTCACTGCCTGCATCAGAAAGATAATCATTATCCTGAATGCAATGGTGAGAGATGGAAAAAAAATGGGATGAAAAATATGCCTAGGGGCTTGACATGGAATCACAGTCGCTTGTTATGTGCTTTATTCACTAACAGGCCAAAAACTGTAACCAGACAAATATTTGCCATTTTGCTGATTGCCTGAAAATATAAATGCCTTTTTGTTTTTAAATATACCTAAAGGATAGTTTTCTAATTTTTGGTAATGAGCTTTTGCAGTTTCTAACTCATATTTAAATGTGTATATGTCATTACTACAAGCCCATTTACCCTTATAGGATTTTGTATCTAAAGAATCTGGTTGGCCGGAAATATAAGCGCCCCAAGTAACAGTAAATACATTGTTGTTCTCTATTTCTAAATATACGCTCCACTCACTCTCTGTAATGAGCCTAAATTTTCCTTTAGGCTTTTCACAAGCAAAAGCTTGAGCGTTTATAAAAACCAAAAATGTAAGTAGTAGTTTATTCATTTTTGCGCATAACGACCATGCTCACCGGCGGCTTTGAAGCGCAGCGGCAAAGCCGTCCGGTGGAGCGCCTGGTTAGCCGCTGAATTAACCAGCTTACCCATATATTTCTGATACTGCCTTTTTAAACCGATCTTGTAAATCTGCATCAGTTGAGAGTGTGTGAAGGTAGCCGCTTGGTTCCTGCGCCGAACGGGAAATATCTTTTACAAAATGCCGAACGAAAACGAGGACGCCCACCCATTGACATAAAATATAGCACCCCATAAAATTTTCACCACTATTATCAATGGACAGAAACACAGGAGGTCAGGATGACCCGCGCCCGCCGAGAACTGGTCTCACTCGAAACCACACCCTATTATCATTGTGTCAGCCGCTGCGTACGCCGCGCCTTTCTCTGTGGTGAAGACCACCACACCCAACAGAATTATGATCACCGTAAGGAATGGATAGAAGCGCGGCTCATACAACTTACCGAGATTTTCGCCATCGATGTGGCTGCCTATGCGGTGATGAGCAATCATTATCATGTGATCCTGCGGATCGATCAGAAAAAAGCATTAACCTGGGAATTCGATGAAGTAATTGAACGCTGGCACCAGCTCTATTCCGGCCATCTCCTCGCCGATCGCTACAAAGCCGGTGAGTCCCTTACCTAGGCCGAATTACAGGCGCTGAACGAACTGGTCGAACTTTGGCGTTCCTGTTTGTATGATCTTGGCTGGTACATGAGATGCGTCAATGAACCCCTTGCCAGAGAGGCTAATCGTGAAGATCATTGTACCGGCCGCTTCAGGGCCGCTCCAGCGCATCCCTGCGCCCGCGGCATTCGTGCATCCATGCACAGCAGAGACGATACAAAAGCCAGGCGCTACTCGATGAGGCGGCTGTATTGGCATGCATGGCCTATGTGGATCTCAATCCCATCCGGGCCAAACTGGCCGAGACGCCGGAAGGCTCGGAATATACTTCACTGTATCAGCGGATCAGGAAAGCAAAAAACAGGACAAAACCAACTCGGATAAAACCAAATCATTCAGAAAAAGAGACGGACATCACCCGCACAAATCAAATCACCCCCAAAGGCCTGCTTCCCTTCACCGGTACCGAGAACATGAATTCCCCTGAAAATGCATTGCCCTATGATTTTCTGGACTACCTTGCCCTGGTAGACTGGACCGGGCGGGCTGTACGTGAAGACAAACGCGGTGCGATCCCGGAACAACTGGCTCCGATACTGGTACGTTTAGGCGTCGAACCGGATAACTGGCTGGACTCAGTCTGCCAGTTTGAAAACCGGTACCAACGTGTCATGGGGCCTGTTGATCAGATCCGGGCTTATGCGGCATCGGTGGGCAGGAAGTGGTTCCAGGGTATGTCCAGCTGTCTTCAGTTTTATCGGGCAAGTCCGGCATAGACTGATTTCTTTCCTTTCCTTTATTACGTTACTGACGTTTGTCAGTGGGTTTCTTTCGTCCTGCTCCCAGCGGGCTGTAATTTTTATTGGGTATTTCCGAAAATTTCATCCGGATTGAGTGAAATTATAATAACTTGGGCTGAATCTTAGCATGTAAGCCAGGTAAAAATGTCGTTGTTGCTGATTTTTGCTATTTCAAAATATGGATGTCCCGGTTTCCGGGACCGGTTTCCGGGAATCAAAATATGGATGTCTCGGTTTCCTAGCCGGAATAAAGCTGGTACCAACGTTCAATTACTTCATCGAATTCCCAGGATAATGCTTTTTTCTGATCGATCCGCAGGATCACATGATAATGATTGCTCATCACCGCGTAGGCAGCCACATCGATGGCGAAAATCTCAGTAAGTTGTATGAGCCGCGTTTCTATCCATTCCTTGCGGTGATCATAATTCTGTTGGGTGTGGTGGTCTTCACCACAGAGAAAGGCACGGCGTACGCTGCGGCTGACACAATGGTAATAGGGTGTGGTTTCGAGTGAGACCAGTTCTCGGCGGGCGCGGGTCATCCTGACCTCCTGTGTTTCTGTTCCTTGGTAATAGTGGTGAAAATTTTATGGGGTGCTATATTTCATGTCAATGGGTGGGTGTCCCTGTTTTGTGTTTTGTGCGCTCCTGTTTTGCGCGCTACAAATGCGCCGATTACGGCTAGCGTTATGTGTAAATACAAAAGAGAAATATTTATGCGAACCACAATTCTTATATCACTATTTTTAACAATTTCTAATTATACATTTGCCACCTGCTATCCGATTGGTGATGAAACATATAGACCAAGTCTTAATGATAATAGTAAAATTTTAGGTCTGAATTCTCGTGTTAAATATGCACAGGCGCTCTTAAATGCTACCAAAAATTGGAGCCTAGGAATCCCTAGGCTATCACCATCCGAGCGCACTTGGTTAAAAAGAGAAATTGATGCAGGTGGAGTAAGAAGACGAAGAGCTTATATGAGCAAAGAATATTCTATAAATCGCTTAACACCAATATTAGATAAGAACATCAAGATACTTAATATACTTGCAAATAATCGAGCTAAAAATACAAAGGCAGAAATATATTTATGGTCATGGCTTGCTATGAATATATTGGATCAAAATTTTATATCAAGTACTGTTACCTTGTCGACTAAATATAACATTCTTTCGCCAATGCTCTTTGGTGTAACACCAGAAATATGGCGCCAAGTTAATGAAGATCAGTTTATTTATCATCTATGTAGTGGGCATTCGCAAGATATATTGTACTATATTGTTATGCCTTATTTACGAAATGAAGAATAAAATACATAACACAAAAATCAACAACATTCGCTCTATCTCCTTCAGACGCCGCAAAGCGGCGGTTATTTAAGCGATATGTATGTCAATAAATTCAGCGATATATTGTAAAACTGAAAAATGGCTAAAAAAGATATATTCTGGCTTTAAGATATGTAGCAAACTCAACGTTAATGAAAAATGCTTTCGACTTAAGATATATGATCAAGGAGAAGTTAATGAGCTTTTTTATGAGTATGTCCCAAAACATCGTTTTAGAAGCGACAATGCTGTAGTATTTATGAAAACGTTGATCAAAACTTTCTGAGTCAAATTCAGGAGATTTTAAAGGGTTCGCATTGGCATTCGGATTTGATGATGAATTTTGGTAGCACTGGTATGCAGCCAAAGAAAATACCGCATTATTCATTACTTACAATTGCAAAGCAGTAGATCGTGAGGTAGAAATTGATAATATCAAAACTATGGGTGCTTCACTTAAAACAACCTAACAAGGCAAATTCACTCGAACGCCAATAAGCGCCGCTCGTTCCTCGCTCTGCTTTTTGCCACCAGTGATTTGCGACGTTATATTTTGGAAATGGAAAATGCATAATATCGAAAAAACGATTATTCTGGATGCAAGAAGCCCAATACGAAATGTAATCCCTGAAAAAAATGAAGTCACAATTTATAACAAGCTTGAAGAGTATATTTTAAACTGCAGTCAAGGCTTATCTCTTGTTTCCTTATCAGTTGATAAAACAAACTTAGCTATTCAATATCTAGCAGAGTCATATACCAACCCCCCTAAAGTTGAAAATGTATCAATAGATGAACACATTGAGTTCTCTATTGAAAACTTTTTTATTAGAAGCCAAGCCATATATGACAGAGTTTTAATATTTGTAAATAAACTTCATGATATTGGCTTGTCTGACGAATCAATTTCACATAACGTAATTGTAACTAATGACCATGTAATAAGTTCTGGCCTTAATAGTGCTCTTAAAAAGCTTAGAAAAACATGCACAGAATATAGAGTTGAAAGAAATAAAATAATACACCATGGTCGTTATTCTGAAGAGAAATTTAATAATCTTGCACTAATGCACAAGGCTCATGAGCTTTCAAAACTAGATAATAAAGAATCAGGCATTGATCTAAAAAAACTAGATGCGCTGAGCAATATATTCATTGAAATACAAGTAGATGATTTTAATGAACATCTAAAGAAAATTATAAAGTCTCTTTATATCTTCTTTGAAGTTGCAGAAAAGGTATACTTAGAAAGAAGAGAATGGTATTTAAAGACAATATAATAACAAGACAATTAAAAAGGACGTTTAAAAGCGGCACCAAAAAAAACCCAAAAACCGGGACATCCATACTTTAAAATAGCAAAAATCAGCAGCAACGACATTTTTACCTGGATTACACGCTGAGATTTAGCCCGACAGAATATAATTTCACTCAATCCGGATGAAAATTTTAGAAATACTCAATAATAATCACAGCACTGTGGGAGCAGGACAAACAAAACCCACTGTCAAACGCCAGTAACGTAATAAAGGAAAGAAAAGAAATCAGTCTAGGCTGGACTTGCACGGTAAAACTGAAGGCATTGGGACATACCCTGGAACCATTTCCTGCCCACCGATGCCGCATAGGCCAGGATCTGGTTATACTGACCTCCTGTGTTTCTGTCCATTGGTAATAGTGGTGAAAATTTTATGGGGTGCTATATTTTATGTCAATGGGTGGGTGTCCCTGTTTGCCTGGCCTTATATGGTTGTTCCATTATCCCATTTTGAATCAAACGATTTTATAGTTGTCTTTATTAAGTCCGGAACTAAGTCTTTGTCCAGGCGGATAATAAATGACTCCTTACCACCAACATCTTTTAACCCGTGACCAAGTATAAGAATAAGGTTATTTGTGATGACGAAACGATCATGTAGGCCTGCATTTTTTCCAGCCAAACGAAACTCCATATTAGGGCGCTCTTTCTTGAAATCTTTCAGTGCGCCTTGTAGTTTGCGACCAGTTTCATTTGTTTTTGATGTTAAAAATTTCACTTTTGTTTTTACTGGAATATTGTCTAGTAGATCTAGAGTTCTAACCCCATAATATGGGTCGCATATACGGATAACACCCGTAAGTTTCTTAAGAATTTCCCCCAATTCTAGCCGAGCTGTCCGCGGTTGATTTTTTTCAATTCTGACCACAGACATCTTCTCGCCACCAAGCGTCTGCTCTATTTCGCGCTTGCCTTTCGTCATTAATTTATATGATGTTTCCCCATCTTCTTTTCGAGAAGAAATAAATCCAGTTGCACCAGCAAGTGCTCTATTGATAGAAAGTTTTTTAACAGCAACGCCGGCTGCCTCAAGACAGGCAACAATATGTTCAGAAGTTAGCCTATCTATACCGCATTCAGTTTCCGCTAACTCCAAGGCGGCAAATGCGAGTAAACGTGGAGAATTAATATCCGCTAATGTATGTTTAATACCAGAATCTAGTTTCTCAAATGTTTCAAGTAGGCTCTTGGCCATGCGAAATGCTTCCTTTTATTTAACGTATACCCAACCCTTCTTTTCCTTAATTCTCCGGATTGTTCTTTTGCGGGTTAACCTTGTAAGAGCGGGAGAAATGCTTGTTTGAGCATAAATATGTCCACGTTCTTCGAGTTTCTTTTGTATGTCACCCAAAGTGCGCTTGGCTTTAAAATAGCCTTCCTCCACCAATTCTGTGACAAGTGATGTAGGGCCTTCTTGTTTTTTTCCGGCATTCCCGCCAGTACCAGTAGCGGCTTTTTTCCTTTTCTTCTTTGCCTTTTTCTTACCTGTTGCTCCACCAGTGCTGCTTGGCTCAGGTGCAGAGAATTTTCCTAGTAATACTGCAACCTCATCAGCAGTTCCTTCTATATTAACTTTTGTCCCATCTGGAAGGACTAGATTAGCTTTTGCCACTTTCTCGACTCCTTTTATTCATGTGATGAGAAACTGCTAACGACCAAGGCAAGCGGCGGCGAAGCCGTCCGGCTTGGCCGCCTTGTTAGCCTTCATTAGGCTCTACAACCGCAAACATTACGAATTCCCCAAAGATACGGATTTCCTGCATTGAGGCCTTCGGCTCATCAACTGGTACAATTCGAATGACCTCAAACCCCGGACCCCTCGTATATCTTTTCCCGTGTTGTTCCAAAAGGTCTCTAATGGGTTTCGCACCTTCATCGTCGAGCGCGAAGAACTGTATTTCAAACGGGGGCTCGATCAGCTCTTGGTGCTCTAGATAATGAATGCCCCTAACGATTTTCTCGCAGAGCCTTTCGATGTGTTTCGCAGGAAGTCGCACCGCGACCTGTTCCGACTTCGGCCTACCCCACCGCTCGCCGAGGTAAGGATATATGCCTTGCTCTGGAATATCATGCCCAAAAGTCAAATACTCCATAATGCGCTCTTTTCGGGCCCGCCTGGCTAGGCGGTCACGTTTACCTCTGCCTTTACTTTCATCAATGGAACGCATCGCTCTCTCATAGATGCCTGAGCTCGCCGGCGTTCTTGGTTCGACCGCAAACGACAGAAGCACCATTAGATCTTCCTCAATCCTCCCATACTCCGAATTACATTCTTTGCAAGTTGGAATCTGCCATTTGTGCATATTCGGAGGCGTTGCGTCGGGGTACCAGGAGCGAGGAAGGACATGATCCCAGTTCCGCTTATCAAAATAGCGGAGACAATGAACACACTTTCCGGGACCGGGCTTCTTCGCCATGAACTTCCTGAAGGCTAACAGTTTATTCTACGGCCTAAGGCCGTATATCTCTTTTGCATATATATCAAACATTTTTTCAACTATCCCTAAATCTGTCAATAAATTCAAATACTTAATCGACTTCTCATTAGCTGCCTTTGGAAAAATACGACTCTTGTTCGTATATCTCCAATATTTCAAACCCTAACCCATTGTAATATATAATAAATTTCGGAATTAGCCGGCAATATACGAACCCAGTTCGTTGAACTACACATTTCCTCGCGCTTGAAAAATATTTTGTCCTTCTACATTGTTCAATAATAGTATTATTTACATGGAGATCTATCTTGGATGATGTAAGTACCCCTTGCCTGAACAACCCATCCGGTTTCTTGACCAATTATTGTAAAAATCGGGGCATCCATACTTTGAAATAGCAAAAATCGGCTGCAACGACATTTAATAATTACAGCCCTGTGGGAGCAGGACAAATGAAACCCGCTGACAAATGTCAATAACGTAATATAAGGAAAGGAAAGAAATCAGTCTAGGCCGGAGTTGCACGGTAAACTGAAGACAACTGGATATACCCTGGAACCATTTTCTGCCCACCGGTGCCGCATAGTCCCTGATATGGTCATCCTGACCTCTTGTGTTACTGTCCATTAGTAATAGTGGTGAAAATTTTATGGGGTGCTATATTTTATGTCAATGGGCGGGTGTCCCTGTTTTCAGTTCCCTCCATGGCAATAGGAGAGCTTGGGTTTTATGTGTAAAAATCATATGAAACTTCTTATTCTAATAATAGCATTCATAATTTGCGCGCCTTTGGTCTTTGCAGAAAACGAATGTGCTATGCGTCCTGCGATATCAGAAAGTCAAATACTTGTCGGTTGGGTAACAAATGAACGAACCACCACCCAGTTTTCGGTTAGTGAAAAAGAAAGTAAAACAACATCTTTAGGCGAGTTTAGAATAGTAGCGGCTATAAAAAATAACAAGATTATAGAAACAATCGGATCTTCAATTAAAAAAGGGCAGCAATTCTGGTCAGCAATCAACCCAAATGAATCTGTCATTCTAACATCAGTGGATAGTTTTTTAGACCGTATGAATTATGATCATTGCGTGTATTTTGCCTCAATAAACAGTAATAAGTATCCTCGCTGGTCGTTGTTTACTAGCAAGCCAGATAAAAGATTTAAAATTCCCGGTAAAGAAGAATCAAAATTATTTTATCGGCTAAACACAACATGCGTGCATCAAGGTGATTATCCAAGGGGTAAAGAACCATCATGTACAAAACCGACACTTTTAGCAATTACTGATATAGATAAGGATAACAAACCAGAATTTTGGGAGACTGAACCATATACGTGGGACGACGGTCTTTCAGTTTGGGAATATAATGATAATAGTCTTAATAAAATATTTGAGGTGTGTATTGGTTGTAGTGATTAAAATAATTAAGACGCATAAAAATCGCATTGCTTCGCGGTTGACAGCCATAAATGCTAGCCGTTGAGGCTGTAGAAATAGCCTGTATTAGTGGGTGTGTGCCCTGGTTATCTGGCGAGTTGTGGATGTAAATAATGAAAAAAATGAAAATATATTTATTCTTTGCGCTTTTGATTGTATTCGTTGCCAACTATATATTGGCAGATGAAATTAAGTATACAGGAACGTTTTCGAGTATTACGTATAATGAGGAATCGGGAGATTTGTCCGGAATTGAGCTAAGAATTATTTTTACAAAAAAAGGATATAGCGGGATGCTTCAGATATGTGAGGGAGGCGCAGGTAATTTGATCATTGTGCAACCAACTATTGAGAAAGGAAACATTAGATTTTCTATCGCCGATAAATTATATAGTGGTGGCTTTGATGGCTTCATTAGGGCCGATGGAATTCATGGTAAGTTCACTTTTTCGGGTAACGTCGGTTCTGTGGAATTTTTACCGCGGAAAAAAGCTACTGGGATTAAGTGTCAGAATAGCGAATTACCATCCACGCTCTGAGTAACGAAGAACTTGGACACCCAAACTTTAAAACATCACTTTGAAACATCCCAAAATCAGCAGCAACGACATTTTTACTGGCTTACATGCTGAGATTCAGCCAAAGTGATTATAATTTCATTCAATCAGGATGAAATTTTCAAAAATACCCAATAAAAACTGCAGCCCTGCGGATTACGGACAAATGAAACCCGCTGACAAACGTCAATAACGTAATATAAGGAAAGGAAAGAAATCAGTCTAGGCCGGACTTGCCCGATAAAACTGAAGACAACTGGATATACCCTGAAACCATTTCCTGCCCACCGATGCCGCATAGGCCCGGATCAGTTCAACCTGTCAATGGGTGAGTGTCCCTGTTTTCATTTGAGCCTGTAAATAATACTGTGAAACCTCCCTGGTAACGGAGACTTATGTTCTGGCCGCCTGTTTTTAATTCATGTCAATAGATTACGCCTGTCGGCATACTGGCCGCGGGAAAATGCACAGGATGTTATTATTGCATATTTGGCTGGAATCAGCCTGTGCAAAGTGATTGCAGGCGGGTCAGATTGTGGATTCAGGGTTCCGGGAATAATGTTGCGCCAGCCAGTCTGTAAAGTCGGCGGCGGGCATTGGCTTGGCGACCAGGTACCCCTGCACAGTGCCGCAGCCCAGGGCGGCCAGACGATCCCACTCTGCCTGGGTTTCCACGCCTTCGGCGATGACACTCATGCCGAGTTTGTCTCCCAGCATGATGATGGTTTCGACAATGGCTCTGGCTTCCGCATCATAGTCCATTTCCATGATAAAGGAGCGGTCGATCTTGATCTCGGAAAAAGGTGCGCGGTGCAGTTGCACCATGGAGGAGTAACCGGTGCCAAAATCATCGATGGAGAGACGGAAATTTTTCATTCGCAGCCGTGTCAGAATGTCCAGCGATTTGATCAGTTCCTGCATCAGGGCGTTTTCGGTTACCTCAAGAACGATTTGTGAAGGCTGCAAACGGTATTTCCGCACGAGCTGGTGGATGCGTTCGGGCAGTTCCAGGTGCTTGAGCGTGGTTGCCGACATGTTGACGGCAACCCGTATTTTCAGATCATTGTCCAGCCAGTTGCGGCATTGTTGCATTGCCTGTTGCAGCACCACCCAGGTCAGATCATCAATCAGCCCATGGCGCTCCGCCATGGTAATAAAGAGCTCGGGACCGAGCAGACCGTGGGTTGGATGTTGCCAGCGTACCAGCGCTTCGGCGCCGACGAGGGAACGGTCTCTGATGCTGAGCTGCGGCTGGTAATGGACTACCAGCTGATCAGATTTCAATGCTTCCCGTAATTCATCTACCACCAGAGGTTTATCCGGTGTTGTGTGTGAGGGGCGCCTGGGGGAGATGGAGAGTCCATGCAGTAATTGCTGCAGTTCATGATGGCGGAAGGGTTTGCTCAAGCTGCCCGCAATGTTGAGGCCGTGCTCAATGGCCAGTTTTTGCGCGGAATGAAGTACGCCGGGATCGAAACCGCTGATGAGGACAAGCAGGGAATCACAGCCGACTTCAGAGAGAAAGCGGATCAGTTCCACCCCGTCCGTGCCTGGCATCATCAAGTCGAGTACAATCACATCGGCACATGGCTTGTATTGTTCCCTGAATACATCGGCATTGTGGAACTGCTCGACAGCAAATCCTGCTTGTTCGGCCACATCATGAACGAAGCCCGCCATGTCCGGTTCGTCATCCACCACGACCAGCTTGAGCGTATTCATGTTTCCTCCTTTTTATCAAGCACTTCGCGGATGCGTTGTACCACGTCCTGTTTGCGGTAGGGTTTGCTTAGCAGATTGGTGGAAAATCTGGCCAGGCCGTTTTTCGCGATGGTTTTGGAGGTAAAACCCGAGGTCAGCAGGATTTTGATGCCAGGCTGCAACTCCTCTGCCTTCTGTGCCAGCTCGTAGCCGTTGATGCCGCCTGGCATTACAACATCACTGAACAACAGATCGATGGTTTCGTCTCCTGCCAGTGTTTTCAGTGCTTCTGTCGCATTTTTCGCAAGATGGACGCGATAACCGAGATCAGACAAATATTGATCCGCCAGTTGCAGAAGATCGACTTCGTCATCGACGACGAGGATGGTTTCGTTGCCGCGGGGCAGGACCGCTTCCTGTGAGGGTTCGATCGTAGTCACCGGCGCGGCAGAAGTGGTGCGCGGCAAATAGATGCGGATAGTGGTGCCCATGCCGGGTTCAGAATAGATTTTAATATAGCCATCGTAACGTCTTACAAAACCATACACCATTGCCAGTCCCAGGCCGGTCCCTTTGCCTTCCGGTTTGGTGGTGAAAAAGGGCTCGAATACGTGTTCCAGTACCTCCCGGCTCATACCGGTACCGGTATCGCTCAGCATCAGTTGCACATACTCACCGGCTTTGACGCCGGGATTGATGGCGGTATAGCCTTCGTCCAGGATTTTGTTGGTTGTTTCGATCAGCAGTTTGCCGCCGTTGAGCATCGCGTCGCGGGCATTTATTGTCATATTCAGAATGGCATCCTGGAATTCGCCCGGATCCACTTCCGTCTGCCACAGATCTTCGGCAAGAAAATACTGTATTTCCACTTCCGGTGTTACTGAGCGCGCAATCATGGTATTCAGATCGTTGATGACGGTATTCAGGTTAACCACAACCTTTTTCTTTTGCCGGCGGCGGGAAAAGGTGAGCAATTGCCGGGTCAGATCCATGCAGCGCAATGTTGCGGTGGTGGCCTTGTTTATCCATTGGCGTGGTTTTTCTTCGTTGGCGAAACGATCCTGCAGAAAATCCAGGTAACCGATGATAACCCCGAGTTGGTTGTTGAAGTCATGGGCGATACCGCCGGACAACTGGCCGATGGCCTCCATTTTCTGCGAACGGCGTAACGCCTCTTCCATGCTGACACGCTCGGTAATATCCTGCACCGTACCAAGCGATCGTACGGGGTTGCCTTCTGCATCGTAATACGTTTTGCAGTATTCATGGACATACTTGATTGCGCCGTTGGGCATGCGTAAACGGTGTTCAATCCTGTAGGGGGTCCTGTTTTTGAGTGATTCAGTATAGGCGGCGTTTACCCGTTCCCTGTCCTCCGGATGGATTGCCTGCAAAAAGGCCTCATAAGAGGCGCTGAATTTTTCGGGATCGATTTCGAAGATACGATAGATTTCATCTGACCATTCCAGTTTATTGTTGATCAGGTCCAGTTCCCAGCTGCCGATACGTGCCATTCGCTGGGCTTCGGCAAGCCGTTGTTCCTTTTCCCGTAGTTGTTTCTCCGCCTGTTTGCGTTCGGTGATATCAAGGAAGGTAACCACAGCACCCACACACTCGCCGTCTTCAAAAATGGGGTGTGACCAGTATTCTGCTGCGAAACCGGTGCCGTCCTTGCGCCACAACATTTCATCATCGATGTGACTTCCACGTTTTTCCTGAAAGGCGCGGTAAATATGGCATTCCTGCACCGGATAGGCGCTTCCATCGGGATAGGAGTGATGAATGAGCTCGTGCATGTTCCGCCCCAACAGCTCTGTTGGGCTGTCATATCCCAGCAGTTGGGCGCAAGCCGGATTGGCGAAGGTGCAATTGCCTTTGGTGTCGATACCGTAGATGGCCTCGGCGGTTGAATCGAGCAGCAGCCGCACCCGGGCTTCGCTTTTTTGCAGTTGCCTGCGGCTTTCCTCGTTCGCCTGGCGCAGGCGGTATTGTTCCGTGACATCATGGAACACCAGGATCACACCGATAATATTATTTTCCTTGTCACGTATTGGCGCGGCACTGTCGGCTATCTGGTATTCATGGCCGTCTTTGGCGATGAGGGTCGTGTGGTTTGCCAGGGTGACGATTTCACCCGTTGCCAGCACTTTGTCGACCGGGCTTTCTATCGGCTGACGTGTGGTGGCATTGATGATGGGGAACACTTCGTCCAGCGGGTGGCCCTCGGCCTGCGGAAATTGCCAGGCGGTCAGTTCTTCCGCAATCGGATTCATGCGTGTCACCCTGCCTGCGGCATCGGTTGCAATCACGGCGTCACCGATACTGTCGAGGGTGAGGGAGAGATTCTGTTCACGTTCCTGTAATGCTTCTTCCGCGCGGGTGCGTGCCGTGATGATTGACTGGAAAGTGTCGATCATTTGGCGGATGTCCGGATCCGACCGGCTCAGCTGCGGAAAAGCGGTTTCCCGGTTTTTACTGTAGAGGCGCAGTTGCTCGGTGAAGCGTAACAGGGGATGGCTGATGCGCCAGCCTATCAGCAATGCCAATGCGATGCCTCCCAGCCCGATCAGCGCGATCAGTCCAATCAATTCCTGGTTGACCTGCTTCGTCAGGGTGCTCACCCTCGACTGGTTTATCCCCAGGTGAAGATGGGCGATCATTCCCTCGATCAGGGGGGCATCATATTCCGCAATCAGACCCTGACGCGTATCGTATATATCATGAATGTAACCGCTCGCCACGTCGTAGTCATGAGAGCCAAGCCGTTCGGCCAGAAAGCGGGGAAAGCCGTTATCGAAGGAGTGGGCAAACAAGCGTCCATGCATATCGGTAACAAATGCATATTGAATATTTTCGTCCGCCGCGGTCATTTTTTGCAATAACTCACGCACACGGATCCTGTTTCCGTCAATCGTATCCCGCGCCACACTTTCACTGATCGCCTGGGCCAGGGTCTTGACCCACTCCAGCTGGCTGGTTTGCAGATAACCGCGCATGTGTTTGGTGAGAATGAAACTGTTGGCCACAAGGAAGAGCAAAATAATGCCCGTTACCAGCAATAACAGTTTGGTGGTTATCCTCATGGAAGGGTTTCCCGCTTTTTGTCATCCTGGATAAGGCCCAGTTTGATCATCCAGTAACGCAGTTCCCTGTAGTCATCCCTTTTGGCTGCAACAAAGCCGAGGGGCATTTCTGTTCTCTCCCAGTGATACAGGGTGGGATTGTGTTTCCCCTGGGGATCAAATTCCAGCAGTGCCTGTTTAACCCTGGCCCGCACCCTGGCAGGTACCGCCTTGTTGGTGGCTATGCCGCTACTGGGGTAATAGTCCGATGTGTAGATAATGCGTAACAGTCCCTGTTGCTCCATGTTTCTGCCCATGGTGTCCTGCATCCCGCAAACATCGAATTTCCCGGACACAACGGCATCGGCACAATTCTGATGAGAGCCGGTAAAATCATAGAAGGCCAGCTCGTCGAGGCCGATGCCGTGTTTTGCCAGTATGATGCACGGAATCAAATATCCCTGGGTGGAAAGACGGCTACCGAAGGCCAGGCGTTTACCCTTGATGTCCTTGATCGTTTTTATGCCGCTTTCCGGCCGCACGACAAAGACAGAGCGGTATTCTGCTTTTCCCTCAGAGTTTATACCGCGCACCAGGGGGATGGCGCCATAGCGGGCCTGCAGCTGCAGAAAGCTGGCAGCGCCAAGGGCCGCAAACTGCACACGGTTGTTACCGAGCTCTTCCACGATGTTGCTGTTTTTGGGAGTAAAGTGGAGCCTGAATCGATACCCGGTTGCGGTTTCCAGGTATTGCAGAAATGGCAGGTATTGGCGGGCATCTTCCTGGGGGCTGGCGCGCAGATCAAAACCGAAATAGAAGATGTTGTCTTTTTCCTGCCGCGGTTGATGTTGCAGCAGTTCCGTATCGTCAATGCGATCATTCAAGTCGAATTCCGCATTCGTTCTCCTTTGCGAGGAATCACATGCGCCAAGCAGCAAGGCAGACAATAAAAAAAACAGTTGCATACCGTGTCTTCGGCATGAAATGCGGGACATTTCGAGTTCTCCTGCTGTCTCCAGTATCCGGTTGTCCGGCAAAATCTGGAGGAGGGGGCGCTTGCCTTTACCGGTTAACAGACCGGAAATAATTATTCTTGTCATTGCAAGCGGTTTTGCCGCTTTGTTATCGTTTATCCGGGTATTTCCCGCATGCTTATTGAGAAGACAGGCAGAGGGCAAATCCCGAGCAAAAGCGTATTTAGTGTTAAAGATAGCACAGGGGTATAGTAGGGTAAAACATTCCAGCCAGCCGGGTTAACGGCTCGATTGGCAGGGAATACCGTCAAGGGGGTGGAGTTGTCACAACCCGACGCCCCTTTATCGCTAGAAAAGACAATATATTTATTGTGTTTATACAGGAAGGGCGATGTTATTCCACCCGTTTCTCTGTTACCGGAACCATGCCTGGTTGTATTTGCAGGTGATGAAATTCGTGGAAGGGCAGCATGCCGGTCGACCGTAATTTTGACGATCTTGCGCAACGTTTCAGCAGAAATATCTATGCGAGCGCAAAAGGTAAAATCCGTCTTGCAATTTTGCAGGAGGATCTGCAAAACCTGTTGCTGCCTGAAGCCGGCGGCAGGCGTTTACGCATACTGGATGCCGGTTGCGGCAGCGGGCAGTTCAGTCTCTCCCTGGCAGAGCAAGGTCATGAGCTGGTGTTGTGCGATCATTCGGCGGAAATGTTGAAGCAGGCCAGCTCGCTGTTCAAGCGGCAGGCCCCGGCTGCGGCCGTTCAGTTCATCCATGCGCCACTACAGGAAATTGCCAGGCACACAAGCGGCAAATTCGATTTGATCCTGCTGCATGCCGTACTGGAATGGCTGGTTGAACCGTTTGCTGCATTGCAAATATTGTCAGGCCTGTTGCACCCGCAAGGCAATTTATCCCTGTTGTTTTACAATCGTAACAGCCTGGTGCTGCGCAATATGATCCAGGGTAATTTCCGTAAAGTGGCTTCCGGCAATTTTGGTGGTCATCCTAAAAGTCTAACCCCGAGCAATCCGCTCGATCCGGATGAAGTCTGGCGCTGGTTGGCATCACTCGGGTTGCGTATCCTTCTGCGAAGTGGTGTCAGGGTGTTCCATGATTACATGCCGCGTGAGATACAGCAAAATCGTTCCTTTGAGGATATCCTGGAGATGGAGCGCCGCTATTGCCGCAAGGAGCCGTTTATCTCACTTGGGCGTTATGTGCATGTTCTGGCGGCGAACAATTAAAGTATGCGGTGTGCCGTTATCGGCGGACAGCGGCAGGATAAGAACAATCCGTCCGGCGGCATGATCAGTCATCGTGATCCTCGAGTCCCAGGCGTTTATGCCAGTCTGCAATCGATTCATCAGGGTAGAGATCAAACTTCTTGTCGTGCGGGCCGGCATGCACTTCAACCCAGGGTGCCTTGAATTGCAACATCATGTGCGTGTGCTCCGGCGGCGTTGGCAGATCCGAATCTATCGCAGAAGCAAAGGGGTGAACAAGTTCTGGCCATCGTTTGTCCCATATCCAGAGCGCGCTGCCACAGCGCGTACAAAAGTGACGTATCGATTCATTTGTTTCCACCTTGCCGGTTTCAGCGTCGATATTGGTTGGCTGGTATATTCCAACATGTTCATGCCCCAGGACCTGCATGGTGTTGTAGTCGCCCGCCAGGTTGATGGCATAGCCACCCCCACCAGCCGTCTTGCGGCAGATGGAGCAGTAACAAAGATTAAAGGGGTATGGATGTGCAGAGTGCAGCGAGAATCTGACACTGCCGCAGTGGCATGAACCGTCGAGTTGCATAATGGGCCTCCTGTTGTTTTGCCGATGCCTGAATAAGGGTTCCGAATACCACTCCATTCAAGCCCCTGATGCGAAACCGGAATCTGCCAATAATGATAAATGATCCGGGATGCGGACACTTATCTTGTTTAGCGCCGTATTTGCTTATCGCTGACTGCAATGTGATTTAAAATTGGCAAGGTATCATGTGTGCAGTAAGCTTTTCCATGCGGAATGCTGTTTGATCTGCCGCAGCGCTTTTTGTAACAGGGTTTTACCGGGTTCGGTGCGATGCCAGGTGGAGGCGCCGGAGGGGTGGGGCAGCGGAATAACGTCTGTTTCCAGCCCATGGTAACAGTGGCGATGTTTTTTGCCGATGACAGTCTGCAATTTGTCGACCGGCATGATCTGATTGATGGCAAGCTTGCCGACCGGGATTAACAGGGCGGGTTGTAACATCTCGACTTCCTTTTTCAACCAGCGCGCGCAGTGGTGGATTTCATCCTGCGAGGGAACACGATCCCCGCCCTTGGGATTCTTGCCGGGAAAGCAGCGGCACACGGCTGCCATATAGACGCTACGGCGGAAGTCCGTTTCCTCCAGGCCGATTTGTGCAAACCAGCCAAAGAGGGTTTTTCCGGCGGTCCAGGCGAAGGGGCGGTGTACCTCGATCTCCTTGTTGCCGGGCGCCTGGCCAATGAGCATCACCGGGGAAACGACCGCCTCGCCGGTGACCGGCGGGCCAAACATTTGTGGACAGGCGGTGCATTGGCGCAGTTTGGCCAGGTGGCGTTTCAGGGCTTGTTCGCTGCTTGGCATGTGATGGACTTGGTTTCCTTGTATGGGGTTACTATATAATAACAACGTTTTTCCGATGCAAAATTTTCGAGGTTGATTCATGCCGACATATGACTATATCTGTGAAGCCAATGGCCGTGTGGTTGAAGTCAAGCACCGTATGAGCGAAGTGCTCTCCACCTGGGGTGAGTTGTGTGAACAGGCCGGAATTGAACCCGGCGACACCCCCGCCGGGGCCGAGGTCAGAAAACTGGCGACCGGCGGCCAGGTGGTGAAAAGCGCCAGCCTTGGCAGCGGCACGGCGCCGGCCTGCAGCACCGGCGGGTGTTGCAGCGGAAGCATGTGCGGCCTTGATTGAGGCTGCTTCCGCGCCGATGTACCTGCGTGCTTGCCGCAAGGTCTGTCGGTGACTCTGGTCCGTTCCCGTGATCTCCGCCAGTTTTCTGCCACCGGTAACCGCGGTGGCTGAGCGGTTCGATGCCGCACTGTTACCGGCAGAAAGCGGCACCTATATTCTGCTGCTGGAATCGGGGCAGCACAGCGACGTGGCTATCGGCCGGTTTGCCACCCTGGCGCTGCAACCCGGCTGGTATCTCTATGTGGGATCCGCATTTGGCCCCGGCGGACTTCGCGCCAGAGTGGGCCGGCATCTTCGCCGGCACAAATCCTTACGCTGGCATATCGACTATCTGCGGAGCCGCACGCAGCTTCGCCAAATCTGGTATTGCAACGAAAAACAGCGGCGTGAAAGTCTCTGGGCAGGCGAGTTGGCGAAGATGCCGGGGCTGACGATCCCTTTGGCAGGGTTTGGTGCGTCGGACCGGCGGGGGGAGAGCCACCTGTTTTATACCGCCGCCTGCCCGAAGGCGGCGGCGTTCAGGCAGCGTCTGCTGAAAGCCGATCCGTGCCATTCGCCCGTGCAGACCTTGTCCCTGGCGTGATGGCGGCAACTCGCTGAGAAAATGGCCGGCCTGCGCGTCCTGTTGCTGTCCGCCTATGATGCCACCAGCCACCAGCAGTGGCGAAAGGGGCTTGAGGCAAACCTGCCCGCGTACGACTGGACTGTGCTGACGTTGCCTGCACGCCATTTTAACTGGCGCATTCGCGGCAACAGCCTGAGCTGGGCGCTGACGCAACGTGAGCGATTGTCCCGGCCATATGATCGGCTGATTGCCACTTCGATGGTCGATGTAGCGACCCTGCGCGGCCTGGTGCCGGCACTCGGCACCGTGCCCACCCTTTTGTATTTTCACGAAAACCAGTTTGCCTATCCGCTCAGCCATCAGGCTGAGGAACGGCTCGAGCCGAAAATGGTGCAGCTGTACGGCGCCCTGGCGGCAGATATCGCGGTGTTCAACAGTGAGTACAACCGGCAGACTTTTATGCAGGGGGTTGCTGCGCTGTTGAAAAAAATGCCCGATGCCGTTCCGCCCGGCGTCATGGCGCAACTGGCGGGAAAGAGCTCGGTGCTTCCGGTACCGCTGGAGACACGGCATGTGGTGAAGCCATCCTCGCAACAACGCGGGCATTTGCAGATCATCTGGAATCATCGCTGGGAATACGACAAGGCGCCGGAGGTTTTCTTTGCCGCCTTGCAGCAACTTTCCGCACGCGGAGTCGAGTTTACCGTTCACGTCGTGGGACAGCGTTTTCGCCGGGTGCCGCCCTTGTTCTGGGAGATGCGTGAAAAACTGGCGGCGCATGCGGGTGAGTGGGGCTGGATCGAGAAGCGGGAAAATTATCTGCGCCTTCTGCGCCAGGCGCAGGTCGTGGTTTCCACCGCCAGGCACGATTTTCAGGGCCTGGGGGTACTGGAGGCAGTGGCCGCCGGTTGCCTTCCTCTCGTGCCGGATCGGCTTGCCTACCCGGAATGGTTCCCCGCCCGCTGGCGTTATCCTTCCACGCCGGAGGACAGCGGGCAGGAGGCGTTGTCCCTGGCCGTGCGGCTGCAGGAACTGGCAGAAATGCAAAAAAATGGCGGTCTGCCACGAGCGCCTGATGTATCATATCTCGGCTGGGAACGGCTTGGTTCTCGCTATCGAGCGCTCATTGAGGAATCTGTCATCCAAAGCAGGGAGAATGATTCATGGACAGAATTGCCATCATGATGACCCTCGTCATCGCCTTGTTCATCACCATTTTCACCGTGATCCACATGTATTACGGTTAATACGGCGTGTCGCTTGATGAAATTTCAATTACGACATGGGCCGTTGCCACAATGTTATTTCCTGCTGCGATGCGCGTTACGGATGTGTTTCTCCGCAACTTCATAAAGATCGCTGGTGCTTCCCACGATAAGTGGATCCGGTGGCGTTACCACACTCTCGTCCTTGTTTTTGTATGGCAGGCTGTTGAGAATATACAGCAAGGCATTGATGCGGGCGCGTTTTTTGTCGTCTGACTTGATCACCGTCCAGGGCGCATCAGCGGTATCCGTGTAGAAAAACATGGACTCCTTTGCTTCGGTGTACTGTTCCCATTTGTCCAATGAGGCGATATCGATGGGACTCATTTTCCATTGTTTGAGGGGGTCGTTGCGCCGTTTCTGAAAACGGCGGTATTGTTCTTCACGGCTGACTGAAAACCACAATTTGAAAAGACGGATGCCGCTGCGCACCAGCATACGTTCCAGCTCGGGTGTCTGGCGCATGAACTCAAGGTACTCGGTCGGGCTGCTGAAATTCATGACTTTTTCCACGCCTGCCCGGTTGTACCAGGAGCGGTCAAACAATACGATTTCACCGGTACTCGGCAGGTGTTTGATGTAGCGCTGGAAGTACCACTGCCCCTGTTCCTGTTCGGAGGGTTTCTCCAGGGCGACCACGCGGGCACCGCGGGGATTGAGGTGTTCCATGAAGCGTTTGATGGTGCCGCCCTTGCCGGCAGCATCCCGTCCTTCAAACAGGATCACCAGTTTTTCCCCGGTCTCCTTGACCCAGTTTTGTAATTTGAGCAGTTCAATTTGCAGTTCGTGCATGCGGTGTGTGTATTCCCTGGTCGACATCTTCTTTTTATAGGGGTAGGAACCCTGTTTGAAAATTTCCTTGCGGGAGGGATTGTTACTGTCGCCAGGGTTGTTGCTGGCTTCGTTGTCGACAGGGGTATCGATCAGATCAAGGTTTTTATCAGTCATAATCTTCGGTCTTTGTCTACAGGCCCATGCTGTAAACTATAGAAAAGATTCTTTGTTCGCACCACGGCAGGGGGAGATCACAGAATAAAAACAGGTTTATCCGAGATGGAAATCAGCAGGAACCACCACACCTTTCGTCTCACAACAAAAAGTGATGCGCGAGGAGGAATTCAAGCGGCGCGATTCAATTCCAGACTTTTTCAACGGTGCGGCAATTTTCAATATAGCGTGTCAGGGCGAATTCGGCCTCTTTCCGATTGGGGAAAGGCCCCTGATCGATGGCCTCGCGGGTAGCGAAATACCAATTGGTGCCAATATTGAAAAACCGACCGGTACGAAATGGAATGCTGCCGGTTTCACCATAGCGATGGGTTGTCATCTGCATCACTCCTGATTATCCAGTGTGTTATTACTAAAGTTAGATAAAGCGGTTTGCCTTGTCAAAACCATCGGCAGGAAACCGGACAAACGGTGGTATCGGGGTGACAAAGGGCTTTGCGCCGCAACGGGACATTGCAGTGTGTCATAAATTGGTCATAAAACCGCCTTATTATGACAAGCCGGTGACAACTACTGCTTTATGTTGAGATATAAAAAAACAACTACGGAAAGTGTTCGTTTATGGATATTTTATCTTCTTCCCGTTTGATGTTCTGGCTGATGCTACTGGGTCTGGTGGCGGCATATCCCGCGCAGGGGGAGCTGTTGTTCCGCATGCACGGCTCGAACACGGTGGGTGCCGCGCTTGGGCCGGCGCTGGCAAAACACTATTTGCGCAAAGAGCTGGGGGCAGGGAATGTGCATTATCGCCCGGATTCAGTCCCCCGGCAGGGGTGGATCGTGGGGGAGCTTCCCGATGGCCGCGGAGAGGTCGCGATAGAGATCCATGCACATGGATCGAGTACGGCTTTTCGTGATCTCAGGGCCGGTCTGGCCGATGTCGGCATGGCCTCACGTCCCATCAAGGCCAAAGAGGTGAGCGCACTGAAGCCGCTGGGTTCGTTCACGGGGCCGCAGGCGGAATACGTGATTGGGCTGGACGGGATTGCGGTGATCGTGCCCCGCAATAATCGCATCAAAAGCCTTACGGTTGCGCAACTGGCGGCTGTTTTTTCCGGGCGCATCCGCAGCTGGCGCGAACTGGGGATCAACATGGGGCGGATAGCGGTTTATGCGCGGGACGATAATTCCGGTACCTACGATACTTTCAAGCACCTGGTGCTGGGAAAAAAACTGAAATTAACCGGCTCGGCACGCCGTTATGAATCCAATGCCGAACTCTCGGACGACGTCTCCAGGGATCCGCAGGCGATTGGTTTCGTCGGCTTACCCTATATTCGCAACAGCCGCGCGGTGACGATTGCGGTGACGAAAGGTGCTGCGCGTTATCCTTCCGTTTTCAACGTGGCGACTGAAGATTATGCCCTCTCGAGACGCCTGTTCATGTATGCCGCACCCCGGACACAAAACAGGGATGTGGAGAAATTCCTCGCTTTTGCACTCTCGGACAGCGGACAGAAGGTGGTGCGGCAGACGGGTTTCGTTTCCCAGAATATCGAAGCACTCGATATGCAGGTGAGTAAGGTTTATCCGCGGGAATACCGCGATTTTGTGAAGAACGCCAGAAGGCTGTCGGTGAATTTCCGTTTTAAAAAGGGCAGTCTGGAGCTGGACAGCCGCGCTTATCGTGATCTCGATCGGGTGGCGAAATATATTCAGCAACATCCGGAAGTGAATGAACTCATGCTGTTCGGTTTTTCCGAGGATGCCAGCATCCCAATCCACAATATCTCTCTTTCGGAAGCGCGTGCCGACAAGGTCGAAAACGAGTTGCGCAAGCGGGGCATCACCGTTCATCATATTCGTGGCTATGGGGCATACGGCAGCGTGGCGGACAATAAGGAAAAGGAAAAGAACCGGCGGGTTGAAGTCTGGGTGCGTTAGCCGATTTGTTGTTTAGCAAAGTATCGTGCATGGCCGGCAGCAGCCGGCCATTTTTTTGCTTTTACCTGACGAAACGGCATTTCATGTTATAGTTTATTTATAGTGTGATAAAGAATAATGAAAACCACCACCTCCGTGGAGGCAGACAATGAACCTTGAGAAAGTCATCTTTGCATTTTTTATCGTCCTGGCGCTAACGCTCAACTTCGGTTTTTTTCTGGGGGAGTTCGACAACCCCGATCACCATGATGTTTATGAACTGTATGCGGCCATCGTGGTAAGTATTATTGCAACCATTCTCAAATTTGGTGATCGTACCCACCTGGGGGCGGTGGTGCTTGCCACCAGTCTGGTAGCGGATCTGCAACTCATCGTCGCGGCAGTGGTTTGGGGAATGGTGGAGCATGTGGGGAACAGCGGCATGACGCCGCATGCGATGGCGGGGATTGTATCGCTTTCCGGAGGGGCCTTGCTGGCCAATGTGACATCGGTTGTCTTGCTGGTTGTGGAAACAGTAATGGTGCGTCGTTAGGCAGAGGGCGGCTGCCATGCATAACATTTTTTTTGTATTGCTGCGACGCTTGCACCTGCCGCTGATCACCCTGGTATGTGTATATGCAATTTCGATTCTTGGTTTCGTGCTGATCCCGGGGGTTGACGATCAGGGACAGCCGTGGCGCATGGATTTTTTTCATGCGTTTTATTTTGTCAGTTTCATGGGGACCACCATCGGTTTCGGAGAAATCCCCTATCCCTTTACCGATGCCCAGCGTATGTGGACACTGGTTTCCATCTACAGCACGGTGATTGCCTGGTTGTATGCCATCGGTGTGATGCTTGCCACCCTCCAGAATCCCGGAATTCGCCGCCAGCTGACCGCGGCAACGTTTCGTCGCGCCATCAGACGGTTACGGGAACCGTTTTACCTCATCTGTGGTTACGGTGATACGGGCAGCAAGTTGGTGCAGGCGTTTACCGAAGCGGGTATCCGCACAGTGGTGGTTGAAATCCAGCAAGACCGCGTGAATGAACTGGAGCTTGCCGATCACAGGCTTTTTGTTCCCGGCTTGTGCGCGGATGCCAGTGATCCGGAAAATCTGATGCAGGCGGGCCTGACAACTCCATATTGCATCGGTGTGATTGCGCTCACCAATGTCGATGTGGTTAACCTGAAAGTGGCGATCACCGCCAAATTGCTGAATCCGCCGGTATCGGTCATCGCACGTGCAGAAACCCGGGATGTGGGTTTGAATATCGCTTCCTTTGGCTCGGAGCATATCATGAACCCCTTCGAAATTTTCGCTGACCGCCTGGCAATGGCGTTGCATGCACCGGGATTTTTTCTTTTGCATGAATGGATGACCAGTGTTCCCCACGAGGCTTTAAGTGAGCCGCTGTTTCCACCAAGAGGCATGTGGATACTCTGTGGCTACGGCCGTTTTGGCAAGGCAGTGCACAAGCGCTTGCTCGAGGAAGGGCTCGAGGTGGTTATTATCGAGGCGCAACCGGAGATGACGCATGCACCGCAAGATGTGATTGTGGGGACCGGTACCGAAGCGGTCACCTTGCAACAGGCGGGGATTGAACACGCAGTGGGGATTGTGGCTGGGACGGATGATGATGCCAATAACCTTTCTATCTTGATGACAGCACGGCAGTTGAACCGCGATTTGTTCATGGTCTCGCGGCAAAATTCACGCAAAAACGATGCGATTTTTCAGGCGGCGGAACTGGATTTGGTGATGCAGCGCGGCAGCATTATCGCACATACCATCTTTGCTCTTGTGCGTGCGCCGTTACTCGGAGTGTTTTTGGCAAAGGCGCGGCAACATGACAATGAATGGGCAAACAGCCTGGTCAGCCGTATCAGTGGCATTACCGCTGACGAGAGTCCGCTGATCTGGGAAATCGCGATCAGCGCAGAACGTTCCCCGGCACTGCATGACTTTTTGGACAGAAACGAAGTGTTGACCCTGCGCGACCTTTACCGGGATCCGCGGGATCGTGAAAGACAACTTCCGTGTGTGCCACTTTTGCATCGTCGTGACGAAACGGTGATGCTTTTGCCCGGTGACGACTCCATGATGGCCAGTGGTGATCAGATTCTGTTCTGTGGCCTCAACCATGCCAGAAGCATGATGGAATGGTTGATCAACAATCAGAATGTTTTCAGCTACATACTGAGTGGCGAGGAGCATGCCAGCAGTTACCTGGGACGCCTTTTCTCACGCTGAACACGCGTTCTGATCTAAATAGTTGTGCAAAAAAGGTGTACAACTTTGCGATTGGCGATTCCCATGAATCAAGGGGCCGCGTCTCCGTTTACCGATGGCAGGACACGCTGTGAATACCTCCCTGTAAGCTTCCTTGCTGCCGGGGGTCTTGTCATCGGGCAGCGGAGAACCGCCTTGCCAGACAACGAACCGGACACCTTTTTTACACAGCTGTTTAGACAATAAATTGACGCTTTTACCCACACAGTTATTATCAGTCTTTCTGGCAGCGAAGGGTTCAAGCGGCTAATAACATTCCGAAAACAGGGTTTCTTGACGCCCTTTTGGATCTGCACTATACCCAGAACATACATGGTTCGAATCCTGCCGTGTCGTTCTTACCCTTGTCCCTGCCGGGAGGCCCGAAATGCACACCATACAAGTTTATATCGATGAGACTCTGGACGCCGATGATCTCACTGATCTGCAGAGCCAGTTGCTTTCCATTCCTTATGTGAAAAACGTTGTAGTGAATAACAGTACACCCCATGATGTCCTGGTTGAGTATGAGGAACAATATGTCATGCCGATGGATATCATTCATACCATGAGCAACCGCGGCCTGCATCCGGATATCATTTCCGGCTGATGCCGGCAGCCGCTGTATCATCGTGCGGGACAACGGACCTGATGCGAAACCGGAATCTGCCGATAATGTTAAATGATCTGGTATGCGGAACACTTATTTGTCGCAAAAAAATAGGGTATAATCTCACCTCTTTGTAAATAACAGTAAAGTTAAGTGTCAGTAATTCATGCAATTCCCGGGTTCAGTGAGCCCTTCAGTTCCTTGAGTCATCTTGTTGCCGCCGGCGTGTTTTTTACCCTCGGTGGCTATGCGTTATACCGCAACTGGGGCCACCGTGGACGGTTTTTCGGCCTGAGTGTGTTTGTCTTTGCCTGTGTTTTTCTCTTGAGTATGAGCGGAGTCTTCCATTTGCTCAAGCCGGGCGGCATTGAGCGCATGGTAATGCAACGGCTTGATCATGCTGCAATTTTTATCCAGATCGCAGGCACGTTTACCCCCATACACATCATGCTGTTTCGCGGCTGGCGGCGCTGGGGAATGTTGCTGCTGATCTGGACCATTGCAATCACCGGCTTGACCCTGAAAAGCATCTTTTTCCAGGAATTACCGGAATGGGTCGGCCTGATGCTGTATTTGGGAATGGGCTGGCTTGGTGCCATTTCGGCATTCATGATGTATCAACCCTATGGCATGCGCTTCTTCAAACCCCTGGTGCTGGGTGCAATTGCCTATACCGTTGGTGCAATACTGGATTTTTTACAAACACCGACCTTGATACCCGGTGTCATCGGTCCACATGAACTTTTCCATATTCTGGTGCTGTTTGGTATCGGCTATCATTGGTTGATGATCAGCCGTATCACATGGGCGCATCGCAGCGGGGATTTGGTCCCCGCTATGCCGTCACAGGATTATGCCATTGCACCCGTGACCGCGGACGAATACTCCTGAGCAGTGACTGCCGCACCGACGACATTCTACATTCCCTGAATCGTTACCGTCAGTTTGCGCCGATGAGCGGCGGTACGGTGTTCCCACAGATAGATCCCCTGCCAGGTGCCAAGATTACACCGGCCTGCCGTCAAGGGAATGGTTAATTCTGCTTGTGTCAGTATCGTGCGGATGTGTGCCGGCATGTCATCGGCTCCCTCCATTGCATGGCGAAACATGGGATCGCCATCGGGGATGATGTTTGCCATAAAGGTTTCCAGATCTGTGCGTACCGTAGGATCCGCGTTTTCGCACAATATCAACGAAGCACTGGTGTGGTGCGTAAAAATATGACACAAACCGGTGGCAATTTTTGCGGCGGCAACGATATCCTCGATTTCCCGGGTGATCTCATAAGTGCCACGCCCACGGGTTTGTACACTAAGGCTCTGTTGATGAATCATTTTTGTTCTCCGGAATTTTCGAGTGTCTCGACGATTATACGATCACCGGCGTTGACCGTTTTCAGGGCGCGCACATCGTCGGTTGTGTCGGCCCAGATGTTGGTGCGTGCCGCCAGGCGGATTTCATTTCCGCGGGATACCGGTGTGGGCCCGAAGCCAATGGCAATACAGGCGCCTTCCACCCAAAAGGCCAGTTCCCCCGCCTTCACCACCGCCCTGGCATCTGCTTCCAGAGCGGCCGTTACCGGCGTGTGAAAATAGACCTCCTCCCCCCAGAGTTGTGCCTGTGAGTCAAACGGTAATGCCGCCTCGATAGCCCGTGCTGTGGGGGTGGCGCGTAAATGGGCGTGAAGCACGACATCGCCGATGGTCAATTTGATTTGCGTCATGAGAACAGTTCCCCTGGTCGCGGCGATCGGGTTTGTGTTTATCGCCTCTGAATCATGTGGTTGTGAAGAAGCTATACTAAATATGCGTTCCGAATACCAGTACACTTAAGGTAACGGAGCATCAGGGTCAGAGGTATCTTACATGACCGTCAGCCGCAGGGCATGGAGTTCTTACGACCTTATGCATTTCCGCCATCTCTGGCGGTCAGATGCGGCTGTCGAGCCTGGCCCTGGTGCATAACTTGAATCTGGCAATAATACTAAATGATCTGGTATTCGGAACGTATATTTGCCTGGTAAATAAAAAACACCGCCCGATTTTAAACCGGAGAAAGCAAGATGACCATCGCCGTCTGCAGTGACAGTACACTGGCGAAATATAATTTTGGCGAGCAGCATCCCTTTGGTCCCGGGCGTTTCCATGCTTTTCATGAAAAATTCGTCAGCCTGGGTTTACCCCAACAGGTGGATTGCTTTTCCGCGGCGACAGCAGAACAATCCCGCATCGAATTGTTCCATACCCATGCCTATGTGGAAAAGGTCAAGCAGGCTTCTCTCAGTGGCAGCGGTTATCTGGATCAGGGGGACACCCCGGCTTTCCCCGGTGTGTATCAGGCGGCTGCCACGGTGGTGGGTACGACCTTGAAGGCAATTGCCCGGATTATGCAGGGCGAGTGCAGGCGGGCTTTCATCCCCATCGCCGGCCTGCATCATGCCAGGCGCGACAGCGCTGCGGGGTTTTGTGTGTTCAACGACTGCGGTGTGGCGATCGAGGCATTACGGCATGAGTATGGTATCCATCGCGTTGCTTATGTGGATATCGATGCCCATCATGGCGATGGTGTGTTCTACAGTTTTGAGTCTGATGCGGAGTTGATTTTTGCCGACGTGCATGAAGACGGACGTTACCTCTATCCGGGTAGTGGTGCCGTGAATGAAACAGGAAAGGGTGAGGCGGCAGGCACCAAGCTGAATATCCCCATGCCGATGGAAGCCGATGATGCCATGTTTGCCGCAGCCTGGGAGAAGGTCGCCGGTTTTGTGCGTCAGGCCAGGCCGGAATTTATCCTGTTTCAGTGTGGTGCTGACAGTCTGCAGGGAGATCCGATTACCCATCTTGCCTATTCCGCCGCTGCACATGCAAAGGCGACCGCAAGCTTGTGCAGGATTGCGGATGAGTGCTGTGAGGGCAGGCTGCTGGCGTTGGGAGGTGGTGGCTATAACCTGAATAATATCGCTACGGCCTGGTGCACGGTGGTGAAGACGCTCGTTGAAAATACACCAATAGCGGCTTCTAAATAAGCCCTGTTTGCCGCCTGCTTGTTCAACCCCGTTTTGCCCAATACGCTGCCAGTAACGCGCCAGATACATTGTGCCAGATGCTGAACAATGCGCCCGGCAGGGCGGCAAGCGCAGAAAAATATTTGACCGCCAGCGCCACGCTCAGGCCTGAATTCTGCATACCTACTTCAATCGCAAGCGTCCGGCAGGTGATCTCGCCATGACCGAGCAATCGCGGAACAGCATAGCCGCCAAGCAGGCCGAAAAGGTTATGCAGAATCACTGCAACAACAACCACGGAGGCGACGCTGGCGAGACGGGGCTGGTTTATCGCAACAATAATGGCAATGATGAGGATAATGGCTAAAACAGAAAGCAGCGGAAATATGGTGACCATCTTTTTCAACTGCCTGCCCATCAGGGTGTTGAGCGTGGCGCCAAGCAGTACCGGCAGCAGTACCAGCTTGAGCACATCCAGGATCATTTTTTCCATGGGAACAGGAACGGTCTGTCCCAGATAAAGCCAGGTGAGGGCGGGGGTGAGCAGAAACGCCAGCAGGGTGGAGAAGGAGGTCAGTGTCACCGAGAGTGCGACATTGCCACGTGCCAGATAGCAGATCACATTCGAAGCGGTGCCCCCGGGACTGCTGCCGAGCAGCACCATCCCGACCAGCAGGTTGGTGGATAATCCCAAGGCGTGTGAAATCAGCCACGCCGCCAGCGGCATAATGCTGTATTGCAGAAACACCCCGAGCAAAAGAATACCTGGCCGTTGCAGGACGCGAAGGAAATCTTTCAGGGTGAGGGTGATCCCCATGCCGAACATGATGATCATCAGCAGAGGAACGATTCCCCCTTTGAGCGGAACGAACAACTCCGGTAACAGATAGGCGAGAGCGGATAACAGAACGGCCCAAAGCGGGAACAGGCGGAGGAAACGTTGCATGGTTGTTCAGATCTGTAACAGGTCGCGGATTTCATCCTTCTGCGCGTGGGTATCCTTGTATCCCAGCTCGATGAGTTCCCGGCAATAGCCCTTTTCGAACAACAGATAACTCACCAGGCTGGAACCAGAGGCGCGATGTGCGCCAATGCCGCGTAACAGGCTGCGAATTGTCAGCGGCAGTTCGGCAACATACGGCATTGCCAGGGCACCCAGATCACGGCTGGGGGAGACCACCAGTACATCCACCTGACGCAGGGCGATATCATAGGCCTGGCGTTTTACCTTGGGAATGAGGCTGATGGTTTTGTTGATGCGTTCCAGGCGCTCGATGTCCGCCTCCAGGCTGTCGAGAAAAATACTGTTCAGCGCATGGCCGGCAATCTCGCCCAGGGTGGGGTAACCCTGCGAACTGATACGTTGGGTCGTTTCCGTATCGACATGCCGGTTGCCGATGACCAGCACGCGTTCCGCCCCCAGATGCAGGGCCGGGCTGATGGGAGCAATCTGCCGCATCGAGCCGTCACCGAAGAATTCACGGTTTACTTTTTGGGGAGCGAAAATAAAGGGGATCGCCGAAGACGCCATCAGGTGTTCGACAGAAATTCTGGCATGTGCGCCGATGCGGCGGGCGCGTGCCCAGTTTTGCAGGGATGCATCCCCCTGAAAAAAAGAGACGGATTGGTGAGAAGTGTAACCGGAGGCAGTGATACTGAGAGCATGCAGGAACCCTTCATCGATAACGCGCTGAATGTCGTCGGGGTTAAAATGTTGCTCGAGCAATTTCCGCAAAGGTGTGCGATCGAGCAGGTAAAGGGCATCCTGCCGGCCCAATAACCCGGCGCTCATCATGGTGAGCAGCCAATGTGCCCCGGTTTTGATGATGCCCGGCAGATCAGCGCGGAAGACCTGACCTACATGGAAATTGGCCCAGATGCTTAGCAAACGCAATACGGCGTGGCGATAGTCATGGGCGTGGGTGGCAAGAGCGGCCGCGTTGATCGCGCCGGCCGAGGTGCCACAGATAATGTTAAAAGGGCTTGGTGCATGCCGGGGGCAAAGCTCGGCAATGGCGCGCAGCACGCCGACCTGATATGCGGCACGAGCGCCCCCACCTGTCATGATCAGTCCGATTTTTGGTTTGTTATTCGACATTTGTTTGGAATTTTTCCTTTTATTCAGTCAGTATAGCCAAAATAATATATCCGGTTTTGCTTTAAGAATGCGTGGCATTGCTGTCCCGCTGACATTACCTGAAAACCTGGCAAGTCTCTGCCCCTGATGTTCCGTGGCTTGAGTGGAGTGGTATTCGGAACACTTGTTTAGGAGAGGGAGTTAAATAGCCGTGCGAAAAAGGTGTCCAATTCAAATGACAGTGATTTCCATAAAATGGAGGGGCCGTTTCTCCAGTAGCTGCTGGCAAGACACGCTGTGAATACATCCCTGTAAGCTTCACGGCAGCATCCCTGCTG
>JALVOC010000123.1 GCA_027032075.1 Chromatiales bacterium | reverse complement strand
AGCGGTACGCAGTCGCATTGATTTGAAATACGCTTTGGGTAAAGAACTCACATATGCTGGATTTGACCCTTCGGTATTGTCTGAATTTCGTCAACGTATTTTGACGGGAGGGATCGAAGAGAAATTGTTGAATGATATGTTGGCTCGTTTTCAAGAACAAGGTTGGATTAAACCCGGCGGTGTACAGCGGACTGACTCGACAAAGGTGTTGGCCGCGGTACGGGAAATCAACCGGTTGGAATTGGTGGGAGAAACGATGCGCCATGCGTTGGAAGCGTTGGCCATAGTTGCGCCGGATTGGCTGCGGACACAGGTAACGCCTGACTGGTTTGACCGTTACGGGTCTCGTTTTGAACAATACCGTTTGCCTGATACAAAAAAGGAGCAGGCGGAGTTGGCCAATACAATTGGTGCTGACGGGTATCATTTGATAGCGGCCATTTACGCACCGCAAGCGCCAGATTGGCTGCGGAAGATACAACCAGTGCAGATTTTGCGTCAAGTCTGGATACAACAGTATTATGTAGACCAGGGTAGGCTCAAATGGCGACCTGCTGGTAATTTGCCGCCGGCGGCACTGATGATTCAATCTCCTTATGATGTGGAAGCGCGTTACGGCCAAAAACGGCAAGAGACGTGGATAGGCTACAAGGTCCACTTGACGGAAACCTGCACGCCCAACCAACCCAACCTCATTACTCATGTCGTTACGACGCCAGCCACCACACCGGATGTAAACGTAACGGCAGAGATTCATCAGGCGCTTATAGGCAAGGGATTGCCGCCCGATGTCCACGCAGTCGATGAAGGGTACACCGCAGCCGAACATTTGGTTACCAGTGCGGAACAGGGTGTCGAATTGCTGGGGCCAGTATCCCATGATACCAGTTGGCAAGCGAGAAAAGAAACGGGTTTTGCCGCTACGGACTTCAGTATAGATTGGGAGCGGCAAAAAGTGACTTGTCCCGGCGGTAAAGAAAGCCGGGTCTGGTCGACCGGCTATGATGCCTTCGGTAATGAATCTATTCATGTTCGCTTTGCTAAACATGATTGCGATACATGCGCTTCTCGTGTACATTGCACGACTGCTCAAAAAGGGCGTGGGCTTCGTCTTCGGCCACAAAAACAATTTATTGCTTTGCAAACAGCGCGTCAATATCAGCAAACAGCCGAGTTCAAGGAACGATATAACATGCGTGCCGGAGTAGAAGGCACTATTTCGCAAGGTACAAGAACGTTTGACTTGCGCCGCTCGCGCTATATTGGCTTGGCAAAAACGCATTTGCAACATATTTTAACGGC
>JALVOC010000122.1 GCA_027032075.1 Chromatiales bacterium | reverse complement strand
CCGCCTATGCATTGGACACGCTGTACGCCGGCCTGGGGATCACACCGGAGATCTATGCGCTATCAGTGAGAGAAGATGATGGCAACGCCGATGGCACGGCGGATTCGCGCACGACCTACACCTACGATGCCAACGGCAATCTGACGATGTATGAATACGACGGCAATGCCGACGGCACGGTGGATTTGCGTTACACCTTCACCTACGACGCCAACGGCAATCTGACGATGTATGAATACGACGGCAATGCCGACGGCACGGTGGATTTGCGCGAGACCTACACCTATGATGCCAACGGCAACCAGACGATGCGTGAAACGGACAGCAATGCCGACGGTACGGTGGATTCGCGCACGACCTACACCTACGATGCCAACGGCAACCAGACGATGCGTGAAACGGACAGCAATGCCGACGGCACGGTGGATTCGCGCGCGACCTACACCTACGATGCCAACGGCAACCAGACGCTGTATGAATACGACGGCAATGCCGACGGCACGGTGGATTCGCGCGAGACCTACACCTATGATGCCAACGGCAACCGGACGATGCGTGAAATGGACAGCAATGCCGACGGTACGGTGGATTCGCGCACGACCTACACCTACGACGCCAACGGCAACCGGACGATGTATGAAGAGGACAGCAATGCCGACGGCACAGTGGATTTGCGCAGAACCTACACTTATGATGCCAACGGCAACCGGACGATGTATGAAAGGGACGACAATGCCGACGGCACGGTGGATTGGCGCGAGACCTACACCTACGATGCCAACGGCAACCAGACGATGGTTGAAAGGGACAGCAATGCCGATGGCACGGTGGATTGGCGTGCCACATACACCTACGATGCCAACGGCAACCAGACGATGTATGAAGAAGACACCGATGCCGATGGCACGGTGGATTTGCGCAGAACCTACACCTATGATGCCAACGGCAACCGGACGCTGTATGAATGGGACGGTGATGCCGACGGCACGGCGGATTCTCTCCAATTGTACACATATCAGCTCGTTGGCAGATGGATGTATTATTTCTGGGACTAAACAGAACGGGATAAAGAGCGGATTCAGAACGCATCCAAGATATGTGCTTTCTTTTCCCGCTTTTGTGGAATTCACACAAAGGCGGGGGAGGAAGCACAGGCAAAGTTATCGTTCACCGTGCTGCGTGTTCGGAGCTGTCACCAGACAACATATTGACGGAAATGCAGCAAGGGATCTGCTGGAAAATGGCAAGACAGGTGGCAGCATGGAAGCCGCCACCCGGCCGGCACGGATGAGGTACCGGTGTCGC
>JALVOC010000121.1 GCA_027032075.1 Chromatiales bacterium | reverse complement strand
CCACACCCAACCGTTTGATAATACCTTTTTCCTGCATTTCGCTGATGCGGCAAATAACCTCGCCCTCGCCCATTCCCAACTGCCGCCCAATCTCGGCATAGGGGTGGCTGACCAGTGGCAGACCATCTTGGATGGATGCGATAAGCCGATAATCTTTTTCGCTCAGCACCATAGCGGAAAACCAAGGTCAATGTGGAAAGATTTAACCAGCGGCAGGCTCATAACCGGCAGACCAGCGTAGCTTTCAATTTCAGCCAGCACCTGTTCCAGCCGTTCCTGATTTGGTGTCGTTATCACAAACCACAAGTTGAGTCGGTGGTCGCGCTCATAGTTGTGATTGACCTCATCATAAGCACTGATATAGGCCGCAACCGTTTCCAGCTGCTCCACCGGGACAGCCATGGCTGCCAGCGTACTGGTACCAATGCGCCGCGGTTTGAACACGGGACCAATCCGGCTGATAAACCCTCTGTTCTGCAAACTATTCAGAAGATAGAGGATCTGCTCTTCACAGCTCCCCAGGCGTTGCGCTATCTCCGCATAGGGCGAAGGCGACAACGGAAAATTATGTTGAAATTCATCCAGCAGACGTTTTTCCAACGGCGTCAGGCCTGTTGCCGCATCCCCCCCCTGCGATTTGGCCGGTGGAAACAGATATTCAGCAATGTGAGATTCAACAGACATGTCATAACCCCGTTTTATGCGCACGGACAGTAAAAAAAATCCCACTCGGTTTATCTATCGGAAGCGAAGCGATCGGCTCCAGAGAGCGGGTATCATAGATTTTGACCCGGTCCTGATCTCGCACTGAAATCCATACCTCTTCACCACGGGGCGCAAACTCCATATGCAGGGTACCCTTGCCGGGTTTGAGTGTTTTGATGATTTTCAGACTCTCGGCATCGATTACCTGGATGGTGTCATTGTCCGGGAAAGCAAAATTGACCCAGATCTGACGGCCATCAGGGCGGGCTATCACGAATATCGGCTGACCATGCACCTGAACGCGCCCGGCCTCTTTCCAGTCGCGGCTGTTTACTATCAATACCTCGTGATGCCCCACAGCAGGCAAAAAAGCCCGCCCACCCGCGAAGGCCCAACCCTCCAGGTGAGGCATCTTGTAGACGGGCAGCTTCCGCTCACCCTTTCCGTAATGGTCGAGAATACGCCGCGGCCCTTGCTCCAGATGCCAGAGGTCGAGCAGCACAAGTCCATCCTCACCAAACAGCCCCGCAATATAATAGCGACCATCCGGTGATATCAGGGCATCATAAGGCTGGCGACCAACATTTCTGAAACGCTGAA
>JALVOC010000120.1 GCA_027032075.1 Chromatiales bacterium | reverse complement strand
CTCTAGATCGATATCAAAAAGCAGTATGCGTGTACCGGAAGCACATGGTAGCGCATTAGTCTCCACTGATTTTCCGGCAGGGAGCTGTCTGATCTCTACCGGTTCTCCAGCGAGGAGCTGTTTGGTTGAGGCTGAAAACACCCAGCCGTTGGATGACACCATGATATGCCTGGCCGCATAGAGCGCTGCGAGAAAACCAACCCCGTAAGGCTGCTCCTGCTCCACTGTTGCCTCATCCCAACCGGATTCAGCAATGGTTAACAGGGTTTGTGGATCATCAATCCCAACTCCGTCATCAACAATCTCCAGCGACAATTGTTCATCGCTGGAATCATCCGATAGCTCATTAACCGAAATCCAGGAAGCGCCGGCACGTCGGCCATTTTGTAGCAGCTCACCCAATACCGTATGACTGTTGGTGAAGGCATGCTGCAGATTTTGAATCAAACGTCCCTCGTTGACCTTGAGGGAAATCGTATTGGTAGCAGTGTTCATGTGAACCTCCAATTAAGTAAAAAAGAGGCGCACCTGCCCCCCTTACAAGGGCATGGCACGCCCTGTAAGGGTTGATAAAAAGAGCACCAGGTCTTTCGACCCGTCCCCGGCTGCCGTGCTCGTGCGGGGACTCTCAGGCGCCGGCTGTCACCGGCAAGGGCGTCGCTGATATACCGCAGTGACACGGTTTGAAACCACCTTTCCGAAACGCCTCTCCGAGGCGCTTGGGAAAGGCCCCGCGAGAGCGGGGCTGTTGATTTTAATAAAGATCCGGATTCAAGCTGCATCCTGCTGGCTGTCATCCGGCTTCACCCAAATCTGGCCCACGGCCTGGAAGCTGTAACCCAGCTCCTTGAGTCGGTTACGCTGCTGCCTGAACAAGCTGCGATCCACCGTCGGATCCAGTTTGATACTTGGCCCCAGCGGCCACAGTGTCCCGAATAAACGAACATCCGGATCGATATCGCCATCGGACTCTGTATCTGTATCTAGCGCCGCCGGTTCAGAATGCTGCTCGGGCTGTGCCAGCGGCTTGGGTTGTACCTCGTCCACTGGATCCGGCTCTGTAATTACCATTGCCGGATCGGAATCGAGCTGATTGTCGATGCCGGTTAACGCCACCGACTCCAGTACCGCCCGCACCTCAACGATCAACCGATTACCGGCGATGTAGTGGGCGGGGTAGATCCGGCTGATTCCGAACTCCCCCTCATACTTGCCCTCGTCGTACTGGTCCAGTATCGTGTCCTTGACACTGAACTCCCCGATCTCGGTTACCAGGCGACCCACGGCGAAATCACCGTTGCGGCCG
>JALVOC010000119.1 GCA_027032075.1 Chromatiales bacterium | reverse complement strand
ACTGTCATAGATCACGGTCAGCTCGGCCCAGGCCATGACGGGCACCAGCAGGCAACCCATGATTATGACCTTCCGGCAATAAAGACTGAATCGACCCATCGTGTTATCCCGCCTGTACGAGGCGCTGCCAGTGGGAAACGACACGGCGACGGTACCGGTCGGCCCGGTGGGTGTCCGTCGGTGCGTGATAGCAACCCACGCTGGCCCACCAGTCCTGTCGCGTGGCATAACAGCTCAGCAAAATCCCGGCACCGACTCGCAGGTTATGATAGGGATCGAGCGCCTGCCACGGTGTTCCGAGCTGATCCTGGTGATAACGCCAGTTGACCTGCATCAGGCCAATATCGATGGAACGCTTCCCATCCTTCAGATACGCCATCAATGCCTGCCAGGCCGCTTGCCGGGAATCGAAGAAGTAACCCCGCCCGGCAACGTTCAATGTCCAGGGCCAGGGCCGGAGGGTACCGGCCTGTCCCGTCTGCTTACCGCTTTCTGTGAGTGCCACAGCGAATAGAACGCTCTGGGGTATTCCGTGCTCTGCCGCAATCATGCGATAACCCACCGGCACGGATTCGTCCGCCCAGCTCATGGAAGGCAGCATCGGGACGAAAAATACGATCGGCCAGCCGAAAACACGAATCAACACCCCCATGGGTTACAGATCCGAAACCGGGAGACTTGAGGTGTCCTCGCCTCGACGGCGCAATACGGACGGGACTTCACCTTGCCCCTGGGTCAGTTTGTCGAGGGCGCCGCCCTCATGATTGAGGGTGATCCGCCGGCTGCGTACCCAATCGGGATTGATCTTGTGCGTTGTAGCCCAGTCACGCACCGCAGCATCATCGCCCTTGTCCACATCGGTGAGATAGATATCGATACCGCTGACTTCATCGATCCGTTTTAATAACTTTTTCAGCAGCAGATCGCAGGCCGGACAATCCGGGCGTGTAAAGAACAACAGACGGTCCCCGGACTGAAAAGGGGTTTTCACATCACGCTTTCCCGGCAACCGGCTTACGTCGATCAGAGACACATTCGGATACAGGCGCTTGGCTGCGGCGTCGTAGGCGCGCTGGAACGCAAGGATACGACCGGCGTCTTCATACATCGCACGCGCCCACACTTCGGCATACCGCTGTCGCTCCGCGTCATCGCGCGCATGAATACCCAACACCTCGATGGGTGATATGGTCGATGGGCTTATGCTCCCGCGAATGCCCTGCATCAACTGTTTGTAACGGCGCCACTCCGTCTCCGACAAACCCCATAGACGGGCATGCGCCAGATCCGTGGCAGATAAGACGTTCGTGGC
>JALVOC010000118.1 GCA_027032075.1 Chromatiales bacterium | reverse complement strand
TTGAGCGGCTGACCGAGGGAGGTGCCGATGAAATGCAGCTTGCCGCTGTTGTCGCGGGCGAGCCGTGCATTGCTGAGATCGACAGATGGCATGTCAATCGCGTGCAAAAGTCCCGCACTCAATGGCAGCGCCAGGCCGATACTGAGTACCGCCACAATCAGTTTTTTATGCCGTTTGGCAAAAGATTTGTTCTTCATTTTTGATTCCTCTTGATTACTACATCCCGGTAACTTCTACAAAGTCACAAACACGTGTTTACGTATATCACGTTACAAGTTACATATCGGTTACACATTTGTCGTTTTTTTCCGATATCACTTCACAAATTGCACATCGTGTCACAAATTGCATGGTGGACACCTTTCCGGACACCCTCGGCAGATATCCAAGGTATGCCCGTTTCCAATCACTTTCCGGAAAATTCCTTGTTCATCAATTGCACCAACTGCTCTATAACCTTGCGGTAGGGTGACTTGTTGAGGGATACAGAATCCAGTCTGATAACCCGTGGTTTTCCTGTTTCACCTATTGTCAGTTGGTAAACAATACAGTCCGCACAGCGCCCTCCGGGCAGGGAGGGTTTCTCCGCGGATGATTCCGTTTTCCCTGGAATCAGGCGATAAATGTCTTTGGTCTTTTGTTGTTTTATTTGCAGATCGAGTTCACGTTGCTGTTTGTCATCCTTAACAGTGAGCTTCCCGTCCTGTTGCAGGGTGACGCTCCGCTGAATGCCGGCCAGACCTCCGGAAATTTCCAGCCTGACATACTCCAGCCGTGAATCGAAGTGAGGGGGTTCACCAGTTTCTTTTGCCTGATTGTCTGCTGCGCCAACTGTTGATTGACATCCGGCAGAAACCAGCAAAAGCATACTTAAAGAAAGTCTAGCCAACCGAAGAATCATTTTCAACATCATAGTCCCTAATACGACACGTCAACAGGCATGATATTTACGGGGGGATAGATACCATACAATTTCCGGATTATTCAGGAAGCCTTGATCATTTCACCATTCCGGAGATAACACAGTGGCGATGTGGAATCCCTGTGTTACGCACCAATGCTTCCTTAAATAGATATATCAGTAAAACTGAATATTCATCAATCCACTATTATTTTGTACACGATCCAGCTTAAACAATATCCCCATAAAATTTCAATACAAATCGAATTAAATTTTTGTGACGCCTATTACTTTTTTCATAGTTGAATTGCCGGTGACGATGAACATGGACCACTAAAAAAGCAATCAAGGATCGGCAAAAAAACTCTGTTTAATTCGTTATGCCGCACATAACACACGGGGGATCCGAAATACCGATGTTACGCATCAATGTTTTTACCGGCTTCCTGCGTTCAGCGGTATGGCTGTTGTGTAGATCAGTCAGCGAACCCTTGAAAATGTGGATTGAAAAACAACAGGTAATAACCGGTGTTGTAATAAACATGCAATACAATCGGCGACACCAGGCTTTGGTGTCTGTCTTTGAAGTAACCGAAGATAAGGGATGGAACGAAAACAGACGCCGCCCACAGCGGGGCGTGATAGAGGAAGTGAAATGCGGTAAAGACAATACTGGTGAGAATATTTGCTTTGGAAAAACCACCCCACGTCCCATGCTTGAAATAACGATGCAGGTTTTCCTGCAGCCAGCCGCGGAAGGCGATCTCCTCCAGTACCGGGTAGACCACTGCAAGCAACAGAAACGGCAAGGGTGTTTTTAACGGCCAGCGAAAGTCTGATGGAGCTTCTGCAAAAAGAAGCAACGTGACCCAAAACAGGATTGGCGCAATCAGGGCCAGCCAGTAAGTCCGGTCTTTGAGAAACGTCGTCATCTTCCAGGATAAACATTCATTACGGCTATGATTCGTGGCATCGACAGCGTGTGCCTCTTTATTTAAATCATTGCCAGAATAACTGCATTTTTATCGCAATGATCAGGATCACCAGTACCACTGCCCAAAAGATCACATAGGTGATCAACGACTGGCGCGCTTTTTGTTTTTCCAGCCAGGTTCGCGGTTTGACACCTTTGATGACAAAAGCGAGTTTGGCGGCGAGATTGACGCTGGCGATATTCACCGCGAGCAACATGCCGGCGCCGAGGGCATACTGGAACTGTCCGGCCCCCAGCATCAGGCCAAGGGTTGCGGTGGGGGGGAGCAGCGCCACCGCCACCATCACCCCCACGAGCGAACTGGTCCAGCCGGCCGCAAGGGACAATACCGCTGCGGCGCCGGACGCCAGCGCCACCACCACACCACTCAGTCCGACGCCGGTGCGGCTCAACAGCTCACCGGTTTCCAGGGAGTGCGGCCAGCCCAGGCCGATGGCTGCGGAAACGATGGTTGCCAGCAGCAAACCGGCGAGGTTGGTCTTGAACGCCTGCCACACCAGTTCGGTATCACCCAGTGCGGTACCAAATGCCAGCGCAATGTTCGGCCCCAGCAGGGGCGCGATCACCATGGCACCGATGACCACGGCAACACTGTTTTCCAGCAAGCCGATGGCCGCAACGATGGTGGACAGCAACACCATGAAGATAAAATTGTTATTCAGCTGCGCACCGCTGACGATCTGGTGATACAGCTCCTCGCGGCTACGGGTGATTGCCTGGCGCTGTTTTTCTTCGGCATCATCCTGTTCCGGGCGCGGCAACACCCCTTCGACCGGGATGAGTAAAATCCGCACGTTTTCGATCTTGTCCAGCGCGGCCTGAATGGCGTCCAGCACCCGCTGCTGTTTTTCCGGGCGCACCAGCAGGCGGGTGCTGCAGCGGTTTTCCTCTTCGGTGGGCACCACCCAGCACTCGAGTATTTCGTGTTGTTCCGCGATACCGCGCAAGGTATCGGCATGGCCACAGTCGGCAACGACCTCGATGATACGCATCAGGCGACGGGACGTTGCAGCGGGGCTTCCACCTCTTCCCGCCTGGCTTTGCCCAGCAACTGTTCAATCAAGACCAGCGCAAAATCCATCGCGGTGCCTGGTCCACGAGAGGTAATGATCCGGCCATCGATCACGACCGGCTTTTGCTCAAACATGACGCCTTCGGTATCAACCTCGTCCAGGCTGCCAGGGTAACAGGTGGCGTGCCTGCCTTTCAGCAGACCGGCACTTGCCAGCACCTTGGGGGCGGCACATATCGCCGCGATGTACTTGTTGTTCTCGATAAACTTTTTCAACAGGCTGTGAATCCGCGGATCCTGGTTCAAATGATCCGCCCCGGGCAGACCGCCGGGTAACACCAGCATGTCAAAATCCTGCTGCATCGCCTGCTCGAGCGTCGTATCCGGCAGCAGGACGGTGCCGCGGCTGGCCTTGACCGGCTTGTCATCCAGGCCTGCAGTGACCACGTTGATCGCAGCGCGGCGCAACAAATCGATAACGGTTACGGCTTCCAGTTCTTCGCAACCCTGAGCTAACGGGATGAGGACACTTGCCATAAACGACTCCTGCTGTGGTTTTGCCGTAAGCGGATCAATTCTGACACCTGCACCAGATGAACGCCCTCTTTTGCCAGTGTCGGCAGCCAGGCCTCGAGCACGGCAAGGGTTTCCGGATAAGGATGGCCTATCGCCAGTGCCGACCCCTTACGTTTGGCACGTTTGATCAATAATTGAAGCTGCTGCTGGATGATTGCCTTGTTCTGCTCATAGTCGAGAAAAACGTCCCGCTTGGTATTATCGATACCAAGCCTTTTTGCTTCCTTCTGCGCAACGCTTTCCGCGGTGGTCCGGCTGTCCACGAAATAGATGTTGTTGTGAAACATCGCCGCTTCCATCAACCAGCGCATCCTGCGGGTGTTTTTTGTCAGGTAACTTCCCATGTGGTTGTTAAACCCACGAACATGGGGAATGGCGGATAACGCCGAATGCAGGGTGTGCTTGAAAAGTTGTTCGGACTGGGCCGCCGTCAAGGCGCTTGGCCCGAGGTTGTTACCCGCCTCTGCCTGCATCGGCAGATGCAGCATGATCTCCTTGCCGTGACGGTAGGCCCGCTCTGCCAGGCGTGCGGCAAACGGCGCATGAGGCAGAAAAGCATAGGTAATGTTACCCGTTAAGGCGACTGCCCGCTGACCCGCCTTCAGCTTGTACCCCAGATCGTCAATGATGATACCGATTGCCGGCGGAGCCTGCCCCGCTGCGCATACACTGCCTGCCCATAAGACGAGGCCGAATAACAATCCACAGACTTTTATGGCAATACCGGCCACTCCTTATCGTTAACGGTTACTTAACAGGTGCAACCCCTTGAGCAAGTTGAGCGCCTCGAATAACGCGTAATCATCTTTTGCCAACGACAGGGGATCTTTTTCTTTTTTATCCTTGGCGGCCTTTTTCTTGTCTTTCTTGCCGTCATGGTTGGCTGGATTATCCAGGTGATGGCTGAGATCTGCCTCTTTCAATGGCTTGAAGCCATTTCCTTCATGCCGCGATACCTTGAGGTGATCCAGTTCGATGTCGGGTACGATACCTTCGGCCTGAATGGAGCGTTTGGACGGCGTGTAATAACGCGCGGTCGTGAGCTTCAGGGCGCTGCTGTTACCCAGCGGGATCACCGTTTGTACCGAACCCTTGCCAAATGTTTTCTGCCCCATGATGACGGCACGCTTGTGATCCTGCAGCGCACCGGCAACGATTTCCGAGGCGGAGGCAGAACCTTCATTCACCAGTACCACCATCGGCGCCCCTTTCAGGATGTCGCCGGGCCTGGCGGACTGGGTGATTTTATTGTCTTCGGTACGGCCCCTCACCGAAACGATCACGCCTTTGTTCAGGAAAGTATCAGACACACTCACAGCGGCATCCAGCAGACCACCGGGATTGTTACGCAAATCCAGCACCAGGCCTTTCAGGCGGCCCTTGTTTTCTTTCTTCAATTTGCTGATCGCTTTGCGCAAATCGCTGCCGGTGCGTTCCTGGAACTGGGAGATACGCACATAGGCAAAGCCGGGCTCGAGCAACCGTTGTTTGACACTTTTGACCCGGATGCGATCGCGCGTGATGTTCAGCTTGAGTGGTTTGTCCTCCCCTTTGCGCACGATGGTCAGTTCGATGGAGGAACCCGGTTTGCCGCGCATGATCTTCACCGCATCATCCAGGCTCATGCCTTTGACCGGCGTATCGTCCAGGCGAATGATCAGATCGCCGGCTTTCACCCCTGCCCTTTGTGCCGGAGTATCATCGATTGGTGAAATCACTTTGACAAAACCGTCTTCCATTCCCACCACGATGCCGAGGCCGCCAAATTCACCGGTTGTGCCCACCCGCAACTCTTCGAAGGCCTTGGCGTCCAGGTAGGTGGAATGGGGATCGAGTCCGCTCAACATGCCGCGAATCGCGTTATCGAGCAGTTCCTTGTCTTTCACTTCTTCGACATAATTGTTTTTAATCTTGTCAAAGACTTCGCTCAGTGTCCGTACTGCTTCCAGCGGTAACCCGCCATTACGGCTGGCTGGTTTTTCAGCCAAAACCCCCTGGCCAATGGCCAGCGAAACCCCGAGCACCAGGCCCAGTAACAAAATGAGGGTATTGCGGGTGAATTGATTCATGCGTGATATCTCCTGCGCACCACTTGATTTAAGGTGTCTGTCCTACCGCTTCCATTATACGAACATATTAGTAATAGGTGATTGATACTACAATAAACTTTTCCCCCGAACCAGCTAATTTCCCGCTCAGCCGCTTCGGCGCGGACGGCCACACCACTGTGCCGGGTTGGTGGGTTGACCGTTATAACGGATCTCGAAATAGAGCGCGCTGCGGCGTTGCCCGCCGCTTTTGCCAACGCTGGCGATCGGCTCATCCGCTTCCACCCAGTCTCCTACCTCTTTCAGTAAACTCTGGTTGTGGGCGTAAAGACTCATGTAGCCATCGCCGTGATCGATGATCAGCAACAAACCATATCCACGCAGCCAGTCGGCATAGGCCACCCGCCCACGCGCTACCGCGTGCACGCGTGCCCCCTCCCTGGCCTGGATGAGGGCACCACTCCATTTGAGCCTGCCCTTGTGGCGCGCCTGACCGAAGAGATTTCGCACCTTGCCTTTAACCGGCCAGGGCAAGCGGCCCCGCTTCTCCGCAAAACGGCGGTGCCGGTCCGGCGCGGTCAAAATGTCTTCGATGGCCTCCAGCAACCGATTGAGTTGCGCCTCGTTGTCCCGCAGATGTTTGATCTGTTCGTCCCGGCTTGCCAGCTCACGTTTCAGGGCCGCCATCACGCGGGCACGTTGCTGGTTGGATTTTTCCAGTTGCCGTTTTTGCGCCAGTTGCCCCTCTTTCAAAGCAGCCAGTTTACGGCGCTCCTCCCTGATTTGCCGGGTCACTGTTTCCAGTTTTGTCAGTGTTTCCAGCGCGGCACTGATGCGGCTCTGGCGTGCGCGGTTGAAATAGTCGTAATAGGTGATGACCCGGCCAAGCGCCCCGGGGTCCTGCTGGTTGAGTAACAGCTTGAGATATTCCTGCCTGCCGATCATATAGGCTGCACGGATCTGCCTGCCGAGCAGATCACGTTGCCGGGAAACGGCCTTGCGCAATTTTTGTTGCTGCTGGCGCAGCCTGCCCAATTCGCGCTGTTTACGCCTGAGCCTGGCGTTCAGGGTCTTGAGCTTGCGCACATGGCGGCTGATCGCCTCTTCGGTCTGCCGCAGTGATTTCTGCACTTGCGCATATCGGCTGTGTACCGCACGGCGCTCGGAAACGACCTTCTCGATGCGCTGCCGCAACTGCACCAGTTCCCGGGCCCTGGCGCTGCGCTCGGCATCACTGAGCTGCGCATCCGTCTTCAGCGGAAGAGAAAAAAGCAATAACAGCCAGTAAACCGTAAAGCGGAGATCCACCTTCAGCAATGATACTCTCGAGCTTCGTGAGACCGACATGATGAACGCATCATAGCAGAATAATCGTCATCAGCCGTGTGACGGCTTCCGGCAAAACATTCGGTGCCAGCCGGTATGGCCACTGACCGCGGCGGCCTGTGTCCGTTACCAGGGTATGCGCCTTCTTCGCGCAGCGATGCGCGCTTTTTTCCATCGTGTCAGGTGGCGCTGACTTGCGCCGTGGGGTAAGCCGCTTGCCGGAAAATCATCCCGATGCGGCATCTGCCGGTACGGATTCCTCCTCAACATGATCGATGAGGCTGTGGCCGGTCATCTCGTGGGGTTTTTCCAGCCCCATCAGATCCAGCATCGTGGGGGCGATATCCGAAAGGGCGCCGCCGTTATGACTCAGCGCCAGATGACGGCCGACATAAATCAACGGCACCGGGTTCGTCGTGTGCGCGGTGTGCGGCTGACCGGTTTCACTGTTGCGCATCAATTCCGCATTTCCGTGATCAGCCGTGATCAGGACTTCACCACCCGCTTTTTGAATCGCCTCCACCACACGGCCGATACAGACGTCCAGCGCCTCGATCGCCTTGACGGTCGCTTCGAAATTGCCGCTGTGACCCACCATGTCGGGGTTGGCGTAATTGCAGATGATCACATCGTACTCACCACTTTCGATTGCGGCGACAAGTTTGTCTGTCAGTTCGGGGGCATTCATTTCCGGCTGCTGATCGTAGGTCGCCACATTGGGCGAGTCGATCAGAATCCGATCCTCGAAGGGAAACGGCTCTTCACGCCCGCCATTGAAAAAGAAGGTCACATGGGCGTATTTTTCCGTTTCTGCAATGCGCAACTGATGCAGGCCAAAACTGGCGATGTATTCCCCGAAGACGTTTTTCAGGCGCTCCGGCGGATACGCCACCGGAACGTCGTATTCCGAATTGTATTCGGTGAGGCTGACAAAACGCCCCAGCCTTGGGGTGACTTCACGCTCGAAACAGTCAAAGTCCGGCTCGATGAACGGCCGGGTGATCTGCCGCGCCCGATCGGAACGGAAATTCATGAAAATCATGACATCGCCATCCTCCACCTGAACCGGTTTCGTGCCGGCCGGCACGATGGCGGTGGCCTTGACGAATTCGTCGGTTTCCCCCCTGGCGTAGGCCAGCTGCAATCCGGCCATTGCGGTTTCTGCCTGGTACTCCCCCTTGCCCTGGGTGATGAGATCGTAGGCGCTTTTGATCCGCGGCCAGCGATGATCCCGGTCCATCGCATAGTAACGGCCGATGATTGAGGCAAAACGGCCGCCCCCCACTTCGGCAAACTTGGCCTCCATTTTCTCTATCGATTGGGCAGCACTCTTGGGTGCGGTATCACGCCCGTCCAGGAAGGCATGCAGATAGACCTTTTCCAGGCCGCGCCGCACCGCCAGCTCCGCCATGGCATGGATGTGTTCTTCATGGCTGTGCACCCCGCCGGGCGACAGCAGGCCCAGGATATGCACTGCCTTGTCATTCCCCCTGGCCAGCTCCACCGCATCCACCAGCGTGTGATTGTTGAAGAAAGAGCCGGTTTTGATGGAACGGGTCACCCGTGTGTATTCCTGATACACCACCCGGCCCGCCCCCAGATTCAGGTGGCCAACCTCGGAATTGCCCATCTGATCTGCTGGCAGGCCGACTTCGGCACCGGAGCCGCGGATCAGGGTATGGGGGTATTTTTCCCACAGGCGGTCCCAGTTGGGTTTATGGGCGGCGGCGATGGCATTGCTTTCCGTCGATTCCGAATAGCCCCAGCCATCCAGGATCAACAGCAACATTGGGCGCGGTCTTGCTGACATAGGATTTGATATATAGCGTTATTTGTCTCTTACAAGTTTAGGACGACCGAAACCCTCATGCTCTCCACCCCAAAACCGGGATCCAGGGCGGTTTGATGCAGAAAAAGCCGTTCCAGCCTCCTATTTAGAATAAGTCTAACCCATGGCGCCGGGCATTACAGCACATGCGGATCCACCAATAACTCCGTAATCAACATGGGAATTTGCACATGGGACTTCTCAAAAGGTAGATTATTGTATAATGTTTTATTAATAAAAGGCAGTGTGAATCTGTTTTGCCGGATTTGTCTTTGTAAACATGGAGAAGCCGGTATCGCAGGCTCCGACGGAATCGACCCTGGAGCCAGTGCTTCGATTTTTCGGACGCACTCAACTTAACAATAATAGATAATAGATTAGGGACACTATACGTCATGATTGCAGGTATACCAATGAACCATGAAAGCACCGGACTGATTACGCGGGACGAAGACATCGACCGGGCATCGCGCTCACTCAAGGCCATGTCTCATCCTTTACGCCTGAAAATTCTCTGTACCCTGGGAGACCAGGAGATCAGCGTACAGGATATCGTTGAACACGTCGGTACCTCCCAGAGCAATATCTCCCAACACCTGGCCATATTGCGTGACAAAGGGATCCTCGATTCCCGCAAAGACGCCAACCGCGTCTACTACCGGGTAGGGGACGCACGCACCTTGCGCCTCATCGACATGATGCGGGAAGTTTTCTGCTCCTCCGCGTAATCAGGCAGGCCGCCTGGTTATCTCTGGCTGCTTCATAGCCGCACTGCCAATATGATGGTGGATGCCGTGCCGGGGTTAATCTGGTGGGGACTGCCGTTGAACCCGAATTCAAACCACAGGAGTTAGCGTGGATCAATACATTTCGTTCGTCAGTCAAAACTGGATGCTGATCCTGGCGCTGGTGGTGATCGTTGGCATGCTGTTGTTCAACCTGTTTGGCAGCCGCCTGCGCGGCTTCAAGCCTGTGTCGCCTTCCGCCGCCGTACAAATCATCAACCACGAAGATGCCATCGTGCTTGATATCCGTGATAACAACGAATATCAGAATGGCCACATCATCAATGCCATTCATATTCCCCAGGCCAACCTGGCCAGCCGTATAGGCGAATTGGAAAAATACAAATCCAGACCGATTATCGTCGGTTGCCGCAGCGGCCACCGCTCGGCCCAGGCCTGTGCCCTGTTGAAAAAACATGGCTTTGAATCCATCTACAATCTCAGCGGTGGTGTGATGGCCTGGCAAAGCGCGAATTTACCCCTTACCCGGAAATGAGGCCACGCCATCGATAACGGAACCACATGGACAAGGTAGACAGCTATGCCGGAAGTACTGATATACACAACCCGTTTTTGTCCCTACTGTATCCGCGCGCGGATGCTGCTCGACAGTAAAAATGTCAAATACACCGATATTCGCGTGGATGCACAGCCCCAGCGCCGCGCGGAAATGGAGCAACGCAGCAAGCGCACCAGCGTGCCACAAATATTTATCGATGATTATCACGTCGGCGGTTGCGATGATCTGTTTGCGCTCGAGGCCGCCGGTGAACTGAACAAAAAACTGGGTTTTGACGACTGAACAGGTGCCATGAGCGATCATTTGCATATTGTTTGTCCCCATTGCGGCAGCATCAACCGCCTGCCACGCAACAAGCTGGGCGCCGGCGGCAAGTGCGGAAAATGCGGTAAGGCCTTGTTCACCGGCAAACCGCTGGCCCTCGACAGCAACTCCTTCCAGCGCCATATCAGCAGAAACGACGTGCCGGTACTGGTCGATTTCTGGGCACCGTGGTGCGGGCCGTGCAAAATGATGGCGCCGGTACTTGAACAGGCCGCCGCCCAGCTGGAACCGCGCCTGCGCGTGGCAAAGGTGAACACCGAGGAAGAACAGCAGCTTGCGATGCAATATAACATTCGCAGTATTCCCACCCTGGCACTCTTCCGCCACGGCAAGGAGCTGGCGCGAACCGCGGGGGCCATGGATCTGCAAAACCTGATCGCATGGCTGCAACAATATCTATAAAGCCGCTCATCTTTTGTTAAGATGCCGGCTTGCTTTTCAACTTTACTACTGACCCAGGGCCTTATACATGGCAGACAATCAAACCGCAGCGGAAAACCCCGAACAACAACTCGCAATCCAGAAAATCTATCTCAGGGATGTCTCTTATGAATCACCCAATGCCCCGGAAACGTTCACCCGGGAATGGCAGCCAGACGTAAGCCTCGACCTTAACACCCATGCCAACTCCCTGGATGAAAATGTCTATGAGGTCGTACTCTCCCTGACCGCCACGGCAAAAAACGCCGAAAAGACCGCCTTCCTCATCGAAGTTCAGCAATGCGGTATTTTTACCCTGCAAGGCTTCGAGGAGGAACAGCTCGGCCACCTGCTGGGCAGCTACTGCCCCAATATTCTTTTCCCTTACGCGCGCGAAGCCGTCTCCGATCTGGTCACCAAGGGCGGATTCCCTCCGCTGCTGCTGGCGCCGGTAAACTTTGACGCCCTCTACGCCCAGCACCTTGCCCAGCAGCAACAAGACGCAGAAACCGCCACCCACTGAGCCTCCCTGCATGAACAAGAGACCCTGTCGTTTTGCTGTGCTCGGTGCAGGATCCTGGGGCACGGCGCTTGCCATGTTGCTGGCCGACAACGGCCAGCAGGTCACCTTGTGGGCACACCATGCCGATCACGCGCAGGCAATGCAGCAGTCTCACAGCAATGAACGCTATCTGCCGGGGATCCCGTTTCCGGCGGGGCTCAACATCACGGCGGACTTCGCCGAGGCGGTCGACACCGCCGAGATCATCCTGCTGGTGGTTCCGAGCCACGCCTTTCGCGTCACCCTGCAGCGATTGAAACAGCGGATCAAGCCCGGCCAGCGGGTGGCCTGGGGCACCAAGGGGCTGGAACCTGGCAGCAATAAATTATTGCATCAGATGGCGCGCGAGGAACTGGGGGAAACCGTCCCGATTGCCGTGATTTCGGGGCCGACTTTTGCGAAAGAGGTGGCGCGCAAACTGCCCGGCGCAGTCACCGTCGCCTCTGCCGACAGCGATTACGCCCTGCTGCTGGCCAGGGCGCTGAAAAATCACTACTTCCGCACCTATACCGGCCGGGACATTGTCGGGGTGGAAATTGGCGGGGCGGTAAAAAATGTCATGGCGATCGCGGCCGGAACCGCAGACGGCCTGGGTTTCGGCGCCAATGCCCGCGCCGCACTCATTGCCCGTGGCGTGGCCGAAATCATGCGCCTGGGGATGGCGCTGGGCGCCCGGCAGGAAACCTTCATGGGGCTTACCGGACTGGGCGATCTGGTCCTGACCTGCACCGATGATCAATCACGCAACCGCCGCCTCGGCCTCGCCCTCGGCGAGGGGAAAAGCGTCGCTGAAACCGTCGAGGCCATTGGCCAGGTGGTGGAAGGGATCAACACCAGCAAAGAGATCCGTGCGCTTGCCCAGGCGCACGATGTCGACATGCCCATCAGCGAGCAGGTCTACCGCGTAATCCACGAGGGACTGGATCCCCGGGAGGCGGTGCATAACCTGATGGAACGGGCAATCCGCTCCGAGCTGGATTGAATTCAGCGGCTCGATGCGGCTTAAAAGGTTCAACGCAACCTGATAAGGAAACTTCCCGCCAGGACGCAGGATCCGCAAGGTGGATTTACCCCGCGCCACTGAAGCCGTTTTGCCGCCAGGCCTCATACACCACCACCGCAACCGTATTGGCGAGATTCAGGCTGCGATTGGATGGCTGCATCGGCAGGCGCAGCAGGCGCTCCGTTCCCAGCTGCTGCTTGATTTCCGCCGGCAGGCCGCGTGTTTCCGGACCAAACAGCAAGGCATCACCGGGCTGGTACTTCACTTCGTACACACTGCGGCTACCGTGGGTGGAGAAACCGAACAAACGTGCTGGCCGGCTCTGCTGCACAAAGTCCTCCAGTGAGGCGTATTCCCTCACCGCGGCGAATTCATGGTAATCCAGGCCCGCACGCCGGAGTTTCCTGTCATCCATGTCAAAACCGAGCGGATGAATGAGGTGCAGCTGCACGCCGGTATTGGCGCAAAGGCGGATGATGTTTCCCGTGTTGGAGGGAATTTCAGGCTGGTAGAGAACAACAGAAAACATAATCTGCAAAAACACAATGAACCATAAAGGTGTATCTTACCCCGTATCTTTTACCTTGTATCTTTTACCTTTAATCTTGTATCTTCATCCTAAATGAACAGCGAAGATCAGGCGTTATTAAAAACCGAATTCTGTGGCCTCGAATTCAACACCCCGCTGGTGCTGCTCTCCGGCTGTGTGGGTTTTGGCGAGGAATACACCCGCGTCGAGGGCTTCACCAACCGGGATGCCGGCGCGGTGTGTCTGAAGGGCACGACACTGGAAGCACGGCCGGGGAACAAGCCGCACCGCATATACGAGACCCCGATGGGGATGCTCAACGCCATCGGCCTGCAGAATCCAGGGGCGCATGCGGTCGTCAACGACATCCTGCCGCAACTGGATTTTTCCGAAACCCGCTTCATTGCAAACCTTTCCGGCTCAACCGTGGAGGAGTACCAGCAAGTCGCCCGGCTGTTTGACGATTCACCGATCGATGCAATGGAAATCAATATTTCCTGCCCGAACGTGAAACAGGGCGGCGTTGCCTTTGGCAACGATCCCGACATGTCTGCACGGGTGGTGGAAGCCTGCCGCAAGGTCACCGACAAGCCGCTGATCACCAAGCTCTCCCCCAACCAGACCGACATCGCTGAAAACGCCCGGCGCTGTATCGAGGCGGGCACAGACGGTTTTGCGGTGATCAATACGCTGATGGGCATGGCCATCGACGTGGAAGCCAGGACCCCGATCATCGGCAACAACCAGGGTGGCCTCTCGGGACCCGCCATCAAACCCATCGCCCTGCTGAAGGTTCATCAGGTCTACAAGGTTGCCCGGGATCATGCCATTCCCATCATCGGCCAGGGTGGCATTACCACCGCCGAGGATGCGCTGGAATTCCTGATTGCCGGCGCCTCGGCCGTGGGGATCGGCACTGCACTGTTCTATGATCCGCTGGTATGCGCCAAAATCAATGCGGGAATCGTCGATTACCTGAAACGCCACGAACTCAGCACGGTGGCCCAGCTGACCGGCACCCTGCGGCTGAACAATTGAGACGGTGTCGCAAGCGGCTTCACACTTTATCCCATTCACCTCGCGGCATTATTGAAGAGCGGGCGGTAATTAACTATTCTCAGGGAATCACCCGTTAACAGGATCGCACGGACATGACCCGAATGATTATCAAGGCATCGCTGTTGATCGGCGTGATTGGCGGTTTTCTCCTTTATTACATCCCGCTGCTCAACGGATATCCGCCGTTTTATCACCTTTCCATCATTGCCGATAAATTCAGCCGCCCCCTGGATCAACTCAAGGACGTGGAACGGAAAGTCAAAACCCAGGTCAAGCAGGCGCTGCCCAAATCCGATGCCAAACCTGTGAAAGTCTACCGCTGGCAGGACAAGGCGGGCAAATGGCATTTCAGTGACAGCCCGCCGCCGAAGGGACAGGCTTACGAGGAACAGATCATCGATCCTGCTACCAATGTCATCCAGAGTACGCCTGTGATCGCCAAAAAAACCCCGTCTGAGGAAAACAAACAGAAAGAAACTGAAAAGGCGGACAAAAAAGAACCCCCATCTTCCGGGCCTGCTTCCGCGGAAGGGGTGAAAAAACTGATACAGCAGGCGAACGATATCAAAGCCATGATGGAGCAGCGCCAGGCGCAAATGGATCAGATGCTCAACAAGCAGAATGACCCGTAAACCGTATTTTTTCCTTCGCCAGGTGGAGAGAAGGGCTTAGGAATGAGCTTCATCAGAAGAATTTGAGGGTGAAAACCGCGTCATTTCCGGTATCAGCCATTGATATTGCAATTATTGCGACGCAGAAACAAAGAATCTCCTCTTCCGGAGGGCACGGCAGTCAGGCCATGCCAACCCGCAATTTTTTCTGAAACGCCGGGAATGAATTTTTTTCCTTTTCCTGTTGCAAAAGATTACTCTAGCCGCGCTTTTTCAAGCATAATTATTAAACACTTACTCTTTTTGGTCGATAATTACCTTTAAACATCAATTTCTTGAAAAAAACCGATGGTCACAGTACCGCGCAAGAAAATTCGTTTGGGGGATTTGCTGGTCGAGCAGGGACTGATCAGCGAAGACCAACTGAATCAGGCTCTGGCTGAACAGAAGAAAACCGGCCAGAAGCTTGGACGCACCCTTATCACTCTCGGTTACGTTACGGAAGATCAGATGCTGGAGGTGCTTTCCTCGCAGCTGCAGCTGCCCCTGATCAACCTGAAACATTACAATTACGACAGCGAAACGGTACGCATCATTCCGGAAACCCTGGCGCGCCGCTACCGGGTGATTGCCCTGAAGAAGAATCCCGACGGCAGCCTGCTGGTAGGGATGGTGGATCCCACCGATATCTTTGCCTACGACGAACTTTCCCGCCTGTTGAAACAACCCATCCAGCAGGCGGTGGTGCGTGAGGCCGATCTGCTCAGCGCCATCGATCAGGTCTACCGCCGCACGGAAGAGATAACCAACCTGGCCGAGGCACTGGGCGACGAACTGGGCGAGACCGATATCGATCTCACCCTGATGGTGCAGAACGAGGACATCGCCAACGCACCCGTTGTCAGGCTGTTGCAAAGCCTGTTCGAAGATGCCATACAGATTGGCGCTTCGGACATCCATATCGAACCGGACGAAACCGTGCTGCGTATCCGCCAGCGCGTGGACGGCGTGCTGCAGGAGCAGGTGATGAAGGAAAAGCGCATCGCGAGCGCGCTGGTGTCACGCCTCAAACTCATGGCCGGGCTGAATATCTCTGAACGGCGCATCCCGCAGGATGGCCGCTTCAATATCCGCGTCCGCAATCACAGCATCGACGTGCGCCTTTCCACCATGCCCATCCAGTACGGCGAGTCGGTGGTGATGCGCCTGCTGGATCAGTCGAGTGACCGGCTGGATCTGGAGCACCTTGGCATGCCGCCGGAACTGCTGCACCATTTCCGCCTCAACATCCATCGCCCCTATGGCATGGTGCTGGTCACCGGCCCCACCGGCAGCGGCAAGACCACCACCCTTTATGCCGCGCTCTCGGAATTGAATGATGCCAGCAAAAAGATCATCACCGTGGAGGATCCGGTGGAATACCGCCTGCCCCGCATCAACCAGGTGCAGGTCAATCCGCATATCGATCTCACCTTCGCCCGGGTATTGCGCTCCGCCCTGCGGCAGGACCCGGATATCGTGATGGTGGGGGAAATGCGCGATCGGGAAACCAGCCAGATCGCCCTGCGTGCCTCCATCACCGGCCACCTGGTGCTCTCCACCCTGCACACCAATGATGCCATCTCCACCGTCAACCGCCTGATCGACATGGGCGCCGAAGGCTATCTGGTGGCCACCGCCCTGCGGGCCATCGTGGCGCAACGGCTGGTGCGCAAAATCTGCGAAAGCTGCCGCGTCAGTTACACCCCGGTTGCCCACGAACTGGCGTGGCTCTACAGCATCCAGGACGAAGAGCTGAAACAAAACACTTTCCAGATCGGCAGCGGCTGCCCCCACTGCAATAACACCGGTTATGCCGGGCGGATCGGCGTATTCGAGTTTCTGGAAATCACCGACGCACTCGCCGATGCGCTGCGCCGCAACAACAGCGCCGAGTTCGCCAACATCGCCCGCTCCAGCCCCGGCTTCCGCCCCTTTGCCCGGCACGCCCTCGATTATGCCATCGAAGGTGTCACCTCCCTCGAAGAGGTCATCCGTGTCAGCGGCTCGGCTGAAGAGCTGGAACACATCGACGAACTTCTGCCAACCCTCTCAACCGTAACGGAGTGAGGCGACGGCATGCCTTTATTCAGCTATCGGGGACGCAATCAACAGGGCACCGCCGTCAGTGGCAAGGTTGAAGCGCCCTCTTCCGAAGCGGTGGCAAGCCGGCTGATGAACAGCGGCATCATCCCGGTGGACATCAATCCGGCAATCGACAAACCAAAACCCTGGGAAAAACTCTATCGGCGCCTGACGCGGCGCCAACCCGGCCTGGACGATCTCATCCTCTTCAGCCGCCAGCTCTATACCCTGATGCGCGCCGGCGTGCCCATTGTGCGTGCCCTCACCGGCCTAGCGGAGAATGTGGGCAGCCCCGCGTTTTCCGAAGTATTACGCGAAATCGCACTGGATCTGGAGTCGGGGCATGACCTGACCACCGCGCTCCACCAGCATCCCAAGGTGTTCAGCGATCTGTTCATCAGCATGGTGCAGGTGGGGGAACAAACCGGCCGGCTGGATGACGCCCTGTTACGCCTGGCGCAATACCTTGAACGGGAAAAAGAGACCCGCACCCGTATCCGCTCGGCCATGCGTTATCCCGTCTTTGTCGTCAGCGCCATCAGCATCGCCATGGTGGTGATCAATCTCTGGGTCATTCCCGTGTTCGCAAAAATATTTGCCAAATTTCATGCCGAATTACCGTGGCAAACCAAATTGCTGCTCAGTATTTCGGACTTCAGCCTCACCTACTGGCCACATCTGCTGCTGTTGCTTGCAGGCCTGATGTACGGAACCCGTCTCTATCTGAAAACCGACAACGGCCGCATGACCTGGGATCGGGCCAAACTGCGCCTGCCGATTGTCGGCGAGGTGATAAACGAATCGCTTCTGGGACGTTTTGCCAATGCCTTCGCCATGACCCTGCGCTCCGGCGTGCCGCTGACACAGGGATTAACAGTGGTTGGCCGCGCGGTGGACAATGTGTTTGTCGAGCGGCGCATTCAGAACATGCGTACCGGGGTTGAACGGGGCGAATCCATCACCCAGACCGCGAACGAGACCCGCCTGTTCACGCCGCTGGTGATGCAGATGATCGCCGTGGGAGAAGAGACCGGCGCGGTGGATGACATGCTTGACTACGTTGCCGAATTTTACGAGCGCGAAGTGGATTACAAACTGAAAAACCTCAGCAGCGCCATCGAACCCATTCTGATCGTGATCATTGGCGCGATGGTCTTGCTGCTGGCGCTCGGTGTTTACCTGCCGATGTGGGATCTTGCACGGGTGGTCAAGGGCGGCGGCTGAGCCCTTCTACAACTAAAGTATTATTGCTGAAATTAGATATTACTCTAAAATTACGACATAAGTTATTGTGATTTCGGCAAAACACAACTTATCTTATCGCCGCAACACCATTCGGGGCTTTACCCTGCTTGAACTGGTGGTGGTGATTTGCCTGATCAGCATCCTGTTCGTCTTCGCCGTGAACCGTTTGCTGAAACTGGAAGTGGAAGCCGAACGGGTCAGCGTGCAGCAAACCCTGGGCATTCTGCAAAGTGCCCTGGCGATGGAGATCGCGGCGCATGTCGCACGCGACACGCTGCCGGAGCTGGACCGGCTGATCGGTTCCAACCCGATGGATCTGCTGGCGGATGTGCCGGTGAACTACCTGGGAGAGATCGAAAAACCCCGGGCCGGAAAAATTGAAAGCGGTACCTGGTATTTTGACAAAACAGGCAGGGCTCTTGTCTACCGGGTGCGTAACAGCGAGTACTTACGTACTTCACTGAAAGGGCCGGCACGGATCAGAATTAAAATTGTGCCGATATTTGACGATATAAACAGTAACGGCCGTTACGACAGCGGCCTCGACAGATTAAAAGGATTGCGACTTCAACCCGTGGAAGCATACCGCTGGACGAATGAACCCATTGATATCAAGCAGTATACGCCGTAACAACGTGAACAAAACTTTTTAGTAAACACACCGGGGTTTTGCACCTGGACTAATCAGCAACTCAGCAAGAGGTTGACAGAATGAAAACGAAGCAACAAGGTTTTACCCTGATTGAACTGGTGGTGGTAATCGTTATCCTGGGCCTGCTGGCGGCTACCGCCCTGCCGAAATATATTGACGTCACCACTGACGCCCGGCAGGCCAGCGTCCAGGGTGTCGCCGGCGGCCTGCGAGCGGCTGCCGCCCTGGGCCAGGCACAGTATGTCGTGAATGGCGATAAAGCCGCGACCACCATTTCCATGGGCGGCAGTACCGTCACCGTGCTGTCTGAGAATGCAAACGTGGGCCGCGGCGGCCGTCCCAGTGCAAGTCTGGCAACCGGTATCGGCGTTGCCATGCCCACCCCGGACGGTTTCACTGCGGATGACACCACCACACCCGGCACTGTTTATTACACACCGACGAACGGCGGTAACGCCGGCTGCCGTGCAGAATACCTGCCGGCCAGTCTCGGCGACCCTGTTACCGCCCCGACCGGCAGTTGTTAACGGAACAAGAGGGCGGTGTGTTCACCGCCCTCCCGCTTTTCAGGCATAAACCCCCTTGCCTGTCTTGACTGCCTTTAACCCGTTACGGAATCCCGGCCCCTACCTGATCCTTGCCGCTTTTGGCTGTGCACTGTTTTTCAACGGCATTGCCATCCACTATCTGGCACTCTCCCTGATTGCCCTGGTGTTTCTCCTGATGGAGACGGGGGTAAAAATCTACCGCGAGGATGCCCGTCTCGGCTGGCCATGGTTGACCGTTGCGATGATGTTGTTCTGGTTATGGCTGGGCTTTTCCATTCCCTTCAGTCAGGTGCCTTATCTCAGCGTGGTGAATTTCTGGTGGGTGGGCGCCTTCCCCTTGATTTACCTGATCTACGTACTGCATCCGCAGAAAACAGCATTATGGCAAAGTGCCTTTACGCTGATCGTCCCGGTGTGCGTAATCCTTGCCTTCGTGGCGATTTATCAGTTCTTTTTCGTCAACGGCCAACCCAATGGCACCTTCTTCAATAAAAATTCACTGGGTGCGATTTTCAATCTGCTGCTGTTTCCCCTGGTTGGCTTGTACCTGCGGGCAGAAACGGAAAAAAGCAAGTTTACCTTCCTGGTGGTGATGTTCCTGTTTGCTTTTCTGCTCGGGATCATCAAAAGCCGCGGCATCTGGCTGAGCTTCGGTTTTGCCGGAATTTTGCTGCTTTTGCTCGGTTTTCGCTATGCAGACAAACGCCGCTGGTGGATATCGCTTGCCACCATCATCGCGGCCTTTGCCTTTGCGGAACTCGCCTCATACCTCAATCCGCTGGATGGCAAAGTCGACTTGCTGGCGCGTATCGCCACGCTGCAGGACACGGACAAGGCCGGTTTTGGCCGTTACGTGATCTGGGGGCCTGCCTGGGATCTGTTCCTGCAACACCCTGCCACCGGCATCGGGCTTGGCACCTATTTTCTGGCGATCCCGCCCACCCTGCATCCACTGGACAAGAGCGCCGGCTTCTATGTGCACAACGATTACCTGCAGCTGGCGCTGGAAACCGGCCTGCCCGGCGCCATTCTGTTTGTTGGCATCCTTGTGGTGGCACTCTGGCGCTTCATCCGCGTCTGGCGTTCAGCGGAAACAAAACAGCCTGTCAGAATTGAATTTCTTGCTCTTTCCGCCGGTTTGTCGACCGTATTCACTCACAGCCTGTTTACCTACAATCTTTATATACTGCCAACCATGCTGCTTACCGGCCTGATGCTGGGACGCTTCCATCAGCTGGCGGAAACCCTCGACCCCCGCGAGGAAGCCGTCTGGCTGCCAAAAAAATTGTTCCGGCCCGCTGTCTTTTACCTGAGCCTCGGTTTGTTCGGTGTTACCCTCATCAGTTATTTCGGCAGCCTCGCCCTGGGCAGTTATTACCACGCGCTTGGCCGCCGCCTGGCGGCTGAATCCCGGCTGGAACAGGCCCATTTTGCTTTTTTACGCGCACAAAAGCTGACCCCGCTGGTGGATGCGCCCTATTACGCCGATGCCGATCTGTTGCGCGAAAGCGCCTTGTTGATACCCGATAAACCCGAATTGTGCCGCAGCCTGTGGGAGGAGGCGGAGAAAAAACTGCAGCGCGCCGAGAAACTCAACCCGCTGCGGCCGCAAATCCCTTTCATCCGTGCAAAACTGTACGAACAGTCGCGGCCGGACGATCTGCCGGCGATCATCGAAGCCTATGCCACCGCGCTGCAACGCAACCCCCGTTACCTGCGCGCACGTCTTGCCATGGCACGCTACCTGCTGAAACGCAATGATACCGACGTGGCCTTCAGCGTACTCCGGACCGGCATCCGCTACAGTTATCGCGGCCTGACCCCAACATTTCTCAACTACCTGGCACTGACTGCCTCCACTGCCGAGAGCGTCGGGGAACAACAACTCGCCACTGCGGTTTCTCAGCAGTTGGAAAAGTACCGCCGCGAACTGGCAAATGCGGACTTCAACCGCTATGTTGATCCCATATCATCGGGGCAATGACAGTATGCGTACTCGATCAGGATACAGCTCTTACTCCCGCCACACCGGCTTCACCCTGGTGGAGCTCATCAGTGTTATTCTGATTGTTGCCATCCTCGCGGTGTTCGCCATCCCCCGCTTCATCGGCAGCGACAGCATCGAGCCCCGCACCACCCAGGACACCCTCATCGCCGCCGCCCGCCGCGCACAACAACTGGCAATGAACAAGGGGAATGCGGCTGCCGTCCAGTTTGTCACGGACAACACCAGTCATCGTGCGCGCATCACTTACAACGAGGGAGGACCACAGAGCATCGACTATCCCCTGCCGGAGACCGTCACGGTGAACGATGTCACCGTGAACTACGATGTGCTCGGAAATACCGGTGCGACCACCACCATTACCCTTGCAGGCGGGCGCAACGTCTGTATCGAAACCACGGGGTACGCACATCCATGTTGATACCACGTAAACGACCTGCTGCGGGGTTCACCCTGATCGAACTGGTGATCTTTATCGTCGTGATTGCCCTTGCCCTGACCGGCACCATCCTGGTGATCAACCAGAGTGTGACGCTGGCGCCACAAGCCCTGGTGAAAACCCGCGCGATGGAGATCGCCCAGGCGTATCTGGATGAGATCGCCACCAAAAAATATGACGAGAATACCGGCCAGGGTGGCCTGCCCGCCTGTGACAGCGCAGCCGGTCCGAATTGCACGAATGAGCGGGCGTGTGGCAGCGCTCTCAATCCCACCGTGTTGTTCGGCCCCGATAACGAAACCCGCAGCACCTATAATGACGTGGATGACTACCACTGTACCGACGATAACCCGCCGGTGGACGCCGCCGGCAACAGTAATCCCGATTACGCCGATTACCGCGTTCAGATCAGCGTGAGCTATGCCGGGAACGACCTGGGACTGGCCGACAACCGCTATGCCAAACTGATCAACCTGCTCATCACCACACCGTTCGGCGATACCATTCCCGTCAGTTATTATCGAACCAACTATTGATGCCATGATGCCTGAGACACTCTGTAAACCACACAACCGCCAATCGGGCTTCAGTCTGATTGAGCTGGTTGTGGTGATCACCATTCTCGGCCTGATCGCCGCTGGAACCGCCATTTATATTGTTCAGACCACGCAGGCATACAGCGACTCCGCGCGGCGCGATCAAATCACCAGCCTGGCACGCACAGCCACCGAAAGAGTGGTACGGGAGGTGCGCAACGCCCTGCCAAACAGCATCCGGCTGACGACAACCACCACGGCGGGTGTCACCACCGCCTGTATCGAATTTTTTCCGGTGGTGCGCGCTTCCGCCTATACGGATCTGCCCCTCACGGCTGCCAGCACTTCTTTCCCGGCGGTACCCTTTACCGGACCGGGTGGCGGTACCTTCCACATTGTGGTCTATCCGTATGCGCCTGCCCCACTTTATAACACCGGCAGTCCTGGCCAGGTTGCCGACTTCGATCCCGCCTCCAATACGGCAGCGGGGGAGGTGCTGCTCAACCCGGCACACCAGTTTACTTTCGCCTCCAGCCGGCAACGGTTTTTTCTCGTCGCGGATCCGGTGAGTTTCTGCATCGACGACGGCAACAACCAGTTAAACCGTTATGCGGATTATGGTATCGATGCCAGCGCCAGCGCACCGCCGGAACTGACTACCGGGGTACCCGCCACCCCCGCCCTGCTGGCTGATGACATTTATCTGCAGGACAATGCCACCGCTGTCACGCCCTTTACCTATACCCCTGGCAGTCTTTCCCGTGCCGCGGTGGTGAAACTCGATTTTCGCTTTATGCAGGACGGCGAATGGGTCCGCCTGCAACAGGAGGTTCAACTTCGAAATGCGCCCTGAAGAGAGAGGATTCAGCCTGCCGATCGCGGTATTCATCATCACCGTGCTGGCTTTGATTGGTGCGGCCATGGTCACTCTGAGCCGCACCGGCCAGGAATCCGTATCTGCGGAAGTTTTGTCGATCCGCGCCTTCTATGCCGCCGAGAGCGGCGCCCAACTGGCGTTACACAACATCTTTCCGCTCGCAGGCGGCAGCATCGGTGCGGCCGGCTGCAATGCATTGAGTCTGACACCGAATTTCACTGCAGCCGGACTGGCTGGCTGCTCGGCCGTGGTGAGCTGCACCCCCCAAACGGTGGGCGGCGACACCTATTACATTGTGAATAGTACCGGCACCTGCCAGTTCGGGCCCGATGGCAATACCGCCCACCGCAGCATCGAGGTAATGGCCAAAAATCCCTGAATTGCCACCGCTTGTCTGAAAAGGCATGTCATCGCAGGAATGCTGTAACTACTATTAAAGAGGCAAAATGACTCGATCGATATCAATACTATGGCGTGGCGTGGTTTGAAAAATCTGTTAGGGCTGCTGTTATTGCTCGTCACCCTGCCTGTGATGGCGGGCACCTATACTGATTCCGCCGAGCCGTTCAGCTGGATCGACTCCGCCACCCATAGCAACGTGGTGTGGACCGCCGCCCCGGGCGGACCTGCCAATGAATGCAGCGGCGGTTCTGCGGCTGTCGATGATGACATCAGCCAGGAACTGCCACTCGGCTTCAGTTTCAACTTTGGCGGTGTGAACTACACCACCGCCCGCATCATGTCCAACGGCAGGGTCCAGTTCAGTAACAACTACTGCGGTTACGGCACGCAGGTGGTCGGCCCGCCCCGTATCTATCCCTATCCCATGCCGGACACGCGCCTGGCGCGCACACTGCGTCTTTACGGTGGCGATCTCGATCCGAGCGCAGGCGGCACGGTGCGTTACGCAACGCTTGGCAGCGCCCCCAACCGCATGTTCGTGGTGACCTTTGCGAACGTGCCCGAATGGAACGCAGCCGGCAGCAGTTTCGATGCCCAGCTGATCCTGCATGAAAACGGCGACTTCGTTTTTCAGTACCGCAATATCAGCAACCCCACCCAGGGGCATCCGCAAATCGGCTGGGAGGTCGCCACCGACGACTATCAGCTCATCGATTACAATACCGCAACGGATCTGCAGAATACTGCATTTCGTTTCTCCACCCATACTCCCGCGCCGCTGGCCTATTACGCCATGGACGAACTGGCATGGAACGGTACGGCCGGTGAAGTACAGGACGGCAGCGGCAACGGCAACAACGGTGATCGCGTGGCAAACGCCGACACCATCGATCCCGGCTATATCTGCCGCGGCGGCAATTTTTCCAACAACAACGCTGCCGTCGACAGCACCCTGAACGTGCGCAACCAGATCGGCAGCCGCGGCACGGTCACCTTCTGGTACAACAGCAACACTGTCTGGGACAGCGGCAACCGCATGTTGATGGACGGCTCGCGCAACAACGGCGGCAGCGGCGCGGACAAATATTTCTTCCTGGTGAAGCGTAACAATACCGGCCGGCTGCGCTTCCGCCTCGAGGATTCCAACGACACTGATCTGCAGGCGGAAACATCCAACAACAGCTATGCGGCCGGCACCTGGCACCATGTAGCCATCACCTGGGATATCAACAACGATGCTGACTGGTTACAGATCTATATCGATGGCACGCGGCGCGCCACCAACCGCGCCAATCTCAACGGGCCACTCAACATCACTGGATTGCTGGGCAACCTGAACACACTTTATTTCGGCGACAACCGCACCGGCGGCGTCAGCGGTAACGGCTACACCCGCAACTCGGCGAACGGCATCGAGGATGAAGCCCGCATTTACACGGAAGTTCTCTCGGCCGCGCAGATCAACAATGACATGAACCAGACCCATGAGTGCCTGTTGACCAACCTGCACATGGATGAGGCCGCCTGGAACGGAACGGTGGACGAGGTGGTGGACAGTTCCGGTAAAAACAATCACGGCACCGGTATCAATGGCGCCACCACCGGCGGGAACAACATCAGTGACTGGGCAATCCCCTCGAATCCCGGCACCTGCCGTTACGGCACATTCGATGGCAATGACGATTATGTCGCCCTGCCCGGCTTTCCTGATCTGAACGGCAGTTTTACCATCGGTGCCTGGATCCGGCCCCGGGCGATCAACAACGATCAGCGCATATTTGCCGATGATGAAAACAATTCCGGCGGCTTTGCCTTTTCCCTCGGCGATCCCGGAGACGGCCGCCTGCGCTTTTTCTCCCGCAATGTTTCCCCGGTGTCGCTCGATTCCCCCGCGGTGATCACCGCCAACAGCTGGTACTACGTTACCGCCGTACACGACGCAGCCGCCAAGACACGCCAGATCTATGTGAACGCCAACCCGGTCACCGCGGCGGCAACCTATACTGGCAACTGGGGCACCGATACCGGTCTCGCCTCTGTCGGCGGCGAAACCAACGGCGCCGGCTCCGAGGCGGTTCCCAACTGGCGTTTCGACGGCGACATTGACGAAGTGCGTGTTTACTCCCGCGCCCTCAGCCAGGCCGAGATCGCTGCGGTCATGAACGAAACCCATGCCTGCACCATCGTCCCCACGCTTGATCACCTGGAAATCCAGCATGACGGCACTGCGCTCACCTGTAATCCGGAAAATGTCACCATCCGCGCCTGTGCCAATGCCGACTGTTCCAGCCTCTATGCCGATGACGTGACGGTTACCCTGACACCCACCGGCTGGGTGGGGGGGGATACCCAGGTGGTCACGGGTGGCAGCAGCACCTTTCAGTTACGCCACACCCTTCCCGAGGTGGTGACACTCGGCATCAGCAGCTCGACTCCACTTGCGCTGAACCCGGTGACCTGTCTCAACACCAGTGACAGCAGCAACAGTTGTGATCTGACTTTTTATGACACCGGCTTTATCTATACGGTGCCAACCCAGACCTCGTGCCAGACTTCCGCCAGCATCACCGTCGCCGCGGTGCGCAAGGATATCACCACGCAGCAGTGTGTTCCTTCGTTCGCCAACCGCAATGAAACCATCAATTTCTGGACAACCTACGTCAACCCCGCCAGCGGTACCAACCAATTGACGCTCAATAACGGCAGCACGGATTACCTCCTGGCGACTGCGGCACCGGGCACGGGTGTACCACTCGCTTTCGACGCCAACGGCGAAGCGACGGTAACCGTGACCTATCCGGATGCGGGACAACTCACACTCAACAGCCGCTTCGATGGCAGCGGCGCTGAAAGCGGGCTGGTGATGACCGGCGGTGCCACCTATGTCACCAAACCGGCCAGACTCTATGTTTACAGTGATGATCTGAATTCTGACTGTGCCAGCGCCGATCTTGCCTGCAGTGCCTTCCGCCAGGCCGGTCAGGCGTTCACCCTGAAGGTGCGTGCCGCCTGTGCCGATACAACCGTGACGCCCAATTTCGAACACAACAATATCAGCATCACCCACAATCTTGTCGCACCCGCGGCAGGCAACGCCGGCACCATCGACGTCGGCACCACGGCAATCACTGCCGGCGATAATGGTGAGCGCGCAATTGCCAATCAGGCGGTTTCCGAGGTGGGAGTCTTCAGCTTCATGGCTCAACTCACCGCCGGCAGTCCCTATTTCGGGGAAACGACCATTGGGGATGCCGCCAGCAACACCAGCGTCAATATCGGCCGCTTCTATCCCGCCTATTTTGACGTTACCCGTATCCATGGCTGTGCAGCCGGTGCCTTTACCTATTCCGGCCAGCCTTTCAGCGTTACCGCCACCGCCTATAACAGCAACAGCGTGATCACGCAGAACTACAGCGGCGCGCTCGGATTTGCCCAGCCCACCACTGTTTCCGATGCGGGGGATACCGGCAATTTCACCAACAATGTCATCCCGGCGGCGAACTTCGGCAACCCCCAGGCTGCAGCCGGTACACGCAATGATATAACCTATACTTTCCCCTCGGTTGAAACGGCGCCCACGACCATTACCCTGCGTGCCGAGGATCCCGATGGTGTCAGTTCCCTCGGTCATCTCGAGGAAACCACCGATATCCACAGCGGCCGGGTGGCCATTGAAAATGCGTTTGGATCGGAACTGGTCGATCTTTCGGTACCGACCCGGGTGCAGCATTATGATGGCAGCGACTTCGTCGACTTCAGTAACGATACCTGCAGCGTGATGAGCCTGACCCTCGGCAAAATAGACGGCACCTTGAATGTCGGCAACGGCGGGACGGCGGGGGATACCTGTATCTGGGACGATGCCGGTAACAGCGGCGCCAACAATTGCTCTGATGCGGGCATCCTGCCCGGTCCGGTGGCACTGCAATACACCGAGCCCGCGAACAACGCCGATTTCAATCTTTACCTGAAAGCACCCGGTGCTGGCTTTACCGGCAATGTGGATGTCACCGGAATCGTCGACAGCTGGTTACAGTATGACTGGAAAGGCGCCGGCAAGGAAAACCCCGTCGGCCGCGCCACCTTCGGCATTTACCGGGGTGACGATCGGATCATCTACTGGCGGGAACGGTTCGAATAAAACCGCGCACGGCTGAATCCCTTCATACCTCTCCCTCGATGTGGCACGTTAATCCGTCGTGAACTGCGTTTGTTGGGTGGGTATGAGGAAGGTTTACCGAGCTTGTTGTTTTGTCCCGTTTACCCAGGGCGCGACCGATGCGGTTCGTGCCTCACCGCATCCTACGAGGTCGGTGTTCTGATCGATGTGGCACGTTGATCCGTCGGGAACTGCGTTTGTTGGGGGGTATGAGGAAGGTTTACCGAGCTTGTTGTTTTGTACCGTTTACCCAAGGCGCGACCGATGCGGTTCATGCCTCACCGCATCCTACGGCGTTACCTGACCTCGTACACTCCCATGTAGGATGCGGTGAGCTTGCGAACCGCATCGGTCGCGTTGATCCGGTTTACTTTCTGTAACATGCGCATCGATCGGGATAACTCGTCCATTGATCGCTGGAGATGATTCGGAAATCTTTTTTGTTTTTACCTTATCCATGCACGCGTCGAAATTCATCTGTTGGAGATAATGCCGCCGCGGCGCGAACGATGCGGTTCGTGCCTCACCGCATCCTACGGGCTTAACTGGCCTCGTACACTTCCAGGTAGGATGTGGTGAGCTTGCGAACCGCATCGATCGCATTGATCCGGTTTACTTTCTGTAACACGCGCATCGATCGGGATAACTCGTCCATTGATCGCTGGTGATGATTCGGAGGTCTTTTTTGTTTTACCTCATCCAAACACGCTTCGAAGTTCTTCTGCTGGAGATAACAAACGCCGCTGCGCGACCGATGCGGTTCGTGCCTCACCGCATCCTACGGCGTTACCTGACCTCGTACACTTCCAGGTAGGATGTGGTGAGCTTGCGAACCGCATCGATCGCGTTGTTCCGGTTTACCTTCTGTAACATGAGCCCAGGTATCGGGGTTAAACTGCCTCTTCCATCCCCAATTCCTTGATCTTGCGGGTCAGGGTGTTTCTGCCCCAGCCGAGCAGTTTGGCGGCGTCCTGGCGCCGCCCGCCCGAGCGTTGCAATGCGGTCTGGATCATCACTTTTTCGAAACGCGGCACGGCCTCTTCGAGAATGGCGCTGTTGCCTTGTGCCAGTTCGCGCTCTGCCCAGCGGCGCAGGCCTTCGTCCCATTCGATGCCCGGTTTTTCCTGTTGCGCCTTGGTGAGCAGTTCCGGCGGCAAATCGGCGACGTGTATAACCTGTCCGGGTGACATGACGGTCAACCAGCGGCAGGTGTTTTCCAGTTGGCGCACATTGCCCGGCCAATCCAGCTTGCTGAGATAGTCGGTGGTTTCCTCATCCAGGGTTTTGGCATCCACGTTTAGCTCTTCCGCCGCATGACGCAGAAAATGCTTGGCCAGCAGGGAAATGTCCTCCCGGCGTTCCCGCAACGGCGGAATGTGAATACGGATCACATTCAGACGATGAAACAGATCCTCGCGGAAATCGCCCCGCTCCACCCGCTGCTCGAGATTCTGATGGGTTGCGGCAATAATGCGCACATCGACTTTTACCGGGCTATGCCCCCCGACACGATAAAACTCGCCATCGGCCAGCACTCGCAACAAACGGGTTTGCAGCTCGGCCGGCATGTCGCCGATTTCATCGAGAAACAGGGTACCGCCGTCGGCCTGTTCAAACCGGCCCTTGCGCAGCGTTTGCGCGCCGGTAAAGGCCCCTTTTTCATGACCAAACAGTTCCGATTCCAGCAGATCGCGCGGAATCGCCGCCATATTCAGGGCGATGAACGGTTGCCCGGAACGCGGGCTGTGGCGATGCAATGCCTTGGCGACCAGCTCCTTACCGGTTCCGGATTCGCCGTTGATCAACACGGTGATATTGGAGCGCGACAACCGGCCAATGGCGCGAAACACCTCCTGCATGGAGGCGGCCTCACCGATGATTTCGGTATCTTCCAGTACTGACACCTCCTCGGCTGCATGCATGTCACGCGTGTGTTTTACCGCACGCCGCGTGAGTTCCACCGCGTCATCGACATCAAACGGTTTCGGCAAATATTCAAACGCCCCGCTCTCATACGCCGATACGGCGGCATCCAGATCGGTATGCGCGGTAATGATGATAACCGGCAGGTCGCTATGCTTTTGGTGAATACGGTTGAGCAGTTCCAGACCGTCCATGCCGGGCATGCGAATGTCGCAGATCATGGCATCAGGCTGTTCCTGCTCCAGTGCATCGAGCACGCTCGCAGCATCCTCAAACGTCCTGACATCCATCTCCGCCTGTTTGAGCGCCTTTTCGAGCACCCAGCGAATGGAACGATCATCATCAACAACCCAAACTGTCGCTTTACTCATAGGTTTATCTTCCTTCCTTTGAAATGGGTAACAACACGGCGAACATGGTGCGCCCGGGAACAGACTCAAATTCAATCAATCCATCATGCTGCAGGATCAGTGATTGCGCGATGGACAGGCCGAGGCCGGTTCCGTCCGCGCGCCCGGTCACCATCGGGAAAAAGATATTGTCCTGCATCTCTTTGGGTATCCCTGCGCCATCATCGATCACCTCTATGCGCGCCACGAGATCGTGCCGTTGTTTGCCAATGGTGAACTTTCGCTCCACCCGGGTACGCAAGGTAATGTTTCCCTTATCCTCAATCGCCTGGCGCGCATTGTTCGCAATATTGAGTATCGCCTGAATCAACTGATCGGCATCCGCCTCTATTTCGGGGATACTCGGATCATAATCACGATGTATTTTTATGCGATCACTCACCTCGGCAACCAGCAGGTTGCGCACATGTTCGAGTACCGTATGAATATTCAGTAACCGCTTGTCGGGAAGCTTGTTGGGCCCCAGGATGCGATCCACCAGTTTCTGTAAACGATCCGCCTCGTCGATAATGACACGCGTATACTCCTTCAGTTCCTCGCTCTCGAGCTGCCGTTCCAGCAGTTGCGCCGCCCCGCGCAAACCTCCCAAAGGATTTTTCACTTCGTGCGCCAGGCCGCGAAGGATTTTACGAGTGGCGTGCTGCTGGTTGATCTGGTTTTTCTCACGGGAGATGCGCAACAGTCTGTCGATCTGATGCATCTCCACCAGAATCGCCTGTCTGGCAGCAGGCTCACTCAGGGGCACCGCGGTAAAATCCACCACCACCTCGATATCCTGGCCGAGCTTCAGACTGACTTCATGCCGGGTAAACGGATGGCTGCTGTTTACCGCCTCCTGCAGGAGTTCCTGCAAATCCTCCTGATCCTCGATCAGTGCCTGGTAGGGTTGTTGCAGCAGGTGACGGGCGCTGACCGAAAACAGCGTTTCCCCGGCCGGATTGATATATTGCAGCCGCATATTCTCGTCGAACAGCAGGACGGCAGAGGTCATTCCCTCGAGAATGCGTTGCTGTGTCGTCGTTGCCGGACCCGCCATTACCGAAACCATGTCACCCTATCTGCAAAAACCAAACCAACCCGCAAAGGTATAGAAAAACTCTCTTTCGCGATGCAAAATATTCAATATAAACAAGCAATTACGCATTCGTCCGGCTCTCTCTGGATACCGCCCCGGGATCATTCACACGATATCCTTTTATATTGCACTATTATGGTGCAATTCAAGACAACAAAAGGGAGTCTTCGTATTTTGGGACTACTTGGGCCGCGGCGGCGGAACCGTGAAGGGATTGGCTGCGCTGTGCCGGAGAAGATGGAAGGTGACTTTGTCAGAAGCCATCAGCTGCTTGCCGTCCGAATCGATTATCGTCAGTTGCAGGGTATGCGTGCCGCGATCGACATTCTGCAGTTTGAGCTTCAACGAATTCATTCCGACCAGCGGCTGGTTATCCAGCAGCCACTGGAACTTGTGACCCGCCTGCAGGCCCGGGCTCACCTCGGCCATGGCGGAAACGTTGCCCTGGTTGCTGCGGATCTGAGCATCATTTTTCGGTTCGAGAATGGCGAGTCGCTGGTAGGAAAATTCCGGCTCGGCTTGAGACTGGCCTGGAGCACCTGCTTTCGACGTGGTAACCGGCGGTGCGCTGTAGGTTGAACCTTTCGGAACCTTGATCCGTTCAGCGCCTTCAATCGGACGATCGCTGTATTCCACCGTGCCGTCCTCATTGATCTTCTTGTAAACCTGATCCGACGCCCACACCGTCAGGCCGAGAGAAAAAATAATAATACCGATCAATGTGCGCATATGCCGAGCATAGCCAACATTGGCGACAACAACAACCGGCCCCAAGAAAAACGCCCCCGTAAAACGGGGGCGTGCCGGCAGCAAACGCAAACGCTGCTTGGTGCCTAGATGGAATAGTACATATCGAACTCAACCGGGTGGGTGGTCATGCGCATGCGCGTGACTTCTTCCATCTTCAGATCGATATAGGCGTCGATCATGTCGTCACTGAAGACGCCACCGGCGGTGAGGTAGGCGCGATCCTTGTCGAGGTTTTCCAGCGCTTCTTCCAGCGAGGCACACACGGTCGGGATATCTTTCAGCTCTTCCGGCGGCAGCTCGTAGAGATCCTTGTCGGAAGCCTCACCGGGATGGATCTTGTTCTGGATACCGTCAAGCCCGGCCATCATCATGGCGGAAAACGCCAGGTACGGGTTGGCGGTGGGATCCGGGAAGCGCACTTCGATGCGGCGTCCTTTCGGGTTGGCAACATAGGGGATACGGATGGAAGCGGAGCGGTTACGCGCCGAATAGGCCAGCAATACCGGTGCCTCGAAACCGGGAACCAGTCGTTTGTAACTGTTGGTGGAAGCGTTGGTCATGGCGTTGAGCGACTTGGCGTGCTTGATGATACCGCCGATGTAGAACAGCGCGGTTTCAGACAGGCCACCGTACTGATCCCCGGAAAAGAGGTTCTGGCCATCTTTGGCCAGGGACTGGTGCACGTGCATACCGTTACCGTTGTCCCCCACCAGCGGTTTGGGCATGAAGGTGGCGGTCTTGCCGTAGATGTGCGCGACATTGTGCACGCAATATTTCAGGATCTGGTTCCAGTCGGCGCGTTTTACCAGGGTGTTGAACTCGGTACCGATTTCACACTGGCCGGCGGTGGCCACTTCGTGGTGATGCACTTCGGTGACAACACCCATTTCTTCCATCGCCAGACACATGGCCGCACGCAGATCGTTGAGGGAATCCACCGGCGGCACCGGGAAATATCCACCCTTGAGGCCGGGACGGTGGCCGATATTGCCGTCTTCATATACGCGCTCGGAGTTCCATTCGGCTTCGTCGGAATCAACCTTGTAGAATGCGCCGCTCATGTCCGCGCCCCAGCGAACGTCATCGAGCACGAAAAATTCCGGTTCCGGACCGAAATAGGCGGTGTCGGCGATACCGGTGGATTTGAGGTAGGCTTCGGCACGTTTGGCAACAGAACGGGGATCACGATCATAGCCCTGGCCAGTAGACGGTTCCACGACATCGCAGGTAAGGATGAGGGAGGGTTCATCGGTGAAGGGATCCATCACCGCGGTATCGGCATCCGGCATCAGGATCATGTCGGATTCGTTAATGCCCTTCCAGCCTGAAATGGAAGAACCGTCGAACATTTTACCGTCGGTAAACAGATCGGCATCAACTGTGTGAGCCGGCACTGATACGTGCTGCTCTTTCCCCCGGGTATCGGTGAAACGGAAATCGACAAACTTGACCCCGTTATCCTTTATCATTTTTAAAACTTTGTCAGACATTACTCTTCTCCAAATGTGAAAAGTGGTTGGTTTAAAGCCGAAGCACTACTTCGATACACCAATCAAGGCGGCTTGATTCGTGCACCACAAAAAACCGTGCGCCTATAGGTGCATGAAACATGCCACCTGCTAAGCACCCGAATTTAAAAAGGTTTTTGTCCTGTCACCCGTGCTGGCGGCAACAAAGCGCACCATGTTGGTGCGTCAGATATGTCCGCGCACCAAAACGGGTACTACTGGAAATACAGGCGAATGACCGAGACCTCCTCCAGGGCGTCCCTCACCGATTCAAAGTATTGTTGTAGCCTCGCCTTTGCAGCGCATGGGTCCTCCCCCAGCACAGACAGCGGCAGGATCAGGTCGACCTCTATCCTGCCATCCAGGTAATGCAGTTTAATCTCTTTGATATCGGCGGCTGCCTCCACCCCTTGCCATGCCTGCTCCAGCCTGGCCTGTAACGCATGCCGGGAAGGCAGGTGGCGATTCAAGGGGGCGGCTTCATCATCCTCCGGATCTATGTGTACCATGACATCCGCCACATCTTCAATTTCTTTTGTCACTTTGTCGTGCACCGCCTCGCTGACATAGTGTCCTTCTGAAACGCTGATGTGCGGATCCACCTGGATATGGACATCCACCAGCGCCTTCCCGGCCATGCGGCGGGTGCGCAAAATATGCAGCGCCTTGACGCCGTCCACGGCCAGAATCGCCCTGCGGATCGCCTCTACCCGCTGCGGTTCCAGGCTGGTGTCCACCAGCTCGCTGACGCTCGACCAGGCCAGATCCCAGCCGATTTTGGCAATCATGATACCGACGCCGATGGCGGCAACCGCATCAAGGTACCACATGCCAACCATGCTGCCCGCTACGCCAATCAGTACGATGATGGACGAAATGGCGTCGGAACGGCTGTGCCAGGCATTGGCACGCAGCATATCAGAATTGTACTTGTCGGCCACCTTCATGGTGTAGCGGTAAATGGCCTCTTTACTGACGATGGAAACCCCGGCAACGATCAGGGGCAACACCCCGAATTGCGGCAACTCCTCCGGCTTGAACAACCGCAGTGCGGCATCGATGGCAATCCCGACCGCCACCCCGATCAGCGCAACCCCCAGGCCCACGGTGGCCACTGTTTCAAACCGGCCGTGACCATACGGGTGTTCCTCGTCGGCATCCTGATGGGAATGTCTGGCGGCATAGAGCACAATGGCGTCGGTGGCCAGATCGGAGAGGGAGTGGATGCCGTCTGCGATCAATGCCTGGGACTGAACCGCCAGACCGACGAATATTTTCACCACGCCCAGCAGGGTATCGAGCACCGCCCCGATTTGCGTCACCCGCACCGTATCGCGGTAACGCCGGCTGTTCCTGCCGGTGGCTTTTGCCTCAGTGTTGGCTGGATGGGGCTGTTCCAAGTCCGTCTACCTCGATGGTAATGGTGATTTCATCATTTTCTTCGATTATCGACTCGACCCTGTGGCCATTGATGCGGCACCAGGCGGGAATGTCATTTTTCACACCGGGATCGGTCGCAACCACGCGCAGGCGTTCCCCCGCCTGCATGCCGGCAATGGCGTCCTGCGCACGGATCACCGGGAGGGGGCACAATATCCGCCGCGCATCCAGTTCCTTGTCTACACGTACCATTCGGCTGCAATCTCTTCCTGTTTCAGGGGCGAAACCCGCAATGTTCTGCTCTCACCCTGCAGATCGGTCAGCTCCAGCGCCACCTCTTTCGCCTCCCGCCCCTGACCGAAACGGGCAGCGATGCGGGCGGCCAGTTCGATATCATTCTCACTCACATCCCCATCGATTAGCACCAATGGTCCGGGATGGCTGCGGCTGTGCATATGCAGGTACTGCTTGCGATATCCCTCGAGGAACTTGCTCTCGCCCTCCTCACGCGCAATGATGAGTTTGAAGTTGGGGCGGGGCCGCAAGTGCCGTCCCACTTTCAGCAGCATGATGTCATCCAGCTGATAGTCCCGGCTCGGACGATGCCGCCACATGTCCACCAGCTTGTCGGAATAGGCCTTGTCGGTGAGGAAACAACAGCCCCCCGCCGGCGTGGCATACTCCCTGAAACCGAACTGTTCCGCCAGCGCCATTTGCGGTTTGCGTGTCCGGCCGCTGAAATCGTAAAGCTTGCCGCGATCCACCCAGCCTTCGCGTTCCGGCAGGGTTTCCGGCAACAGTCTGGCGCACAACGGCCGCAGCAGCCGATCACCGGCGCCCGATTCACGCTGGATCACCGGCATGGTGTCCCGGCGTTGTGACATGGGCCGCTGCCCCACCACCTCGCCGGTGATGATGAAATCAAAATCATGCTGCCGGATCCATTCGTACGCCTTGCGCACCATGAAGCCCTTGCAGTCAAGACAGGGGTTCATATTTTGCCCGTAGCCGTGCTTCGGATTGAGCAACACCTCCTTGTACTCCTCGATCACGTCAACGATATGTAATTTGATCCCGAGCTGTTCCGCCACCCACAGGGCGTTGTTACGCTTTGGTTTTTTGCGATCCTTTTTGCGGATGGCGTGGGTATGGCCCTCCACGCAGAAGCCGGTGAAAAAATTGATCCCCTCGACATGGACACCCTGCTCCAGAATCACCCGGGTGGCCAGCATGGAATCCAGGCCGCCGGAAATCAGGGAGATGGCCTTGCGTTGTTTATTCATGACACACGGGAAAAATCAGGGAACGGGTTTGCCGCAAAGCGACGTAGAATAACAAAATCCGCCCGCCTGAAACACTCAAGCCGATGTAATAAAGAGTAAAAAATCCACACCGGAGAAGCAGATCCCCCGAATTTATCCCTCTTTACCCCAAATGAGGGATGAAAAGCATTATCTTTTTAATAAAAATAGATTATCTTCATGGTTGGTTTATGGGTTCAGGTTGCTAGCCCATTGATTTATAACCTAATTATTTCAGGGGAATTAACATGGGCAAGTGGTTGCGTGGTTTGTCTTGGGGGTTGTCTTTCACTGTTATTTTCAACGCTTTGGCTTTAGGAGTGACCGCCTGCGGAGGTGGCGGAGGGGGTGGTTCGGCGGCGAGCGGACAGCCCTCTATTTCCAGCTTCACCGCCGGTTCGACCATTATCACTGAAGGCGCCAGCGTCAGCCTCACCGCGGTGTTCAGCAACGGCACCGGCGTGATCGACAACGGCGTCGGCAGTGTCTCCTCCGGCACCCCCGTGTCGGTCACCCCGTCAACCACCACCACGTATACCCTCACCGTGGCGAATACCTCCGGGGAAGTGGTCACCTCCACGGTGACGGTGACGGTGGTGCCGCCACCGAGCATTACCAGCTTCACCTCGGATGCCTCCGTGATCACCGCCGGCTCCACCGTTACCCTCACCGCGGTGTTCAGCAACGGCACCGGCGTGATTGATAACGGTGCCGGCAGCGTGACCTCCGGCACCCCGGTGACCGTGGCACCGGGTGTACCGACCACTTATACCCTGACGGTGACCAACGCCGCCGGAACTTCGGTCACTTCCTCGGTGGCGGTAAACGTGGTGGGTCTGGACGCTTTGAGTACCACGGCAGCCGCAACCGATCAGACATTCCAGCCCGGCCAGGCGGATTATACGGCGACGGTTGGCTTTCTGGCGCGGGATATCCGGGTGAAGGCCACTTCCGCCACCCCTGGTGCGACCATTACGGTCAACGGCGTCACCCTCGGGGCAGATAACACCAGTCAGTTGATCACCTTGTCGGAAGGAGTGAATCCTGTAATCACGATCGTGGTCTCCGCATCATCCCTCTCAAAAACCTATACCCTGACCCCCACCCGAAGAACAGCGGCCGAGTTTGCCCAACAGGCCTATGTCAAAGCTTCCAATACCGGCGGGGGTGATGCCTTCGGTACGAGTGTGGCCGTAGCAGGAGACACGATGGCCGTCGGAGCATACACTGAAGACAGCGCCTCGACCGGCGTAAACGGTTATGAAGGCGACGATTCCGCCAGCAATTCCGGTGCGGTGTATGTCTTCACCCGCAACGGCACCACCTGGACCCAACAGGCCTACATCAAGGCCTCCAACACGGACAGGGAAGATTATTTTGGTTTCAGCGTTGCCTTGTCCGAGGACGGTAACACGCTGGCCGTCGGGGCACACCAGGAAGACAGCGATCCCACCGCGCCGGGGCCAGGCGCGGTCTATGTCTTCACCCGCAGTGGCACCACCTGGACACAAGAGGCACACATCAAGCCCTCCACAGGCAGTTATTCTTATTTCGGTTATAGCGTGGCCCTCTCGGGAGACACACTGGCTGCCGGGGCAAGGGCAACTGGTGGCGGTTCAGCATATATCTTCATCCGCAGTGGCAGCACCTGGACACAACAGGCGTATCTCAAGGGTTCAAATACTGAATCTTTTGACAACTTTGGTATCAGCATCGCCTTGTCAGGTGACACCCTTGCTGTCGGTGCCTATGCTGAAGACAGTATTGCAACCGGAATCAACGGCAACGGTGCGGACAATTCAGCGACCGATTCCGGCGCGGCCTATGTCTTCACCCGCAGCGGCACCACCTGGACCCAGCAGGCCTATATCAAGGCTTCCAATACCGGCACTGGTGACAGCTTTGGCTATAGCGTGGCATTGCTGGGGGACACACTGGCCGTCGGCGCCATTAGTGAGGACAGCAATGCCACCGGGATCAACGGCAACGAAGGGAACGATTCCGCTGCCAGCGCCGGCGCGGTTTACGTCTTCACCCGCAGCGGCACCACCTGGACCCAACAGGCCTATATCAAGGCCTCCAATACGGAAGCGAATGATCTGTTTGGTAGCAGTGTGTCTTTGGCAAAGGACACGCTGGCCGTCGGCGCCATTGGTGAGGACAGTAATGCGACCGGGATCAACGGCAACGAAGCGGACAATACCGCTGCCAGCGCCGGTGCAGCATATGTCTTCACCCGCAACGGCACCACCTGGAGTCAGCTTTATTATATAAAACCATCCAATATGGAAACACTCGATGCGTTTGGCTATAGCGTATCACTCTCCGAGGACACCCTCGCTGTCGGCGCCGATAACGAAGACAGTAACGCCACCGGAGTCAATGGTGATCAGGCGGATAATTCCGCTTTAGATGCCGGCGCGGTTTACGTTTTTGAATAAGAGACATCACCCGGGGACGGGCGGCAGATACTGCGAACCGGCTGCAGAGCCGCACCGCCTCCCGCAGCTTGTCACCTAATGCGGCTTGTGATGTTGCGCGATCACCGGGGAGCCGGCGCTCTTCTGCGTCACTTCCCGGTATGCCATGCGGCTTTGGGTGTCACTCCACAACTCATAGCTCTGCAGGGGGGTCAGGCCGTTGGTTCGATCGGCCATCACCCGGATGGCCTGCAGGGTGTCCATTGCGGCGACAAACTCCTCGGCCAGCTGGGCGAACAGTTTTGTCATGCTGTGCAGGCTGTCGGCGAGGTTGCGGTAGGCGCTGCGCCCCAGATCGACGTAATAGCTGACCTTGACCCGACGGCGTTCCGCCCGCCGGGGAAACAGTCCGGAAAACAGCAAACACTGATCGCCCACATTGCGCAGTGATTCGCTGCGCTGCGGATCGTTTTGCTGACAGGCCTCGAGAAAATCGATGGCGAGAATGCGCTGCGCCATTTCCGGGCGGCGCAGGTAGCGCATCAGGGTAAACACCAGATAACTTTCCAGCTCTTCATCCAGCTCCACACCGCAGAGCTGTTCTGCCTCAAATACCAGGGTTTGCCATTGGGCGACATTCCCCGGCTGGTCCAGGATCTCACTCATATACCACACCTGCTTTTTACAACTGTTACTTCTTCCATCGTCCCGCCCCTGACAGACTTGAGTTTTTCTCCCCGACTTCTGCCCGGGATGCCTGTCAGGAATGCCGGTACAACCCCAGAGTAACGCCGATTCAAGCCCGGCCACAACCTTGTCTTTTCAAGAAAACGTGTTCTCATAACGGTTACAGCAACGTTGTCTCACCGGTATAATGGCGGCTATTTTTTCAGCCCGCGACCAACAAGGCACGACTTTGAGCCACAAACACCACAAAACCGATGTCATGACTTTCCAGGGCCTGATCCTTGCGTTGCAGCAGTATTGGGCCGATCAGGGATGTGTGCTGCTGCAACCCTATGATATGGAAATGGGGGCAGGCACCTTTCATACCGCCACCTATATCCGCGCCATCGGCCCGGAACCCTGGGCGTCCGCCTATGTGCAGCCCTCCCGCCGTCCGACCGACGGCCGCTATGGCGACAATCCCAACCGCCTGCAACACTATTATCAGTTTCAGGTGGTGATCAAACCCTCACCTCTCGATATCCAGGAGCTCTATCTCGGTTCGCTGAAAATGCTCGGCATCGATCCGCTGGTGCACGACATCCGCTTTGTCGAGGACAACTGGGAATCGCCCTCCCTCGGCGCCTGGGGACTGGGGTGGGAGGTATGGCTGAACGGCATGGAGGTCACCCAGTTCACCTATTTCCAGCAGGTTGGCGGGCTGGATTGCCGCCCGGTCACCGGGGAAATCACCTACGGCCTCGAGCGGATTGCCATGTACCTGCAGGGGGTGGAGAGCATTTATGATCTTGTCTGGTCCGACGGTCCGTTCGGCAAAGTCACCTATGGCGATGTCTACCACCAGAACGAAGTGGAACAATCCGCCTATAACTTTGAACATGCGGATGTCGATTTCCTCTTCAAGTTGTTCGATCACTGCGAGTCCGAGAGCCGCAAACTGATCGAGCTTGGCCTGCCGTTGCCTGCGTATGAGCAGGTGCTGAAGGCTTCACATACCTTCAATCTGCTGGACGCCCGGCACGCCATCTCCGTCACCGAACGGCAGCGTTATATCCTCAGGGTGCGCGATCTCGCCCGTGCCGTGGCCGAGGCCTACTATACTTCCCGCGAGGCGCTGGGATTCCCCATGCTGAGCAACAAGGGGGCCGCCGCATGAGCCGCGACCTCCTGATTGAAATCGGTACCGAAGAGCTGCCACCCAAGGCACTCAAACGGCTCATGCAGGCCTTCGAAGAGGGTGTGAGTGAGGGCCTGAAAAAAGCCGAACTCTCCTTTGCTTCGATTCACCCGTTTGCAACCCCCCGCCGGCTTGCGCTCTTGATCAAGGGCCTGGCCGAGCAGACACCGGACAAGGCCATCGAAAAACGCGGTCCGGCCGTGCAGGCGGCCTTCGATGAGGAGGGTTGCCCCACGAAGGCGGCCGAGGGTTTTGCCCGCTCCTGCGGTGTGTCGGTGGAGGATCTGGAAAAACTGGAAACCCCCAAGGGCAGCTGGCTGGTATTCCGCCATCAGCAGAAAGGCCAGCCGGCCAATGGTTTGATAGCCGCTGTCATCACCGCCGCGCTCGACCATCTGCCGATCCCCAAGCGCATGCGCTGGGGGTCCGGCGAGGCCCAGTTCGTCCGTCCGGTGCATTGGGTCGTGCTGCTGTTCGGTGAGGAGGTGATCGATGCGGAGATTCTCGGCATCAAAACCGGCAGAAACAGCCGCGGCCACCGTTTCCATCACCCCGAAAACATCAGCATCCCGGTGCCTGCCGATTACGAGGTGCTGCTGGAAAGCAGCGGCAGGGTCATTGCTGATTTTGCCCGGCGCCGCCAGACCATCAAGGCGCAGACCGAAAAAGCCGCGCTGCAACTCGAGGGCGAGGCGGTGATCGATGAGTCCCTGCTGGACGAGGTCACCGCCATGGTGGAATGGCCGGTGGCGGTGGCGGGTAACTTTGAAGAACGTTATCTGCAGGTACCTGCCGAGGCGCTGGTCTCGACCATGTCAACCAATCAGAAATACTTCCATCTTGTCGACCAGCAGGGGAAATTGCTGCCGCACTTTATCACCATCAGCAATATCGAAAGCCGGGATCCCGAGAGAGTGCGCGAAGGAAATGAGCGTGTCATCCGCCCCCGTTTTGCCGATGCGGAATTCTTCTGGAACCAGGATCGCAAACAGAGTCTTGCGCACCACATCAGTGAACTGCAATCCGTGGTTTTCCAGCAGAAACTGGGCAGCCTGTATGACAAGACCCAGCGCATGGCGAAACTTGCCGGGAACATTGCCGAACAGTTGGGCGGGGACAAACTGCTGGCGATGCGCGCCGCCGAACTGAGCAAGTGCGACCTGATGACCCAGATGGTGGGGGAATTTCCCAGCCTGCAGGGCATTATGGGCCGCTACTATGCGTTGCACGATGGCGAGGATCCGCTGGTGGCCCAGGCCATCGATGATCACTACCGTCCCCGTTTTGCCGGAGATACCCTGCCACAGGAGGTGATCGGCCAAGCCGTTGCCCTGGCGGATCGCCTCGACAGTCTGGTGGGCATTTTTGCCATCGGTCAGATCCCCAGCGGCGACAAGGATCCCTATGCACTGCGCCGGGCCGCTTTGGGTGTGTTGCGCATCCTGATAGAAAAGCAGATTGATCTGGATCTGCATCAGTTGTTGCAACAGGCCGCCGGCCATTACAAACGCGAACTCTGTGCCTCCAAGGCGGTAGCGCCGGTAATGGCCTTCATTCTCGACCGCCTGCGCGCCTACTATCATGAACAGGGCATCCCTGCCGATGTGCTGGACGCGGTTACCGCGCTTCACCTGCCCCGCCCGGTGGATATCGACAAACGCATCCACGCAGTGAGCACCTTCCGTAAACTGCCGCAGGCGGAAAGTCTGGCTGCCGCCAACAAACGTATCGGCAATATCCTCAAAAAAGTGAAAGGCAAACTGCCCGGTAACGTCGATGCGGCATTGTTTCAGGAGGCAGGTGAAAAGAACCTTTACGCCAGCCTCACTGCCTTGAGCAAAAGCGTCTCCCCTTTGCTGGAGAAAGGCGATTACGAAGCGGCGTTGCAAAAACTGGCCGAACTGCGGGAACCGGTGGACAACTTCTTTGACGAGGTGATGGTGATGGATGAAAACAAAACCCTGCGGGACAATCGCATCGCCTTGCTGAACCAGCTGCATGGGTTGTTCCTGCAGGTGGCGGATATCTCGCGGCTGCAGAAGTGATTTGTTACGAGCGATACTAAAACCATGAACAAAGACTCCTACAAGGAAATGCTCGCCGTGGTCCAGGCTTTCCATGACAAGCATGATTTCAAAAACACCGGCGGGGAGGAGCTGACCTACCGCATCGCCCTGATGGCCGAAGAGCTTGGCGAAATCTCCGCCTGCGTCACCAAAGGCAAGGACAAGGCGGCACTGGCGGAAGAGGTGGCGGATCTGTTTATCCTCCTGATTGGCACTGCCATTGCGGCGGATTTCGATCTTAACGAGGCTTTCTGGGCGAAAATGGAAAAAATCATGCAGCGCGAATCCAAAATGGTCAACGGCCGTATCCGCGTGTCGGAATTCAGGGACTGATGCTTTATCAATATGTTTCGCTTACCCACCCGTATTCTTCAAGGCCGTGATTAACCTCTGTGCGTTCCCTGGCTGAAAACAGATGAAACTGATCATTCTCGATCGTGACGGCGTTATCAACGAGGATTCGGATGCCTATATCAAATCCGTGGAGGAATTCATCCCCCTGCCAGGCAGCCTTGAAGCAATTGCCCGCCTGAAACAGGCAGGCTACACCGTGGCCGTTGCCACCAATCAGTCCGGTATCGCGCGCGGTTTTTACGACGAGGCGACACTTGCGGCAATGCACGACAAGCTGGCACGGCTGTTGGCGGAAAAGGGCGGCGCCATAGATTACATCGCCTATTGCCCGCACGGGCCGGATGACAACTGTGATTGCCGCAAACCCATGCCGGGGCTGTTACAACAGATCCAGCAACACTTTGCTGTCGATCTCACCGGTGTCCCCGTGGTCGGTGATTCCTTGCGTGACCTGCAATCGGCCAGAACCATGGGTGCACGGCCCATCCTGGTCAAAACCGGCAAAGGGCGGCGCACCCTGGAAAAAGGGGAGGGGCTGGAAGGCGTACCGGTCTATGACGATCTGGCTGCCGTCGTGAATTCATTATTGGAGGAAAACTGAGGCATGCTGCAATACCTGCGCTCGTTTTTATTCAGTCTCTTCATGATCATCGCCACTATCGTGATCGCGATCCTCTCCCTGTTTATGTTGGCACTGCCGCAGAAATACCGTTACACCATTATTCACAGCTACGGGGTATTGCACGTCTGGATGCTCAAGGTGCTTTGCGGCCTGGATTACCGCATCGAGGGCACGGAAAACATACCCGAAACCAACGGCATCATCTTTTGCAAGCATCAGTCCACCTGGGAAACCCTGGCCTTGCAGCAGATATTCCCCGCCCAGACTTTCGTCATCAAGCGGGAGTTACTCTGGATCCCCTTTTTTGGTTGGGGACTCGCCATCATCAAGCCAATCGCCATCGATCGCAACGCCGGACAGCAGGCCATCAGGCAAATCGTGCGGCAGGGCATTGACCGTTTGCAAAAAGGGATCTGGGTGGTGATTTTTCCGGAAGGCACCCGCGTCCCGCCGGGTAAAAAAGTCCGTTACAAACTTGGTGGCGCCATCCTTGCCGCCGAAAGCGGTTACCCGGTCACCCCCGTTGCCCACAATGCCGGTGAATTCTGGCCAAAGGGCCAGTTTCTGAAAAAGCCGGGCGTGATCCAGGTTGTCATCGGCCCACCCATCCCCAGCAAGAACCGCAAACCGGAAGAGATCCTGGAGGAGGCACGAAACTGGATTGAATCCACCATGGAACGCATCAGCGGGGAAGCGGCCAAGGAATAAAATCAGCCACACGCTTCTAACGTCTTACCGATAACGGCCGGCAGGCATTCGAAACCTACATCGAATCTCTGAAACGACTGTTAAGTCCACAGTTTAATCAAAACAAAAACAGCTGAATTTATTTTTTATTTGCGGTCCTTCCAGTTCCACCATTTCAACCGCTCCGGATCATGATCTGTGTGGCTGGCAAAATAGACCGCACAGCGAAACACATACAAGACACAGCGGTCGATGTGCTCGCCCCGCAGCTGGCAAAGTGCACGATACATTTTTTCCGGATTTTGGCCCCGCAGATCATGCACGCTCTGGTAGCCCAAATCCGACAAATCCCGGGCAAGACTCTTGCCTACACCCGGGATTGCCTGTAACGCCTTGTTTGCTGGCATAAAAAATCCGCTAAATATGAACAGACACACCTAAAAACAACGTATGTGCATTACTTTTGATTTTTGTGCCGTAATTATCAATCTCTTTTTTCAAATTGAAGTTCACATATTTGTATTCCAGCTGTAACCCCACGCGCCGGCTGAAAGACCACAGGAAACCAAGATTCAATTCGCTGGAATTCCCCAGCGAGCTCTCCAGATCCAGCGTGCCGTTCCTGAAACGGTTGAAGACATAACCGGTGCCCACTCCCACATAGGGTTTCAAGTCTCCCTTTTGATTAAAAAAATAACTGAGAAGTACATGGTTGTGGATAAATACCGAATCCTCGGCAAGATTTTTCTCCCTCACCTCTTTGGTATAGGTAAAGAGGTTGCCGCCAACCGCCAGACCAAAATCAAACAAATAAAGATATTTGAATCCCGCGCTCCCCTCACTGCCACTGGAAAAACTGATATCGCTACCCCGCACGCGATGGCCCTGCGTGCTGCTCCAGTCAACCATCCCGACCATCGGCACCAGAATATTTTCCCCGGCATGACCCGCAAGGCTGTAGAAACACATAAAAGCCACAACGAGGTATCGGCTGGATTTCATTTTGTCCTCTATTGGATAAAGCGGCTCTTCATTTTCGAAAGGCGGCGTGTCGCTGCGCGGGCGCATCCTTCATCGGGCGACAGTTTCCCCACGCTTAGAGGTAAACCCGTCCCCGCCGGTTTCAAGCAGCAATGTCGGCGGGGACAAAAAAAACGGGACATGCGTCCCGTTTTTGTCAAACATCCAGGTTGGCGGCATTGAGGGCGTTTTCTTCGATGAAGTCCCGCCTCGGTTCCACCTGATCTCCCATCAGGGTGGTGAAGATTTCATCGGCGGCAATGGCATCCTCGATTTGCACCTGCAACAACCGCCGGTTTTCGGAATCGAGGGTGGTTTCCCAAAGTTGTTCCGGATTCATTTCACCCAGACCTTTGTAGCGCTGGATATGCTGGCCACGCTTGGCCTCTTCCATCAGCCACTCCATCATTTCCTTGAAACTGCTGATGGCCTGCTGCCGGTCACCTCGCTTGATATACGCGCCCTCACCCAGCAACCCTTCCAGCTGTTGCCCCAGGGTTTTTATCGCATCGTATTCACCCGACTCGAAGAATTCATGGCTCATGACTTTTTCATGACTGATACCGTGATGCATGCAGGTGATATGCGCACTCCAGTAATCACTTTCACCACCCACCTCTTTTACCTTGATGCTGATTTCCTCCTTGCCGCCATCTTCCGCTATCCGTTGACAGAGCTGTTCGAACCACTGCCGCGCCTGCTCCACATCCCGCAGAACACTGTTTTCCAGCGGCGGCATGCTGATCATTTTTTCCAGCATAACAGCGGGATAGCGGCGGGAGAGGCGTTTGATGCTATCCATCACCAGCATGTACTGTTTTGCCAGAGCTTCCAGCGCCGCACCACTCATTGCCGGGGCCCCGGCATTGACATGCAGTGCGGTGTTGTCCAGCGCCACCTGCAGCAGGTAATTATTCAACTCGGCATCGTCTTTGACATAACGTTCCTGCTTGCCTTTCTTCACCTTGTACAAGGGGGGTTGCGCAATATAGACATAGCCCTGCTCAATCAGCTCCGGCATCTGCCGGTAGAAAAAGGTTAACAGCAAGGTGCGTATGTGGGAGCCGTCCACATCGGCATCGGTCATGATGATAATGCGGTGGTAGCGCAGCTTGTCGATATTGAACTCGTCCCGGCCGATGCCGCAGCCGAGTGCCGTGATCAACGTTCCGACTTCGGCGGAAGAAAGCATTTTGTCGAAACGGGCTTTCTCCACGTTCAGGATTTTACCTTTCAAGGGCAGGATAGCCTGGTATTTCCGATCCCGCCCCTGTTTGGCGGAACCGCCGGCGGAATCCCCTTCCACCAGGAACAGTTCGGACAATGCCGGATCTTTCTCCTGGCAATCGGCCAGCTTGCCCGGTAAACCGGCGATATCCAGCGCGCCCTTGCGGCGGGTCATCTCGCGGGCCTTGCGTGCCGCCTCGCGCGCGCGCGCAGCATCGACGATCTTTGAAACAATAGCCTTACTATCAGAAGGGTTTTCAAGCAGATAATCATGGAGTTTTTCCCCCATGACCGATTCCACCACCCCTTTCACCTCGGAGGAAACCAGTTTGTCCTTGGTCTGCGAAGAGAATTTGGGATCCGGCACCTTGACCGACAAAACTGCGGTGAGTCCTTCGCGGGCATCATCCCCGGTGGGATTTACCTTCGACTTTTTGGCGAATCCCTGCTTTTCGATATAACTGTTGATGGTGCGGGTCAACGCCGCACGAAATCCGGCCAGGTGGGTTCCGCCATCCCGTTGCGGAATATTGTTGGTAAAACAGAATATATTCTCCTGGTAGGAATCATTCCATTGCAGCGCCAGCTCCACCCCTATCCCGTCCTTTTCGGTCTTGACGTAAAACACATTCTCATTCAGCGGGGTTTTATTTCGGTTCAAATGTTCGACGAAGGCCTTGATCCCCCCTTGATATTCAAAACAATCCTGTTTGTCTTCCCGTTCATCCACCAGGGTGATGCGGACACCGGAATTGAGGAAGGAAAGCTCCCGCAGGCGTTTGGCGAGGATATCAAAATGAAATTCGGTATCGGTAAAAATCTCCCTGCTGGGCTTGAAGCGGATTTCAGTGCCGGTATTCTCCGTTTCCCCCACAACGGTCAAATCACCCTGGGGTTCACCCATGCGGTATTCCTGCTGGAATTTCTTGCCATCCCGGCGAATCGTCAGCTTTAACTGCTCAGAAAGGGCGTTCACCACGGAAACACCCACACCATGCAGCCCGCCCGATACCTTGTAGGAGTTGTCATCGAACTTGCCGCCGGCGTGCAAAACAGTGAGGATCACCTCGGCAGCAGAGCGCCCCTCCTCTTCATGGTAGTCGGTGGGGATACCCCGACCATCATCCTTGACCGTAACCGAGCCGTCCGTATGGATGGTGACATCAATATTTTTGCAATAACCGGCCAGGGCCTCGTCGATGGAATTGTCCACCACTTCGAACACCATGTGGTGCAAACCGGTGCCGTCATCCGTGTCCCCGATATACATCCCGGGACGTTTTCGCACGGCATCGAGGCCCTTCAGAACCTTGATATTGGAAGAGGTATAGCTGTTTTGATCACTCATTTGGGAGCTCCGTATGACAGGCCGGAATTATATCACTTCGCACACTTTCCCGTGTTTCACGTGAAACAATTTCGACACGGGCCAGATCTTGTGCTCGATCATTTCAGGTTCAGTAACCGTTACGAAAATTTGCGCGCCGGTCTCTTTCAGAAGCGACAACAGGCGCGCTCTCCGCTCTTTATCCAGTTCCGCCGCCAGATCATCCACCAGTACGACACTTGCCTGCCCCGCACTCTCCTGCAGATGGGCAATTTGCGCCAGCCGGAGTGCACACACCAGAAGCTTTTGCTGACCACGGGAAAATTGATCTTTCGCCGGGATGCCGTTTGAAAGGATTCGCAATTCTGCCCGGTGCGGGCCAAGACGGCTGAATCCCTGTTTCATATCCGACTGTATCCCCTCCTTCAGCGCTTCTTTCAAAGTCTTGTCCTGATTCCATCCGGGGGAATAGATCAGCTCGATTTCAAGCTGCAAGAGCTTTTGGACATAGTCCCGGGTATAGGGAAGCAAGGCGGAAACATAATCCTGGCGGTACCGGGTGAGTTTGACACCAGATTTCGCAAGGTGTTCATCCCACAGTTGTATCGCTGCACGGCCATCATCCGCACGGATCGCCGCATTTCGCTGTTTCAATATCCGGTTGTACTGTTGCCAGAGTGGATGAAACGTGTGTTCCACGTGAAACAGTCCCCAGTCGAGAAATTTTCGTCTCTGTGAAGGTCCCTGTTCAAGGATCTGGTGGACTTCAGGGGTGATGGTTTGAACCGGCAAAAAGGCGGCGAGTTTGGACGTCTGGTGCACCGTTTGTTGATTGATCCTGACCCTGGTGAGATTCTTTCCCTTTTCTATCCCCAGACTGGCTTTTTGCCCAACAGGCTGCGCCTCCACCTGTCCGGTCACCTGCAAGGTTTCTGAATTATGCTGGATCACGGTACGAATGTCTGCGCTGCGGAACGAGCGCGCATGGGAAAGCAGGTGAATGGCCTCCAGCAGGCTGGTTTTACCGCTGGCGTTGGCACCATAAATGAGATTCAGGCCGGCGACCGGCTGGATGGTCACCTCTTGCAGGTTCCGGACCCGGCGGATAGCGAGCTGGGTCAGGTACATGTGTCAGATTCAAAGCCGCATCGGCATGATGACATATTTACAGGAATCATCTCCAAGCCCGTGGATCAAGCAGCTCTGGTTGGCATCTGTGAAATTGACCTGAACCTGATCCGCCTTGATTGCCGCCAGTGCATCGATGAAATAGGAAACATTGAAACCGATTTCGAATTCTTCACCCGAATATTGAACTTCCAGTTCCTCTTCCGCCTCCTCCTGTTCCGGATTGTGTACGGTGGCTTTGAGTTGGTTCGGACTCAGTTCCAGTCGCATGCCGCGGTATTTTTCATTGGACAACACCGAGGCACGCGCAAACGCCTGATAAAGCGCCTCGCGATCACAGCTGACGATTTTGGTGGGATTGGCAGGAATGACCTGGTTGTAGTCCGGGAACTTGCCATCGATCAGCTTGGAGGTAAAGCTGATGTCCGGCAAATCCACCCTGATATGGTTTTCGCCGACCTGGATCCTGGCCGGGGTGTCACTCTCCTCGAGGAGTCTCACCAGTTCCGTCACCCCCTTGCGCGGGACGATAAATTGCCGTGTTTCATCGATTTGCAGGTCTGCCTCCGCTTTACAAAGCGCCAGGCGATGACCGTCTGTAGCAACCGCACAGAGCTCGTTGGGGGAAAGTTCCAGCATCAGACCGTTGAGGTAGTAACGCACGTCCTGCTGAGCCATGGAAAACTGGGTTTGATCGATCAGGGATTTCAGCACCTTCTGGCTGATGGAAAACTCGTAGGGTGAAGTCATCGGTTCGATGTTCGGAAACTCTGACGCAGGCAGGGTGGCCAAAGAAAAACGGCTGCGTCCGGAGCGGATCATGGCCTTTTCCCCGTCCGTTTCGATATTCAGGTTTGCGTTGTCCGGCAAGGCGCGACAAATGTCGAGAAATTTGCGTGCGGGAAGGGTGATTTCGCCTTCCACACTCTCCTCCAGGGGGATCTGTGTCACGATTTCCACTTCGAGATCCGTACCGATGAGGGTGAGATGCTGATTGTTCGCTTTCAGCAGAACATTGGATAGTACCGGTAGTGTCTGGCGTCGTTCCACCACACTGCTGGCAATCTGAAGTGGTTTGAGAAGGGTTTCTCGAGAAATTATGAGTTTCATGGTGATCCCTGGTTATTAATAAAATATATTAAATAAACTTGATTATGACTGTTATATGTCACGCAAAAATCAGTGGATAACAGGAATTTTTTTATTTATTACAACAAGTTAATTCATATCATAAGCTGTTGGCAGGTGTTCTGACAATCCTGTAAAAGCTGTGGACAGTATGTGCATAAATAGCCTTTTGTGATCATGGTGATAATCATCAACAGATTATCCACAGCTCGTCCCCATGTTTATGTACTCAGCGTTCTCAACAGATTTGCATGGTCTTCTGCCATGCGCCGGTCGGCTTCGCATAATTCAACCACTTTTCGGCAGGCGTGTAACACCGTGGTGTGATCGCGTCCGCCGAACGCATCCCCAATCTCCGGCAGGCTGTGATTGGTCAGCTCCTTGCACAGCGACATCGCAAGCTGGCGCGGGCGGGTGATGGAGCGGTTGCGGCGCTTCGACAGCAGATCGGCAACACGGATCTTGTAATATTCCGCCACCATTTTCTGAATGTTTTCGATGGTGACCAGTTTGTCCTGGATGGCGATGAGATCGCGCAGGGCGTCCTTGGCGAAATCCATGGTGATCGGGTGTCCGGTGAACTCGGAATTTGCGATCACCCGTCGTAAAGCGCCCTCCAGCTCACGAATGTTCGAGCGGATCCGCTTGGCAATGAAAAAAGCCACCTCATTGGGCAGGTTCACGCCAGAGAGTTGCGCCTTTTTCATCAGGATCGCGACCCGGGTTTCCAGTTCCGGGGGTTCAATGGCCACAGGCAGCCCCCAGCCGAAACGGGATTTCAGCCGTTCTTCCAGGCCGTCGACCTCCTTGGGATAACGATCGCAGGTCATGATGACCTGTTGTTGCCCTTCCAGTAAGGCGTTGAAAGTATGGAAAAACTCCTCCTGGGAACGTTCCTTGCGGGCGAAGAACTGGATATCGTCGATCAACAGGGCGTCGACATTACGGTAGAAACGCTTGAACTGGTTGATGGTGTTGTGCTGCAGCGCTTTTACCATATCTGCGACAAAACGTTCGGAGTGGAGATAGACTACCCTCGCATCCGGATGGTGTTTCTGGATCATATTGCCGACGGCGTGCATCAGATGGGTTTTCCCGAGTCCCACACCGCCATAGATCAATAACGGGTTGTAGGCTTTGCCGGGATTTTCCGCCACCTGCATGGAGGCGGCGCGGCTGAGCTGATTGGATTTCCCCTCCACAAAACTGTCGAAGGTGAAGTTGGGATTCAGGTTATCGTTGTGACGCTTTGTGCGGGGGGCGTTGCTGGCGCCTTTTTTGTTTGCAACCGAAGATCCGGCAGGGGTATTGCTGCCGATTTCCAGAGTGACATCGAGGGTCGCATCACCGAGTTCTTTTGCAATCTCGTGGATTTTTTCCAGGTGATTTTCCTTTACCCAGTCAAGCACAAACTGGTTGGGTGCCAGAAGTTGCAGACCGTCTGTATTCTGGACGGCATGCAACGGCCGGATCCAGGTATTGAACTGCTGAGGCGACAGCTCATTCTCAAGACGATTCAAACATTGATCCCACAGTGTCGACACGCATCCGTCCCCATGGAAGACATTAAGTATTTATGGTGTTTTTTGATCCCCGGGCGGGCTCCCGGAAGAGACGTCAGTTTATACTGCTGTGTCAAAGTTATCCACAGGTTTGTGGTAATTAAAATACCCCAATTCCCAAGGAAGCGGCCGTGTGCGGTTGACACCCGGGCCGTTCGGCAGTATTGTTGCGGCCCTTTTTCTGTATTGTGTGCCGGTTGAAATTGGCCGGTAAAAAATTAATCGAAACAACGGTTTGAGCCATGAAAAGAACGTTCCAGCCCAGTAATCTGAAACGCAAACGCAGGCACGGGTTCCGTGCGCGGATGAGCACCCGAGCAGGACGTGCGATTATCAATGCCCGTCGTGCCAAAGGACGCAAAAGTCTCAGTGCGTAAGGTTTGCTGCCTGACAAACCCACCGGTCGTTTTTCCCGACAGCAAAGACTTTTAAAAGCGTCGGAATTCAAGTACGTTTTTGCCAGGCCCATCCGATCTGGCGCCCCCTCCCTCAGCGTACTGGCCCGGCCCAACGGACTGACCCATGCACGGCTGGGTCTTGCTGTTCCCAAGAGAGAGGTAAAAAAGGCGGTTTCCAGAAACAGAATAAAGCGCCTGATACGAGAGAGTTTCCGGCAGCACCAGCAACAGCTTAGCGGACTGGATATCGTGGTGTTGGTACGTGCCGATGCGGCCCGGTTGAACAATGCGGAGCTGATGGCGGTGCTCAAACGGCAATGGGAGCAGTTGAAGAAAAAATGCGAAAACTCCTTATCTTCCTGATCGGCGCATATCGCTACATTTTAAGCCCTTTTCTGGGCAATAACTGTCGTTTTTACCCCAGTTGTTCAGAATACGCCCAGACGGCCATTGGCCGCTTTGGCCTCTTCAAAGGGGGCTGGCTGTCGGTGCGTCGAGTGAGCTGTTGTCACCCCTGGCATGAAGGGGGAATCGATCCCGTCCCGGAGAAAAAAGACTAGAATTATGGAATCACAAAGACTGATCCTTTTCGTTGCGCTGGCTTTGGTGTTGTTCCTGCTTTGGGACGCCTGGCAAAAACAGTTCAATCCGCCGCCCCCGCCACCGGCCACCACAGCGCAAACGACAAAACCGGCCGCCACTACGGCCGACATCCCGGAGAGTGCCGATATTCCCCGGCAGGCGGACGCAAAGGCAGCGCCGATACCGGGAAGTTCAGCCGCCTTGCAACAGGGTCAGAAAGTCATTGTGGAAACGGATTATCTCCGTGCGGTGATAGATACGCACGGAGGCGATTTGCGGCAGGTCGATTTGTTGACCTATCCGGTCAGCACGGAAAAACCGGATGAACCCTATCGTTTGTTCGATGACACGCCCGCGAACCTGTTCATCGCCCAGTCGGGCTTTGCCAGCAAAATCCAGCGTGACGACGGGACCCTGGTAGTGGCGCCGAACCACAAAACCACTTACCAGGCCAGCCGCAACCGCTATACCTTGCAGGATGGCGAGAATGAAGTGGTGGTCGATCTGAACTGGACCAGTCCACAGGGCGTGCAGTTCACCAAGCGCTACCGCTTTAGCCGCAGCAGCCACCTCATCGTTATCGATCACATCATAAAAAATGCCGCTGACAAACCGTGGCGCGGAAACCTTTATCAACAATTCCAGCGCTCGGAAGTGAAAAGCTCGGGCGGTATCGGTTCCACCTATACCTACACCGGTGGGGTGATCTGGAGTCCGGATGACAAGTACCAGAAAATCAAATTTGGCGATATGCGGGACGAGGATCTGAAACGCAACATCAAGGGCGGCTGGGCGGCGATGATCCAGCATTATTTCCTCGGTGCCTGGATTCCGCCTGCAGACAAGGCCTATACCTATTACACTCGGACTTTGCCGAATGATCGTTTTCTGCTTGGCATGAAGGCGTCGGAAGAGGCACAGGTGGCACCGGGAACCACACAGGTCGAAAGCAACCAGTTGTATGTCGGCCCGAAACTGCAACATGTGCTGGCAAAGATTGCCCCGGGGCTGGATCTGACGGTGGACTATGGCGTACTGACCATTATCGCCAAACCGATCTACTGGTTGCTGGAAAAAATACACGCCATTGTCGGCAACTGGGGTTGGTCCATCATCCTGCTGACGTTACTGATAAAACTGGCTTTCTACAAATTGTCCGAGACCAGTTACAAATCCATGGCAAAAATGCGCAAACTGACGCCCCGCCTCAAGGCCATGAAAGAGCGCTATGGGGATGACAAGCAAAAAATGCATCAGGCGCAAATGGAGTTGTTCCGCAAGGAAAAGATCAATCCGCTCGGCGGTTGTCTGCCGATCCTGGTGCAGATCCCGGTGTTTATCGCTCTCTACTGGGTGCTGCTGGAAAGTGTCGAGTTGCGGCAGGCTCCCTGGATCCTCTGGATCAACGATCTTTCGGTCAAGGATCCCTACTTCGTGCTGCCGGTGATCATGGGTATTTCCATGCTGGTGCAGCAGAAACTCAACCCGACGCCGATGGATCCCATCCAGGCCAAGGTGATGATGGCGCTGCCCATCGTGTTCACCTTCTTCTTCCTCTTCTTCCCGGCCGGGCTGGTGCTTTACTGGGTGGTGAACAACACCCTGTCGATCATCCAGCAGTGGTACATCACCCGGGTGGTGGTCAAAGCGGACTGATGCCGGCCAGGCGGATGTGATGTCCACGGACGCCAGGGAGAGCGAAACCATTGCGGCCGTCGCAACCCCGCCCGGCCGTGGCGGGGTCGGCATCATCCGTGTTTCCGGCCCGCTGGCTGGCGAGATCGCCCGGGGCATCCTGGGCAAGGTGCCGGCGCCGCGGCTGGCGGAATATCTTCCTTTCCGGGACGATCAGAACACCATCCTGGATACCGGGCTGGCGCTCTATTTCCCACGACCCCACTCTTTCACCGGTGAAGATGTGCTCGAGCTGCAGGGGCATGGCGGACCGGTGATTCTGGATCTGTTGCTGCAGCAGACATTGCGGCTGGGTGCCAGACCAGCGCGGCCCGGTGAATTCGCCGAACGCGCCTTTCTCAACGACAAAATCGATCTGGCACAGGCCGAGGCGATCGCCGATCTGATCGAAGCGGGATCGGAACAGGCCGCACGTTCAGCGATGCAGTCCCTGCAGGGGGTGTTTTCCGACTGGATAAACGCAACCGTGGAAGCACTGACCGAACTGCGCATCTATGTCGAGGCGGCGATCGATTTTCCCGAAGAGGAGATCGATTTTCTTGCCGATGAACGGATCAGCCAGCAGCTTGGTTATCTGCAAACAGAGTTGCAACAGGTGATCGCCACCGCTCGCCAGGGACAATTGTTGCGCGAAGGGATGCATATTGTGCTTGCCGGCCAACCCAACAGCGGAAAATCGAGCCTGCTCAATGCCCTCGTCGGCCGGGACACCGCCATCGTGACGGAAATCCCCGGCACCACCCGTGATGTGCTGAAAGAGGAAATCAATCTCGACGGCATGCCGTTGCACATCATCGATACGGCCGGACTGCGTGAAAGCGAGGATGCGGTGGAGCAGGAAGGCATGCGGCGCACCTGGCGGGAGATCGGTCAGGCCGATTGCCTGTTACTGGTAATCGATGATCGCCAGGGCTTCAGCAAAGAGGATCAGGCCATCCTCGATCGGCTGCACACCACCTTGCCCGTCACCCGTATACACAACAAGATTGATCTCAGCGGGGCACCCGCCGAAGTGATCGAGAATGAGAGCGGTACGGTGATCCGTCTTTCCGCCAAGGTGGGAAGCGGGATTGAGCTGTTGCGGGATCATCTGAAGACGCAGGTGGGTTACCGGGGCACCACCGAGGGTTTGTTCATGGCACGCCGTCGCCATCTGGAGGCGCTCGAACGGGCGCTTGGGCATGTTGAAACAGGGTGGCAACAATTAAAGGATCACCATGCCGGTGAATTGCTGGCGGAAGAGTTGCGTCTGGCGCAACAGGCGCTGGGTGAAATCACCGGCAAGGTGACTTCCGATGAACTGCTCGGGCGGATCTTCTCCAGTTTTTGTATTGGCAAGTGAGCAGGGAGATGCAGATGTCCACGTGCGTTGATTTCAGGTAACGTGACGTTGCGGTTTGAACTGCTGTACCTGCTCAAGCAGGCGCCGCATCAGGGTGGCCGAGACCGTCCTGCCATAGCGCAGCCTTTGATAGAGGCGGGTGATGACATCGACATCATGACTTAAATCCTGCCGGTGTTTTTTTACCCGTTGTGCAAATTGAGCCGGTGTTTCCGACAGCGCCTTTTCCAGGCCAACCGCCGCCAGACGTTTGCAAAAACGGTCATAGGCCTGCAACAGGGGGTCCTTTTTCTGCAGCGGCATGCGGAACAGCCGCCAGGAAAGCGCAAGCAGGATCACCGTCACGGCAAGACCCAGCAAGGTGGCGAGTTCCCGCCAATGGATATCCGGGTAGCCCAAAGCACCAAATAATTCTGTTTGACGTTTTTGATTGAAACCCACCACCCACTGGTTCCAGCGGTTGTTGATGGCATCCAGGGCAAAGCGGGCCTGTTTGTAAGCCTTGAGGATCCAGGGCTGTTGCAGCAGCTCGCGTGCGATTCTGGTTTCCGGCTGGCGGCGGCGAAGGTCGTCGCTGTTTTCGATTCGTCCCGGCGGGATCACTGAAGTGGGATCGATGCGCATCCAGCCGTAATCCGCCAGCCAGACTTCCGACCAGGCATGGGCGTCCGATTGGCGTACGATCATGTAGTCCGACAAGGGGTTCATCTCCCCTCCCTGGTAGCCAACCACTACCCGTGCCGGGATCCCCGCCAGCCGCATCATCACCGTAAAGCTGGAGGCATAGTGCTCGCAGAAACCACTGCGGGTCTCGAACAGAAATTCATCCACCGGATCGTCGAACAGCAAAGGGGGGGTGCGACTGTAATAAAACGGGTTGTCGTAAAAATAACGCAGCACTGCACGTACCAGCTCCCGGTCTGTGGAATGGCGTGCGCGCAACGTGCTGATCAAATTGTGGGTTTTGGGGGCAACCCGGGCTGGCAGGGCGAGATAACGTGGTGACTCGCGCCAGTCGACATCTTTTTCATAGCGGTAATTGAGGTAGGAACTGGCACGGTAACGTAACAACTTGTCGACGGGTTTGGGGGTTAACAGCTGTCGTTCAAGCGTGAGGTAGGCGTTTTCTGGAATGACGGCCGGGGTATCGAGCAGAAAAAGCCAGCGCTGTTCATGTGGCTCGAGGGTGACGGTGTAGTCGAGCGCCGGTCCGCCGGCGGCAACAGGGATGAGGCTGTCTTTTTGATAATAACGATGATCCTCCGGCGCATCCCAGGTTTTGCCATCGAAGCGCCATAAGATGATGCCCCGCCAGTACAACTGGTTGGCGCCGGGTGGATCGCCGGCAAACTTGACCCGAAAGGCAACCGAGTTATCGTTTCGCAAGCGGCTGATCCCCCCGGGAGACATTTTGTCACTCAGGCCGGTGCGGCTTGAGTAAGCTTCATCCGGCATGGCCCATAAGGGTCCGGTCACACGTGGAAACAGAATGAACAATGCCAGCGCAAGGGGTGATGCCTGCAGGATGATTCGCCCGGCGAGCCTGCCATGCGGGAGAAGCTGCCGCCAGCTGGCTTCGCTGGCATTGGGGTGTGAGTAAAATATCTGGGTCGTCAACAGTGCCAGCAGCAGCACGACCATGTAGACAGTCATGGGGATCGACTGGCTGAAAAGAAAACCGAGGATCACCACAAAATAACAGAGGAATAGCATGACATAGGCGTCCCGCCGGCTTTGCAGTTCCATCAGCTTCATCGCGGTCAACAGCAACAGCAGCGAAGTCCCTGCCTGACGGCCGATCAGCGAATGGTAGTGGAAGAGAAGACCGGCGATACCAAACAGGATGATGCCGTAACGGACAAAGCGGCCGGGCAAGCGCACGCGCCCGAGATCATGCAGACCGCGCCAGATGAGAATACCGAAGGTGAGAAACGACAACCAGAGCGGAATGCGGACCAGGTGAGGCAGCAGGATCAAAGAGACGCAGAGCAGCAACAGAAAAGGAGCCGGTGGATAACGTTTCAGATTATCGGGAAGATACATGGGTCCTGCCGGCAGTTCAAAACAGGGCCAGCGCCTCCAGGCATTGGTGGCGATGGGCCGGACCGCGTGATGGCTTTATTTCGGTGGCGGGCAGCCGCAAGCCGTAGGCAAGATCCTCGCGCTCGGCCTCGATGATCCAGCGAACAAGGATCGACAGGCGCATTTCGATCTCCTCGCCAGGCACCTGTTGCCAATCGAGCCACAACTCCTCGCTGCGATCGCCGCCGAATTGCTTTGTCAGCATGCCTTGCTGCCGCGCAAGGGCCTTCCAGTGAATATGGCGCGGAGAGTCACCGTGATGATAAGTGCGCAGGCCGGCAAAATCATCCGCCCCCCGCCCCTGATCGCCATGGCCTGCGAGGGTGTGAAATGAAGGGAGCGGTAATGATGAGGACGTGGCAGGTGCCGGGTAAACCAGGTAAGTCTGATTGAGATGAACATGGGTCCAGGCGCGAAACAGACCAAGGGGAAACCGGCTGGCGAGCACGAAGCGTGGCAGTGGGTGCCGGCCACGTTTCATGGTGGGAAGATCCAGGTGAACGACGGTCTGGCCGACACCGGCATCGAACAAGAGTGGAAGCTCTTCACCCGCCAGACGCACTTCCAGCGCCAGGCGGTTGCTGCGGCCCGGATTGTCGAGGATCACCGGCAGCTGGGTCAGCTCACCGCTGAAGACGGCGGGTACGGTACCGCTGTGGATTTCAAGGCGCAACAGATTTTGATAGGTATGCAGGATTGCCACCATGCTGATGCTGCCCAGTAAAAACGTGAACAGGAATCCCATGCTGTTGGCGTAATTGATGGCGCCGATCAGCATCACGAGCAAGAGCAGGCCGAAGATCAGGCCGATACGGGTCGGCAGGATATAAACATTTCGCCTGTGGGTGGTATGAGGTGCCGGTTGTGGCCCTTCACCGCGGAAAAACCGTTGCAGGTTCAGATTAAGGAGGGAGGTTTGCGATGCAGCCATCTTCTCAGGGGACAGGAACCTGGAGTAATTGTCGCGCCAGCACCTCGCCCTGGGTTTTCCCTTCATCGACGGCCCGTAAGCGGTGACTCACCACTGCCGGTAACACCGTCTGGACATCGTCGGGCAGGACATGATCCCGTCCCGCCATCAGCGCCCAGGCGCGGGCGGCATGCAGCAGCGCCAGACCGGCACGGGGCGAAAGGCCGTGAGCGATATCCGGTGACTGGCGGCTGAAATCCAGTATCGCCTGCAGATAATCGAGTATGGCTGGTGCGGCGTGCACCTTGTCGACCGAGTCCTGCAGGCGGGCCAGATGGGTGGGGCTGATCACCGGGGTGAGCTGCGGCAGCATGCGGCGGCGATCAATCCCGTTGAGCAGGGTGCGTTCGGCCTCACTGTCAGGGTAACCAAGCTGGACGCGCATCAGAAAGCGATCGAGTTGCGATTCGGGCAAGGGAAAGGTCCCGATCTGGTAGGCGGGGTTTTGTGTGGCGATAACAAAAAAGGGTTCAGGCAAAGGACGGGTCTCCCCCTCCACCGTGACCTGACGTTCTTCCATCGCTTCCAGCAGGGCGCTTTGGGTTTTCGGTGTTGCGCGGTTGATCTCGTCGGCCAGCACCAGTTGGGCAAAAACGGGCCCGGGATGAAAGACGAAAAGGCCGCTTGCCTGATCAAAAATGGATACGCCAAGGATATCGGCAGGCAGGAGGTCGCTGGTAAACTGGATGCGGTTGAACTGCAATCCAAGGCTGCCTGCCAGGGCATGGGCCAGGGTGGTCTTGCCCACACCGGGCAGATCCTCGATGAGTAAATGGCCCCGCGCCAGCAGACAGGCAAGTGCCAGTCGTATCGGCTGTTCTTTACCGAGAATGACTTCGCCAACCTGATCGGTAAGCCGGTCCAGCAGCGGCCTGGCTTCGGTGATAACTTCGCTATCCATGATGATATCTATAGTATAGGGTGTACTAATAATAGGACAGTTGTAACTACACGTATGCGGCCATCCATCTCACAATTTATCCCTTTTGTCCTGTTATCGGCATTTTTCCTCACCGGTTGCGGCTCGTTTAACTATTATCTCGATATCCTCAACGGCCATGCGGAAATTCTCAACAAGGCCGAGCCGATTTCCGAGATCCTGCAGCGGCAGGATATCAGGCCGGCAGTGAAACAGGCGTTACGCGAGTTGCAGCAGGCGCGGCAATTTGCCGTAGCGGAATTGTATTTACCCGACAACGGCAGTTACCGTGAATATGCCGATATCGGCCGCCGCTATGTGGTGTGGAACGTGGTGGCGACGGATGAATTTTCCCTGCAACCGCAGCAATGGTGCTTTTTGATTGTCGGCTGCCTGAGTTACCGGGGATTTTACAGCAGGACGACGGCAGAGGAATTTGCCGCTGCCTTGCACAAGCAGGGAAAGGATGTCTATGTGGCAGGGGTGAAAGCCTATTCGACACTCGGCTGGTTCGACGATCCGCTGTTAAACACCATGCTCTATCGCGATCTCAGCATGCGCCTGAACCTGTTGTTTCATGAACTGGCCCATCAGAAAATCTATGTTGCCGGGGATACGGCATTCAATGAAGCTTTTGCCACGGCAGTTGCGCAGGAAGGTGTCCGCCGCTGGCTGATAAAGCAGGGCAAGGCAGCAGACTATGAGCGCTATCTGCAAAAGTTAAAATACCGGCAGGCATTCAACCACCTGTTGCGGCAGGCACGTCAGGATCTGGAAAAAATCTACACGGCAGACCTGGGTGTAGCGGAAATGCGGCAACGCAAGCGTCAGCGGTTTGCACGCCTGCAACAGGAGTATCAACAACTGAAAGCCCGATGGGGTAACGATACGCGGTTTGACGGCTGGATGGCGCAGGATCTGAACAACGCCCACCTGTTGCTGGTTGCCACTTACCACGATGCGGTGCCGGGTTTTCAGGCGATGCTGGCACAACATGCCGGGGATTTGCAGGGCTTCTATCGAGAGGTTGAGGGGATGCTTGCGCTATCAAAAGAAGCACGCCACCGGCGCCTGGATAAACTTGCCCGGGGAAGGGTGGCGGCACCGCTGGCTGGCTACCAGGGAAAATGATAATCCTTATCATCAACCATGATGAGGGTGCGCGTGGTTTGTTTTCGGTCAGTTTTTAACACATATTTCCTGTAAGTGTATGCGGCAGATGTAGGTGGGTCCCTACAAAAAATTCGGTTATGACTGACAGATATTTTTGCATGCAGGGTCTAATATTAAACTACACATAACACACCAATCTGACCAAGTGCCTGATGATGAATAATTACCATACAAACAGGGGGAAAGACTTCGTGGCGATGTCGTTCCGCAACGATCGGTTCTATTGTGTCAACAACGAATGGTTTTTTTCGATTCGCCGGGGACCGGATCAGGGTCCGTACAGCAGCAAGGAAGAGGCCCAGCTGGCCCTGAAAAGTTTTATCGCGGATCAGCGTTGCAAGCAACGTGAGCGTCAAGCCGAGCAGGAACTGTTGGCATCCTATCGTTCGATATCCCCGAGAATAATCTGAACAGGTGTTCTGAATATCAGTTACACGAAATTTGATTTCAGGCACCTGTTCTCTTGCACAACAAACCGGCCCCATTTTTTTGCATAAAGCAAGAATATTCTAAAATTCAGCGTTTTTAATACATGCCGTGATCGTTATGTTTTCTTTCGCTGTGATGTTCACCAAACCACTTTTCCCAAAGTTGTAGGATTATCCTGACGCCGGATTCAGTCCTGTCCGACAGACAGCCAGGCTGTAATTATCCAGAATTGCCGAGAAATAAAAGAACAATCCAAGCAAGACAATGTATAGACCGAACAGAGTTTTTGAAAACGGAGGCGTGCCCTATCGCAACGACCGTTTCTACTGTATAAACGGTGAATGGTTTTTTGCCGTGCGCCGCGGGCCGGACAAGGGCCCCTATGCCAGCAGGGAAGAGGCCCGGGTTGCCTTGAAAATGTACATCGAAGAGCAGTTGGCGCTGGAAATGTCATTTTAAATAAGTGTTCCGAATACCAGATCATTTAACATTATTGGCAGATTCTGGTTTCCCAAGTGTACTGGTATTCGGAACACTTATAACCGCAAGCCACAGATGCCAGAACTGCATACGCATACGTACTCAGGATGCCAACTCATAAAGTTGTCACCGGATTCTGGATACACACTCGATGCTCCAGGCGGAGGTCGAAGCAGAAGAAGGAACCAACCGGCATTTATTTGATAAAGAATCCGCGCGTGCGGCTATTCCAGGCCCAGCATCGCCTGTTTGAGATCGTCATCCGCCGGCTCTTTTCCCAGCCAGACCGTTAACAACGCCTTGTAAAAGTCCTCGCCCTCAATCCTGCCCTGTAATTTGTTGTTGAGCCATACCTGGGTTCCCTGCCCCGGCAGAAAATCGAGATCGATTTCATCGCCCTTGTGGACATCGTTAAAAAGCGCGTTGAATTGCTGCAAGCGGGCAGCAAGTTTCCGGTAGGCGTCAGCATCAAGATTGTTTTCAAAACCCTCCTGCCAGCCCTTGATCAGTTTTTCCTTCGATACCTCATCGTAGAGAAAATGCATGCGCACCCGTTTGGGGCCGGGTATGGAGAGCACCTCCGAGGTCGAGGAGGCGCGGCCGGGAAGATACAGCCCGCCCACGTAGATTTTGAAAATAAATTTGGTGCGTATGCCGGCGCCGTTGAGATGCAGCTGGGTCTTGTCTCCATGCAGAAACACATGCTCCGGCATGTTCACCCCGGCAACCTCCCTTGCGTGGCTGGCGGCGGGGAGAATAAACAGGGTAACGAGCAATAAAAACCATTGTCTGGACATGTTAGCTCCCCATAATTCTGGTGAAAGTCGGATTTTTTCGTGTTGGCTATTTTCTGTACAGCCTTTAGAATACGCGGTTCGTTTGAATAAAGCATTAAATATATGAATTACCAGGAGACATTCGATGTGATTGTTGTCGGTGGCGGCCACGCCGGTACCGAGGCGGCGTTGGCGGCTGCGCGCACGGGTGTGCGCACACTGTTGCTGACGCACAACATCGAAACCCTGGGACAGATGAGCTGCAACCCGGCCATCGGCGGGATTGGCAAGGGGCACCTGGTGAAAGAGGTGGATGCACTCGGTGGCCTGATGGCGCGTGCCATCGACCGCAGTGGTATCCAGTTTCGTATCCTCAATGCCAGCAAGGGACCGGCCGTGCGCGCCACCCGTGCCCAGGCGGATCGGATGTTATACAAACAGGCCGTGCGCTCCGCGCTCGAAAACAGCGCGAACCTGACCCTGTTTCAGCAGGCAGTGGAGGATCTGGTTGTCGAGGGTGATCGGGTCGTCGGGGTCGTGACCCAGATGGGGCTCAGATTCCACGCCCGGGCGGTGGTTTTGACCGTTGGAACCTTTCTCGGTGGCCGGATCCACATCGGCCAGTCCAATTTTGAAGGAGGACGGGCAGGGGATCCGCCCGCCAACGCCCTCTCCCGCCGCTTGCGTGAGCTGCCGTTCCGGGTGGATCGGCTGAAAACCGGCACTCCGCCCCGTATCGATGGAAACAGCATCGATTACAGCCAGCTTGAACCCCAGCCGGGGGATGATCCCGTGCCGGTGTTTTCCTATCTCGGTTCACCTGAGGAACATCCGCGCCAGGTGGTCTGCCATATCACCCATACCAGTGAAAAAACCCATGAAATCATCCGTGGCGGACTGGATCGCTCTCCCATGTACAGCGGGATCATCGAAGGCGTGGGGCCGCGTTATTGTCCCTCGATCGAGGACAAGGTGGTGCGTTTTGCCGAGCGCCGCTCGCACCAGATTTTTGTCGAGCCCGAAGGGCTGACCACGAGCGAAGTTTATCCCAACGGCATTTCCACCAGCCTGCCCTTCGATGTCCAGCTCGAATTCGTGCGCAGCATCAAGGGGTTTGAAAAGGCCCATATCACCCGCCCCGGATATGCCATCGAATATGACTTTTTCGATCCGCGTGATCTGAAACCGTCACTGGAAACCCGCCACCTGGAAGGATTGTTCTTTGCCGGCCAGATCAACGGCACCACCGGTTACGAGGAGGCTGCGGCACAGGGCCTGATCGCAGGGTTGAACGCGTCGCGACGCAGCCGGGATCTTGAAACCTGGACACCGCGCCGTGACGAGGCGTATATCGGGGTCTTGATTGATGATCTGATCACCTGCGGTACGCGGGAACCCTACCGTATGTTCACCAGCCGTGCGGAATACCGCCTGATGTTGCGTGAGGACAATGCAGATCTGCGGCTATGCGAGACAGGCCGCAGGCTTGGTCTCGTAGATGATGAAAGATGGCGTATTTTTGAAGCAAAACGCAGCGCGATCGAAGCAGAAATGCAGCGATTACGATCAACCTGGCTACGCCCGCAAAACCTCCCGAAGGAGGAAAGCGAGCGGGTGCTGGGTCAGGCGTTAAGCCGGGAGGCCAATTTGCTGGATCTGTTGCGCCGACCGGATGTAAGTTATCACTCACTTTTGGGGCTGCCCGGCGCAGGCCGGCCGGTTGAGGACAGCGTGGTGGCCGAACAGGTGGCGATCCAGGCGAAGTATTCAGGGTATATTGATCGGCAAAAGGAAGAGATCGCGCGTGCCCGGCGCCATGAAGAGACGCCTCTTCCCGGTGAGTTTGATTATCGGGCGGTCAAGGGGCTGTCGGCGGAGGTGTGTGAAAAATTACAGCAGGTTCGTCCGGCCACACTCGGGCAGGCCGCCCGCATTCCGGGGGTGACGCCGGCGGCGATTTCACTCTTGTTGGTCAGCCTGAAAAAACATTCATATCATAAGGAACAAAAACGTGCGGGTTGACGTCTTTGTCTCAAGTGAAGCGATAACAATCAATAAAGTGAGGGATACTATGAAACATTTTCTGATGATTTTTGCGGTCGTGTTGTTTGCCCTGCCCGTCCATGCCGGGGAAGCGGTGCCGGGGTTAATCGTCAAGCCCAGCCAGTACAGCGTGAAGGAAACCATCGATCGGCTGGCGGGTGCGCTGAAAAAGAAAGGGATTACCATCGTGACGCGCTGGAGTCATGACGCCAAGGCAAAGAGTGTAGGCATTCCGTTGCGCCCGACGGAGCTGCTGTTATTCGGTAACCCCAAACTGGGCAGCCATTTTTTCACCAGCAAGCAGACGGCGGGCATCGATTTGCCCATGAAAGCGCTGGCCTGGGAAGATGAAAACGGCAAGGTCTGGCTGGGTTACAACGATCCCCAATACATTGCCGATCGCCACGGGATCAAGAATCGCGCCGACATTGTCAGAAAAATGAGCAATGCCCTGAACAAAATGACTAACCTGGCGAGCGGCGCACAATAAAAAACCAGGGTACGGTTTTTCGGCGGTATTTGTCCGAAGCAGGTGTGGACGTGAAGCAGGTTTGTTTTTTGCACGCCAGGGAACGGCGCGCCTGATGGCCGGTGAATCAGGCAGGCTGCTGGCAGAAGGTCTCGCGGCGATGTCCCTTGAGCTGGACACCGCCACCCAGTCACAGCTGCTGGAGTATCTGCGATTACTGGCCAAGTGGAACCGGACCTACAATCTGACCGCGGTGCGCCAGCCTGAACAGATGGTGATGAAGCACCTGCTCGACAGCCTCTCGATTCTTCCTTATCTGCAAGGACCACGTATACTGGATGTGGGGACCGGCCCCGGCCTGCCGGGGATCCCCTTGTCACTGGCCTGCCCTGCCTGGCACTTTTGCCTGCTTGACAGCAATGGCAAAAAAACCCGCTTTGTTGCCCAGGCGGTGTCAGAACTAGGGATAAAGAATGCAGATGTGGTACAGTCGCGGGTAGAGGACTTCCGGCCGCCCGAGCGCTTCAATACCATTACCGCAAGGGCATTTGCCAGTATCGCGGTTATTCTCGACAGCACCCGGCATCTGGTGGCGGAAGATGGCCGGTTTCTGTTGATGAAAGGGACTTATCCGGCAGCGGAACTGGAGGCTTTGCCCAACGGTTTCGTGCTGGAGGCGGCTCAGCCGCTGACCGTTCCGGGGCTGGAAGCAGAGCGGCATGTGTTGATAATCAAAAAAACCCCTGAAGATCAAGATTCCGGCGCCAGTACTGGCGCGAAACGAGAATAAACGAGGACCAGCAGCCATGGGCAGAATCATAGCGATTGCCAACCAGAAAGGCGGTGTCGGTAAAACCACAACCTGCATCAATCTGGCCGCTTCCCTCTCGGCAACCAAACGCCGGGTTCTGCTGGTGGATATGGATCCCCAGGGGAATGCCACCATGGGCAGCGGCATCAATAAAAACAGCCTCGAACTGACAACCTGTGATCTCCTTCTGGGGGAGGCGAATCTGGCTGCGGTCCGCCTGCGGGGTGAAGAGGTGGAATACGATATCTTGCCGGCAAACGGTGAACTGACCGCCGCCGAAGTTGCCCTGATGGGCGTGGACGATCGCCAGTCCCGCCTGCGCCAGGCCCTGAAAACGGTCAGAGGGGAGTATGATTTCATTCTTATCGACTGCCCTCCTTCGCTCAACATGCTGACGGTCAATGCGCTGGTGGCGGCCCAGTCGGTGATGATCCCGATGCAGTGTGAATATTATGCGCTGGAAGGGTTGAGCGCCCTCCTCAACACGGTTGAACGTATCCGCAGCAGCGTGAATCCCGAACTCAAGGTCGAAGGGGTATTGCGCACCATGTTCGATCCACGGAACAATCTGGCCAACGATGTCTCCGGCCAGTTGATCGTGCATTTCCCCGATCAGGTCTACCGCACCGTCATCCCCCGTAACGTGCGTCTGGCCGAAGCCCCCAGTCACGGCGTACCGGTGATCAATTACGACAGCAAATCGCGCGGGGCGCTGGCATACCTGGCGCTGGCAGGCGAAATCCTGCGGCGGGATGAGGACAGAATGAACCTTGCGGGGGCTGCGTTCTGATGGCGGCAAAGAAACGCGGCCTGGGCCGGGGCCTCGATGAACTGCTCGGCATCAGCGGGAGTCCCGCTTCAGCGGCATCCACGAATGGTGGCGAGGAGAGTGTGGCGGGTGAGCTTCGAAATCTGCCGGTGGATGTGATCCGCAAGGGCCGCTATCAACCGCGTCACGAAATCGCCCAGGAGGCATTGCAGGAACTGGCCGATTCGATTCGTGCCCAGGGTGTGGTGCAGCCGGTTCTGGTGCGTCCCGTTACGGGGCAAAACGGTCAGTATGAGCTGATTGCGGGTGAGCGGCGCTGGCGCGCCTCGCAACTGGCGGGGTTGCACGAGATCCCGGCGGTGGTCCGCGATGTGCCGGATCAGGCCGCGATGGCGATGGGGCTGATTGAAAACATCCAGCGTGAGGAGCTCAATCCGATTGAGGAAGCGGGCGCGCTGCAGCGGTTGATCCAGGAGTTCGGCCTCACCCATCAGGAGACGGCCGAAGCGGTGGGACGCTCACGTGCGGCGGTTTCCAATCTCCTGCGTTTGTTGACCCTCGAACCCAAGGTCAAGACGATGCTGGAGGAAGGGGAGCTGGAAATGGGCCATGCCCGCGCACTGCTGGCGCTGCTGGGTTCGGTACAGGTGGAGGCAGCCGAAGAAGTGTGCCGCCGCGGCCTCTCGGTGCGGGAAACCGAGCAGCTGGTGCGCCGCATGCAGCAGCCAGCCAAAGCAAAGACTGCCAGCAAGGAGGTGGATCCCGATATCCGCCGTTTTCAGGAGGCGTTGTCGGAAAAACTGGGGGCCAAGGTGCAAATCCAGCATTCCGCCAAGGGCAAGGGTAAACTGGTTATCCAGTACAACACCCTGGAAGAGCTTGACGGCATCCTGGAGCACATTAATTGATCCGCCCACTTTGGGTGCGAAATCGGGATGCGGCAACAACGCGAAGCGACTTGATATGCGGAACGTGTCGTCAGAGGGTGCCTGAATCAAACGCGCCATAAACAACACCGTTTTTCTTTGCAGGTTTTCTCCACGGAATACCCCCAAATATTCTTTATATGTCCATCATTGACCCTCTTTCGGGGAGCCGATATACTTCGCGGCCCGATATGTGGGTGCCATTTTTAAAGGGCGTCCCGGTGACGAAATACACCCGGCCAAATGTTTACGCACACGCCTTTCGGCGCACACTGTATAGATTGCTGTTAATCCAGGTATTCCTTATGGGTATAGCGGCGCTGATTGCCTTCCCCATAAGGGGGAGTGAATTTGTAATTGCGCTACTGTACGGTGGTGCGGCAAGTCTGGGCAGTACCCTGGTCGGCGCGTGGCGGGTGTGCGTTGCCACCGACGAGGCAAGCCGCAACGCAACGCTCGCGATGGCGGAATTGTACAAGGGAACCTTGCTGCGGATTGTGTTGGTCGCCGCCCTGCTTGCATCAGGTATGGGCTGGCTGAAGCTGCAGGCACTGGCAATGCTCATCGGGTTTATCGTGGCGCAAACAGGAGTTTTCTTTGCCCGGCCCATGCGGGCATACTAGGCCAGCGGAAGTTACCGGTTATTCGATTATTTGGGGTTTGTAAAAAACAATGTCTAACGAAGCACTTTCGTCTGGCGACTACATCAAGCATCATTTGCAAAACTGGACCTTTGGCCAGCATCCTGACGGCCATTGGGGCTTTGCCCACACTGCCGCTGAAGCGAAGGAAATGGGTTTCATGGCAATCCATGTGGATACCATGCTTTGGTCCATCGTCTTGGGTGTATTGTTTCTGTATCTGTTCCGCAAGGTTGCCAGGCGTGCCGAGAGTGGCGTGCCAGGCGGGTTGCAGAACTTCGTGGAATGGATCGTAGAGTTTATCGACAACAGCGTGCGGGGTTCGTTTACCGCGAAAAACGAACTGGTCGCTCCGCTGGCGTTGACCGTCTTCGTCTGGATCTTCCTGATGAACTTTATGGATCTCATCCCGGTCGACTGGTTACCCTCCCTCGCCGGAGTCATTGGCGAGTCGGTTTTTGGCGTCGACGCCCACCATGTCTATTTCAAGGTTGTTCCTTCCACCGATCCGAACGCCACCTTTGGCATGGCTTTTTCGGTTTTCTTCCTGGTGTTGTTCTACAGCGTCAAAATAAAAGGGATCGGTGGTTTTACCGGTGAGCTGACGCTGCAACCCTTCCAATCGAAGAATCCGGTTATTCAGGCGATGTTCGTTCCTGTCAATTTTCTGCTGGAATTCGTCTCCCTGATAGCCAAACCGATTTCCCTGGCACTGCGTCTCTTCGGCAACATGTATGCCGGCGAAATGATCTTCATTCTTATTGCATTGATGTTCAGTGCCAGTTTCACCCTCGGCATGTTTGGTGGTTTGCTTCAGCTTGGCTGGGCCATTTTCCATATTCTGATTGTTACACTGCAGGCCTTTATTTTTATGACGCTCACCATTGTTTATCTGGATATGGCGCATAGTGAACACTGATGGTTTTATTACATAACCGGTTATTTTTACCTTATATACAGAGTTAGGAGACAAAAATGGAACAAGCATTGTTATACATCGCAGGTGCACTGATGATGGGTCTTGGCGCCTTGGGTGCAGCCGTGGGGATCGGTATCCTCGGTGGCCGCTTCCTCGAGGGCGCGGCGCGCCAGCCTGAACTGATCCCGATGTTGCGCACCCAGTTCTTCATCGTGATGGGTCTGGTCGACGCCGTACCGATGATTGCCGTCGGTATTGCGATGTATGTCCTCTTCGCTGTGGCTGCCTGAGCAAAGAGCGTATTCACCTGAACAACCGATATAGGTTCCGGCATGAATATTAATCTAACCCTTATAGGCCAATCGATAACCTTCATCGTTTTCGTGTGGTTCTGCATGAAGTACGTGTGGCCACCGATCGTTGGCGCACTGGAAGAACGTAAAAAGAAAATCGCCGATGGTCTCGCTGCGGCGGAACGCGGAGAACACGAAAAAGTCCTGGCAGAAAAGCGCGCCCTGGAAACCCTGCATGAAGCCAAGCAGAAAGCCCAGGAAATCATCAATCAGGCACAGAAACGGGCCAATGAAATAGTGGATGAGGCAAAGGAAGACGCGCGCGCCGAAGGCGAACGTCTGCTCAATGCGGCTAAAGCGGAAATTGAACAGGAAGTGAATCGTGCGCGCGAACATCTGCGTGGTGAAGTGGTGTCACTTGCCGTCGCCGGCGCCAGCAAGGTCTTGAAGAAAGAGATCGACGAAAAGTCCAACGAAGCCCTGCTGCAGGATCTGGTTGCGCAATTATAGGAAGGCCCAACGTTTATGGCTGAGAAAAGTACCATTGCCCGCCCCTATGCCCAGGCTGCTTTTTCCCTGGCCGAGTCACGGGGTGAGCTGAAGAAATGGTCCGAGATGCTGCAGTGTATCGCTGTGGTGGCATCCGATCCGACAATGCAGGGGCTGCTCGATAATCCGAATATCGATGGTGACAGGCTGATCGAACTGTTTCTTGATATTTGTGGCGAGAAACTCGACACCCACGGGCAGAACTTTGTCCGTGTGCTGGCGGAAAACAAGCGGCTTGTCATCGCGCCGGAAATCGCCGAATTGTATGAAAGAAAACGGGCCGATGCCGAGAAGACGGTTGAGGCAGAAGTGACCTCCGCGTTTCCCCTGAGTGAGGCACAGAAAGCACAACTCGTCGCAGCGCTGGAGAAACGTTTTGGGCGTGACGTTACCCTCTCATGTAACATCGATGAATCCATTATAGGTGGTGCTATCGTGCGCACCGGTGATCTGGTTATCGACGCCTCGGTAACCGGTCAACTCGAGAAACTGGCAAACACCCTGATACATTAACTTCAGAGTGATTTTAAAGGATATCCAACATGCAACTGAATCCATCTGAAATCAGTGAACTGATTAAAAAACGGGTCGAAAGTTTTACCACCACCACCGAGGCCCGTAACGAAGGCACCGTGGTCAGTTTGACTGACGGGATCATTCGTATCCACGGCCTGGCTGATGTGATGCTGGGTGAAATGATCGAGTTTCCCGGCAATACCTATGGCATGGCACTTAACCTGGAACACGATTCTGTCGGCGCCGTGGTGCTGGGGGCCTATGAGCACATCACTGAAGGTGACAAGGTCAAATGTACCGGGCGTATTCTGGAAGTCCCTGTCGGTGAGGCATTGCTGGGGCGGGTGGTCGATGCCCTGGGCAAACCGATTGATGGCAAAGGCCCGGTTGAAACCCAGACGTTTTCACCGATTGAAAAAATCGCTCCCGGCGTGATCGCCCGTCAGTCGGTTGATCAGCCGGTGCAAATCGGTCTGAAGGCGGTTGACGCGATGGTGCCCATCGGCCGCGGTCAGCGTGAGCTGATCATCGGTGACCGCCAGACCGGTAAAACCGCGGTGGCGGTGGACGCCATCATCAACCAGAAAGGTACCGGAATCAAATGTATCTACGTTGCCATCGGGCAGAAAGCCTCCAGTATTGCCAACGTGGTGCGCAAGCTGGAAGAACACGGTGCGCTGGAACATACCATCATTGTCGCCGCCACGGCTTCCGATGCAGCGGCGATGCAGTTTATCGCTCCCTACGCCGGTTGCGCCATGGGCGAATACTTCCGCGATCGGGGTGAGGATGCGCTGATCATCTATGACGATCTGACCAAGCAGGCCTGGGCATACCGCCAGGTGTCGCTGTTGTTACGCCGCCCGCCGGGCCGCGAAGCCTATCCGGGCGATGTGTTCTATCTGCATTCCCGCCTGCTGGAACGTGCCGCGCGGGTGAATGCGGAGCATGTGGAGAAACTGACCAACGGTGAGGTAAAGGGCAAAACCGGTTCCCTCACCGCCCTGCCGATCATCGAAACCCAGGCCGGTGACGTGTCGGCTTTTGTTCCCACCAACGTGATTTCAATCACCGATGGCCAGATCTTCCTGGAAACGGATCTGTTCAACGCCGGGATCCGGCCGGCAATCAACGCCGGTTTGTCGGTTTCGCGTGTGGGTGGCGCCGCCCAGACGAAAATCATCAAGAAACTGGGTGGCGGTGTGCGTCTTGACCTTGCCCAGTACCGGGAGCTGGCGGCGTTCGCCCAGTTTGCCTCCGATCTGGACGAATCCACGCGCAAACAGATTGAACGCGGTCAGCGCGTGACTGAATTGATGAAACAGAAGCAGTATGAGCCGATGAGCATTGGTGAACAGGCCTTTTCCCTGCTGGCCGCCAACAGCGGATTCCTGGACGATGTTGAAGTCAACAAGGTGGTGGATTTCGAAGCGGCGATGCAGGCCTACATGAAGGCCAATGAAACGGAGCTGCTCGAGCGCATCAATGAAAGTGGTGATTACAACGAAGAGATCGAAGCGGCAATGACCGCAGCGATTGAGAAGTTCAAGGCCACCAGTACCTGGTAAACGAACAGTAAGCTACCCTCTCCTCCCCGTTTGCTGGGGGTTGTGAGGTAAAAAAAGGTAAAACGATATGGCAAGCGGTAAAGAAATTCGCGCGCAGATCAAGAGTATCAAGAATACGCAGAAGATCACGCGTGCCATGGAAATGGTTGCCGCCAGTAAAATGCGCAAGGCCCAGGATCGCATGGCGGCTACCCGCCCCTACGCGGCCAAAATGCTGAACGTGATCCATCATCTGGCGCAGGCGCATCCCGAGTACCATCATCCCTATCTGCAACAACGTGAAGTCAGCCGCGTCGGCTATATCGTGATCTCCTCCGATCGGGGCCTGTGTGGCGGCCTGAACAACAACATGTTCAGGGAATTGCTCGCAGAGTTACGCCAATGGGGTGAGCAGGGCGTGGAGATCGACCTGTGCACCATTGGTCAAAAAGCCTCCGTGTTTTTCAAAAACCTCGGCAATATCAAGGCACAGGCGACCCATCTCGGGGATGCCCCGGGGGTGAGTGACATCATCGGCACGGTGAAGGTGATGCTGGATGCCTTCGACGACGGAGAACTGGATCGCCTTTACGTGGTTTACAACCGTTTTGTGAACACCATGACCCAGCAGCCGACGGTTGATCAGTTGCTTCCCATTGTCACCGATGAGGAGGATGTCGCGCTGAAGCATCATTGGGATTATATCTATGAACCCGATGCCAAGTCCGTCCTCGATGGCCTGATGATCCGTTTTATTGAGTCACAGGTCTACCAGGGTGTGGTGGAGAATATTGCCTGTGAGATGGCCGCCCGCATGGTGGCGATGAAGAGCGCCTCCGACAATGCAGGTAACCTGATTGATGAACTCCAGCTGGTCTACAACAAGGCCCGGCAGGCTGCCATTACCCAGGAGTTGTCAGAAATCGTTGCCGGTGCGGCAGCTGTTTGAATTTAGTAGCGGTCGGCCTGTAACAGCAGGAAACAACCTCTCCTGCAACGCGCCACCCGCAACGCGCTATGTTGAAAATTGAGGAAAGAGCCATGAGTTCTGGAAAAATTGTACAAATCATCGGTGCCGTGATCGACGTGGAGTTTCCACGTGAGGCGATGCCCAGGGTTTATGATGCCTTGAAGGTGGATCAGGCTGACCTGACACTGGAGGTGCAGCAGCAGCTGGGCGATGGCATCGTGCGGACCATCGCCATGGGGAGTTCTGATGGCCTGAAACGGGAAATGTCCGTGGCAAACACGGGCGCACCGATTCAGGTGCCGGTGGGGACCAAGACCCTCGGGCGGATCATGGACGTGCTAGGCAACCCCGTGGACGAGGCTGGCGACATCGGTGAAGAGCGGCGCATGGCGATCCACCGCAAGGCACCGGCGTATGAAGAACTGTCGCCGGCAACCGAATTGCTGGAAACCGGCATCAAGGTTATCGATTTGGTCTGCCCGTTCGCCAAGGGCGGCAAGGTGGGCCTCTTCGGTGGTGCCGGCGTGGGCAAGACCGTCAACATGATGGAGCTCATCCGCAACATCGCGATCGAGCACAGCGGTTACTCGGTCTTCGCCGGTGTGGGTGAGCGTACCCGTGAAGGCAACGACTTCTACCATGAAATGAAGGAGTCCAACGTCCTCGACAAGGTATCGCTGGTATACGGCCAGATGAACGAACCGCCCGGCAACCGCCTGCGTGTCGCGCTGACCGGTCTGACCATGGCGGAAGCCTTCCGTGATGAAGGCCGCGACGTGCTGCTGTTCATCGACAACATCTATCGTTACACCCTGGCGGGAACCGAGGTGTCGGCGCTGCTGGGACGCATGCCCTCCGCAGTGGGTTACCAGCCGACCCTGGCCGAGGAAATGGGCGCACTCCAGGAGCGCATCACCTCCACCAAGACCGGCTCCATCACCTCTATCCAGGCGGTGTACGTACCGGCGGACGATTTGACCGACCCCTCTCCGGCCACCACCTTTGCCCACCTCGACGCGACCGTCGTGCTCTCCCGCCAGATTGCCGAGCTGGGCATCTACCCTGCGGTGGATCCGCTGGATTCCACCTCCCGCCAGCTCGATCCGCTGGTGATCGGGGAAGAACACTACAATGTCGCCCGCGCGGTGCAGGGGACCTTGCAGCGCTACAAGGAGTTGAAGGACATCATCGCGATTCTGGGTATGGATGAACTCTCCGAAGAGGACAAGCTGACCGTGGCACGCGCCCGCAAGATTCAGCGTTTCCTCTCGCAGCCGTTCTTCGTCGCCGAGGTGTTTACCGGCTCGGCGGGTAAATATGTGTCACTGAAAGACACCATTGCCGGGTTCAAGGGGATCGTCGAAGGGAAATACGACGATCTGCCGGAACAGGCGTTCTACATGGTCGGGTCCATCGATGAAGTCATCGAGAAAGCCAAGTCGTTGTAAAGCGGATCACCTGGGAGAATAATCATGGCCATGACCATTCATCTGGATATCGTCAGTGCCGAGGCGGAAATCTTCTCCGGCACCGTCGAGGTTGTGGTGGCTCCGGCGGTGATGGGCGAGGTCGGGATCTACCCCCGTCACACCCAGATGATGACCCCATTGAAGCCGGGCGAGGTCCGTGTGACCAAACAGGGTGGCGAAGAGGAGTCCTTCTATGTTTCTGGCGGCATCCTCGAAGTCCAGCCCCATTGCGTCACGGTGCTCTCCGATACCTGTGTGCGGGCGCACGATCTGGATGAGGCCGCGGCGATCGAGGCGAAACGACACGCGGAGCAGGCACTCAAGGATCGCTCCGGAGAAATGGACATGGCGGAAGCGGAGGCCATGCTGGCGCAGGCCGTTGCCCAATTGCAGACGATTCAGCGAATGCGCAAGAAAGTAAGCCGTTAGTCCTGAATCAAGAGTTCCGAATACCACTCCACTTAAGCCACGAAACCAGAATCCGCCAATAATGTTAAATGATCCGGCATCCGGAACACTTGATTCAGGCTCGGCATATTGGACTTACTGAACGAGAAGGGCAGTTGTTATACTGCCCTTTCTTTATTAACCAAGAGGATAGACACGAAATGAGTGAGCAAAAAGTGGAACACAACAAGGTTGTTTCGCTCACCTATGTGCTTCTGGATGAAAACGGGAGTGTGCAGGAGCAGTCGGATATCCCTATCAGTTATCTGCATGGTGGGAAGGACAGCGCCATGTTTCCCAAGGTGGCGGAAGCCCTGGAAGGGCACAAGGTGGGTGACGAGGTGAGTGTGACACTGACGCCCGAAGAGGGGTTTGGACACTACGATCCGAGTATGACCTACAGTGACGAGATTGAAAATGTCCCGCCCGAGTACCGCCACATCGGTGCGGAGGCCACGTTTCAGAACGAGGCCGGCGAATCCATCACCATGACCGTGGTGAAGATGGAAAACGGTAAAATCATGCTGGACGGCAACCATCCGTTTGCGGGCAAGACCATAACATTTAAAATCAAGGTCACGGAAATACGCGATGCCACCGAGGCAGAAGTAGGGAGCGGCCAGGTGGTGCAAACCATCCCGCAGCTGCATTAGACCGGCAGCGTGAAGGAGGACGAAACGACATGTCATCATCCCGCCTGGATGTGGTGATTCTGGCCGCGGGCCAGGGCACCCGGATGAAATCGAATCTGCCCAAGGTGCTCCATCCGCTGGCGGCCAGGCCGCTGTTGGGCCATGTGATTGATACGGCCCGCGCCCTGAATCCGAAAAAAATAATCGTCGTCTACGGCCACGGCGGTGAACAGGTCAAGGCGGCTTTTCGCGATGAGGATCTGCTGTGGATAGAGCAGGCCGAGCAGCTTGGCACCGGGCACGCGCTGGAACAGGCGATGCCGGAGATTGCCGATGAGGACACTCTGCTGGTGCTCTACGGGGATGTGCCCATGCTTCGGGCCGAAACCCTGGCGGAACTGATCCGCCAGGGCGAAGAGACTTTCGGGTTGCTGACGGTTCACCTGGACGATCCCGCCGGCTATGGGCGGATCGTGCGGGACAGCCACGCCGCGGTGGTGCGTATCGTGGAAGAAAAAGACGCCGATGCGGAGACACGCAGGATCACCGAAATCAATACCGGCATTCTCTGTACCGGCGCTGCTAAAATGCGCCAGTGGCTGAGCCGGCTGGAAAACAACAACAAACAGGGCGAGTTTTATCTGACGGATACCATCGAAATGGCAGTGAAGGACGGCATCCCTGTCCAGACCAGCCACCCCGACAGCCCGGCGGAAGTGGCGGGGATCAACAGCCGCGAGCAGCTGGCAGAGCTGGAACGGGAGTATCAGCGCCTGCAGGCGTTGCAGCTGATGCAAAACGGTGTCAGCCTTCTGGATCCCCGGCGCATCGATATTCGTGGCAGTGTCGAGACGGGTCAGGATGTTACCCTGGATGTCAATGTGGTGCTGAGCGGCAAGGTGGTGTTGGGTGACAATGTGGTAATTGGGCCAGGTTGTGTCATTATCGACAGTGAAATCGGTGACAATGTCGAAATCAAACCGATGTCGGTGATCGAACAGGCAAAAATCGCCAGCGGTGCGCAAATCGGGCCGTTTGCGCGGATCCGCCCCGGTACGGAACTGGCAAGCAATACGCGGGTGGGTAATTTTGTCGAAATCAAAAACAGCCGGGTGGGCGAAGGCAGTAAAGTAAACCACTTGAGTTATGTAGGTGATACCACCATGGGTGAAGGGGTCAATATTGGCGCCGGCACCATCACCTGTAACTATGATGGTGCCAACAAGCACCGCACCATTATCGGAGACCGCGCCTTCATCGGTTCGGATACCCAGCTGGTTGCACCGGTCGAAGTCGGGGCGGATGCCACCATTGGCGCGGGTTCGACGATCACCCGTGATGCGCCGGCGGGGGAGCTTACTTTAAGCCGCGGCAAACAAAAGACGATAAAGAACTGGGAGCGGCCGGTTAAAAAATAACGGGGAGAGGTTCCGGCATTGAGGCAAAATCAAACCGGCAGACAACTATAAATCAAGTGCCGGTATGCGGAACGGCTAATTGGATTTACCCGGGAAACCGGTCAGGGTCATTGTGGAGAACGAGGAAAAACGAATAATGTCATGTGAAAGGGATTGTCAGCATTTTGTCTCAGCGGCGAGGGGCGGGCGCGGCGCAGCTGCGGGGTTGCTTCACTTTTCAGTCGTAAAACCAGCGCGGTAACCATCGTTATGTGCGGAATCGTCGGGGCAATCGCAAAAGAAAATATCCTGCCGGTATTGGTCGAGGGGCTGAAACGCCTGGAGTACCGTGGCTATGATTCCGCCGGAGTGGCGGTGCTGGATGAGCGCGGCTGTATCTGCAGAGTGCGCACACCGGGAAAGATCAAACAACTCGAATCCGCACTGGAGAAACAACCGGCCAATGGCCACATCGGCATTGCGCATACACGCTGGGCAACCCATGGGGAACCGACGGAATCGAATGCGCATCCGCATGTGTGTAACAAGAGTGTCGCCGTGGTGCACAACGGCATTATCGAGAATTTCGAAAGTCTGAAGGAAATCCAGCAAGGCGAGAATTACCGCTTCACCTCCGACACCGATACGGAAGTGATCGCGCATCAACTGCACAAGTATCTGGATCGGGGAGAGGATCTGTTCCACGCGGTACGTGAGACGGTGAATGATCTGCAGGGTGCCTATGCGCTGGGGGTCATCAGTACCGGCGATAACAGGCGGTTGATCGCAGCACGCCGGGGCAGCCCGCTGGTTATCGGCCTGGGGAAAGACGCCAACTATCTCGCCTCCGATGTTGCCGCACTCATTGCTGAAACCCAGGAGTTTATTTTCCTGGAAGAGGGGGATATCGCCGTGCTTACCCCCGGGTCCGTAGAGGTGTTCGATCTGGCAGGCAAGCGGATCGAGCGCCCGGTGCACCATAGCGAATTAAATGCCGATGCGGTCAAGCGTGGTGAATTCAGCCATTACATGCTGAAGGAAATTTATGAGCAGCCACATGCGGTGGGAGAAACCCTGGAAGGCCGTCTGAGCGAGAACAGCGTGCTGGAAGAGAGTTTCGGTGTCGGCGCGGCCGAAATTTTCGATCACATTGAACATATCCAGATCGTCGCCTGCGGTACCAGTTATCACGCGGGTCTGGTGGCGCGCTATGGTTTTGAGTCACTCGCGGGTCTGCCGTGCAACATCGAGGTTGCCAGTGAATTCCGTTATCGTACCACGGCAGTATTGCCCAACAGCCTGTTTATCACCATCTCCCAATCCGGAGAAACCGCCGATACCCTGGCGGCGTTACGAGTGGCAAAAGAGATGGGTTTCCGTCATACGCTCAGCATTTGTAACGTCCCGGAGAGTTCGCTGGTGCGCGAGTCGGACCTGGTGTTGATGACGCGCGCCGGGCCGGAAATCGGTGTGGCGTCCACCAAGGCGTTTACCACCCAGCTGGTGGCGTTGTTGCTGTTGATAGTCGTGCTGGGACGGCGCCACAAGCTGAGTGCGGCCACCGAGGCGAAAATCGTCAGGCAGCTGCGCCAGTTACCCGGCATGATTGAAGAGGCGCTGAAGCTGGATGACTCGATACAAAAGCTGGCGGTGCGTTTTGCCAACAAACACAATGCCCTGTTTCTCGGTCGCGGCGAGCACTATCCGATCGCGCTTGAGGGGGCGCTGAAGCTGAAGGAAATCTCCTATATCCATGCAGAAGGTTATCCTGCAGGTGAACTCAAACATGGTCCGCTGGCACTGGTGGATGCGGAAGTCCCGATTGTCGCTGTTGCGCCGAACGACAAACTGCTGGACAAACTGAAGGGCAACCTGCAGGAAGTACGCGCACGTGGCGGCGAGCTGTTTGTCTTTGCTGATACCGAGGCGGGTATTGTGCCGACCGAAGGCATGACCGTCCTGGATGTTGCGCCCACGGATAATGTCATTTCACCCGTTATCTACACCATCCCCCTGCAGTTGCTGGCCTACCATGTGGCGGTGATCAAAGGGACCGACGTGGATCAGCCGCGGAATCTGGCGAAATCCGTTACGGTTGAATAATGGCAACAACCCTGAATGCTCCTCCGCTTGAAGAATTATTCAGGGCTTAATCACGTTTTTGTTCTTCTCGTTTTGTTATTGTCAGCCTCCGGTCTGGCGGTGTACTGGTTTGTCTTTGGGCGTGACCCGCAAATGGTCACACTTTGGGACGTCGATGCGCCGGCAGAAAATACGGCCCTGCTGGTGTTTTTGCCCGGTATCTACGATACCGCAGAGACGGTTCGCGAAGAGGGGATCTTCAGGCTTGCCAGGCAGGCCGGCTTGAGGGCCGATATGGTTGCGGTTGGCACGCAACTCGGCTACCTCTTCAACCACACCCTGCTGCAACACCTGCAGGAAGATGTCATCAGGCCGGCGCGAAGGCGCGGCTATACCGGCCTGTGGCTGGTCGGTTTTTCCCTGGGCGGTTTCAGCAGTCTGCGCTATTTCAGGCAGGCACCCGGCGATGTCTGCGGCGTGATCGTGATTGCGCCCTATCTGGGCAGAGAAAATTTGATCAATTCGATTGAGCAGGCCGGCGGGCCACTGCTCTGGCAGCCGCGGGATCAGCAGGCAGTCTCCGACGAGGAGGCGGTATGGCTCTGGTTGAAGCATCGCTACCGCAAGCCTTTGCTGCAGCGCCTCTTTCTGGCCTATGGGGAGGCGGACGATTTTGCCCGGGCGCACGTCATGCTGGGGCGGTTGTTGCCACCGGCGAATGTGATTTCCTCGCCGGGTGATCATTCGTGGAATACGTGGCGGCGCCTTTGGAAAACCCTCCTGGCAAAAGAGGGTATCTGGAAGGGGCCGGGTCGCTGCAACGCCTTGCGATAACGGCCGATTGCAGGGCTTATGGCCGACAAAGCCGGTATGCACCGCTTTTGAATCGGCTTGGAATGTGACAAAATTCCGCAATAAAGTTCCGGTTTAACAGCGGCACAATAATAAGCGGTTTACACAAGGGAACGGTTACCGCCGGTTTCCGTCGAGTTTTCAAAAGCTTGTGATTCCCCTGTTTTTGCTATGGTCTTTAGGGAAGATGTTCCGTCCATTCTGCCGTGCAGGCATGGGTTTGGTATAATTTTTTGTAAAATCAAAGCAATCTTAATCAACGTAGTGATATTGGGGTGTTTGTTGTATGTCAGAACTCAGTCAAATCGAGCTCGAAGTGGCGAATCTTATTGTTGATTCACTTAATCTTGAGGAAGTGGAAGCAGTCGAAATAGATCCGGAAGCGGCATTGTTTCGTGAAGGTTTGGGGCTGGATTCGATTGACGCCCTGGAGTTGGCGATGGCGATTTCAAAAAATTATGGTTATCAGCTTCGCTCTGACGATCCGGACAACAGCAAGATTTTCTCGTCCTTGCGTTCCCTGAGTCAGCACATCGAAAAGAACCGGCAGAAATAGAAACGATTATGTGGGTCAAATCGACCGCAATTGCCATGCTGCTGTATCCTTTGATTTCTCATGTTTCAATCGTGGTTGATAAAAGCCAATGGGCCGGGATCTATCTGCTGGCGGTATTTTTACTTCTGTTACTGCAAAGTGTACGCGCCAGAGCATTCCGGCTGACGGCTGTCTGGCTGGTGTTATCGGCAGTCGGTGTCTGGTTGATTCGGCAGGGCGATGCCGTCACCCTCATGCTGATCCCGCCGGTTGCGATCAATTGCGGCTTGCTGCTGTTGTTTGGCCAATCACTGAAAGCCGGCGAAACCCCGCTGATTACAAGATATGCGCAAATACTGGACGGAGAGCTGAGCCAGGAACTCAAAAACTATACCCGTTATGTTACCCGCATCTGGGTGCTGTTTTTTTTCCTGATGTTAATCGAAAGCGTGGCATTGGCCATGTATGCCTCAGTGGAAACCTGGTCGCTGTTTACCAACGTGATTAACTACCTGCTGATCGCCGTACTCTTTCTGTCCGAATATGTCTATCGCAAAATCAGGTTCAATCAACAGACGAACAACAATTTTTTCCAGTTTGTCTGGGGCGTGCTGAAGCTCAGGGCCAGACATTCAGGGCACTGAACACAACATGAGCAAAGAAAAAATCCAAGTGTTCGAAAAGCTGCAGGCGGATGAAGCGGTTGCGTTCTGGCGCGGCAAACTCGTCGAACGGCAGCAGTTTCTTTCCCATGTGATGCAGGTGTTCAGACAGTTGCCGGAAAAACAGTATGCCATCAATTTGTGTGAGGACCGCTACTGTTTTCTGGTTGCGTTTGTCGCCTGTATGCTGAGGGAACAAACCTGTTTGTTGCCACCAAGCCGGGCGCATAAGGAAATAGAGCGTATCGGGGAAATCTATGCTGACAGTTATTGTCTTGCAGAAGTCAAACTCGAAGACGTTTTGCTGGACCAGTTGCAGATAGCGTTTGATTCAGAAAAAAGTTGTGATAGCAGTCCGCCCCGGATTCGCGAGGAGCTGGTGGCGGCAATCGTGTTCACCTCCGGGAGTACCGGACAGCCGAAAGCGAATCCGAAAAAATGGAAGGAGCTGGTGGCGAGCGCAAAAATTGCGGAAAAGCGTTTTGCCCTGAATGCCAATGGCAGAAATTCGATCGTGGCTACCGTCCCGCCGCAACACATGTTCGGCCTGGAAACCTCCATTATTTTTCCGCTGGTGACCGGCGCCTGTCTGCATGCGGGCAAGCCGTTTTTTCCCCAGGACATAAACTCAGCCCTGGAGGAAACGCCGTTCCGGCGGGTGCTGATCACCACGCCGCTGCACCTGCAGGCCTGCTGTGCCGCCGGGCTGGCGTGGCCTGATATTGATTTTGTTGTTTCAGCTACCGCACCGCTCGAGCCGGCGCTGGCAATGGAAGCGGAAAAGATCCTGCAAACGGAGGTGCGGGAAATTTACGGTTGCAGTGAGGCAGGGGCAATTGCCAGCCGGCGGACAGCCAAAAACAGTGCCTGGCAGCTTTTTGACGGCTACACACTGTTTTCGGAAAAGGGCCGCCACCACCTGAAAATACCTGCTGTGGATGGTGATATCGAGCTGGCGGACGACATAGAAGTGATAGATGAAACACACTTCCGCCTGGCCGGCAGAAATTCCGACATGCTGAAGATAGGTGGAAAACGGGGCTCTCTGGGTGATCTGAATTGCAAACTGAAAAGTATCGCAGGCGTGGAAGATGCCATATTCGTACTGCCGGATAGCGTCAATGGTGAGAGAGTGCGGCTGGCCGCGCTGGTGGTGGCGCCGCGGTTGAGCCACGAGGAAATTCTGGAGGCCCTGGCGGAGCAGGTCGACCCGGTCTTTTTACCGCGCCCGCTTATTAAAGTTAATCGCCTTCCCTATAATGAACTGGGAAAATTGCCCCGCCATGATGTATTGGCGCTGGTCGAGAGACAAAAGCGCAAGGGTTTTTATCTGGAGTCTGCCTGATTGACTACGTATCTTGACACGTTCAGCATCGCCGCCAGCCACCCCGCTTTGGCGGGTCATTTTCCGGATAACCCGGTGGTGCCGGGGGTGGTGATTCTGGATGAAGTGGTGAACATCGTAAAAAAACACGCACCGGAAATAGAAATCACGGGGATTGCAGCGGTTAAATTTGCAAGGCCCTTGCTGCCGGAACAAGATGTTACGGTGCAGCTGCAACAAAAAAACGGTGAAACCATCAAATTCACCTGTCAGCATGCCGATCAGAATGTGGTGGCAGGACAGTTTACTGTGACGACCAAGGCCGCAAGGTGAGCAGAAAGTGGATTGAACAAAAAGAACGCAGCAACCCTTTCACTTTAAAGCTGATTTGCTGGGTGGCTCTGCATATCGGCCGTTGGTTTGCCCGCATCTGGCTTTACCCGATTACCTTCTATTTTTATCTTACCGCACCGCAGGCACGCAAGGCCTCGAAATACTATCTGCAGCGCTGTTTCCCGGGAAGAAAAATCACCCCACTGCACATCGCCAAACACATTTACTGGTTTGCCGCCACCGTGCTGGATCGGGTTTATTTTATGACAGACCAGTATGACTATTTTGAGGTAAAAATAGATGGGCTGGAATTACTCGAAAAACATATCGCCGAAGGCAATGGCTGTATTGTGCTCGGTTCGCACCTCGGCAGCTTTGATGTGTTGCGCTGTCTGGCGATTGAAAAATATGGTGCCCCGCTGAAAATCATGATGTATCGTGATCACAACCAGATGATCGTGAAAATCATTGATGCGCTCAATCCAAATATTTCAAAATCGGTAATCAACCTGGCGGATGATAATGCCTTGTTGCGCATGAAGGAGTGTCTGGAACAGGGTGAGCTCATCGGCATGCTGGGCGACAGGGTGGCGGAAAGTGACAAAATTGTCAGTTGCCGTCTGCTTGGCGACGAAACCGAATTTCCCTCCGGCCCCATCAGGCTGGCGGGCATATTGAATGTGCCGGTGATTTTGTTCTTTGGTTTGTATCAGGGAGGCAACCGCTATCATATTCATTTTGAGAAACTGGCGGATAAAATCGAGTTTACGCAGAATAATCGTGAGGAAGTGATACAGGCGTGGATGGAAAAATATGTTTCAAGGATAGAGCACCATATAAAACTGTCCCCCTATAACTGGTTCAATTTTTATGATTATTGGCACGATGAATAAACAGAAAAAGCGTCTCGGCTGGTTGCTGTTTTTCTTCCTGTTGCCTGCCGGCCAGCAGCTTTATGCCGCTGTCGCCGCGGATTTTGAGCGCATTATGCATGAGATTGCCGCGAGCAGGAAAAAGACAGCTTTTTTTGTCGAGAAAAAAGTCGCCTTTTATCTGGATGAACCGCTGATCAGCAAGGGCAAACTTTACTATGAGTATCCGGACAAACTGGAAAAAACCCTCGTCTCCCCGGTGTCAGAAAAACAGATTATTCATGGCGACGAAATAAAAATCCTCAAGCAGGATGGTTCCGAGGAGCATGTCTACACCTCGGATCATCCTGGCATCCAGAGTGTGGTAAGTGCGTTTCTCGCCCTGCTGTCGGGCGATGCAGACAGGTTGCGGGCGATGTATGCCGTCAGCTCGTTCAAGCAAAATGGTGGCTGGCGCCTGGAACTGGAGCCGGCAGATGAAAATATAAAAAAGTGGATCAAGCATATAGAGGTGAAAGGGAAAAAGGGCAAAATCCTCAGCATAAAAGTGATCGAATTCAATGATGATTACACCCTGACCACTCTTTATGATCACGAAGAATAAATTGATCAATGTCCCGCAGTTTCTCTGGATTGTATTGTTGCTGGGAGCGTTTCTCTATCTGGGTAAAAATTTAACCGTTGTATCAGACATGTCCCAGTTCATGCCGGCATCAGGGGCGGGAGACAACAATGCGTCAATCAATCTGTTTCTGGACGAGATCCAGCAGGGCGTCACTTCAAAAATCCTTTTTATCAGTGTTCGTGCCGATACCACTGAAAACACTGCACGCTTCAGCAAACGGCTGAAGCGCGACATGCTGCAGAGCGGCTTGTTCGTAACGGTGGCCAATGGGGAAATCGATTACGAATGGCAACGCTTCGAAAAACTCTTCCGCTATCGTTATTTGTTGAAGCCGCATCTCTCCAGCACCGATTTTTCCGCGGAAAAGCTGCGTCTCGCATTGACACAGCGCCTTGCCGACGTTCGCGCCGGCCTCGGGATGGTGTTGAAACAAACCCTGGCGGCGGATCCGCAAAATATCTTTTTTGATTATTTGCGTGGCCTGGCCCGGCAGCAAATGCCGGCAAAGCAGTATGGCGTGTGGTTTTCCGCCGACAGGCAGGAGGCCCTGCTGCTGGCGACGATGAACGTCAAGGGTTTCGATCTGGACGCGCAGCAGCGGGCGATTACCTTTGTCAAACGGGATTTGGCCGAAAAGCCGGAGGTGAATATCGTCATTTCCGGGCCGGGCAGTTACGCGGTGGCCAGCAGGGAAAAGATCCAGCAGGCATCAAGAATATTGAGCGTTGCCGCTACCATACTGATCCTTCTGCTGTTCTGGTTTGCCTACAGATCGATCCGCTTGATCGTTCTGGTTGGTTTGCCGTTAATCAGCGCGATCTCCTTTGCCATGCTGGTGACGAATGCCGTCTTCGGACAGGTGCATGGCATTACCCTGGTTTTTGGCATCACCCTGCTGGGTGTCTGTATCGATTACCCCGTGCATTTTTTCAGCCATTTACAGCAGCAGCAGACAGCATTACAGGTGATCAGAAAGATTTGGCCGACCCTGCAGTTGAGTGTGGTCACCACGAGTTTGGGTTACCTGGCGTTTTGGGGTACAGACTTTACCGGCCTGTCGCAGCTGGCGGTGTTTACCGTGACCGGCCTGTTGTCTGCCGTGGCGGTGACGCGCTGGGTGTTACCCGCCTGGATTGGCACAGGGTATGTTGCGGTTATCCCGGGGTGGTTACCACTGTTGCCGCAGAAACCGGGCGGAAATACGCCGTATTATCCGCTGCTGCCTGTCCTGCTGAGTATGCTGGCGCTGAGTGCTTTTTTCTGGCGTGACGCTGTTTGGGAGCAGGATGTTTCGGCGCTGAGTCCGATTCCGGCGGAGGCAAGGCAAACGGATCGTCGCCTGCGGCAGGCGCTGGGGGCGCCGGATGTGAATCATCTCTTCGTGCTTGCCGACAGGGATGCGGAAAAGCTGTTGCAGCGAATCGAGTCGATAAAGCAGAAACTGCAGATCCTGCAAGCGGAGGGGCTGATAGGCAGGATCTACGCCGCCACCGATATCCTGCCAAGCAGGGCCATGCAGGAGAGGCGCAAGCGCCAGTTGCCGCCGCCGGCGGTGCTGCAGAAGAATCTTGCCACAGCACTCCAGGGGCTGCCGTTCAGGCCGGCTTTCTTCCAGCCGTTTCTGCAGGACGTGGCTGCAAGCCGCAGCCTGGAGCCGCTCTCCGTTGAATTCATGATGCAGACACCGCTTGCCGAGCAGTTGCGCAGTAATTTTTTCTGGCGCAAGGGCAAATGGATTTCAATTGTCCGGCTGGCGGGCGTGAGTGATGCCGGCGCGCTGGAGCGCTGGCTGGAGAGCCATCCCGCTGTCGGCAAGTATTATCTGAACCTGCATAAAGCGACAGGCAGCATCGTTGATAATTATCGCCGTGAAGCCCTGCAGCGTATCGTCTGGGGCGCGCTTATCATTTCGCTTTTTTTGTTGATCACTATCGGTTCCCTGAAAAAGGGAGCGGGAATACTGCTGCCGGTTGTCCTCGCGGTGATTCTCAGTCTCGGTGTGCAGCTCTTCGCCGGGACAAAACTCAATTTGTTTCATTTGCTCTCCCTCTTGCTGGTGGCGGGGATCGGCCTGGACTACAGCCTGTTTTTTGCCCGGCATACGCAGGGAGCGCGGGAACGTTTGCAAAGCCTGCATGGTGTGATGATTGGAGCGGCATCCACCATTATCGCATTTGGTCTCCTTGCGCTTTCGGGAATCCCGGTACTGGTGGCGATCGGGCAGACAGTGGCGCTTGGGGTGCTGGCCTGTTTTATTCTCACCCTGTTGATGAGTCAGTAGCAGTTGCGTACTATCCCGAAGTAGAGTTAATCAAAACAGGGCGTTCAAACTCCACCATGTCGATTTCACCCTTGATGATCAGTGCCTCCAGCCTGGTGAATGCCCTTGGTGTGGGGAAAGAGGCCACTTTGCAGGCGTTACAGACGGAAAAAAGCGGCTTACGCCGCTGTGATTTGGCGGAAGTGGATTTTCCCACCTGGATAGGGCGTGTCGCGGGACTGGAATCGCAGCCGCTGCAAGGGAAGTGGCAGCCCTTTGACTGCAGAAACAACCGCCTGACGAAACTGGCGCTGCAAACCGATGGCTTCGATGACGCTGTTGACAAGGCGCGGCAGCGGTATGGATCACAACGTATCGGTGTTTTCCTGGGGACCAGCACTTCCGGGATTGCACAAACGGAACAGGCCTACCGGCAACGGGATGCTGTCAGTGGCAGCCTGCCGGAGGAGTTCGATCTGTTGCACACCCACAATATCTATTCGCTGGTGGAGTTCACCCAGCGCTATCTTGGTCTGGAGGGGGTTGGGTTGAGTATTTCCACCGCCTGTTCCTCGAGCGCCAAGGTGTTTGCCGCGGCTGCGCGCCATATCCAGGCGGGATGGTGCGATGCGGCGGTGGTTGGCGGGGTCGACAGCCTCTGCATGACGACTTTGTACGGATTCAATTCACTGGAACTGGTCTCCGCCGAACCCTGCCGTCCCTGGGACGCGAAGCGTGATGGCATCAATATCGGTGAGGCGGCAGGGTTTGCCTTGCTGGAACCCGCGGACGACACCGCAGAGGTTCTGCTGGAGGGATACGGGGAAAGCAGTGATGCCTATCATATGTCCACGCCCCATCCTGAAGGAGAAGGGGCCGCCCTGGCGATGCGGCAGGCATTGAAGCGTGCCGGGCTGGAGCGCTCCGAGATCGGGTATATCAACCTGCATGGCACCGCAACCCCTTCCAATGATGCGGCAGAAGACAAGGCGGTGGAGAAGGTGTTTGGCTGTACCACACCCTGCAGTTCGACCAAGGGCTGGACCGGGCATACCCTGGGTGCCGCCGGGATTTCCGAGGCGATCATTGCAATGCTGGTACTGCAACACGGTTTTCTTCCGGCCAACCTGAATCTGCAGCAGAAGGATCCGGCGCTGGCGATCAATGTGCTGCAAAAGAGTGAGTCGCGCGAGGTCCGGCACGTTGTTTCGAACTCGTTCGGTTTCGGGGGCAGTAACTGCAGCCTGGTGTTTGGAAAACGCAAATGAAAGCCGTGTATCTACAAGGAATCGGCATCGCCGCACCGGGTTTGTTCGGCTGGCCGGCGGCAAGGCGGGTGCTGCTGGGAGAGACGGCATGGCAGGATGAGGCGCTGGCAAAACTGGTGCCGCAGCTATTGCCGCCCAATGAAAGGCGTCGCACCACTGCGCTGATCAAGCTGGCACTGCAGGTTGCGGAAGAGGCGGTGACGATGGCCGGGACTGAAGCGGCGCAGGCCAACACCGTTTTCGCATCCTCGGACGGGGATTTTTATATTGTCGACAGGCTGTGTGATGCCCTGCTGCAGGAAGGCAAACCCGTCTCACCCACCCTCTTCCATAATTCCGTGCATAACGCCCCGGCAGGTTACTGGGCGATCGCAGCCGCATCGCAAAATCCCTCCACCAGCATCTCGGCGGCCGATGCCACGTTTTCCGCAGGTCTGCTGGAAAGCGTCAGCCAGCTGGCGACGAACGGCAGCAATGTCCTGTTGGTGGCGTATGATCATCCGGCTCCTTTCCCGCTGGATGAAAAGCGCCATTTCGTCGCGCCGTTTGGCGTGGCGCTGCTGCTGGCGGCCAGAGCGGATGACAGCACGCTGGCGGAAATGGAGCTTCACCTGCCGGTGGAGAATGATCAAATCCTTTCCCGCTGCAGCGATGGCAGCATGGAGGCGCTGCGGCAGGGTAATCCCGCTGCCGCCAGCCTGCCGTTACTGGAAGCCGTTGCCCGCCGGCAGAATTGCAGCATTGGCCTGCCCTATGTCGCTGGCAATCTCCTCGAGGTGAAGATCCGCGCATGATTGAAGATGACGAACTTTGTGAGCTGATCCCGCACAGCGGCAGCATGTGTCTGCTGCAACGCGTGCTGGAGTGGGACGAGCAGCGCATCCTGTGTGAGAGCCTCTCCCATAAACAGCGGGACAATCCGTTGTTACGAAACGGCTGCCTCTCCTCGATCCACGCGCTGGAATACGGCGCACAGGCGATGGCGGTGCACGGTGGCCTGCTGGCACGCAAGCGGGGTGAAAAACTGCGCGGCGGTTATCTGGCTGCGCTGCGCGAGGTAAAGTTACGGCTGCTGGATTTGAGCCAGCTGCAGGGCAGCCTTCTGATTGAGGCAGTGGAGCTGATGTCAGAGGGAGGCAACCTGATGTATTCATTTCAGGTAACAGCAAACGGCGAACAGCTCGTTACAGGCCGTGCCACGGTGATTGAAACAAGGTGAGGCGGGACAAAGAGATGAAACGTGCATTGGTAACCGGGGGAAGTGGTGATATCGGCGAGGCGATATGTCAACGCCTGGCGAGGGACGGTCTGCACGTGTATGTGCATGCCAACCAGAACATCGAACGCGCGGCAAACGTGGTGGCTGCCATTCAGGCTGGCGGCGGCTCTGCTGCCGCGGTCAGTTTTGATGTGACCGATGCGGAGGCGACGAAATCCGCCGTGGAGGAAATTCTCGCCGAGGGCGCAATCCAGATCCTGGTGAACAATGCGGGGTTCCACGATGACGCGATTATGGCCGGGATGCAGAAAGAGCAGTGGCACAAAGTCATAAATGTGTGCCTCAACGGTTTTTATCATGTAACCCAGCCGATTCTGTTGCCAATGATGCAGACCCGCTGGGGAAGAATTATCAATGTTTCCTCCATCGCCGGGGTGATGGGTAACCGTGGACAGACAAACTATGCCGCCGCCAAAGCCGGACTCATCGGTGCGACCAAATCGCTGGCGATCGAAATGGCGTCCCGGGGAATAACCGTGAATGCGATTGCCCCGGGGATCATCGGGGGCAGTATGACCAAGGATGTATTCGACAAGGAAGCGATCAAAAAACTGGTGCCGATGCAGCGTGCCGGGAAAAGCGAAGAGGTTGCCGCGCTGGTCGCGTTTCTTGCCTCGGAAGAGGCGTCCTATATTTCCTCACAGGTAATCGGCATAAACGGTGCGATGGCCTGAACAGCCGGGCGGGAGAATTAGGAAAAAAGTATATTTTGTATGTTTAATACCTGAAAAAACAGTTAAAAAGTGCGAACATTTTACCCCGTTTGCAGGATATTGTTTTTTACACTTCATCGTATATACTTTATCTACAAATACGTGTTCCGAATACCGGTTCGGCGTTGATGCGAAATCAGAATCCGGATAGAACTTTAAAAACGCGGTATCCGGAACACGTATTCAGTCTTTAATGGATTTGGGATGAAAGCCAGTTAAGGGGGGTTTATGAGAACTAAAAATTTATTTTTGAGCCTGTTGATCGCGCTTGGGGTATTGCTGGTAGGTTGCCGCACGGCACCGGTATTGAACATTGAAGAGGCGCCGGTTTCCACATCGGCAAAAATCACACTCAAGGATGTTGAGCGGGCGATTATCCGTGCAGGCACATCACTGGGTTGGCAAATGAAAAGACAGGGTAAAGGGCATATTGTTGGCACTCTTTACCTGCGTAACAACATGGCGAAGGTTGACATCACTTTTAACACCAAGTCATACAATATCAAATACAAAGCCAGCCAGGGCCTGCGATACGATGGTGTTAACATCCACTCCAACTACAATGGCTGGATTCAGCGGTTGGATCAGAATATTCAGGCACAACTCAGCGCCATATAATCATCAAGTAAAAAACAATTGCTGTTTGAAAGGAGCGTTTTTCGCTCCTTTCTTTTTTGGTATCGCCGTTTCTCCGGGCAGAAGGCGGCAAACAGGTGGGTTACGGAGTGATTAGCTGCGCCAGAATGCCGGAGTGAACAATACCAGCAGGGTGAAAATCTCCAGACGCCCCAGCAACATGGCGGCACTGAGTATACCCTTGGCTGAGTCGCTGATATCTGCATAGTTGGAGCCAACCTCACCAAGGCCTGGTCCCAGATTGTTCATACAGGCAGCAACGGCTGAAAAAGCGGTGATCTGATCCATGCCATCGAACATCAGCAACAGCAGCATGAAGCTGAAAAGCGCCACATAGGCGGCAAAAAATCCCCATACGGCATCGAGCACCCGGTTGGGAATGGCTTTGTTGCCCAGCTTGATAGGGATCACCGCGTTGGGGTGGATCACGCGCATCACCTCGCGCCGTCCCTGTTTCAGCAACAGCACAAAACGGATCACTTTCATGCCGCCGCCGGTTGAGCCGGCACAACCGCCAATGAAGCTGGTAAACAACAACAGCACAGGCAGGAAGCCAGGCCAGAGGTGATACGAATGGGTGGTGAAACCGGTGGTGGTGCCGATGGAGACGGTTTGAAAAAGGCTGTTGATTATGGTTTGTCCGGTGCTTTCAAATACCCCCTGATGATAGAGGTAAGTGGTGGTAACGACAGCCACCAGCAGCAGGATGGTAACGTAAGCCTTGAATTCCGAATCCAGCAGATAGTTCCCGAGGGAGCGATGGTGCCATGCGGTGAAGTGCAAGGAAAAATTTATCCCGGAAATAAACATGAAAATAATGGCAACGACTTCAACCATGGGTTGATCCATAAAATACCCCATACTGGCGTCATGGGTTGAATAGCCGCCGATTGCCACGGTGGAAAAACTATGGGTGATGGCATCAAACAGATCCATGCCGGCACCCCAATAGCTCAGCGCGCAAACAACCGTCAGTGTCAGATAGATGTACCAAAGTGCCTTGGCGGTTTCCGTAATGCGTGGTGTGAGCTTGGTATCCTTTACCGGACCCGGGGTTTCGGCACGATACATTTGCATCCCGCCGATCCCCAGCATGGGCATGATCGCCACCGCCAGCACGATGATCCCCATGCCGCCGAGCCATTGCAGCTGCTGGCGATAGAAGAGAATGGACTTGGGCAGGTAATCGATGCCCGACAATACGGTTGCACCGGTGGTGGTGAGACCGGAAATGGACTCGAAAATTGCATCGATCAACGGCATCTGTAGCCGATCGGACAGATAAAACGGTAACGCACCAAACAGGCCGAGCACGCTCCAGAAGAGGATGACAATAACAAAACCGTCACGTAGCCGCAGATCCTTATGGTGCGCCTGGACCGGCAGCCAGAAAAGCATGCCCGTTATCAGGGTAACGGCAAAAGCATAAAAGAAAGGCGTCAGGGCACCGTCGGCATAAAGTATCGACACCAGCATGGGTGGCAGCATGGTGAAGCTGAATATCATCAGCAGAATACCGAGAATGCGTTGGATAACAGAAAGCTGCATATTTTACCCAAGGGTGACCGCTAAGCGCGAAGATGTGAGTGAGGGCATAAGGGCGTTACCAAAAATATACATTCTTTTTCCGGAGATGTTCTTCTGCTGTATGTGGTTGTCCTCAGATGAAGGTAAAACTCACCTGGAAGAGGCGCTCTACATCCGATATGCGGGATTTGTCCACGAGGAAGAGAATGACATGATCCTCGGACTGGATCACGGTGTCATGGTGGGCGATGATGACCTCGTTGCCGCGCACAATGGCACCGATGGTGGTATCAGGGGGGAGTTTCAGTTCCTCAATCGCACGCCCGACCACCTTGGAGGTGTTTTTATCACCATGAGCGATGGCCTCGATCGCTTCTGCTGCACCGCGACGCAATGAATGCACCTTCACCACGTCACCGCGGCGGATGTGTGTCAACAGGCTGCCGATGGTGGCCTGTTGCGGTGAAATGGCGATATCGATGTCCCCTCCCTGAATCAAGTCCACGTAGGCGGCCCGATTGATCAGGGTCATCACCTTGCGGGCGCCCAGTCTTTTCGCCAGCATGGAAGAGAGAATGTTGGCCTCGTCATCGTTCGTCAGCGCACAGAAGACATCGGTTTTTCCGATGTTTTCCTCAAGCAACAGGTTTTCATCGGCAGCGTCGCCTTTCAGGACGATGGTTTTGTCCAGCTCATGTGCAAGTGCACGTGTACGGGCCGGGTTATGGTCGATAAGTTTTACCTGGTAATCGTGTTCCAGGGCGCGTGCTACGCGCCTGCCGATATTGCCGCCGCCGACGATCATGATGCGCTTGTAGGGTTTGTCCAGGCGGCGAAGTTCGCTCATTACCGAGAGGATGTCCTTGGATGCGGCGATAAAAAACACTTCATCCCCCGCTTCGATCACCGTATGACCTTCCGGCATGATGGCGCGATCCTGGCGGTAGATGGCGGCGACCCGCGTATCCACTTTCGGCATATGCTGGCGCAGGGTGCGCAATTCATGGCCGACCAGCGGTCCGCCGTAATACGCTTTGATGCCCACCAGCTGTACCTGCCCGTCGGCAAAATCCAGTACCTGCAGTGCACCGGGGTGGGTGATCAGGCGGTGGATATCGTCGGTGATCAACTGTTCCGGGCTGATGAGAAAATCGACCGGCAGCGCCTGTGGATTGAAGAGATTTTTTTGCCTGAGATAGGACATCGCGCGAACCCGGGCGATTTTGGTGGGCGTGTGAAAAACCGTATACGCCACCTGGCAGGCAACCATGTTGGTTTCATCGCTGTCCGTTACCGCCACCAGCATGTCGGCATCTTCTGCCCCTGCGGCACGTAAATTATCGGGATGGGAGGCATGACCGACGACAGTGCGCAAATCGAGCCGGTCCTGCAACTGTTGCAGGGTGGCCTCGTTTCTATCCACTATCGTAATGTCGTTGGCTTCACTGGCAAGATTTTGGGCAAGTGAACTGCCGACCTGACCGGCGCCGAGAATCAAGATCTTCATAAGTATTATTATTTAAGATAAGTTTTTTGGATCTATACCAAGGTTTCGCAGTTTGCGATAGAGGTGTGTTCGTTCCAGCCCCACCACTTGTGCCATTTTACCCACACTGCCGCCGGCACGGCGTAACTGGTATTCGAGATAATCGCGTTCGAATTGTTCACGCGCCTGCCGCAGGGGCAGATCATAGTTCACCGTAATTCCGGACTGACCGCTGATCTGCGGGCTGTCGGCACCAAGGGCGGCATCGATTTCATCCACCGTGATTTCACTGCCGTCCCCGACGATCAGCAGGCGTTGCACCAGGTTCATCAGCTCGCGCACGTTGCCCGGCCAATGATAGTTGCGCAGCCGGTTTTGGGCCGCGGTACTGAATTTGCGATAGGGCAGATCGTCCTGATCGACAAACAGGGTGGTGAAAAAATTGAGTAATTCGGGTACGTCCTCGCGGTGGTCGCGCAAGGGAGGAAGCCGCAAGGGAACGACATTCAGGAGAAAGAACAGATCCCTGCGGAACAGGCCGCTGTCGACCCGTGCCTCGATATCATGGTGAGTGGCTGCGATGATCCGCACATACAGCTCAACCGGCTCGTTGCCCCCGAGGCGCAGAAAGCTGCCGGATTCCAGTGCGGAAAAGAGTTTGCCCTGGCTTTCCAGATCCATATCGACGATATCGTGCAGCAATAATGTGCCGCCATTGGCCTGATCCAGCAGGCCGTAACGCACCTGGTTGTCGTGCTCGCTGCCGAACAGCTCCCGTGCGGAAGTCTCGGCGGACAAGGAGGCGACATTGACCTCGACAAAGGGGCGCTCCCGTTGTGCGCTGTTGTTATGCAGATAGCGGGCGACCACATTGATACCGCAACCCGGCTCGGCGTGGAGTAACACCCAGCTTTCGTGTTCGGCGATGCGTTTGATCTGTTCACGCAGGCGCTGCATGGTTGCGCTTTTGCCCAGGGGTTCCTGCAGATTGATAGTATGCCGGCGCAGGCCCTGGTTTTCCCGGTGCAGCTGTTGGGCTTGCAGTGCGTTCTCAACGGTCAGTAGTAACTTGGCCAGCGAAATGGGTTTTTCGATGAAATCATAGGCACCCAGGCGGGTTGCCTCGACCGCGGTTTCCACCGTGCCGTGTCCGGACATCATGATGACCGGCATGGGCAACCCCTCGTCTTCGCACCACTCTTTCAGCAGGGTGATGCCGTCAACATCAGGCATCCAGATATCAAGCAGTACCAGATCCGGACGGCGTGCCCGGTGGCTCTGCCGGGCGCTGGCGCCGTTTTCGGCAACATCCACCTGGTAACCTTCGTCCTGCAGGATTTCCTGTAACAAATGGCGGATATCCGGTTCGTCATCCACTACCAGAATGTAGGGAGCTCCGGGATGATCATGAGTTCTGGCGCGCTGTATTTCAGGCTGCGGCATGGTCGTTACCGTTGACAGGTTTATTGAGGGCTGCCCCGTTTTCAGTCGTTTCCCCGGCCATTCGGATCACCGGTAAGCGTATCACGATACTGGCGCCGCTGCCGGGATTGTTTTCCGCCCAGAGGCGGCCGCCATGCTCCTCGACGATCTTCTTCACAATCGCCAGACCCAGGCCGCTGCCTTTGGGCTTCGTGGTGATGTAGGGCTCGAACAGCTGGCTAAACATCTCTTCCGGAATGCCGGGGCCGGTATCCCGTACTTTCAGTTCGACATAGCGGCATGCCTGCTCTTCTGCACAGCGTGTGGAGATGGTGATTTCGCCGGGCTGATCCGAAAAGGCTTCCAGTGCATTTTTAATCAAGTTGTGGAGCACCTGGCGCAAACGGCCGATGTCGGCCTCAATCTGCGGTGTGCCGCTATCGAGTTCAAGGGTGAATTTTATCTTCTGCAGGTTGCCAAAATAAAGCTCCATCACTTCCTTGACAAGGCCGTTCAGATCCACTTCTTCCAGTTGCAGCACCGGCATACGGGCATACTCGGAAAAGGCCTTGACCATCTCCTTGAGGTTTTCCACTTGCTGTACGATTGTGTGGGTGGCGCGATCCAGAACCCGGGCGTCCTTCTCATCCATGTTGGCAAGATATTTGTGCCGCAGGCGTTCGGCCGACAGCTGGATGGGGGTGAGGGGGTTTTTGATTTCATGTGCGAGGCGGCGAGCAACTTCACCCCAGGCGGCATTGCGCTGGGTTTGCAGCTGAATGGTGATGTCATCAAACACGATTAGATTTCCACCCGGAATATCACCGCTGCCCGGCAGCAAGGTGCCGCGGCACAACAACACCTGGCGGCCGCTATGGCTGAAAAGCGTGATTTCCTCCTGCCAGTCCGGCTGATCGGATTTCAGGTGACCGTAGATGACATCGGCCAGCGGCTGCAAAGCAGGCTGATCTTCGGCGACATCGTTCAGGGTCTTGCCCCGATACTTGTCCAGCTCCAGACGCAGGATCTGGGCGGCCGTGGGATTACTGGTGTGCAGACGGTGTTCCAGATCAAGGGTGATGACCCCGGAAGAAAGATTGGTCAGCACTGCCTCAAGATAGGCATGCTGGGCTTCAAGTTGTTGCTGGCTGGCGCGGATCTCGTTACGCGCCAGGGCAATGCGGTGGGTCATCTCGTTGAAGGAGCGTACCAGGAAACCCAGCTCATCCCGCCCAGGCAGGGGAAGGCGTTTTTCATAATCACCCGCGGCCACCGCCCGGGTTCCCTCCACCAGATCCGAAATCGGGGAGACCATGCGCCGTGCGGCATAAAATGCCGCCCAGATGGCCATCATGATACTCAACAGCAGTACCAGCGAGAGGGTGAGAATAAAGCTGTATTTCAGGGGAACGCGCAGATAGGCGATTTCCCGGTAACGGCTGAAGGCCGATTGCACGCTGTCCGCCAGGGTATTGATATGTTCCGGGATGGGATAGAGTACCTGCAGGATACGCTCTTCCTTGCCCGGTTCCGCGGCGGGAACCAGCACCGCCACGCGCACGTGCAGACCGGCATCCTTGATGGGAACCAGGCCGACATCGGAGGTCGTCATGTGCAGCCGCATCTGGGTGCGGCTTTCCAGTTTGGCAGGTAACAGCTGCTCCGTTTCGGCACTGCTGGCGGCGATGATCCGGCCGGCGAAGCTGAACAGGGCCAGTTCGGTCGCATCGGTATGCTTGCGGTGCAAATCGTTCAAAGTAAGGGCGGCGACCTTGTTGTCGGTCTGGATCAGGGTCTTGGCCATTGCCTCGGTGTCGTGGAGCAGATTGGTGGTGCGCAGGCCGAGTGAGGCCTTGCTCAGTTCCAGGGCATCGTTGAGCGCATTTTCCACCCGCACATCGAACCAGCTGTCGATGCCGCGCTTGATAAAATCAAGGGAGAAATAATAGACCACCGTAACCGGTGTAACCGAAAGGATCACGAACATGATCACCAGCCGGGCGGTGAGGCGTGAGCCCGTGATTTGCTGGCGGTATTGACTGATCAGGTGCCAGACGCTCTTGCCGATGAGGATGATAAACAGCACGATGGCCATGATGTTGATGCCAAGCATCACGGAATAGATCTCACCGAAGAGGGCGGAGCTGTGGGTGGCGTCACTCATCAGATAGAGTGAGGCGAGTAACAACACAAACAACACCACGATCGGTGTGCTGCCGCTGAAGAACTTTTTCACTAGCGTGTTAGAGGCCATGACACCCAGTCACTGTCGAGTTGCCACTCATGAGAAATATAGGCCAGCGGCCGCATCGGTGCCGGCAGGGATTCAATATCCAGGTGGGTTCGCATGCGGACCTGGTATTCGGTGTCCGGCTCGAGGAGCTTGGCATCGATGAGAGGCAGATCACGCAGATTGCCAAGGGCCTCGAGCGCGTCATGCAGATTGCTGTAGTTGTCCTGGGTGCCGCTGTTGAGGTTGTTGATAATAAACTGTTCCGACAAGGCATGATAAATCAGCAGGTAGCCCTGCTCCAGTTCGGCCAGTGTTTTGTCCCACCACCAGTTTCGCTGTTGTACCACCTCAACGTCCATCAGGATAAGAAGGGGTACACCGTTTTTCAGGGCATTCAGCGCCTCGTCGGAAAAGCGGTATTCCACCCGTGCGCTGAGGTGGTAGACGCCGTTTTGCAGTTCGGTTTCGAGTGATTTGATCACGAAAGCATGTTCCGCCCACGCTGCCGAAGGCACCAGCCAGAGGCTCAGCCAGCCTAGCAGGCCGATCAGCCAGGCAGCACCGGGATTATGTCTTGCGGATAAGGGCATAAAAAAAACCATCCATCCCCTCCTCACCTGGCAGGATCTGCCGTCCTGTCCGTGTGGCCCGCCCCCAGGGCGCCTCGATGGGGAGAAGCCGCGCCCCGTTGTGGGCAGTGAGAAAGGTGTCCAGTTGATGTGTATTTTCCTGCTGGAGTACCGAACAGGTTGCATACAACAGCATACCTCCTGGTTTGAGCAAGGGCCATAGGGCGCAAAGGATCTGCTGCTGTTTGCGGATGAGGGCCGGAATATCCCCGGCCCGGCGCAGGACCTTGATGTCCGGGTGGCGGCGGATGACGCCCGTTGCCGAGCAGGGCGCGTCCAGCAGTATGCGATCAAAGGGCGCACCGTCCCACCAGCCGGAAGGATCGGAGGCGTCACCCGCCAGCATCGTGGCACGCAATCCCAGGCGCGCCAGGTTCTGCTTCACCTTGTCCAGCCGTTCGGCACTGATGTCCAGCGCCACCAGTTCGGCCAGGCCGGGCTGCTGTTCCAGCAGATGGGCGCTTTTGCCGCCGGGTGCGGCACAGGCGTCCAGGATCCGTTCCCCTGCCTGGGGGGAGAGCAGCGGAGCGGCAAGCTGGGCGGCCGCATCCTGTACCGAAACGGAACCGGCGTTGAATCCAGGCAGCTCGCTGACATCGACAGGTTTGGCAAGAGTGAGCCCCCACTCCGTGTGGAGGGCCGGTTCTGCCTCAATGCCCGCAGCAGTAAGCCTGGCATGATAGGCATCCCGTGAATGCTGGCGGGCATTCACCCGCAGGGTCATTGGTGGCGGTTCATTGTTCGCCGCTGCGATGGCCTCCCAGTCGTCCGGCCAGTCCTGTTGCAGCTGAGCGAGTAACCAGGGGGGATGGGCGGTGCGGCAGGCGTCGTCCTGATCGATTTTGGCCAGCAATTCCGTTCGCTGGCGCAGAAAGCGGCGCAAGACGCCATTGATGAGGCCACGTGCCCAGGGTTTTTTCAGGGCCGGTGCCAGGCGGACGGTTTCGTCCACAGCCGCGTGCTCCGGGATCCGCATATAAATGAGCTGATTCAATCCCAGCAGCAGAGCCATCCGGATATCGTTGTCCTTCGCCTTGAGCGGCTTTTGTAACAGTTGCTGCAGCAGGGCGTCGAGCCGCCAGTAAGCGCGCATCACGCCATAAGTCATCGCCTGCAGCAGGGCGCGATCCCGTGCTGATGCCATGCGGGAGAGCAGCGGCTCCAGCGCATCGCTCAGGTTGCGGCCCTGGGCGATGATTTGGTTCAGGGCATGGGTGGCGGCAAGGCGGGGGTTCATCACAATCAGTCGCGGTTGGCGGGTGGCGGGGTCTCGGGGGGATCAAAGCGGACGCCGGACCGAAGTAAGTGGGCGTGTCCGTTCAAGAAGGCGGCGACATCCATCGGTTTGCCGCCGGCGGGCTGCAGTTTTGTCAGCCGCAGCACCCCTTCGCCACAGGCGACGTCGATTCCCTCGGGGCCGGTTTCGATAATCGTGCCGGGCGCGGCGCCGGGGTTTTCCGCAAGAGGCCGGGCGGCCCAGATCCGCAGGGTTTTGCCCTCCAGAGAGGTTTGGGCAACCGGCCAGGGATTGAAGGCGCGCACCAGACGATTCAGGGTGACGGCGGGCAGATGCCAATCGATGACCGCCTCCTGTTTACTGAGTTTCCTTGCGTAACACGCCTGTTTGTCGTCCTGTTGTTCGGCGATCAGACGGCCTTGCGGCAATTGTTGCAGCGCCTCGACAATGGCTTCAGCCCCCAGCCGGGCCAGGCGGTCATGCAGGCTGGCGGCGGTGTCGTCGGGGTGGATGGGGCAGGATTTTTTCAGCAGCATCGCACCGGTGTCCAGACCCTCGTCCATCTGCATGATGGTAATGCCGGTTTCCCGGTCGCCGGCGAGAATGGCCCGCTGGATCGGTGCCGCGCCGCGCCAGCGCGGTAACAGGGAGGCATGGATATTCAGGCAGCCATAGGGGGGGAGTTCCAGCACTTCCGGTGGCAACAGCAGACCATAGGCGGCCACCACCATGACATCGGGTTTGAGCGCCCTGAGTTGCGCCACTGCCCCGCTGGACTTCAGTGTTTCCGGTTGAAAAACCGGAATGGCATGTTCCTCGGCCATCTTTTTGACCGGTGACGGTTGCAGCTTGCGGCCCCGCCCTGCCGGGCGGTCGGGCTGGGTGTAGACCGCCACGACCTCAAAACGGGCGTCGATCAGTGCTGCAAGGGCGGTGGC
>JALVOC010000117.1 GCA_027032075.1 Chromatiales bacterium | reverse complement strand
AGGCGGTGTCATCATTTAGGGGATTCCCAAATCAGTAATTGAGTGATTCATAGAGAACCAGCTTTGAAGGAGTTGGTTTATGCGTCGATATGCTTTGCGGGATGATCAGTGGGAAAGGATTTCGGCCCTTTTGCCGGGTAAAGTCGGAGATAGAGGTCGGACGGCCTCGGATAACCGGCTTTTTGTCGAGGCGGTGCTTTATCGTTATCGCGCGGGTATACCATGGCGCGATATACCGGAACGTTTCGGGGATTTCCGTGTCATTCACACGCGTCATATGCGCTGGAGCAAGACCGGCGTTTGGGCGCGTGTTTTCAAGCACTTAAGTCAGGACAGCGATAATGAATATGCCATGATCGATGCTACAATTGTCCGCGCCCATCAACATGCGGCAGGCGCGCGTGGGCGCTCAAAAAAACCGAATGCATCGGGCGATCCAAAGGTGGATTAAGCACCAAAATCCATGCGACATGCGATGCTTTGGGCAACCCGCTCGGGTTTTTCCTGACCGGTGGACAGGCCTGCGACTTGGATGGCGCGGATCATTTGATCGGCGATCTTGAAGCCCCGATTCTGCTGGCCGATAAGGGCTATGATGCGGATGCGCGCGTTATCGCACCGTTGGTTAAAGCCGGAAAACAAGTTGTGATACCGCCTAAATCCAACCGAAAAGTTCAGCGGTACTATGACAAATCCCTCTACAAAGCGCGCCATTTGATCGAGAACTTCTTTGAAAAGCTTAAACATTACAGGGCAATAGCCACCCGTTACGACAAGACAGCCGTTACCTTCCTCGGCGCGATACACCTCGCTGCATCCCTGATATGGCTCAAATGATGACACCGCCAAGGTCAAGGCGGACAGACTCCGGTGCGTGCTGGATCGGCTGGTTCCCCGATTGAGATTTTTGTAGATGGAAGCCACTCATCTGTTTATGCCCGAATGTTTATGCCCGAAGCTGGAAAATTACATCCATTGGCCTCACAAACACCCCAGTTTTACTTCTAGAACAGAGTGGCATTGTTTGCGGTGGCGATGGTACTCTATATTGTGTTGAAGCGCTTGTTTGGGATCGTGGTAAGTTGCAAAGTGTGCGCCACCGCGAATAGGCATCAACCAACTGCTGTGGGAAGGTATGCTGTAAGCAAACCCTTTTCGAAAACGACATACGAATATGGTAGCCGATGGCCGCCGCAATATGACCCCCGTGGCCCAGCCCCGGGGGTTTGTTGTTTTATTCGCGTGAATCTTGGTTTAACAACCTGACAATTCCAACCGGCAAGGAAACCTGATGAGCGCGATCAAAAGACATATCACCCGCAG
>JALVOC010000116.1 GCA_027032075.1 Chromatiales bacterium | reverse complement strand
GCTTAGGGTAATTCACCCGTCAATACATAGCGCAAAATCTGCACCACCTGCGCTGGTTCCTCGGCCACAGCCAAAGCCGCCGCGTCCACCTCTTTCAGCGCATGCTGGTGGTCCGGCCCATGCAGCACAATCAGCGACTTGCCCAGCGCCGCCGCATAGCCCGCATCAAAGGCCGCATTCCACTGTTTGTATTTATCACCAAAGCGCACCACCACGACATCGGCATCCGCAATCCCCTTACGGGTGCGGATCGCGTTCAGCTTGGCGCCTTTGTGGTCATGCCAGAACTTGTCAGGCTCGGGCCCCAGAATGGCCACGCCGCAATCATCCGAAGCATCGTGATCGGTCACCGGTGCGGAAAATTCCACATCCAGCCCCTTAGCGCCATCAATAATCTGCTCGCGCCAGTCTGTGTGGATTTCACCGGATAGGTAAACTTTCAATGTCATAACTTGCCTCCTGTTTTCACACCTTTCTAACGGCAGCGCTGACATCCCCCAAGGGCCAAATCGCTATTTCCGCGCAACGACAAACCGGCTGGGCGGCTTGGCCGGGTAATTGCCGGTCTCGATGATCCCGAAACCCGCCTGCTCAATGGCTTGTTCCAGCTCTTGCACCGTACGCATCCGTACAAAGGGGGCTTTGCCAAAGAATTGCATGACCGGCAGCACAGCCATTATCAAACGAAAATGCAAAGGCGCGCCCCGATCCGGCGTGCATGTGGTTTTTGATATGAAATATCCACCCGGCTTGGTGCGCGCATATGCTTCTGCCAACGCGCCGTCTAAATCTTCCAGTAAATGCAACAGATTGAACGCCGTAACCACGTCAAACGGACCTTTGGGCGCCTCGGCCACCACTGCCTTTTCGAATTGAACGTTATCTGTCTCCTGCTCTGCAGCGCGATCCCGCCCCACATCCAGCATGGCACCGGAGCAATCCGTTGCGATGATCCGTGACACGGCAGGCGCAAGCCGTATTGCGGTTGACCCCGTGCCACAGCCCAGTTCAAGCACCTGATCACTTTGCGTCATGTAGGATCGCGTGCGTTCAAGTGTAAATTCGTAGGCTTGCATGTCACTGATAGGGGATTTGGCATATTTTGCAGCGGCCCTGTCCCAGAATTTCGCGTTGTTCATCATGGCAATCTCCTTTTCAGGCAGCATATCCATACGAAATACCGATAGAAATTGCGCAAATTTGCAATTCGCTTATACATTTATGTATGAACAGCACTTCGACCACCCTTGACTGGAACCACGTCCGCGCCTTTCTGGCCACCGCTGAACACGGCTCGCTATCGGCCGCGGCGCGCAAGCTGGGT
>JALVOC010000115.1 GCA_027032075.1 Chromatiales bacterium | reverse complement strand
CGCAATGTCAAAACACCCAAGCTTCAGTTCATCGACGCCGGTTTACTGGCCAACCTCATGGATAGCCACGCCAAAGATGTACAAGCGGACAGAACCAGTTACGGACATGTTCTAGAGAGCTTTGTATTCGGTGAACTACTCAAGCACTCGACAACTGCCGATGATAACTATCAGCTCCTGTACTACCGGGATGCAAATAAGTTCGAGGTTGACGTCGTGATTGAGATGAGAACAGTGCAGGCAAACTGGTCGGTGTCGAAATCAAAGCTGCTGCCACCGTGAAAGAGTGAGATCTGCGTGGATTGAAAAAACTCGCCAGCCTGGCTGGTGATCAGCTCACAGCAGGTGTGTTGCTATACGATGGTGATGAAACATTGCCTCTGGGGAACAACCCTTGGGCTGCTCCCTTGTCCACCCTCTGGGGTTCGTAAAGCAGGCTATCAATATGCCTGCTCAACCGGTCGTCAGAATTACCATGATTACGCTAATCTGCCATTCATGGTATCGCTGCTTTTCACACTATAAATACACAGAAAATACCATGAAAAATGCCGTTGATGATGCAAATTACATTATCAATATGATTGATTTGACCCTTATTATTCCATGGGTTGCAAATTCCCGTCACTCCCACTCGATCGTCGCCGGCGGCTTGCTGGAGATGTCGTAGGCGACCCGTGATATGCCGCTCACTTCGTTGATGATGCGGCGGGACACCCGCTCCAGGAACTCGAACGGCAGGTGGGCAAAGCGGGCGGTCATGAAGTCCACCGTCTCCACCGCGCGCAGGGAGACCACGTACTCGTAGCGCCGGGCATCCCCCACCACGCCCACCGAGCGCACCGGCAGGAACACGGCGAAGGCCTGGCTCACCTGGTCGTAGAGCCCCTCGCGGCGCAGCTCCTCGATGAAGATATGGTCCGCCTCACGCAGCAGATCGGCGTACTCCTTCTTCACCTCACCCAGGATGCGCACGCCCAGGCCCGGTCCCGGGAACGGGTGGCGGTAGACCATCTCGTAGGGCAGGCCCAGCTCGACACCGATCTTGCGCACCTCGTCCTTGAACAGTTCGCGCAGGGGTTCCACCAGCTCCAGCTTCATGTAGTCCGGCAGCCCGCCCACGTTGTGATGGGACTTGATCACATGGGCCTTGCCCGACTTGGCGCCGGCCGACTCGATCACGTCCGGGTAGATGGTACCCTGGGCCAGGAAGTTGACGTCCTCGAGCTTCTCGGCCTCCTCCTCGAAGATCTCGATGAACAGGTTGCCGATGATCTTGCGCTTCTTCTCCGGGTCCGCCTCCCCCTTCAGTCCCTCCCGCAAGCG
>JALVOC010000114.1 GCA_027032075.1 Chromatiales bacterium | reverse complement strand
ATCAAAACGGCCGCCCTCTTTGGGCAGATCAGCCGGTGCAAGATTGATGGTGATGCGGCGTGCAGGAAACTCGAAGCGGGCGTTGAGCAGTGCGGCGCGTACCCGGTCCTTGCTTTCCTTTACCTCTGTCTCTGGCAGACCGACGATCGAGAGGGCAGGAAGGCCGTTTGCCAGGTGGGTCTCGACATGTACCAGCGGGGCGTCGATACCGCTCTGGGCGCGGGCAAAGACAACAGCGAGTGACATGGCCTCCGTTCCTTTACTTCCTTAAAGTCAATGCAATGTGTGTAAAGTACTAAACAAGCGCCGCAAATGCCACCGTCCTCCGCGGGCGTACAGCATGATGAAGTGAACATGGACAAGGGCAGTGATGCACCCTTTTGCCAAAGCCGCTACGTTTTGTTGGGGGCCAGTTTTTTTTCCAGCGCCTCCACTTTCTTTTCGAGTTCCTCCAGTTTCGCACGGCTGCGGCTGAGTACGGCCTGTTGCACATCAAACTCTTCCCGGGTCACCAGGTTCATTTTAGCGAGGGCGGCACGCAGGGCGGCATGCAGGTTTTTTTCCGTGTCGTGTTTAAGCGCCTGCAAACCACCGGGCAGGGCGGAAATGATACTGGAGACCAGTTCGTCGAGGTTGGGTGGTGTTGGTTTTTGCATCGTGATCCGGCTTTTTAAATTTCTGTTGGCTGCTGATTATAGACTTCCTTCCTCCTCGTTTGCATGCACCCATTCTGTGTCTGATGGCAGCCCGGACATTTACTCTGTTGGTAACGGAACTGCTCCGGTTGCCCGCCAGCAGGACCGCACAATTCCAGTGCATTTCACTTCCAGAGCGATTATCTGGCGCACTGTTTTTGTGCGCCAGTAAGTTGAAAAATTATAACTTATTGATAAACAAGGCGGATTTAAAGCTGGCACGTCCCGTGCAGTACCAGGCATGTGTAATATAATTCCCACGCTTAGTTTGTTAACTCTATATCAACAATGGGGAGTGAATAAGATGAAAACCAAAATATTTATTGCTGCTTCTGTTCTGGCTGTATCAAGCGTGGCGAGCTCAGTGGCATTGGCTGAAGTACCGCTGACCGCGAATATCGGCGTGACCAGCAATTACATCTGGCGTGGTCAGACACTGTCCAAAGATTTGTCTGCGGTGCAGGGCGGAGTCGACTATGTTCACGACTCCGGTTTCTATGCGGGTACCTGGACCTCCAGTTTGTTTGGTGGTGATTATGAACTCGATATTTATGCCGGCTATTCCATGAGCGCCGGGCCGGTGGATCTGGATTTTGGTGCGCTCAGTTATCAATACCCTGTCCCCAGCACTTATTACCGTGAAGCCTATATCAACGGCAGCTGGAATTTTCTGAACTTCGGTGGTGCCTATACCTTTGCTTCGAATGATGACGATACTGCGGAATACAGCCAGGGCGACGTGTATGCCTATGTCGGTGTTGCCTTTGAACTGAAGAAAGATCTGGCAGTGGGTGCGACCTACGGCGTGTACAACTTCAAAAACGCCGGTGATGACTACGGCCATATCCAGCTCACGCTGAGCAAGGATGATTTCACCGTTGCCCTGGATAAAAACAATCGTGAAGGCCCCAATGAAGACAAGGTGCGCTTCACCGTATCCTGGAGCAAAAGCCTGGATCTGATGTAAGCCGGCTGAATTTAAGCTTTTTTTGTAGCAACGCCCACCGTTTTTACGGTGGGCATTTATTAAAAACGTTGAGGAGGGATGAGCATGAAGATGGTTATGGCAATCATCAAGCCTTTCAAGCTTGATGACGTGCGTGAAGCCCTGTCGGACATCGGTGTACAAGGTATTACCGTGACCGAAGTGAAGGGTTTCGGGCGGCAGAAAGGCCACACCGAGTTGTACCGCGGTGCAGAGTATGTGGTGGATTTTCTGCCGAAAGTCAAAATCGAAGCGGCTGTGAAAAGTGATCTGGTGGATCAGGTTATCGAAGCGATTTCCAAGGCCGCCAATTCCGGCAAGATTGGTGACGGCAAGATTTTTGTATCCAGCATTGAACAGGCCGTTCGTATTCGTACCGGTGAGACGGGCGAAGATGCTCTTTAAATAACAAGGCTTGAATTGCGGAGGAAAACAACGTGGAAGCTTTAAACGGTATAAAAGATTTAAGCTACGCACTGGATACGTTCTACTTTTTGATTACCGGTGCGTTGGTAATGTGGATGGCCGCAGGCTTCGCCATGCTGGAAGCCGGGCTGGTCCGTTCCAAGAACACTGCAGAAATTCTTACCAAGAACATCGTGCTCTATGCGATTGCCTGTATCATGTACATGGTAGTGGGTTACAACATCATGTACGGTGACTCGTCCAGTGGTGTGATTCCCTCCCTGGGTTTCTTCCTGGGCGCCGACAACGACCCGGCCGAAGTGCTCAAGCAGGGTATGGATGGCTGGTATGACGGCAGCTATTATTCCAATGCTGCGGACTTCTTCTTCCAGATGGTGTTCGTTGCAACGGCGATGTCGATTGTCTCCGGTGCAGTGGCCGAACGCATGAAACTCTGGGCCTTCCTCGCGTTTGCGGTTGTGATGACCAGTGTCATTTACCCGGTACAGGGTTTCTGGAAATGGGGTGGCGGTTTCCTGGATCAGGCGGGTTTCCTCGATTTCGCCGGTTCCGGTGTCGTGCATCTCTGCGGGGCATCCGCTGCCCTGGCGGGGGTACTCCTGCTGGGTGCCCGTAAAGGCAAATACGGTCCCAACGGTGAAATCAACGCGATTCCGGGTGCCAATATGCCAATGGCAACCCTCGGTACCTTCATTCTCTGGTTGGGCTGGTTCGGCTTCAATGGCGGTTCCGAACTGATTGTTTCCAACGTGGGTGAAGCCAACGCCGTTGCCGCGGTCTTTGTCAATACCAACATGGCGGCAGCCGGTGGCGTGGTCGCAGCCTTGATCACCGCACGCATGCTGTTCGGCAAGGCGGACCTCACCATGGCGTTGAACGGTGCCCTGGCAGGTCTGGTAGCAATTACCGCAGAGCCCCTGACCCCGACAGCCGGTTGGGCGACGCTTATCGGTGCGATTGGCGGTGTCATCGTGGTCTTCTCCATTATCACGCTGGACAAGCTGAAGATCGATGATCCGGTCGGTGCCATTTCCGTGCATGGTGTTGTTGGCCTGTGGGGTCTGTTGGCCGTGCCGATCACCAATGCGGATGGCAGTATCGGCGCCCAGTTACTGGGTATCGTTTCCATCTTTGCCTGGACCTTTGTCACCAGCCTCCTCGTCTGGATGGCGATCAAGGCCGTGATGGGTATCCGCGTGAGCGAAGAAGAGGAATTCGAAGGCGTGGATTTGGCCGAATGTGGCCTCGAAGCCTATCCGGAATTCGTCGGTTCGCGTGGTTCCGGCAAGTAGTTCCTGTAATTTCAGGTGTAGTAAACAGCAGGGCGCCTTCGGGCGCCCTTTTTTGTGTTTCAGGCCCGACTGGCAGCACAGCCTGGATACGGTTCGTGCCCGGTCACTTGTCACGCCGCCGCCCTTACGACCTGGCCGGGGCCATGAGCAGGCTCATCAGGGCTCTGCACCGACTGCCTTCGGCCGGGAGCGGGCCTTGCTGCGCTTGCCTTTTATGCGCTGCCGGATCTGCTCGCCATCGCCATATCCCGAGGGTTGCCAGCCGTAGGCGATGGCCTCGTTACGGCTCAGGCCCCAGGGGTAGTTCCGGAGGGCCTCGCGGGAGGCGTCGGCCCACCGGGAAACTTCTTCGGGATCCTGCTGGCGCCAGAAATCTCGGGGGCGGTTGTTACGCATGTCATGAGCGAGGCTTGTCGGATCCGATAGCCGCGTGATTTCGTACATGGGGATGTCGGGCAGGGGTTTGGAAACGTCCATGAAACATTGCAATCGTTCCCAGTCGCCTTCCACTTCCCAGGTTTCATATTGGGAATAGGGGTTGACTACGGCGGCATCGGAGTATCGGTGAATGAGCCGCAGGTAGTAATGGGCGACGCCGTTGGGGCCGACGCCCGTGGAAATGTAGGGGTCGAACTCGTCGAAGGGCAGTTCCTTGCGCTTCTTGTTCCAGGTGAACTCCACCATTCCGGTGCAGCGGTTGAGGATCACGTTGTTCTTGTCCTTGACCCAACCGCGTTTGATGGCGGTTTTGGACAGGTAGAAAACTGCCAAAAAGGGTAAGACCGTTATTTCAAATGTCTTGATGGTCATGTCGTCCAAGCCGCTGGCCAGATAAGAGAAGAATGTTGCCCCCCCCCCCACAACGACGCCAAAAACAATCGCCACCTTCGAAATCACATCAAGTACGGCAACAGGATTTTTGAGGGTGGCCCATGCCTCCTGGATGTGAGCGAGCTTTTCATACTGGTTTTTGAGGGTCTGCCATTGCT
>JALVOC010000113.1 GCA_027032075.1 Chromatiales bacterium | reverse complement strand
GTTTTGCAGAGCATCGGCCAGCATCTGGCCGGCAGCACGGCGATCGGGGATAGGTAGATCCATAACAGCAGAACTCCTGTTCAAAACTCAACAGACAGGTTTGCACCTCTGTAACTACTCAGCGAGTAGTAATTCTCGCCTGTAACTGCTCAGATTGCCCCTGAAATCCGCCAGTTCAAGGCGAAAAATGTGAGTTTACACGTGTAAATGACCATTTTTTAACGTAGAAATGGCGGATTTCAGGGGTAAGCTGAGTAGTTACGCACCTCTTTTCGTAAATATGGGGGTGACTGACGATAAATTCGAGCCCCGCCGGCCATAAAGACAAAAATTTCGTGAGACGGCCGTTCAAGGAATGGCCGGAGGAGGAGATGGAAGAGTAAAAATGTGCTTGAAGATGATCTGTTATCGGGGCAAAGACAGGGGCACTTTACTTGCCCCGCCGGCCATCAAGCCGGGAAAAAATCAATCGGGTAGGTCACGGTAACCGTGTCAACCCGCTTGCGACCAAAATTGAACATCTTGATGCGCCGGACCAGCTTGGTCTCCAGGGATTTGTTGTTGAGTTCGCTGGAGACCACTTTGATGGCGGTCACCTTGCCAGACGGGGCGATGGTTATTTTCAATACCAGCTTACCCTGCAGGTCGGGATCACGGCGCAAGGCACGATTATAGATGGCAAAGATGGCACCCTTGTTCTTGTCGAATACCATCTGTATTTCACTCATGCCACGGCCCGCGCTACGCTTGCGGGTTTTCTTTTTCGCTGCACCCTGTTCGGCGCGTTTTGCCAGTTTGCTTTGCTGACGCTGTTGCAAACTGGTACTGCCGACTTCCCGGTTGAGTTTTCCGGTCTTGACACCACCACTGCCCTTGCCGGCATTGGCGGTCAGGATACTGGTGTCGACAGCGGGAGCGGCAGCCTTTGTCGCGCTGTTCTTTTTGGTCACCCGCTGAGTCAGCAGTTCACTCGCCGCCGGACTGTCCATCAGTTCAGAGAACTCATCACTCATTGCCAGCAGCCCGGTGTTCCTGGCTTTTTCACGCGCCCTGGCCTCCCGATCGGTGGCAGGTTTCTTTACCTTGGGTGGCGCACGCTTGATAACAACCGGTTCCGGCTTTGGTTTGGGCTTTACCCTGGGGGTGGGTTTTACCACCGGTTTGGGTTTCAGCTTTGGCTTTGGCTTCGGTTTAACAACCTCCACCTTGGGCGGCGGAGGGGGTGGCTTTTTCTCCAGGATCAGTTTGGCCAGACGTGGAGGAATAACTTCATGCTTTTCGCGTTCCACTTCCGGCAGCTTGATGAAGGGCACGATGGCGCCAAACAGCGCGG
>JALVOC010000112.1 GCA_027032075.1 Chromatiales bacterium | reverse complement strand
CTCATGGCCTCGAAAATGATGAACGGCATGTCCATGGGCTTTTGGGATACGAAAGTAATGATCGGCGGCATGGATGGCGAAGAGGCCCACTTCTACCCTTCCGTGATGATGGCAATGGGCGGAGACACAACCAAGGCAGTGCTGCAGGGTCAGAACGACAAGATTGCCGGAATGAGCAGCATGAGCATGAACCAGGGTGGCGGTATGGCAGAGGGTTATCAGATGCAGATGTCCGCGATGGACATGGGTGACGGTACTATGCCGGAGAAGCGCAAATACTTCCTGTTCAAAGACAGTATTTCCGGGATGACCGGCAACCACACTTTCAATCTGTTCATCGCCACCAAAGAGAACATGATGAGCTACCCGGCGGTATCCATGGGAACCACATTGAAAAACGAGATGGGAACGGAATGGACCGTAAGCAGCATGAGCGTCGAGGTCTCCACCGATCAGACCAACTGGATTGCAGCCACCGACAACGGCAGCGGCCACTGGTCAGCTGCGGGCATCACCGGACTCACCGACGGCACCCAGGGCACGCTGTATGTCAGGCTGATCGTCGACGGCGAGCAGAAAACCGACGATGGCAACGCCCCGGATGGTACCGCGGACAATGCTATGTTCAAGGTCACACCCGGCAGTTCCTCAATGAGCATGGGGATGTAATCTTTTGAATACAATTTCCCAAGCCCGAGCGATCCTCCTTACGGGGGGGATCGTTTTTTTCTCTCACTCCGCGGCATGGGCCGCCTCCTGTTGCGGCGGCGGTTCTGCCTCATCACTGCTGCTGCCGAAATTCTCCAAAGCAATGTCGAATGCCTCTCTGGATATGGAGCAATACGACGGTTTCTGGAACCAGGACGGCGACCATACCCCCGATCCACCCGGTTCTGATCTGAATCAATACCGTCTCAACCTCGGCTACGCCTACCGCTTCGCTTCCCGCTGGCAGGGCAGCATCACCGTCCCTTATGTCTGGAACGAAAACAACTACGCCGGACTCAAATCCAGCACCAGCGGACTTGGCGACACCACGCTCAGCATCTGGTACGAAAACTTCGACGGCATCCAGTGCGTGTGGAAGGTAAAAGACATCAGGGATCTGATCCCGGCCACCTATTTTGGCGCGACACTGACTGTCCCCACTGGCATTTCACCCTACGACGACGTAGGAAACAGCTTCGACATCACCGGCCGTGGCTTTTATCGGCTGGACGGCACCCTGCTGCTGGACAAAACCATCTACCCCTGGAACAGCTCGCTGATGCTCAGTTACGGCACCTATTTTGAACGCTCGGTCAACCGCGAATACGGTAACTACGTCGAGCCTTATGAC
>JALVOC010000111.1 GCA_027032075.1 Chromatiales bacterium | reverse complement strand
GCTTTGACCAGGATCATAGGGGATGAATTTAGGCATCGACACATCTCCTTGTTGCTTTGATGCATTATAACTGAATACAAGGCATATTTCTGGGTTTTTCTACAGCCTCAACGACCAAGCTGTGCGGCGCAAACGAAGCGCAGCGGAGTTTGCGTCCGAACGAGCGAATTGTTAGCAGCGATCATACTATTTATTTACCATAATTTGCCGATCTTGTGCGCTTATAACAGAAGACGCAATTTCCTCGGGAAGTTCATATACATGTATTTTTATTCCAAACCGAGCAGCAGAATTTGCTAACCATGACTTACCTTTTAGTAACGAAGCGGCCTCATTGCTAGCAAAGCAAAAATACTTAGCCCAACTACCACCTAGTGTTTGCTCAACCAAGAGCATCTTCAGAAAGTCAGAGGCTACTTTATCTGGTTGTGAACCTTTGAGCTTTCCTATTCTTGCATATACTTCACATAACACTTTCTCTTTTCTATTTAACCCATCTATTTGAACAGTTATACCAGATGGCAGGCTTATTTTGCTTGGCTTCAATTCAATTCCAATATTTTTCGACAAAGCTTCGATAATGAAGCTTTCAGCGGATTGTTGCTCGGTTGAGTCTGATGCGTGTTTCATTTTGCTGCTAACAGTTTATTCTACGGCCGAAGGCTGTATATCTCTTTGGCGTATATATCAAACATTTTTTCAACTATCCCTAAACCTGTCAATAAATTCAAATACTTAATCGACTTCTCATTAACTGCCTTTGGAAAAATACGACTCTTGTTCGTATATCTTCCTAACTTTCTGTTCGTATATCCCAACATTTCAAACCCTAACCAATTGTAATATATAATAAATTCCGGAAGTGGCCGGAAATATGCGAACCCAGTTCAGCATCGGCTGGGCTGTACCTGCCTCGTATCGCTGAACCTGTGTGAGACGCACCCCGGCCAGGTCGGCCAGTCCGCGTAGGATGATAAACCTGGGATAACCCCACAAAAGAGCGACCATGATTAATGATTTATGTATACGATTTATTCAGGCACGGGGGTCGTTTTTTCGAACCATAATTCTGACAGCGGTAGTCTGACAGAGCGGGAATAGGGATAGGTTCCATAGCCAACCCTTCCCATGAAGATGGCCGCGTTCAGGTTTTCACGTCCTAGCAGCGATTCCAGATCGTCTCGCAATCGTGTGGCGGCCCTGTTTGCATGGGCATCTTTGCTGAAGTGTCGCCCTTCTTTCACATAGCGTGAAAATATCAGGGGCGTCATTTCAGGCTGAAGCTGCAACCCGAGGCGGGTCGCTGTAAGCCAGAAGCGCTGCATCGCCCTTCCACCTGCTATGAAATCCTGCTGCGAGGAGGGTTCTTTGTCTGCCACGATAACGAAATGGGCGGCACACTTGAGTGCGGGTATCAGATCGAGCAAAACCCGGGGCATCAGGGTTCCGGCGAAGTAGCGGTTGAGAAATGCAATCCGTTTCCAGCTTTGCATCGCCCAACGCATCGATTTGATGTTGACGGAATCAAGGCCGATCGCCTGGTCCGGGATCCGGTCCCTGCTGAATCGGGAATCCCATTGGATGATACGCCGGTGGACTTCGTATGCCTCGGGAATGGTATGGCGGATGCGGGCGTTCCTGAACTGCAGGCGCGCCATTTTCCTCTTTGCTTCCTTACGCTCAATCCAGACCACATGGTAACCCGGACCAACGGCCGTATCGAGTGATTCCTGATCCGCCTTGCGAAGCGGTCTGCTTGCAAAAGGACGGCGTTGGGTCACCCTGAGCGTGATGTAAGGCAGGAGGGGATCGGCTTCGGTGGATGCGTTGCCGTTCTTTCCCGCCAATACCACTTCAATGACCGGGGCGGTCTCCGGCGTGTCCTCACGAAGATGGAATACCGCATCCATGCCCTCGCCGCTTGCGGCGATATCGATATTCTCCAGCAATGCCCCGATGGCGATCTGGCTAGCCCGTCCATCAAGATCATAGACACACCAGTCGCGGGTATCCGCTCCGTGGATCAAAAAACGATCCTCGCCAAGGATCTCGAATCGCCATGGCTGGGTATTGTCGCCACTGGGTGCCCAGCGGGCGTGGTCGAGGATCTTTTCTGTCACACTTCCGGGGTCAACCGACGGCTCTGGCGCTTTCTGCGGCGCTGCTGGCCGGTTCAGTATCTTACGACGTCCGATTTTCAGCGCCAACCGCTGCAGCGGATGACGGTTACCACCAGGACGCCAGGTGTGCGCCATCCTGTTACTGAAGGCATCGAACTGCAGTCCGTGGGGGGCGGCCAGCACCTTGCCCCGGCCCAACAGTATCTTCAAGGCCTGGCTCGCCGCCACCCCTGCACAGAGCTCGCAACCCATGGAAGTCGAGGGACCTTTGTGGCCGGCGAGATCGATGCTGGCGGGTTCCACCAGATATCCCTGCTGTAACCCCGCCGGTGCCAGCCCCACAAAGAAGCGGAGCAGTTGTTCATTCTCGGGGTGCCCCTCCAGCTGAAAATATTCTTCGAAGGTCATCCTGCCTGGCAGGAAATTCAGCAGCGCTGCCCCCATGCCGAGGGGAGCGGCGGTAATCGCTGGGATCTCCATTTGGGCACAACCGGCAAAAACCCTGCGCCTGGCCTCGACGGCAAAGAAGTCGAGACCATCGACATAGAGATCCGCTCCTTTGAGAAACTCTGCGGTATTTGACGCATCCAGCCCCGCGGGGAACAGTTGGATATCGAGCTCCGGGTTGATATCCAGCGCCATGTTCGCCAGGGTCTCGACCTTTTGCGCATCCAGGGTCTTGAGACTGGCTCCGGCCTGTCGATTGAAATTTGCCAGCTCGAAGGTATCCAGATCGGCAAGATGAAAGGAACCGATCCCCAGACGTGTGAGTGTCAACAGGTGGCTGCCACCCACTCCACCCATACCGGCAATGGCGATGGTTCTCGTTCTCAGCAGCGCCTGCTCCGCTGCCGTTACCCAGCCAATATTCCGCGAGAAGGCGGTGTGATAATCAAAACAGTTCGTCATCGTCTCTTATCTGGTGGTCGACATCTCAGTCACGGTGGCCCCGTTTCATTACCGTGTAACGGAGCAGCGACAAAATTGATTCATTCCTGAAGCAGGGCCCTTGACCGTTTAGGTAATCATACTGTTCGTTCAGACATCACCACAGCGATCGGCGCCATTGATTGTCTGACATACCAATCACACCCGGATTTCAGGTATTCGATGACGGCTTCTGGCGGCAAAGTTAACGATTGAAATGCGTGGCGCTGTGTAATATGTCTCGTTTTTCTGTTAATAATAACCTTAGTATTTCACGAACCTGGCAAATCTTTTCGCTACCGAAAGGATATCCGCAATACGGAAAAACAAACAATTACATGGAGTATAAGAATTGCTTCATGGAAATTCCAGGAAAGGAGGCACTATGGCAAGTCTTGCACATTTTTTTTGTTCTCACTTGAGCGCTGAAAACGCAGTCGATCCGAAACAAAAGCTTGATGCGCACCGGCTTCGATATGCAGTCTACTGCGAGGAACGTGGCTATGAGGATCCAGACAGATTCTCGGACAAGCTGGAAACGGACGAGTTTGACGATGAATCCGTGCATTCCATCATCCGGCACAAGCAGACCGCCCAGCCACTAGGTGTGGTGCGCCTGGTGCTGCCCAACCACCGGAAGCTGGAGCGCCACTTCCCTATCGAACGCCAATTCGGGCATGTATTCGACCAATCCAGGTTACGGCGATTTGATTTTTCCCGCCACAATATCGCTGAAGTATCAAGATTCGCTATTTCCAAACAGTCCCTGAAAAACATCTCTTGCGTAACAGCAAGCCAGGCACGCTCATGTGGCGATGAGGAAGACGACAACGCGCAGGCGGCAAAGGAACTCATCCCTCACATCTCTCTCGGCCTGATTGCGATGCTTTTCTCGGTCAGCCAGAAACACAAAATCTCCTACTGGTATGCCGCGATGGAGCCGTCGTTGAACCGGCTGCTGACACGGCTGGGAATAAGATTCACGAAAATCGGCCCCCTTATGCAATACCACGGCAAACGGCAACCCATGATCGCCCGCGTGGATGATTTGCTGGAGAATATTTATCGTGAGAGGCCTGATTTTTTTGAACTCATCGATATACTGGGCGGAACGGTGTCTTTCCAGCAACGATTGCCTGTGAGGTGGGTTGCGAACCAGGAGCACTTGACTTCAGCACACTAAACTGGCGTTCCGACTACCAGTACCCTTACGGTAAAGGAGCATCAGGGCCAGGGGGTTTTTACATGACCGTCAGCCGCGGGGCATGCCCCGGCTGAATTTACCGGCAGAATCTCCACCAATGTTTTTACAAATATCAAGGCACGCCATGCAGGATGAAGGCTTGGGTGGCACATGTCTGCTCATAGACACCAAACAAACATTACCCATATTAACGATGATTCGGTGCCGTTCTTTGACTGTGTGAAAAAAGTTTTCCGTCACGCTGAACAAGTCCGCTCAGCGGTTGAACCTCTCCATAGGTGCCCTGACCGGCACACGGAAAAGAGATCCCATGCGAACATGGTTATCGCTCTGGTTTGATGGTTCAGGATCCATTTGCTTTTCAGTTCATGCACTGCGGATTGTATCTGTTGATCACCACCCGGCACTTAACCTGGGACGAAATTTATCGTAAAATACCAGATTAAAACACTCAGAGAATAAAAACCCATGCCCTGGTACCAACGCATCCAACGCTTCTTCGCAATTGAACCCGATACCGTCAGCACCGCCGAAAAACTGGTTTCCACCCTGGGAGGCTTTACCGGGATTTTCCTCATCGCCTTCATCAGTTACCAGTTCACCGGAGCTTCCGGCGCCGCACTGATTGTGCCCTCCATGGGGGCATCGGCGGTACTGCTGTTTGCCGTGCCGCACGGCCGCCTCTCCCAACCCTGGGCATTATTCGGTGGTCACCTGATCTCCGCGGTTGTGGGTGTCACCTGTTACCAACTGGTGCCCGATACCTTTCTCGCTGCCGGCCTCGCGGTGGGTCTGGCCATCGGCGCGATGCATCTGCTGGGCTGTATCCATCCACCGGGGGGCGCCACTGCACTCGCTGCGGTAATCGGTGGGCCGGCCATCCATGCACTCGGCTATGAATATGTATTGACTCCCATCCTGCTCAACAGCATTGTGATCTTTCTCACCGCTGTGTTTTTCAACAGCATTTTTCCCTGGCGGCGTTATCCTGTCAGCCTGATGCGCTTTACCGACACACCGGCAGCCGGCCAGCCCAAACCGTCGATGCTGCTTGAAAAGCAACACATTGAACAGGCTTTGACAGATATGGATCTGATGGTCGATCTCACCACGACGGATTTGCAAAGACTGTTTACCCTCAGTCTTCAACACGCAGAAAATCAGCGCCTCAGCGCCGAACAAATCCGCCTGGGCCATTACTACACCAATGGCCGCCATGGAAGTGAATGGTCCGTCAGACAAATCATCGATGAGGCCAGACATTCGGATGCAGACAAGGACATGGTGATTTACCAGGTCGTGGAAGGCCAGGGGTTGCGCAGCACCAACAGCTGCACACGCAGCGAATTTGCCCGCTGGGCAGCAAGGGAAGTCTTTCCCAACAAGGAATGAATAGCCGCAAGGATACTTCGACGATTCCTTTTTTATTGTGCCGACGGTCAAGAAGTTCAATAATAAGGTGAAACGCGGCTAAATCAGCACAGGCTGCCCCATAATGCATGCGACGGGAAACACCAGGAACCGCCCCAGATGAACAAAATCACGATTATCCGGCCTGATGACTGGCATCTGCATTTGCGCGACGGCGCGGTACTGAAAAACATCGTGCCGGATTCAGCGCGCTGTTTCGCCCGTGCCATCATTATGCCCAACCTCAAACCGCCCATCACTTCGGTGGCACAGGCACTGGACTATCGTAAGCGCATCCTGGCTGCGGTTCCGCAAGGGGTGTCTTTTGAACCGTTGATGACGCTTTATCTTACCGATAACACCAGTCCCGATGTTATCCGCGAGGCTGTCGACAATCCATACATCCATGCGGTGAAATATTATCCCGCGGGCGCCACCACGAATTCAGACGCCGGAGTCACGGACATCGCACAAACCTATGATGCGTTGGAGGCGATGGAGGAACTGGGACTGCCACTGCTTGTTCACGGAGAAGTGACCGATGAAGATGTCGATATATTCGATCGGGAAGCCGTCTTCATTGAAACCGTTTTGATCCCCTTGCTGCAACGGTTCCCCCGACTGCGCGTGGTGCTGGAACACATTACCACCCGGCAGGCTGTCGAATTCATCAAGGCGACAGAAGACAACATCGCCGCCACGATTACCGCCCATCATCTGTTGATGAACCGCAACGCCATGTTCAAGGGCGGCATTATTCCTCATCATTACTGTTTACCCATATTAAAGCGGGAAAACCACCGACTGGCTTTAATAGAAGCCGCCACCAGCGGCAGTGCCAAGTTCTTCCTCGGCACCGACAGCGCCCCCCATCCGCGCCATGCAAAGGAGTCCGCCTGTGGCTGTGCCGGCATGTACAGCGCCCATGCCGCACTTGAACTCTACGCAGAAATTTTCGATCACGCCAATGCCCTTGAAAAACTGGAAGGTTTCAGCAGTATCCACGGTCCCGCTTACTATGGTCTGCCACGAAACAGCGGGACAATCACATTGAGCAAACAAACATGGACAGTGCCTGCAACCATGCCCTTTGGTGACGATGTGCTGGTACCCTTGCGTGCAGGGGAAACGGTTAGCTGGAAAACGGCAACGGAAACCTGAGACGGCTGATGTTTGATTAATCCCTTGTCGGAGGGGAGATGCTGACTCAGCGTCACCAGACAGCGTACTTTAAAAACGTCTTCCACACCCCCAACCATTTCATCACCGGAAATAACTTTAAGAAGGATCCGCCAAATAGGCGTTCAGTATACGGCTGTTACCCGGTAACCCTGCTGGCGCAGAAGCTGCAGCAATCCCGTCTCACCGGGCAAATGCATGGCACCCACGGCGATAAACGCATTCCCTTCTTCAATACGGGGCAACATGCGCTTCAGCATGCGCCGGTTACGCTTTACCAGCAACTCCTCGTTAAAGGCAGCCACTACACGATGATCACCTTGTTGCATGGTTTCCTGACTGATGCTTTCCAGCTTCTTCAGATCTCTGGCGAGATAGGCCTTGATTAGCTGATCAACAATTTTGTTGATCTGTGGATGCTGCCTGATTGCATCCTTCAACATGGCGATCTGTACCTCCTGGGGTATGGCCTCCATCGAACCGACCTGCTCCGCCACCGTCTCCAGCCCGTAAACGGCTTTACCGTCAGCGACGGCCTGGTTATAAAGCATCATATCCAGAAAGACCCCTGTTTTGGGTTTGGGCAGACTCAAAGTGGCAGCGGCGGCCCAGGGTTTCATTTTTTGTACCGCAAATTCCGGCATGCCATAGTCGGCCAGCAAACTCACGAGCTGCCGATACGAGCGGGGATCGATCAATGCGTCCAGGCGCGTCTCATCCGTAAAAAACATCATGCGGGTGGATTGCATGATATTCGGCATATCCATTTTGATCTCGGCAGTAAAACTGTCGGCCTGCCTGAATACCTTTGCTACGGGTGTGGGCAAACGGGTGACCCGCTCGTCATCACTGTGAATCGTCCCCAGCAGATAGCTCGGGCGAGCTGCCCCGCCGTCGATTCGCCATAATATCCCTTTTTGCGCCGCGGCGACCGAGATAGCAAATAGCAATAACAACAAACCGCAGGCTGAAGCGGCAAATCGGTTGGTGAACGTTCGCCTCATACTCATGCCACATATTATCAGTCTGCCCATACATCCCCGCCATCTGTCGAATATACGTTTAATATTAAGCGACTTTCCCGGATATACCAGCAAAGCATGCTGGTGATTACATCGCATTTTTTGGAAACATCCGGTATGCTGTCGTCATGACAGACTCAAACGCATCACGCGGCATCGCCACCCGCTTCCGCGGTTTCCTGCCCATTGTGGTGGATGTGGAAACTGCCGGCTTTAATCCGGACATCAATGCGCTGCTTGAAATCGCCGCTGTGCCAGTGATGGTCGGTAATTCCGGCCTGCTGGAAACCGGCAAGACCATTTCCTGTCATGTGGAGCCCTTCCCCAATTCGGTACTGGATCCCAAGGCCCTGGATTTTACCGGGATTGATCCTTTCCATCCGTTCCGACTTGCCAAACCGGAAGAGGAGGCACTGCGGCACATCTTTGAACCGATCAATGAACTGCTGGCGGAGACCAAATGCAGCCGTGCCATTCTGGTTGGCCATAATCCTTTTTTTGATCTCGGCTTCATCAAGGCGGCGGTAAAACGCTGCGGTTTGAAAAAAATGCCATTTCATCAGTTCAGTACATTCGATACCGCCACCCTCGGAGGGCTGGCATACGGGCAGACGGTCCTGGCCCGCGCCGCCGAGGCAGCCGGTATCAACTGGAATGCCAAACACGCACACTCGGCCGTCTATGATGCGGAACGCACCGCCGAACTGTTTTGCCGGGTGGTGAATACCTGGGATTTGCTGCAAGCCCAGATGGAATCCCCTGATAACGTGTCACAAGGCTGACGCCAGGAAGGGACACGCTACTGTCATCGTCTTTCCCGCAGGGGCACTCTGATTCTATTTCAAGGAAGCTCATCCTTTCCTGAATTTGATTTCCACTTTGAATCCCCCCAGGGTAGCTGCACGGCCAAATTCGATTTCACCATCCAGTTCTTCCACCAGACTTTTAATCACCGACAGACCGATACCATGCCCGGGGATTTCCTCATCCCGCCTGACACCGCGTTTGACAATTTCAGACAACATCGCCTCATCCACCCCCGGTCCGTCATCCTCCACGCTTATACTGATCCCTTCCGCGTCAGCGCGAACGGAGAAAGCAACCGTGCTGTTGGCCCATTTCCAGGCGTTATCCAGTAAATTGCCGAGCAGTTCCATGCCATCCTGTTGTTCGAACGGCAACTGCACTGTTTGATCCACCTGCTGCTGCAGGGTGACGGCCTTGTCCTGGTATAAACGCGTCAGGGTATCCAGCAAGGCAGGCAGATCTCGCCTGAGATCGAACCGCCCTGCCCCCAGGCTGTCCCCGGCCAGTCTGGCGCGGCGCAGGGATTGATCGACCATCTGGTTGATTTGCCGGCTGTAACGTGACAACTGCCGCCTGCTTTCATCATCGGCATCGGCCAGCTTTTCCTCCGCCAGTTGCTGTAACAAGGTCAAAGGTGTTTTGATCGCATGCGCCAGGTTACCCAAAGCCTCACGCGAACGCTGCAAGCGTTGTTGCTGCCGCTGCAGTAATTTATTGATCGCCAGAACCAGAGGACGCACTTCCTCCGGCACGGACTCATCCAGCACGGTGATTTCCGCATGTTCCAGACGATTGACTTCATCGGCAGCGGCGATCACACTTCGCAGACTTCGCCTCACGATGTAACGCTGAATCAACAACAGGAGCAGGATGACGGCAAGCAACCACAGCAACAGCCGGTTTTGAAAATCATGAATCGCATTTTCCAGCGCAGTCATGTCTTCCGCCACGGCAATGCGGATCAATTTGCCACCTTTGCGGTAACCCTTTACCCATAACAACAATGGTTGCTGTTGCGGACCACTGATCCGCTGCTGAGCCGACTTTCCCGCGGCAACCTGCAGCAGCGGCAGGCTCTCATCCCAGAGGGAGCGCGAGTGAAGTTGTATCCCCGCCATTTCCACGATGAAATAGTGGCCGGAAAATGGTTGCTGGTATATTCCCTGGATACGTTGCTCAAGCAGTTTGAAGTTTCCCTGCCGATCAAAACGGACACCGCCGAGAAGGTTCTCCGCATCATGCTGCAGACGCGTAACCAGTTGTTGTTCCATCAGCTGGCGTACGCTACTCCCCAGGCCGAACCACAGCAAGGCAAACATTACCAGCATGCTCAGTATCAATCCCAGACCGAGACGGAATTTCAACGAGGTCACTTTAGTTCCCCAAAGACATAACCCTGCCCCCGCCTGGTAGTGATGGCATCGCTTCCCAGCTTCTGACGCAAGCGATTGACGTAGACCTCAATCACATTACTGTCCTTGTCCGCATCCTGTTCATACACGTGTTCCGTGAGGCGCGTCTTGGACAATATTACCCCGGGATGCAACATGAAATAGCGTAACAGGCGGTATTCGATACCCGTAAGGTCCCAACGCTGTGTTGCATTACTGATTGATTGGGTTTCTTCATCCAGCACCCAACCATTCACTTCCAGACGTTCTGCCACAGTTTGTGTCGCACGGCGGATCAACGCCTGGATACGTGCCAGCAGTTCTTCCTGATGAAACGGTTTGCCCAGATAATCATCGGCACCCGCCTGCAATCCTTCCACTTTTTGTGACCAGGTATTGCGCGCGGTGAGGATCAATACGGGTGTTTTAACCCCCGCTGCACGCCAATTGGCCAATACCTCCAGACCCGAGCGTTGTGGCAGGCCGAGATCGAGAATAATGACATCGTAGGCGACTTCGCGGCCGTAAAACTCCACGTCGATACCGTTGTCGTAGGTATCGACAGCAAACCCCTGTTTTGCGAGATAGCGTTTCAGGCGTTGGCTGAGATCAACGTCATCCTCCGCGAGTAACAGGCGCAAGCTAATCCTCCTGTTCCGTTTTTATCAGTTCACCACTTTTGGCATCAAAGCGCATTTCCCAAACCACTCCATGTTTGTCCAGAATCTCGATTTCGTAAACGTAACGCTTGTTCGATCTCTCCAGCTCGGTCTCAAGGATGCGACCTTCACGATAGCGCCTGGCGTGTTGCAGGATCGCCTCGAGTGGCAGAATATCACCCTGTTGCAGCAGACCGCGCACCACTTCATGTTCACTTTCACGCTCGGCGGCAAATGCAGAACTGTTGGCCATAGACATGGTGAAGCAGAAGAATGAAACCGTCATGATGAATTTGTTTTTTATCATCTTGCTGCTTCCTCCAAAAACGTATTCTGCATATCACTTCACCCAAGCCACGGAGCATCAGGGTGTATCAAGCGGTTTTTTTCCGGTAAACATCGCCTTTATCAGGTTTTCCTTATGGATCAGGCTTTCGGCAATCACCCCGAACAGATGAATGCCAACCAGCAATAACATGAAATTGGCAAAAAATTCGTGCGCCTCCTCGGCAATATCTTCCAGTAATCTGGATGAGCCCGCCAGCATCGCCAAAGGGCCCTTGCCTTCCTCGATACCATAAATCACCAATCCGGTGAAACTCGTCAACAACAGGGTGAGCAGCATTAACACGATGAAAGCGCCACCCGCCGGGTTATGCCCCAAATAACGCCGGGCCTTTAACTGCAGTGTATCCTTTATAAAAGCTTTTACCACTGTCGGCCGGTAGACAAAATCACTGAAGCGCGCATATCTCGGACCAATCACGCCCCAGATGAGGCGTAACAGGAGCAAACCCAATACCGCATAGCCGGCGATCACGTGCAAATCGAGAACGTCGTCTTCGGTGAGATAGGCAATGCTAAAGGCCACCACCAGGCTCCAGTGAAACAACCGTACGAACAGATCCCAGACTTTGATTTCCTGCACTGACATGGAACACGCTCCTTATCTGCCCAACTCTTGTTATGAATATAGCGGGACAAACTGAAACCAAACTTAAATAAGTGTTCCGAATACCACTCTCTGCATACTGCCAACTGCAATAAAAAAACCCGGGTCTGACCCGGGTTTTCTCAGAGTGGCTTACGTATTAACCTTCGGCGGTTTGTCCATCAACTGCCTCGGCCACCATTTTTTGCAATTCACCCTTCTGGTACAGTTCCAGGGTGATGTCGCAACCACCGATCAATTCACCATTGATATAGAGCTGAGGAAAAGTCGGCCAGTCTGCATAGCGTGGCAGGTTTTCAAAAATTTCCGGATCCATCAGGACATTTACATGCGCAAACTCTTTGCCACAGGCCATCAGCGCCTGCGCCGCACGGCTGGAGAAACCGCACTGGGGCATTTGTGGCGTGCCTTTCATAAAAAGCACCACGGCGTTGTTTTTCACCGCCTGATCTATACGTTCCATTACGTCCATAAGTTCATACCTCGATTTGGTCACTACCCGTCAGCAGTCTGCAACGAGCATATCAGAAAATTCTAATAAATTACGCCTGTTAATACTATAGTTAATTACTCTGTTATTAGGCGGAAGGCGTTATTCTAAACGAAATTTGGGCATTCGGGGGTTAACTTTCAAGGCCATCCACGTGAGTTTGTAACCACAATTCCAGCAAGGCCATATGCCAGAGTTTGCTGCCCTGCAGCTTGGTAAAGTGCTGATCCGGTGCTGCCAGCAGTTTGTCCACATAGGGCCGCGCAAATATGCCGCGGTTGCGGCAAGCCCGGGAATTGACGATATCGCGCATAAAATCGAGAAACTCACCGCGCACATATTTTAACGCCGGCATGGGAAAATACCCTTTGGGCCGATCAATCACGGCATCGGGCACCAGACCCCGGGCAATCTGCTTCAATACATGCTTGCCGCCGGAACCCAGTTTCAGTTCCGGCGGCATCTGGGCGGCCAGCTCCACCAGATGATGATCGAGGAAGGGCACCCGCGCCTCCAATCCCCAGGCCATGGTCATATTGTCTACCCGTTTGACCGGATCATCCACGATGAGCGTGGTCACATCCATGCGCAGCACCCGATCGATAAAGGTGTCCGCCCCTGGTTCGGCCAACAACGCGGCCACCGTCTGACTGGTGTAATCTTCACCCCGGTAGGCCGGCGTGACGCTCTCGAGAAACTCCTCGTGGGAACGGTCAAAATAATAACGGGCAAAACGATCGAGTTCGCTGCCATTGATATCCTTCTCCATCATGGAGAACCAGAAATAACCGGCAAAAACCTCGTCCGCCCCCTGGCCGCTCTGCACCACTTTCACCTCGCGGGAGACACGTTCGGCCAGCAGATAGAAGGCCACGGCATCCTGGCCCACCATCGGTTCGGCCATGAACTGCACCGCCTCGGGCAATCGCGGTAACACCTCGCTGTTGGGGATCAGGTATTTTTTGTGGCGGGTACGGTACCGGGCCACGACCTGGTCCGAATATTCAAACTCGCTGCCTTTCTCCTCAGGCTGATCCTCAAAACCGATGGAAAAGGTTCGCAAATCCTTCGCCCCCGCCTCTGCCAGCAGGGCCACCAGTAAGCTGGAATCCAGCCCGCCCGAGAGCAGTACCCCCACGGGAACATCCGCCACGTCGAGACGCTTGCGTACGGCCTGCTGCAGTGCGTCATGAATGGCCCGGGTCCACTCCGCTTCCGTCAGGGGAGTAGCCGGACGTCTGGCTGACAGCTGCCAGTAACGGCGCTTATCCACCCGCCCGTCCGGATGCAGTGTCATACTGCTGCCCGGTTCCAGTTTGCGCACACCGTTGAGTATGGTGCGGGGCGCAGGCACCACCGCATGCAGGGTCAGCTGGTGATGCAGCGCGACCGCATCGATGGAAGTGTCCACGCCACCCGCCGCCAGTAATGCCTGGGGATTGGAGGCAAAACGGAAAGTGTCCGCGTTGTGGGAGAAATAGAGCGGTTTGATGCCAAGGCGATCACGCGCCAGAAACAATCGCTGTCTTTTCCTGTCCCAGATGGCGAAGGCAAACATGCCATGCAAATATTCAGGACAACGCTCCCCCCATTTGTGGTAGGCCTTGAGGATGACTTCCGAATCACCGTCGGTGAAAAAACGGTAGCCTTCTTTTTGCAAATCGGCGCGCAGCTCCCGATAGTTATAAATGGCGCCATTGAACACCAGCACCAGTCCCAGCGCATCATCCGGCATCGGCTGATTGGCCCGTTCGGACAAATCAATGATGGCAAGACGCCGATGTCCCAACGCCAGGGATCCGGCCTGCCAACCGCCTTCGAAATCCGGTCCACGCCGTGCCAGTTTCGGCAGCATGCGCGCAATCACCTCCTGGTTTGCCTGCGCCCCGTCGAGGCGCAATTCTCCACAGATTCCGCACATGGGTTCAGTCTCGCGCGGCGGGTCGTGGAGGGCGAGGATTATTCATAACAAGTTTATTCATCGACATTCTCTACCCCTGACAAAAAAGCGAACATATCCCGTTGCGATTGACCTCGTCTGATCAATGCGGCTGCCCCCAGCCGCCGCCGCCCGGTGTTTCTATCGTCAGGATATCGCCCGCTTCCACCTTCAGGCTCACCTTGGGAGGCAGGTCAGCGCCATTGAGGATATTTCTTCCGGGTTTTCCAGCTTCCCCTCCGTTCAGTCCCCAGGGGGCGTGGCGGCGGCGCTCGGTGAGGAGGGTAACCGTGGCGGGCTGAAGAAACTGGAATTCGCGCACCAGGCCGTCACCCCCGCAATGTTGACCCAGCCCACCCGAATGATCGCGGAGACTATAGCGCTTGAGCCGAAGTGGGTACTGACTCTCCAACACTTCTACCGGTGTATTGCGGGTATTGGTCATATGGGTCTGAACCGCCGACTGTCCGTCATACAGGGGGCCCGCCCCCATTCCGCCGCCCATGGTTTCGTAATAGTCCCAACCGCCCTGCCGTGTCTGCGCACCCATTGCCAGGTTGTTCATGCTGCCATGACTGGCAGCCGGTATGCGTTGCGGCAACGCTTGCGATAGCGCCCCCATCACTGCATCCACCACACGGCTGCTGGTCTCAACATTACCGGCAGCCACGGCTGCCGGACGCCGGGCGTTGAGAAAACAGCCCTCGGGAGCGAAAATCGTAATGGGCCTGAAGCTGCCGGCACAGGCAGGGGTATGAGCGGGCATCAGGCAGCGGAACACATAGAACACGGCTGCCGCCACCACTGAAAGGGGGCAGTTGATGTTACCCGCCACCTGTGGGGCGGAACCGCTGAAATCCACCGTAACCCTGTGCTGACGCACCCGCACGCAAACCTCGATGCGCAGATCCGTTTCCCCCTGACCGTCATCATCCATGAGATCGGTAAAACAGTAATCCCCGTCCGGAATGGCGTCCAGCGTGGCGTGGGCGAGACGCTCGGCATAGTCATTCAACTCGGCCAGACCGGAAAGAAAAGCGCGAACACCGGTTTCCTGCACCAGCGCCTGCAGGCGTTTTATGCCATTGCTGTTTGCGCTGATTTGGGCGGCAAAATCACCACGCCCGGTATGACCACTGCGAATGGCAGCCGTGATCCGGCCCATCAGCGTCTCATCAATTTCCCCCCGGACCAAGAGACGGCTGGGCGGGATCACCAGCCCCTCTTCCTCCAGACTGCCGGATAACGGCATGGAACCGGGCGTTTCTGCTCCGATATCGGCATGATGAGCGCGGTTCGCAACAAATGCCAACAATTTCCCATCGGCAAACAGGGGGGCGATCAGGGTGACATCGGGCAAATGGGTGCCCCCCAGATAGGGATCATTCACAATCACCATGTCGCCCGCCTGCCAGTCATTCCCCGATACGATATCCCGCATTGCATAAGCCATGCTGCCAAGATGCACAGGAATATGCGCCGCCTGCGCACACAACTCGCCCTTTGCATCGAACACCGCACAGGAAAAATCAAGCCGATCCCGGATATTGGGTGAAAAGGCGGTGCGCTGGAGTACCGCGCCCATTTCTCCACACACCGCATTCAGACGGCTGGCAAAAATCGCCAGTTCAATCGCATTCATGGGCGCAAGTTTACCTGAAACCATCCACTTCGACAGACAGATATTTCTCCCGTATTCCGTTTGAACAGCAATGCGTTTCCCTGCTTTTCTCCCCTGGGCAGCATCTGTCTGAACCGTTATTTTTTATATAGTCCTGTTTAATCAATGACTTGTAACAAAGGCTGCTGAAACTGCGGGACACTCCCTGAAGCAAATAACATTTGACTAAAATAGTTGGTTTTTATACTATCTCGCTCAACTTTTAAACTTAGTTTAAATCAGGAACGGGATGAGCCGGCCTCGCCCTGCTTGCAGGTAAGGTCAAATGATTGCAAAAGCGTTATTATTTTACGGTTCGGCTTCATCTTTACCTGCTGTTATCAATCGACTGAAAACAAACACCAAGGAGAACGCAAACCATGGCACATCAACTGCCTGAACTGCCTTACGCAAAAAACGCGCTGGAACCGCATATTTCTGCCGAAACCCTCGAATACCACTATGGTAAACATCATCAGACATACGTCACCAACCTGAACAATTTGATCAAGGGTACCGAATTCGAAAACGCCTCGCTGGAAGAAATCATCCAGAAAGCATCCGGTGGCCTGTTCAACAACGCCGCCCAGGTCTGGAACCACACCTTTTACTGGAACTGCCTGAGTCCCAATGGTGGCGGTGAGCCCGGCGGCGCACTGGCCGATGCCATCAACAAGGCGTTTGGTTCCTTCGCCGAATTCAAGGAAAAATTCACCACCTCGGCAGTCACCAATTTTGGTTCAGGCTGGACCTGGCTGGTGAAAAACAAGGACGGTGATCTGGAAATCGTCAACACCAGCAATGCCGGCAACCCGATGACCGACGGCAAGACACCGTTGCTGACATGTGACGTGTGGGAACACGCTTACTACATCGACTACCGCAACGCCCGTCCCAAATACGTGGAAAACTTCTGGAATCTGGTCAACTGGGACTTTGCTGCCTCCAACCTGGGATAAACAGCATTGAAAAAGGCGGGGATCTTCCCCCGCCTTTTTTTATTTTCTTTTAATATCAAAGATTTGTGAACACGCCCGAAAGAATGCCCGCTGGCGGCAAGTTCAGCGATACGCATTCGCATCACCGCAGTCAATCCCGCTTTCTGGCGCGGACACCGCCGGATCCGCAAACCGCCAACCGGTTATCCTGCTATTTGGCCGGTTTTTATTGCTCCTGTCATATTCAGGGTCTAAAATAGCCGGTTTTTCGTGGCGGTCGTCTGCTATGTGCGACTGCCTTTTTATTTTGACCGGGATATACGGATTTCATGACCGATCACTTGATGCAAAACTATGCACCTCTGCCTGTCACCTTCGTGAAAGGGGAAGGCGCGTGGCTGTGGGATACCCAGGGTAAAAAATACCTGGATGCCCTGAGCGGTGTGGCCGTATGTGGGCTGGGCCACGCGCACCCGTCCGTTGCCAAAGCCGTTTGTGCGCAGGCAGGTACCCTGATCCATACATCCAACTGGTATCACATCGCCAACCAGGAAAAACTGGCAACGCGGCTCACCGCCCTGGCCGGTATGGAGCGGGCGTTTTTCTGCAACTCCGGTGCAGAGGCCAACGAAGCCGCCATTAAACTGGCGAGGCTCTATGGCCATGCGAAAGATATCGATCAGCCCACCATTATCGTAATGGAAGGCAGCTTCCACGGCCGCACACTGGCAACCCTGACCGCCACCGGCAACCGCAAGGTCCAGGCCGGGTTCGAACCGCTGGTGCAGGGGTTTGTCCGCGCCCCCTATAACGATCTGGATGCCGTTACCACCATCGCACGTAACAACAGCAATGTGGTGGCGGTAATGGTCGAACCCGTCGCCGGTGAAGGGGGCATCAACATTCCTGATGAGGCCTATCTGAAAGGCTTACGGCAGATCTGTGACGAACAGGACTGGCTGCTGATCCTGGATGAAATCCAGACCGGTGTCTGCCGCACCGGGAAATGGTTCGCCTTCCAGCACCACGCTATCCTGCCGGATATCATGACTCTCGCCAAAGGACTCGGCAACGGTGTGCCCATCGGCGCCTGCCTGGCGCGTGATGCTGCAGCGGAACTGTTCAAACCAGGTCACCACGGCAGCACCTTTGGCGGCAATCCACTGGCTTGCGCTGCGGCATTGGCAGTGATTGACGTCATGGAAAAGGAAAAACTGGCAGAGCAGGCGGCCCGGCTGGGGGCCAGCATGCTGGAAGATCTCAAAACCGCTCTGGCGGAACAAGACGGGGTGGTGGAAGTACGCGGCCAGGGTCTGATGCTCGCGGTTGAGCTGGATCGGCCTTGCGGGGAGTTGATGCAGCAGGCGCTGGAAACAGGGTTGCTGCTCAACGTCACCGCCGGTAATGTCGTGCGCCTGTTACCACCCCTGATCCTCAGCGATGAGGAAGCCGGCCAAATCACCCATGTTACCGGCGAACTCATCAAATCGTTTCTGAATTAATCACCCGCGCCTCACCCTATCTGAGGACCAAATATCATGATCCGACACTTTCTGACTTTACTGGACATTGATCCCGAAAACCTGAACCGTCTTGTACAACGCGCAATCGAGCTCAAGGCGATGCAGAAAAAGGGCGAACCCCATGAACTGTTACACGGCAAGGTAATGGGGATGATTTTCGACAAATCCTCGACCCGCACCCGTGTCTCGTTTGAAACCGCCATGGCCCACTTCGGCGGTCATGCCATTTTTCTCTCGCCCCGCGACACCCAGCTCGGCCGTGGTGAGCCGATCGAGGACAGCGCGCGGGTACTCTCCCGCATGGTGGATATCGTAATGATCCGTACCTACGCGCATGAAAACATCGAGCGCTTTGCCGCCTATTCCACCGTACCGGTGATCAACGCGCTTACCGATATGTTCCACCCCTGCCAACTGCTGGCGGATATCCAGACTTTTGTCGAACACCGTGGTGAAATCAAAGGCAGAACCATCGCCTGGATTGGGGATGGCAATAACATGTGCCACTCCTATATCAATGCTGCCCGCCAGTTTGATTTCCGGCTGCGCATCGCCACCCCCGAAGGCTATGAGCCCGATGCTGATATTCTGCAGGCAGCAGGCGATCGCATTTACTTTTGCCACGATCCGCGGGAAGCCGCGCAAAACGCCGATCTGATTGCCACCGATGTCTGGGCCAGTATGGGCCAGGAAGAGGAACAGGCCCAGCGTGAAAAGAGCTTTGCCGGCTTCCAGGTGAACGAAAGCCTGATGGCCGAAGCCAGAAAGGATGCGCTGTTCACTCACTGTTTACCCGCCCACCGCGGTGAAGAGGTCGCAGCCGGGGTGATTGACGGCCCGCAGAGCGTCGTCTGGGATGCAGCGGAAAACCGCCTGCACAGCCAGAAGGCGTTGCTCGAATACCTGCTGCTCGACCAATGAAATAACCGCATGGCAAAACGCCCGCTTCGGCGCGGCTGATCACCCCGGACCAACGGGCAGATAGCCCGCTGTAATAAAGTTATCCGGCCTGGCGGCCGATAAGTTTACCCGTAGCCATAACTTTTTCCGGATAAGCCATGCAACGAGGCCAGCTGTCCCTCATCACTGTCTGTCTTTTTTTGACCCTCTCTGTCGGTGCCGGTGCGCTGGAAGAGGGCTATCGTGCCTATGAAGCGGGGGACTATCAGACGGCAATGAAGTACTGGCTGCCGCTGGCAAAAAAAAATGATGCCGATGCGATGTTCAATCTCGGGCTGCTGTACAAAAACGGCCTGGGGGTGAAAAAATCACCCCGCACCGCGATGAAATGGTTCAAACAGGCGGCATCCTACGGCAGTGCAGATGCTGCCTACAACCTGGGGGTGATGTACCTGGACAGGGAGGCCGGTTATCCGAGCAAGAAAGATGCGCTCTACTGGTGGAAACAGGCGGCTGAATATGGTCATGCCGAATCCCAATACAATTATGGCGTGATGCTCGCCTATGGCAACGGCACCGATAAAGATGTCCTCGCCGCGATTGCCTGGTGGAAAAAAGCCGCCCGCCAGGGCAACCAGAATGCCGTTGAGGCCTTGATTAAAACCTATTCACAAGGGCTGTTCGGGCAAACCCCCAACGCCGCGGAGGCAAAATACTGGAGCAAATTCCGCTCGCAACACTAAAGACGCGTTTCGAATATCAGGACACTGAGGTTACGGAGCTATTTCCTGTTGCGCGCCTCGGATTCCACCTTGTCCAGGCTGGTATGACGCACGTCCTTGCCTTTCACCAGGTAGATCACATATTCACAAATATTTCTGGCACGGTCACCGATACGTTCCAGCGCACGTGCGGACCACATGATATTGACCACATTCGGGATAGCCCGGGGATCCTCCATCATGTAAGTGATCAGCTCACGCAAAATGCTTTCGTATTCACGATCCGCCTTGGGATCTTCACGCGCCACGTTGATCGCGGCTTCGGTATCCATACGGGCGAAAGCATCCAGCGCACCGTGCAACATGCCCCGTACCAGTTCACCCAGATGAAGAATGCCAACCAGCATTTTGCGATCCCCCCCGGCTTCGGCGAAATGCAGCGCCATGCGCGCAACCCGTTCCGCTTCATCACCAATGCGCTCCAGATCGGTAATTGTTTTGATAACGGCAATCACCAGCCGCAGATCGCTTGCGGTCGGCTGGCGGCGTGCCAGGATCTGGGTGCACTCCTCGTCAATGGAAACTTCCAGTGCATTTATCTTGTAATCGTTTGTGACGACAACTTCCGCCAGTTCGCTGTTCATATCGCTCAGCGCCATGAGTGCATCGGACAACTGTTTTTCCACCAAGCCGCCCATGGTCATCACACGTGTGCGGATGTCCTGCAGCTCTTCCTCAAACTGCTGGGAGATATGATGTCCAAGTTTGGTGTTTTCCATAAGCAAACCTTCTCTTTGTCACATACGATTTAATCAAGTATTAAAAATATACCGTTCATTTACAAGTGGTGAACACATCAACCATATCGCCCGGTAATATAATCCTCTGTCTCTTTTCGGCGCGGATTGGTGAAGAGGGTTTTGGTATCGCCATGTTCCACCAGTTCACCCATGTACAAAAATGCGGTGTAATCCGAAACACGTGCCGCCTGCTGCATGTTGTGGGTCACGATCACAATGGTGTATTTATCCTTGAGTTCGTAGATCAGTTCCTCGATCTTCAGCGTGGATAACGGATCCAGCGCCGAAGCAGGCTCATCCAATAATAACACTTCCGGCTCCACCGCAATTGCGCGGGCGATCACAAGTCGCTGCTGCTGCCCACCGGAGAGGCCGAGGGCGTTGTCCTGCAGACGATCCTTGACCTCATCCCATAACGCCGCACCACGCAGCGCATTTTCCACCCGTTCGTCGATTTGCCGCTTGTCCTTCACGCCCAGAATGCGCAGGCCGTAAGCGACGTTTTCATAGATACTCTTTGGAAACGGGTTGGGTTTCTGGAACACCATGCCGACACGACGGCGTAATTCCGCCACGTTAATCGATTTGTTGTGAATGTCTTCGCCATCCAGGGTAATCAACCCCTCGATGCGGACATTGTCCACCAGATCATTCATGCGGTTAAAACAGCGCAACAAGGTGGATTTACCGCAACCACTCGGGCCGATAAAGGCGGTCACCCGTTTGCGCGGAATTTCCAGATTGATATTTTTCAATGCCTGTTTTTCCGCATAATAAAGATTGAGATCAGTGACTTTCAGGGCAATGTCGGCATCATCCTCCACCGCAGACGTTTCCGGGCGACCAAGCTCTTCAATGTTGATCGCATGAGTCAGGGGAACCTTTTGTTCGGTTGCTTCAGTCATCTTGGTTTCTCTTATTCAATGTTCCAGCGAACGGTATTTTTCTCGCAAGTTGTTGCGGATATGAATTGCGGCCAGATTGAGTACGACAATCACCAGAATCAACAACAACGAAGTGGCATACACCAACGGCCTGGCTGCCTCGACATTGGGGCTTTGAAAACCGACATCATAAATATGGAAGCCCAGATGCATAAATTTGCGTTCCACATGTAAATAGGGGAAATTACCGTCCAGCGGCAACGTTGGCGCCATCTTCACCACGCCCACCAGCATCAGCGGAGCCACCTCTCCCGCTGCGCGCGCCACCGCGAGGATCAGCCCGGTCATCATCGCCGGCGACGCCATCGGCAATACGATACGCCACAGGGTTTCCAGCTTGCTGGCTCCCAATGCCAGGCTGCCTTCACGCACTGCGCGTGGAATCCGCGCCAGCCCCTCTTCCGTCGCGACAATCACCACCGGCAGGGTTAAGAGTGCAAGGGTGAGCGAGGACCAGAGGATGCCCGGCGTGCCGAAGGTTGGCGCCGGTTGCGCTTCCGGGAAAAACAGGGCATCGATGTTCCCCCCCAGGAAATAGACAAAGAACCCCAGGCCGAAGACACCGTAAACGATCGAGGGCACACCGGCGAGGTTGTTTACCGCAATGCGGATGAGCCGAATGACAAGCCCCTGCTTTGCATACTCGCGCAAATAGACAGCGGCGACCACTCCCAGGGGGGTGACGATGACTGACATTATCATCACCATCAAAACCGTACCAAATATCGCCGGGAAAATGCCCCCTTCGGTATTCGCCTCACGGGGTTCATCACTGACGAACTCCCATAATTTACTGACATAGAAACCCAGCTTGCCCCAGACGCCCATGGCGTTTGGATAATAGGCCCGTACCACTTTTTGCAACGGGATTTCGACCATTTGCCCGGTCATGGTCTCAATCTGCATGCTGTCACGCCGGATGCGCTCGGACAGCACCGCCATTTGTTTACGGTGCTGCTCGTATTCCTTTTGAATCGCCTGGCGCTGTTTCTCGATGGCAGCGTAGGGGGCGGGATCCTTGACGCCATCCAGTTCCAAACGGCGTTTTTTCAGCCGCAGGCGTTCCAGCTGGTAGTTGATCGCTCCGATGTCATGCTTCTGGATATCACGGATTTGCTTGAACAACACGACGGCGCGCTCGATTCTTGCCGCAAGTTCCTGTTGCGCGGCTTTACCCTCTGCCACCACCTTGCCGTTTTCCTTTACCGCCTTGAGATAACCGTAGGCATTCCCCCACTCACGCCGTTCCACTGCTATCAAATCTTCGGGGTAGGTGATATCGGTAAGGAAAATCTTGAGCACAAGTTTAAAATCATTACCATAAACATCGCGGTTACCCACTTTCATCAGATAGCGGACGAGTTCCTCCTCGCCCTTGATGTCATAGCCGTTGTCCCTTGCATTGGCCGCAGGAATGATCTCCTTGCTGTCGATCTCGCCGATCAGCCGTATCACTTCTCCATTGGCTTGCCGGTATTTGGCATCCAGCACATCGGAGGGCCAGAAGTATCCCATGCCGCGCACCAGAATAAGCAGCAATAGTCCCAGCACCATGATCAAACTGATGCTTACCGCCCCGGCATTCAACCAGATCCAGGGATCACCACTCTTCAGCCATTTTACCGTATGTTGACGCATGGCAAATTTCTAACCCCTGTTGGCCATTGTTTTATGAGTCACTTGCAAAATCATCTCACTGCATTTGCGAAGAAGGTTGCCTATAAATTGCCGTAACGTTTGCGCAGACGCTGACGTACCATTTCGGCTGCGGTATTGAAAATAAAAGTAAACATAAACAGCACCACTGCCGCGAGAAACAGAACCCGGTAGTGGGTGCTGCCGACTTCCGACTCGGGTATTTCCACGGCGATATTGGCGGAGAGAGTCCGCATTCCTTCGAACACGCTGAAATCCATCACCGGGGTATTGCCCGTTGCCATCAGCACGATCATCGTCTCCCCGACAGCACGCCCCAGGCCAATCATCACAGCAGAAAAAATTCCCGGACTTGCGGTTAACAGCACCACCCGCATCATCGTCTGCCAGGGAGTGGCGCCCAACGCCAGCGATCCCTGCACCAAATGCTTCGGCACTGCAAAAATGGCATCTTCGGTAATCGAAAAAATCGTGGGGATCACGGCAAACCCCATTGCCAGCCCCACCACCAGGGCGTTGCGTTGATCATATTCAATTCCCAGCTCATGGCTGAGCCAGATACGAACATCACCGCCAAACAAATGGGTTTCCAGCACAGGGCTTAGCGACACACTCACATAACCGATAATTATCACGACGGGTATCAATAACGCAGCTTCCCAACCGTCGGGAACCCGGTGGCGAATCGCAGAAGGCAAAACGCTCCATGTCCAGGCGGCAAACAACAAGCCCAGTGGCATCAAAATCAGCAGGGAAAAAATCCCCGGAAGATGGGATTCGACGAACGGCGCAAGCCACAGGCCGGCGAGGAATCCGAGGATCACCGTCGGCAGGGCCTCCATGATTTCAATCGTCGGCTTGACCATCTGGCGCATGCGTGAGGACATGAAATGCGCGGTAAAAATAGCGCCCATGATCGAAAGCGGGATGGCGATCAACATGGCATAAAACGCCGCCTTGAGGGTGCCATAGGAGAGCGGCACCAGACTCAGTTTGGGTTCAAAGTCATTGCTCGATGAGGATGACTGCCAGATGTAATCGGGCTGCGGATAACTCTCGTACCATACCTTGCCCCAGAGGGAGGACCAGGAAATCTCGGGATACTCATTCTCGATACGATAAAAATATATCCGCTCGCTGTCCTGCAACAGCACCGCATCCGCCCGGGGACTCAGGCCAATGTGGCGTATCGCCTGGCTGGAGACCGGTTCGACAATCAGGGTACGATGTGAGGTGGAGTGGAAGACACCCATTTTGCCGCTGGCGTCCACTGCAATAAATCCCTTCCGTTGCTGTTCGGGCACAATGGCGTTGACCTGGGTCTTCAAATCATCAAAATCCCGAATATGGGTGAGGACGCGCTTCCCCCCTTCCCCTCTTACCGGAAACCATTGGGCGATGGTGCCATCCGATGAACCCACCAGCAGTGAGATGTCCCCGATAAGGAACGTCAGTGAGGTCAGTTGCTGGCGTCCCTCAATCAATGGTAAATGCTGCACCAGCGCGGGTTCCTCTTCCCAGTCACTGATGTCGTAAAAACTGAGTTCGCCATTGGCGGTGGCGACAAACAAGTCACGCTGCTGTTTGTCGAGCAACAGGTATTTCACCTCGTCGCGCGGGTGCGGCACCAGTAAAGTGGTTGCCTGCCAGCTCACCTCATCCTCCAGCAAGCTTTCCTCTTTTGCCAGATGCTGCAGGATAATACGTTGATCGGGGGTCACTGCCGCCAGGGTGAGCTGCTCCTCGTCCAGTTGCAGTGCCAGTTTCAACAGCGGCAGCTCATCTTCGTCCACCTTGAGAGGCGCCTCCCCCAGAGGAAACTCCACCGCCGGTGTGATCAGGCGCTGGTCATTCGGATATGTGACATGATAAACGTGCTTGAATACCAGAACCTGCCCGTTGGACAAGCCCATCGCCAGCACCCCGCTGGCGGGATCGGCTTCGGCAAAGCTCATCACCTTGACACCGGCGGGAAGCGGCAGGGCGACCTCCTTGAGAGTGGCGCCATCCTCGGTGCGGAAAAAACGCAGCACGCCACTGCGGAACACCTGCATGCCAATCTCGCCCTGCTCCTCCATCGCCAGGTAGAGGGTTTGTGACTGCTGTTGCAGCGGGTAGCTGCTGATCTTGTGTGTCTCCGCCGGCTTGAACATGGGCAGAACCACGAAAACCAGGTAAACAAAGATCAGCACGATCGCGGCGATCACCCCGAGTCCCCCGAGCGTCACGGCATAACGCGCCAGTCTGTCCTTCAGCATCCTCCAGCGAAGCAGCAGTTGCGGATTTGCAGGTTGGCTCATAAGTGACGAACTCGGCTCATAATGGTGATCCAGGCGTGCAGGATAGACCGGTATTATGACAGAAATGTGACAACCGGTAAGGCCCCCCTTCGGTCTTACCGGCCGTCATATTTTCCCTTTAATAACATAAAGTTATCATCCATGATACGTTTGAGCCGATTCCTTTCCTTCCCTGGCTCACTTGCAGATTAGCCGTCCGATATGACAGGGGGATGACAAAATGGCGGCCTGCCGGCAAAACCGGCTGGCAGGATTCAGCGCGGCCTGCCTTTCCCCGGCAGGGTCAGCAAGCGGAAGCAGCGTGTGCCCCGCCGATAAAAGCGCGCCCGCCAAAAAAAAACCCCGCCACAGCGGGGTTCGTTCAAGGACAGTTTTTTCTGTTTGTTATTTAAGCTTTGCCAGTTCCTTTGACAAAACCTTTGCCGGCAACGGGATATAGCCATCCTTGACGACAACCTGCTGGCCCGACTTGGAGAGCACCATCTTGATGAACTCGCGTTCCAGCGGCGGCAGGGGCTTGTTTGGGTGCTTGTTGACATAGATATAAAGAAAACGGGCCAGCGGATATTTACCCTTGATGGCATTTTCACTGGTTGCCTCGACAAAAGGCCGGCCGGCTTTCTTCGCCAGGGGGACGGCACGCACACCGGAGGTCTTGTAACCGATACCGGAATAACCAATGCCATTCAGCGAGGAAGTCACCGACTGCACCACCGAGGCGGAACCCGGCTGTTCATTGACGCTGTTTTTGTAATCCCCTTTACACAGGGCTTTTTTCTTGAAGTAGCCATAGGTACCGGATACCGAGTTGCGTCCATAAAGCTGGATTTTGCGCCTTTTCCACTTGCCGCCCAGGCCAAGATCACCCCATTTGCGAATATCCTTGTCATAACCGCATTTGCGCGTGGAGGAGAAAATCGCATCCACCTGCGGAATGGTCAATCCCTTGATCGGGTTGTCCTTGTTGACATAAACGGCCAGCGCGTCCAGCGCCACCCGAATGGGCGTGGGTTTGTAACCGAATTTTTCTTCAAACTTCTGCAGTTCCTTCGCCTTCATCTTGCGGCTCATCGGACCAAGATTGGAGGTGCCTTCGATTAGTGCAGGTGGTGCGGTGGATGAACCTGCGGCCTGGATCTGGATATTGACATTGGGATAGAGGCGTTTGTACTCCTCCGCCCACAGCGTCATCAGGTTGGCCAGGGTATCGGAACCGACGCTGCTCAGGTTACCGGAAACACCGCTGGTACGTTTGTAATCGGGTATGTTGGAATCAACTTTAGCCGCATTTGCAGGCAGGCTGATTGCGGCGGACAAACCAAGCAGGCTCGCCAGCACCAGTTTTTTATTGAACATTGAACTCTCTCCTCACAGGATACCTTAAATAATCAGACGTTACTTTATGATCATTGTGTGACAAAAACATGAATGCAATGTGACCCTTTTGTGACAGGCAGGCAATACTCACAACCTGCAAACGCGACCCTTTAACCGGTCTCATCCAGATCCTTGTCTTTTTTGTAAACCACCAGATCCGGCGGGAAATTGCAGATAAAGGTACTGCCACGCCCGACTTCACTGTCGATCTGCAAAGTACCCCGGTGTTGCTGCATCGCGTGTTTGACGATCGCCAGACCCAGGCCGGAACCACCGGTGGCGCGGGAACGCCCGACATCAACACGATAAAACCTTTCGGTGAGGCGCGGGATATGGTGACCGGCGATACCAACACCGGTGTCATGCACTTCGAAATGGGCGCCATTTTCGTCCGCATACCAGCGGATACGGATCGCGCCTCCCTTGGGTGTATAGTTGACCGCATTGATCACCAGGTTGGAAAAAATACTGTCGAGCTCCTTCGGATCACCACGCAATGCCACTTCGGCATCGGCTTCCAGCAGGATCGTATGACCCCGCTCACCGCTCAACACCTCCGCCTCTTCCTTGAGACTGGCAAGCATGTTGGCCACATTGACAACCTGCCGTCTGGAGGTGTTCTTGCTGTTTTCCAGACTGGATAACAGCATCAGATCCTCCGTGAGTTGCTGCATGCGCCGGGTCTGTTGCCCCATCAGCTGCAGCGCCCGCTCCACCTGGGGATCGTCCCGGATCTCTTCCTGCAGGCTTTCGATAAAACCGCTCATTACCGTCAGCGGAGTGCGCAACTCATGTGAAATGTTTGCGACAAAATCCCGCCGCATCTGCTCAACCTGCTGGACCACGGTCACATCACGGATCATGACGAGGGACTGATCCTTGCCGTAGGGAATGATGCGGATATTGAGTTTGATCTGATCGTTCAACGGCGAGGCGATGGTGACATCCGGCTCGTCGCTCTTGCCATTGACATAGGCGATAAAACTGGGATGGCGAATGAGGTTGCTCATTCGCTGTCCCACGTCCGAAGGGTACTTGAGATTCAGCAACGCCTGGGCCGAGTCATTCCACCACTCAATCTCACCCTGCTCTTTCAGAATGATGATGCCATCCGGCATGGCGCCGGTGGTTTCACGAAAACGGTTCAACAGTTTCACCAGGCGCTTGCTGCGCTTGCGGCTACGCTGCTGCAGGTAATAAATCTCGTTGAAAAGCTCCCCCCATAAACCACTGGCTGCCGGCGGGGCGTATTTTTTCCCCTTGCGTAACCAGTGATCCATGCGGCGCAGATTGTAGAAATACCAGCCCAGATAGGCCAGGGTGTAAAGTAACAGCACCGCCAGTACCTGGCCAATCAGCAAACCGAACAAGGCTGCGATCCCCCCAAACCAGAGGAAGCGGGAAAATTCGGTTACCCAGGATGTGGTCATGGATTTTTTTCAGATATGGCGTGAAAAACGGTAACCGGCACCACGCACCGTCTGGATATGGCGATCATAACCAAAGGGTGCCAGCGCCTTGCGTAAACGGCGGATATGCACATCCACCGTTCTGTCTTCAATGTAAACATTATCGCCCCAGACCTGATCAAGCAACTGATCCCGGCTGAAAACACGCTCTGAATGCCCCATGAAAAAGCTCAACAAGCGGAATTCGGTCGGCCCGAGATCCAGTGGCCGCCCCTCGATCCGCAGGCGATGACCGGCGGTATCCAGTTCCATGCCGTTGATCTCGATCACTTCATTGGCATGCAGGCTGTGGCTGCGGCGCAACACCGCCTTGATCCGCGCCAACAGCTCCTGGGTGGAAAAGGGCTTGGTGACATAATCATCGGCACCGGCATCAAAACCTTTGAGTTTATTTTCCTCCTCCCCTCTGGCCGTCAGCATGATGATCGGCAGATCCCGGGTTGCGCTGTCACGGCGCAGGCGCTGGGTGAACTCCACACCACTGATACCGGGCAACATCCAGTCGAGCAGCATCAGATCCGGCTTCTCCGCCAGTTTTTCCGCCGCTTCCCGTGCATCGGCCGCCTCAATGACCTCATAGCCTCCGCGCTGCAGGGTGAAAACCAGCATCTCGCGGATTGCCTCTTCATCCTCGACCAGAAGGATTTTATAATTCGGCGTATCTGGCATACTTGTGTTACCTGTTACAAAAATGTGTCAATCGACAGATCCCCGTCTTTCTGACTGGCGATTACACTCCAGCAATATTACAACGATATGACATTATGACAGATCAGGACTCCGATTGAATGCAGCATGAAATATGTGAATCAGGACGCAATACCGGCGCCCCGGCGGGCTTTATGTTGACGCCTCCTTATATATAATAGGGATCACTGCAAAATGACAATAATAGGATGGTATTTGTGAAAAAATTTGCCTTGTTTCTGACCGCACTGCTGCTTCCCGTGCTGGCGGCGGCAGCCGATATCCGTTATGTCAGCGATCAATTGATCATCACCCTGCGATCCGGCCAGGGTGCCCAGTACCAGATCATCAAAACCCTGCCCAGCGGCACCCGCCTGGAAGTGCTGGAGATGACGGACACCGGCTATGCGCGTGTTGAAACCCCGGACGGCCTGGAGGGCTGGGTGCGGAGCCAGTACCTGGTGAAGGAACCCATCGCCAAGGCAAAACTGGAGGTTGCCGAAAAAAAACTGGCCCGCCTCAAGGAGCAAAACAACAAACTCAGGAGCGAACTGGCCAGGGTCAAAAAACGCGCCAGCGAACTGGAGGCCGAACGCAAGGATCTGCTTGCCAAGTACAATGCCAACAGCGCCGAACTCAAACGCCTTACCCAGGTTGCGGCAAAACCGATCCTGCTCGACAAGCAAAACCGGGAACTCAAGCAAGAAAACATCTCGCTGGAAAAAGACCTGCAATTGCTGCAACAGGAGAACCAGGTGCTCAAGGATCGCTCCCAGCGGGAATGGTTCGTTGCCGGGGCAGCAGTGCTGTTTGGCGGCATGCTTCTGGGCTTGATCATTCCCAAGATACGCTGGCGCAAACGCAGCAGCTGGTAAGGCACCCCGTCAAGCCAACGGAGAAACCGGGTAAACGACATTACCCGGTTTTTTTTGCCTGCTCGCTGGCAATATGATTTTTTCAATCCTCCTGTCATACTGTAAACTCGGGTTTTTTACAGCATTTTCTCCTTTTTTAAACAACAATGGCCAAACAACAAACGCCCAATAACATGGATCTTGTCCGCTGGTTCCGGAACTCCTCCCCCTATATCAATGCCTGCCGGAACCGGACCTTCGTTGTGGCCTTCGGCGGTGAAGTCATCGCCGATGCCCAGTTTGCCACCCTGGTGCACGATCTGGCCCTGCTCAACAGCCTCGGCGTCCGTCTGGTTCTGGTTCACGGTGCCCGGCCGCAAATTGAACAGTGTTTGCGACAACGCAAGGTGCGTACACGCTACGTGAAAGGCCTGCGCATCACCGACGAGCCGGCACTGCGCTGTGTCAAGGAAGCCGCCGGCAGCGTGCGGGTCGAGATCGAGGCGCTGCTGTCCACGGGACTGGCAAATTCACCCATGGCCGGAGCCTGTATCCGTGTGGTCTCGGGTAATTTTGTCACCGCCCGGCCGCTTGGTGTTCATGAAGGCGTGGATTTTTGCCACACGGGCGAGGTACGGCGTATCGACAGTGAAGCGATCCATCAACACCTGAATGAAGGTGCGCTGGTTCTGCTCTCCCCGCTCGGTTATTCCCCCAGCGGCGAGGTTTTCAACCTGAGCGCACACGATGTCGCCACCGCCACCGCGATACAACTGGCTGCCGACAAACTCATTCATCTGGTGGACGGCAAAGGGATCACCGATAACCGCCACCATCTGTTGCGTGAACTGACGCTGGAACAGGCGGAAAAAATACTGGCCGGCAAACACAAACTCAACAACGATGCCGCCAACAGCCTTGCCAGCGCCATCCAGGCCTGCGAGCACGAGGTGCCCCGCACTCATATCCTCAGCCGGCAGATCGATGGCGCACTCTTGCTGGAACTGTTCACCCGCGATGGCTGCGGGACACTGGTGATGCAGGATCCCTTTGAAGATACCCGCCAGGCGGTACTGCAGGATATCGGCGGCATACTCGAACTCATCGCCCCTCTGGAAGCCGATGATATTCTGGTGCGGCGTTCACGGGAACGGCTGGAAATGGAAATCGATCACTTCACCGTGGTGGAACGCGACGGTATGATCGTTGCCTGCGCCGCGCTCTACCCCTTCGTCAAGGAAAAGGTCAGCGAGCTCGCCTGCTTGGCCGTACACCCCGATTACCGCAGGCAGGGACGTGGGGATGCGCTGTTGCATTACATCGAACGGCAGTCACACCAGCTGGGGATAAAACGGCTGTTTGTGCTTACCACCAAAACCGCCCACTGGTTCCGTGAAAGGGGTTTCAAAGCCGGCACGCTCGAAAAGCTGCCGGTAAAACGCCGCGCCCTGTACAACTACCAGCGGCAATCCAAAGTCTTCATCAAGGACATCGCCTGATGCCTGGCAGTAGCACGCAAGCGGCTACAAGCAACCATACCACCCGCCCCTTTCTGAAATGGGCGGGTAATAAATACCGGATTCTGTCCCGCATCATTCCCCACCTGCCGCCGGGCAAACGTCTGGTTGAACCCTTTGCCGGATCAGCCGCGCTCTTTCTCAACACGGAATATCAGCAATTTCTGCTAAGTGACAACAACCCGGACCTTATCAACCTGTACAATTTTCTCAAACGGGAAGGTGCGGATTTTATCCGTTATTGCAAACGTTTTTTCAGCGGCAAGTACAACAACCCGGACAGCTATTATGAAATCCGCGACAAATTCAATCACACGCGCAACAAGCGGCAAAAAGCAGCACTGTTTATCTATTTAAACCGGCATGGCTATAACGGCCTTTGCCGCTACAATGCCAGTGGCGGTTTCAACGTGCCGTTTGGCCGTTACAAACATCCCCACTTTCCGGAAAAACAAATGCAGGCCTTTCATCAAAAATCACAACGGGCAATATTCAACCTTTGCTCATTCGAGGAAACCATGCGTCAGGCCAGGCCCGGGGATGTCATCTATTGCGATCCACCTTATGTGCCGCTTTCCACTTCCGCCAACTTCACCACTTACAGCAGCGCCGGTTTCGATCTCCAACAACAGCAACAACTTGCCACGCTTGCCGAACAAACCGCACAACGCGGCATTCCGGTACTCATTTCCAATCACAACACAAAATTCACCCGCAGGGCATACCTCAATGCCACCAGGCTGGATAAATTCAAGGTACAGCGTTCCATCAGTTGTAATGGCCAGAAACGCGAACATGCAGGGGAATTGCTGGCACTGTATCTTTGAGACAGGCATTCAATGAAACAGCGGGATCGCCTGTTTACCCTGGCGGCGATACAGGCGCCACGCAGCCGAGCCGTTCTTGCGGCAAACACCAAACTGGAACGGCGCACGAATACCCTCCAGGCTGAAACGCTGATCCATGAACCAGGCACACAATCCCGCGTCACGCTGTTCGAGATCCGCCAGCATCGGATACAACATGAAATGCCGGATATCTTTCAATATTTCCTGTGACCACACAGCTCGAACGAACCGCCGCTGCTTTTCGTCACGGCCAAAGCGATCCCGTATCAACCACCTCGCTTGCAAAACAGGTTGATATAATGCCGCGATACGATGAAACAGACTCTCATCACGCCCTGCCCGCAACGGCTGTTGCCGCAGCAAATTGATGTAGGCGATGTGGTATTCATCCGCAGTTGAGACGATAAGCTTCCAGTTTAAAGGGGACAACGGTTGCGGTAATGCCTCCAGCCGTGCCACTGCCAACTCGTGCCGCTGGCTATAATCCTTCGCAATTATTAATGCCTGCTGATGCAGGTAACCCTGCAACCCCACATAGCTTATCAACAACACCATTCCGGCACGGCTGATAAGGATTGCGTGTTTTTTCCAGGCCCAGGCAAGCAACAAGGCGGCTGCAATAATGCCGGTAAAATATAAATCGATGATAAAGGTTGCCGGCCATGCCAGGCGGTAATCCGACAGGGGAGCAAACACCATGGTGCCATAGGCAGTGATAACATCCCCAATGATGTGCACACCGATCCCCATGGCGGAAACACCATAGAAAAGCTGCCAGCGGTATCTGCCCCGCCATAAAGCGGCAAACAACAGGGCCAGCAGCCATGCCCACAACGGCAGGATTAAAACCGAATGGGTCAGACCGCGATGAAAATTAAGATAACTGATTGGCCCGAAGAGATGGCTGATGATATCAAGGTCGGGAAAGGCCGCCGCGAGTAAACCGGCAGTCATGCGTGCACGCACACTTGGCACATCCTGGCTGGTTGCTCCATGTTGGTTAACAGCCACGGTGGCCCTTGCGAGCAACATACCGCTTAGCGCATGTGTCAGGGTATCCATGTTATTGCAAAACTTTCACTCTTATTCCATTAAACCAGTTTACCTGTTTTGACTGTCGAAAAAAGCCGGCACTCCCTGCCTGTTTACCTCTTCCTCCGGCAGCGAAAAAAACCGCACCTCATTTGATGACAATATTTTCTGAAAACATGCTTGTTTTTATTTACAAATTGGCTACCGCAACTCAACCCTGACAGCAATCAACAACTTAGAACGGATTCTTACCACTAAAGGTTTATGCGGCTTCGCCGATTAATAACTCATGTCTGCTTCTGGTATTAGGTAACTGTTGTTCTTGCCACATTTTGTTATGACAAAAACCCCTAAACATGAGCAGGACACCATTCTCGTCATCGAAAAAGATGCCCACACTGCCTATCTGCTTGATTATATGTTGAGCCGGGAAGGATATCAGGTAATAAGTGTAACCAATTGTGAATCCGCCTGCCTGATGATGCGAAAAATGCTGGCGCCGTGTGTGATTTTTCTGGATGTTGAATTGTCCCGCAGCAATAACTTTTCCTTTTTGCGCCGCCTGCGTGGCATGCCGGGCTGGCAGATCACGCCGGTATTACTGCTGACCGAATGTCATGCCTATCAGGATATCGACCCGGCTTTGGAGGCCGGGGCAACCGATTACATCGTCCAGCCCTTCAATCCGGCCGAATTGATGGTGCAGATTCAGCGTTATAAAATCCGGCTGAATTGATTTTAAATTTCGCTATCCGGCGGCACCACCTTCAGGACTTCATCCACGGTCGTCTGCCCCATGGCGATCCTGCGCGCCCCGGCAATGCGCAACTGGGTCATGCCTTCCTTGATTGCCGCCTTGCGGATCGCGTCGGCATCACTGTCGGGCTTGATGTTTTCCCGCATGCTCGGTGTCATTCTGAACATTTCATAAAGCCCGACCCGCCCGAGATAACCGGTGTTGCGGCATTTGTCACACCCCACGGGTTTGTAGAAACGGGCTTCCCCACTCATTTTCCAGGGTGATGTGAGCGCGGCCCAGATATCGGCCGGGATCTCGGTCGGCTGCTTGCAATGCGGGCAGAGGTTACGCACCAGGCGTTGTGCCATCACACCCAGCAAGGTCGCGTTGATCAGGTATGCCGGGATCCCGATCTCCCGTAATCGCGGAATCGCGGAAGCCGAATCGTTGGTATGCAGTGTTGAAAGCACCAGGTGCCCGGTGAGGGCGGCCTGGATGGCCATTTCCGCTGTCTCGTGATCACGGATCTCACCGACCATGATGATATCCGGATCCTGGCGTAACAGCGTACGGATCCCGGAAGCGAAATCAACTCCGATGTTGTGCTGAACCTGCATCTGATTGAAATCCGAAACCACCATTTCAATCGGATCCTCGACCGAGCAGACGTTGACTTCAGGTTTGGCGAGTTGTCTGAGGGTGGAATACAAGGTAGTGGTCTTGCCGGAACCTGTTGGTCCGGTCACCAGGATTATGCCGTGTGGCTGGGTCACCATCTGGTTCCAGCCGGTAATGTCCTTTTCGCTGAAACCCAGCGCGGCAAAATCCTTCAGCAATACTTCGGGGTTGAAGATACGCAGCACCAGTTTCTCACCAAAGGCTGTCGGCATGGTGGAGAGGCGCAATTCAATTTCATCGCCGTCGGGCATTTTGGTTTTGATCCGCCCGTCCTGCGGCCGGCGTTTTTCCACGACGTCCATTCGTCCCAGCACCTTGATGCGGCTGGTGACCGCGGTCATCACCGTCGGTGGCATGTCGTAGACATGCTGCAGCACCCCGTCGATACGAAAACGGATATGGCCGGCCTCACGCCGGGGTTCCATGTGGATATCGCTGGCACGTTGATCGAATGCGTACTGCAACAGCCAGTCGACGATTTGCACGATGTCACGATCATTGGCATCCAGGTTTCCCGACTTGCCCAACTCCACCAGTTGTTCAAAATTGGTGATACCCGGTATGGCGTCCCCTTCTTTCTCGAGGTTCGCCCGGCGGATGGAATGGCTGACGCTGTAAAATTCATCCAGATAGCGGGCAATGTCCAGCGGATTGGCGATCACCCGTTCGATTTCCATCTTGTTGATATGCGCCAGCTCCGATTGCCAATGGTGGACATAGGGTTCCGCCGTGGCAATGATGACTTTCTTGTCCTCGACCGCCACCGGCAGGATTTTGTGACGGCTGGCATAGGCGTGGGAGGTGACCGAGGTGACCGAGGTGACATCAATTTTTAACGGGTCGATACGAAAATAGGGTAAACCGGCTTTTTCCGCCAGCCACTGGGTGAGGGCCTCCATATCCAGCCGGGAACCGGGATTCGCCTGATCCTCCCATTCCTGCTGGGAGAGCAGCACCAGCGGATGAATTTCCAGCGCACCGGTACGCGCCGGGATCAGAAACTGATCGGCATCCTCCTTTGCCAGCCGACCATCCTGCAGCAATTCCTGCACGATTTCCTGCAGTGTCAGATGCCGATCCGGCTCGGTCTGTTGTGATTGAACTTGCATCATGGTCTATTTTCCGGCCCGCACCAGGCCACCCATCCCGGCCTGTTCAAGCTTATCATTAAGATAGTCGCGAATACTGTGCACTTCCTCCATCACCAGGACTTCACTGAGGATCGCCTCCGCCCGTTCCCGCGTAATATTCCGGATCACCAGCTTCACCCGCGCCAGGCTGGACACACTCATACTGAGGCTGTGGATCCCCATCCCCACCAGGAGGATGGCGGCGGCCGGATCCCCCGCCATTTCACCACACACGCTCACCGGTTTACCGTGAACCCGCGCACTATCCACCACCTGCAACATGGCGCGAATCACCGCAGGATGTAACGAGTCATACAGGCTTGCCACGCGGGCGTTGTTGCGATCCACCGCGAGCAGGTACTGGGTCAGATCGTTGGTGCCGATGGAGAGGAAATCCACCCGCCGGGAGAGGCTGCCGGCCTGATACACTGCCGAGGGAACCTCAATCATCACCCCCACTTTCGGCATCACCACTTCCAGGCCATCCTCAAGCAACTCCCCGTAGCCCTGGTGGATCAGGGCCAGAGCATCGTGCAATTCCGATACATCACTGATCATTGGCAAAAGAATGTTGAGATTATCCAGGCCGACGCTGGCACGCATCATGGCGCGCACCTGTACCAGAAAAATTTCGGGATGATCCAGAGTGATACGGATCCCCCGCCAGCCGAGGAAAGGGTTTTCTTCGTTAATGGGGAAATAGGGCAAAGCCTTGTCTCCCCCCACATCCAGGGTACGCAAGACCACCGGGCGCGGGGCGAAGGCTTCCATCACCTGGCGGTAGATGGCGGTTTGTTCATCTTCACCCGGAAAACGGTGGCGCACCATAAAGGGAAACTCTGTCCGGTACAGACCCACACCTTCCGCGCCACTCTCCTGCGTCGGCGTCAAATCCGACAATAAACCTGTATTTACATATAAGGGGATATGTTCACCGTCCTGGGTTTCGGCCGGCAGGTCTTTCAGCGCCGACAACTCTTCGGAAAAGAGGGATTCCTCATCGATCAGCTTCTGATATTCCTTGCGGATCGCCTCCACCGGCGAAACATAGACCTGCCCCGAATAACCATCCGCAATCACTTCCGCGCCGTCTATGCGGCCAACCGGTAAATCCACGGCCCCCATCACTGTCGGAACACCCAGCGCCCGGGCAAGAATGGCCACATGGGAGGTGCGCGAACCCTGAACCGAGATCACGCCAACCAGCTTTTCCGGTGGTACTTCGGCCAGCATCGGTGCCGTGATCTCCTCCCCCACCAGAATGGTGCGTTCCGGGAACACCCGGTGCTGGTTCTCTTTCTGTTGCAGATACATGAGAATGCGCCGTCCCAGATCCCGGATATCCTCCACCCGCTCACGCAGGTAGGCATCCTCCATCTGATGGAACACCTGTTCATGCTCTTCGATGGTTTCCCGCAGCGCGCCAGGCGCCCAGTTGCCGGCCTTGATGCGATCGCGGGTGACACCGGCGAAAGAATCACTTTCCAGCATGAGGGTATACACATCGAACAGCGCCTTCTCCTCGCTCGACAGTTTGTCCTGCAAGCGCCCGGCAAGCGTCTTGATATCGCTTTTTACCGCCTGCACCGCGGAATCAAACACCTCGAGTTCTGCGGGGATATCGTTTGCCTGCCGATCCGGTATGGCATGGATATCGGCAAACGGATACATGACGCTGGCGGTACCGATAGCGATTCCCGGTGCACCGGGTTGGCCTTGCAGGATACGGGCTTCCTCCTGCACCTCGATGTCATCGTTCAAGCCGGCAAAACCACCACTTGCCGCCGCATGGGCAATCGCCCCCGCCAACTGGGCCGCCATGGTGATCAACAGGGTTTCGCTGTCCTCACCGAACCGCTGCAGCTGCTTGCTCTGCACCACCAGCACCCCCACTACGGTACGGTGGTGAATGATGGGCACACCGAGAAAGGCGTGGAATTTTTCTTCACCCGATTCCGGGAAAAAACGAAAGCTGGGATGGGTCGAGGCATCGGCAATATTGAGCGACTCGGCACGCCTGGCAACCAGTCCCACCAGGCCTTCGCCTTTCTTCAGGCGCACCTTGCCGACGGACTCGGGCAACAAGCCGTCTGTCGCCATGAGAATATAGTACTCATCCTTGCCATCGGCGAGATAAACCGAACAGACATCCACCTGCAGAATGGGCTTGATGCGCTGCACGATAATCTCCAACGCCTGTTTGAGATTACGGGCGACATTGACTTCCTGGATCAGCAGACGCAATGTATCTAGCATATTAATAAAAGATACCGGGGGTTGATGAACATCCTGTCCCGCTTCACGTTTCAGGCACAACTATCCTGCCCGCACGCTTTTGTAATATTTATTTGTTTTCCCTTTCCAACATCAGTGGGATCAACTCATCCAGCGCGCGGCGATAGACAGCACGCTTGAAAGCCACCACCTCATTCACTGGCGCATCGGGTTCGACCCAGCGCCAGTGATCGAATTCCGGATTTTTACTGGCGTCCAGACGCACCCGGCCTTCATTCGACACCAGTTTCAACAAAAACCACATCTGTTTCTGACCGATGCACAAGGGTTTCCGGCCATGATGGATGAACCGCCGGGGCAGGCGGTAACGCAACCAGTCGCGTGTGCACCCCACCAGTTCGACATCTTCCGGGGAAAGGCCGATTTCCTCTGCCAGTTCGCGATACAGGGCCTGTTCCGGTGTTTCGTTGGCACGGATCCCACCCTGTGGAAACTGCCAGGCATTTTCACCTATACGTCGCGCCCAGAACAATTCACCATCCGGGTTGAAAAGGATAATACCAACATTCGATCTGTAACCTTCCCTATCAATCACTTGCGATTCTCTTTTCGCCAAGATTCTTAGATTGTTTCATACTCGCCAATGGACAGCAAATAACCATAAATAAACTATACATACCGATTCAGACCCTCAATATTGACCTAACCTGTTGTTTTATTTATATATTCATCGCAACCCCCCAAGAATGCGCTATCATCCCCTTTTCCGGGCAAATCAGGGAGACGGCAAGCGTGCCTTTGGCGATATTTGATCTCGATAACACTCTTCTAGCCGGCGACAGCGACTATCTCTGGGGTCACTTCCTGGCACAGCGCGGTATCGTGGACAGCGAAGAGTACGAAAAGGAAAATCTGCGGTTTTACGAAGAGTATAAGGCCGGCACACTCGATATTCTCGAGTTTCTGGCTTTCAGCCTCAAACCCCTGGCGGAACAGACCCCTGAGACCCTGGCCGCCCTGCACCGTGACTTTATGCAAACGGTCATTATCCCCATCATTCCCCCCGCCAGCCGCAAGTTACTGCAACTTCACCGTAACAGAGGAGATGAACTGCTGATCATTACCGCCACCAACCGCTTCGTCACCGCTCCGATTGCGGAAGAACTGGGGGTACCCTATCTGCTTGCCACCGACGCCGAGATGGAAAACGGCCGCTATACCGGCCGGGTAGCCGGCATCCCCTGCTTTCGTGAAGGGAAGGTGCAACGCCTGCACGACTGGCTGCAACACACCGGCCATAATCTTGCCCGCAGCTGGTTCTACAGTGACTCCCACAACGATTTGCCTTTACTGGAGATGGTCAGCCACCCCGTTGCCGTCGATCCCGATGAAACCCTGGCCGATCACGCCAGCATGAAAGGCTGGCCCGTTCTCAGCCTCCGAGGTGAAAATGTCGAGGTGAAAAGCGGGGAGTGGAACCTTCAACAGGATGAACACTAAAACAGAGCTGCCCGGCTGTTGTTGACACACCACAATATGCAAAAAACCCTCTCAATCCGGCTTCTCCTGCCCGTGCTGCTCACCCTGACCCTTGCCAGTATCATGCTGGCCCTTTTGATCGGTAACATCCCCCTCGGGCCGTCCACCCTGCTGCACGTTCTGGATGGCAGCGAAACCGGGCTGGCACGCAGCCTGATCCTCGAACTGCGCCTGCCGCGGGCGCTCAATGCCTTTGTCACCGGCGGCCTGCTTTCGGTTGCCGGGGCGCTGATGCAGGTGCTGGTCCGCAACCCGCTGGCGGATCCCTATGTGCTTGGCATTTCCGGCGGGGCAGCCGTTGCCGCCTTGCTGGCGATGCTGTTCGGAGTGAGCGGTTACTGGCTCACCGGCAGTGCCTTTGCGGGGGCGCTGCTGGCCATGGCGTTGGTTTTCGTCCTCTCGCGGGGAGGGGGGGGAAGCTGGACACCGACCCGGCTGCTGCTGACCGGGGTGGTCCTGGCCACAGGCTGGGGCGCGCTCATCAGCTTTATCCTGGCCGTCAGCCCGGATACGAATCTGCGGGGCATGCTCTTCTGGCTGATGGGCGATCTCAGTTTTACCGCACACTCCCTCTTTCCGGCACTGGTGCTCGCCGGCGGCCTGCTCGCCTGCTGGCCGCTCGGACGGGATCTCAACATCCTCAACCGAGGAGAAATTCAGGCGGGCGCGCTCGGGGTGGACACCCCGCGCCTGCACACCGTGCTCTACCTGCTGGCCTCTTTGCTGACCGCGACTGCCGTCGTGCAGGCCGGCAGCATCGGCTTTGTGGGATTAGTCATCCCTCATCTCATCCGTTTGCTCGGGATCACCGACCACCGCATCCTGCTCCCTGCCGCCGCCCTGGCAGGCGGCAGCCTGCTGATCCTGGCCGATACCCTCGCCCGCAGCCTGCTCGCCCCACAACAGCTGCCGGTGGGAATCGTCACCGCCCTGCTTGGGATTCCCCTGTTCCTTTATCTGCTCCAGCGCGGGGGGCGGCCACAATGAGTGCGCCCTTTCTCACGACGGAGAAACTGCACCTCCGCCTCCCCGGCCGGATTCTGTGTCAAAGTCTCGGTTTCAGCCTGAAAGCCGGTGAATGCTGGGGGATCCTCGGACAGAACGGTGCCGGTAAAACCACGCTGTTACATACGCTGGCGGGTCTGCATCCTCCCCAGGGAGGCGAAATACAGTTGTGCGGGGATCCTCTACAGACACTTTCCCGCCGGGAAATCGCCCATCGCCTCGGCCTGATGCCGCAGGATACACCGGATCCTTTCCCTGCCACCGTGCTGGAAACCGCGCTGATCGGCCGCCACCCGCACCTTTCCCGCTGGCAGTGGGAATCGCGTCAGGATATTGCCATGGCACAGACCGCCTTGCACCAGGTTGGCCTGAGCGGCTTCGCCCGGCGGCAGGTCAACACCCTCTCGGGAGGTGAACGACGCCGTCTCGCTCTGGCGACCCTGCTGGTACAGGCCCCGCCGGTAATGCTGCTCGACGAACCGGTCAACCACCTCGACCTGCGCCATCAGCATCAGGTGCTATCATTACTGCAGCAACAGAGCAAAAAAGGACATGCCGTTATCATGGTGCTGCATGACATCAACCATGCAGCCCGTTATTGTGACCATGTGTTGCTGATGTTCAACAATGGTGAAACTCTCCACGGTACAAACCGGGAAGTTCTGGAGGCAAAGAGATTAAGCCGTCTGTATGAATACCCCATTGTGATGCAGCATTCCGCTACAGAAAAATGGTTTATGGCAAGGCGATGAGAAAACAGATGTTGTATCCTGCGAGAGCATCATCACGGGAATTTTATTATTCCTTATCAATTTAATTGATAGCTTCCACATAGTAGATGATCTCATCAAGCGGCAGTTTACTTGCAGAAAAATAACCTCGAGAAAAATCAATAATTTTGTTAAGCTCTGTTTTACTGCTTGTATACAGTATTTATATATAACTTTAGTTATAGCAAGACTCTGCGACATTACTGTGATTTAGCAGAGTTCAACTTGTACCATCTTCTGATTTGTGATTTTATTAGACTATGCTGAATCGTCTGATTTTCTTTGTGATCTCAATCACATGTTTTACTGCTGCGCATAGTCTTTCCTTAACAGACCAAACGTTCACAATGAATGGATTAACCCTTAACGCTTATAGGCTTGTATGATGAAAATCCTGATTGCGGATGATCATGCACTTTTCCGTGAAGGACTGCACTATACCCTTCAAACACTCGATGACAATGTCGAAATCTTCGAGGCCAAGAACGGAACGGAAGCGATCCAGATTGTACGCCACTTTCCCAACCTCGATCTGGTATTGATGGATCTGGACATGCCTGGTTTAAACGGATATGACGGCCTCAAACAACTGCGGGCCAATTATCCCGAACTGCCTGTTGTGATTGTCACCGCTTCAGAATATGAACAGGACATGATCCGCATCATGAAGTGTGGCGCCGCGGGTTTTATTCCCAAGTCTTCCACCAGCCAGGAAATGTTGAACGCCATACGTCAGATCCTCAATGGCGAAGTCTATGTCCCCGACCTTGGCGCATCCAGTGGCACTTTTCATATCCGCTACAGCAGTCAGGACAAAATAGAAGCGCCGCTGAGCAACAGCCTGGACAGATTCGATCTCACACCACGACAACGTGAAGTCCTGCAGCTGATGTGCGATGGTCTGTCCAATAAAAGTATTGCACATAAACTCGGCATGGCCGAAGGCACGGTCAAAATTCATGTCACCGCCATTCTCAAGGCACTCAATGCCTCCAACCGGACCCAGGCGGTGATTATGGCACGCGAGGTCGGTGTCACACCCTGATTATTTTATGCGGGGTTATGCCTCCCCTGCGACCGCATCCAACTTGCTGTTTTGCACAAATTTCAGGAAAGCGCGCAAACGTGCCGGTTGCACGGGTTTGTGCAAGACACGGTACGCCTCACTCAGCTCGTTTTTCAGATTCACTTCCATGTCACCGGTGATTAAAATGGCAGGTAAATCATAGCCGACCATGGACTCAATCGCTTTTATCGCTTCCACACCATTGATGCCATCACGTAAACGATAATCGGCGATAACCGCATCGGGTTTGAGTTCTCTTGATTGTAATGCCTGGCGTGCCTGCTCCACGGTTTCCGCAAGAATAACGTCACATCCCCAACCGCCCAGTAAAACCTTCAGGGCTTCAAGAATGGCGACCTCGTCATCAATAACCAGCACAACCAGTTTATGCAGATCCTTGCTGAACTCAGGCAACATTGTCTGCACCGGCCCGTTGACAGCGACACCCTCACGGCATGGTACTTTCACACTGAAGGTTGAACCTTCACCCTCCTTCGACTCAAGATGCACTTCATGTCCCAACAGGCGTGCGATACGTGAAACAATTGCCAGGCCCAGGCCCAAACCCTTGTTACGGTTTCTTTCAGCGTTATCGAGTTGAACATACTCATCAAATATTTTGCCATGATAATTTTGGGGTATACCTATACCGGTATCCCTCACGATGATTTCCAGCATGTCACCTTTTTTTTCACAACTCAGGACAACCTCACCCGCCTGCGTATAACGCACGGCATTGGAAACAAAATTCCGTAAAATACGTTCCAGCAAGATACTGTCACTGCTGACAAGCACGTTACCACAATCACATACTTCGAATTTCAGTCCTTTCTTTTCCGCTTCCGGCCGTTGATCGTTTTCAATGCGTTCAAATATGGTACGCAAGGAAAACTCCTCGATGCAGGGTTGCAATACCCCCGAATCCAGTTTACTGATGTCGAGCAAGGCATTGAACATGTTTTCCAGTGCCACCACCGCGGCCCGGATCTTCATCACGATGTCCTTGACCTCCTTGTATTGGATCCTTTCCGCCAGCGCTCCGGCAAGCAGGCTCAAGGCATGCAACGGCTGACGCAAATCATGACTGGCCGCCGCAAGAAATTTGGATTTGGTGATATTTGCTTTTTCCGCCTCTTCTTTCTCATGGGTGAGTTTGTCAACCAGTTCGAGATTATCAAAGCGCATCAGGATGGTTTCCAGAAATATCTGGTTGACATTGCGGGCAAAGAAGATAAACACAAAATAGTAAATTACGATCATTCCTCCCATCACCATATGGGGTACGCCGCCCACCATCAAAATACGAATGATCAGCGGAAACATCAGCATGGAGAAAAAGGTGTAGAAAGTGGGCAGGTGGGAGGAGGTAAAGGCCATGCCGCCACCACCGATACCGAGCAATACAATTACGATAAAGGCCTGATAAATTCCGCCGTCTTCAGGAAGATAAAACAGAAAACCGGCTAATCCCCACAACAGGCCGGAGAGCAGTCCGGAACCGGTAAAAAGCCGCTGCCACTTGGTGATATGGGCTGGCTTCTCCCGCTCGGCGTCGCGCCAGTAATACCAGGAAGTGACGCTGCGAAAAGCCGTCAACAGGTACATACAGGCACACCAGATCACCAGGGCAAGGGTGGAGACTCCGCTCGGCCACATCACCACGACAACAAGCAGGGCATTCAGAAAATTTGATACATAAACACCCGGTGCATGCTTGTAGAGTGTCTGCACCTGCAGGTGACGAATCCGGTCGTCTAGGGCGGGACTGAAAAATGTCATATACTTAATAAAAGTAGTTATTATTTTCCTTATCCAACAATAAGGCAGAGATGTCAAGGTCCCTCTCTTTCCAGTAGCATCGAGTGATCATCCCCTTCTCCCCAGCCAACCGATGATCAAATAGTGTAAAAGTATGAATGAGGGCATGGGCGGGTAATTCCGGATGATTTCAGGGTGTGACACCGTTCCTGCCAGCCGAAACAACAGGCAGCATCTGATGGCCAATCACCCCTCCTGCGAGACAACGACTTCTGACGTGGTTATTTTTGTTATGCGCGGGAAGAACGACTGTGCAACACCGCCTGTGCGGGGGTGACGTTTTCCAGCCAGTTCATCAAGGGTGACCAATGAACCTTGTCCTGCTCCACACGCCGATCCCACATCTCATGAATTCCCACACCCCGTTCGAAGGCATGCACATAATTCTGCGTATCCCGTATGGTGGTCAGGAAAGGAAGATTGAGCGTAGACAAAAACCGCTCGAGCGATTGGTACACCAGCGTATTCTTCCGCACGCGGTTGGCCAGTACCCCGACCCTCACACCAAGGCTCCGGATATTACCAATCAACAGCAGATCCTTGATGAAATGGGTGGCGGAATGGATATCGATAGGTGAAGGCAATACCGGAATGATGATCGTGTCGACCCGCCGCACGAACTCACGCAACTCCTGTCCGGTAACTCCTGCCGGGGCATCGATGATCACCCTTTCGGTGCCGGGCAGCATGCGCAAATGCCAGGCCCTGGTTTGATGCACCGCCTGTCTTTTATGGGCATTGATTAAATGGATCTGCGGTTTGTCGGCAGGACGTAATTTTAACCAGCGGCTGCTGGAACCCTGCGGATCATGATCCATGAGTGCGGTAATAATTCCCTGGCTGGCATACAGACTGGCCAGATTTGTGGCAATCGTGGTTTTCCCACAACCCCCTTTCGAATTAATAATGATAATGCGTTGCATAAACCCCACTCCAGCTCATCCGGACAGGGTCGACAGGCAGAAAAAACGAACTGTCCGGATCTTTAAGTAAAGCATAAATATCCAGCCACCCTAGTATCTTCCTACTAAAGTGTGATCTGGCTAACATTCCGCAAGATCGGCCCGCACCCAGGGCAATCATGTAACCCCTTGTTTTTTGTATGTATTATTGTTTTCCCCCTCTTTGCAGCAAAGAAATCACTAAAATCACCCCATTTACATGACAGCCTGATACAATCTGCAACTTCTTTTTTGGGGGGCTCGAAACTTACGCAGCACCCCAGAATTCAGGAAACCCTGAGAAGGCTGTCATCAGCCAGGCAGGGGTTTCTCTATATCAGGTGTCCTGCATCGCAGGGTGAAACGGGAAGCCGGTGCGCTTTACAGCAAGTCCGGCACTGCCCCCGCAACGGTAGGCGAGTCAAATTCAAGGTATCGATACCACTGTGTCAATCACGGGAAGGTGATACCTGGCGGAAGTACTCGCGAGTCCGGAGACCGGCCTGATATAACCCGGGTGTGTCGCGGAGGGCGGCAATGCCACGGCAGGCCGGCCTGTTGTGTCATGGTTTCTCCTCTTCGCGCACATTGTTTTATCACTCGCGCGGGTGTGCGCAGAAAGAGGAATAACATTGATGAATTACCAAACCATTGCCCTGGTAACAGGCGCTGTTTTCACCCTGACCGTATCCCCTTCACTCCATGCTGCAGAGCAGGATGTTGTCATCGTCACCGCCAATCGTATGGCGCAAAGTGCGGATGAAACCCTGGCTGCCGTCACCGTGATCACACGCAAAGAGATTGAACAGTCACAGGCTCAGGATGTAATCGATCTGTTACGCCTGCAGACGGGTATCGATGTCACCCGCTACGGCGGCCCCGGTACCGGCACCAGCGTCTTCATGCGGGGAACCAACTCCTCACATACGCTGGTGCTCATCGATGGCGTGCGCGCCAGTTCCGCAACCACCGGCAGCTTTGCCTGGCAACATCTGTCGGTCAGCGACATCGAACGGATTGAAATCGTTCGCGGACCCCGCGCCGCCCAATACGGCTCTGATGCCATCGGCGGGGTGATCCAGATTTTCACCCGTAAAAACAAACAGCTGCAGCTACGGGCGGAAGGCGGCAGTTACAACACCCGCCTGTTCGAAGCCGGTATCGGCGGTGGCAGCAAATTCAAATACAGCCTCAACCTCAGCGCGCGCGACTCGGACGGTTTTTCTGCCACCAATGATAAAAACTATTCCTATGACGCGGATGACGACGGCTACCGCAACCGCAGCCTCAGCGGCAATATCGCCGTACCCTTCGGCGATAAAACCGAACTGAGCATAAACGGCTGGTACAGTGGCAGCGAGAATGAATACGATCAAGGCATTCAGGACAACCGCAATCACACCCTGAATGTGCGCCTCAGCAACCAGACCATGACAAACTGGAACCAAACCCTGAGTGTCGGTCAGGCGAGGGACGACATTAAAACCACCTCCGCCTATCCTTCACGCATCAAGACGGATCGCGTCATGGCCGACTGGCAACACGATATCACCCTCAGTCAGAATCATCTGCTGACGGCGGGTCTCAGTACCTACACCGACAAGGCCATCAATCAGAACCTGAGCAGCAATACCACTGTCTTCGACAAGTCGGTACGCAACAATGCGCTGTTCCTCATCCTGCAAAGCCGCCTGGGTTCGCACGACGTGAATCTGAGCGGGCGGGTGGATGATCATGAAACCTACGGTACCCACAAAACCGGCCAAATCGCCTGGGGATACAATGCCACCCCTGCTCTGCGCTTCACCGCCTCCTACGGCACCGCTTTCCGCGCGCCGACACTGAACGAACTCTACCATCCCGGCTTCGGCGGCTATTACTCCGGAAACCCGCAGCTGAAACAGGAAAACTCCCGCACCAGTGAAATCGGCAGCCGTTACACTATCAGCAAGGCACAACAACTTCGGCTGACAGCCTACCGCACCACCATCGATGGTCTCATCAGCTACCAGGGAACGAACCGCCAGGCCATCAATATTGCCAAAGCACGTATCGACGGGCTGGAAGTGGAGCATGACTATCAACGGGGTCTCTGGTCATTGCTCACCCGCTTTACCCTGCAAAAGGCCATCGACGACTCCGACAAGTCAGATTTGGTGCGCCGCCCGCGCCAGAAACTTTCGCTGCAGCTACAGCGCAAATTCTCCAGTGACGGTAACCTGGGGATAGAATGGCTGTATGCATCCGAGCGGCTCGATGGTTCCGCCAAGGACAAGCGCCTGGACGCTTACAATCTCGTCAACCTTTCAGGCCGTAAAGAGATAAGCAAACATCTGTGGCTGGAAGGGCGAGTGGAAAACCTGCTGGATGAAGATTACGAACTCATCTACAGCTATAACACAGCCGGGCGTTCCTATTATGCCGGCATCAGTTACACCCTGGGGAAATAATGCCCCGGCCGGGATGAAATGACGGTGAAACCAGGATTGCAACCGCCGCAAAGACGACACCATTACCGTCTGTGGGTGCTGCTGGGTCTCTCCCTGCTGCTCCACATGCTGGTGTTCGGAAGCTGGAAACAGACCCATATCCCGCTCGAATTTGCCCTGCAACCACCCAGTTTTTCCGTCTCACTCGAAGCACTGCAGGTGGCTGCTGCTCAACCGCAGCAGCAGCCGCCCGCTTTGCCCGCGAAAACGGCAAAGAAAAAAGTTGTCCACCGCCAGACAAAAACAACGGCGGCGCCTGCAAAAACGGCAGCGGCCACCCCCGCTGTAACGGAAAACAATACGGCGCAGCAACTCTCCCGGGTTGCCGCAGCCACAGCAGCGGCGACACCCGCTAAACACGCAAACCAACCCGCCCTCAACCGCGCCCGCATTATCAGCCGGCTGCGCAGGGACCTGGCGCAACACTTCTATTATCCACCGATGGCACGGCGGAGAAATATCCAGGGCACGGTGGTGCTGGGTTTCGATATCAGCTACCAGGGGACCATCCACAACATCAATATCGTGAAAAGTTCCGGCTATGCCATACTGGATCTTGCGGCAGAAGACGCGATACAACGTTTACACCGGGTTGACTGGATCCATGACTGGTTCAAGGATAACGATATGAATTTTGAAATACCGGTAATATACCGGTTAACAGAGAACTGACGATGGGACACCGCTTATCGAAAATTTATACCCGTACCGGTGACAAAGGCACCACCGGACTGGGTGATGGCAGCCGCGTGGAAAAAGACAGCATGCGGGTGGAAGCCTACGGCACTATCGATGAACTCAACAGCGTGGTCGGCATGGTGCTGGCCCACCCGCTGCCACAGGCGGTTCGTCAATGCCTGGAGGATATTCAGCACGACTTGTTTGATCTGGGTGGGGAATTCAGCACCCCCGGCCGTCAGGCAATGCAGGAAAGCGCCATCACCCGCCTGGAAAACATCCTCGACGATCTCAACAGCGACCTGCCCCGCCTGAAGGAGTTCATTCTCCCCGCCGGCGGGCATGCCACCTCAACCTGCCATCTGGCCCGCACCGTCTGCCGCCGTGCAGAACGCCGCGCCATCAGCCTGGCGAGAGAGGAAAACATCAACCCGTTTGCAATCGCCTATCTCAACCGCCTCTCCGATCTGCTCTTCGTCATCAGCCGCGTGCTGGCGCGCTTCGAAAACGGCAGCGAGGTCTTGTGGCAACCGGGGAAAAACCGCGAAGCATAAAAAAGGCCGGACTTTTCAGTCCGGCCTTTTTGTCCATCCCTGAATCAGGATCAGCCAATCAGCGGCACAATCATCAGTGCAACGATGTTGATGATCTTGATCAGCGGATTGATTGCCGGGCCGGCGGTGTCTTTGTAGGGGTCGCCTACGGTATCGCCGGTGACGGCTGCTTTGTGGGCATCTGAACCCTTGCCACCGTAGTGACCGTCCTCGATATATTTCTTGGCGTTGTCCCAGGCACCACCACCGGTGGTCATGGAAATGGCGACAAACAGGCCGGTAACGATGGTACCAATCAAGACACCACCCAGCGCTTCCTTACCAAGAGTCAGGCCAACCACCACGGGAACCGCTACCGGCAACAGCGAAGGTACGACCATTTCCTTGATAGCGGCACGTGTCAGCATGTCCACCGCACGGGAGTAGTCCGGCTTCTGGCTGCGATCCATGATACCGGGCATTTCCTTAAACTGGCGGCGTACTTCATTCACGATACCACCGGCTGCACGACCCACTGCTTCCATCGCCATTGCACCGAAGAGGTAGGGGATCAAACCACCGATGAACAGGCCGATAATGATCATATGGTTGGAAAGATCGAAACTTAACTCGCCACCCAATGCCTTGGTATAGTCGGAAAACAACACCAGTGTCGCCAGACCCGCAGAACCGATCGCATAACCCTTGGTCACTGCCTTGGTGGTGTTGCCCACCGCATCCAGCGCATCGGTGGTATCACGCACGTCAGCGGGAAGTTCCGCCATTTCGGCAATACCACCGGCGTTATCGGTAATCGGACCATAGGCATCGAGCGCCACGATGATACCGGTCATCGACAACATGGAAGTTGCGGCAATCGCAATCCCGTACAGTTCGGCAAACTCGTAAGCACCCCAGATGGAAGCACACACTGCCAGCACCGGCAAGGCGGTTGATTTCATCGAGACACCAAGACCGGCAATGACATTGGTACCGTCACCGGTGGTGGAGGCTTGGGCAATTTTACGCACCGGCGAGAACTCGGTTGCAGTGTAGTACTCGGTGATGGCGACCATCGCGACAGTGAGCGCCAGACCAATCAGGGCGGAACCGTACAACTGACCTGTAGTATAGAGGCCGTTATCACCCATCATGTTGTCGGTGATGAAATAAAACGCCACCGCGGCCAAAACAGCAGATACGATCGCCGCGCGGTAGAGGGCGCCCATGATCTTGCCACCCTCCTTGATCTTGACGAAAAAGGTGCCGATGATGGAAGCAATGATGGAGGCACCGCCGAGGATCAAGGGATAGACAACAGCGGTATCACTACCATTGGTGAACACCAGGCCACCTAGCAGCATGGTTGCCACAATCGTGACCGCATAGGTTTCAAACAGGTCAGCCGCCATCCCGGCACAGTCACCGACGTTGTCACCGACGTTGTCGGCAATTACCGCCGGGTTGCGGGGATCGTCTTCAGGAATACCCGCTTCGACCTTGCCCACGATGTCGGCCCCGACGTCTGCACCCTTGGTGAAGATGCCACCACCGAGACGGGCGAAGATGGAGATGAGGGATCCGCCGAAGGCCAGCCCAACCAGGGCGTGCAGCGGCTCCTCCACACCCATGAACAGGAGGATAGCGTAATAACCGGACACACCCAGCAGCGCCAGACCCACTACCAGCATGCCGGTAATGGCACCACCACGGAATGCAACTGACAGACCGGCGTTCACGCCATTCCTTGCCGCTTCAGCGGTGCGGGCGTTGGAGCGAACCGATACGTTCATGCCGATGAAACCCGTTAAACCGGAAAATACCGCGCCGATGATGAAACCGACAGCGGTCGTTGCGCCAAGCACCAGAAACATGATGGCAGCAAGGATGGCACCCACGATCCCGATCGTCGTGTATTGACGGTTAAGATAGGCCGAAGCCCCTTCCTGGATCGCCTTGGAAATGCGTTGCATTTCATCGTTACCTGGCGATAGCGCCAGCACCCGGAATATGGAAACAATCCCATAAAGAATTGCCGCCACAGCGGCCAATAGGGCAAACAACAATCCTTCAGACATTTCTTCCCCCTCGTTTTTATATGCGATGTTGAAAAATTCCCGTAATCCTACGTGATTTAACCGGCCGGGATTATCGTGTCTTTTTATCCGGTCATGGAATCACCTGATATTATCTTGAAAGTCACGATTCATGACCCAGTAAATTAATCAGGTGGATTTCAAAACATCTTGATCCATGATGCCATCGGGTCGTGAAATCTGTTTGTCACAATAAAACTGTAACGGTTTGAATTTATTAATATTTATTGGACAAAAACACCTGACTTAATCAGACGGGATTAATATATTAGAATTATTCCATATATTTATATGCGTGGTGCTGTGCAAATTTTCCCCACTTTGGGGCATAAATGTCATGAATGCAATAAAAATGCTGATTGACGTCATTTGATTCAGATCAATCAAAACGGTGACAATGCCGGTCTCAACCGGATGTAACCCAAGGAAAACAAAAAAATGCAGGATCCCCTTATCGTAGTGGGCATCGGTGAAATGGGTGGGGTCTTCACCCGCGGTCTCCTGAGGCTCGGACACCCCGTCTTCCCGGTCACACGCCATACCGACATGCACAAAATCGCCCGGGCGGTCCCTGATCCCCGGCTGGTGCTGGTTGCCGTGGGGGAAAACGACCTCCACCCCACGCTGGAAAAGATCCCCTCCTCCTGGCTTCGGCACCTGGGATTGTTGCAAAACGAACTTCTGCCGCGCGACTGGCAGAAACATGCTATTTCCAACCCCACTGTGATCTCGGTCTGGTTTGAAAAGAAAAAAGGCCAGGATTACAAAGTGCTGGTTCCCTCTCCTGTGTATGGACCGCAAGCGCCCTTGCTGGAAAACGCGCTGGCGACGCTCGATATCCCCACCTGGGAGCTGAAGAATGAACAGGCGCTGGAATTCGAACTGGTACGCAAGAACGTTTATATCCTCACCACCAACATCTGCGGGCTGGTTATTGGCGGTACGGTGGATGATTTGTGGTTTAAAAACGAAGCGCTTGCACGTGAGGTGGCCAATGAGGTGATCGATATCCAGCAATGGTTAACCGGACACCAGTTCGATCGGGAAAAACTGATCGAAGGCATGGTGGAAGCGATCGAGGGTGATTTGCAACACAAAAACATGGGGCGTTCCGCACCTGCCAGGCTGGCACGTGCGCTCGAACAGGCAGACGAGGCCGGCCTGGCTGTTCCCAGGTTACGTGCGATCCAGGCACAACAACAAAACTGACCCTGGCGGATTCCGCATGCCGGTGCAAAATCTTATTGCTTCCCGCCAAGGGCCTGCCGCGCCTGTTCCACCAACTGACACAGCCTGGCTGCACCCTCCAGAATTCGCGGACCGTGGCGTTGCATGATGTCCGGGTTGATAAAGTAAAGCTGTTCACCTTCCACTGCCGGTATCTCGCGCCAGCGCCGCCAGGCGTCGAGCCATTCCTGCCGCTCTTCGGCCATGCCGCCGATCACGATAATCTCCGGCGCCGCCGCCAACACCGCCTCCACATTGACACTGGGAGCAAGTGACGGCACGTCGGCAAAAACGTTCCGTGCTCCGCAGAGGCGCATCACATCAGACATCAAATGCTTGCCATTGATGGTGATCAAGGGCTGGCGCCATATCTCATAGAACAGCCTGACCGGTTTGCGGCCTGCGTACCGTTGCCTAAGATCCTGAAGCCTGCGGTTGAACTGCCCGGCAAACGCCACCCCTTGTTGGCGAACCCCGGCGAGTTCCGCCAAGCGTACGGCGATTTTCGGAATATCCTCAAGGTGGCGCGGCTCATTCACAAAAACGGATAAACCCAACTTCCGCAATTTGTTCAACTGCAACGCATTGTTACCACTTTGCCAGGCAACCACGAGATCCGGCTGCAATGCCAGAATCGCTTCCAGATCCACCGAATTGTAGCCCCCGACCTGTGGCAGGCGCCTGGCCTCGGGCGGATAATCACTGTGCGCCACCACCCCGACGATCCGCTCACCCGCCCCGATGGCGTAAAGAATTTCGGTAGCATGGGGTGCCAGACTGATAATGCGTTTCGCCGGTGCCGCCAGGCGCACGACGTTACCCGCATCATCGGTAACCGAAACCTGGGATGCGGCAAGGGAGGCGAAGAGGGATAACAAACAACCTAAGACCAAACGCATGACGTGTTTCCGGCAAACTCTCAATTAATTGGGATTCAATGGTAAGGGGAACGACAGCAACGAAACTTTCAGACTGAAGGTAAATAAAGCAGCCCCGATAAAATCTACCCAGGTGTCATTGAAGAAATATCATGTGCCGTCACTGCACTGCCCGCGACAATATCCAGTGCCACTTCCAGGCGCTGCCAGTCGGCTTCACTCCCGGGCAAACCAAAGCGCAAACCCGCCTGCCCGGTCTGTTCGGCAGGAAAATAACGCAGCAAGACACCCAGCGCCGCCAGAGATTCAAAAATATCCAGCGCATCATCATTCCGCAACCACTGGAAACAGGCGGTACCTCCGTTCACCTGCAAACCCTTTCCACTCAGCAGGATCCGTAACCGCTGTGCCTTTGCCACCAGTTCCTGCCGCGTGCGCCGCTGCCACGGCAGATCCCGCAAAGCGGTCTGGGCCACGAACCTGGCAGGCCCTGCCAGTGGCCAGGGACCGGTTTGCGCCGAAAGCTGCGCCAGCAGTTCTTCCGCCGCCAGAACAAACCCCACACGTGCACCGGCCAAACCAAAGAACTTGCCGAGTGAACGTAAGACGATCAGGCCTGCCTCATGACTCTGTTTTGCCAGGCTCAAATGTGGCGTGGCGTCCCTGAACGCCTCATCCACAACGAGCCAGCCATGGTGCGCGGCAAGGCGTTCCCGCCAGGCAAGTAATTTTGCCGCCGCAATATCCTCCCCGGTGGGATTGTTCGGGTTGACCACTACCACGACATCCAGCGTCTCAAGCAGCGGCTCGATGTCTGAAACCGGTACTTCGATCACTTCGTGGCCGGCACGGCGCCAGGCAGCGGCATGCTCAGCATAGGTTGGTGCGAGTACTCCGACTTTTCCACGCGGCCGCAGATAAGGCAACCACTGGATGGCGCATTGCGAACCGGCAACCGGCAACAACTGCCGGCAGCCATAATACTCTCTGGCCACTTCTTCCAGCATGCCGTCGCCCTGCGGCAACCGCTGCCACAGTTCCCTGCTGATCGCCGGTACCGGCCAGCCATTCGGATTGATGCCGGTGGAGAGATCCAGCCAGTCATCGATGGCAATCCCCCACCGCCGTGAGGCCGAAGCGAGATCACCGCCATGCTCAAGCAATCATCCATCCTCCAATCATTATCACCCCCAGCCATAACCATAAAGCCCGCTGGACGAACCTTACGCTTTGTTCGATGTGGGCGGCAGAAGGGGGGGCTCCGGCACCCAGCCAGGGACGTGATTTGCGCATGCCATGATAGACGGCCGGCCCGCCCAGTGATAACTGCAATGCTCCCGCACCCGTGGCGATGACGGCACCGGGATTTTCACCCTCCCACTGGTTTGCCTGCGTTCGCCAGCATCGCCAGGCCAGGCGTGTATTGCCCACCAGGGCATAGGCCAACGCGGTCAGACGCGCAGGGATCCAGTTGAGTGCATCGTCCAGGCGCGCCGCGGCCCAGCCAAAGTCCCGATAACGCGGGGTGCGGTATCCCCACATGGCATCGAGCGTGTTGCTCAAACGATACAACACCACCCCCGGCGCCCCCAACAGCAGAAACCAGAAGAGAGCCGCAAAAATGGCATCGGAACCGTTTTCCAGCACCGACTCGATGGCCGCCCGGCTTACGGCTGTCTCATCCATCTTGCCGGTTTCACGGCTGATCATCATGGCCACCCGCCGCCGCGCCTCTGCGATATCCCCCTGCCGCAAAACCCGGGCCACAGCCCGCGCATGTTGTGCCAGGCTTTTTCTCCCGATTGCCAGATACAGCAACAGTACCGCTGCCAGATGGTCAAGATAAGGGATAGTGCCGAGGTAAAGCGTGAGCGCGACAAAGGGCAGCACCGCCACCCCCCACGCCAGCAGACCGCGAAACCGCCTTGCCGCCCGACTCAATCCCCCGGGACCGTATAACCACACTTCCAGCCTCGCCGCCAGGCGGCCAAAGCCAGCCAGGGGATGCCAGCGGCGCGGCTCGCCGAATAAAAAATCGATGAACAGCGCAATCATCACATGCAGAACCGTTATCATAGCGGCCAGTTTAACCCATTGCGGCAACAACGACCCCATTTGAGATGACAACACACACACTGATGATCCAGGGCACCACTTCCGACGCCGGAAAAAGCACGGTAGTGACCGGCCTGTGCCGTCTGCTGCAGCGAAGGGGCGTCAAGGTGGCGCCGTTCAAACCACAAAACATGGCGCTGAACAGTGCGGTCACCATCGATGGCGGCGAAATCGGCCGCGCCCAGGCGGTACAGGCCCAGGCCGCCGGCCTCGAACCCCACACTGACATGAATCCCGTACTCCTCAAACCCAACACCGATACCGGGGCGCAAATCATCATCCACGGCAAACCACTGAGCGAAATGAATGCGCGGCAATATCATGATTACAAAACCACGGCCATGCAGGCTGTGCTGGCATCCTATCAACGCCTGACCGGGCAATACGACACCATCCTGGTCGAAGGCGCCGGCAGTCCCGCAGAGATCAATCTGCGGGATCGGGATATCGCCAACATGGGCTTTGCCGAAGAGGTGGACTGCGGGGTCGTTCTGGTTGGCGATATCGATCGTGGCGGCGTCTTCGCCCAGCTGGTCGGCACCCTGGAACTGTTGTCTGCATCCGAATGCCGGCGGGTGAAAGGTTTCATCATCAATCGTTTTCGCGGTGACATCACCCTGTTGCAACCGGGACTGGAGTGGCTGCAACGACATACCGGCAAGCCCGTTATCGGGGTGCTGCCCTACCTGCAAGGATTCCATCTCGAGGCCGAAGACGCCCTGACGACATCGCAACAACTCGAACAGGCAAAACTCAGGGTGATTGTGCCTGCACTGCCACGCATCAGTAATCACACCGATTTCGATCCCCTGCGGCTGCACCCGCAAATCGACTTTCGCTACATTCCCGCCGGGCAAGACATTCCCACAGCCGATCTGATCATTCTGCCAGGCAGCAAAAGTGTGCAACATGATCTCCAATGGCTGCGCCAGCAGGGATGGGAAAAAGTGATCCAACGCCACCTGCGTTATGGCGGCAGGTTGATCGGCATTTGTGGCGGCTTTCAGATGCTGGGCACCTGGCTACATGATCCCGAGGGAACGGAAGGCAGAAAAGGCAGCTCCCGCGGCCTGGGTTTACTGGAATTCGAAACCACCCTGGCAGAAGAGAAACAGCTGACCCGCGTCGAAGGCCATCTGCCATGGGACCACGCAGCGGTGACGGGCTACGAGATCCATATGGGGATCAGTCACGGCCCGGCTCTTCAGCGACCTGCGGTCAGAACAAACAACGGTACCGACGGCGTGCTCTCCGCCGATGAACAAATACTGGGCACCTATCTGCACGGCCTGTTCGAATCGCAAGCGGCCTGTACGGCGCTGCTGAAGTGGGCGGGACTCAGTGAGGCGGAAGCCATCGACTATCATGCCATTCGTGAAGGGGAGATCGACCGGCTGGCAGACACTCTTGAACAGCATCTGGACACAGAACTGTTACACCGGCTTGTCTCCTGAGCAGCGCGAACGGGAACACAGCCTCACTCAGCAGGAATCCGGATATTGCCTCTCTTCCGCACGGGTGGCAGCAGGATGTTTACAGGCGGGTGGCCTTGATTTTCAATAAATCGCCAATCCAGTCAGGGCGGCTGTTTCGATCAGCTCCAGTAACGCGCCGGCGGTATCCCCCGTAGTTCCGCCGATCCGCGTGACCATCTGCCGGCGTTGCCAGAACCAGACGCCGGCGGTAAACACCAAAACAGTGACCGCATGCCCCCCACTCCACCAGAGCGCCAGCATGAGGGAAAGCAACGTCACCCACCAGGCAGCCTGCCGCGGCAAATGACTCGCCTGTGATGCACCGATGCCACCCTTGCGGACATAGGGAGTGGTTAAAAACAGAACGACCACCGCAACCCTGCCCATCACAGGTGCAACCAGCATCATCTGCCAGCTTTGCGCCAGTAATACGGTGAGTGCCGCGAACTTGAGTAACAGCAGCACAACCACGGCGGTCACGCCGGCCGGGCCACAGTAGGGATCTTTCATGATCTCAAGCGTGCGCTGTCTGTCGCCCAATCCACCCAACCAGGCATCGGCACTGTCTGCCAGGCCATCGAGATGCAGCGCGCCGGTAATGCCCACCCAGACCGCCAGCACGACCGCCGCCTGCACAAGCTGATGTTCCGTGCCGTCTGCGAAGGCGGCAAGAACGGTTTCCACCACGATCAGCAAGCCACCGATCAGCAGGCCAACAAGGGGATAATAGAGAACCGAATACCCCAGTTGTTTTTCAGCATCCTCCGCCTGGGGATGCACCTGCCACGGCAACGGCAATCGTGTGAGAAATTGCAGCGCGATCAGAAAAGGAGCGAGCATCTTCATGATTCTGCAGAATCAAAACCCCATTACAAACGCCCGTCATGAAACAGCAGACGGGGTAACGCCTCTTCCCCTTCACCATCAACCTGGATGCGGGTGATGGCGGCATTGGCGATCTGGATGCGGAAAAGACGATCGAGAGGCATATCCAGCACGTGACGAATGATCATGCGCATCATGCCGGCATGACCGACAAGCAACAGGTGCTTGCCGCCATAGCTTTGCAGAAGATCGTTCCAGGCAGCAATGATGCGCGCCGCGAATCGATGCAGAGGCTCACCCCCCGGCGGTGGATGATTCAGGGGATCGCGCCAGAAGCGAAAAAGGCGATCCGCATCCTCTTCCATCAGCTCCGCGGCCGTGCGGCCCTCCCACTCACCAAAGCCGATCTCCATCAGACGCGGGTCCGCCTTCACTTCAATCCCGTGACGCTGCCCCAACTCGGCGGCAAAGTCATAACACCTTGCCAGAGGTGAAGTGATAATGAGATTCCAGGGATGGTGATCCCCGACTGCCTGGCGCATTTGCTCCCAGCCTTTGTCGCTGAGGGGATCATCGATCTGACCGCGGTATTTTTTTCCGCCAAGCGGTTCGCCGTGGCGTATCAGATCGATGGTGGTAACCACCTCATGCCTCACCCGTGGAGACCCCGGCTTCACTGAAGGTCGCCATGCGGGCATGCAAGGCACAGGCGTTGCGCAGGATACCGGCAGCCACGGCGGCACCGCTTCCCTCACCAAGCCGCATTCCCAGATCCACGAGGGGCTCGGCACGCAATGCCTGCAAAACCCGGGCATGGCCGGGTTCGGCTGAATTGTGTGCAAAGAAGCACCAGTTGCGAACATCCGGATTGAAACGGCAGGCCGCCAGCACGGCGACACTGCTGATGAAACCATCCACCAACACGGGTAATCCCGCCTGCGCGGCAGCGAGATAGGCACCGCATAACGCCGCGATCTCGAAACCACCGAAATTGCACAGCACCTCGAAGGAGCCGGCTACCCGGCCGCGATGTTTTTTGATCGCCGCCTCGATCACTTTCGCCTTGTGAGTGACGCCTGCCGCATCCAGACCGGTACCGGGGCCTGCCAGTTCCACCGCCGGACAATTGAGCCAGACCGCCGCCAGCGCCGCAGCCGAAGTGGTGTTGGCAATGCCCATCTCACCACCGATCAACAATTGTGTTCCTGCCTCCAGGGCGCGTTGCACCGCCGCCCGGCCCGACGCCAGCGCACGCTGACACTGCTCTTCAGTCATCGCCGGCTGCCTGCTGAAATTGGCCGTTCCGGCGGCGATCCGCTCACTGATCACCCCCGGCAACTCCCCCGGCGGATTCGCGCTACCCACATCCACCACTTCAAGCTCGGCGCCAAGCTGTTCCGCCAGCACACTGATGGCAGCTCCCCCACGGGCAAAGTTTTTAATCATCTCCGTGGTCACGACCTGGGGGAAAGCCGAAACCCCCTCCGCCACCACGCCATGATCGGCGGCAAAGACTACGATACGGATTTTTTCCAGCTGCGGTTGTACCTTCCCCTGCATGCCGGCAAGCCGTGTTGCCAGAGTTTCAAGCCTGCCCAGGGAGCCGGGAGGCTTGGTCAGCTCACCCTGGCGCGCCTCGGCTTGCTGCTGCACGTTTTTATCGATGGTTTTGACTGCCTGCGTATACCAATCTTCTGACATTGTTGCTTTTTTACCCCTTCAATCGTTGTTCCAGCCCGGCCACCACCAGCGTGACCCGATCACAGACCGCCGCCAGGCGTTGATGCAAGCGGCCCGCTTCATCGACAAATTGACGGCTCAATTCCCCCAGCGGCACCACTCCCATGCCAACCTCATTACTGACCAGCAGGATATCGCCGGGAAGTTCCGGCAGGCATGTGAGCAGGGCTTCCTGTTCCTGTTGCAGCAGCGGCTCCCCTTCCGCCAGCAGATTGCTCAACCAGAGGGTAAGACAGTCCACCAGCAGACACCCACCCTGGACCGCATGCTGTTGTAACACTCCGGCAAGCCGCAGCGGTTCTTCGATCACGTGCCAGTGAGCGGGACGACACTTGCGGTGATGTTCTATCCGCGCCGCCATTTCGGCATCCCCTGCAACCGCCGTGGCGATATACGTCACCGTGCCACCCATGGCGGCAGCACGTTGTTCGGCCAATGCGCTTTTGCCCGAGCGGGCGCCTCCGAGGATCAGCTCTTTCATGACAAACAGGGAACAGAAACGGAACAGAACCGTTGCCTCGGAAGGGGCGGCAAGCCAAGTCTCGCATAAAAACAGATGAGGCAACGCACGCAGGGACTCAGAATACCCAGCCGGTCAGGGTCAACAGCGCCAGGATCGCCAGCCACACCAGCAGGGTGCGTTTGACCAGCGCCATCATCTGGTTGATCGCTTCCTCATCGGCTCCCGCCTCTTCATGCCCGACAGGCTCATGCGCCACCGCACCAAGACCGCTTTCCACCAACAGGGTTTCGCTGTCAGCCTGCCAGAAATCCGCAAAGGAATCCCATCGGCTGAAGGTATCCACGAAACTGCCCGCCAGGGCAAAACCAATCACCAACAAACGTACCGGCAACCAGACAAGAATACGGAACAGATTCCGGCTTGCCACCGCATAACCGCTTTCGATCTGGCTCTGGTGCTGTTTGAGTTCACAGCTGAGGCGGAACAACGCCGCCCCGACGGGACCCAGCAGCATGAACCACAGCAGCACGCCAAAGACGCGGCTGTTGGCTTCCAGCAATATCCCTTGCTGCACGTGTTCCCCCAACTCTGCAGGTGACACATCGGGTTCGTAACCGAGAATACGGGAGGCGTACAGAAAGGCCGCCTCTTTGTCATCGCGTGAGACGGCCGCCTGGTAATCCTCCACTTCCCCGGTCAAATCCTTCGGCCCGAGGGTAAAAACAAGCACGACAATGCCGAAGAGAAAACTGAAGAATCCTGCGACACCGGCCAGCATGGCATTCACCAGCCAGACAGCGAAGACCACACTGCCAATCACCAGCAACACCCCCACCGGCCCATCCCGCCAGGACTGGCCCTCCAGCCTCGCATACACCATGTCCGCATAGCGATGAAACCAGTCATAACGGCGCAATTCCTGCACGGGTTTGTAAAAAAATTCAACCGCGAGAGCGCATAAAATGGTGATAAGGTTCATAACGGACTAGTTTCCGATTTACCGGGTTTAATATCAAGGGCACATTCGTGAAATTGAACCGAAATGACGGCCGCGCGCCTAAAGCGGTTTCGTCACTCCGATCCGTTGCCACTCGAACAGCGGACCGGGATCGGTTTTGCGTCCCGGCGCGATATCACAATGGCCGACAACGTCGCTTTCCCCGATATGCGGATAAGCATTCCGAATCGCCGCAATCACCGTCTGCAGCACATCGTATTGAATGTCCTCATAGGCGATCTCATCCGTGCCTTCCAGCTCGATGCCGATGGAAAAATCATTGCAGTTCTCGCGCCCCCGATAACACGATTCCCCCGCATGCCAGGCACGTTTGTCGAACGGTACATACTGCACGATTTCCCCGCTGCGACGGATGAGCAAATGGGAGGACACCTGCAGGTGGCAGATTTCACTGAAATAGGGGTGTGCCCCGGGATCGAGACAGTTGGTAAACAGGCGGTTGATATCCTCCCCGCCGAATTCGCCCGGTGGCAGGCTGATAGCGTGTATCACCAGCAGGGATATTACCGTATTTGCAGGACGATCATCGTAATTGGGAGAGGGCACCTGTTGCGCGGCCACCAGCCAGCCATTATCGATCATCAACTGCCGCATGACCCTGCCCCGTTTACCGCCACGACTTCAATAGCCACCCTGTTGGTCAGCATGGTTGAACATTTCGAACAACGGGATTCAAGCATCATGCGGAAACAGGCCCCGCAACACCATGTCGGTGAAACTGATAATCCCGATGACCTTGCGGTTTTCCACTACCGGGGCGCGCGACAAACCAAAACGTTCGAACAGGCGCGCGCAGTAACGAATATCCATTTCCGGATCGATCGTAATCACCGGCTTGGACATCACCTCGTAGACATTCACCCGCTCGGGAGCCCGATCGGTAGCCAGAACCTGCTTGGCAATATCCGAAATCAAAACAATGCCATATTCATCATTGTGGTGCCGTTTGTTGACGATCAGCGCTTTGGTCTCGATATGCTTCATCGTGGTGAGGGCTTCCTTCACCGTCATCATACCATCGATGATATCCACCTCGGTTTTCATCACCTCACGCACACGTACAAGTCTACGCTCTGTCATATTTCTTCCTCCACATATTCAGTCAGGGTTTCAACCTGATGGGCTACGCCGATCGCATCTTCCACATCGATTTGAAATGCAATTCCGGTTCCGGGTTTCTCATCGAATTCCCCGGCCTTGCAGATGGTTTCGAGAATTTTGCGGCTCAAATGCTCTTCCACCAGTAACAACAGCACATCACGCTGCGTCTCCAGCGTGAGACCAAGAAAGGTCTTGCTCTTGGTAAGTCCTTCACCGCGGGCATGGTTGATTACCGTGATACCAGTCGCCCCCGCCTCACGGGAAGCATCCATGACCGCATCAGTTTTATCGTCATTCACGAATACAATCAGCAGCTTGAAATGCATGGTTATCCTCCTGTGCGAATCTGTTTTTGCCTGTCACGCCTGGCCTGCCATTGTGAAATCTGTGCATATCCCATCACTGTAATCATCGGAAACAAACTGGCAAAGGCGATCAAACCAAAGCCATCCAGCAAGGTGCTGCGTCCGGGTACGGTGGAGGCCAATCCCAGACCCAGCGCAGCCACCAGAGGAACGGTAACGGTGGAGGTCGTCACCCCACCGGAATCATAGGCCAGCGCAATGATGCTCCTGGGTGCAAAAAATGTCTGGATGATCACAACGATATAGCCCACGATGATGTAATAGTGCAGCGGCGTACCGCTGACGATACGAAAGGTGCCCAGGGCAATACCGAAGCCCACGCCGAGCGCCACGGCGATACGCAACCCCCAGATACTGATGGCACCACCGGAAACTTCCTGTGCCTTGATGGCCACCGCCAGCAATGAAGGTTCGGCTACGGTGGTGGAAAAGCCGATGGTGGCGGCAAACAGGTAGACATACAAATAGTCCTGCCAGCGAATGGCAACAATCGCTTCACCGACCTTGCCGTAGATAAACGCCGGTGCGGTCAGTTGCTGTGCCATCAGCTTTCCCATGGGAAACAGTGCGATTTCCAGGCCGTCGAGAAAAAACGCCAGTCCCAGAAGCACATACACAAAACCCAGCAGCACCTTGCGTATATTCGGAATCGGCCGGCGGATCACCAGAAACTGAAAGCCAAAGATGATCACTGCGATCGGCAACACATCGAAAATCGTGCCAGAGAGTGTGTGCAAAAGATTAAATGACTCGTTCATCCGATCAGCATTCCATAGCCCATAACAAAAATCATAGGAGTTAATGAAGCAAAAGCAATCAAACCAAAACCATCGGTCATCGGATTGCGTCCCTTGATACTGGATGCCAATCCCACCCCCAATGCGGTAACCAGCGGCACCGTAATGGTGGAGGTGGTCACCCCGCCGGAATCATAGGCGATACCGATGATCTCCTTGGGCGCAAACACCGTCATGATGACCACCCCGAGATAACCGCTGATGATCAGGTATTGAATCGGCCAACCATAGACGATACGCAACACACCGACCATGATGGCAAACCCCACCGACAACGCCACGGTATAACGCAAACCATCGGCATACCGCTCCATCGCCTCTGCACTGTTGGTAATGGCACCGCCGCTGGCGGCCACTTTCGATGCCTCTTCCGCCACCGCAATCAAGGCCGGTTCGGCCACCGTGGTGCCAAAACCAAGCGCGAAGGAAAACGCCAGTAACCACAACAAACTGCCCTTGCGCGCAAAGGCAAACGCCATCGCCTCACCCAGGGGGAACAATCCCATTTCCAGCCCCTGAACAAACAGGGTCAGGCCGAGCACCACCAGAAAAGTGCCATAGAGCAGTTGGCCGAGGTTGGGAACTGGTTGTTGCAGGATGAATATCTGAAAAAAGGCGATCACAGCCAGGATGGGCAAGAGATCCCGCAGACTTTCAAACAGGGAATGTAAAAAGGAGGTCAGGAATTTCTGCACAGGTTTCTCATCGACCCTTCGAAGTTACCGGATTTATACCACAGATAAAAATATCGGGAGAGTTTTTCGCATCCAGCGGGATCCCTGTTACCATCGAACGTAATAATGATAAAGCATTCGGCTGGAGAGAGTATGACCGATCTGTTCGCTACCTTGACCGAAATCACCGGCACCATCGCCGCCCATGTCTGGAGTGTTCCCTCGATTGTCCTGCTGGTGGGAACCGGCTTGTACCTTACGCTGCGCCTGCGCTTCATGCAGCTCCGGGGGTTTCGCCACTCTCTGCAGCTCGTTTCCGGCAAGTATGACAAGGCCGCTGATCCCGGTGAAGTGACCCATTTTCAGGCGCTGAGCACCGCTCTGTCGGCCACCGTAGGCACCGGTAATATTGCCGGGGTCGCCACCGCCATTGCTGCCGGCGGGCCGGGGGCCGTCTTCTGGATGTGGATCACGGCCTTTGTCGGCATGGCCACGAAATACGCCTCCTGCACCCTCTCCCTGAAGTTCCGCCGTTATCATCCGGACGGCTCGGTTTCCGGCGGCCCCATGTACACCCTCGCCAGAGGCCTGAACATGCCGAAACTGGGGGCAGCCTTCGCTGTCTTCACCCTCATCGCCTCGTTTGGCATCGGCAACATGGTACAGGCCAATTCGGTGGCGGACGGTTTGGGTTATATTTTCCCCCAGGCGAAGGAATTCAAGTTATTCATCGGGGTGGTGATCGCCATCCTCGTTGGCCTGGTTATCATCGGTGGCATCAAACGCATCGCCAGGGTCACCTCCCGCATCGTGCCGTTCATGGCCGTGGCCTATTGCGGTGCGGCCTTGCTGATCCTGATCCTCAATATCGGACAAATCCCGCACGCCTTTGCCACGATTTTCAACCTCGCCCTCAACCCCTGGGCAGCCGGCTGGGGGGCGATCGGTGCGGCCATCCAGTTCGGTGTGGCGCGGGGGGTGTTTTCCAACGAAGCGGGGCTCGGCTCCGCCCCCATGGCACACGCGGCTGCCCGCACAAAGGAGCCGGTACGCGAGGGCCTGGTGGCGATGCTGGGGCCGTTTATCGATACCATCGTGATCTGCACCATGACCGCCCTGGTGATTGTGATCATGGGGGCCTGGGGGGAAGCCCGGCCGGACACCCTGAAAGGGGCGGCACTTTCCGCCTACGCCTTTGAACAGGGACTGGGGCAGGCAGGCAGCTGGGTGGTCGGTTTCGGACTGATATTTTTCGCCTATTCCACCATCATCGCCTGGTCCTATTATGGCGATCGCAGCGCGGAATTTCTGTTCGGGCCGCAGGCGATTTTGCCCTACCGGATTATCTATACTGTATTAGTCGTCGTAGGGGCAACAATACCACTACAACTGGTCTGGAATTTTGCCGATATCGCGAATATGCTAATGGCAGCTCCAAACCTGCTGAGCCTGATCCTGCTCGCCGGCCTGGTAAAAAACTTGTCAGATGATTATTTTCTTCGCCATTCAACCTGAACGGATGACGAGTCAACAGACTACCCGGGAGTTCTGTCATGCGTTATAAAAATTTGTTCGTGCTGTGTTTCATCACCGCGTTTCTCACTGCCTGCGGGGGCAAAACCATGGTTGAGAGCGACCTTGGTATCAGCAGTGCCCCCGAGTGGGTGAATGAGGGCACCCAGTATCTCAACGACAAGGAAGGCCGCCTCTTTCACGGTGTCGGCCAGGCCCCCGAAATGGGGGATGCCTCCCTGCAAATCTCCACCGCCGACAACCGCGCCCGCGCGGAAGTGGCGCGGATCCTTTCTTCCTACCTGGAGGTGATCAGTAACGATTTCACCGCGGCCAGCGGCACCGGCAAAAAAGCGGTAAACCAGCAGTCGGTGAGCCGCCAGATCCGCAATCTCAGCAAGGTCAATCTGAGTGGAGTGAGGATCATCGGCCACTGGAAGGATAAAAAAACCGGTACCATCTATTCGATTGCCGAACTGGATCTGAAATACGTGAAACGGGTTTCAACCCTGGTGAAGGGAATGAACAGCGATCTGAAACGCTATCTCACGGATCACGCTGACACCATTTTTGATGCCTTGGCAAAGGAGACACCATGATGCAGCTGACACAAACTCTCCCCGGCAAAGCCCTGTTTGCCTTCCTTCTGCTTCTGCTGGGCGGTTGCGGCACCCAGGTAACCCGGGTCGATGTCGAGGAAACCCATGATTTGAGCGGTGCCTGGAATGACACGGATTCACGCCTGGTTTCCAGGGAGATGATCCGCGACATGCTGGGGCGCAACTGGCTGAGTGATTACATCAACAAACATCAGCGGCAACCTGCCGTGATCGTCGGCACCATCCGTAATCTCAGCCATGAACATATCAATGTGGAAACGTTTATCAACGACATCGAACGCGAAGTGATCAATTCCGGCCGTGTCATTTTCGTCGCTTCACGGAACCAACGCGGTGAAGTGCGTAGCGAACGCAAGGATCAGGATACTCACGCCCGCGAAGACACCCGCAAACCCATGGGGCAGGAACTGGGAGCCGATTTCATCCTGAAGGGCAGCATCAACACGATTATTGACGTGGAAGGCAAGACCCAGTTGCGCTATTACCAGGTGGATCTGAATCTCATCAGCCTGACGGACAACCGCATCGTCTGGATCGGTTCCAAGAAAATCAAGAAACTGGTGAAGAACAGCAAGTTACGCCTCTAAACCCGCGCCGCAAGCACCATGTGGAAGAAAATGTGGCACCACCCCGCCTCTTTTTTCACGGGGTGGCTGCTGATCTGCGGCCTGCTGCTTCAGGGTTGCGCCAGTTACAGCCACAGCTTTTACCCCATCGAACAAAAACTCAGCCGGCAGGATCCTGCCGGCGCCCTGCTGGAACTGGAGAAACAGGGATATGCCAGCGGCGATCAGTTGTTGTATTTATTCAACAAGGCCATGTTGCAACGCATGCAGGCGGACTTTGCCGGCAGTAATCAGACTCTCGAAAAAGCGAAGCGCATCATTCAGCGCTATGCCGCCACCAGCATCACCGAGGAATCCGCGGCTTTCATGGTCAATGATGCCACCCGCACCTATATCGGCACACCGCTGGAACAGGTGATGCTGCACGTCTATGCCGCACTGAATTACCTTGAACTGGGTGATCACGATGCCGCCCGGGTGGAAATACTGCAGGTCGACGTGCGGCTGCGGCAGTTGATGTCCGATGCGCCCAACAGCGCATTGAGCGTGGATCCCTTTGCCCGTTACCTCGCCGGAATGATTTTTGAGGATCTTGGCGAATACAGTGATGCCATGATCGCCTACCGCAAGGCTTATCAGGCCTATCAGCTGCACAACAGCAAACTCTATGCGCTTGCCATTCCCCCCGCCCTCAAACGCGACCTGTTACGCATGGCGCGCAGGGTGGGGCTTTGGGATGAATACCGCAAATTGCGCCAACGCTTCGCCATCGCCGAAGAAGAGATCACCGCTGCGCCTGCCGGGGAGGGAGAGATCGTTTTAATCCTGCATAACGGCCTGGCGCCGCTCAAACGGGAACACGATGTGGCTGTCGTCGATCCCGGCAGCGGCCGCCTCATCCGGGTTTCCCTCCCCTATTATCAGGATCGAAGCAACCGCGTGAGGGGCGCAAGGCTGATCGCCGGGAAAGCGAGCCAGACCACCGAAACAGTCGAACACATCGATGCGATCGATCATAAAACCCTTGAAGCCTACATGCCTGCCATCACCGCCCGCGCTATCGCCAGAGCGGTGGTCAAATACAACATGGCCCGCGAAGCGGGGAAACAGGACCAGCTTGCCGGTGTTCTGGTCAACATTGCCGGTTTTGTCGTCGAGCGGGCCGATACCCGCAGCTGGCTGACACTGCCGGCAAAAATCCAGATGGCCCGATTGCGCCTTAAAGCGGGGAGGTATAACCTATCCCTGGAGTTGCTGGATGCTTCCGGGCGGCCCGTCCGCAGCGTAAAACTGGGGGAAATTGATTTACCAAAAGGTAAAAGGCGTTATATTTCCTACCATTATATACCGCCATATGCACAGAGATATTAAGATGCGCCATGTATACTCATCAGCCTGTATCGCCCTGCTGCTTCTGCTGGGCGCATGCAGCAGCCAGACCCCAAAACAACCCGGCTGGATCGCCGGAAACAGCATCTACTATCCCGAGAAGACCTACCTCATCGGCCGTGGCCAGAGCGAATACCGCTCCCTCGCCCAGGATCGTGCCCGTGCGGATCTCGCCAAGATTTTTGAAGTCCGGCTGGCGGAGACAAGCGAAGACGAGGTGCATTACCAGAGCGACACACAAAAGGGCGAACAGCAAAGCCGTCTGCAAAGCAGCAGCAACAGGCTGATCAGCACGCGCACGAAACAAATCCTGCAAGGCGTCCGCATTGCAGAAATCTGGCAAGACCCGCAGAGCGGGGAATTTCATGCCCTCGCAGTACTGGACAGAAACCAGGTAGGGAACATCCTCTACCAGCGGATCAAAAAACTGGACGAGGCCGCCAAACAGGAACTCAACCAGATCAAGGAAACCCGCAATGTATTGGCAAAAATCGCCCATGCCAACCGCGCCATAGAATACCAGCAACAACGCGAGGTGGAACAACGGCTCTACCAGATCGTGGATCCTACCGGCAGGGGCCTGCCACAGCGTTATATCCTACCCAAATTGATGGTCAGCCGTGATTCCCTGTTACAACGTGTGAGTATCAACAGCGAGGTCGCTCGCGATCCGCTTGGCGATATGGAAACGATCATCAACGGCGCGATTGCCAGCGCCGGTTTTCGCTTGCTGAACAGTGACAAGGCCGCCTATACCCTTGTTACCGAACTGCAACTGGACAAATTCAAGGATGCCGATGGCTGGCACTGGTACCGTGGCTCCCTGCAAATCGAACTGTACAACAACAAGGATGACGTTCTGGAAGGCAGCCATCGCTGGGACATCAAGGTGGCCGCCCAAAAAGACAAAACAGCACTGCAACGGGTGCGCGCCACCATCGACAAAACCCTGAGAAGCGAGCTGCGCAAGGTGATCGTCCAGTTTGGCCTGGCGGAATGATTTCCGGCGATGCCGCCCAATCATTTTTAATGTCATTCCTGTTATTTGAAACCAGCAGACCCATTCATCCATGAAGATCACTCCCTTACCGCCGGAAGTCATTCAGCAGCAGGTATCCCTGGCACTGGAAGAGGACATCGGCCCGGGTGACGTCACGGCGAAATTGATCCCGAGTGAAACGCAGGCAGAAGCGCACATCATTTCCCGCGAAGCCGCCGTTATTTGCGGCGTGGCCTGGGTGGAGAATGTATTCAGCCAGCTTGACAACCGTATCCATATCGACTGGCAGGTAGCGGATGGTGAAGCCGTCGGGCCGCAGCAACTCATTTGCAGCTTGCACGGTCCGGCACACAGTTTGCTCAGCGGGGAGCGTACCGCGCTCAATTTTCTGCAAACCCTTTCAGCCACTGCCACCCTTACACACCACTATGTCGACGCCATTGCCGGCACCGGTTGCCGCATCCTGGACACGCGCAAAACCATTCCGGGGCTGCGCCTGGCACAAAAATATGCCGTGCGCTGCGGCGGTGGCGAGAATCACCGCAGCGGTTTGTACGACATGGTATTGATCAAGGAAAACCATATCCATGCCTGCGGCTCGATTAAAACCGCGGTGGAAACCGCACGGCGGCTCTCCCCGGAGCTGGCGATTGAGGTGGAAGTGGAAAACCTCGAGCAATTACAACAGGCGCTGGACGCCAATGCCGATCGCATCCTGCTGGATAACATGGAGATAGAGATGCTGAAACTGGCGGTAAAACAGGCCAGTGGCAAAATCCCCCTGGAAGCATCCGGCGGGGTGAATTTACAGACCGTGCGGGAGATTGCACAAACCGGGGTGGACTATATCTCTGTCGGCGCCGTCACCAAAAACATCAAGGCTGTCGATTTATCGATGCGATTCATCTAAATAGGCGTTCCGAATACCAGTACACTTGGGTAACGGAGCATCAGGGCGGTTACTTGTTTAAACCGGCCATTTGTTTCTTCAATCCCGGGGAACGCAACTCAAAAACGGTAAATTCCTTTTTCGTCAGAAAAACATTCCCCAGCCTGGCAGGCGCATGGCTGTCACTGCGGATCAGTTTGAGCGGCAATCCGGGTAAGAGATCATCCTGCGGCTTGACAACCAGTTGCCAGTTATCGGCTGAATCCTGTAAAAGGATGGCGGGCAAATAAATACTCTCTGCCTGTTCTCCCACTCCCTGGATCACCAGCGCTTCGGCATAATTCGCCAGTCTTGTAATGCCAACCTCCACCAGGCGATCCGCCGGCCTGTGAAGGCGGCAGACAAACCCCACGGAAGGTTGCCGCATTTCCTCTTCGGTGACAAAGGCGACGAGCTGCCCGAGTTGAACCGGATTACTGAAATCCGTCTCCATTGTGGCGATCAATATCCCTCCCGCACTGAAGTTCAGTATCTCCCACTGCGTGCTGGCAGGCTGTTTGCCATCCACCACTACCGTTGCCGACGACTGTGCCAGCTGATCGGTGAATTTTCGTGATTGCAGTACCTGTTTCAGATCCTTGCTGGTCATATCGATCAGCAAACGCATCACCTCGGAGAGACTGAAATAGACGCGGACGGCATTATTTTTAAACACGGCATGACGGCGGCTGCGGCGTTCACGTTGATGCAGACTGCCCAGCATCATCTGCAATACGGGAACACGCTCTTCCTCTTTCACCCGCACAACCGGACGGCTCAGCTGCTTTTCATCAAAGCTGTTGATGAATTTCATGCTGGCAATTTTTTCATAATCCTTGATTAATGCGTTGTAGTAAGCGGTATAGTCAAGCTGAATGGCTGGCGGAGTGAGTTTTTCCGTTCGCTCGAAAAATGGCGGAGCATCATTCTGTTGCCAGGTCAGCAAGATCCCCGCCCTGAATTCATCACCTGAATCCGCCGACAGGCTTATTCCATAATTGAGTGATTCCAGATAATTGTCCGGCACATGAAACAAATGGGTTGGCCAGGTACTGACATCCAGCAAACCGAATAACTGGATTGAAAGATACAAACGCCGCAAGCTGACTTCAAACACATACCCCGGCCCGTGGCTTTTGCTTCGCGTCTTCATGCCGGTAACACCATGCAGCGCCAGGGGCTCGTCCAGATGCTCATGCGCAGCGAGAACAAAAAAGATTTGATTACAGTCCAGCCAGGCATCCCTGCTTAATTTCTGATAACGCAACGCACGCAGACGCTGTTCCAGCAGAATAAATTCCAGGATACGAAAACCGTATTGGTAGAGAATGCTGCCTTCCTTGTTCAGCTTGCGGGAATTACGATGATAGCTGCCGGCAAACAGATGCTTGTAGGCAACAGCCAGTTGTGACACGACATCGATAGAGGCCATCAATGCCTTGCGGCGCTCGGACCCTTCCGGCAGGCTGTTATGGGCCGCCTGGTATTTTTCATAATAGCGGGCGACCACCGGATACACGATCTGGGTGATATTTTCCACCAGTTGCAGGCGGCTCTCCGGTTTCAGCTGCATACGGTTCAGCGCGGAGAGGACATTCTTTGCCTCCTCCAGCTGACGCAGGGGGATTTTCGCCAGATTCCGCAAACGGCGCTGCAGCTGCGCGCTTTCCAGATCTTTTTTTTCCGGTTTGCGGTACGGCTGGGGCAAATGGGCAAAACCACTGAACTTCACCTGGCCACGTTTTACCAGAGGCGGATCCGCTGCCGATGCTTTTTTCCTGAACAATGCCATAACTGCACTTTTGGAAGTATATTGCCACGTATCACGCCGAATACCTGGCAGGGCTCTCTCAGGAAAGGAAGTGGTGCCGACGAGAGGAGTTGAACCTCCGACCTACTGATTACGAATCAGTTGCTCTACCAACTGAGCTACGTCGGCAATATCTTCTTTCCGGAGACGGAATAGAAAGAGTTTACCCGAAGCAGCCCAAAAAGGTGAACGCCCGTAAGTACTTATTTTGAATTCGATTTTTTCAGGCGAACGATAATATCAACGCCGGCGGCCTGGGTATTTTGCGGTAATTGAGGCAATTCCCCCATGATCAGCGGGCCTCCCTCGATATCGCTCAGCTCGCCGGTATCAATATTGTAGAAATGATGGTGTTCACTGGTATTCGAGTCATAGAAGACTTTTACCGGATCAACGATCACTTCCCGCACCAGTCCCTTACGGGCAAACAGGCCAAGGGTGTTATATACCGTTGCTTTGGAGACAACGTGATCCTCGCTGTTTACGACGCTGAGGATCTGATCTGCCGATAAATGCTGCGGACGGGAAAACAGGATTTCCGCGATCTGGATGCGTTGTTGGGTGGGAGTGATCCCCACGGCGCGCAACTGCTCGCTGATATCGTGCCCGGTATCGATTTGTAAGTGAATTGGTTGGTCCATAATATTGCAAGTATAGAATATGATTTTAGACAAAGTCTATATTTTAGCCCGAAAATTAACCCTTTGATCAGTGGTACAATATCATACATTGTACTTAGGTGTATTTACCAATTCTAACCCGTGAACAGCCTTGCCCTCCAGTTTTCTTTATTTTTCAAGCCGGTAGGGTGTTTGATCCAGATCATCACAAGCGTGTTCGAGCAAAATGTCAGCGAGCAAATGCGCTGAGGCCAGCCCCAACACGACGCCATTCCTGAAATGACCGGTGTTGATATACAGGCCATCAATGACAGGATGCGATGTTATATAAGGTATACCGTCCGGAGATCCGGGGCGCAAACCGGCCCAGTGGTGTTCAACCGGGTATTGCGCCAGTGCGGGAATGAGGCGGAAAGCTTCCACGCGTAGCGCATCCAAAGCCGCCTCGGTGGTGGTTTTATCGAATCCCACCTCCTCCAGGGTGCTGCCCACCAGCACGCGGCCATCCCGGCGAGGGATGACATAGCGATTGCGGCTCAGAACGATGCGTTGCACCACGCCGGGCCTGGCCCGAAACAAAATCATCTGGCCGCGCACCGGCCGCACCGGCAGGGAAAGTCCCGTATCTTCCAGCAGGCCTGCGCTCCAGGCACCCCCGGCGATCACCACCCGCCTGGCGGAAATCCCCCCTCCGGGGGTGTACACACCGGCTATTCGGTTATCACACACTTTCAGTGAGGTAACGGCGGTATGTTCCATGAGTGGCACCCCGCTGTTTTCAAGGCTCTTGCGCAATGCCTGCACCAGGCGCGGGTTCCGCATCTGCCCCACCCGGGGCAACCAGACAGCCTGTTGCGGGGCGTCCCCCAGCGCCGGTTCCAGCGCCCTGATGGTATCAGTGGTCACGACTTCCAGCGGCTGTTGCCAGTGCGCCGCCCAGGTGCACGCCTGCTGCCGGTCCTCCGTATCCAGAATGAGCAAACCATTTTGCTGATACTCGGGATCGATTCCGGATTCCGTCAGCAATTGCGACGCCAGCTGTGGATAGTGCTGCTGGCTCCAGCGCGCCAGTTGTGTCACCGCATCGTCATAGCGCCAGGGATACAGCGGGGAAAGGATCCCGCCGCCGGCCCAGCTGGATTCCCCGCCGATGATTCCCCGCTCCACCACGGCCACATCCACCCCGCGTTTTTGCAACTCCCGGGCGGTAAGCAGGCCGATGAGCCCGCCACCCACAATAAGGCACTCAAATTGTCTGTCGTCTGTCACTTTCGTCATACCTGCCATTACCGAACATGCTCTGCTTCCTGCTTCCAGGTGGTGCCAACTGTGTCACAGTTTTTCCGCCAACAGAACCATTTATCCGGAATTTAACCATGTTGGTCTGATTCCACCTGTGCCTGCCACATCGATCATCTATATTTTCAGCATGAAGAAGAATCATGGCTTTACCTTAATTGAACTCATGGTCGCCATCGCGGTGATGCTGATCATGTTCACCATCGGCGTACCACAGTACCAACGTATCGTGGAGAACAACCGCCGGGTCGACGGCATCAACGCCATCATCGGCGATCTCAACCTGGCACGCACCGAAGCCGTCAAGCAGGGGATGACCGTCACCATCTGCGGCAGTAGCGACGGCCTTACCTGCAATACCCCCAACTGGGAAAACGGCTGGATTATTTTCACCGACCAAAACCGGGATGCGGCCATCAACGGGGTTGACACCATACTGGTGCGTAAAAACGGTCTGCCGGCCGGGATGACATTGCGCAGCGTTAACTTCGACAGTTTCAGCGTGGTTCAGTACATGCCGAGCGGCGAATTACGGGATACCAGTGGCGACAACATGGATGCCGGCACATTCATCGTCTGTGACAATGAAGCCAATAACGACACCCGCGCACGCGCAGCCAACATCAACCGGCTCGGCCGCATCATGACGGCACGGGACACCGATGCAAATAATATCCGTAATGACAACCTAGGGAACGACATCGTATGTCCATAAGGCGAAACAGCATTTTACCCGCCCATGGCTTTACCCTGCTGGAGGTAATGGTGGCGCTGGTCATCTTTTCCATCGGCCTGCTGGGGCTCGCCGGCCTGCAGGCACGCGGCTTGCAAAGCAACGCCTCCGCCTACTACCGCAGCCTCGCCACGATCCAGGCATATGACATGGCCGATCGGATCCGTTCGAATCCCGAAGGCGTATCAAACGGTAACTACGATAACCTGACCGCAATCATCCCGCCCACGGCCGATTGCATCACCAACACCTGTGATGCCGCCACCCTCGCCAGGTTCGATCACTACGAATGGAACAGCGAAAATGCGCGGCAACTCCCTTCCGGGCGCGGCACCGTGCAGCTGGTTCCCCTCACTTCCCAGTATGCCATCACCGTGATGTGGGATGAGGACCGCACCGGTGTGGTGGGTACCAACTGCAGCGGGGACCCCACCGTTGATCTCAAATGTTTCCGCCTGGTGATTGATCCATGATAAGCAAATTGCAACCAAAACGTTCCGTCAACACACAGTGTGGTTTCACCCTGGTGGAACTGATGATCGCCATGGTCATCAGCCTGATCATCCTCGCAGGTGTAGTAACCGTATACTCCTCCAGCAAACGCACCCATATCCTGCAAAAAGAGCTGGCGACCCTGCAGGAAAACGCCCGCTACGCCTTCCAGAGTATTGCCGAGGATATCCGGGGTGCAGGCTTCGGCGGCTGCAACCCCACCATTAACAACATGCTGGATAGCAGCGATCCAGGCTATGATTCCGCCTTGTTCGATTTTCAGGCCGGTATCGGCGGCTGGGAATACGTCGCCACCCCCACCAGCCCCGGCACGGATTACACCATCACATCCCTGACCGATACCGGCGTGATGGGGGACTGGATCGGTTATGACTGGGACAATGATGGTGCCGGCGACCCCCTCACCCCCAACCTGGCAGGACAGGCTGTCCAGGGCAACGATGTCTTGGTGGTCAAAACATCCGAAACGCGTGACGACCTCATTCCGGCGGGCAACACCCCCGCCAATGCCGCCACCATTGTGTTTACCGGCCAGACCAACATCGAACCCGGCACAATCGTGATCTTCTCCGATTGCAAAAAAGCGGATGTGTTTCAGAACAATTCGGCCGCCAATTCGGTGAACCTGACCCGCCCGGCAGCCGGCACACCGGGCAATGTCAATCCCGCCACCTCCAGTTTCAGCCACGAATACAGCACCAAGGCGCGCATCCAGGTCGTCAGGTCCCACGCCTATTTTGTCGGCAACAGTGTCGCCAGTGGCGGACCCGCCCTGTTCCGCGCCGACTACAGCCAGGGATCCGCCGGGGTGGTACCGGAAGAACTGGTGGAAGGCGTGGAGAACATGCAAATCCTCTATGGCGAGGATCTGACGCCGAATGACGACAATATCCGGCCCGATCGATACGTCACCGCGGACAATATCACCGATCCGGACAATGTCATCAGTATCCGGATCAGCCTGCTGCTGCGCACGCCGCAGGAACTCAATCACCGCACGGCCAACACACGCACTTTCCGTCTCGGCGGCGTCGACAACGCCACCGGCGTGGACGTGACCACCATGAGCGACCGGCGTATTCGCAAGAGCTACACCACCACCATTTTCATGCGCAACAAGGGGGTGTTCCGGGAACGGCCCGGCACCTGAGACAGGAATAGACAGAGTGATGCATAAAACATTTTCACAAGTCAGGCAGCGGGGCGCGGTGCTCATCACCAGCCTGGTGATCCTGCTGATCCTCACCCTCCTTGGGGTGAGTGCGATGAGCACGTCCAGTCTGGAAGAAATGATGGCCGGTAACCTGCGCGATCAAAATCTCTCTTTTCAGGCGGCAGAAGCGGCACTGCGAGACGGCGAACGCTATATTTCCAGCTGGAGTGGTGAACCACTCGCCACCAGTACCGGTTCGAACAACGGCGTCTTCCTCGCCAACACTTTCGGCGACTTCTCCTACGCCGCATACAACACCTCCGTCTGGGGTCAGGCGGCGATATACGGCGCCAATACCAGCGCCCTGCCCCTCGACGGCGTTGATGCTGATCCGGTTTATCTTATCGAGGAATATGACTTCGTTCCGAAAGACGCCTCGTATGAATCATTGATAAAACGTAAAGGCAAGTTCTTTTACCGTATTACCGCACGTGGAGTGGGCGCCTCCTCCAGTGCCGTCACCATGGTACAGGCAACTTCGGCCATACGTTTTAAGTAACCCGTTTGATTCCATGGAGAATCACAGTTTAATTGGAGAATAGCGCAATGAAGACGCTGACTGCTCAAACCCTGAAAGATATACGCCGCAAGCTGATGACAAGCACCCTCTCCATGCTGTTTGTCTTTGTCTGCGGACAAGCCTCGGCAACCACGCTGAACATCAGTAACGTGCCGCTGGATGTGCTGGAAGGGGTACCCGCCAATATCATTCTCACCATGGACGACTCGGGCAGTATGGCGTGGAGTTTCCTGCCGACGAACACCTATGGTAATTACCTGACGCAACGCGCCAAATCCAGCGTGTATAACAAAATCTACTACGATCCCAATGTCAACTACACCCCGGCGGTGGATAAATACGGTGCCAGCCTGGGCGATGCTCCTTTTACCGCTGCCTGGATCAATGGCTTCGATCAGGGCGGCAGCACGGTCGACCTCTCCACCAGTTTTCGCCCCACCTGGTATTACGCCTGGAGAACCTGGGATTCCTACGCCGATCCTTGCTCGAGAACCAACAACGCTTGCGCGGAACCCGCCTATTACTACATCTTTGACAGCAGCAAGACCACCGGTGGCGTTGCTTGCGATATCAACAACAGCGCCCATGTCAACAATTCGGACGACTGTTACACCAAGGTTGTGGTCAGCGCCACTTCCGGCCCCGGCGGCACCGATGAACGTCAGAATTTTGCCAACTGGTACTCCTACTACCGCATCCGCCATCTGCTGGCCAAGACCGCTGCCACCAAGGCCTTTTCCAGTCTGAGTGACGCCATCCGCATCTCCTGGCAGGCGTTGAACACCAGCACCACCGTTGGCAACACCCTGCCGTTGACGGGCACCCACCGCACCAATTTTTTCGACTGGCTTTACACCGTGCCTTACAGTGGCGGCACGCCGTTGCGCCGCGCCATGAGCCGGGCGGGTAACAAGTATTCGCAATCGGGAACCAACAGCCCCTATGCCAAGGAACCCGGCGTCTCGGGCTCACCGGAATACTCCTGCCGGCAGAACTTTCACTTTGCCTTTACGGATGGTGAATGGAACAGCACCGGCCCCAGCCCCTGGCCCGGTAACTATGACAACAATTCCCACACCCTGCCCACCGACGCCACCAGCCGCTACGGCAACATCAACTACCAGCCGCAAACCACGCGCACAGCGGATCAGGCATCGCCTGTCTACCGCGACAGCAACTCCGACTACCTGGCGGATATCGCCATGTACTACTGGGCGCGTGACCTGCGCGGCGATCTGGAAAACGATGTGCCGGTGTATGAGGCCGATACCACTACTGACATGGACAACGACGGCGATATCGATAACTACGACACCTTCTGGAATCCCAATAACGATCCGGCCCAGTGGCAACACATGGTCAATTTCTTCGTCGGCCTGGGTGTCAACGGCGCCCTGGATTTTGACGGCACCACCACCAGCGGCACCACCTACGACCAACTCCTGCTGGGCAGTGCCGGCGGGGGGCTCGACTGGACGAATAACGAAATAGATGACATGTGGCATGCGGCCATCAACAGCCGCGGCAAATACTTCAGCGCCACCAATCCGACCCAACTGGTGAACGCTTTCGGTTCGGTTTTGAGTGACATCGATTCACGCAGTGCCTCCAGCAGCGCGATCGCCACCACCAGTTCACAACTGCTGAGCGGCGCCGTGCTTTTCCAGGCTTCCTACGATCCGGGTGACTGGTCCGGTGAAATCAGGGCCTATGATGCCATTTATGATTTCACCACCAAACAACTCCAGATCACGAGCAAGTGGCTTGGCTCCTCCATCCTGGCGAGCCAGATCACCACCACCGGACGCCAGATCATCACCTATGACGCAGCGAGTGAAACGGCCTCTCCCTTCCAGTGGGGTAATATCACCGCAGCACAACAAACGGCACTGCATACCCTGAACGGGACCAATGACGGTCTTGGCTCCCAACGTCTCGGCTATCTCCGTGGTGATAACTCCAATGAGGTTTCCAACGGCGGCAGCTTCCGTAACCGTACCTCGCCCTATGCCGATATTGTCCATTCGGATCCTGAATATGTTCCACCGCCGGGGCCACCCTACATGTTCTTCCCCGATTCGCTGGAATCGGCACCTTATTCACAATTCATCGCGGATAACGATACACGCACGGAGATGCTCCTCTTCGGCGGCAATGACGGTATGCTGCACATCCTCGATGCCCAGTCCGGCAGGGAGCTGCTGGCCTATGTGCCAAGTCCCGTGTTCAACAGGCTCAGTAACCTCACTGATCCCAACTATCAACACCAATATTATGTCGACCAGACCGTTAAAGTCAGTGACGTCTATTACAACAGCGACTGGCACACCGTTGCCATAGGCGGCCTGGGCAAGGGCGGCCAGGGTCTGTACGCCCTCGATATCACCGATCCCGGCATTTTTCTGGAAGCCAATGCCAGTAACATCGTGATGTGGGAATTCACGGACGCCGACGATGCTGATCTGGGTTACACCTTTACCAAGCCCAAGATCATGAAAATGAACAATGACAAGTGGATGGTGGTCTTCGGCAACGGCTATAACAGCACCGAGGATGACACCGCCACCGGCGGCCAGCAAAGCGCCACCGGCAACGGCATCATTTTCATGCTCGACGTGGAACACGGCGGCAAGGGGGCGACCGGCCTCAAGGTCAAACTGGATACGGGTGTCGGCGCCGCCCAGGATCCGACCGGCGCCAACCGCCCCAACCGTCTGACCGACATTGTTGCCATTGACATAAACGCCGATTACAAGGTGGATTATCTTTATGCAGGCGATCTCTTCGGCAACCTGTGGAAAATCGATGTGACGGACAGCAACCCCGGTAACTGGGAGGTGATGGGAGTAGGCAATACACCCAAACCCCTGTTTACCGCCACCGATCCGTCCGGGGATCCCCAACCGATTACCCTCCAGCCGGAAGTTCTCAATCACCCGGATCGCAGCGGTTACCTTGTCTATGTGGGTACCGGCAAATATCTGGAAAACAGCGACACCACGGATACCAGTATCCAGTCCATCTACGCCATCTGGGACCGGGAGGAATCCAACATCAGCACCATTGACCGGAGTCACCTGCTGCAGCAATGGATCGATTCCGAATCCAACAGCAACGGCGTCAATGACAACGTTACCGATAACCGCACCTCGACCAACCACACCATCAGCTGGTACAGTGGCAACGGCCTGCCACCGACTGGCGGGGATCAGCTTGGCTGGTTCATGGATCTCGGGCTGGGGACCTCCGCTACCGATCCGACCATTGCCACACCCGATGGTGAACGCGTCGATTACCATCTGTATGTCGATTACGACTCCAAGGTGGTGGAATTCAGCACCCTCATCCCCAACAACAACCCCTGTGACTATGGTGGCGATGGCTGGGCGTACCGATTGAACGCCATCAGTGGATCGCGCTTCGAGCAGAAGAGCCCATGGGACTATAACCAGGATGGTAAATATGATGATCTGGACAAACTGTATAACAGCCAGGGCACCGAAGTATGGGGCAGCGGAATCAAGGTGCCGATGCGCATCCGTACCACCAAGACCCGCTCTCCGACCCCCGAATGTATCGAGGTCAATATTCTCAACTACAGCGATGGTACGATTGGCACGCTGGAGAGCAAGTGTAACGACAAACAACTGGGACGGCGCTCATGGCGGCAGATACCCATTAAATAATTGACAAGAGGATCCGGTGAAAATGAAATACAGCACTCACAAACTGTTTTCGCTGCTCGCACTGACGCTGTTCCTGCTGGCGGGAGCAGCGGCGGTGCAGGCCGCAAACACCCCCAAATCACTCAATATGAGCGGAACCATCAACCTGTTCAACCGGGATGCCTCAATCCTGACGGTGGACGACCTCAGTTTCATTCTGTCCGGTTCTGCCATTATCAAGGATAGCAGTGGTAAAACCACCACCACATTTCAGCTGACACCCGGCGTAAAAATCGATTTCATCTTTACCATCCCACCACCGGACGGCCCGCCGAATATTGCCGGAACCATCACCTCCATTACGCTAAGAAAATAAGTTTATATCAAGATGAAACACCGCAGCAGACAATACGGTTTTACCCTGATCGAACTGGTCACAGCCGTCGCGATTCTCGCGATCCTGACAGCACTTGCCTGGCCAACGTTTCAAAATCAAACGGATAAAAACATTCGTTCCGACGCCGTTATTGCCATCACCAATGCCCGGCAGGCACTGGTGTCGTACCGTTCCGACAATGGCGGCTACCCTCCTGACCCAGTCACCGCCAGCGATTTTCTCTCAAACAATTACCTTCCCACCGCACCAAACACGCCGCCGCTGGATTGCCGGGCGCGGCGGGGATACCAAACCCCGGGAGCGGGAGGGGGGCCGATCACTTCCTGTGAGGGTTACTGGATCATCACCGTCACTGCAAGTGATGCCAACAGTTTTACCCTGACTGCCACACCCAACCCGCCGCATGTGGACACCGACTGCACCTCATTGACCCTGGATCATTTGAACACCAGGGGGTACACAGGTGCCGCCCCGGCGGTCAACCGTTGCTGGTCCCAATAAACCGGGGCAAGGCACTCAATGGGATTTAGCCGTATTTTGCAATACGGCTATTTCAGCGCTTTGGGTAAAGGAAAAACGACCGTCTCCTGGGATCCCCGATCCTCATTGACGATTTCCACACCCCAGTCCCGGTTGAGACGGCTGATCACATTTTCCACCAGTTCACACGGGGCGGAGGCACCGGCTGTCAGCCCGATATTGTTCTTGCCCTCGAGCCAGGCGGATTCGATTTCATCTTCATTGTCAATCAGGTAGGCGGGCACTCCCCGCCGCTCGGCCACTTCCCGCAGACGGTTCGAATTGGAGCTGTTGGTGGAACCCACAACCAGTACCACATCACATTTTTCCGCCAGCGCCTTTACCGCATCCTGGCGGTTCTGGGTGGCATAACAAATGTCATTTTTTTTCGGCCCCTGGATCTGCGGAAAACGCTCACGCAGGGCCTGGATGATCCCGGCGGTATCATCCATGGAAAGCGTCGTCTGGCTGACATAGGCAAGCTTTTCCGGATGCTGCACCACCAGCCTGGCCACGTCTTCAACCGTCTCGACCAGATAGATATGCCCTCCGAGGCTTTCATCGAATTGCCCCATGGTGCCTTCCACTTCGGGATGGCCGGCATGACCGATGAGGATACACTCCTGCCCCGCCTTGTTATAGCGGCTCACTTCCAGATGCACCTTGGTGACCAGCGGACAGGTGGCGTCGAAAACCTTCAGGTTACGCTGCTTCGCCTGTTGTTCCACCGAACGGGGCACTCCGTGGGCGCTGAAGATAACGGTGGCGCCATCAGGAATTTCATCCAGCTCCTCGACGAATACCGCTCCCTTTTGTTTCAACCCCTCCACCACAAAACGGTTGTGCACCACTTCGTGGCGTACATATATCGGCGCACCGAAGAGTTCCAGCGCCTTTTCGACAATTTCAATGGCGCGGTCAACGCCGGCACAAAAACCGCGGGGATTGGCAAGTATGATCTGCATGGCCATTACACCTGACGAATTCTTGGAAAACTCAGGAGGGGCGGCTGTTGCCATGAATACTCTGGCCGGTCTTCACTTCCAGGATCTCCACATCGAACATGATCTCCAGCCCCGCCAGCGGATGGTTGAAGTCCACCACAACCTCGTCCTGCTTCAATTCTTTGATCGTGCCGGGGATCTCCTCGCCGGAAGGTGTGGTAAACCCCACGATCACCCCCTCTTCCAGCTGCATCCCGTCAGAAAATTCACTGCGGGCGATGGCGTGGACATTCTCTTCATCGGCAAAACCGAAGGCATCCCTCGGCTCAAGTGTCAGACATTGACGGTCTCCCGCCTTCAAGCCATACAGCGCCAGCTCCAGTCCCTCGATAAGAGAGCCGTCCCCCATGACAAAACGCATCGGCTCACCCTCCAGGGTGGAATCCACCACGGTGCCATCGAGCAAACTCAGGGTGAAATACATCGCCACTTCACTGCCCGGGCCGATGGTCAATGTTTCGATATTTGCAGTCATGATTCAATCACGAATAGTTATCGTTACCCGAAACGATGCGCTTCTGCTGAAAAGCACTGCGCACACTTTCTATAATCAACAAGGCCACCCCGACACTGATCGCCGAGTCCGCAAGATTAAAGGCCGGCCAGTGGCATGCCATCGCTTCACCATTTCGAATGGGAACGAACAGGGGAAGACATCGATCTGCAATATAATAAAAATCCAGAAAATCAACCACGTGACCACGCAGCAGGCGATCGATCACATTACCCAGGGCGCCACCGAGGATGAGCGCCAGAGCAAGCGCCTGCAGACGCTCCTGCTGCCGCAGACGTTTCAACCAGGCAACAATAACGACACTTACCACCAGGGCAATCACACTGAAGAACCATCGTTGCCAGCCACCGGCGGAACTTAAAAAACTGAAGGCAGCACCGGTATTGTGCATCAGGGTAAGATTAAACAAAGGCATCACCTCAATGGGTTGATAGAGCTCCAGCCGGATGCTCGCCAGGTATTTGCTCAGTTGATCAAACACTATCACTACTGCGGAAAGCCACAACCACTTCAGCATAAATCACTTCCTGTTCCAGCCAAAACGACACAGGGTATGATGCCACCCTTGTTTCCCTTACACTTCATTCTTTACCCTTTTATCTTTTCCCTGATTTCAAGCAAACTTCCGCAGTTCGCCCTTGCCTTCGACATTTTCCACACAGCGGCCGCATAATTCGGGGTGCTTCTCGTTGGTGCCCACATCCTTGCGGTGATGCCAGCACCGTATACACTTGGGATAGGCGGAGGGCGCCACCGCCACCCATATTTCATCCTTGCTGCTGAGCGTGTAATGTTGAGCCTCCACCGGCGGTGTTTCAATCAAATGCAGGCGCGCCTCAGAGGTGATCAGGACAAAGCGTAATTCATCTTCCAGGGTGGCGAGACGATCATGGATCTCGCGCCCGCAATACAGATCCACTTCGGCATCCAGACCCGAACCAATCCCGCCGGCAACACGCAGCTCCTCCAGTTCCTTGTTTACCGCATCACGTACCTCAATCACCTGTTGCCAGAACTGATTCTGCTCTTCCGCTTCGCTTTCGCTGCCGTACATTTCCGGCACGTGGTACCAGACATCCAGGAATACCGACTCGCTGCGTTCTCCCGGCATGACCTGCCAGATATCTTCCGCAGTAAAACTGAGGATCGGCGCCAGCCAGCGCACCATCGCTTCCATCACATGGTACATCGCTGTTTGCGCGGAACGCCTGGCAATACTGTCTGCCTGGGTGGTGTACTGGCGATCCTTGATGACATCCAGATAAAAGCTGCCCATCTCCACCGCGCAGAAGTTGTGGATCAACTGGTAAATGGTATGAAATTCATACTGTTCATACGCCGCATGGATCTGCCGCTGTAACTGCCGCGCCTGCTCCACAATCCACTTGTCCAGTGCCAGCAGCTTGTCGGCAGACAAGGTGTGTTGCGCCGGATCGAAACCGTGCATGTTGGAAAGCAAAAAGCGGGAGGTATTACGTATACGCCGGTAAGCATCGGCCATGCGTTTGAGGATCTCATCCGAAACACTCATCTCACTGCGGTAATCGGTGGCCGCCACCCACAAGCGCAGGATGTCCGCACCCAGGCTGTTGACCACTTTCTGCGGCGCCACCACATTGCCCCTGGACTTGGACATTTTCTGGCCCTTGGCGTCGACAGTGAAGCCGTGTGTCAATACGCTGCGATAGGGGGGAACACCCTGCATCGCCACCGATGTCAGCAGCGAAGACTGGAACCAGCCACGGTGTTGATCCGAACCCTCCAGATAGAGGTCCGCCAGCGGATACGCCTTCAGGCCCTGCCGCTGATTGAGCACGGTAAAGTGGGACACACCGGAATCAAACCAGACATCCAGCGTGTCGCCGACCTTTTCATACTCCGCCGCCTCGTCAGCCAGCAGCTCCGCTACTTCCAGCTCAAACCAGGCATCGATACCCTTCGCCTCGATACGCCTGGCAACCTCTTCGAGCAATTCCACGCTGCGTGGATGCAATTTGCCATTATCCTTGTGAACCAGCAGGGCAATCGGTACACCCCAGGTACGCTGGCGCGAGATACACCAGTCGGGACGATTCTCCACCATGCCGATAATGCGCGCTTCACCCCACTCGGGCATCCAGCGCGTTTCGCGGATCGCCTTGAGTGCGGCTTCACGCAAACCGTTTTGCTCCATGCTGATAAACCACTGGGGAGTGGCGCGGAAAATAATCGGCGTTTTGTGCCGCCAGCAGTGGGGATAACTGTGCCGAATCGCTTCCTCGTGCACCAGTTTGTTGTGCGCCTTGAGCACATTGACGATATGGTCGTTTGCGTTGAATACATGCAAACCTTCGAATAACGGCGTACCTGCAACAAACCTGCCGTCACTGCCCACCGGGTTCTCCACCTTGAGGTGATAATGCTGACCCACTGCATAATCGTCCTGGCCGTGGCCGGGAGCCGTGTGTACCGCACCCGTACCGGCATCCAGGGTGACATGCTCTGCGAGGATCACCGGCACTTCACGCTCGTAAAAAGGATGCAGTAGCTGCAAACCTTCCAGATCCTCCCCTTTGCAATAGGCCACTACGCGGTAGTCCTCCACGTCGTAACGCCCCATGGCATCCGCCAGTAATTTTTCCGCGATGATCAAGCGTTCCGGCACGTGATCGCCGACGCCATCACACTGCACCACCGCATAATCATAATCGGGATTCACCGCCACCGCCTGGTTGGCCGGCAGGGTCCAGGGGGTGGTTGTCCAGATAACAACCGAGACAGGGCCTTCACCCTCCGCACCCTCGATATGATGGCAACGGGCCATCAGCGCCTCTTCGTTCAAAACTTCAAAACGCACATCAATCGCGGGCGAGGTCTTGTCCTCGTATTCCACTTCTGCTTCGGCCAGGGCGGAACCGCAATCAACACACCAGTGAACCGGTTTGGCGCCCTTGTGCAAATGGCCGTTTTCGATGATCCGGCCAAGAGCACGCACGATATCCGCCTCGAATTTGTAATCCATGGTGAGATAGGGATTGTCCCAGTCACCGAAGACTCCGAGGCGCTTGAAGTCCTTACGTTGTCCCTCGACCTGCCTGGCCGCATATTCACGACAGGCCTGCCGGAATTCCCCCGGGGTGACTTTCACCCCCGCCTTGCCAACCCGCTTTTCCACCTGCAATTCGATCGGCAGTCCGTGGCAATCCCAGCCGGGAATATAGGGCGCATCAAAACCACTCAGGGTTTTGGCCTTGACGATGATGTCTTTCAGTACCTTGTTCACCGCGTGGCCGATATGGATGTCCCCGTTTGCATAGGGCGGACCATCGTGCAACACAAACAACGGCCGCTGTTGTTGCTGCGCCTGTTGCCTCAGCTTGTTGTACAAATCCATTTGCTCCCAGCGTTTGAGAAATTCCGGCTCGCGTTTGGCCAGGTTGCCACGCATGGGGAAATCGGTCTGGGGAAGATTTAATGTGTCTTTATAGTCTGCCACTGTTATCTCTTTGTTGGTTTTTTCCGGTTCGCAAATCAATGCAAATACAATTTAATATCTTTCTCAAGGTAGCTCTGAATCAATTCGTCATGGCGGATGAAAGCCGGAATGACGAATTAATCAGAGCATCCTTGAACCTTTCACTCTTGCTGGCGATGCGAAATCGCCAATCAAGCCAACGCTGCCTTCTTCGATACAGCTTGTTGCCATCGACTGAAAGGACGGAACACCTCCGCCCAGGCAGGATTACACCCTGTCGCCTTCAAAATAGGCCCTGGCGGCATCCACATCTTTCTGGATCTGCGCTTGCAACTCCGGGAGGGAATCAAACTTTTCTTCATCCCTTAACTTGTGCAGGAAACTGACCTGGATATGCCTGCCGTAAATATCCTGATCGAAATCAAACAGATAAACTTCCAGTATGGTCTGTGTTCCATCCACCGTCGGCCGGGTACCGATACTGGCCACTCCCTCGAGCGGTTCCCGATCCAGTCCGTAGACTTCCACTACAAAGATACCCTGCAACGGGGAAGCCTTGCGATGTAAAAAAATATTGGCGGTGGGGAAACCCAGTTCGCGACCCAGTTTCTCCCCGTGGGCAACCCGCCCGCTCATGCGGTAATCCCGGCCCAGCAAACGGGCGGCCTTCTCCATGTCTCCGGCCTCCAGTGCGTGACGGATACGTGTGCTGCTGACCCGCTCCCCCTCCACATTGAAGGGATGCATGTGTACCACCTTGAAACCGTATTGTTCCCCGGCGGCACGCAGGTGGGCAAAGGTGCCCTCGCGGTTGCGGGCGAAGCGGAAATCATCCCCCACCACCAGGTACTTCACGCCCAGTCCGTCGATCAGCACCTGACGGATAAATTCATCCGGCGTCATTTCCGCAAGGCGCCAGTTGAAAGCCAGGCAGAGCACCCGTTTCACCGCATAACGCCGTAACGCCTCTATTTTCTCACGAAAACGTGTCAGGCGTGGCGGTGACATTTCAGGTGCAAAATATTCCCGCGGCTGGGGTTCAAAGGTGATCACCACAGCAGGCAGGCAAAGCTCGTCCGCCTTTTCCGCCAGTTGGCCGATCACCGCCTGATGACCCAGGTGCACGCCGTCAAAATTACCAATGGTCGCCACACAACCCCGGTGGGAAGGACGCAGGTTATGCAGGCCGCGGATCAGCTCCATCGTTCGGATTCTGTCTGTTTATAAAAGTTAAAATTATAACAATAAGTTAGTGTATGCTTCATGCACGGTGATCATGATCCGGGTCTTTTCACCGCCGCCAGCCGGATTCCGACCAGCCACAGCAGGGCAAAATAAGCCGCCGCACCGGCAACAATCAGGCCCAACAGGCGCCATACCCGTTCCAGCGTGCCTGCTTCCAGCCAGATAGCCTGATCACCGGCGAACCACCACAACAGCCCGCCCATGCCGCCCCCCGCTATCGCGACCTGAAGGAGCAGTTTCCCCCAGCCGGGAGCGGGGCGGTATATCCCCTTGCGGCGCAGGCCGTACCAAAGCAGCAGGGCATTGCTGAATGAAGAGAGCGCCGTGGCGGCGGCGAGGCCGGCATGCGGCCCGCTAAAACCACTCTGCAGCAGGGCCAGTACCAGCACAATGTTGAGCATCATGTTGATCCCCATGGCAATCAGGCTGATGCGCATCGGCGTACGCGTGTCCTGGCGGGCAAAATAGCCGGGCACCATCACCTTGACCAGCATAAACCCCAACAGGCCGAATGCGTAGGCAAACAGGCTGTAGGTGGCCATTTGCACATCATGCACCGTGAATTCCCCCCGGAAAAACAGGGTGATCAGCACCGGACCCGCCAACACCCCCAGCCCGATCGAGGCGGGTACGCCAATGAGCAAAACCCAACGCAGTGCCCAGTCCAGCATTTGGGTGAAGCCCTCAGGCTCGGCCCGGGCAAATTTCTCCGACAGGTTCGGCAGAATCACCGTCGCCAGGGCGATGCCGAACACCCCGAGCGGGAACTCAATCATGCGATCCGAATAATACAGCCAGGTGATGCTGCCCTCGACCAGGAAAGAGGCAATCATGATGTCAAACAGCAGGTTTATCTGCATGGCCGAAGAGCCGATGATCCCCGGTAACATCAGTCGCATGATCCGCTGCACCCCTTTATGCGACCAAGCCAGACGGGGCCAGCGCAACAAGCCCAGACGCGCCAGAAAGGGCAGTTGAAACACCAGCTGCGCAATTCCGGCGATGAACACACCCCAGGCCAGGGCCATCACAGGTTCCTCCATATGCGGCGCCAGCCAGAGCGCAGCCGCAATCAGGGAAAGATTCAGCAGAACCGGGGTGAATGCCGGCACCGCAAAACGGCCAAAGGTGTTCAGAACCGACGACACCAGGGCGGTAAGCGAAATAAACAGGATGTAGGGAAAGGTGATACGCAACATGCGGGCAGTAAGATCAATCTTCGCCTCATCCCCGATATAGCCCCAGGCGATGAGCATGACGATCAGCGGGGTCGCCAGCACCACCACCATGGTCAGAAGGGTCAGCAGCGCGCCCAGGGTTCCGGCAACATGACGAATCAGATCCCTGACCGCCTCACTGTCACGCTGAACCTTGTATTCAGAGAGAACCGGCACGAAAGCCTGGGAAAATGCCCCTTCGGCAAACAAACGCCGCAGAAAATTGGGTATTTTGAAGGCGATGAAAAAAGCATCCGTGGTACCGCCCACATGAAAAATGAAGGCGAACACCATGTCCCGCGCCAGACCGGAAATGCGTGACAACAGCGTCATCACGCTGACAACGGCTGTGGATTTGAGCAGGCTCATGCGGGGAACGCGGGGCGTTTCCGCAATGTCACTTTGTGCGTGTTAACCATTTGTTTTTATTAAGATATTCATGCGGTTCGCCGCAAGCATAGCACGATCTCCCGCACCACAGCCAATCACGGCGCCGTGACGGTGAAAATCAGGTTTAGTGGTTGACAAACAGGCATAAAAGCCCGAATATACGCCGCTTTCCGAAAAACAGAGTCCTCAGGAGACAGGTTTTGGCCAATACTGCCCAATCCAGAAAACGCGCCCGTCAGGCGGAAAAACACCGTCAGCGCAATGCGAGCTATCGTTCCATGTTCCGCACTTTCGTCAAGAAGGTGCTCATTGCCGTGAAAGCCGGCGACAAGGAAAAAGCGCAAGAAGCCTACAAGGGTGCGGTTGCCGTTATCGACAAAACTGCCAGCAAGGGCCTGATCCACAAAAACAAGGCTGCCCGGCATAAAAGCCGCCTGAATGCAAGGATTCGCGCCATGTAAACAGGATGGTGACTCCAATAGAAAAGCCGGTGCAATCGCATCGGCTTTTTTATTGGCTGACGCAAAAAGCGCCGGAGGCTTGCGCCATTTTGCTCAGAGGATCACCATATTGTCCCGGTGTATCAGCTCCGGCTCATCGATGTAACCCAGGATCGCCTCGATCCGTTCACTCGGCTGTCCGAGGATGCGCCGCACTTCCTCTGAGGGGTAATTGATCAGCCCGCGGGCGACTTCATTGCCGTTCTTGTCCACACAAACCACCACTTCACCCCGCTCGAATTCCCCCTCCACAGCGGTCACACCCACTGCCAGGAGGCTGCGCCCCTCATTTTTCAGAACGCGGACGGCACCCTCGTCCAGGATCAGGCGTCCGCGCATCTGCAGGTGGCCTGCCAGCCACTGCTTTCTGGCAGTGATCGCCGCCTGGGTGGAATAAAGCAGGGTGCCGATGTTTTCCCCGGCCCGCAGATGCAACAGCACATCCTCATGGTTACCGGACGCAATCACAGTGGCCGTACCGGATCGGGCGGCAAGGCGTGCCGCCCGCAGTTTGGTCGCCATTCCCCCTTTGCCCAGTTCGCCACCCGCTTCCCCCGCCATCGAATCCAGCGAGGGATCATTGGCTTCCGCCTCTTGCAGCAGGCGCGCCCCGGGATTGGTGCGGGGATCGCTTTCAAACAGCCCTTCCTGATCGGTGAGCAGGATCAGGTGATCCGCCTCCACCAGGTTGGCCACCAGTGCGGCCAGGGTATCGTTATCACCGAAGCGGATCTCCTCCGTGACGACGGTATCGTTTTCATTGATCACCGGGATCACGCCCAGTTGCAGCAGGTTGCGGATGGTGCTGCGGGCATTGAGATAGCGCTGACGGTTGGAGAGATCATCATGGGTCAACAGGATCTGCGCGGTGTGCAGACCATATTCGCTGAAAGCGGACTCGTAGGCCTGCACCAGCCCCATTTGCCCGACTGCCGCCGCTGCCTGCAGCGCATGCAAGGCATGCGGCCGCTGCTGCCAGCCGAGGCGGCACATCCCCTCCGCCACCGAACCCGAGGAAACCAGCAACAGCTCAACCCCCTGCTGGTGCAAATGGGCCATCTGTTGCACCCAGCGGGCAATCCCCTTACGGTTCAGGCCCATGCCGTTCTTGGTGAGCAGGGCACTGCCGATCTTGATGACCCAGCGGGAAGCCTGTGTGAGGTTTTGTCGTTTGCTCATTGGGAAAAGATACTAGAGAAAAGAGACAAGAGGAATGACTTTCAACACCTCATTCCGCCTGCCGTTCACCCTGTTTTTCTTCGATATAGTCCATGATGGCATAACACAGTTCTTTCGTTCCCTCACGGTTGATGGCCGAGATGCGGAACACCGGCCCCTGCCAGCCGAGCCGCTGCAGAATATCGTTGCAGCGCGCCTCGCGCTCCTCTTCCGGCAACAGATCAATCTTGTTCAGCACCAGCCAACGCGCATAGTTTGCCAGTTCGGGATCGAACCGGTGCATCTCCTGCTCGATGGTTTTCACCTCCTCCACCGGATCCTGCGAGGCATCGAAAGGCGCCACGTCGACCAGATGCAGCAACAGGCGGGTGCGGGAAAGATGCTTGAGGAAGTGGATCCCCAGCCCGGCCCCCTCGGCGGCCCCTTCGATAATGCCGGGGATATCGGCCACCACGAAACTCCGGTGCGACTCGACACTCACCACGCCCAGATTGGGATGCAGGGTGGTAAAGGGATAATTCGCCACTTTGGGGCGGGCGGCCGAAATGGCGCGGATCAGGGTGGATTTGCCGGCATTGGGCAGTCCCAGCAGGCCGACATCCGCCAGCACCTTCATCTCCAGCCGCAGGTTCCGCTCCTCGCCCTCTGTACCGGGCGTGGACTGGCGGGGGGCGCGGTTGGTGCTGCTTTTGAAGCGGGTATTGCCAATGCCATGCACCCCACCCTTGGCAACCAGCAATTTCTGCCCGGCCTCGACCACATCGCCGATCAGTTCGCCGGTGTCTTCGTCAAACACCTGGGTGCCGAGCGGCACTCTGATATACAAATCCTCTCCGCTTTTACCGGTGCAGTTCCGGCCACGGCCGGGCTCACCGTTCTGCGCCTTGAAGCGGCGGGTAAAACGAAAATCCGCGAGGGTGTTCAGATTGGTGTCGCCAAGCAGATAGACGCTGCCGGCATCTCCGCCGTCTCCACCGTCCGGACCGCCGAATTCAATAAATTTCTCCCGCCGGAAGCTCACACAACCGTTCCCGCCCTTGCCGGCCTGAACGTGAATCGTGGCTTCGTCAACAAATTTCATAATAGTCAGATGTAAAGATAAAAGGGTAAGGATACAAGGGGCTCTCTTGCCCGGCAGCAGAGGGGTATGCCTTTCACTCTGCCAGTTTCCCGGATTTGATACAAAAAACCCCGTCAGTGACGGGGTTCGTGTTCACGTATCTGGAGCAATCGGTGCTCAGGCAGGGATCACACTCACCTGTTTGCGCTTTTTGGGGCCCTTGGTTTCGAATACCACGGTACCGTCCACCTTGGCAAAGAGGGTATCGTCACCCCCACGACCCACGTTCACACCGGGATGCACCTTGGTGCCGCGCTGACGGATGAGAATATTGCCGGCGCGTACCACTTCGCCACCGAAGCGTTTCACCCCCAGGCGCTTGGATTGGGAATCGCGGCCGTTACGAGTACTGCCACCTGCTTTTTTATGAGCCATTGTCTTACCTCTTAAATCTCTGCCCTAACCGGCGTTGATGCCGGTGATTTCAATTTCCGTATAGGCCTGGCGGTGACCCTGGGTTTTACGGGAATGCTTGCGGCGGCGAAACTTGATGATGCGGATTTTTTCTCCGCGACCATGGCCTTTCACCGTAACCGTCACCTTGCCACCGTCCACATAGGGTGTGCCCACTTTGATATCTTCGCCATCGGCAACCAGTAACACCTTGTCCAGATCGAGGGAGGCACCTTCCTCAGCGTTGAGTTTCTCAACCTTGAGGCTCTGCCCCTGTTCAACCCGGTACTGTTTACCGCCTGATTCAATAACCGCGTACATGTATGATTCTCCAAGCATTTTGCCCGCTTCTCGCAGGCGCTGTATGGCGTCAAAGGCGGGCAATTTTAGCGCCTTGACTGACGCGGGTCAAAGGATTTCTTCATCAAATTTGGGAAACTGGGCCCTGATTTCACCATCGTGCGGTATCCCCTTTCTTGACAGGGGAGGGCTCTGCCCCCTAGCATGCACAGCCCTTGATTAGAGCTGCCTGATATTGATGAAGATTGAAGAGATTTACAACCTCATCGCCCCTGACATGGAGCAGGTGAACGCCTGTATCCAGAGGCGTCTGCACTCGGATGTGGTGCTCATCAATCAGGTGGGGACCTACATTATCAATAGTGGGGGCAAACGCCTGCGCCCCGTAATCCACCTGCTCTCGGCGCGCGCATTCAACCAGGAGTGCTCGCAACATATTGATTTGGCAGCCATTATCGAGTTTATCCACACCGCCACCCTGCTCCACGACGACGTGGTCGACGGCTCCGATCTCCGTCGGGGTGAATCGACGGCAAACAATTTATGGGGAAACGAGGCCAGTGTGCTGGTGGGGGATTTCCTCTATTCCCGTTCCTTCCAGATGATGGTGGAAATCGGCAGTATGCGGGTGATGGAGATCCTGGCGGATGCCACCAACACCATCGCCGAGGGGGAAGTGCAGCAGTTGCTCAACTGTCACGATCCGGACACCACCGAGGCCCGCTATCTGGAGGTGATCCACAACAAGACCGCCAAACTCTTCGAGGCCGCCTCCCGCCTCGGCGCCGTCATCACCAATCGCGGGCAGGCCGAGGAGGCGGCGATGACCGCCTACGGCATGCACCTGGGCTGCGCCTTCCAGCTCATCGATGACGTGCTGGACTACACGTCCGACAGTGAAAATACCGGCAAAAATATCGGGGACGATCTGGCCGAAGGCAAACCCACCCTGCCGCTCATCCACGCCATGCAGAACGGTACGCCCGAACAGGCAAAAATAATCCGTATCGCCATCGAGGAAGACGGCCTGGAGAATATTGCGCAAATCATCGAAACCATTGAATCCACGGGGGCCATCGACTACACTGCCCGCTGCGCGCAGGTGGAGGCCGAAAAGGCCATCGAGGCGCTGGAAATCATCCCCGCATCCGACTACAAGGATGCGCTCATCGCCCTCGCCCACTTTGCCGTCAACCGCAAATACTGACATACCTGTAGCCATCGGCGTGTAGCGCAGCCTGGTAGCGCACTTCGTTCGGGACGAAGGGGTCGGAGGTTCGAATCCTCTCACGCCGACCAATTTCAGATCCTGCCCCTGTTTTGTTTCCCCACCCCGGCGGCAAAATCAACGGTTTTTTCTCGCCGGCTCACAACCACATTAAAAATGCTGCAAAGCGGCGGCGTGGTCCCGGATGCGATTCCTCTATAAAGCCCGGCTGCTTTTGGTCGATAAAGGGTTGGCAGGGAGCCAGAGGAACAACAACGTATGGATAACATAGAACCCCAATCAGGATTGCAACAGGCGTTACTGAGATTGCTCGAAGTTCCACAGCTGATGTTGCTGCGGGAAATCGGTGAGATGAACTGCATTCATGACGCCGATTTTTGCTGGCAGGACAAGCAGTGCTGGGATTGCGATCTGGGGGAAAACTGTCTCGGCGTCATCGGCAAGTTCGGCAGTGTCAGCAAAACCCGTAATCTGCAAACCTGCCTTGCCATGATCGAACTTGCCAGGAATTACGTGAGGCACAAGGTCACCTCCTTGAACCATGAGCAAAGAACCTGTTTTTGTGAAGCCTGTTGCTGGTTGCGCGAAACCAACAAGCTGGTGCCGCCACAGAACAAACGGTTCATCCGTCGCACCGCCATCTGCACACCAGGCCATAAGCAGTAAGCAACAACCTGCTACTGCTGACAACTCCCCTGAACGGCCAGATTGCCCGAACGGCCGGCAATCTCTTTCATCTCGATTTGGCAGAGCGGTATTTTGTCGGGATCCAGTTGCCGATAATAATCATCCAGGGCAACGATTGAACGGCCATCGGATTGCCAGCGCTGCAACAGGGCTTCCATCACCGGCAAGAGTTTCATTCCTTCCAGCTCTGCATGCAGCGTGTATACATGCCCGTGGGAGAGGGGATGACAACTCGCTTCATAAACGGCCTGATGCACATTTTTTTCCGTGACCCCCTCCGTACCGATCAATTCATCGAGGGTGGGCAAGGTGGTGGGAATTTGCAAGCACGCTGAGGTAATCCCCTCCATGCGGGGATAAAAGGGGGCAGTGCCACGCACGTCACTGGCATAGCTGAATCCCAGCTCCTCTTCCAGTGCCAGCGTCGCCGCATTGATCTGCCAACCGGCGGCACCATGCACTTTTGCCGCCTGCCCGAATATTTCCCTGAATACTTCGGCGGCGCGCAACAGTTCCCGCCGGGTCCAGGCTGCACCCCGCTTTGTCACATAATCCTGCCACTTAACATGATCGTAACAATGAATGCCGACTTCATGCCCCGCCGCCGCGACGGCACGCATGATGGATGACGTCCGACGCCCGATATGCGGTCCGGGCAACAAGGTGCCATAAAGCAGGGTCTTGAAGCCGTAATGGCTGGTCACCGAGGTACGGCCAACCTTGGAGAGAAACCCGGGCCGGAAGATGCGTTTCAACGCCCGCCCGGTATGATCCGGACCCAGGCTGAAAAGGAAGGTAGCGCGAACATCATGGCTGGCGAACAATTCCAGCAATGCGGGCACACCTTCGCGCGTGCCGCGCAGGGTATCCACATCGACTTTCAGCGCAAGCTGCATGCACTGTCTCTTGTGTTATAGCGATCCAAATACATGTTCCGCATACCAGTCCATTTTACCTGCAAAGTTCCGAGGCCGTCAGAACCTGAATGAACGCAAAATTTGATCTGTTATTCAGAATGCGTACTTAGTCATCTATCAAAGCACGTGCGGTGGCGACATCATCACGGTAGGCCTCAAAAATATCCCGCAAGGCTTCGCGCACGTCAACCTGGGGAGACCATTCCAGTTCCTCCCGGGTATTGCCAATCCAGGGGACGCGGGTCTGCACATCCTGATAACCCTTGCCATAATATTTGCCCGACTCAACGGTGACGATTTCCACCTTTTCCGCCCCCTCCCGGTATTCCGGGATCTCCCTGGCGATTTCCAGCATGATCTCCGCCAGTTCACGAATGGAAAGATCGTTGGCCGGATTACCGATGTTGTAAATCTTGCCGTTGGCCTTGCCACCCTTGTTTTCCATGATTTTCATCAGGGCGGAAATACCGTCACTGATATCGGTGAAACTGCGGCGCTGTTCACCACCATCCACCAACTGAATTTTCTCGCCACGCACAATATGCCCCAGGAACTGGGTGACCACGCGGGAGCTGCCTTCCTTCGGTGTATACAGGCTGTCCAGTCCTGAGCCGATCCAGTTGAAGGGGCGAAACAGCGTGTAATCCAGGCCCTGCTCCTGCCCGTAGGCGGCAATCACCCGATCCATCAGTTGTTTGGCACACGAGTAGATCCAGCGGGGCTTGGTCAGCGGCCCGAGCACCAGATTGGATTCATAGGGATGAAATTCCTTGTCCGTTGACATGCCATAGACTTCGGATGTCGAGGGGAACAAAACACGTTTGCCGTATTTGACACACGCCCGCACAATCGGCAGGTTGGCTTCAAAATCGAGTTCAAATACCGCCAACGGGTTTGTCACGTAGGTTGCAGGCGTGGCAATGGCAACCAGCGGCAAAACGATGTCACACTTCTTCACATGGTATTCGATCCATTCGTGATTGATGGTGATATCCCCTTCAAAAAAATGAAAGCGATCCTCCTCCAGCAAAGAACCCAGCCGGTTGAATTGCATATCCATGCCGAACACATTCCAGTCGGTTGTATCAATAATCCGGCGAGACAAATGATGGCCGATAAATCCATTAACCCCGAGAATCAAAATATTCATTACCCTAACTCCAAATAATATTTAATCATGCAAAACCGATTTCTGTACCCGCAAATTCTTCTGCAAAAGCTTTTTCGTCCAGCCGTTTACCGTTCAGCTCGAGTTGCGTGATCTGCAACCGCCTGCCATCGACCGCATCCAGGTAGCAGCGGCCGTTCTCCCAGTAGAGGCGCACGCCCTTTCCCCTGGCCGGTTCATTGCGCCAGTAACTCCGCATGAACTGTAATCTTTTGCTCCCCACTTCGGTGAATGCGCCCGGATAGGGCGGTGCCACAGCGCGGATGAGATTATGCAACGCCCACGCTGGTTGACTCCAGTCAATTCTTCCATCTTCAGGACGGCGTCCGCCAAAATAGCTTCCCTGCGTCAGATCCAGAGGGCGTTCTTGCGCTTTTCCACTCAGAATGGCGGGTAAACTGCGGTGCAACACTGTTTCCGCCGCACACACCACTTTTTTAAAAACCTCAAAGGCGGTGTCATTGGGCAGAATCGGCACGGCCTGCTGGTCGATAAGATGCCCGGCATCCGGTTTCTCCACCATGCGGTGCAAACTGGCGCCGGTGGTCTCCTCCCCGTGCAATACCGCCCAGTTTACCGGAACCCGCCCGCGGTATTTGGGCAAGAGAGAGCCGTGCAGATTATACGCACCTTTGGCGGCAACGTTTAATACTTCTGCCGCTAACATATGCCGATAGTAGAAGGAAAACAGCCAGTCCGGCCGGCAACTGCGCAGTTGCCGTACCACTTCGTCAACATTGGGATCGGCGGGGGTGATCACCGGGATGTGATTCAATGCCGCCAGTTCCGCCACGCTGGCAAACCAGATATTCTCGTGCGGATCGTCCTCGTGGCTCACCACCAGCGCCACATCCACGCCGTGCGCCAACAAAGTCGCCAGTCCGCGGACGCCAACATCATGATAGGCAAAGACCACCGCCCGTTGAGCCATCTTACCCTGCAAGCTCACTCGCCACCCTGCTGAGGCGCTTCGCGCTGTTGTAGAACCACTTTTACCAGATAACGGGGGCGCCCTCTTGCCTGCACATAAATACGGCCGACGTATTCACCCAACAGACCGATACCGAACAACAATATCCCGATCAAAAGGAAGACAATCGCGAACAGGGTGAACACACCCTCGACTTCCGGACCGACGACGAGGCGGCGGATCGCCAGATAAATAACGAAAAGAAAAGAGACGATGGAAATGCCGATGCCAAACAGGGAAAACGCCTGCAACGGCATCAGCGAAAAACCGGTCAGCAGGTCAAAATTCAGGTGGATGAGTTTAAACAAGGAGTACTTGGACTCACCAGCGGCACGCTCATTGTGCTCCACCGTTATTTCAGTTGGATTGCCGGCAAACAAATAGGCGAGCGCTGGAATAAATGTTTGTGTCTCGTGTGAATCAAGGATTGCGTCGATGATATCCCGATCATAGGCGCGCAACATGCATCCCTGATCGGTCATCCGGATATTGGTGATACGTTCGCGCAACAAATTCATCGCACGTGATGCCCAACGACGCCAGGCACTGTCCTGGCGTTTCCGGCGAATCGTCCCCACGTAGTCATAGCCCTTGTCCAGCTCGGCGAGCAGTTTGCCGATCTCCTCCGGCGGATTTTGCAAATCGGCATCCAGGGTTATGACATAACGGCCGCGCGAATACTCAAACCCGGCCATGATCGCCGCATGCTGTCCGGCATTGGCGCGTAAACAGATCACGCGGGTAACATCCGGCCGCTGCTGATACTGTTCCCGCAACAGCGCGGCGGAACGATCGCGGCTGCCATCATCAATAAAGATCACTTCATAACGCCGCTCCAGCGCATCGAGCACCCCGTACAGGCGGGTAAACAGTTCTGGCAGGACGGCTTCTTCGTTGTATACCGGAATCACGACCGACAGTTCCGGTTCGTTATCACGTTTGTTCTTTTCCGTTTGTTTCGTCATTTTGCAGCTCCGCCCAGAATGGCTTCCATCGCTTTACACACCCTGTCCACATCTTCATCACGCATGTCAGGAAACAATGGCAAGGTCATGGTCTGTTCACCGATCCGTGCCGCCTGCGGATAATCTTCCAGACGATTTCCCTGCTGTTGATAAAGGGTAAAACCCGGCATCGCCGGATAGTGCATGCCAACACCGATACCCGCCTGCGCCAGTTGCTGTTGGACTTGCTGGCGGCTTGTCGCCAGACGGTTGAAATCGAGACAAATACAGAACATGTGCCAGCTATGCCCCTCGACATCCTGCGGCAGAATCAATGCCGGATGTTCCGGCATGTTCTCGAGATAACGCCGCGCCAGTTCCCGACGGCGGCGGTTGAATCCGTCCAGGCGGCCTAACTGCACCAGCCCCATCGCGGCACTGACATCCGGCATGTTCATTTTGCCGCCCCACTCAGTGACATCCATGTTGCCCTCCGCATCACGGGAGATACCGTGGAAACGGATCCGCTCGAGGCGTGCCAGCAGCGACGCATCAGCGCAGGCCACCGCGCCACCCTCGATGGTGGTGATGTTCTTGTTTGGATGAAAACTGAAACACACCGGGTTGCCCGAGGCACCGATTTTTTGATGCCGGTATCTGGTGCCGATTGCCTGGGCGGCATCCTCGATCACCAACAGGCCGTGTTTTTCGGCCAGGCTGTATATCGGCGTCATTTCCACTGCACGGCCGGCAAAGTGCACCGGCATAATCGCCCGGGTTTTTTCCGTAATCGCCGCGGCCACCGCGTCGGCTGACAAATTGCGGCTCAGCAAATCCACATCGACGAACACCGGTGTGGCACCCACCCGCACCACCACATTGGCGGTGGCCACAAAACTCATCGCCGGCACGATCACCTCATCGCCTGCGCCGATGTTACTGGCGTACAATACCGCCTCCAGCGCACTGGTGGCGGAATTGAACAGCCGCACCTGCACTCCCCCACCGAGATAGTCAGCGAGCGCGGTTTCGAAAGCCTGCACCTTGGGACCGGAAGTGATCCAGCCGGAGGCCAGGACTTCCTGCACCGCCTGCTGTTCGGCCTCGCCGATGCTCGGTCGGGTAAAGGGTAACATCTCAGCTCCGTGCCAGAATAAACACGCCAAGGATGATCACACCGATGCCTATCAGACGTCCCGGCCCCAGGGCTTCACCGAAAAGCGCCCAGGCGGCGAAGGCGTTAACGATATAGCCGATCGACAACATCGGATAGGCAATGGTGACATCCACGCGGGATAACGCAAGGATCCAGACAATGACACTGACGCCGTAACAAACCAGGCCAAGCCACAAACCGGGCTCCAGCATCAGGCGTTGTGCCGTTGGGAAAGCACTGACCATGCTGAGTTCAATTGCCCCCATTTCCTTGACGCTGGCTTTCAGCGCCAGTTGCGCGACTGCATTCAACAGCACGCCGGTAATTATCAATCCAAAACTGATCATGTTCATTGTTTTGCCACCGCGAGTTTAAGGGTATCCTGATAAATGATTTTCATGGGTAATTTTTCCATTTGTTTCCTGTAGTGTCCCGGATAGGATTTCATATCGAAAACCGCAATTGCCTGGGGAGCCGCACGCCAGCGTTCAGCAAATTCATCCCAGTCCGCCAGCCATTTTTCCGGCTCCTGCCTGATCCCCATTTCCAGTTCTCCCTGGTACTCCACCAGGGTGACATGACGCTGCAGATAAAATGGTAGCGAATGGGGAAAATAACCGACAGTATATATTGGTACGTCGGGCAGGTTTTTCAGATAAGTCTGAATCGTCGTGGCGAGTTCATGGCTGGAGCGATGGCGGCTTTGGGTCTGGAAACCCCACAACAAAATTTGAAAGGCAAGCAATACCGAAACCGAGATTACGATAATGGCGTGATGTTTCCTTTTGCGCAAAACAACCGCGGCCACCCCTCCCGCCAGCATGATGACAACCGCAGCAATGATCCAGTTACGATACGCCAACAGAGCCGGGGCGGACTCATAATCCCTGAATGCGGTTACCTGAAAAGCCCCGTAAACCAATATCAGTAGAGTCAAACCAAAAGTGACCAGTTCCGCCGGCAAACCAGGTTGACGAGCAAGCCGCTGCCCCATCAACAACGACAGGGCGGGAAAGATCGGCAGAATATAGGGCGGTAATTTTGACGAGCCAATGGAGAAAAAGAGCATAATGCCAATGATATAGACCCAGAGGAAACGCTCTGGCTCAAACTCGCCGCCACTGCGGGCACGCCAGGCAAAGCCGGGACGAAACAGGCTTCGCAACCCCAGCCAGAACCATGGCGCAACACCAAGCAACAATATGGGAAGGAAATACCACCATGCTTCGTTACGGCCATGTTGCTCGGTGGTAAAACGCTCGAAATGTTCGTGAATGAAAAAGAAACGGGCAAACTCCGGATTGGCCCGGCTGACCAGCACGAACCAGGGAACGGTAATTGCGAAGAACAGCAACAACCCCTTGCCGAGATGCAGCTGGCTCCATAAGCGCCAGTCCCGCTGCCACAGGCTGTAGAACACCAGTGCAATGCCTGGCAAAACCAGTCCAATCAGGCCCTTGGACAACACCGCCAACGCCAGCGCAGCCCAGCCGAACAGCATCCAGTTGCGGTTTGCCTGTGGATTTTCCCGCTGACGCTGCGCCAGTAACAGCGCACCGATACCGAAAAACAGGAAAACACTTACACTCATGTCGAGCGTGTTCAGATGGCCCATGACAACGTACATAAAGCCGCTGCTCAGCGTCAGAAAGGCATAAAATCCGGCCGGCTCTCCAAACAGGCGCTTGCCAAGGTACCAGGTCCACAAACTGCCGAGAAAGGCGATCAGCGCCACCCACAAGCGCGCCGCGGTGTTGTTGATGCCGAACAGCTTCAGACTGATGGCGCTCATCCAGTATTGCAGTGCCGGTTTTTCAAAATATTTCAGGTCGTTCAGGCGCGGAGTGATCCAGTCGCCGCTCGCCACCATTTCCCGTGAAATTTCGGCATAGCGCCCTTCGTCGGGATCCACCAGATCACGGTATCCCAACAAGCCGAACCAGATGATGGTGACAATGGTAATGACGCCCAAAGTAAGGGGTTTGTGTAAATCGGGTGTTATTGTTGGCAAGTGACGGAATCCGTTTTCAGCGCGGCAAAAGGTGAATTTTATTTTAAAATCATATAAATATCACGCGATTTACTCACGTGGATTGTTTTCATCAACAGCTCGGATATAGTTAAAGTATGACCCCTGAGTTTATCAACCAGCTCCTGACCTCCGATGTGGAAATTCTCTACCGCCTTGGCCTGGCGCTGGCACTGGGCCTGATCATCGGCCTTGAGCGGGGCTGGAAATCCCGCAACATCGGTGAAGGGCGGAACGTTGCCGGTCTGCGCACCTATGGCCTGACGGGATTACTGGGCGGTGTCTGGGCCCTGGTTGCCATGCAAACCTCACTGTTCATGCTGGGTTTCGCCTTCCTTGGGCTGGCTCTGGTGGTGATCGCCGCCTATTTCAGCCGTATTCACCAGTTTCATGATATTGGCACCACCAGTGTAATCGCCTCACTGCTGACATTTGCCCTTGGTGCCCTGGCGATGCTGGGGCACGGCATGGCCGCCGTTTCCGTGGCGATCATCACCACCCTGTTACTCGATCTCAAACCCCAGTTGCACCGCTGGGTTGCCAAACTCGCGCCGGAAGAGCTGAAAGCCTCCCTCAAAATGCTGCTGATTTCGGTGGTGTTGCTGCCGATCCTGCCCGATCGGGGCTACGGGCCGTGGGAGGCACTCAATCCCTATGCGATCTGGTGGATGGTGGTGTTGATCACCGGAATATCCTTTGTAGGTTACTTCGCCATGAAGATCGGTGGCACCCGGCAGGGTGCGGTTCTCACCGGTATAACCGGGGGACTTGCCTCTTCCACCGCTGCCACCCTCAGTCTTTCACGGCTGGCGCAAAAGGATGTAACGCAACTAAACGCCCTCGCCAGCGGCATTCTCGCCGCCTGCGGCACCATGTTCCCCCGCATTCTGCTGATTGCCACCATCATCAATCCGGCATTGTTCCTGCCGCTGCTGTGGCCGCTGACCCTTGCCACCACGCTGACCTATCTGGCGGCATTCTTATTCTGGCGCAAATCACCGACAAATCACACCACAGGCACCTCCCAACTCAGCAATCCGTTTCAGTTCGGAATGGCGCTGCGTTTCACCACCCTGCTGGTGGTCATTCTGCTATTGGCCAAGGGACTGCAAAACTGGTATGGCGACACGGGATTGTATATGCTGGCGGCGGTATCCGGTTTGAGCGATGTCGACGCCATCACCCTCTCGGTTTCCAGAATGAGCCAGATGGACATCACACAAAATATCGCAGTCACTGCCATCTTTATCGCTGCTGTAACGAATACGCTGATCAAAAGTGCACTTTCAATCTATATTGGCGGGCTGGCGCTTGGCCTGCGTGTCAGCCTCTCCCTCCTGGGCGCCATTCTGCTTGGATTCCTCGGGGTTGTACTTACAACCTGAATACCCTGCCGGCGACATGGTAAAAACCCGCTCTGCCTGCTAAATAGGTGTTCCGAATACCAGTACACTTGGGAAACAGAGCATCAGGACCAGAGGTCTTTTACATGACCGTCAGCCGCAGGGCATGGATTGTTCCCGACAATCCTTATGCATTTCCGCCATCCCTGGCGGTCAGATGCGGCTGTCGAGCTTAGCTGGACGATGTACAGGATGTATACGTGTCGTGGAGCACTTGGATGTGCGGGAACGACTGTATTTACAGCGTGTCATGTAAAAGACCTCTGGTCCTGATGCGATACTTATATCTGGCAATAATACTAAATGATCTGGTATTCGGAACGCCTATTTAGTTCTAATCGTCAGGGCTGGACGACAACCACCTGGCGACAACCACCTGAGCCTGTAAATATTTCTGTGTAACTACTCACTCCAGGGTTTCCGGCATTCTGTCCGGAAATTCAATCATAAAACGGTTAATGGCAACATGCCAATGCCGTATGGGCATGGACCACTTTTTGGCGGCTGCCTCGATAGCCAGGTAAACCACCCTTATTATCAAGGGTATTGAAATATGAGCAGTTACACAATTTAATTTACAGTCTCAGCCGAAAACCCAAAACCAGAAAACCAGGACACCTACCCATTGACAACTATCCTGACAGAGGGGGGCAAATGTGGGTATCCTCGTCATCTCCTTCCTCATTATCTCCTTAGGTGTCCTCGTTATCTCGTTATCCGTACGTTATCCGTAACAACAACCCAATCAAATAACATGAGCCACGATTTAAAACAGCGCGGTTTCAAATTCACCGGCAGCACCATCTGTTACGCCTTCATGCAAGCAATTGGAATGGTAAACGACCATCTCACCGGATGTTTTCGTCATCGGCAGCTTGCGGAACCAAAAAGAAAATAAGCTCGCCTGGCAACTTTATTCACCGCTCATAGGAAATAGTCTAAAACGGCAGAACATCTCAACACACGTTCGCCAGGAAAACGGCTCCCAACCTGGAGACCGAATGGTTTTATCAGGAATGAGATAATCAAGGTCGGAGCCACTCAACCCGTATCTTTTCTTAGCTTTCTTATCAAGAAATATAATTTGCGTAAACGCATCACAAAAAACGATCAAGTTTGAAATATAATTAAAAAGCAGTATTTACACTACTAATGCGCCGTTATAAATTTGCCTGCGTTGTTCTCAAGGATAGAGATCCCCCCTCAGAGTTATCCTCATACCGCCACCAACGCGGAACAAAACAAACCGTATTACGATTTTACGAATGCTTGCGCCTGTTTACCGGTGAAAGTGATTTGCGCCATTTGTTATATGTACCTGACAAATAATAACGATACGGCTTGAATATTTAAAACCAGTTTAATCTTTAATACGGAAATTCAGTTTAATCAAAGGGAGAATGATGATGAACAAACTGTTCAGGTCAATTTTAAGCTTGTTTCTTTTTTCTTACAGTGCTCTGTTATTTGCTGAATTCCGTATCACATATCCGCACTCTACTGTTTGTGATTACACAACCAAAACCGTCTTCGGAAGCGCGACGGCAGCGGCAAACGCAGCGGCACAGTGCATTCAAGCTAGAAGTGACTACTACAATACTTCACCAACAATAACAATAACCGTTACCGGTACCAGCCTGTTCTTTACCCAAAATTTTGGCACCACGTATTTTTACAAAATAAATTACCGCCTGGAACAAATTATAAATGGAAAAAAAGTCTCTGAAGATCGGGAAACCTTTTCCAGCGTACATGAAACACTGTCCATCTCAAACAAATTCACCCAAGGCAAGGAAAGGCTCACCAAGAAAGACAACAGGCCCTGCCGGTATTCAGGCAATCCTATCGATATTC
>JALVOC010000110.1 GCA_027032075.1 Chromatiales bacterium | reverse complement strand
AGATAGAGGAGCATTTTCTGGAGTATCTGCGCAATCTGGTGGAGTTGCCGGAGGAGCGCCAATACCTGCGCCAGAACCTTGTCGAGCGCGGCATTGCCGTTTCGCACCCGGTCCAGAACAGCGTGTTCGAAGAGTATCGCATGACCATCACCGGTGCAGACAAAACCGAAAACGGTCTGCTTGAGGAGAAACAGCCGTGATCCGGCCCATGACGCGCAGCCAGAAAATCGTTGCGTACAGCTCGCTGCTGTTCATCTTTTTCTGGATCCTGTTTGGCATGTTCGCCATCGGACTGATTTTGATCAATGGCTGAGCTTCACCGGATCGAATCAAACAACTAAGGGTTTGTTATGAGTCAGACAGTACAACTTGATGCAGTGTTCATAGCACTTGCCGTGGTATTGTTCGTTTTTTTCGCCATTGCCGTACTCGTCATTATCGACCACAAGGCGAAAATACCGGGTCCTGAAACCAACGACCTGTTCTCGGTTTCCGGTATCCGCCAGAACCATCCGGTCTGGGCCTGGATGGTGTCGTTTTTCCTGTGGTTTGTCATCGGCAGTCTGCTGCTCATCATCACTTACAACATGACCAAACCCCTGTTCGTCGGGGAGGAAGAGGAAGAACAGACATTCCTCGGCCGGGTTGATGCCGAGGCAGGAGCCGAGCGGTTGCGGCACTTCCACAATTCACCAAAGGAAATGCCCTACACGCAGGGCAAACAGCCGGTATGCTATTACTGCCACGGTGAGTATCCGCACGCCGAAAAACCGATGGTGCGAACCCTGCTTAACATGCATACCCAGTTTATCGGTTGCATGACCTGTCATGTTGACAGCAAGAAGATTCCCGAAGATCAGCTGGTGCTCAAATGGCTGAACTACTCGGGGATCCCGACCAAAGGAAGACCGTTTGGCACCGATACGGATCCGGAAACCGGCGCACTGATCGAAACCGATGACTATTTCTCCAAAATCGTCCCCTATCAAATGAGGCCAGACGGGAAGGAGAAACTGCTGGAGATCACCGAGAACAGCGACGAGGCGCGTGAATTTGTAGCGGTACGAGGTGAGCTGACCACCCAGCAGCAGGGTGCAATCAAGCGAATGTTTCACGCCATCGTCAACCCCGTGGGCCGTTTCTGTACCCGCTGCCATGCTCCGGAGGATGAGAGCTACATCCCGTTCCGCGAGCTGGGATTCTCCGACAACCGGGTTATTGCTCTTACCAATCTGAATATTGTCGGCCTGGTGCAGAAATACAAGGAGTTCTATATCCCGACCATCTTCCGCGGCAATATGACCAAACAGGAGCAGGAGGTGCTGCTGGGTGAAGACAAGCCCGCGC
>JALVOC010000109.1:930-1348 GCA_027032075.1 Chromatiales bacterium | reverse complement strand
GGTGAACGCAGGTGTTCCACAAGGCTCCGTTCTCGGTCTAACACTCTTTCTGCTCTATATCAACGACCTTCCTGACAACGTAGTGAGCAAGATAGCGATGTATGCAGATGACACTACTCTCTTCAACTCAGTGGACAAGACAAAGAGCTCCGTTCAGCGTCAACAACTGTGCGACACTCTCAATCGTGACCTCCAGTGCATTGCTCGTAGGAGATGCAAGAAGATTCTTGACCTGGCTAGAGACCGATATGCAAAGCAAACTCGAGAATCTATCTCCAGTCAGAAACTCGGCTCCAAAGATTTCTGGAGAATTTGCAACAGTGTCCTTAAGAGAAGTAAGTCGTCACTTCCATCGCTCAGTCTCAACTCAGATACAATGGCCGTATCCTCAGCAGACAAGGCAGAGCTCCTGTGTCGT
>JALVOC010000109.1:0-920 GCA_027032075.1 Chromatiales bacterium | reverse complement strand
AATGTGTGCACCAGAGCTTTCTCCAATCCTTGCAAAGTTGTACCGCAAATGTCTCTCAGTCGGTGAGTTTCCTTCTTGCTGGAAGATAGCATCTATTGTTCCAGTGGCGAAGAAAGGGTGTGATTCATCTCAACCGTCCGATTAGTCTTCTTCCGATTATCAGCAAGGTGCTCGAATCTGCAGTCAATACGCATGTGTTAGATTACCTTGAGACCAACCAGCTTCTTTCTGACACTCAGTTTGGATTTAGGCATTTGCACTCTACAGCAGATCTTCTGGCATACGTGACAGAACAAGTGAGTCGTTCCCTCGGGAAGCAAGGTGTGAACCGTTCCGTTGCTCTAGATATCTCTAAGGTCTTTGATAAGGTGTGGCACAGAGGGCTCTTGCACAAGCTATCGTCTTACGGAATCGAAGGCCAGATCCACAAACTTCTCATCTCTTTCCTTCGAGATCGGCACATTTCTGTTGTTCTTGACGGTCAGAAGTCGTTAACTAGGCAGGTGAACGCAGGTGTTCCACAAGGCTCCGTTCTCGGTCCAACACTCTTTCTGCTCTATAGCAACGACCTTCCTGACAACGTAGTGAGCAAGATAGCGATGTATGCAGATGACACTACTCTCTTCAACTCAGTGGACAAGACAAAGAGCTCCGTTCAGCGTCAACAACTGTGCGACACTCTCAATCGTGACCTCCAGTGCATTGCTCGTAGGAGATGCAAGAAGATTCTTGACCTGGCTAGAGACCGATATGCAAAGCAAACTCGAGAATCTATCTCCAGTCAGAAACTCGGCTCCAAAGATTTCTGGAGAATTTGCAACAGTGTCCTTAAGAGAAGTAAGTCGTCACTTCCATCGCTCAGTCTCAACTCAGATACAATGGCCGTATCCTCAGCAGACAAGGCAGAGCTCCTGTGTCGT
>JALVOC010000108.1 GCA_027032075.1 Chromatiales bacterium | reverse complement strand
CCTGCTCCAGTTGTCACGCCCAGCATTTCCCGACTCTCAACGCCTTTGGACGAGCGTTCAAGGCAAACGGCTATACCATGGTGGCGGGGCAGAAAACAGTGGAGGGCAAGGATGTCTCGCTACCGCAAAGCCTCAATCTGGCACTGGTGGGAGCGCTTCAGTACATCAAAGGCAAAGAGGAGACGGAGACCGGTTTTCCGGCGTCACTCTCCCTTTATGCAGGTGGGCGCATGGGGCAAAAATCAGGTTTTCTCCTTGAGCTCCCTTTTGGAAAGACGGGGGTTGAGGGTACAGACAGCATGGGTCAGCAGATCGAGGGAGAGTCTCATGCTTCCCTGGCAAATTTCGGTTCTCTCAAATGGAACTATGTTACCCAGTACAAGGGCATCAATGTGGGGATCAACGCCTATAGCTCGGAGGGAACCGGACCGGCCTACGGTTATGAGCTCTTGAGTACCGGAGCGATGGGAATGAGTGTGCCACTGGGCGGGGTCAATGCCATGGGTGCCATCGGCCTGCACAAGGAGCATGGGGCGACATTGATGAGTCAGTTCGGCGGTGGTCATGGTGGTCCCGGTGCGGCCACCGGCTTCGGTCTCTCTGCGCAGACAAGCAACTGGTTCGTCTATGTCAGCCAGTACTACAACAAGCGGATGCTGGAGCATGTGAAGGATCCCGCCTTTGCCAACTATCTGCGTGCCGCCTGGACTCCGCGGTTCCGTGGTTTCGACCTGGGCATGGGGGTGCAGATCTACTCCGGCAAGACCAAGACGGGGGCGGAATCATCGATGGATGCCAAGGCGTTTACCGCAGATTTCCAGGCCCAGGGAGAGGTGAGAGGCATGCCGCTGGGTGTCTATATCACCTATGCCAATGCGCCGAAGTCTTCTGCTACCACCAAGAACTGGTACAACGGATCTGACGAGGGGGACAACAGCGCCTATGCCGTTCTCACGGAGCTGGGGGTGGTGAAGAACCTTGCGCTTGCCCTGGGTTACGTGAATGCGACCTACCACAGTCATGACGCAGGCAAGATGAACGGAACCTCGACCGTGGTTGGCCTCAATTATCTGCTCGCAGCCAACAAACGGTGCGAACTCAAGTATGTGGACATTGGTGGCGACTTTAATGATGCAACGACGGTCGCCACATTGCAGATAGGCTTTTAGCAGGGCCGCAATCGGGGGAAAGATCTTTTTCTGATCTTTCCCCCGTTCGCGGGTTGGTTTTTCTCCTTCCTCTCTCCCTCCTGTTTGCCATCACGGCGCGTGCAACATTACAGAATTGTCATGTGCCGGTCACCTTGGTGACAGCCTCCGTCACGTAGTATGTAAACCGAATGATCAGCAAC
>JALVOC010000107.1 GCA_027032075.1 Chromatiales bacterium | reverse complement strand
GGTTGTGCACCGTGCCGGCTACATCCGACACCCGCGCCGCCTCCACCACCACCGGTAACATCATCAGACCTAACAGATAGATATGCGGGATCCTGCTCTTCATTCCCGTTCCCCCAAATACTGAAACACCACCACCCGACCGTTAAACATATCTGCAACATAGATACGGTTGGAACGATCGATACCAATTCCGGCAGGCAGATAGAAACGACCCACACCATTGCCGGTACCACCGATGGGAAGTAAAAATTCTCCGTCAGCGTTAAAAATCAAGAGGTGATCCTGATAGGATTCAACAATATAAATATTACCCTCATCGTCCACAGCAACCCCTTTGGGACGGTTCATGTTACCGACATACAGGCCACGCTCACCAAACAGCTTCAATACTTTTCCGGTGTCGTCAAATACCTGAATCCGGGAGTTCAAGGTATCGGCCACATAGAGTTTCCCGCCAGCAAACGCCAGATGGGTGGGGGCATTAAATTCCCCCGCTGCGGTACCGGGTCTGCCAAGCTTTTTGATCAATCTTCCCTTGTCGGTAAAGATTTTTATATCATCGGCACGGGTATCGGCAACATAAATAATTCCGTCCTCTGCATCCCTGGCCACCCCGGTAGGGCGGGTTAAAATCCCCTCGCCAATAATTCCCAGTGGCTTACCCTCCTGATCCAGACGCACCACATAACCTAACTCGGCATCGGCAACCAGCAGTTCACCGTTTTCACCCAGGGCCACACCAATTGGCGCAATAAAATGAACCCCGGGTTGCGCCCATTCCCAGATATGCAATTCACCATTCATCACATCGAAATCAAACACCGCCTGGCGGCTGACATCGGAAACGAAAATCCGTCCCTCATTATCAATGGCAATACCTTGCGGGCGCTGCAAAATATTTTTCTCCTCATTATCACTGCCCAACCCCGCGAGCCATCGCATTGCCGAAGTAAAACCGCTCACCTCGCCCTCATCAGAAACAAAATTATCCTCTCCGGTCAGCTGGCCGGCGTATCGATAGCGGGGGACTTCAGGCAAGTCAGGCCATACCCGGCCTGCCTGGGTCTGATTGAGGGAAAATTGCAAACTCGAAGACTCTGTTGAAGCGCATGAGGCAAGCAACGTCATCGCCGACAGCAACAACAGGATATTGGAAAAGATTTGCCCGGGCTGGTGCTTCATATTGTCTCCTTCGTGAGTGCGCCAGGATCAATCTGCATAATCTCGATTCGTGCACCTGTCGCATCAGCCAGATAGAGCCAATTGCCATCGATACACAGATCCGTAAGCTGTATGACGGAAACAGCCTCAGAAGCAAATTGATGGTAGATTTTTTCCCCGGCGACAAAAACTTTCAGGCTGCTGTCGAAGGTATCCGCCACGATAAGACGACTTTCCCCTTCCAGTCTAATCGCCACTGGTTGTCGCAGCACATCAGCGCCAAATGAATAGCGAAACTGCCCCTCCATATCTGTAACAACAATCCGCCTTTGCCGTTGATCCAGCAAATACAACCCCTCCGGCCCGATTGCCAAATCACGCAACCCCGAGATCAATTGTCCGTCATCATCGAGCGGGTGGATAATTTGTATCAGCCGGCCAAGCCGGTTGAATGCAAGGATCTGATCAAAATGCCCGTCGATGATCAGGATCCGACCGCGAGCGTTATCCTCCACCACAGCCAGAGGCCTTTGCAGATTATAGTCACGGAAGGTTCGCACCAGGATACCGTCACGACTGACATGTAGCACCTGGCCGTTGTATGGATCGGTGATATACAGTGATTCATCCATCGTGACCTGCATGCGGGTATCAGGCGAAATCTCCATCCTGTAAAAGATGGAAAAGGTATCGCGCATGCGATCATAACGTAATATCGCCTGATGCCCGATATCAGCAATATAGAGATGAACACCACCCCAAGCAGCCACCGCAACCGGGCGTCCTAATTGAAGCAAACCACCACCGCCCGACATACCGGAGGCAAAGGTACTCTCCTGCGGTGCAGTCTGTAATGACCGCCAGGGGGTCAAATATGAAGGAGTGTCAGTACTTTCCGGAGCGGCTTTGTCGAAGGAGGCACAAGCCCCGAGCGGGCCGATTGCCAGCAGAACAATGCAGATGAACCACACTTTTCTCATACCACGCGCAATTCTCGAAAAATTGCCCGGGTTCTTCATCTGCTGCAAATACAACATAGTATTGTCCCATGATTACCAGATACCGGGGCCGGCTGTCTGGTGGCCGCCGTAGATATGACTCTTCATTCCCGGCCGCCCCGAGTGGCACAAATCACAATTTTCCACACCCCATGCAACTTCATCATTGTGGCACATGCCACAAAATTTACCGTCGATAATATCCTGCATGGTGACATCGTTACTGCCGGCCCTCATTTCAAACCCTAGTTCAAAATGGCATACCTTGCAGCGAAAACGGATACGGTGAAACCAGTGAGGATAAATAACCGGCGGCATCCCCTCTTTTTCTGCACGCCGGTTTAATACGACATCGCCGTATTCCGCATGCAATGGCAGCATTGTCATCAGCGCACATACCCATAGTAATAACCGGCTCACTCTATGCATGGACTTAAGCTGCGATAAAAACCTGGCCATCTGTACCTCACATCATATGCTATGGCTTGATTTTATTGCGCGGCACACTATGACAGCGTTTGCATTCTGTTAAAGGAAATGCCACCGCACCATGACACCGTCCGCAATATTTTCCCTCCAGAATTTTCAGCATATTGATGGGGTTGGCACCCACCTTGGAAATAAAATATTGTTCATGACAATTAGAGCAATCCAGCCACATGGTATGGGCCTTATGCGGGAAACGTACTACCGGCATTTCACCCGTTTCCGTCATCAATACATCGGTGTCACGGATACGCACCTTGGTTTCCGGCCGGATGTTGGTGCGAGGGTTGATTTTCCCCTCTTCCAATGCCTTCACCCAATTGACCAGATTGCCGCTGGTATCAGGCGGTAATTGGGACAAGGCCTCGGCTGGTTCCTGCAATACACCGATGGCAGGACTTTCGGGATCATGCAAGTTATCGTTGGCAAGCGGGCGCCAGCGTCCAGCCGCCTCCAATACCATGGAAACCACCAGGCCCAGCATCATAATTGAAATAAAATATCTGGTTTTTTTATTCCTCATAACAATACTTTAATAATGTTGCTTAACCCGGGATAAAGAAGCCGGAACTGCGAATCGCACGCACCAGTTGTTTGGTTGATTCTTCACAGGTTTCAACAGCTGCCGCATAATCTCCTTCACTCGCAAGTTCTTCGGCCTTTTTTCTGAGTTCAGCGGCCTTGTCCAGAAAACGCTGCACCCGTTTCAGTGTTGAAGGATTTTTCATTTTCTCCTCCAGCAGCAATGTCACCAGCATCTTGTGCGTGTCATTGCGATCCAGCTCGTACAGATACTCCTCTTTCTTGCTTGCGAAATTCAATGAGCGCACCAGAGTATCGCCGCTGCGTAATTCACTGATAGCCGTTTTTATCTTGACATAAGTCTTGTCCAGAGTTTTACGGGCACTGAATGGCTGGTTGTCCTTCATCAACAACTGGGCATATTCTATGTCCTTCTCGGCCTGATTGCGTATCGCATGACTCTTGCCAATCACTCCTTTTTCCTTGCTGATCCTTTCAAGCGCCTTCAACAGGGCATTAATGCTTTTCAGGCGGCGTTCGAAATCCTGTCGCGCCTTCAGATGCGGATTGTTCTGATTATTTACCAGCCGTACAGCCCTGAACATGGTTTCAGTCGAATAGAAGAGAGCCTCGCCAGCCGACTCCCTGTCTCCGTTCTCGAGGTCGGAAACCGCCTTTTGGTATAAATCTTTCGAAGCACGATAAAGCGATTTGACACTCATATCGTCACTGTTTTTTACTTTTTTGGCAGCTGATGAATTCTCCAACAACTGCTTAACATAATGCATTTGCCCATTCGATAATTTTTTGCTTTTTTCCTTGACCGCTGCGTCCGTTGTCGCAAAAGCATTGCCATACGACATCAACAGCAAAACAAGCAAGATACCTGATAATTTCATCCTGATCACCACAATTCAATTTCAAACAACATTAATACTCAGAGTGCCAACCCGCCTAAACGTAATGCACGTGCCAGTGTCTGTGTACCCTTCTCAACCGCTTTAATAGCTGCGTCAACATCTCCCTGTTCAAGAAGTTGTTCTGATTTTGCAACCAGTTCCTCGTTCCGACCCATCAAGCGCTTTATCAATGGTATCCTTTTCACCTTATCCGGAGGACAGGTTGCCAGCAGCATTTCGGCAAGTAAAACATAGTTTTTATTACGTTTAAGCTCATAATCATACTCATCTTCAGGAGTATCGAATTTCAGCTCATAGACCAGAGTCTCATTTTTCCTTGCCTTACTTAAGGTCATCTCCAGCATGCTTGATGCCTCGAACAAAGCTTTGGATGCTTCCTTGTAACGGTTTTCCTTCGCCAGTGATTCTGCCTGTTCGATCAACCTGTCCATTTTTACACTATCCAGCAGGCTTGCCACTTTCTCTCCCTTTTCCGAGGCCACCTGGTTAAATGCCTCTCGATAGGACTTAATCCCTTCCAGCAATTCCTCATAGCGCTGTTTGGCCTGCAAATTTTCGTTTCTTTCATCCGCCACCAGACGAAAGGCAACGGAAACAAGATTCAATCCTTTGTGAATTTCATCCTTACTCTGGGCAAGCTTGTCTTCCTTTAGCAGCTCTCTGGCTCTCTCATAGTGCTGCTGCGCAGAACGCAAAATGGAAATTGCTTTCTCATTACCACTCTCACTAACCGCCCTGGCGCGTGATGATTTGAAGACAATATTGTCCAGCAGCCTCAATTTGCTATACAGGGTTGCCTTCTCTTTTTGCCGCATGGCGTCCGTAAGTTTGTCTTCTTCCGCATACGCATTTGCCTGGACAAGAATCCATAGCCAGACACCAATGAAAGCAAGAAACTGGCGGTTTAACTTCATGTGGTAAGCTCGCATATCAATTTAGTATCAACAGTTTATTACCCACCTTCTATTTCTGTTTGCAGTTAATGGTTACGACTTCCCTTTATTTTTTAGCCTTGGTTTTTACTACTTTCCGTTTTTTCTTGGGCTTGGAATGACAGGTCCGGCACGTTTTTGCAGTAACCGGAAAAGCAACTTTTCCATGGCAAACACCGCATTTCTGCCCTAACAGAATCGATGCCATACTGATCTGATTGGCTCCTTTTTGCGGTATAAAAATTGCCGGATGACAGTTGGAACAATCCAGCCATTCCGTATGTTGTGCATGTGGATATACCACGTCCGGCATCGAACCTTTTACCTCACGCACAATGTTCAAATCCATAATAATCGGCTTGGCCTTGGGATCGAGCCTGTCGTAGCGGGGGGAGATTTTCCCCTGTTTCAGGGACTTGACCCAATCCACGTAATTCCCGGCCTTGCTCTTGACCAGATTACTGAATGCTTCCTTCGGAGGCTGCAATACCAGAGTCCCCTCCCCTTCCGGATCATGAATACCATCCTTGACCGGCGGCAGGTTATGTTCCGGCTTCTTTTTCATCAAGCGGTTAAAGGTATTCGGACTCTCGGCGTATACTCCATTACTGATCATAGCAGTCGCCATGCTTATAACAAGTATGAGTACGAAACGATTTTTAAAGTTGTTAAAATTGATCATTTTCGTCTATGCCCCCTTTATTTCTTTGCTTTCTTTTTTGCTTTTGCCGGGACAACCAATTTATTAAGTGTACTGCCATGTACTTGTGTCTTAAGCCCCTCCTTGCCGGAATGACAAAGATTACAGTTCTCGACCGACCATGCTATTTCACCATTGTGACAGGCACCACAATATTCCCCATCAATGATCTTCAACATGTTGATTCCACTACCACCCGCTTTAAACTTGAAACCAAGATCCGCATGGCAAACCTTGCAGCGAAAGCGAATGCGATGAAACCAATGGGGAAATATAGCAGGTGGCATACCTTCCTTTTCCGCAATTTCATTTAAAACCAGGTCGCCATACTCTGCACGTACGGATTGTATGGATCCCAGCACCGCAACTGTAACCGTCAGCACAATCAAGATGATTCCAAATTGATTATGCCTTTTATTCTGTAGAGTATTCATACATCCTCCTCTTATTCTTAACTCTCGCATACTGGATTATTTATTCAAAACTCTTGGAAATCAATTTCCAAAAAACCTGCTTACCTTGAACCAGAGTAAATTGGATCTTACCGTTCCAACTTCAGACATCTTCAGACTCAAACGCAAACGCAAACGGCCAATACCATATTCGAAGCGGTTATCCCATACATTCTGATCGCGATTTTGCCTGTAGACATAGGATGGCCGCGATAATTCTTTATAAATCTTCAAATCCGAAATAAACAGCAAACGCCGGATATTAAACGCCTTGATATGACGGTAGATGAGACTCGCCGAGGCATTTGTAGTAAAACCATCATACGATGAGGCGTCGTTTATGTTTTTTGATGCATTCCATGACAAGTTTCCGGATAAACCGGACTTGTAATTAATTGAATGACTGCTGGTAATCTGCAAATTCAGCGCCTGGTATAGTTCATGAAACTCACTTGCCACGGATCGAGAGTCACTCGCCATAAAACGGACATAGTTACTGCTTCCCCCTTTCCCCTGCCTCCAGCTTATCGAGGCGCTATGATTGATCCTGTGCCGGTTTCGTTGCCTGCTGTCATATTCGCTGCTCAACCCCTGATTATAGGTGGTGGTAATATCCTCAATCGGACTTAAGGCATATCTGCGTTGCAAATTATGCGCGATTTGTGCGGAAAGACGTTGTCCTCCAATTCCATCTCCCGAGCGATTACTCAATCCTCCAGAAGTGTTCCAGCGATACTGGTATTTGCCCAGTTTTATTTCTTCCGGATTGAAGGTCAGTGACATATTCTGCACGGAAGAAAATTTGTCTCCACCGTTGCTTCTGGTCTTGGTTGCGGTTATTCCACCGGAACCACGCAATCGTTTGCTAAAACTGTAACTCAGACTGCCATAGGCATTAAGCGTATCACCTTCGGATTTCGTGCTCGCCTGCTCGGTCAAGGCTTTATAGTAACGCAAGCCGGCGGAACCGATAGTCGGCGAATTTCTCGGACGCCAGAATGTATTGGAAAACAGCTGCAACTGGCGATTGCGGTTAGAGTAGGCTGTGGTTTCATCATTGGTTTCAACCACACTCAGTGTGTTCTCCATGGACAATTCACTATCCGGCCGGTAAGTGTGCCGGGCAACTGCATTGTTTCGCCGATAGTTGACATTGGTGCTTTTACGAAAAGAATTCTCATTTTTTCCATCAAACTTGAAAAGATTTTTTTTGTAGTTTTTCGACATCGCGAGTGTTATCAACTTGCTTATGTCCTTCTCCCGCCCGAGGCTACGTTGCGTATTATAATCGTAGCGGGCCTGAACACTTGCCGTCCCATCGAGACTGCGATATCGCTGGGTAACACCATACAGGGTGTTTGAATAGGGAACACTGCCGGTCGCCTCTCCGGTAACCCTGCTGTCGGTTTTCCTGTATTGCATTTCAAAAGGAAAGCGGCTTTGCGGTAATACACTCATCAGTGCATTGCCCGTTATAATATCACTGGCATAACTACCACTGTTTTCCTGATCCAACTGGCTGTAAGTCAAGCCCAGCCCTCCACTCACTCTGATAAACCAGGGTTGCCAGATATATGAATTTGCATTCATGTTCAGTGTTACCAACTGCCTGATAGTATCTTCCGTCTTGTCAAAATCCTCGTAGCGGTAGTCATAACTCAAATCACCCCATAAACGAACCGGCGCCATGGTAACATCCGCCTTCACTACCTTTGCACCACCAGATATCACTAGCAATAGTATAATCAATGCTGAAATGACACTGTGTCGGCTGGGGTACCACATTTCTTTACCTTAATGAGATAATCAAAATTATTCAGGCCGTGTCATTTTCTCCGCAACTTTCTTGTCTCCATCCTTTTCAACCGTATAATATTTGCTGTTCACGAGGACTGCAGTCTTCTTCCATAAACTGTCCACCAGTTTATCGCGTGCTTGCAATCTTCTTTCCCTTTTCAGCAGATCCGTTGCACGTTGTTGTACTTTTTCGAAGGCATTCAATACCGCGGGTTTTCTCTCCAACAATTTGAATATCGAGACACCGCTTAACAACTTAATCGGTTTTGTTATTTCACCCGCCTTCATTTTATCCAATGGCTCCTGCACCTGTGGCGCCAGCATCCCCTTGTGCAAATAACCCATGTCGCCGCCGTTCTCGGCACTCTTGTCACCGGAATGAAGCCGTGCCAACTCGGCAAAATCTGCCCCTTCCTGTAGTTGTTTATAGAGCCGTTCGGCTTCTTTTACTGCCTCCTGCCATGCGACCACAGGGGAAGAGGGGGCAACTTTCAAGAGGATAACCGCTACCCGTAATTGTTCCGGCGAGGTGAATTTATCCTTGTTTTGCCTGTAATACGCCCGCACTTCTTTCTCGGTTGGCGAGTCGATGTTTTCCACTTGCTGCTTCAGCTGAAGCAATAAACTGTTGTTTTCAAGATACTTCGTCAAACGTGGGATAAAACGCTGCCGGTACTCCTCCCATTTGTCACTCTTGCCATAGCGCTTCTCGTAATCCGCCAGGGTTTTCTCCAGCGATTCTTTCATCCAATCCTTGTCTGCAACAAACCCTCTGCGTTTTGCTTCCTGAATCAGCATTGTCTTGGTGATCAGCTCTTTGCCAACCTCCCGTTGCAGTTCCTCCATTTTCCCTTCGGGAATTTTCCCATGATAAAATTTCTGCCGCACGGCAGCTTGCAGGGCTTCTTTGTAACTGTTCAGGCTGACGGTTTCCCCCTGCACATTGGCGTAAACATCGTCTTCAAGCTTCTGTACTGTTAATTTTGCCTGCACAGAAGATGCCACCAAAAAAACCAAAGCCATACAACCCAGGAAAAGGGGGTAGTGTTGAATTTTATTGCGTGGATTCTTAGTTGGTACAGTCACGATAAAGCCTCATAAAAAATCTACTCCCCCAAGAAAAACGGCCCAAGGCAATCGAAATCACCCGAGGCCGTTTTGAAGGACTACAGTCTGAACTTTACAAACTTCTAGTTCAAATTATTTGACATGGCATGCCAAACAAACCGCACTACCTGTATTCGCGATGCGCAGGAATGTTGGGTTGTCACTGGTATGCGGGTTATGACAACTCGCACATTCCACGGTTGGCTCATCTACACCACCACCACCAGGTACGTCATTACGGGTATATAACTGCATGTCTGTTTTTTCACGGACACCGGCCGATCCAACTGCAGTATCCACGTACCAGACAGGCGCACCGTTGAGAGTGACTCTCCAGGGCATATTGAAGTCTGCGTCATTGGTGGTGCCTGCAAACTGGGTATCAGTCGTGTGTGTGGTTGCATTGATACCGCCACCGGCGTACTGCACACCAACCGGATGGTCGTTTTGCAGATCGGTACCGATATTGACGATGTTGGTCGTACCGCCGTAGTTCAAAGAACCAACCGGAGTTGCCGCTGATGCCGGGCCAACCCAGGTACCCGACAGAGTCACACCTGCCGGATCATAACCACCGGAACCCGGGGTGTTGATCATGACATTCATCGCCTGGGTACCATCGTGACAGGACAAACAGGCAATTGAGACGGAACCCACTGCTGCGACCGAACCGTCCAGGCTGGAGGTACCAAGCGAATCATATGTCGTGTAGGGCCCCAGACCGGTCAATACCCGGTTCCACAATGGAACAGCAGCGTTCGTGTCGGCACCGTGAGGGGTGTGACAGAAAACACAGATTGCTTCCGTTCCGGGTGATTGAAGACTGTTGGCCTGTGTACCCAAACCAGCATTACTCAGATTGTGTTTGGTGACCGTGATCGCCGCCGTAGCAACGTTCAGCGATAGAACACTCGCACCCAGGATCAAGCCTATCGCTTTTCCAATCCGGAATACGGGTTTTGAATTCCAGGTATTCATAATTTCCCTCCAACTTTGTAAATCGTTACTCGCCAAAATCAAACTGTTCTGTACATACACTTGCACAAAACGCGCCATTTTATAAATTATTGATATTATTAATAATTTGTAATGCTCCTTGCCAAATATGGGAATATGCTAACTGTTTCTCTCCCACTATCGGGAAATGTTCGTATGCACGTTTTTCTTTCCCCAAATCTTCATGAATATTAAAGATTTATTGTAAATATAAACCATGGGACAAATATATCAGGTGCGATATCCCCTTAAGTTGATCCCGATCATCTGTCTGTCTGATCTCCCCGCGGCAGACTCCCTCTGACACGGCGGTTTGACATGGCGCATATTACTTAAGTGTTATTTTTCTATGTAAAACCAATCCCTTATCGTTATCCCTGTGCTGTTATCGCCCCTCTATTTTCTTATCGATTAAGTGGTTATTAAGCATAATTATAACCATATCAAATAATTCTGACTATTTCAATCAGGGTTCATACAGATGATGTTTTACTCTGGATTTTTTCCAGTGGAAATACTTATAGCGATAGAGCGAGTCCTCACCGTGGCAGTCGCTGCAGAGGAAATAGCGCGTGTTCTGGTGACGCAGGAAACTGGTCATGGCATTTCCTTCCCTGTTCCTGCCGGTTCCCCCCTTGTTGCTGGCGGGATCCCACCGATGGGGATTATGACAGGTCGGGCAGGTGATGAGTCCAGCGATCGCCCGCTCACCCTCTTTATCAAAAACAGGTGGATTGATGTTTCCAGCCCGGCCGCCAAACAATCTTCCCTTATTGGCCGGCACGGTACGTTTGGGATGGCTGGTTTTTGGCGGCACTTTTTTTGCCGCAATACCATCTTTTTGATGGCATCCGCGACACATGGTTTCCATCACCTCGTCACCCGGTCCGGACTCGCGCGCCCATAACCGTTGCGGCATTTGCGCCTTGTGGACAGTATGGCACTGCCCGCAAACACCTGATTGTTTCAGGGATTGTCCCTTGGCATTTGTGATCCTGGGTGCGGTCACGCTCATATCGTGATCCGTCCCCAGCAGGGTCGCCTTGTCCTTATGGCATTTCAGGCAGAGTTTTGCCTGATGCGTCGCCGGTATCCGCAGGAAGCTGGTATTCGCATCCCCTTCAATTTCCGCATCCGCTCCGCTACGACTCGCCGGCTTGCCTGCCTGCCATTGATGCGGATCATGACAGGTGGCGCAATCGACTTCGCCACGCCTGCTGTCACGGGAGGCATCCCACATGAATAACGGCAATCCGGGTTTCACTTCACCCGGCAACCTGTCCAGATTGACATGTACGGGATGACTGTAATCACCTGTCTGTTTCTTCGCTGCGACACCACCTTCCTCGTGGCAACTGACACAAAGCCGTTCCACCCCTTCCCATTGCCGGCTGATCTCCTTGGCCCACATTTTTGCGCCTTCGCCATTGTGGGGCAAATGACAGGCACTGCAGGCCCCCGCCTGCGCCACATTTTGCTCGAGAGAATTTTCTTCATCCGGCGCGGAAATGGCCAGATTGTGTTTTGATAGCTGCACCGTAGCCTTGTCCCTGTGGCAATTGGTACAAAGCCTGTTATCACCGTTATAGGGGATCCGCAGAAAACTGTTGTTGCCATCCCCTTCCACTTCCCGCGGATCGGCTGCTTCCCCGGCAGCCGTCAGTTGACTCCATTTATGCGGATCATGACAACTCAGACAGGTAACATTGCCTCCCTTGTTGACCCGCCTGCCACGCTCGTTATACAGGGGTAAACGCTGTATGGGGGCCAAATCAGGCAGTGAGACAAACTTACTGACCCAGTTTTCCACGGTGGCGCGAATGCCAACCCTGGAAATCGGAACATTGACCGGATGGGAAAAAGTGCCTGGCGTCTTGTCATGTGCCGGACCTTTGGGATTGTGGCATCCCAAACACATTGAAGAAACCGTATCGGTATCACTCTTGCGGTAGCGCGCCCACAGCCGCGGGCCGATGGCATCATGCGGGATATGACAGGCACTGCATAAGCCGCTGTGCGCAACGTTCTTGCCTTTTATGTTTTTCTCGTCGGGCAGCATCAGGCCCAGATCGTGTTTCGTGCCACGAATACTTTTTTTCGCATCATGGCAGGAAGTGCATAATTTCGAATCCTGATTGGAACTTGCCAGCAGTTTCTTTTCAACTGATCCATGCACCACATGGCAGGACTGACAAATCACCCCTCCTTTTTTACTGAACTTTGCACCGTGCCTGATCAGATTGTCCGGCCTGCTCGGCGGCTTTTTCAGCAAGGGATGATTTCCCCTGGTCTTGCGGCTGCTCCGGTTTTTATGGCACAGAACACACATGCTGGAATCGATATTTTTCACCCGCAGAAAGATGGGGGACTCCTTCTGACGCCAGTCAACGCCATGGGCCGAGTGACAGGTGCCACAGTAGATTTTACCGTCCATGTTAAGCGGAAAAATCTCCTTGTCCTCCACCAGGGGAATGTCGACCTTCAAAGAAGGTTTAACTCCCACCGGGTGGATATGTTTTCTGTTTTTCCACAGGAAACGGGAATCCAGGACATAACCGTCATGGCAGGAAAAACACATCGCCTCCGTGCTCACTACATCCTGTTTGCCGGTATCCACAACAGGCTTGGGATCGTATGGAATCAAGGTTTTCAGATCTTTTCTTTTAAACTCCCTCAACCACATGATGTGGCAGGTTGAACATTCGCGTTTGGGTGAAGGCAGGCGCGGAGCGGACTGGGCCGCGAAAGAAACCAACAAGAGCGATATCCCGGTTAACAGAATAACCGCAGAGAAGACAAAACCGGATGTTCGTTGGTCATAATTGAACATTTCATTTATTGCCGTAGGTTATAAACAGCAACCCTGTTCTTCAACATTTCCGTAACATAGAGCCGGTCGTTTTTGTCGATTGCAATTCCTGCAGGCGTGACCATTCCCTGATCGCCACCATCCTCTTTCAGGACATAACGAAATTGCCCCTCGTCATCAAATACCTGAATCAGCCCCATATAGCTGTCTGAAACATAAAACCACCCCTTGCTGTCTGTCGCCACCCCCTTCGGTCTTACGAACTGACCCGGCAATACCCCCCAGTCGCCGATCTGCCTGCTAAATTCTCCTTTTCGATTGAATACCTGCACACGTGTATTCAGGATATCCACCACGGCGATATGGCCATTTTTTTTGACCAGCACCGAGCCTGGATAACGAAACTGCCCGCGATTCAGGCCATTGCCCCCCCACTGCCGCAACAATTTGCCATTGTGATTTACCACCATCAGCCGGTGATTGTTGTTGCCGGTAATATAAAGTCTGCTGCCTCGTGGATTGGCAGCGATATCAATGGGCACCACCACCTTACCTTTGCTTTTGAGTGTGAAGCCGCTGAGATACGTTCCCTCGGAATCGAATATCTGGATGCGGGCGTTACCGCGATCCGCAACGTAGACTCTTCCTTTGGCATCCAGCCCCAGGCCAACCGGTCCCGACAACTGTCCCGCCTTGCTGCCCTTAGCTGCAAACTGAAAACGATAATCACCCTCCTGGTCAAAAACCACGATACGATGATTTCCTCCATCCACCACATAAACACCATGCTCATTCACAGCAACATCACTGGGCAAAGAGAGTCTGTCCCCCTTCTGACCGGAGAGATAGCGAAGCAGGGATATCGAATGGAAGGGAATGGGGGGAGGAGGCGGGGAAACACCCTCATCAGCGTGGGTCAAAGCCGCAAAAAACAGTTGGGTCAGCTGTGCGACCAGGAAAGTGGCTACGAAGATGTTGCGACTGTGCATTCTCTTCCACCTTATAGCGACGTGCACCGTGTCCCCCGTTATTCACTGCTTGCTGCAAGCAATCTCAAGCGGCACACTTCATGATTCAATATTTTAATTCACCCTGGGAAGAATAGTATCACTCCATTCGGAGATGTAATACCATTTTGCACATCATTATATTCAAATTTTACTGGCTGCCCGCACTTCAGCCCATGATTACACTATTTTCTTCCTTCGTCTTCCTTTTTGAACAAATTTGGCAAATAAAATTTCTTGTATTTTTTCACAATACCGATGATATTCAGGTTGGTCACGTCAAAAATACGTTGTTCGGAAAAACCAAGCTTGCGGAAAGGCAGATAACTTTCCTCCTCCGGCGCATGACAACGGTTGCAAAAACGGCCTTTGCGGCGTACCACCTTGTGAATCCGTTTTTTTACCGCCTCTTTGTCCTTCTCGGACAACTTGTCCTTGATTGCAAGAAATTCCTGCACTTCCGGTTTGTCTTCTATTGCTTCCAATAATTGCTTTTCGCCATCGATATTGGCATAAACCACTATCTTGGAATAATAATCATCCGTCGGTGCAAGAAAACCTGTCTCAGGGTCGATACTCGTTCCGAACGGCTTCCCTTTTACTTCGATGCCGGAAAAATTCAACCAGGCAAAACTGTAACTATCCTCCGGTATTTTCTTCTCATCCGTATGACAGGTCATACAGCCGACAAACTGTGTATGCATGTTCAACAACGTGCGTATCATGCGTGTTTTCGAATGCGGATAATCGCCATGGCAATAGAAGCAGGCCTGTTTTTTTCCAAGATTGATACGATTGTCTTTCGGCTCGTTGTGGAAATGGCGCATGCGTTCGGTGAAACGCTGTTCATGCAGCTCTTTCAACAATTCCGGTTTTTCCTTTTCGGCAAACAGGCCAAGGCGTTCACCGAAGATGATACCTACCTCAAGCAACAGACTGAGGATCACACTTCCAAGGATGAGGGTGGTGAGAAATCCGATAACCGGATGCTCGCGGCGCAGGCCGGAAATACTGAAGGGGTCACTGCGAAAATGGCCGGGAATTCTTGCCTTATGATCTATCATCACCAGAATGGCGATACCAAGAAACATAAACAGCAGTACACTGATTACAATATATGCCACCAGTACATTATCTATTTCATGCATGATATATACCTGGATTCAGTTAATACTCGGTAAGAAGCAGCCAAATGGTGAACAGTCCAAAAGCAGTCCAGAAAAAAATAATCACCAGCGTGGTATAGGCGATTATTTTCTGATACCAGTTCAGCGGCGTCATCATGGGGTGGCACCCTCCGGAGAGGCCTCCGCATCGACCACATCGACGCCGGTTGCCTCCAGTTCGCGAGCCGTCAGCAAATCTATCAGATAATCCCTTTCCTCCGGCAACTCAACAAGATTACGCAGATATTCCAGAAAATGTTCCTCCATCTGATGTTCACGGGTAATCTTGCCGGTGAGAAATGTCCACTGCATCGGGAAACGTCCCGGCGCAAGATGTACGTTATACCAATGCCAGAAAGCGACAACCAGCAACGCCAACAGGGCCTCATGCGGATGTGAAAGCCGCATCATTTCCTGGAAATGCGCGGCGATTTCCACTGGCAGTACCGCCGCCCAGAATTCCGGAAACAAAAAAGAGGAGCCGGAGATGATCATCACAAAATTGCCGAAAGCCGCGGCAAAATAATGGACTTTCTGCTTGTACATAAACTTGTCCATCTCCGGCCTCTCGGTTCTGATGCCAGCAAAATATTCGAGGTCCTGCTTGAAGTCCCGGAGATCCTTGAATAACGGAATGATAGAGCGGCGTATTTCAAAACGTCCCTGCATGATTTTTACAATCGTACCCGCGGTGATGGTAAAGATATGGTAAATCATGCTGAAAATCATAACGCTGGCCAGGGTGCGATGGACCACGCGTGATACATCCACACCACCAATCAGGGAGTTGATTGGCTCAGCCCAAAAATGATCAAAAAACGCAATCGGCAAGCCGGTAAACGCCAGCGTCAAAAAGGTAACGAAGGTCAGCATGTGCTGGATGCGGATATGAACGGAATAACGCGGCAGATCACCTATGGGGTTGGAAACAACATTCTTGTACAGCAATACCCGATCATTAGGCATGGCAGCAATAACTTTTTCAATTTCCTCACGCTCACTCTCGCTGACCTTGTTGATCTTCATCGAGGTTTCAACCACTTCACGAGCTTCGGATGACAATATCATGATGAATACCCTGTAATCACATTAACCAACACCATTCAAGAACCAAATACGGTTTTGCCTAAACAACCCTGTCTCGATTACGCTTGGATTTGCGCCACCATGATGATCCCTTGCGTAACTTCCAGACCACTCCGTCACGACGGCGGCCGATGGTTTCAAATATCGCCAAACCTACAAATATCGCGAGCACGATATCACCCACCCAGCCATAGATAAGTTCTGCATAGTGGCGGAAGGGATTGTCCTCGGGATTGCTTGTTGGGTGAGGATCGATCGCCGCATAATTCTTGTCTGCATAGACATGACAGCGCTGGCAAGTCTTGAGCTTTCTCTCCGCACTCACCGGAGATTCGGGATCGCGTGAAGGCCTGATATAATGCACACTCAGATAATAATTGTCATAATCCGCATGACAATCCAGGCAGTTTGCTGCTTTTTTGAAACCATAACGTGTGACTTTGCCGTGGAAACTTTCATTGTAGGATTCCACAGCATAGGGGTACTTGCGGCCAAGTTCACGTCCTTCCAGTTTGGCGGCCTTCATGTGACGTTCCACCAGCCGCCGATCGCCGTGGCAATTGGAGCATAAGGCAACTATCTCTTCCGAGGAACGCTTGACTTCACGAATACGCCGGCTGGTATGTTTATACCAGTTGATTACAAATTTATTGTCTTCGTGACAAACCACGCAGCGATCGACAATCCGCTTTGGTGGCTCATCCTCATTCGGGTTATAGATTGGATTGGTATGGCAGGTTACACAATATGGTTTGTCACGATCATGGCCTTTGGTGACTTTTTTGCGGCCATGCGTACTCTTTATGTATTTGTCATAAATAGGTTTGTGGCTGAAATTTTTTCCCGTTGCCGGATTTTTTATCGCGTGACATTCACTATCACACTGTACCCCGACTTTTACCGGCTTATGTGGAAGTTGCTTGATGTAACTATGGCAATCCGTACAGGGAACGTTGCGATGCACCGTTTTGCCGAACACATGGGGCATAACATAGTAACTGCGCTGCACCCCCTCCTCGGTAACCCGCCCCATCTTCGGGTACTTGTGACATAACAGGCATGCCTCATCGTCTTCAAAGGCCAGTGTTATATCACTATATCCTGCTCCCAAAAGAAACAGCAGTACAATGCATATTTTTATTTTCTGATACAACATTATTCCTCTCCCCTGCGAGATGGAATTTCGAGTTTTCACCGGAAAAGTCTTCCAGCCACTCCTCAACAGATATAAATTGCAACATCCGTACTGTTATGCGCAAAAATGTTAACCCAATTTAATAAACATTTTATTGCTATAGATCATGACATTTTCTGCATGATTTTTCAGACAGGTTTTTGAGTATTCCACTCAGCATTTTCGCAGCAGCGCCCTCTGACAATCACGTGTGACGAACATCTGCTCCTAATCCGTGCACAGATGCTAATCTAAATCAAGAGTGGTTTTATTGCTATAGATCATGACAATTCTCACACATTGATTCGGATCGCAACCTTTTGGGCTCATCAGCCCCCTTCGCTGCAGCCACATTTTTTATCACGCCTTTTTCATGGGGGTTGTGACAGGTGGCACAATAAATCCTTCCATCCTCTTCCACCGGCAGGCGCAATTCATTCACCCGCTCCATTTTTTTCATGTATCTGGCAATACCGGGAGAAGGAACAACCAGATGCATCGGCCCGCCCTTGTCCCTGAAAGGTAAATCCCCTCCCGGATGCGGTACCCACACATGGCAATTCAGACATATCGTTTTGTAGTCTTTATCCACATGCAGCTCTGCATCCACAGCGGTGCCATCCTCCAGTTCCTCCGGAATACGCGGATGACAGATTAAACATTTGTCTGATTGCAGCACCCCTGTATCACTGATTTGATCATGGGAATTCAACCGCTGATAGGCCTTGCGATCATGGCACTGATAACAGATTGCCGTGCGGGTACGATAGGGTGCGCCACGAATAAATTTCGGATTAATCTGCTTGTCAACAAATTCCGCACGGTTGCATTGTTTGGTCAAATCATGACATGTCAGACAATTTAGCTTGTTACCACCACGCCCATAACGCAAGGTGCGGCGTAATTCGCGGGACATGCGTTTTTTTATTTCGGCTGATGGCACCACATCCACCGGATGGATATTGACATGAGTACCAATGGGCAGGTGACAGTTGTTACAACTGTGGTTGATGTTGGACTCCCGCAACGGGTGCTTTTTGCGTGTGGGCTTGCCGCGGTGACACGCCTGGCAGGCGTCCGTGCGCCAGTGTGGATTAGGAATGTCGCTGACCTGCAGTTTACCTTTTGCCACCAGGCGGGAAATATTCTGTGGATTGGCCAGCAGCTTTTGCTCAGCGAGCGCTTGCGGCTTTCCCGCTGCTACCGAAACCAGCAGCAAATAAATGGTAACAAGCCAAATTGAAAGCCGACCTGGATGGCGCACGACTCGCTCCCGCATTCAACTCCGCCGGCCTTTTGCAAAGGCCGACTTTAATAAAATCGATAATTCGACAACCCAATCTCTTTCGAGCATACCACCCTGGTGTTTGTCATAACACCATGTGCTCATTTTCCGGGTGGTGGTGTCCCGCTTTCAGGTGCTGCCTGTTTTGCCGCAGCTTTTGCCGGCTCACCCTCTTTTGTTTGCGTTAACGTCTTGTCCGCCGGCCCCATCAGTTCCGTTGGCTTGTAGATCTCCACCTTGCGGAAAAACTGGTCGACAAGATAAAGGCGACCGTCCTCATCGACATCCACCCCCGCCGGCAGCATGTACTTGGCCGGACCATCCTTGCTCGAGCGATTGCCTAAAAACATCAACAGCTGCCCGTCGGGTGAAAATATCTGCACGTTGCCAAAAGCGGTGTCCACGACATAGACATTTCCCCAACGATCCACGGCAATCCCCTTTGGCCGGGAGAACTGCCCGGTACGGCGGCCTACCGCACCGAACTTCCGCACAAAGGTACCGTCCTGTTTGAACACCTGTACGCGGAAATTGCCGCCATCGACAACGTATAACAAACCGTTGTAGGGGCTGATCACCGCATCCCTCGGCAGATTGAACTGTCCATCCTCACCACCACGGGTGCCGATATCAAACAAATGTTCTCCACTCATGGCATCGAACACCCGCACCCGGTGATCCTGGTTGTCCACACCACCGGTGTCCACGACGTACACCCGCTTGCCGTCCGGATCCACGGCGACCCCGGAAGGGCGCCTGAAATATCTCCTGCCACCGATTGCCCGAAGATAATTTCCGTCCCGATCGTAAATCGTCACGCGTTTTGCGGTAATATCACAAACATAGAGTTTGCCCATTTTGTCTTTTGCCAATCCCAGTGGCAGATACAACCGGCCCGGTTCTTCCATACCGATTTCGGTGAAGCGCCCCTTGCCGGCGGGATCCAGAAGCAACACCATGCGGCGGGCGGTATCACTTACAAAAATCCGCCCCTTGTGCACCACCACATCGAAAGGTTTGGCAAACCCTTCACCCTTGAGCTGCTCACCTGTGGCAAAACGACGAAAGGCACTGGTGGAATCCTCTTTCACCACATCAATGCTGCTGTATATTGCTTTTTCGAAAATGAACCGGGGTTGTTCCGGCGGCATGGGAAATACCGGATTAGGCACCTTTTTCCTGGGTAGATCCGGAGTGGTGGTGCAACCCGTCAATAACATGGCAAACACCGCAAACAGAACCCACAGATTGGTCTGCCTCAATCTACACATAGTCTGAATAACCTCCCAAATTCATCAGTTTCCCGAAAAACTGCAAAACAACCTGGCGGCACTTCATGTGAACAGCATGAATTCCTTGTCCAGACGATCAACTTATGTAAGCCAAGGTTAACACATATGTCAAAGTGTCAATGTCGCAGTTGACGCCACCCACCGCCACCGGAATCAGGAATGTCAGCAGGATTAACCTCTTGCATTATATTTTCCGCTCCCTCTCGAGAGTGGAATCAGCATGTTGAAACCCTTGCCGCAAAAAAGCGTACCATAACAACTTATAATGATGCGCTCATCAGGAATAAACAGCAATATTAGTGCCACAGAAATTGATATAGATTAATCTCTCTCCTGATGGGCCTATCATCATTGCAAGCCAACGGATAATCTTGGCATTGAGATTGCTTTTTACCGATAGATTTTGCAAAGTATCGCAACCGCATTTCATGATATTTGTCCGGGGTCACTACCATGCGCATATTTACATTCCTGTTATCGCCTTTCTTCCTTCTTGTCGTTACGGGACAACTGATAACAGAACGGACTGCTGTTGCCGGAAACCAGCAGGCATTACGTCCGGCCCTGCTTTATCACAATTACTGTTCCGTCTGCCATGGCGATCACGGGGATGGCAAATCCCATGCTGAAACCAGCATGTCTCCACCACCAAAGAACTTCACCCTGCCGGCTGTCGCCAAGTCACTGACGCGGGAACGCATGATCACCGCCGTGCGTGACGGCCTGCCGGGCACCGCCATGGCAGGCTGGAAAAGCCAGCTGAGCGAAAAGGAAATCGAGGCGGTAGTTGACTATATTCGTGAAATCTTCATGCCACCGGTAGGTACCGGCGACATCAACCCCGGCAAGAAGATCTATGCCCATACCTGCTCGGTCTGCCATGGTGATGACGGCAAAAGCGCCAGGTGGGGCAGCAACCTGCTGAGCAAGCGGCCGCGCAACTTCACTACCGAAGCCTCACGGCGCGAGCTGACGCGTGAACGCATGATCAACTCCGTCACCCACGGCGTACCCAACACCCCCATGGCCGGCTTCGGTACCCAACTCAGTAAAAAAGAGATTGAACAGGTCGTGGACTACATTCGTAACGCCTTCATGCAAACAGCTGAACTGAGCGGCCTCTCCGGCACCCATGCCCATGGAAAAATCACCCCCGAAACGAACCAGACCAAGGAGTCGGAATTCTCAAAAATGGGAGTCATCCGCCGGAACCTGCTTCCCGATTCCGAGAAAAACATGCCTGACAAGCTTGTCGACATGACCGCACCACTGCCAAACAACCTGCGTGGCGACGCCACGCGGGGCAAAGCGGCCTACCTCCAGAATTGTGCGGAATGCCACGGCGCCAAGGGTGATGGCGAAGGGCCACGGGCCTACTTCATTTTCCCCCGCCCGAGAAACTTCAACCGTGAATCATCAAGACGCCGCTTCAACCGTCCGGCCCTGTTTCACAGCATCTCCAAGGGCAAACTCGGTACGGAAATGCCTGCCTGGGAGCTGGTGCTCAAACCCCAGGAGATCGCTGATCTGAGCGAATATGTCTTTCAGGCGTTTATCAAGGGCAAGTCCGGTCAGAGCAAGAGCAAAGCAAAAGCACCCTGATCCCGATGTCGTCCCGTTATCTGCTGTTGCTCTGCGGCCTTTGGCTGATCACCGCCTTGCCCTGGGATCAGGCCCGGGCGGAGGAAGCTGCCCTGACACCCCATGAGCAGGGCCGCAAGATCTATAACTTCCGCTGCTACTATTGCCACGGTTATTCCGGCAACGCCAGGACGCTGACCAGCTCTTTTCTCGATCCCCGGCCACGCGATTTCACCCAACTGGCACCCGATGAGATCAGCCGGGAAAGCATGCTTGAGAGTGTTCGTAACGGCCGCCCCGGCACCGGTATGGCTGCTTTCAAGGGGATCATCACGGAAAAGGAAATCGCACTGGTGGTGGACTTTGTCCGCCGCGAGTTTATCGAACAACGCAAGGAAAACACCCGCTACCATACCTTGGCGAACGGCTGGCCGGACCACCAGCGTTATCGTATCGCCTTCCCTTTCGCCACCGGTGATATCCCGCTGGACACCCCCTGGGAGGCATTAACGCCATCACAACGCAAAGGCAAACGACTGTTTCTCTCCGCGTGTATCAGCTGCCACGATCGCTCACGGGTCCTCGATGAAGGACCCATCTGGGAACCCAGCGCCGTTTCCTATCCACGCAACAACACCTCCTTCACCCCGCCGGACAGTATCAGCGCCGCCTCGGTGTATGCGAAACACGACCGGCCGCCACAACTGCAAAACCTTTCGAGCAAAGAGAAACAGGGCGAAATCCTCTACCAGCAGAACTGCGCCTTCTGCCATGCCGCTGACGGCAGCGGGCGCAACTGGATCGGCAGTTTCCTGGAGCCCCACCCGCGTGATCTGACTGACAGCAGAATTATGGCGGCGATGACACCCCAACGCCTCAGGCAGGCTATCCGCGACGGTCTGCCCGACACCACCATGCCCGCCTGGAAAAATGTGCTCAGCGAAAAAGAAATCGATGCCATCGTCGCCTACATCGATCGGGCTTTTCATCCGCTGGCCAGGAACGCGAACCGAGATGAGTGAATTCGATCATGCTTTGCTGCCCCGGCGGCTTTGCGAAGCCACATGATCAGCTTGTTGTTACCCTCAATGATCCGCAAGCGCCGCTCATTTCAACAACTGCTGCAAACGCTCAAGTGCGGAGCGGGCCTGTTCCACCGCACCACTGTCTGAAATGTCCAGCTTGTCCGGCAGATTTCTGCTCACCTGTTGAATATTCCGGTAACGCAGTCTTTCGTAAGCCAGCCATTCATCTGCCTTGTCCAGTACTTCATGTTTTACCTCGGCAGCATGCTTTGCCTCCCGCAAATCAAACTGGCCGATATGTGTGAGGGTGCTCTGCAAGGTGTTGATGATACGACTGACACTCCTGCGCCAGATGCGATCCGCCACCCAAAGCCCGGCAAGGTTGACCAGTAATATCAAGGGGACGATGTACAGAAATTCCCGCAGTAATGGCGAGAGCCCCTTTTGCGAACCGAAATGCACACGATACATATTGGATTCGACCACCTGATTCAGATCAAGGTACAACCACACCATGGTCCCGCCAAAAAGCAGCATCTCCATCACCAGCATGGCGATCAACAAACGGCCCTGCACGGAAGTATCGATAAAGTGGCGGCGCCGGCGCCGGTATGGCCGTTCGGGCATTGCCTCCTGATTCTGCTGGGTTGCGTTATTCATAGATCGTGACACTCGAAACACAAGCCGGAGCCCCGATTGGACATCACCAGCTCACCGTGTTTTTTGGTATACCCTTTATGGCAGGAAATACACCCCATTCGTCCCTTGGGCAAAAAAATCACCTTTGACAATTGTCCTTTCGGCCGATAACCGCCAAAACGGGCGGAGGTGGAATAATCCATTCCCAAGGGGTGATTCACGCCATTGCCGCTGTGACGCACAATGCCGCGCGCGTCGAGGTTGACCAACGGCCCCCCCTCGGCTTTATCGCTGTGGCAACCGAGGCAACGGGTCGAAAACGGATCCAGCACCATCGGTTCCGGGTTGGCGCGCGCCTCCAGATGCCCGGCATCGATAATCGACGTTCCGCCATCCGGCATGGCGGCAAAGAAACGCTGACTGTGGCAGCTGAGACAAAACTCCCGCCCACGTTTGCTTCCGCGGATCAATCCAGGATTGCCCGAGTGCAGATCGTGACAGGTACTGCAGGTCACATCACCTTTCCAGTCCAGAGGATACTCCTTCGACAGCTCGCGGGTCGGGGTGAAGCCGGTGGCATGACTCAAACGCAAGGCATTCTCATGGCACTGGCCGCACAACACCTCCTGGCTGCTGAGCAACTGGTGCGCATTGGCTTGCGTCACCTTGTCTCCCGCCAGGTGGCAGTTCACGCAATCCGCTTCATGCGGTTTGGGTGCAACCGCAATCACGCCGCTCAGCTGCAGTACACCGAGGAGAAGCGTTGCCGCCACAACAATAAAGGAGATAAACCGTCTAGTCCTCAACACGAACCCGCCCGACCATTTCTTTCAGCTGCGCCACCACGCGGGCGTATTCATCTTCTGCACCGGCCCGGGCAGATTGCAGACAGGTGATGGCTTCCTGGCTCAATTCCCCGATCCGCCGGTTATGCGCATCGAATTTATGCAGACTGTCTAATAACTGATTGGAAACCTGATGCAGGCAATCCTTCTCACGGATCCCCAGCGGCGCGGCACCTTCATGACTGAACCTCAGGTTTTGCGTAAAACGATAGAGTGGACCGGCAACACGAAAACTGCTGTACACCGATATCACCCAGGTGATCAACGCCACCAGGGAGAGAAGAAACAAACCGGCAAGCAGCAACGCCGGACCGAGTTGCTGATGGGTGATAAAGTGGGCCCTGACGACATCGAGGTAGGTGGCGCCGCTCTCATCGGCCAGATAAAACAACACCAGACCGAGTATAAGTGCCGCACTCAAACCGGTGAAAAACGCCACGCGCGAAACCAGCTTCAACCGTACAAGCGCAACACCCGGATTTTGGTACACCACTTCAACCATGCTTCAGGTTATCGGCCACACGAAAAATGACTTTAGGCAGGATTCGCCGGCCCGCTCCGTGAAGGAAAAACAGAGTAAAGTGGAAGGAAAAAAGTCTGTCTGCCTGATGCGCCAGGCCCGTTCCCCAGCCACCCCGAACTGTGGTGCCTTGCAGAAACCCTGCTAAATAACTGTGCGAAAAAAGGTGTCCACATTGATAGGAGATAATTCCGTGTATCGAGAGGCCAACTCTCCGGTACCCCATGGCGAGACACGCTGTGAATACATCCCTGTAAGCTTCACGGCAGCTTCCCTGCTGCCGAGAGTCTTGCCATGGGGTACCGGAGAGCTGGCTTGTCAAATAACAAACTGGACACCTTTTTCGCACACTCATTTAGAGAAAACGACACGAAATCCTGCGGAATTGGCACACTCGTTCTGCCGGCAACAGCCTCGACTATCGGAGGCACTGCAATAATTGGTATGCTTACGCCGGCAAACCGATTTGAATTGTGAGTGTGTATGACCACAGAAGAAAATAACGCCTCTTTCCAGGGACTGGAGATCCGCAACCTGAGCTGCACGCGGGAGGATCGCAGCCTTTTTTCCGGACTGAATTTCAAACTCGCCCCGGGGCAGGCGCTGCAGATCGAAGGTCCCAACGGCAGTGGCAAAACCACCCTGCTGCGGATCCTTTGTGGCCTGCGGCTGCCCGATGACGGCGCCATCTACTGGAACGACACCGACATTCAGGAACAACGCAGCAACTACCTCGGGAACCTGGCCTATATCGGCCACAACCACGGGGTCAAGGGGGAGCTTACTCCGCTGGAAAATCTGCGTGTCGCCCGCGCCATGAGCCTCTTCAGCAATGACATCACCGAGGACGAGGCGCTCGCCCGGGTGGGTCTGTTCGGCTTTGAGGACGTCCCGGCCCGAACCCTGTCAGCCGGCCAATGCCGCCGGGTGGCACTGGCGCGGCTGTTGATCACCCCCGCACCGCTGTGGATCCTCGACGAACCCTTCACTGCCATCGATATCCAGGGACAGCAGCAGATCGAGGAAATGATCACGCATCACGTCCTGCAGGGAGGGATGGCCATCCTCACCTCCCATCACCCTCTGGACCTGTCTGAAGACCATCTATCGAGTTTGAACCTGGCTGCATGAAAACCTCTTTGTTGTCTGCTTTTTTCACTATTCTGAAACGTGATCTCACCCTGGCGTTACGCACCCGTTCCGAGATCACCAACCCTTTGCTGTTTTTCATCATCGTTACCAGCCTGTTTCCGCTGGCAGTCAGCCCGGAGGAAAAAGTGCTGCAAACCCTGGCGCCGGGGGTTATCTGGGTCGCGGCCTTGCTGGCCACGATGCTGTCACTCGACAGTATTTTCCGTTCTGATTTTGAGGACGGCGCCCTGGAACAACTGCTGTTGAGCCCGCACCCCATTTCCCTGCTGGTATTGGGAAAAGTCATCGCCCACTGGCTGGTCACCGGGGTGCCGCTGATCATTCTGGCGCCGCTGCTGGGGATATTGCTCTATTTGCCAAGCGACGCCATGCCTGCCCTGCTCGCCACCCTGGCGCTGGGCACACCGGTACTCAGCCTGGTTGGCGCGATTGGTGTCGCCCTGACCGTCGGTCTGCGCCGGGGCGGAGTGCTGCTCTCCCTGCTGGTGTTGCCGCTCTATATTCCGGTACTGATTTTTGCCAGTAACGCCATCGCCACCGCGGCGGCCGATCTGAGCATCAGGGGTCAGCTGTTTTTCCTTGCCGCCCTGCTGGCGCTGGCGCTGACCCTGGCCCCGTTCGCCATTGCGGCAGCGCTGCGGATCAGCCTGCGCTGAGTGATCCGCATCAATAGGAGAAATAATCCGCCCATGCTAGAATCGCGAACTTGTTCAAATCCAGACACATCTGAATTTATCGTGCCGCCGGAAATTAATTGATTATGTGGTCGTTTTTACACAAACTCGCCTCACCAAAACATTTTTACCATTTTGCCGGCCGACTGATCCCCTGGCTGGGATGGTCCACTCTGCTGCTGATGCTGGCAGGTCTCTATACCGGCCTGGTGGTCGCCCCCACGGATTATCAGCAGGGGGAAAGTTACCGCATTATCTATATCCATGTCCCCGCTGCCTGGATGTCGATGTTTGTCTACATGGTGATGGCAGGCGCAGGCGCCATCGGCCTGATCTGGAAAATAAAAATGGCCGACATCGTCGCCTCCAGCGCTGCACCGCTCGGTGCCGCTTTCACCTTCCTGGCGCTGGTGACCGGCTCTTTGTGGGGAAAGCCCATGTGGGGCACCTGGTGGATCTGGGACGCACGCCTGACCTCGGAACTGATCCTGCTGTTTCTCTATCTCGGTTTTATCGCCCTGCAATCGGCAATCGAAGACAAACGCACTGCCGCCAATGCCTGCGCCGTGCTGGCGCTGGTGGGTGTGGTCAACATCCCCATCATTCACTACTCGGTGGAATGGTGGAACACCCTGCACCAGGGTCCGACCGTCACCCGCTTTGACAAACCGGCGATGGACACCAGCATGCTGATCCCGCTTATGATCATGTTTTTCGCCTTCAAGCTCTATTTCGGCCTCACCGTGCTGATGCGGGCGCGCGGCGAAATTCTGGAACGGGAACGCAACAGCACCTGGGTCAAGCAGATGGTCACGGAGTCATCCTGATGAATGAATTTTTCCACATGGGCGGCTACGCCTTTTATGTCTGGACCTCCTACGGTCTGGCGCTGATCATTTTGCTATGGAACGTGATCCTTCCGCGGCAACGCCAGAAACAGCTGCTGGCCCGGCTGAAACGTAAATTCAGGCAATCACCACCACAGGGGAACAACCAGTGAGTTGTTGCTGTCCCACGCATAAGCCGTGACAACCAAAAGAGATTGAAAACTGATGCGACTCCTACCCAAACACCCGCAACGCCGGAAACGCCTGGCCCTGATCAGTCTGTTGATCACCGGCATCGGTGCCGCCGTAGCGCTGGCCACCGTGGCCCTGAAAGAAAACATCAACCTGTTCTACAGCCCCACCCAGATCCTCTCGGGTGAAGCACCGAAGAACCACGTCTTTCGCCTCGGCGGGCTGGTTGCGGAAGGCTCGGTCAAACGCAACAAGGACAACCTGGATGTCTATTTTGAAGTCACCGATACCGACAAAAAGGTTGCGGTGATCTACAACGGCATTCTGCCGGACCTGTTCCGCGAAGGGCAGGGGATCGTCGCCCTCGGCAAATTACGTGACGACGGAGTCTTCATCGCAGACGAGGTGCTCGCCAAGCATGATGAGAACTACATGCCGCCCGAAGCCGCCAAGGCCATCGAGGACGCCCAGGCGAAACAGACCCGCTCCACCACCACCCCGCAAGGAAGTCAGCAGCCATGATTGCCGAGATAGGTCATTTTGCCCTCATCCTTGCCCTGTGTCTGGCACTGGTACAAAGCACCCTCCCGCTGCTCGGCGCCGCCTGGGGGAAACCCGGCTGGATGGCTGTCGCCCGCCGTGCCGCCTGGGGCCAGTTCTTCTTCATTGCCATCGCTTTCGGCGCACTGACGAATGCATTCATCAGCAATGATTTCAGCCTGGTTTACGTGGCGACCAACTCCAACTCGGCCCTGCCCCTCGCCTACCGCATCTCGGCGGTCTGGGGGGCGCACGAAGGATCATTACTGCTCTGGACCCTGCTGCTCTCCATGTGGACCGTCGCTGTCGCAGCCTTCAGCCGCAGTCTCCCCCAGGACACCGTCGCGCGGGTGATCGCCGTCATGGGCATGATCAGCATCGGCTTCCTGCTGTTCATGCTGCTGACCTCCAACCCCTTCGAGCGCATCCCGCTCGCCATGATCCCGGCCAACGGCCGCGACCTGAACCCGCTGCTGCAGGATCCCGGCCTGGTGTTGCATCCGCCCATGCTCTACATGGGGTATGTCGGTTTTTCTGTTGCGTTCGCCTTTGCCGTCGCCGCCCTCATCGGCGGTCATCTGGATGCCGCCTGGGCACGCTGGTCCCGGCCCTGGACAGCCGTGGCCTGGCTGTTTCTCACCATCGGCATCGCCCTGGGCAGCTGGTGGGCCTATTACGAACTGGGCTGGGGCGGCTGGTGGTTCTGGGATCCGGTGGAAAACGCCTCCTTCATGCCCTGGCTGGTCGGCACCGCGCTGATGCATTCCCTGGCGGTGGCCGAAAAGCGCAACAGTTTCAAAAGCTGGACCGTGTTGCTGGCCATTTTCGCCTTTTCCCTCAGCCTGCTGGGAACGTTCCTGGTGCGTTCAGGCGTACTCACCTCTGTCCACGCCTTCGCCACCGATCCAGCCCGCGGCGTCTTTATTCTCCTCTTCCTGGCGGTGGTGATCGGCGGTTCCTTGAGCCTGTATGCCTGGCGGGCGCCGGCGGTGAAAAGCGTGGGCGGGTTCCAGTTGCTCTCGCGTGAAACCCTGCTGCTGGCAAACAATGTCCTGCTGGTGGTGGTCACCGCCACCATCCTGCTCGGCACCGTCTATCCGCTGATCCTGGATGCGCTCGGACTCGGCAAGATTTCTGTCGGCCCGCCCTATTTCAACAGCGTGTTCGTACCCATCATGCTGGTGCTCCTGGCACTGCTGGGTGTCGGCCCCCACGCCCGCTGGAAAAAGGACGATCCCGCCCGTCTGGGCAAACGCCTCGGACCGGTAGTGGCTGCCAGCGTGTTGCTCAGCCTGCTGTTCCTGTACGCCCTCTACCGGGAAATCACTTTTGGCGTCACCCTCAGCATCTCCCTGGCATTCTGGGTGGTGTTGACCGTGGCAGCCGATGTGCGCGCCCGGCTGAAAAACAAGCCAGGCGGTATCTGGCAGGGATTGAGCAGCCTGCCGCGGGAATTCTACAGCATGAGCGTTGCCCATCTCGGCATTGCGGTTTTCACTATTGGCGTCACTCTCACCAGCGCCTACAGCGTGGAACATGATGTGCGGCTGGCGCCGGGGGAAACCGTTGAACTGGCCGGTTACAGTTTCCGATTCGAAAGCATCAACAACAGTGAAGGGCCGAATTACCAGTCCAATGTCGGACGAATCCACGTCAGCCGCGAAGGAAAAGCCATTGCCCTGCTGACACCCGAGAAACGCTTTTATTATGTGCAAAGCCGGCCGATGACCGAAGCCTCGATCGATGCCGGATTGTTCCGGGATCTGTATGTCTCTCTCGGGGAACCCCTGCCCGACAGCAATGCCTGGGCGGTGCGGATCTATTACAAACCTTTCATCCGCTGGATCTGGCTCGGCTCCCTCATCATGGCGTTTGGCGGACTGCTCGCGGCAACCGACAAACGCTACCGTCTGCCGGTAAAAGAGCTCAAAACCCGGGCCGTGACCCGATTGAAACAGGCAGCTGTCAGTGGTCAGGCGTAAATCAACTTCACTCCACGGTAGGCGGCAGGGAATGCAGGATATTCCCCTGCGAGCCCCCGTGCCCCCCGCGATTTCAACGTTACCCGAATCAGGTTAAAGCATGGCGCGTTATCTTGTTCCCCTTGGAATTTTTATTGTCCTGGCGATATTTCTCGGTATCGGTCTCACCCGCGACCCCAAGCTGGTCCCTTCGCCACTGATCGGCAAACCGGCACCGGCCTTCACCCTGCCGCGGCTCTATGAACCCGAAAAGAACTTCAGCAACGAGGACTTTGCCGGCAAGGTCTCGTTGTTGAACGTGTGGGCAAGCTGGTGTGCCGCCTGCCGTTCCGAGCACCCGTTTCTCATGCAGCTGGCGGGCAAAAACATCATCACCATCTACGGCCTGAACTACAAGGATGAGCGCGATGACGCCATACGCTGGCTGGCGCAGTATGGCGGAAACCCCTACACCGTCATCGGGCATGATCTCAACGGCCGCACCGGCATGGACTGGGGGGTTTACGGCGTGCCGGAAACCTTCGTCATCGACAAAAAAGGGGTGATCCGCTACAAACACGTCGGTCCGCTTCAACCGGAAGTCTGGAACTCCACCCTGTTACCCATTATCCAGAAACTGCAGGCGGAATAATCATGCGTCTACCACACTTTCTCAGTTGTGCTCTTTTACTGGTTTTGATGCTGCCGGCCCAGGCAGCTATCGTCGCCTTCGAGTTTGACGATCCCGCCAAGGAGGCGCGTTTCAAACACTTTGGAGAGGAGCTGCGTTGCCTCGTCTGCCAGAACCAGTCGATCGCGGATTCCAACGCAGAACTGGCGCTGGATTTACGCCGCGAGCTTTACAAGATGATCCAGAACGACGCCACTGACGAGGAAATCATCGATTTCATGACCAACCGCTATGGCGACTTCGTGCTCTACCGCCCGCCGGTCAAGACCACCACTTATCTCCTGTGGTTCGGCCCTTTCGTGCTGGTGCTCATCGGTCTGATCATCCTCTTCCGCGTGATCCGTTCAGGGAACAAACAGGGCAACACGGAACTCTCCACGGAAGAACAACAACGCCTGCAACAACTGCTGAAAAATGAGAAAGGGGAAGGCTGACCATGACGTTATTTATTACGCTTGCCGTTCTCATGGTGCTGGCCGGATTGTATTTCATTCTGCCACCGCTGCTTGGCCGCTATAAGGTTTCCGAAACCCTGCACAACGAACTCAATCTGGCAATCTACCAACAGCGCCTGGCGGAACTGGAGGAAGACAGTGATACCGATCTTTCTCCGGAGCAAAAAGAGCAGGCCCGCAAGGAACTGGAAAAAAGCCTGTTGCAGGATATCGACACTGCGGAAACCAGCCGCAGCGAAACCGTCCCGCAAAAGCAGAAATCACCCACCCTCGCGGTTGCCATCGGCTTCATGGTGCCACTGCTCGCCCTTGGCTTTTACGGCCTGCTCGGGCCGGCCGAACTGCCGGAAATACTTGCCGGCAAAACCGGCAATGGCGCCAGACATGTCAGCACCCGCAATCAGGGAGATGCTGTTGACGTCAATGAAATGGTGCGCAAGCTGGAGGCGCGCCTGCAGCAAAACCCCGACGATGCGGAAGGCTGGCCGCTGCTTGCCCGTTCTTACATGTATATGCAGCGTTTTGGCGAGGCGGCAGAGGCCTATGAGCGGGCAATAAAACTCAATGGCGACGATCCCCGGCTGCTCACCGATTACGCCGAAGCACTGGCGATGAAGCGGGGCGGCAACATGCAGGGCAAACCGGAAGAACTGGTACTCAAGGCTCTCCGCTTGCAGCCCATGCATCCCAAATCACTCTGGCTGGCCGGTGCCGCCAAGTTCCAGTCGGGCCAGTATCAGGCCGCCATCGATTACTGGCAACGTCTGCTGAAAATGCATGAAGATGGCAGTGAGGGCGCACGTGAACTGCAAAAACGCATCGACATGGCCAGGCAGGCACTGGAGGAAAACGGCGGAGCGGTCAGTGTAAGCGGCAGTGAAAAAGCCAAACCGAAAAATACCACCGCCACCGAACTCACGGTAAAAGTGGCCCTGGATCCCCGCTTCATCGACCACGCCAGGCCGGAAGACACCGTATTCATCTTCGCCCGCGCCGCCAACGGCCCGCCAATGCCGCTGGCCGTCGTACGCAAACAGGTCAGGGATCTGCCCGTTGAAGTCACGCTGGATGACAGCATGGCGATGACCCCCAAGGCCCGCCTCTCCAGCTTTAAAAAGGTTTACGTCAGTGCCCGCATCTCGAAAAGCGGCACCGCCGAACCCCAGGCCGGGGATCTGCAAGGCCGCAGCCAGGTGGTTGCCACCGGCGGGAAACTGAATCTCAACCTCATGATTGACCAGCAGGTTCACTGAAGCCGGAATCACCGTTCCGGCGATTCCTCCCTTCCCGGCAAATCACGATAGATCCCGTGCCCTGGCTGCAACTTGAACTGGAAACAACACCGGAAGATGCCGAACGGCTGTCCGATCTCCTGCACGAAAGCGGCGCAGCCGCGGTGACCCTGCAGGATGCCGCCGATCAGCCGCTGTATGAACCCCCGCAGGGCGCAACCCCCCTTTGGCGCAGCACCCGCGTCATCGGGCTGTTTGATAGCGATGCCGACATCCCGGCCGTTCTCGGCCACCTGCAACGACAGCTTGGCGATACGCCCCTGCCCGACTGGCACCTCAATCCGCTCGAGGATCGCGACTGGATCCGCGCCTGGATGGACGATTTCAAACCCATGCGCTTTGGGAAACAGCTGTGGATCTGCCCGAGCGGTTACACCCCGCCGCAACCGGATGCCGTCAATATCCTGCTGGATCCCGGACTGGCCTTTGGTAGCGGCACCCACCCCACCACCGCGATGTGCCTGCGCTGGCTCGACGCCCATCCACCGCGGGAGAAGGAGGTTGTCGACTATGGTTGTGGCTCAGGCATTCTGGCCATTGCCGCCTGCCTCCTGGGTGCCCGGCATGTTCATGCGGTGGATACCGATCCCCAGGCACTCATCGCCACCTGCGACAACGCTGAAAAAAACCGGGTGCAAAACCGTCTCGACGCCTGCCTGCCAGGCGACCTCGACACCCCGCCGGTTGCCCTGTTGCTGGCCAACATTCTCGCCGAGCCCCTGATGGAGCTGGCCCCGGCTTTTGCCCACCTGCTCGAGCCCGGCGGTCGTATCGTGCTCTCCGGCATTCTCCATACCCAGGCCGACGCCGTTATGCAACACTATGCTGCCGATTTCACTCTTCAGATCCACCGCCGGGAGGAAGAGTGGGTCTGCCTGGCGGGGAAGCGGAAAAGCGGCAACTGATCTCAGGGAAGAAAGGGCATAAAAACCCACTTTTTGTTTGATTGTCTAAACCCGGTCAAGTTTTTATACTGCCCTATTGTCCCCTGGAATTTAATGTTGTCATAACGGATGTTCACCTGCTGCCCTCATTGCCAAACCTGTTTTCGCATCACCAAACCGCAACTCGACGTCGCGCAGGGGAAGGTGCGCTGCGGCCAGTGCAAACAGGTTTTCGATGCCAGAAAGTACCTGCACGAAAAAAAACCGCAACCCGCGGCGGCAAAAACAGCCGTTAAACGAAAAACCGCCCCTGCGGTTAAAACCGCTGCCAGCAAACCGCCGCCAGCCCCTGTCGCCACAACCCCCGCTGCCAGGGTGAAAACAGACAACCCGCCTGAGCCCCCGAAAAAAGCACCGCTGCCGGATAACGATGAAATAGATATTGAGTTGTTCGCCTATACGCGTGATACGGAAGATTTCGACAAGGACGATTCCTGGCTGGAGAAGCTGGATGAAAACGACCTGCCTGAAGAACCAAGTGAAGAAGATGAGGAAAATGATCTTCACGCACGGGAGGAGGAAACAGAAATCATCAAGATGGATGATTTCCCTGCCGATCTTTTCAGCATGATCAGTGAAGAACATGATCAGGAGAGTGACAAGGGAAAAACACCGCTTGGCCATGCCCCGCAGGAAGACGTACAGGAAGACAATGAAGAAGCGGAATCCGGCATGCTCCAGCAGAATACGCAGCCAGCGGCCGATTCTGCTTCACGCTACGAATATGTCGATCCGGATGAATTGCTCCATGAAGAAAAGGATATCGATGACATCCTTGCGGAGATGAACTCCCAGCTCAGCCAGGTGATCGAAACGAATGACGAAAAACCGGCCACCACGCCCCCTGCTGCAAGCGCGCGCTCCGTTGACGCAGAGGATGATCGCGGGCAAACCGCTGCTGTCACTGAGGCAGACACGGATCAATCCCTCGATGACTTTTTCAGTCACATTCCTGTCTCCAGCGAGACGACGTTGGCAAAAGATAATTTTGAGTCGGAATTTCTGGCCTCGCTCGACTCCACCATAGAAAAGGCCAGGCACCCTGCCACGCCGCCACCGGCCGAACCCCCAC
>JALVOC010000106.1 GCA_027032075.1 Chromatiales bacterium | reverse complement strand
TGTTGACCCGCAAAACCTGGAGCTCACCGACGATCTGACGCTCATCAAAAACAAAAACCTGACCACCCACGCAGCCATCATCGGGATGACGGGCAGCGGCAAAACGGGCCTCGGCATCTCCATCATCGAAGAAGCCGTGCTGGACGGTATCCCCTCCATCGTCATCGACCCGAAAGGCGATATGGGCAACCTGCTGCTGGCCTTTGATGATTTCGACCCAAAAAAATTCGAGCCGTGGACCGACGCCGAAACGGCGCGCAAAAAGGGGATGGACACCGCTACCTATGCCCGGCAGATCGCCGAAACATGGAAAAACGGCCTTTCGGAATGGCAGCAGGACGGCGACAGGGTCAGGCGGTTTAAAAACGGCGCCGAGTTCACCATTTACACGCCGGGCAGCACGGCGGGGGTACCGCTTTCGGTGCTCGACAGCTTCGAAGCGCCCTCCCCGGAAGTGATGAGCGATGTCGATACCTACTCTTATCTCATCAATTCCACCGTCACCGGTATTCTGGCGCTCGTGGGCATCAAGGCGGATTCGGTGAGTTCGAAGGAATACCTGTTGCTGAGCACAATTTTCAATTATTTCTGGAAAAAGAACCAAAACCTGAGCCTCGAAGAACTCATCGGTTATGTCACCAATCCGCCATTCACCAAAATAGGCGTTTTGCCATTGAAAAGTTTTTACACACAAACCGAAAGGCTCAAACTGGCCATGCTGCTCAACAATGTGCTCGCCAGCCCCACCTTTTCGGCATGGCTCGAAGGCGAACCGTTGAAGATAGAGAACCTGTTGTACAATGAAAATGCAAAGCCTTGTGTGTCAATACTTTCCATTGCACACCTCAACGACAACGAGCGCATGTTTTTCGTCACGTTGCTGCTCAACAAATTCATTAGCTGGATGAGAAGGCAGAGCGGCAGCGCCAACCTGAAAGCAATGCTTTACATGGACGAGATTTACGGCTTTTTTCCCGCCACCTCCAACCCGCCGTCCAAGAGCCCCATGATGCTGCTGCTCAAGCAGGCACGCGCCTTTGGCGTGGGCATCACCCTTTCTACACAAAACCCCGTTGACCTCGATTACAAGGGGCTCTCGAACATCGGCACATGGTTTATCGGGCGGTTGCAGACAAAGCAGGACAAGGAAAGGGTCATCGACGGACTGGTAACCGGCAGTGAAGGCACCATGGACAAAAAAGCCATAAAATCCATACTCTCCAACCTCCGCGGCAGGATGTTTTTGCTCAGGAGCGCCCACCGTGACGATATCTCCCTTTTCCACACGCGATGGGTGCTCTCGTACCTGCGCGGCCCGCTCAGCAAGTCAGATATCGCCAGGCTGATGGAGCACAAAAAA
>JALVOC010000105.1 GCA_027032075.1 Chromatiales bacterium | reverse complement strand
AGTAACAGGAAGCCGTCATAAGTATAGCTGAGCTGGCTGCCGTCCGGGGCGGTGATGGTTTGAAGCTGGCCGGTGGCTGTGTCGTAGCCATAGCTGTAATTGCCACGCGGCACGCTGATGGTTTGCAAGTATCCGCTGGTGGTGTCGTAGATCAGATCAATGGTTTGTCCGTCCGGTCTTGTGATCAGGTCCGGTTGTTTGTCGAGATTGTAGTCGTAGTATTTCAGAATGAGGATGTACTCATTGTCTGCTCTCGATCGATGCGGTTCGCAAGCTCACCGCATCCTACGCGGGCTGGCCAACAAGATCGTGCGTATCAGCTGGAATATCCTGGCCAAAGGAGAGCAATACGATTGTCGCAGGGCCTTTGCCACAGCCTGACAGACAAGCACGTTTCACTCCGCAGGAGTTTGCCAACACGATGAAGTAAAGGTCAATGTCCCTGCAAGAGCCTGCTTATGGGACCAGGTTTAAAAAACCGTGTGGGTGTAAAGGCAGCAGGGGCTCACGAATTTCATCAAGGACCAGAGCGTTACCATAAAATCGCTCTATCAAGAGTCCGGATATATGTCCGCGAACCGACTCTTTGTTGTGTATGGCAATCTGTTGACGCCCTTGACAGAAGGGAGGCGCCCATATATGTCCCTTTTTACCCCTCCACTTTTTACCCTCTCGGCTAGGCGCACGAGGGATATGTCTTGTTTCAGCCGTTCGATCTGGTCGTCGGGGATGCAGGCCATTCGGTACTTCCTCATATACTTGTCAAGACCATAGATATGTCTTATTCTAGTACACATGTATGGCCTTTTATCAAACAACTCCATATACCGTGGGTTACATGATGGCTTCAGCAAATCACCGTATTTTTAACCATGAGCCTACCAGCACAACTGATAGCCCTGCGTAAAGAGCGGGGCCTGCCCCAGCAACAGATGGCGGATACCATCGGGATCCACGTCAACAGCCTGAAGAAGTACGAGACCGGCCAGGCCCAGCCGTCGCTGGACGTGCTCAAGAAGATCGCCTTGGCGCTCAACGTCAGCACCGACTTCTTGCTATTCGAGAAACATGAACGTGGCCCCAGCGACGAGCTGGCGCTCCAGTTCGAGGCAGTCAGCCAACTGCCCGGCGAGGAACAGCGGATCGTGATGGAGGTCCTGGAAAGTCTGATCATCAAGTACCAGGCCCGCCGCTGGGATACGGCCCGCACTACGGCGGCCAAGTGAACCGTTAAACACAAACGATGGAGAACGAGCCTATGCCAAGCGCCAAAGACGCCGCCCGGCAAATTATCGAGCACCTGCCCGAGCAGGCCACCTGGGACGACATCATGTACGAGCTGTATGTGAAGCAGAAGATCGAGGAAGGGCTGAAGGCCGCCGACGAGGGACGTACCGTCTCCCACGAGGAAGCCAGGCGGCGGCTGCTCGGCGATGCGCCTTGAGTGGACCGACCCGGCACTGGATGCCCTGGAGGGCATCCGTGATTACATCGCCAAGGATTCTCCTTACTACGCCCGGCGTTTTATCGAGCGCATCTTCGACGCCGCAGGGAAGCTACAGGATCATCCCAGGATGGGCCGCCCGGTCCCCGAGGCCGACCGCGACGATGTGCGCGAACTGATCTATCAGGGCTACCGGATCATCTACCGCACCCTGCCAGATCGGATCCAGGTCGTGACCGTCATCCACGGCAGTCGCAATCTGGCGGGGGAAGAGATCAAGCCCTGGGAGGTGGGCTAACAACAAACCCCGAGAATGCGGGGCTTGGGTGGGGTGTTTACAGTTATTCCAACTAAGAGTTTCGCTCCATTTTTTCAAATCTTGCAATCACGCCCTTCAACGACTTCTCCGTCAAAATGGCATAATCTTCCAAATGAATATGCTCATTGCCCTTTGCTTCCATAAGCGATTCGCAAAACGATATTATTTTTCCCAATCCAGCATCGGTGGCATAAATACAAACATTGTCATCCTCAATACGGAGTTCGATATCGCCGTTTGAAAAATCTGGACGTAAGAAGGTATCGGCCATAGGAATTACCACCTCCACCTATGCGTATGCCCCCATGGTTTCCCATGGTGTGCAGGATCGACTCTAAATCCCATTTTCAATCTCTTACTGATTATCTTGAAGACGTTGCCTTTCGAAAGAACATTCACCTCGACCTGCAATGCCCTTCCTGCCGCTCCAACTCCAGTGGCGGCCCCCCAACCATAGCCCGCCTACTTCCTACCGGAATACGCGCCGGAACACTTGTCTATAGCGCTATTGGTGTCCATCTGGTCACGCACCCAGTCCGTGAACCCAAAGGAAAGCGCATCCCCAAACCCGGCAGCAGCATCCACTACGGGCTGTGGAATACTCGGCAGGTCAGCAACACCAAACAATCCATATGGATCATAGAAGTTGATTGGGTTGTTGAACACATAGGCATATAGATTTGCCTGCCCTCCCCCAAACAATATCGGATCCTTGACTGTCCACCGCCCCGTCTGTGGATCATAATCCCTCACTCCAAATCGGACCAAGCCCGTATGCTGGTCATAAATCCCTCCCGCAAACCCAAACGGCTGAAATCCCGGGTTGGTATCCAAAATAACGTTCCCGAATTCATCATAGTTCATTCTTTGCACAATGGTACCGTCGGCGGTATTTATGACAAGTCGTGGGCTGCCGAGGTGGTCGGAGATGATGCGGTAGGTGATGCCGTTCTTGACCAGGTAGTCGGGCACATTGGTTTTTGAGCCGTAGACGAAGCGGGCAATGATATTGCCGGTACCATCGAGTTCGGCGATGGGGTTGAGTTGGTCTTTATAGAGAAAGCCCTGTGTAAGGGCACCGTTGACTTTCTTGCCTACCCTGCGATTGCGGCCGTCGATGAGGTAGTCGATGGTCAGGCCGCCGGGCAGTGTGACCTGGATGAGGTTGCCGAGGACGTCGTATTGATAGCGGGTGGTGAGGCCGGTATCGGTCTTGCTCTGCAATTCGCCATTCAGCGTGTAGTTGTAACTGGCGCTGCCGTAGGTCAACAGCCGGTCCTGTTCGTCATACGTGCCGGTGGTGGCGTTGTGGCTCAGGCGGTTGCCGTTGGCGTCATACGTATAGGTAGAGACGGTCGTACCGTTTTCCTGCACGCTTGTCAGGCGGCCGGCCGGATCGTAGCCATAGCTGTATGTTGTCGTCACACCCTCGATAGTCTCGGTCCTGGTCAGGATCCGCCCCAGGGCGTCGCGGGTGTAGGTCACGCTGTAGGGGGTGTTGGTGCCGTCTGTGGCGCTGAGGCTGGCCAGTTCACCGAAGGCATTGTAGCGGCGTGTGGTTTTGATGCTATCCATGCTAGTGCCGCTCAGCAGGCCGTTTTGCGGATCGCGGCTGAGGCTGAGCGCTCCGGCCTGGATGAGCAGGCTGTCGGCGTCGTAGCCGTAGCTGACGGCATCGCCGTTGACGCTGCGCTGGGTAATGCGGAAGTCATTGTCGTACGAATAGTTAACGCTGCCGCTCATCTCGCCACTCAGGGTCTCCGATAGTAACAGGAAGCCGTCATAAGTATAGCTGAGCTGGCTGCCGTCCGGGGCGGTGACGGTTTAATGCGGTTGTTTGGCTTACACGGTAATGTGTAAATAATCTACTTTTGCCTATTGACAACAGCTGGCGAATGGGAGTCACCTTTTGCCTATCAATTACCTTTTTTTCTTTCCCTATAGGCAATAATAATTATAAACACACCAACAACAAATGATACACCTCCTATCAAATATTTTTCATTTCCTAAATACAAATTCCATACGTGGCCAATTAGAATAACTTCGATTCCAATAAAAATTAGTATGAGACTATTAAATATTAATTTTGTGCTTGTTTTTAGCACTTTTAGCGCCTTAACAATTCTTGTGGATTTGTTGCAAAACCAAAACCAAACCCTGTCAAACCCCACCATGTTGGAGATGGAGCACCAGGAAACATACCTGTTGTAAAATCCATAAATGCTTGCTGTGCAGTTGGGTTTCTTGCTAGACACATGCCCACCTGTACAACGGCTTTAGTAGCTTGTATACCAATACCCATACCAGAAATCACTGAGATTGCAGTAGCGGCAGCTTTTGCAGCTTCTTTTGCTGCTTTTTGTGTAGTACGGGCTTCTCCTTCAATTTTTGACCAAGACACCCCGGGAGGAAAGAAATCTGCTGGATGACCTCCCCATAAACCAATTGGATCAATAAAATATAAAGGATTATTATTTACATAGGCATATAGATTTACCTGCCCTCCCCCAAACAATATCGGATCCTTGACTGTCCACCGCCCCGTCTGTGGATCATAATCCCTCGCCCCAAACCTCACCAGTCCGGTATGCAAGTCATAAATCCCACCCGCAAACCCAAACGGCTGAAATCCCGGGTTGGTATCATTCACCACATTCCCGTATTCATCATAGTCCATTCTTTGCACAATGGTACCGTCGGCGGTATTTATGATAAGTCGTG
>JALVOC010000104.1 GCA_027032075.1 Chromatiales bacterium | reverse complement strand
GCAGTCATCAACAATAAAATGCCCAATCCCCCCAAAATCAGCAGCATTTTTCCCGATTTTTCTTTCATCATTATTGTCTCCTCGGCGGCGGCCGGCGCCGGCCGCCGCCAAAATCGGACATAGTATTGCGTATCGCGGTAAACCGCAAGTTGCAGGTTGCAAGTTGCAAGTTGCAGGTTACAGGTCAATGTTAAAATTTACGCGCGTGGCGCAAATTTTGCGGATAAACCCTGTATTGCGTAGTAACATCCGGTTACGCAATACGCAATACGCAATAGCCCGTTTACCGATTTATTACCGCGGCGGCAAAGCGGTTTGCCGTTCCGTCACGGCCGCCGCCTGTTCCACCAGCAGCGCGGCCGCGCCAAACGTTTCCTGATAGATATTGTTGTACGCGCCGCCCGTTATCTCGTGCGTTTCCAGCACGTTACCCGTCGTCGTATTCGCATTGGCCGAATCCACCTGGGCGTAAATAACGGAACCGGCCGGCAGGCTGCCGCTGTAATTTCCGCCGTAGTAAAAAGCGTCCCCCATGCGGAACGTGTGCGACTCGCCCGGTTTCAGAGAAACGTCGGCAATCGTCACGCCCCAGTAGGCGCCCTGGCCGCCCTGCGTCTGGAACGTCTGGTTCACGCCGGTGGGCGGCGTGTCCGGGTTGATATACACGTCCAGCCAGAAGTCGTCGGCAACGGCCGCGTTCCCCTGATTTGTCACGCTTACCTCAATACTGCCATTGACAACGGCAATATCCGTCACCACCAGGTCGGGCGCCGTGACCATCCTGTTGGCAACCAGCGGCAGGTAAAGCGTAAAGACGCTTTGCTGCACCGTAATCACTACCGTATCCGGCGTAGAGGCCAGCCCCACGCTGTCCGTTACCGTCAGGGTAAAGGTGAGAACTGTGGGACTGCCGGGGGCGGTAAAAGTGGGCGAAATGGCGCCGCTGTCACTCAACGTCACGGCCGTTCCGCCAATCTGCGTCCATTGGTAAGTCAGCGCGTCCCCGTTGGGGTCATAGCTGCCAGAGCCGTCCAGGGTTACGGCCGTATAGGTATTCACGATCTGATCAGGGCCGGTGTCGGCCACAGGCGGAACATTGCCTACTGCCACCGTCGTCGTATTGCTGGCGCCAAGGCCGGCCGTATCGGTGACAGTGAGGGTGAAGGTGAGGACGCCGGCCGCGTTGGGCGCGGTGAAGGTGGGCGAGACGGTCGTCGCGCCGGAAAGCGTGACGGGTGTTCCGCCGGTTTGCGTCCAGCCATAGGTCAGCGGGCCGCCGTTGGGGTCGCTGCTGCCGGAGCCGTCCAGCGTCACGCCATCGCCCGGATTAACCGTCTGCGGCGCGCCGGCGTCGGCGATGGCGTGACGC
>JALVOC010000103.1 GCA_027032075.1 Chromatiales bacterium | reverse complement strand
TACAAACACTGGAGCCCATACCCAGAATTGAACTGGGGACCTCTCCCTTACCAAGGGAGTGCTCTACCGCTGAGCTATATGGGCGAAAATCAGTTTCGAGTTTCTAGGAACGAGGCGCTAGGAAAAAACGTTGGACAGCGGCCACCCACCCGTTTTTCCTCGTTCCCAGTTCCTCGCCCCTAGCTACTGATTCATTGGAGCGGGTGATGGGAATCGAACCCACGTCATCAGCTTGGAAGGCTGAGGTTCTACCGTTGAACTACACCCGCCGATTTCAGTACCGAGTATCGAGTGGCGAGTATCTAGTACAATCCTGGCCCTCGGCCTTGCCAGCCCCCTGCATCCTCGTCCCTCGAACCTTTTCCCTCGTTCCTATATAAAAATGGTGGAGGGGGGAGGATTCGAACCTCCGAAGGCGGAGCCGTCAGATTTACAGTCTGATCCCTTTGGCCACTCGGGAACCCCTCCGCGCGAACGAAGCTGCGTATTGTCGTCGAGCCCCATTCCGCTGTCAACCTCGATTGCCGTATAAATCCTTATTTTTCCACGACCTGCGGCAGGCCGGGGAGTGGCAAATTTGGTGAAAAAAACCCCGCAACCATCGGTTCCGGGGTCTTGTTGGTTGTATGGTGCCGGCACCAAGAGTCGAACTCGGGACCTACTGATTACAAGTCAGTTGCTCTACCAGCTGAGCTATGCCGGCAATATGGCTTTTTCCCTGCCAAAACAGGCGCGCATTTTATAGGATGTGCCCCCCATGGCGCAATGCACTCACAGCCTGATCCGGAGGAAAAAGCGGCTCAATTGCAATTCCGCTCGGTCACCTGGACTTCCTGGCGGATCTTGTGGATCCGGCCCATGGCGTCGTCCGAAATGTGCTTATTGCTGCTCAGCGGCCAATCGAGCCAGTATTCCCGTTTCGGCAGCTCCACTTTCTCAAAGCGGGGGGTGAAACCAAGCGCCTGGATCTGTTTAATCCGGCGGTGGGCCGACTCAAACTGGGTAAATACCCCCAGCGAAATCGCGTTGGTCTGATCCCCGCTCACGACCAGAAAATAATCATCCAGCTTGAGTTGTTTCAGCCGTGCAATGGTCTGCTTCGCCGCTGCCCGTGATTCCGCCGGGGGTAACAGAACCCAGTATGCTTTTCGCCGGGCGTCCTTGCGCATGTTTTGTTTTACGTTTATGCCTTCCGCCTGCAAGACCCGCCTGGCCAGGGCCGCCTGTTTCTTGTCCCTGAAGGGACCGAGGCTGTAGCATTGTTTGCCGCTCTTTGCCGGCGTTTTCTCCCGGGGGTTGAATTCCTTCAATAAAACCAGGGAAAGAGACGATTTGTCACTTTTCCCCTCTTTGACGTCCTTGGCAGGCAGAAGCGAATCAACGTCCTGGTAATGCCAGACAAACACACCCAGATTGGCCAGAAGCAAAAGATAAATGACCCATTTCATGGGGTTTCACCGCTGTTCTGCACGATATACGCCAACCCCTTTATCACCAGAGCCGGCTCGATGACATGGGGGAGCGTCAGCCCGCTCGAGAGCGAGCCGCTGTCCCCGCCTGTCAGGATACATTGCACCTGCTGTTTTACCTTGTCTTCAAGTTGTGCCACTGTATTTTCCACCACGCTGCAAGCCATGTGTAATGCGCCGCTGGCAAGACAGCCGCTGGTACTGTTACCGGGCTTGCGGGAATCTGGCGCAACAATCTCTTCCGCCGGCAGCTCGATACCGGTCGTTGCCAGCACGCATTCCGTCGAATGTTTTATCCCGGGGAGAATATACCCCCCAAGATGTTGTCCGTCGGGCCGGAGCAAATCCAGAGTGAGCGCGCTGCCGGCATCCACGATGCAGAGATAACCCCTGTAATCCTGCCGGGCCGCCACCATCGCCGCCCAGCGATCGCTGCCAAGTCTTTCCGGCTCGGCATAGCCATTCACAATACCCTGGGCGCTTGCCGGAGAAGTGAGAAACTCAATCCTCCGCTGCCAGCGACCCCCGGCCCATTGCTGAAGGTTTTGCCTCACCTCCCCCCCGGCAACACAGGAAGCCAGGATTTTGTCGGGAGTTTGCGGGAGTTCGATTTTTGACAACACATCGGGGGAGAGGCTGTCCGCGTGCTGAACATCGTCCGCGCCGGGGATGTTTTCCTTTTGCCACCATGCCCATTTTATGCGGCTATTCCCCACATCCAGCAATAACACCCCTTCAGCCATTGTGCGACAACCTCAGTGACACATCACCTGCATGATAAGCCCTCACCCGCCCGTTTTGCTCCAGGCAAAGCGCACCGCTTGCATCGATACCCCTGGCCACCCCGCTGACAACCGCATCGGGCAAATGCAATTCGACCTTCCTGCCACTGATGATATCCCGGGCACGCCATTCCGCACGAAATGCCTCCAAACCATATTGCTGAAACTGCTCGGCCGCAAGGGTTAATTCCTCCAACAATACCGCAGCCACCTGGTTGCGCCCCGGTGTCTCGGCCAGCACGCTTGCCAAATCAACCCATGGCTGCTCAATCCGGGCAGTCAAGGTGGTGTTCATCTTTATGTTCAAACCCACACCGATGATCACCTGCCAGGGGCCCGCCGCCTCGCCACGCATCTCCAGCAAAATCCCGCACAGCTTTCGCTCCCGCCAGTGAAGATCATTGGGCCATTTCAGACCGACTTCGTTCAGACCCAGCTTTTCCAGCGCACGGCTGATTGCCACCGCCATTGCCAGACTCAACCCCGCCAGTCTGGCGGCATGCAAATCGAATTGCCAATATAGGGAAAAATACAGATTTTGTGCAAAAGGCGACAGCCAGAAACGCCCCCGCCGACCACGACCGGCGGTCTGGTATTCCGCCAACACCACATCTCCACTCTGCGCCCCGCTGGCAACCGCATCGAGCAGGTAGCGGTTGGTTGAATCGACTTCCTTTAATATTTCCAGCTTGCCCAGCCGCTGCCGGCAGGCGGCTGACAAAAAGCCGAGGATGCACTCCCGCGCCAGCATCTCCACCTTCTCCGGCAATTTATAGCCCTTGCCGGGAACAGCATGCACCATGACCCCCCAGTCATGCTTCAACTTTTGAATGGCTTTCCACACAGCGGCACGGGAAACGCCCAGGCTTCTGCCCAGTTCGGCGCCGGAATGAAACCGGCCGTCACTCAGAATGTGGAACACTGCAACAGGAGTACGCATGGCGATAGTGTATCAAGCCCGGCAGGGGAGTTCGCCATACCTGGCAAACCCAATCAGGCTGGCCTCAGAATCGATAGCTTTTGCTGTTGTGCGAGTAACCACAAACAATGATCACATCGTTTTTTGTCTTATGGATTTTTTCCTCTGATCCTGACCGCATGCACGTCACAGGGCGTACCATGCAAGATGGCGCTTGCGGTCGAACCCAGTAATAAACCAACGCCATGACGCCCATGAGTGCCGATGACAATCAGATCGACGGCATGCTCTTCGACGAATTTGAAAATCTCGTTTTTAATCGAACCTGTTTCGACTTGCTGAACCACGTCTTTCAGTCCCAGCTGTTCCACCAGTTTTGATAAATACTCCCGCGCCCGTTCCATCAATTTGCTGTCGATATCCAAAGGCAGGCTGGGCATCAGTTCATAACCGCTATCCAGGATAACGGGTTCGACCACATGCATGATACTCAGTCGTGCGTGATAGCGGGATGCCAGATCCGCACCCTTTTGCAGAACCTGAGAGGCATCCCCGGACAAATCCACTGCCACCAGAATATGTTTATAAGGCTCCATAACCCACCTGTTGATCAAATTATGTGATTCGCTGATACAAGTTTGGCACAAGATTTTCACAAATTCTTGCAGGCAAGAAAAAACCCCTGATACAGAGTATCAGGGGTTTTGGTATTAAAGCCTGGCAGTGCCCTACTTTCGCATGGGGAGGCCCCACACTATCATCGGCGCTGAGCAGTTTCACTTCCGAGTTCGGGATGGGATCGGGTGGTTCCCACTCGCAATGGCCGCCAGGCAAACTGGTTGAAAAAATGGGGAGAGAATTGACTCTGATCCCAGATTTTCCAATTTGTCGATGAATACTAGACAGGTTGTACATCATGTTGACAACCTTCCCAAAATACTTGGGTGTTATATGGTCAAGCCGCACGGGCAATTAGTACTGGTTAGCTTCACACATTACTGCGCTTCCACACCCAGCCTATCAACCTTGTGGTCTTCAAGGGCCCTTCAGAGCGATCAAGTCGCTAGTGAGACCTCATCTCAGGGGGGGCTTCCCGCTTAGATGCTTTCAGCGGTTATCCCGTCCGTTCATAGCTACCCGGCAGTGCCACTGGCGTGACAACCGGAACACCAGGGGAACGTCCACTCCGGTCCTCTCGTACTAGGAGCAGCTCCCTTCAAGTCTCAAACGCCCACGGCAGATAGGGACCGAACTGTCTCACGACGTTCTAAACCCAGCTCGCGTACCACTTTAAATGGCGAACAGCCATACCCTTGGGACCGGCTACAGCCCCAGGATGTGA
>JALVOC010000102.1 GCA_027032075.1 Chromatiales bacterium | reverse complement strand
ACCGATATCAGCACCCGCTGAGCTGTTTTTTAGCCCGACAACAACGGTTTCATCACGCTCCTTCATTACATCATCCAGGATTTTGACATTAATTTCCCTGTCCGAACTATCACCATCACTCCATTGCAACACCCCGGCAACTATCTGCTGGTAGTCTGCATTCTCGGAGTAATACCGAGCTGTACCGGTACCCTTATCAAAGTACGCTACCGATACCGCACCTTCACTACCTCCATCACGTGAGACAACAATATTGACTGTTGTGTCTGTTTCGGTAACCCGATACTCCTTTGCTGCGAATGAAAGCACCCCTGTATTGGCCCGCTGGCTGTTGTATTCAAAGGCACCCATATCACAGCGCCCCTCCCCGGCCCTGCGGTAGTAATACCGCTGATCCAGATCTGGGCACTGTTCTGCTGGTATGGCCGCAATAGCCGGACTCTCCGCCAGCAGTGCATGTGTCTGAACCGCCGCCCCATTATCAGCCAGATCTGCCACATAAGGTTCGACCATCGACAAATCACCCGCTTCTTTCAAATCACATGACCCATCTGCATCAAGATTATAGCCAAGAGAGGTGATATCACCGCTGCAGTTCCCGCTGTCATCACTGCCACTGCCAGTGGTCAACAGAGTACGAGAGAGCAATATTTTTCCCTTGCTGTTAGCGAGATTTCCACCTCGACCCGGTGACGCGGTATTATTGACCAGCGTTACGTTCACCAGTGATACCATACCCTTATCTCCCCTGGCACGATTGTGCAAACCTCCACCTGACTGGGTCGCCTTATTGGCACTTAAGGTAACATTCTGCAGCGTGGCTGTTTTTCCTCTGAAATAGATCCCGGCTCCATTTTTCGCCTTGTTGTTTGCTATCAGACTGTACGATATATCCAGTCCACCGATCATCTCTGTCACAGATTTCTCATTACCGGTTTTTATCTCCCGTGGTGACGAATAGATACCACCCCCCTTGCCCTGCTCTGCGGATTTATCACTAACAACCACCCCTCTCAGGCCAAGCTGCCCGGCGGTGTAGATCCCGCCCCCATCTTTTGCACTCATATTTCTTTCTATCCGGGTGTCGGTGAGATATGCAACAGACAGACTACCCAAATAGATAGCACCACCTCCGCCAAGCGCCTTATTATTTTGCTGGAGCGCCTGGTTATTCTTAAATATGGCGTCGTGGATAGTTACATAACCATTGGAGTAAAACGCACCACCGCGGCGCGATCTGTTGGCATTAAAAACGGTGTTGTTAATGGTGATACGACCATGATTCACGTAGATGGCAGAACCGTCTCCGCTATCCTGAACATTCTCCGAAAATTCAGAACCCTCAATCAGAATCTCACCTCGATCGGTGTAAATAC
>JALVOC010000101.1 GCA_027032075.1 Chromatiales bacterium | reverse complement strand
ACCGGTGTACAAACTAAAGAAAGACACCAAACGCGTGTTTTCCCCACACCCGTGGGGGTGAACCGTTCCGCCCGGAATTTCCAGCGGGATAGCAAGCGTTTTCCCCACACCCGTGGGGGTGAACCGGTGAACACGAGAATAAAACATAAGCGCGGGGTGTTTTCCCCACACCCGTGGGGGTGAACCGCGGTTTGGTGCCAGGATGTTGTTCAGATTTCCGTTTTCCCCACACCCGTGGGGGTGAACCGTCATTTCCGTATATAACAGCTTCTGCAACTTCCGTTTTCCCCACACCCGTGGGGGTGAACCGTTTTTCATGGCGCGTAAACCCAAAGTAATTGGCGTTTTCCCCACACCCGTGGGGGTGAACCGTTGTTGAAGAGCCTGAACCGGCTCCTGTGCAACGTTTTCCCCACACCCGTGGGGGTGAACCGTCGCTTCCCGGTGGCCGGAAATGACCGATGACGTTTTCCCCACACCCGTGGGGGTGAACCGAAACCGTATCGCTGGAGCAGGGATGCGGTGGAGTTTTCCCCACACCCGTGGGGGTGAACCGTTACTGCGATATGTGCGGGGCAGAGTTGCCACCGTTTTCCCCACACCCGTGGGGGTGAACCGTTCCTGCCGCGCCCCCGGCCCCGGCCGTGAGCGTTTTCCCCACACCCGTGGGGGTGAACCGATGTGCCGTTGTAGGTGACGCTGGAAACGGTCGTTTTCCCCACACCCGTGGGGGTGAACCGCATATGACGACGACGCGTTTGTTGATATCGAAGTTTTCCCCACACCCGTGGGGGTGAACCGCATTTGACCCGCATTTGCGAGCCAGGCTACCAGGTTTTCCCCACACCCGTGGGGGTGAACCGGGCGGTTTGGAACCGGAAGGCTTTGAGATGAGCGTTTTCCCCACACCCGTGGGGGTGAACCGCATTGGCCGGGAATCCGGGGAAACGGCCGTTGAGTTTTCCCCACACCCGTGGGGGTGAACCGGATACTGCACGGCTAACGACGTTCAGGAATTTCGTTTTCCCCACACCCGTGGGGGTGAACCGCCGTCGCCTCTTGCCGCGGCGGCGGGAACGCCGTTTTCCCCACACCCGTGGGGGTGAACCGTGGACGGCGTGCGGTGGAATGTGCTGGCGGGGGTTTTCCCCACACCCGTGGGGGTGAACCGGTGGAGGCAAATCCGTTTGAGCCGCTGACGGAGGTTTTCCCCACACCCGTGGGGGTGAACCGTATTTACAGATTGGCTATGGAGTTGATAAACAACGTTTTCCCCACACCCGTGGGGGTGAACCGGGTTGGTGGTTTGATCCGGAGTACCGGGAAGTGGTTTTCCCCACACCCGTGGGGGTGAACCGACGCGCTAAAAATCATAATCGAAAAATCGCCAGT
>JALVOC010000100.1 GCA_027032075.1 Chromatiales bacterium | reverse complement strand
GCCCGGCCCCGTTGGGATTGGCTCCAGTGGAGGTCTCGTCCAGGGTGATTCCCTCGATATAGGACTCCTGGTTGAAACGCTCTCCAAGAGCCTTGTAGAACTCCCTGTGCCGTCGATCGAACGCATCGTTGCCGCGGCACACCACCCAGTGTCCGTCGTGCACGTCGCGCCAGAATGTTCCATAGAATACCCGGCCATCGGGACTTGGCTGGCCTCATCCATAGCCGGGATCGTTCCACATATACTCCGGCACATGGGGTTCGTACTGCGCAAAGTACTGCGTCTCCTTGATCTGCAGCCAGAGTCGTTTGCCTATCTGCTGCAGGTAGGCGAGATCGCTCTCTATCTCTGAGAAGTCATATACCCCCGGCTCAGGTTCCAGGGCTCGCCAGCTGTAGATCTTCTTTATACCGATAAAATCGGGATTATCCTTTATCCAGTCGAAGTCACCGGTCGAGGCGCGCTGTCCTACGATTACAAAATATCCGGGATGGAAATTTTCGGGGTTGACCGCTGCCGGATATGCTCCGGAGTCCCTGCCTTTGGAACCGGCCGAATACGGGTTCAGGCATCCGGCAGGTATGATCAGCAGAATAACGATCCAGTACGCGGAATATCTTCTGATGGCAGGTGAAACCTCCATGTTTGCTCTCCTTCTATAGTGTCATGATTGCGGGTCTTGTGCCGTATATGTTCCGGATTGGTGGTGTACGATGCTGTGATCCAGTTCCCGGAGGGTGCGATTCAAACTGATGTGGAGTAACCTTAGTTATCCCCCACCAACCAAGGAGTCCTCAGATGCCCAATAACCGTTTAAGCGATAAAGTGTTTCTGGAGCGCTTGAAAGCCAATCCAGGATTGAGAGCCCGCATGGAGTCTTTATTGCTGGCTGTTGACGATGAAAAAGGCGACTTAAGAGAAGCCGATGCCGCCGAGATGCGCATCATTGATGAGATGCGTCAGATGGGCCGGGAGGCACTCACGGTCTGGGCTGAAGGCCAAGTGACCCAGCGCACAGAGGAGCTGACGCAGGCGAGAGGTATCTGGCGAGAGGGTAAAAAAAACTGCGATGGCATAGCACCTTTGGAGAAATAGGCATTGAAGAACCACAGCTTCGCTCGGGAAGCCGTCGGGTTCGCCCCTTCGTAAGCAGCGCCAAGATCCATCATCGAGGCACATCATTGCCCTTGCAACGTGCTGTTACCGACTTTGCCGCGGATGTTTCCTTTGCTCAAACGATGGACAAACTGGTTGAGCATTATGGGGTTTTACTGGGCGAGAGCACGATACGGCGCATCACACAAGGACATGCTCGGCGGATGTTCGAGGCATTTACGCCCCAGGCCTCCTGGCCGGAAGAGGCGGGTTGCGAGGTAGTGATTGCGGAGATGG
>JALVOC010000099.1 GCA_027032075.1 Chromatiales bacterium | reverse complement strand
CTCAATGAGGTGATCGCCGGTAAGAAAGTGGGTTGGGTGCTGGAGGCTGATTTAAAGAATTTCTTCGGCAGTCTTGATCATGGATGGCTGCTGCGCTTTGTGGAGCATCGAGTCGGAGATCCGCGAATGATCAGCCTGATACGACGATGGCTCAAAGCGGGAATACTGGAAGAGGAAGAGATTCATCCGAACGAGGAAGGAACGCCGCAAGGGGGATCGATCAGCGTGTTGCTGAGCAACTTGTATCTGCACTATGTGCTCGATCTTTGGTTCGAGCGGGTTGTCAAACCCCGACTACGGGGTGAGGCGTATCTGGTGCGTTACATCGATGACTTTGTGGTGTGTTTCCAATATCGCGAGGATGCCATACGATTCCAGAATGTCCTGCGAAGACGGTTGGAGAAGTTCAGCTTGGTACTCGAACCAACAAAGACGAAACTTGTTGAATTTGGTCGATTTGCCGCTAGGCACGCTTGCAAGCGGGGGAGAAAACGCCCGGAGACGATTTACTTTCTGGGATTCACTCTGTACTGCACGCGTAACCGAAAAGGCAATTTCAAGGTCGGCTTTCGCACGGAGAAGTCTCGGCTTCAACGCAGCATGGCCAACTTGAGTGACCTGATGAGGCGGATTCGCCATTTACCGGTGAGAGCGCAGGCGTTTAACTTGAACCGAGTGTTGCGAGGCCACTATGGCTATTATGGCATTGCCGGGAATTTCAGAGCCCTTCAAAAGGTGCACCGGTTCGTCGAGCGTTATTGGCGAAAGATGTTGAATAGCCGCAGTCGAGAAGGCAGCGTGACGTGGGAGGTATTCCACAAGATCAAGGAGCGTTTTCCGTTACAGCGTCCAAGACTGAAACTGAATCATGTTGAGTTCCAGTCATTCGCTGTGCTGTGAAGCCCTGCCTGAAGAGCGTAGTGCGGGAAATCCGCACGCTACGTTCTGTGGGAATCGGTGGCAGGCAACTGCCACCGATGACCCGGTCCTGAGGAGGCAGTTCCCTTGGGCTACTCGACTTGTCTGCACCTTCCAGTACCGACGCGAGGCACAAGCCTTCTACAAAGTCCTGCCCAAGCGATTGAAGAAATTCGCCTTGGCAGTGGCTCCTGAGAAGACCTGTATCCATCGTTTCAGTCGATTCCATCCGGGCCGTGACCGGCGGTTCACCTTTCTGGGCTTTGAGTTTTACTGGGAAGCCGACAGCAAGGGAACACCGAGGGTATGGCGACGGACGGCGAAGAAGAAACTGCGCGGCAGTGTGCGAGCGTGCAAAGAGTGGCTAAAAGTCAATCGGCACAAACGCCTGCCGGTCTTGCTCAAGACCCTGAAGCGGAAAGTACGAGGTCATTACAACTACTTCCGTGTTGTGGGCAATAGCCGAGGCCTGTGGACA
>JALVOC010000098.1 GCA_027032075.1 Chromatiales bacterium | reverse complement strand
ATGGAAGGCCATGAAGCCCGCGCTGCCATTGCCGGCCTGAACGGCAAGTCGTTCGAGGGCAGCCTTTTGCGCGTCAAGTTCGAGGAATCGCGTGCCAGGGGTCACAAGGGCAGGCGCCGCTGAAAGCCGGGCAACCGCTACCCGTAAGTAGCGGACGCTCGTCCCCTCAGTCAAATCCCAGCCGACGTCCTTGAGTTGGGCGTCAATCACGACGCGGGAAAAGACTTCCTTTTGTCTGGAAATCCGAGGGGTGGGCGCGATACTTTTGCTAAAAAAGTCGAAATGGCGCGCCCGAGAGGATTCGAACCTCTGACCTCCGGAGGGCAACATGGTATACGGTCTTTATTTGACCAAAACAACATAACTAGTTGTTAATTGGTGTTATTTTTACAATTTGGCGACCCCGCACACGACGTATTATAACGTTCAAGACCGCTTCTTATGGGCACAATTTGAAAATTATATAAATGTATAATCGTTGCCATTTGGTGACTGTTAGCCTACGGTTACTGTAACAATCATTCAGCAGAGCAAGCTATGGGTATCACCTATGTCACCATCGACAGGGAGTACATTCCCCTTCTGCTTAGCCAGGGAATCGAGCTGAAGCTCCTGACCGGCCCAAGATTTTCGTCCAGTTGAAATGTTAGACTTAAGCAACTGGAGGAAAATCTTGGGCCGGTCAAGGGTGACTTCTGGGATGTCCGTCTACCCAAGCCTACAGGGTGTCAATATGCTTTCATAGCTTGCTGGCAATTATGTAGGGAGTTCCGTCACCTGCTCCTAGCACACTCCCCAGTGGCGAGCAAAACGGGCAATCATTAATGTAACGTTTTCTCACCAGTTGTATGGGTTTTCGGCCATTTATGCCAAGGAAACTTCGTTGCTCAAAAAGCTCCACATCGACATCCACCAATCCAGTAAAAAGGAGAATTAGCAACTGAACACCACGAGAAGCTATTTCACCGTTGAAGGGCATCATAGAGGGCTGACGAATATGGACATCACGAAAATAACCTTCCTCAGCTCTCTTTCTTGCCTCATCCCTTGGCAATGCCTCTGCCGCGAGCAATTCACCTGAAATATGACCTGTACACCAAAGGCAGGGAGTTCCAGGCAACATCAAGTTTATTTTTCCAACATCGTTATGAATTTGGCCATCCGGAGCTACAAATTCAACACCCAAATCAAGAACCGGTACATAATATCGATGACAAATCTCATTGACATAAGCACGGCTTGTAGCATTATCAGTTCCAACTACAATAAAGTCCGCGCCAATGATCTCTTCACGTATTGATGTATCTTCTATATCCCTCTGATAAGCCTGAACATCACACTCAGGCATTGAATCATTAATATATCGCCTTACTACCTCAACCTTGGCGACCATATTATTAACATCGGATGGTCTGGATCCTATGATCCTGGGTCGATTTGATTCTTCCATTACATCACTATCCACCAAAATCAATCGTCCAATACCACAATGAGCAAGTTCAATTGCCGCTATTGAGCTAATACCACCTGAACCAACGATAACACCTGTCAGCCCAGAAAGAATCTGCTGACCTTCCTCTCCCAATAACAGTGCCTGTCGATTAAATGTATCCATATCAATACACCTCACTTAAATTATGGCAATCCATCGTAGTAAGCGAACGCGTATATCCAGCAATAGTTACAGCCCTAATCTGCTCGTACTTACAAGGATCATGATAGACACGTCCAGCGACAATCATCATATCGCCACTAAAAACCAGAGCTGAATTTGTAGCCTTTGGCAGCATGCGGTTAAAAAAACCAAATGTTTGAGCGTTCCCAATATCATCAGCCCTAGAGAAACTTACTTCTCCCCTGGACATTGGATGTGTATGCACAAAACAAATCCCAGTATTTTTCTGCTGTGCCATACGGGCTATTCGCAGCATCACTCCAGGCGCAACTGATAGCTGATCAAATTCCTGCACCAACAAATCGCTTGGAGAGAGCCGGATGAACTCGTTCGCAATTAAAATGTGTTCATCAACTGCTTTAGCCTCTGAACACAGCAGGAAGCATCCTTGCTCCACTGCTGCATCCTGGCCTAAGCAATTCTGCATGTCCCTGAATAATTTAGGGGTTAGCCGAAGCTTAGTGCCCATTTCTAACCCCCTTATTTCAGTTGATTCAGTCGATTGATGCAAAATCGCAGATGAGATAGTAGTGAATCCCGCACCGGATTCCACCTGTTTCTCATGTAGTGCCATGAGAAACGTTGCCACTTAATACCTGCATGGATCTCATATTGATCACCACGCTCCGGCAATGCCCCGCCAGATAAGTGAAGATGAGGAGTAACCCAGAACATGTCGAGAGCTGTTGGTGGGTAATAATCAGGAACCTGTATCATCAAATCGACCGTTTTCTGGTTCCAACCTTCTGGCAATACAATGTCCCTGATGATAACAAGCCTGACCTGTCCACATACAGTCACATCTACTTGTGAGTAGTGTTTATTAACTTCTTCCAACTGCTCATCAAAAGTCCGTATAACAGGGGGTGCCTTCTCGCCCACATTTCCGCAGGGGACAGTGATAAATTTATCCTTATCCTGCACCAAGATACGCCAATCATCCTGAATGCGCTCATCAGCAAGATCTTTAATTTCTACGAATAAGCCATCTGTTTGATGGCTATTCGTGTCCAGTGCCTTTAACTCGGCACCCGTCAGCTTCGGTTTATCAAGCGTACTCTCGCCAGTAAATTTTTCCCCGTTCAGAGAAAACTTGATTCCCTTGCGCAAGCAAGGATTGTCCTCTAAAGGTGGCTCACCCTTGCCAAACGCAAATTTTTCACCCCCTTCAATGATGACGTAATCACTAGGGCTGATCGGCACATCTATGCCCTCTGAACGTGAAATTACCAACTGCTGAGGTGATGTAATACCGACAAGCTCATGGAGGTCAGCGCCAAGAACGACGCCGGGGGTGATTTCAATTGCTTGATTGCTTACGTAAATTTTAACCGTTTTCATGGATAATACCCTATGCAAAAGTTGTCTCTGCCGATGCATCGCAACGGCTCCAGAATTCAAACTTTGACGGGAGGGCTTGTCCCAGAACGGGTATAGAGCTACACTTGATACTCGCTAAAGTGGTAAGTGCTTCTGTACTTATCCTGAAGGCAGGCCCCCACGGTCTGCCTTTTTTACTTATGGACCCATACTCTTCCTCCCCCGTGGTTCCCCACGGTAATTATTTTCCGGTTCATTCTTATGCTATTAAATGCCCTATCTAAGGAGGGACATTATTAACAACGCCCTACCATGTCAACATATCGATCATTATAGCAAATATTATCCTGATTAAAAGGTCAATAACACTGACATTTTTATTCCGCCACCATGTTTGATATCTTGACGTAGGCATGGATTTATGCTTTACTTAACCAGCTAAGGGGAACTGCGATGAATCTAGTTAATGAAACAAAGCTTTATCGCTTGATTGGTAAAACGATTCGGGAAATACGTCGATCAGAGAAATTGACCCAAGCCGAATTAGCCAAGATCCTCAATCTAACCAGAACCTCTATTACCAATATTGAACAGGGGACGCAAAAATTACCCCTGCATATACTTTACCGATTCTGTCTCAGATTTCGATTATCTATTGACGAAATACTTCCAGATCCTCAATCTGTAGCTAATGAATTACCAGAGGCACCAGAAAATATTGTTATTTCAACTGCAACTAATGAAGCAGTTTCAGTGTCAAAAGAAACTGCAGAACTTATAGAAATCTTAAAACAATCAACTATAAATAAAACATAGCAGCCCTATATGGAGACTGTAATGACATATTCACGCGTAGAAATTCGTAAAATCGTCGAAAAAATTCTTGCTAATAATGAAATTTCTAAACCTTCTGTCAATGTAGAAAAGATTGCTGAATCCAATAACATTCAAATCAATTTTGCTGAATTAGAAGATGATTTATCGGGATTTCTTATTGTTAAAAACAATAGGGGAACTATAGCTGTAAACTCTACACATCATATTAATCGTCAACGATTTACTATAGCTCACGAACTTGGGCACTATTTTTTACATGCCAATGATGACAAAAATGAGAATGTCTTTATTGACAAGAAAGTATTTCATCGAGGTCAATCTGCTAGTGAAGGAACAATTCGAATGGAAATTGAAGCCAATCGATTTGCAGCTGAATTATTAATGCCTCGATTTATGATGAAAGAAGCTGTAGCTGAAGTTGGTGATGATATCGATCTTTCAGATGATCTCACCATTCTAAGCCTTGCAAATAAATTTAATGTTAGCGAGCAAGCCTTAACTTATAGATTAACTGATTTAAATCTTATCCCTCGCTTATGGGATTAATCTACTCAATAAATACATTTTTACTTACAACCTGCTATATATACTAAGAGACGGGGTTTTAGATAACTTTAACATTTCTAACTTTAGGTCAATCTTAACAAAAAATGATAGTAAGGAGAGTTTCTAATGAACAATAAATCACATGGAACTACCTCTCAATCGACTGCTCAATATGAAATTAGTGGTGCTGGAGTATTGCACGTTCGCGCTTCCGAAATATTGAAAACTGCTAAGGCACAGAAACAAATACGAGCTGCACAAAGTATCAAGCTGAAAAATATTAACAAATATTGTTGATATAATTTTCGTTTAAATGGAATTAACACCTTTACTACTATTGCCATTGGTAGGAGGCTATGCATTTTCTAGTATATGGAATGTATCTAGATATATAACGTATAGAGAAGACGGGCATAGACTTTATTTTAGGGCAGTTTTTTATGCTGTTTTTATACTAATAATCTCAAGCATTATACATATATATCTTTTTGTTAATACTTCATTCTATCAAGACTTCCTTAGATTTATAGGCGCATCACTTAGTTATAGTGAGACACAAGAATTATGGAGCGCCATTTCTAAAATAGCTATATTGTCCATGACAGTGGTTCTGGGGCCAGTATTAGCTCATACTTTAAATTTACCTCGTTATCTATTTATGGGGTATAAGGTTCAAGACTATGCTCGATGGCTTTCTGAACGATTTAGAATCCCCCGAATATTATCGGTATCAGTAAAGTACGTTTATTACCTTTTTCAGGCGATGGTTTTGAAGTGGGAAACATTTAATCTGGATCTTGCTATTCGAAATAATGATTTTGAAAAGTTGATGGCCCGCTCGGTTTATAAGAGTATTCCCATTCTATTTACACTTGACTCGGGAAAAGTCTATGTAGGCTGGGCAGTCCGAGTCCCAAATCCAATTCAGGAAAGAAAATCTGTGCGTATACTTCCTTTGTTAAGTGGCTACAGAGATGCCGATACACAAGAAGTGGTTTTTACTACAAGTTACCATGCTGTACTAAGCAAAGTAGATGAATCTATAGTAGATTTAAATCATCTTGAAAATGGTGATTTTGAAATAGTGCTGCCAACTAGTAATATTTGTTCATGTCATCTTTTTGATCCTGTAGCATATTCTTATTTTCAGAACAGGGAGCAACAATCAACCAAAGAACCTGCGTAAACTTTCCGTCAAGTAGATAGTTCTAAAGTAGAATTTCTGGCGTTCCTCTTGGCGTAAACAGTGGGCGATTTACCGCTTGTGATTTACGCTGAAAGAAACGTTGGAAATTATACTTTAGAACTGTTGACCGGCCCAAGATTTTCGTCCAGTTGAAATGTTAGACTTAAGCAACTGGAGGAAACAATGGCAAAGTGATTCAAAGAAGAAGAAATAGTCAAGGAAGCCGAAGCAGTCGGCAACGTGCGGGCGATTATCCGCAAGTACAACGTATCGGGGCAAAGCTTCTACTGCTAGCGGCAGAAGTACGGGGGCATGGAGACCTCGGAGGTACGTCGCTTAAAAGACCTGGAACGGGAGAATGCCGAGCTAAAGAAGATCGTGGCGGACCTGACCCTGGACAACCGGATGTTACGGGATATAAATGCAAAAAAATGGTGAGCCTGGCGGTGCGGCGCACGATGACGGAGTACCTGATAAGTGAGTATGGTGTGAGCGAGCGACATGCATATCGTGTAATGATCCTGCCACGCAGTACTCATCACAGTCAACCCGATCAGGCCAGACAGATTGAACTCACTGCCGGGATTATCCGATTGCCCCATCAATACGTGCGGTTTGGTTATCACAAGGTCCATACGTTACTGGTGACGGCCGGTTGGCGGGTTAGCCGCGAGACGGTACGCTTGATTCGTAAATACGAGGGGCTGCGAGTACGGAAAAACAGCACAAAAAGCGGCTGTTGGGGCAAAGCACGACCACGCTGCAGAAGGCGAAATACCCGAAACATGTCTGGAGCTATGACTTCGTGTTTGACCAGCCAAGCGATTGCCGTACCCTGTAGTACTTAAAAGTGGTGGATGAATTTACCAAGGAAGGGCTGATGAACGAGGTGCAACGTTCTATCACCTCATCAACGGTTATCCAGTGTCTGGCATATCTGTTTGACCTGTACGGTGCACCCACCGGTATTAAATCAGATAACGGACCTGAGTTTGTTGCCAGGCGAGTACAAGATTGGCTAAAGCAAAAGTATGTCGATGTGCATTACATTGACCCGGGCAGTCCCTGGCAGAATGGCACGAATGAAAGTTTTAATGCTGCCATTCCGCGATGGTTGTCCGGATTGCTGGGAATTTTATTCTGTCGCAGAGGCACGTCGTGTTACTGAAAAGTGGCTAGAGGAATACAACACGAGTCGGCCGCATGGTGCTCTGAATATGATGACACCCCGGGCATTTGCGGCGATACATCGACAAGCCTGGAAACAGGTGGCATGATGCTGGTCTCCTCACTTTGGAAATGGACGAAAATCAGAAGGCAAGTCAGTGGCAACATATTGATTTACAAGAAAAATGGCGCGCCCGAGAGGATTCGAACCTCTGACCTCTGCCTCCGGAGGGCAGCGCTCTATCCAGCTGAGCTACGGGCGCAATCGTATTTGCAGCGGGCGTGTTTTTCACTCTGCCCGGGTTAATTTACCACAAGTCACTGTGGTGATAACCAACTGATTTGAGGGGCGCCTAAAGTAAGTGTTCCGAATACCAGATCATTTAACATTATTGGCAGATTCTGGTTTCGCATCAGAACCAGAGGTCTTTTACATGACACGCTGTAAATACCTCCCTGTAAGCTCGGCAGCCGCCTCCCTGCGGCTGACGGTCATGCAAAAGACCTCTGGTTCTGATGCTCCGTTTCCCAAGTGTATTGGTATTCTGAACGCCTATTTAGCTTACCTGCCCATTGGCAGGACGTCCATATCTGTTTGAAAATGATTGAATTATTCTTTTCATGATAAATCCGGGTTTTTATTCGGTTTTTTGACCGCCTGCCTTTTGATCTGGATCATACCAATTTATTCAGTAATTCATAAAATACTGATTTTCATCAAATTGTTATCTTGAGGGATCCAGAATGAGCTTTGATCTGAAATCCAGGGGCACCTTCCTCCGCCGCTTTTTCCGCGCCAATATGCTGCTCGGCTTTGGTGTTTTTGTTCTCAGTATCTATTTTATGGTGACCGGCGAGTACAGCAATTACCAGGCGCAACATGCGGCGGATGCCGTTCTCGGCCGGTATGCCATGGGCAGCCTGCTCTATATTGCCTTCTTCTGGTATATCTGTGCTTTCAGCAAACCTTTCCTCTCACAGGCTGAATCACCCCAATAATCACGTTGTCAGGGCATGGCGCGCGCAGCGCCATGCCCCTGCTTTCCCCCTTCCCGTCCGCTCCCCGCTGCATTGAAACCGCTTGCCAGCGGCACCATATCCATAACTGTAATATGTTTTTTTGCTGCCTGCCTGTTCCACACGGTTAACAGCATCACTTTCGACGATGACAGATCAGCACCCAATGATTATCGAACGCAGTGATTTGCGTGACACCACCCGCGTGTTTCGGAACCGCACTCACGCCGGTGAGATCCTGGCGGAAATGCTGGAGGAATTCCGTGGCAGTGACGCCATTGTGCTGGGCATTCCTGCCGGAGGGGTTCCGGTGGCGGCCGAAGTCGCGCGGCGGCTGCAACTGCCGCTGGATGTGGCAGTGGCGAGCAAAGTGCTGTTGCCCTGGACGACGGAGGCCGGCTACGGTGCTGTCGCCTTTGATGGCAACGTGTGGATCAACCAGGAGTACGTGGCACATTACGGTCTCAGTCCGGCGACTGTGGAGGAAGGCATCGCCCGGGCCCGCGCCAAAGTGGAGCAGAGGGTACGCCGTTTCCGCGGTGACCGGCCGATGCCGGAACTGCGTGGCCGGGCGGTGATCCTGATCGATGACGGCCTGGCAGCAGGCTCCACCCTGCGGGCGGCCATCTCCGCGGTGAAAAAAGCAGGGGCCGGGCGGATCATCGTGGCGGTGCCCACCGGCCATGCCCATGCGGTAAAAAGCATCGCCAGGGAGGTCGAGGCGCTGTATTGCGCCAACATTCGTAGCGGCTTGCGCTTTGCCGTGGCCGATGCCTATGAAAACTGGACGGACGTGGATGAAGCGGAGGTGGATGCCCTGCTGCAGGAGCTGCAATCAGAAAGTGACCGCTAAGTAAAAAAACACAAACCTGCCGTTATCGATGTCGATCTTGAGGGTGGCCCCATGGTGGATACCATAATCCACGTAAGCGGGAACGGCGCTGTGCAGATGACACTCGGCGGCATGTTGTGGTGACTCAAAGTCTCGATCGCGATCATACCAGGACAACAGCATATAATCGCCCAGCCTTTCCTGCGCCAGCTGATTGGCCAACCGCATCGCCTCCCGGTAATCGGCCGGTGCGGGATCAGGCTGTAACTCGATGATATCGATTCCGCTTGAATCAGCAGCAACAGGGAGTGCGCACTGTTCAGGCTTGTCTGCTTCTCTTTTCATCCTGCAAGCATAGACCGCTTTTGCCGGAAGCGTAGCGGTATCTGTCTTTACCCTGCATACGTGTTCTGCATACCGCTCCCTGTTGGCTGCAAGGCTCCGAATCCTGGAAGAATTCCGGTTTGCCCAGGCATTCAGGACACATATTCAGTCAAAACTTCCGTGTTGCAAAAAGCGGCACACCGCCCTTGCCACCGGGGACGCAAACAGGATACCGATATGACTGTAGGGAACCGCCTTGTGCGCCTTGAGCCCGCTGGAGCAGGTGGACGACAACGCCACGGTTCCGTCATTGGGTTTTTCCAGTTTTCCTCTGGTAACCACCAGCCCCATGCCAAGTCCCTTGGTACCGGCCAGCATGCCAAGTTCACGATCGCTCCGCCAGCGTGGCGCATCCCCCAGCAAACCACCCTCAATCGAGCGGCCGAGGAAACGTCGCCACAACGGTGATCTGTAGAGTTGCTTCGCAATGCCGCTGCCCCGGATCGGCGTGCTGATCATCACCACCCTGCCCGGCTTTTGTTGCGGAAAGGCGTCAAACAGATGCAGCACAATAATGCCGCCAAGGCTGTGCGCCACCAGATGGATCACCTCTGCCGGCACCGTCTGCAGGAAGGTGTTTAACGCAATCGCGTTTTCCCGCGGTGATTTTCGCAGGCTGGGGTAACGGAATTGATAGATATCGAAACCGCAACGTGCAACCCGCCGGCGCAACAACGCCATCTCCATGCCGTTCATCCACAGACCATGCATAAACACCACCGCCTCCCGTTTTCGATTGTTCATGGCTATGCTTTGGCCTGTTTTTTCTTCAGCATTTTTTCAATCGCCCTGGCGGCCGCAAAAAATCCGAAACTGGCAGTGATACAGCTTGAAGTGCCATAACCGAAACGGCAGTCGAGTGAAATGCCGTGAATGCCGGGCTTTTGATGACTGACCGTGCCATCGGCTTTGGGATAAACCTGCTGCTGACTGGAGAAGACGCATTCGACTCCAAAGCTGCGCTTCGGGTTGCGGCTGAACCCATAACTTTCCCGCAGGCGCCTGCGTACCTTTGCTGCCAGCGGATCATTATAGGTTCGCGAAAGATCGGCCACCTTGATCATGGTGGGATCACTCAGGCCACCGGCACCACCGGTTGCGATGATCGGCAGTTTATGCCGCCGGCAATAATTAATCATGGCTGCCTTGAACTTGATGCTGTCGATCGCATCGATGACACAGTCGTAACCCTTTGCCAGCAGGGCTTCATGGTTTTCCATGTTGATAAAGTCATCAACAGCATGAATATGACAATGTGGATTGATCTGAATGATGCGTTCACTCATAACGCTGACTTTTTTCATGCCGAAGGTACTGCTCAAGGCGTGCAGTTGCCTGTTGGTGTTGCTGGCTGCAATCTCATCATAATCGATCAGCGTGATACTGCCGATACCCGAACGGGCCAGCGCTTCCACCGCCCAGGACCCCACCCCGCCAATGCCCACTACGGCAACATGCAGTTTCCTTAGCCAGGCATAGCTGTGTGCACCATAGAGGCGCTTTAAACCTTCGAAGCGTTTGTCGTATTCACTCTTCGGCATGTGCTTGAACTGCTTACCTCAACAACCCAACGGCAATTTTAAACAGAAAACCTTTGGGGCCGGAAGCCCATGCAGGCGTAATCTGATCCAAAGCAGTATTTCCCCAATCATTTTGTATTATCCAGGCACGCCCTCAGGCTTGTTATGCAAAACAATGTCAGCGGCTTTAAACATGGGCGGGCGATCCGCCGCCTCTCATCTGCATACGCCTTCCCCCAGCAGAGACTGTAAAATATTGTCCAAATAAGTGTTCCGCATACCGGATCATTTAACATTATTGACAGATTCCGGTTTCGCATCAGGGGCTTAAGTGGAGTGGTATTCGGAACACTTATTCAGCCTCAACACCTCAGACGCATTTCGCGTCGTTTGGGCTGCGAGCTTCACCGGATCTTCCTGCCGCACTTCGGCCAGTGCAGACAAAATATCGGTAAGGTACTCAGGACTGTTGCGCTCGCCACGGTGGCTGGCGACCACCATATCCGGCGCATCGGTTTCCAGTACAATCGCTGCAGCGGGCAACTGCTGCGCCAGTTTGCGAATTTTGGCAGACCGCGCATATGTGAGGGTGCCACCAAAACCCAGCTTGAAACCGAGGTCAAGATATTGTTTGGCCTGTTCAAGGCTGCCATTAAAGGCGTGCGCGATACCGCCAGGCACAGTGATGCGCCGCAAACAGGACAAGACCTGGTCGTGCGCCTTGCGCACGTGCAGCAATACCGGCAAATCCGCCTGGCGAGCAATGGTCAACTGGGCTTCAAAATACCTTTGCTGACGCTCGCGATCCAGTCCGCTGAGAAAAAAATCCAGACCGATTTCACCCAGGGCGAGCGGTTTTTCATTTGCCAGTTTTTGCTCCAGCTGCAGCAGATCTGCCTGGCGGTGCTGTTCGATAAAGACCGGATGCAACCCCAGCGCCGGGTACAATCCCGCCTGATTACGGCACAATTGCAACAACCTCTCCCATCCGCCCGCTGTGATTGCCGGAACCACGATATGCGCGATGCCGCTCGCTCGGCAACGCGCAAGGATCTGCTCCCGGTCGTCGTCGAACTCCGGTACATCGAGATGGCAGTGAGTATCAAACAGTTCCATGTTTTCCATTATAAAACACTAACAGTTTTGACTGCTGTCTGCTCAACCTGCATCAGGGAAATTTACAGGTTTGGACAGATTGGATCGCTGTGTCCAATTTTATCCCGCTTTTTTGTTGCTGCCTTGTTTCCTGTACAATCGGGTCAAATTCAGGTTAACCATCTTATGTGAACTATGGGCCGCTACCGACCACCGCCGGCAAAAAAATCACCGTATATCACACCAGAAGGCATGCAGATGCTGCAGGACGAATCCAGGGCACTGTGGAAACGGCGTGCGGAGGTCAGCAAGGCCCTTTCCGCCGCCGCAGCGGAAGGGGATCGTTCGGAAAATGCCGAGTACATCTACCGCAAAAAGGAGTTGCGCGGCATCGACTGGCGCATCCGCTATCTGCAAAAGCGCCTGCCGGAACTACGGGTCGTCACCACTACGCCAGACAACCGCCAACAGGTCTTCTTCGGTGCCTGGGTCACCCTGCAGAATGACGCAGGCGATAAAGTCCGTTACCGTATCGTCGGCCCCGATGAATTTGACACCTGTAAGGAGTACATCAGTATGGATGCCCCCCTGGCCAGAGCGCTGTTAAAAAAGTCCCTTCACGACGAGGTCAGGGTGAAGACACCCAAAGGGGAGAAACACTATCTGATCATCGATGTTCACTACCATGAAAACGGTTGAAGGCCTGACTTCAATCTCCAGCCGTTACCGCCTTTTTCCTCTCAATCACCACCAGCAATGCCGGTAATAGCAGGAAATCCAGCAGCAAGGCCAGCGAGATGGTGATCACGGTCAATAGCCCCATTTCAGAAGTTACCTTGTAGCCGGAAAACACCAGCACACCAAATCCCACCACCAGGATGAGGGTGGTACTCCAGAGAGCAGTAGCAACATGGTTGAAGGCGCGGCGCACCGCTTCTGCCGGTGGTTGCCGCTCCTGCTGCCTGGCTGCAAGATAATTGCTGATAAAGTGGATGGTATCATCCACCACAATTCCCAGTGTCAGCGCCACGATCACGGCCGCGGCCAGGCCAACCTGACCGATGAAAATCCCCCACAGCCCGAAAGCCGCAAATGCCGGCATCAGGTTCGGCACCAGACTGGCGAAACCGATTTTAACACTGCGCAACGCCAGCATCAGCAGCGCGGAAATCAACACCAGAGCGAACAGCGAGGCAAGCAGCATGGTATTGATGTTGATGCGTGAAATATGGGAGAACATGATCGACAAGCCGGTGCCTGCGGTATGCATATAGTCCGGGGTGTGCTTGCGTAACCATTGCTGCGCCCGTTGATCCAGCTGGCGTAATTCACGCGAACTTTTACCGCGGATGATGACACTCAGGCGGCTTGCCGACTTGTCCACGTTGATGCGGTTATTGAGATCCAGGCCATACGGTAACGACATTTCATATAACAGCAGATACTGCGCCGCCAGTTCGCGCCTGTCCGGCAAACGGTAATACTCCTCGGCATCATTGTGCATGTTGCGGTTAAGCCGCTTGATGATATCGGTAAAGCTGGTCACATGCACCACTCCACTCTGCTGGCGGTACCAGTTTGCAAACTCTTCCACTCTGGCCAGATAGCGCGGATCACTGATGCCGCCGGGTTCCCCCGCCTCGAGTGAATATTCGATCACATCAAAGCCGCTCAGCCTCGACTGGATAAATTCGGCCGCACGCCGTGCAGCAAAACTTTCGTCCATATATTCAATAAAGTTATCATCCAGTTCGATGCGGCTAATGCCCGTCGATAACAACAGCGAGAATCCGATCGCCCCGGTAAGCAGCATCTTCCGCTTTGCCACCACGAAAGCGGCAAGACGATCGTAGCTGAGAGTGACCAGTGGATTCTTTTTTGCAATCCGCAATGGCAGGACCGCCATCAACGCCGGCAGGAACAACACCGACAGGATCAGGGCGATGATCACCCCGATGGCGACGATATTGCCAAGATCATGAAATGGTGGCGCATCGGAGTAATTCATCGAGAGGAAGCCAATCGCGGTGGTGATACTGGTGAGCAGCACCGGGCGTAAATTTATCCGCATGGATTCCATAATCGCTGACTCTTTCGGCATTTCCTCGCGCATTTTCTGAAACAGCGTCACCAGAATGTGGACACTGTCCGCCATCGCCAGGGTGAGGATCACCACCGGCGCGTTGCCCGATGCCGGATTGAGATTGATACCCAGCCACCCCGCAATACCCATGGCGCTCAGGGTTGACAGCGTGATCACCAGAATGATCGCCAGGGTACCGAGCAGTGAACGCAGCAGCAGGTAAATCACTACTATCATAAGACCAAACATCAGTGGCAGCAGGGTTTCGATATCATGGCGGGTTGCCTCGACAATGGCATGGTCGAATACGATTGTGCCGCTAAGGTAAAGATCGATGTCGGGATAACGTTGCCGGATATCGTCGGCAATCACGTTGGCGGCGGCAGTGATACGTGCCAGTTCGTCGGGATCCTTGCTGGGACGGATAATGTTGACATTCACTGCCGTGACATCACCCACCGGTGATATCAGACGGTTGCGCAGCGTCGGCTCGTTGAGTGCAACCTGTTTGATCGCGGCAAGATCTTTTTCAGAAAGCCGCTCAACATCAGCCACCAGATCCTCAACCACAAACTCGTCACCACGGGAATAGGAATGCTGATAGTTGTTGATGGAGTCCACGCGGTTGGCAAACGGCAATTGCCAGGAGGCGCGGGTGATATCCGCAACCGCCGCCAGCACCTCACGCCTGAAAACCGTTCCCCGCTGCGGCGCCAGCACAAAATACACATTGTCACTTTTGACATAGGTATTCTCCAGCGCCACGTATGCCTTCAGGTACGGATTGCGCTCTCCGAACCAGATACGGGTGTCGTCGTTGAACACCAAATAACGCATCCCCGAGGCCGACAGCAACACCAGGACCAGCGTGACACATATGATCGAAAGCCGGTGTGCCAGGATAAACTGCGTCAGTGTTTTACTCCGCACTTCAACGTGTCCTTTGTCTGCATCCTTGTGAAATATCCGCGCTGAACAACCCTATTTTCGTCACTCCGGCGGATAGCGGTGTCCAGAGGCAATAAGACAACACAATATACAAGTATAGAGTAAACCCCGTTGTTTCGTTGCTGCCTTCGCCTGTCGTGGTTGTTATCGTTTCAGTTTGGCAAAAGCTGCCGCCATCGCGGTATTGGCTGTTTTTGGTTTATCCCGGCCCTGGCGCCTACCGGCTTTGTCAATTTTTGCCTTTGCACCGGCTGCTGGTTTCTGCGCTGCTGTTGCGGCGGCGCTGTCCTGCAGGCGCATGCTCAGACCGATGCGTTTGCGCGCAACATCCACTTCCAGCACTTTTACCTTAACCACATCACCGGCCTTGACCACCTCACGCGGATCCTTGACGAAACGCTCCGCCATGTTGGAGATATGCACCAGGCCATCCTGATGCACGCCGATATCGACAAAGGCACCAAAGTTGGTCACGTTTGTGACTACCCCTTCCAGCAACATCGACACCTTCAGATCCTTCAGCTGCTCTATCCCTTCCTTGAAGGTTGCTGTCTTGAATTCGGGGCGCGGATCGCGGCCGGGTTTCTCCAGTTCGCGGATGATGTCGCGCACCGTTGGTTCACCGAATTTTTCATCGGTAAAATCATTGGCGGCGAGACCCTGCAACAGACGGCTGTCACCGATCAGCCCCCTGATATCCCTCTGGGTCTGCTGCAGAATGCGCTCCACCACGGGGTAGGCTTCGGGGTGCACGGCAGAGGCATCGAGTGGATTATCGCTGTTCATGATGCGCAGGAATCCAGCTGCCTGCTCAAAGGCCCGGGGGCCAAGGCGCGGCACCTTTAACAGCTGTTTTCGATTGGTAAACGCGCCGTTTTCTTCACGGTAACGGATCACATTGTTTGCCAGTGATTCACTCAAGCCGGCCACCTTCGCCAACAGGGGAGCAGAAGCAGTGTTGACCTCCACGCCGACGGCGTTGACGCAATCCTCCACCACCGCATCCAGCTTGCGTGCCAGTTGATGCTGGTTGACATCGTGCTGATACTGCCCGACACCGATGGCCTTGGGCTCGATCTTCACCAGTTCCGCCAGAGGGTCCTGCAAACGCCGGGCAATGGAAACCGCGCCACGGAAAGAGACATCGAGATCGGGAAACTCACTTGCCGCATTGGCGGATGCCGAATAGATCGATGCACCTGCCTCGCTCACCACCAGACTGGTGAGCTTCAGTTCCGGATGACGCCTGCCGAGTTCCTTCGCCAGCTTGTCGGTCTCGCGTGACGCGGTGCCGTTACCGATACTGATCAGTTCCACCTCGTGCCTGGCCGCCAGCTTCGCCAGAGTATCGATGGCTGCATCCCATTGCTTTTTGGGCGCATGGGGATAGATCACGGTATGCTCCACCAGCTTGCCGGTGGCATCCACCACCACTACTTTCACACCGGTGCGCAGCCCGGGATCGAGCCCCATGGTGACACGCGGTCCTGCCGGTGCGGCCAGCAACAGATCACGCAGGTTGTCACCAAACACGCGGATCGCCTCCTCCTCCGCCCGTTCCCGCAACCGCAGGTTGAGCTCGGTCTCCAGTTGCAGCGACACCTTGATCCGCCAGGCCCAGCGCGCATTTTCCCGCAGCCAGCCATCGGCGGCACGACCGGCATCATGCAGGGCAAAATGGCTGATGATCAGGTTGTCACACACTCCCATCGCGCTGACCGATTCCAGATCATCCTGGCCGGGGATCTCCAGCTTGAGCCGCAATACTCCTTCGGCACGACCACGAAACAGCGCCAGGGCACGATGGGAGGGAATGGCTTTCAACGCCTCACGGTAGTCGAAATAATCCGCAAACTTGGCACCGGCCTGCTCCTGGCCCGCCACCACGCTGGACACCATGTGCGCCCGTTCCCACACGAGCTGGCGTAACCTGCCCAGCAGATCGGCTTCCTCGGCAACCCGCTCCATGAATATCTGCCGCGCCCCTTCCAGCACGGACGCCACGTCTGCAAAACCGGCTTCCTGATTGAGATAACCTTCGGCCGTTTCTTCCGGCCGCTGCGCGGGATCATCCAGCAGGCTGTCCAGCAATGGCTCCAGGCCGGCTTCACGTGCAATCTGTGCCTTGGTGCGCCGCTTCGGCTTGTAAGGCGCATACAGATCCTCCAGCCGTGTTTTGCTGGTGGCTGCCGAAATCGCCTCGTGCAGCTCCGGCGAAAGTTTGCCCTGCTCCTCGATGCTCCTGAGCACCACCGCACGGCGCTCTTCCAGTTCCCGCAAATAGCCCAGCCTCTCTTCCAGGCCGCGCAACTGACTGTCATCCAGCCCGCCGGTCGCCTCCTTGCGATAACGGGCGATAAACGGCACGGTTGCGCCCCCATCCAGCAAGCCGACAGCCGCTTCCACCTGCGACGCCTTGACGTTCAACTCTTCCGCGATAGTGTTCAGGATATTCATTATGGTGTAGACAATAACCAGTTAATCAAATCGGTAACATTCGAGGTGTGTGAGTGTAACAAAAGCTTTTACACACGACAGGACTTGTATTTTTGAAATATTTCTGCGTGGTCTGTGGCGGCGGCAGGGCAGGCAAAAAAGGACAGGGACGGCTAAATAAGTGTTCCGAATACCAGTACCCTTGGGAAACGGAGCATCTGGACCAGAGGTCTTTTGAAGACGTATTTAGCCTGTCAGTTTTTTTCGGCCCGGGGTTCTGCTAGTATCAAAGGCATCCGCTGCTCAAGCCTTTATAACGGATAAAAACAATCGGGAGGGAATCATGGCGAAGAATATCATCATCTGCTCAGACGGCACAGGTAACAGTACCATCAAGAATCGCGGCACCAATGTTTTCAAACTCTTCGAAGCTGTTGATTTACACCACCAGGAACAAAAGCAGGTTGCCATTTATGATGATGGCGTTGGCACGGAAAGCATCAAGTTTATTCGTCTCATCACCGGTGCGTTTGGTTATGGTCTGAGCCGGAACGTGCGGCAACTCTACGCCTCACTGGCGAGAGTCTATAAACCCGGTGACAAAATTTATCTGTTCGGTTTCAGCCGGGGGGCCTTTACCGTCCGCTCCCTTGCCGGCCTGATCACCAAAATGGGGATCGTCGACTTCAATAATTGCCCAAGTGATACGGAACTGCGCAAGCGGGTGAAACTGGCCTACCGTGAATACCGTCATGCGCATCGTGCGCCGCTTGAAGTGCTTCTGGGCCTGCTGTTTGGCTGGCTGATCCACTGGGGCAACCCGATCCGCGGTATCCAGGCATTTAAAGAAAAATATGCAGTAAAAAATCTGCAAAACCCGGCCGAGGTATCGAACAAGGTTCATTTTATCGGTGTATGGGATACGGTCAGCGCGGTTGGCTTTCCCCTGCTGGGCGTTGCCGATGCCATCAATTTATTGATCTACCGCTTCAAATTCCCGGATTATGTTTTGGACAAGGATGTTGAACACGCCTGCCACGCGTTGTCGATTGATGATCAACGCAAAACTTTCCATCCGCTTCTTTGGGAACAAAAAACCGACAACGATAAAACCCGCATCGAGCAGGTCTGGTTCTCCGGGGTGCATGCCAATGTGGGCGGAGGTTATCCGAAACAGGGAATGTCCCTGGTGGCGTTGAACTGGATGATGCACAAAGCGGCGAAGCAGGGGATAAAATTTGTCAGCCATGATGAAAATCTATACGAATCCCGGCAAAACGTTAATGACAAGCTCTATGACTCCCGCGCCGGGATGAACGTCTATTACCGCTATTCACCACGGAACATCTTTGAAAAATACGAAAACTTTACAGTCAAACCCCGCATTCATGCCAGCACCATCAATCGTATCATCCAGGGAACCGAAGGCTATGCACCCGGCAACCTGCCACGTGATTTCGAGATCGTCGATGCTGACGAGATGAACTGTCAGTGGCCTACGGTCAGTGAAGACATGACGGCCGAACTTGGCAACGAAACTTCTCTGCTCGAGCGGGTAAAAGAATGGGTGCTGCTGCGGCAGGCAAGCAGCTGGGTATTTATTCTCACTTCCCTCTATATCGTCTATCTTTCGTTACCCAGGGATTTGTGCCAACGGGAGATCTGGGACATCATCGGCTATTTTCTCTCGAGTGACTTTTTTGCCAACCTGCTGAAACAATCGCCGTGGCTGTTTGGCGTTCTTCTGCTTTGCTATGCCGCAGGCCTGCTGGGACGATCCCGCATGCAACGAACCTTCTCCGAATTCTGGCATGGGCTGATAAAAAAGAAGAAATTTGCCGACTAAATACGCGTTGCGGATACCAGTGCATCTAAATAGGCGTTCCGAATACCAGTACACTTGGGAAACGGAGCATTAGGACCAGAGGTCTTTTACATGACCGTCAGCCGCAGGGAGGCGGCTGTCGAGCTTACTGGACGATGTACAGGATGTACAAGTGTCGTGGAGCACATGGATGTGCGGGAACGACTGTATTTACAGCGTGTCATGTAAAAGACCTCTGGTCCTAATGCGAAACCAGAATCTGCCAATAATGTTAAATGATCTGGTATTCGGAACACTTATTTAGCTGACACGCACCAGTAACGGCATGGCATCTGCTATTCCTCCGCGACGGCGGCGACCAGTGCGAGTTCGCCAAACTTGACCGAACTCACGTCGAACTTCCTGGCGGCAGCCGCCATACGGGTAAGCGCCGCCGCCATGCTCATGGGTGGCGTGCTATCCCCTTTCTTCGCCCGGTGGAAACGTACCGGATTGATACGCGCAACCACATAACTGCGTAAATAGGGTGACTTGAAGCCCCTTTTCTGCAATGCCTCAATAATCCGCTTCACCTGCACCTCGATGTCCAGCAAACGCGCCGCATAGTTTTCCCTTTGCCGCAGGCTGACTTTCAGGCCGCGCTCGCTGAAACGATCGACCTTCTTCAGAAATGGACTGTAGGCACCCCCGGCAAAACGTTTGTTTGCCTGGTAGATGATCCCCAGGGTCAGAAGTTCCGGCGCCTCGAATTCATTCGCATAGCTCGACTCTTTTGCCCGCGGTTTGATCTCCGCCAATGCCTGCGCCATGCGGATCACCTCCAGGCTGCGATCCTTGAGGTTATGTGCCTTTTCGGTATTCAGCGCCAGGATCTTGTAGGCCAACGCCTCATCGGGCGAAACCAGTGCGGTGATCAGCTGCAAACCCAACATTTTGGCGGCAGCCAGCCGATGGCGCCCATTTGGGGTCCACAAACGTCCATCATCCCCGCGCACCACAATCAGGGGATCCAGAAAGGCACCACTCTCCTCGATTTTTTGTGCCAGCCGTTTGGTGTGTGTCGGTGAGAGATCGCGCTGAAAGGGGGTTGGCTGTACCGCCTTCAAAGGCAGGGCAGCCAATAACATCGCGCCACCGGACAATGGCTCACGATAACCTCCGATTGCCGCCCCGCCTGCCGCCTCCACTTCCGCAACCAGGGAAGACAGCTCCGGCGCAGAGGTACTCAATACCATTTCACTGGCGATGAGCCCCCGCTTTTGTTTGCTCGGGGCCAACTTGCCCGTTTTTTTCCTGCGGCCGGTTTTTTTCGCCGCGGTTTTCTTTTTTGCTTTTTTCCGGATTTTCTTTTTCGTGACCATGCCTTACCTCAGCAGGAGCAACTCCTGTTCTATTTTCCTCATTGATTCTTCAGGATTATTTATATGATTTTTGACTTTACCAAAACCCCTGGCTGACGGGTAAGCCGTTTGTCCTGGTTTTATTATCTTATGAAAACGCCCGTTACATTCCATGCCATTTTATTCGCGGGATCGTTTGTAGCAGGGCTCGACCTGGAGTTGACTCCATCCCGCAGGCTTGATTACATCGAAATAACGTAAGACAAAATATTGAACTGGCAGCTGGATTCAGAATAGCAAAGAAACGGCTGGCATCGCGTTCGATATGAGCGTTATTCAGCTGTGCGGTGCTCATCTCCGGTTTATGGATGAGTCTCCTCTGCAAACAGGTGCCGGACCTTGCCCCGACCTTGTGGGGGGGGATCCACATATTTTGCTCAAAGACGGCATTACCGTCGCAGCCGCGGTAGAATCCGGGAAGACATTTGATGAGAAAGAACAGGCGCTGGCTCTGGAAGTAACCTATTGATCTGACAGGAGCGCGCGCAGCCCTGTTCAAAGTGACCGAAAAAAAACGCCACTAAATCAGAGCGAGCTGAAAAATGGCACGATTGAAATATTTGATATTCCTGCTTGGCGGCATTGCCTCGGCAAACACCTAGGCGGATGGCAAAATCTATGCTATCCACACCAATGCACTTGACTGCGACTATTGCGCCTATGATCTGGAGCAGAAATTTTTACGAATGAAAGGCGTAAAGGATTTTGAGGTGGATACGGACGGGGTGCTGTTGGTAACAACAGACTCATCAACAACTCTCAGCAAGGCATTTGTTAAAAAAATCCTGCTGGACAATGGTTTTGACTATAAGGGTATGACGGAGCAGTCGGATTAATCTAAATAGGTGTTCCGAACACCAGTACACTTGGGAAACGGAGCATCAGGACCAGAGGTCTTTTATATGACCGTCAGCCGCAGGGCATGGATTGTTCCCGACAATCCTTATGCATTTCCGCCATCCCTGGCGGTCAGATGCGGCTGTCGAGCTTACCTGGACGATGTACAGGATGTACAAGTGTCGTGGAGCACATGGATGTGCGGGAACGACGGTATTTACAGCGTGTCATATAAAAGACCTCTGGTCCTGATGTGATACTTGAATCTGGCAATAATACTAAATGATCTGGTATTCGGAACGCTTATTTTAGATAGATATCTTTGTAGCTTACATAAATCGTCCCGAACAGAACCGGCCCCAACACCAGCCAACCGAGTGCAAGCGGGATGGTGGCGGCAACCATCAGCAACAGACCAAGCAGGCCATAGAGTAAAAACGGCAGCATATTTATCAGGCAACCGGTAAAGCTCAATTTCATCGCCTGCAGCACTCCGATATTCTCATTCAGCACGATGATTGCCGGAGCGAACCAGAACAGCATCGCAATCGGGATTGCCAGCAGCATGACGATGAGGTACGGCAATGTCATCATCGCCATGGAGGCGGTATCCGTAACGCCGGTAAAATCCATGTGCATCATGTCCATGGAGCCGGCGCCAAACACACCCACCATCATGATTATCATCATGAGTATGGAAAACAGCATATTCACCGCTCCCAGAGCGATGAGGGGGGCGGTTCGTGTCTGAAAGCCGGCAAAAACGTGCGCCACCTCCAGTTCCTTCCCTTCATCCAGATCACGGCAACCCAGAATCATACCGGCGACAAATACCGGCAGTAAAATGCTCGCCACGATGGACAACAGTGGCACCATGTTGATCAGGATAATGACTATAAAAAAAATCACGCTATTCAGCATCCAAATACCCGGTGACCGCTTGAATAAGGCAAAGGCATCGGCAAACCAGCCGATACCGTGCCCGGCCGGCACGACCAGCGGCGCAATGCTGCCGGTCTGTCTGAAATTTGCATCAGCTGGCTGATTGGAATGCTGCTCACTCATCTGGTGCCTCTCCCTTGTGTTGTTCTTATCCTGAGAATAATAACCCAGTTTATCACATTGGCCGGCAGGCAACGCATCGTCCCGGCAGACTACAGCGGCCTGCTTAATTGCTACAATAACCGCTATGTTGAGATTTACAGATTTAGGCTTGCGGCGCGGACCCCGGCTGCTGTTCGAGCAGGCCTCCTTTACCATCCATGCGGGCGACAAGGTTGGCATTACCGGCGCCAACGGCTGTGGCAAATCCAGCCTGTTTTCACTCATTCGCGGCGAGCTGCATGCCGATACGGGTGATCTCAGCCTGCCACCGGGAGTGAATATCGCCCACGTTGCCCAGCAAACCCCTGCGGTGGCGACCGCGGCGCTCGATTATGTGCTGGATGGTGATCAGGAACTGCGTCAGCTGCAAGCCCGCCTTGCCGCAGCCGAACGGCATAACGATGGCAGTCAACTGGCCGGTCTGCATGCCCGCATCGACGCCATCGACGGCTATACCGCACCGGCGCGTGCAGCCAGGTTGCTGCATGGTCTTGGTTTCAGCCAGGAACAACTGGCGGTGCCGGTAAAGAGCTTCTCCGGCGGCTGGCGTATGCGACTCAATCTGGCGCAGGCACTGATGTGCCGCTCGGATATTCTGCTGCTGGATGAGCCGACCAACCACCTGGATCTGGATGCGGTGCTCTGGCTGGAAGAGTGGTTACGCCAATACGGCGGCACCCTGTTATTGATTTCACATGACCGTGATTTTCTCGACCGGGTGGTAAAGCGGATTGTCCATATCGAACAGGCAAAAATTCAGATCTATAACGGCAACTATTCCGAATTTGAAAACCGCTGCGCAGAACGCCTGGCACAGCAACAAGCCGCATACGAGAGGCAGCAACGGGAAATCTCTCACATACAGGCCTTTGTGGATCGATTCCGTGCCAAGGCAAGCAAAGCCAAACAGGCGCAAAGCCGGCTGAAGACGCTGGAAAAAATGAGACGCATCGCACCGGCACATGTCGACTCACCTTTCCACTTCGACTTTCCACCGCCGCAGAAACTGCCTCACACGCTGCTGCAACTGGACGAGGTCGCGGCAGGTTACGAGACAACCCCGATCATCAACCACGTCAGCCTGGATCTGCGCCCCGGCAACCGCTTTGGCCTGCTGGGTCCGAACGGCGCGGGTAAATCCACGCTGATCAAGCTACTTGCAGGTGAACTGGCTCCCCTCTCCGGCAAACTCGAAACATCAAAATATATCAAAACCGGCTATTTTGCCCAGCACCAGCTGGAACAGCTGCGCCACGATGAATCACCCCTCACTCATATCCAAAGACTCGACCCCGCTGCAAGCGAGCAAAGTCTGCGGGACTTTCTTGGAAACTTCGGTTTTCAGGGTGAGCAGGCAACGGCGGCGGTCGCCCCCTTTTCCGGCGGCGAGAAAGCGCGCCTGGTACTGGCCTTGCTGGTTTACCAACGGCCCAATCTGCTGTTACTCGACGAACCGACCAACCACCTGGACGTTGAAATGCGTCTGGCGCTGTCGCTCGCCCTGCAGGAATACCAGGGTGCAATGGTGATCGTCTCCCATGATCGGCACCTGTTACGCAGTGTGACGGATCAGTTTTATCTGGTGCATGACGGCAAGGTGACGGCATTCGACGGGGATCTGGAGGATTACCGCGACTATCTGCGGCAGCATGAAAAAGGGCAGGAAAACATGCATGCCGCCGCAGACACCGAACATACTGCCGCTGCCCGCAAACAACAACGCCGTGACGCGGCGGAAAAACGCCAGCGCCTGCAGCCGTTGCGTAAGGAGGTGCAACAACTGGAAAAAGCACTCACTACACTGGAGCGGCAAAAGATGGAACTGCAACAGCGATTGGCCGATCCGGATATTTATGCCGAAAACCGGAAACAACAGCTGAATGCACTCTTGCTCGAGCAGACGGAAGTGCTCAGGCAACTCAAACAGACAGAAGAAAACTGGTTACTCAAAAGTGAGGAGCTGGAGGCAATGCGCTGATTTTTGCCGAGGAAACGGCTTATCGCCCACGCGTTTCACTCCCGGCAGAAGGTTAAGCGCCGTATACGAAAATCAATTTCATTCATGGGCAAGCCTTCGGTGGTGGCAAGGTGTTTGCGCAGGATGCGGCTGGTGGATGCAGTTTTCAGAAAAGCCCCCACCGCATTCTCGTAAACCGGCAAACTGAGTTGAAATGCTGCTTTGAATTTTTTTGCAGCCCGCACCTGCCTGCAACAGGCGCTGTTACGCAAATCATGCGCACCAATAAAATTCATCACCAGCATACCCTCCCTGGTCAAATTCCTGCTGAGGGTATCAAGCCAGCGGCCACCGGCCTGCACCACCCGCACCGGTTCGCCATTCCTTTCCGTAAACAGATCCTCCACGATCAGATCAAACGGGGGACCCTCATATTCTTTCAGCCAGGCGAGCGCATCGGCGTGAACCAACTGCGCGATTCTTTTGTTTATACCGAAAAAACGCCGCGCCACCTGCAGGTGAACCGGATTCAGTTCCACCCCGATGATGAGTTCCGGCTTTACGAAACGATGTAACTGCTGAATCACCGCGCCACCGCCCACCCCCAGCACCAGCACACGCCGTATCTGCCGGGGCGGATAGAAAAACGCTGGCAGCATCAACAGATCCCATACCCCGCCGGCCCAGCCCCGTGCGGGATGGTACTGGCTGTGAAACACGCCATCGGTGTACAAGCGGCGACTGCGCCCGGCAGTGCGCACCTCATATTGAACACCCTTGATATTTTTTTGCCAGAGTATTGCCATCTATACCCGTGCGGATCTTGTTTTACGGCTTCCGATATTTGATTATGCCTCTAATCGCTTACTCTGTAACCTCTGACAGGAACGGAAATAACTCATGTCCACCCAAACTTTGAACCTGGATGAAAAGCTGTATACCTACCTGCAGGCCGTCTCCCTGCGTGAAGCGGGGATACTTGAAAAACTGCGCGCCGAAACCGCCGGTCTGGAAAACGCACAAATGCAGATTTCCCCCGAACAGGGACAATTCATGCAGCTATTACTCCAGTTGAGCGGTGCGCGGCAGGCCATTGAAATCGGCGTATTCACCGGATACAGCAGTCTGTGTATCGCCCTGGCATTGCCTCCGGAGGGAAAACTCGTTGCATGTGATATCAATCCCGCGTGGACCGATACGGCACAACGCTATTGGCAGACTGCCGGTGTGGCCGACAAGATTGAATTGCGGCTGGGGCGTGCGGTAAACACACTCAAGCAATTGCTCGCCGACGGCGGGGCGGAACAGTTCGATTTTGCCTTTATCGATGCGGACAAAGCCGGCTACGACACCTATTACGAACTCTGTTTGCAACTGTTACGAGCAGGAGGCCTGCTTGCCATCGATAACACTCTTTGGAGCGGCAGGGTGGCAGACGACAACATACAGGACGATGACACTGTGGCAATACGGAGCTTAAACAAAAAACTCCACCTTGATCAGCGGGTGGATATCAGTCTGCTGCCGATCGGTGATGGTCTTACTCTGGCACGCAAGCGCTGTTAGCCGCAAAAGATTCTGTGAAACGTATTGCACGCAACATTGCATTTTCCTGCCGCGGCATGAGGATAACGCTCAAGCCGGAATAGCACATGACACGTCAGGCTTATGGCGGGGTAAACCGTTGCATACCCTGCACATAGCGGATCACGGATGCGCCTTGCCGTAACTCCAGCCATGCAGCATGCAAACGGCCATGATCATCGTACGCCAACACCGGATGAGCCTCACTGCGGCCATCCTCCATGGCGGGGAAGGTGTTGTCGTCACTCCAGCTCTCCTCACGCGTGCTGAACCATACATCCTTGCTTCCCTCCCGGCTGTCATCCCAGGCGACGACAATATTCCCTTGCCGGCTCATTGCCACAGCCGCATGCCACTGCGGTGTGTTTTCCCCCAGCATGTCCTGCACGATTTCATCAGCAGCGAAAGTTTTTCCCCCATCTTCACTGACTGCGGCATAGACGTCATAACCCCCCTCAAAATCCCGCTTGTCGAGCCATGCGGCAGTAACGTTTGCCTGGCCATCGGTCGCCAACACCACCCGCATTGCGCCAGTCCCATTACCGAATCTGGCAATACGTGAGGCACGAAAATCATTCAGCACCCGGGGCGGTCCGAAGCCGCCTGCCGGCGGCGCAAACGCAGTCATGATCCGTGTCGCACCCTGACGGCGGTCCTCCCATGCCACTACCACTCCTGCACGGCTTTCTGCAATCGCCGGATAAAACTGATGATCCCGGGGTGGCTCATCGTCCACCAGACGCGCCGCGCGGGGAACGACCACGCCGTTTTGCACCGTCAGGCCGGCAGTCATGATCTGAAACCATTTGTCCCGCCGCTGCGCCCACGCTGCGACCACTTTTCCCTCCGTCGCCGCTCTGGCCAGCGTCAGCTGCTGGGCGGGATGGGACGAAAGTGCAGTGACCGGCCCTTTTTCCGTCGGACTGATCAGCCTTGACCAGACACGTCCGTTTGCTTCCCAACCTGCCACGAAGCGGCCATGCGGCAACGCCGCGACCGCGGGCTCATATGCCGGCCCCGCATCACTGATGCGCAACGGCGGCGTAAAACCATCGGCGTCGATCTTCTTGAACGCGGCATAAATCTGCGCACTGCCGCTGCGATTGTCCTCCCATACGATAGCCACGGTATCGTCAGAGACCGCCAGTGATTTGCGCCCGCTGGCGTCCAGATGACAAAAAACCCCGCGCGATGCCGCGGTAACAACCAGCGGTTTCTGAAACTGCCAGTCTGCCGCAAAAACCGCGCTGGCCACAAGGTAACCGAGGAGGATGGCGACCGCTCTCATGACTTTCCTGCAAGAAATTCGTTAATCGATTGGTTGCGGTAATAACCGCCCTGCACGTACCGGTCGAAATCCTCGAAGTCCTTGACGGTTTTATAGCCGGGCGCCCTGAGAATGATTTCACCGCTTGGTTCCAGATAAAGAAATACCGGCGAGGAAAATACGTTCAAGCGCGCTCCCAGTTCCATTTCCGTAATACGCTCACCCTCCGGCAGGGTAAGACGGCGACCGCTCTCGGCATCAACATATACCAATATATAATGTTTAATATAAAGCTTGCGCAAATCGCGATTGGAAAAGGTTTCAACGTTGGTTTTTCCGCAGTAGCCGCAACCATAGCGACCGAAATACAGAAAGATCTTTTTATTCTGTTGCCGTGCCAGACGCAGTCCTTCGTCATATGCCACAAACGGATAACCTGCCGGGGGATCGGCCCAGCCGATGGAACTGACAAGCAAGCAAAGCAGGATTCCTGTTATTCTCCGCATACCGCAACCTCCTTATTAACCAAATCAAACGCCACCGATACGCTGTCAACTCTGCCCCGTTTTACTGATCAGGCTTTTAACCAGATCCAAGGGCAAGGGAAAAACGATGGTATTGGATCGTTCCCCCGCAATTTCCGTGAGCGTCTGCAGGTAACGCAATTGCATTGCCTCGTTCTGCTGTGAAAGTTTCTTCGCTGCTTCCAGCAGTTTTTCAGACGCCTGCATTTCCCCTTCCGCGTGGATCACCTTGGCACGCCGTGTACGTTCCGCTTCGGCCTGTTTTGCAATGGCACGTATCATGCTCTCATCCAGATCAACATGTTTGATTTCCACATTGCTGACCTTGATACCCCATGCGTCCGTTTGCTGATCGAGAATATTCTGCACGTCCGCATTCAGGCGATCCCGTTCCGCCAGCATCTCGTCCAGTTCATGCTGGCCCAAGACCGAACGCAGGGTGGTCTGCGCGAGCTGGCTGGTCGCCATATAAAAATCCTCCACCTGGATGATTGCCTTCTGCGGATCAATTACACGAAAATAGACAACCGCATTCACCTTGACCGAAACATTATCACGCGAAATAACATCCTGCGTGGGCACATCCATCACAATCGTACGCAGGTCAACCCTGACCATTTGCTGCACCAGCGGAATGATAATAATGAAACCCGGCCCCTTGACTTTCCAGAAACGGCCAAGGGTGAAAACCACACCCCGCTGGTATTCGCGCAGGATCCTTATCGCACTTGCAAAAAACAATACCACAAGGGTTACGACAATATATAGCGTATACTGTGTCATGATGCTTTCTCCTCTGCGGAAGCACGCTGCAATGGTGCCTCAATGGGTTCTACCTGCAGGGTCAAACCTTTCATCCCGGTGACTCTTACCTGCTGCCCTTTTTGCAATGGCGTATTACTGCATGCCTGCCAGGTTTCACTGTGAACGAACACCCTGCCCTCGTGCTCGAAGTCGTTCATTACGGTGGCCTCACTGCCGATCAGTTCCTCCGCACCGCTCACCACTGCGCGCCGGCGTGCCTTGATCGCCATGCCGACAACAAAAATAAAAATCAGCGCGCTGATCACGGCAAACGTCACGATCACGGAAATATCGATACCGAAACCGGGCGCATCCGTGTCCATGAGAATGATTGAGCCGATCACGAAAGCAATGACCCCACCGATACCAAGCATGCCGAAACTGGGCTGAAAGGCTTCCCCCACCATCAGCGCCACCCCCAGCAGGATCAGCGCCATCCCGGCATAATTGATCGGCAGCAACTGGAATGAATACAGCGCCAGCAGCAGACAAATGGCGCCAACCGTACCGGGAACGATGGCGCCAGGATTGGAAAATTCGAAAATCAAACCGTAAATTCCAATCAGCATCAGAATATAGGCCACGTTGGGATTGGTGATGACACTGAGCAAACGGCTGCGCCAGTCCGGCTCCACCTGCCTCACTTTCAACCCCGCCGTATGCAGTGTCCGTTCGACTCCCAGCACTGTAACCTTACGGCCATCCAGCTGTTTCAACAGGTCATCGATATCGGTGGCAACGATGTCAATCACACGCATCTGCAATGCCTCGTTTGCCGGCAGGCTGGCGGCTTCCCGCACGGCCTTTTCCGCCCACTCCTGATTCCGGCCACGCAATTGTGCCAGGCCGCGTATATAGGCAACGGCATCATTGATGGCCTTGCGTTTCAGTGCGTCGTCATTCGCCGCCGGGGGGGATTTGTCGTTGTCCTGGTCTTTCGCTTTATCTTTCGGGGCCGGCGGAGTTATCCCGCCAATTTGCACCGGCGTGGCCGCACCCAGATTGGTGCCGGGCGCCATCGCGGCAATATGGCTGGCATAAAGGATGTAGGTACCGGCACTGGCCGCACGTGAGCCGCTCGGCGCAACAAAGCTTGCAACGGGAATCGCGGAATTGATGATGTTCTTGATGATCCCTCGCATGGCCGTATCCAGGCCACCGGGTGTGTCCATGCGGATGACAACCAGTGGCGCACGCTGCTGCTCTGCGGCAGCAAGCGCCCGCTCGATATAGTCGTCCGTTGCCGGACCGATGGCCTCTTCAATGGTGAGCAGGTAGACAGGTTTGTTGTTGTTTGCATGGACCGTATGCAAAACAAGCCCGGCCACAAACAACAGCGGTATCGCTATTAAACATTTTCCCAGCCGCATCATCGATGGAATCTCCATTTTCACTTCTAAGCATAGCCAGTGTGTAGACGCTTTGCGAGCAGCAGGCTGCGATGACCGCTGAGAAAAACGCAGAGGTGTGAATAATCCTGTTTATTGCATTCCCGCCAGGCCTGACTCTCCTACGGCTGTTATCCGGGGAGGGGATGCTGTTCGTGTATTTATTCTGTGGGAGTTCGCTTCACTGGCCGATTATCCGGCGCGGGAAATGAATTTGCCAGTGGTGGTGTTGATCTTTACCGCCTCTCCAGACTCAAGATACTCCGGAACCTGAACCTCCAGACCGGTAGAAAGTTTAGCTGGCTTGGTGCGGCCGGTTGCTGTTGCCCCTTTGAGACCCGGGGCGGTGTCGGTGATGGTCAAAGTGACCGATTGCGGCAATTCAATTCCAAGAATTTCTCCGTCCAGCAGTAATGCCGTGATCCCCTCCAGCCCCTCATGCAAATAACCAGTTTGCCCCTCGAGGTTCTCCCGCCCCAGACTGTACTGACTGAAATCCTCCATGTCCATAAACGTATAGATATCACCATCCTGAAATGAATATTGCACCTGGGTACGAATACAGTCAGCTTCCTTCAGCAGATCATCACCCTTGAATGAGCCGTCATGCTTTTGACCGCTCTTGAGGTTGGTAAAACGTATCTTATATAAGGTTGCCGCGCCGCGTGAGGAAGGGCTTTTTGCCTCAATCTGTTTAACGACATGGGGAGCACCGTTAATCTCGACGATGGCACCGCGTTTCAACTCACTTGCCTTTGGCACCACTCATACCTCAGTTAAACTTGCACATGATAAACACGCATTACGCAGATAACGTTGCATCAGGCATGACGCATCAATCGCAATGCCTTTTTATCACCGTCTTGCCCATTACGGTTACACCGCCTTCGCCAGGATTGGAACCCATCACCGTGGTTGAACCACTGCTGGTTGCGATATGCGTCCTACAGGCTGTTTCAATGACTGCTTTGCCCATCACGTTGACATTGTCCTCAAAACAATACCAGCCGTTGGGGTTCATCAGGCGGTATGTCGTCTTTCCCATGACATTGACCGCGGACTCGATCAATATCAGTTGCGGGTAGGAGGTCTTGGCATAATCATCCACATTGGAACCGAGGCCGAAAACCTTCACGCCGCTTCGTATCACCCGGAAACGGAGCTTTTTTCTGTTTTTAAACGGATGGTTGCTCCCCCACGCATTCAGGCAACCTTTTACGTTCGGCCAGTGGGCGGAGCGTGAAGTATACAATCCATACTGGTTTTCGTACTGCTCCCGGCTCATACCCTTCGAACCGGCCCAGCTATTGGCCGAAACCAAGCCGGCAACAAAAAACAGAATGACGAACCTGCGATTTCTCATCGATATTCTCCCACTGCGCTGAATCACCCACGAAAACCACCAAACCGTGATTCTAAGTCCCAAGCCCGGCACATTTCAACCACGCCGGTCAAACTCCGCACATAAGTATGAGAAGCATGTTTTGCTTTTTTACTCTATAGTTGTAAGTGTCGATGGTAGAAGCAGACCATTGGGGGAGCCGGAATTGTTCACCAAAACCATCTACTTGCTCTGTTTCCACAGGAATGCCACTTCTCCCGGCCACTGCCTGGCAATCTGTGCATACCTGTTGGTGATCACCCTTGCGGCTGGCTGTGCCTCCTCAGCCGAAACCGATGCCCCGCCTTTTGCCGATATTCACCTGCATTTCAGTTATACACATGAGGAGATCATCACACCCGCAGAGGCCGTTGACATACTCAAAAAAAACAATGTGGTGCTGGCGGTTGTTTCCAGTGAGCCGTCGGCTTACGCATTGAAACTTTCACGCAGCAGCAACGGCTGGATTCTGCCTTTTGCCTCGCCCTATTATAAATCGGGCAACCGTCTGAACTGGTTCCTTGATGCCGCTCTCGTTGGTGAAATCCGCAAGTTACTGGACAGCGGGGAATATGCCGGTATCGGCGAAGTCCACCTGACTGCCGGCATCGGGCCGCGCCGGGATAACCCCGTATTCACCGGTTTGCTCCAGCTTGCGCGTGAATACCAGCTCCCTTTTCTGATCCATACCGATGCCAGCAACTACAGGTATTTTCTGCCGATTTGCAGCAACTATCCCGATATCCGCTTTATCTGGGCACACGCCGGCGGGATTTTCGGACCGGAAGATCTTGAACCCATCATGACATCCTGTGCCAATGTCTGGCTGGATATGGCGGCACGCGATCCCTGGCATTATGCGGGACTGGCCGATCAGGCGGGCGTGCTTTTTCCGGGCTGGCGGAAATTCATCATCCGTTATCAGGATCGCATCATGACAGGAACCGATCCGGTCTGGAACGCACAACAGATTTACCGCTGGTATGAAGCCGACGAGGGATGGGATCACTACGCGGACTTCATCCGCTTTCATCGAAACTGGCTGGGGCATCTCCCGCCTGCCGTGGCGGAGAAAATACGCCTGGGCAATGCACAGCGCTTCTTTGGCCGCAGCAGCCGCACGGATTAGGTTTTTCAGGCAACATCCCCGTCTTGCAACACCTCCGCTATTTTCCCGATTTATCGACCCATCCCTTCGCCCTGGATGTTGCAAAATTGAAGGCAGATGATGCGGCTTGCAGCGGAGCGGTTCGCGCCTAACCACTAAATAAGGGTTTCGAAAATCGGGCGGTAACAACGGGCGTCATTTTTTGATTGAGTTCACATTATTTATCTCCGCCACACAAAGATTGCGACGTGCTTCATATTTGTACCTCAAGCAGGCGGCCGACCGCAGTGGGTGCTTCTATACTCGATGGTATGTTCAGAAATGTTCTTCATAATAAAAGCGCGGGATTCGGGTTTGCCACACCCCTGTCGGTCCGCTGGCTCTACCTGAAATCATACTTGCTCACCCGTGAGGAATACCATTTTGTTTTTGCCGCCCTGCTGTTTCTGGTGTTTTCCAGCATGGCATTTTTTATTTATGAAACGATCGTCGACAGAAACATTTCACGCGAACTCGGTTGCCTGGCATTGAATATTTACCATGAGGCCAGAGGCGAACCAAAGGAGGGACAAATTGCCGTGGCGAAAGTCACCATGAACCGCGTTGCCTCACGGCGCTATCCGGATACGATTTGCAGGGTCGTCTACCAGAAAAAATGGGACCGCATCCGCAAGCGTTATGTCAGCGCATTTTCCTGGACCGAGCTGCCGCCGGCAAAAGAGCTGGATCGAAAAACATGGGAACGCGCATTGCAAATCGCCAAAACGGTTTATTACGATCAACAGCCTTCCAGGCTGGATGGCGCCCTCTTCTACCACGCTATCCACATCAGACCCAGCTGGGCTGGCAAAAAGACCCGAATCGCCAAAATAGGGCGGCATATCTTCTACAAATAATTCGCCATCAACTCACCGGGCGTGGCAGAGGTGGCTCCGAGTGGCTGGTGAGTGATTCCTGTCTGTAATTTCGTCAAATACCCCCGCACCATTCCGACGATCGAAAGCTGACCGTAATTCAGGTTTGCCAAAACACAGCAATGATAAATTGTTTTTATATGCAGCTACCATGATTCATGTAGACGAAACATATGGCTTCCTGCTCCCACTCGTGCGGGGGAGGAACCTTTTAATTAACTCTTCTTATTGGACAAACACCGGCACAAACGCGACAATCAACACCATCCCTTTCAGTGGTTGACCCGGCAAAGCCATTGCACAACAAAATCACCATCGTACTCGCTCTCCTTCTGGGGATATCACATGCCGATGCTTCCACAGCAGGCCATACACAATGCAGCAGTTGCCATCTCGAGACGGCACCTCATAGCGGCAATGCCTCACTCACCTCACCTTTACCAACACTCTGTATCGATTGTCACTCCAAAAGGAGGGGGGCAGGGGAACATGCAACCGGCATCCCGCCGTCAACCCTGATACCAGCAGACTTGCCTCTGCAAAATGGTCTGATAAGTTGTACCACCTGCCATGATGCACACGCCAACACCAAGGGGATGTTACGCCTCGCCCGCGAACAACTTTGCCGGGCATGTCACCGGCGCTAAAACCGCACACTCTTCGGGCAGGAAAATCCACACGGCAAGGCAAGGCGTCAAACGTCCTCCCCGCCTTGGCAACTGCATGGGCCAAGTAAGTGTTCCGAATACCAGTACGCTTGGGAAACGGAGCATCAGGGCAGTTCCGCCAGGCGTTTCTCGATCTGTTCCAGTTCTTCCGCTGTCGTTCTGGCTATGCCGTCCAGTACCTCGGCATTTTCCAACTGGATGGCCCGTTCTTCCTGATCGGCCGACAACCCCTGGCGATAGTCTTTTTCAATCTCTTCCAGCCGCGCACGCAATAAATCTCTTTTCTTCATCAGACGGGCTTTCTCACCCACCGATCCGTTCTGCTTGTCCGGCATGATTTTCTCCATTCCTGGCTGACTGTCTTTAAATATACAGTATATTTGTCTTTCCTGTCTGGAATCATTCTTGAAACAAAAGCAAACGGGCTGTGCCTGAACTATTTTGTCCGATCACGCTGGCGAGCTTCCGCCATACTTGCTAAATTAAGTGTTCCGAATACCAAATCATCTAACGTTATTGGCAGATTCTGGTTTCGCATTAGGACCAGAGGTCTTTTACATGACACGCTGTAAATACCTCCCTGTACGCTCGACAGCCGCATCTGACCGCCAGGGATGGCGGAAATGCATATGGATTGTCGGGAACAATCCATGCCCTGCGGCTGACGGTCATGTAAAAGACCTCTGGTCCTAATGCTCCTTTTTCCCAAGTGTACTGGCATTCGGAACGTCCATTTAGTATCAAATTCGCTTTATACACGATGTAAACTGTGCAGGGCTGTTGAAATTCAATGGAGGTGGCGGCCCTGAACCACATTCAATTATTCATGGAGGATCATCTGATGAAAACACTTCTGCTCTCACTTTCCACCATACTGTTTCTGCTTGGCACCACTGGCGTCTACGCAGGTAACCATGAACACGATGACGATAGCTGTCCGCTTGGCCTGGTCAATGGGATGACGCTGGATGCCGAATTCGGGCCGGGCTCGGCGGAGATCACCCGCTGCCTGAAAAAGCGCCGCCACGTCAAACTGGTTGTTCAGGCAAATCGCTTCTGCATGGACGATGTGCCAAACTCACAATGCACCCGCCCTTTCGCACTGCTGAATCTTGCCAAAATGATTGATGATTATGAAATCACACACGGCATGAAAGCCGGGCGTGACTATGAAATGGTTGTCATCGCCCATACTGCTGGCGGTCCCCTGATGCTCAAGGACGAAAGCATCAATCCATTCCGCAACAAGGTCGAGGCCCTGATGCAGCGCGGGGTGAAATTCTACCTGTGCCAGAACGCCACCCGCGCCATGATCAAAAAGGGATTGCTGCCGCCCGGCGACGCCACCGCCAATATCATCGAGGGAGTGGAATATGTGACTGCTGGCATTACTGCACTGGTTGATTTTCAGTATCAGGGCTACCGGTATGTCCGGCCATGACAGTCTGACATGATCATCGCCGTTCCTGCGAGGAGAGTTGTCCCTGCGGGAATGGCGCAGTTTCACTCACGGCGCGGCGGGTGGGTTTGCAAATCGCACATGCAAGGCAGTTCTGTTTGATCCGGATCATGGTGAATTGCAAAACAATCTGCTAGGTTTAGTTTATTCGGAGAACATCTCCGGAAAAGCAATCCCTCTCACCGTATTCAAGTATTTCTGACGCTTCGCACCACGGAACCACTCAGACGCCGGACCGCAAATCCAACAGGCTGGCGCCATTAGCAACAACAGCATGCGTGGTGCCTGTTTAACCCAAGGGTCTCAACCCTGACGGGGTTGGACCTGATGCACAAAGGAGATACACCATGAAAATCCAGGAAATCATGAGCACCAATGTCGTATCTGTCAGGCCCGGGACGACGCTCAGACAGGCTGCACGAAAAATGCGTGATCTCGGTATTGGCTCCCTGCCGGTGGTTGAAGACGGCCAATTACTGGGCGTGATCACCGATCGTGATATCTGTTGCCATGCGATTGCCCTCGGGCGCTCGAGTTCGACCCGGGTCGAGAAGGTGATGAGCACGGACGTGGTCACCTGCTTTGACGATCAGGACATCACGGATGCCGCTCACCTGATGGAGGATCGGCATATCCGCCGCCTCACCGTACTCAATCACGACAACAATCTGGCGGGGATCCTCTCAGTGGATGATCTGGCACACGGCTCTCACGAGCTTGCCGGTGCCGTCCTCGAAGCCGCCACACCCATCCACTGAAGGGAAAAGAACCCCTTCTTGCTGGTGCACTGCTCTTTAATAGAGGAGAAACGCTATGAAAATCAGAGACATTATGACCCCACGGATTGAAACCATCTCGCCGGAAGCAACCACCAAGGAAGCTGCACGAAAAATGCATGATCTGCACATCGGTTCGCTGGCGGTGACTGAGGGCGGCCGCTTGGTGGGCATCATTACCGATCGCGATATCTGTTGCCGCGTCGTCGCCACCGGCCGTGATGCCGTGATGACAAAGGTAAAGGATGTAATGGTTAAAAACGTTACCACCTGCTTCGATGATCAGGATATCAGTGATGCCGCCCATCTGATGGCGGATCATCACATCCGCCGCCTGGCTGTGCTGAAGCGTGACAACAGCATGGCCGGCTTCCTCTCGGTCGATGATCTGGCGCACGGCTCACACGAGCTCGCCAGTACGGTTCTGGAAGCGGCGATGCCGGTCCATTGATCACAAACAACCGCTCCTGCTGTCCAACAGCAGGAGCGGTACCTACTGGTGCACGTTTGAAGCAGGGAAAGCACCCTGCTGCCGCGATGCGGAAAATCCCTCTTTTAGTGTCTATACTGTAAACAAGTAAAAATACAATCATGAGGAGAAAAGCCATGCCCAGCGCCAGAAAAAAAACAGCCGTCAAAAAGAAACCCAGCAAGAAAAAAATCGCTGCAAAGAAGAAAGCCGCCGCCAAGCGTAAAGCCGCTGCTGAAAAACGCCGTGCCCTGGCCGCTAAAATGAGAGAAGATCTCAAGGCCACGCGTGAGGCGCTGCGCGCTGCCAAGGCCGCAGCACGAGAAGAGGTCAAACTCACGCGCGAAGCTGCCAAGGCCGAAATCGCTGTATTGAAGGAGCAGCTCGCTGCCGCGTTGAAGCGGGAGAGAGCGCTGATGAAACTCGGGGAACAAAAAGCCAGAATGATGCTGGCCGCCGGTGAACGCTGGGAGAAAAAACAGCTGAGCAAAATCCAGAGAATGGTGAAAAAGAAACGCCGCAAGGCCCGCGCATAGCTTTCGCTTTGCAGACGGTAAAAACGGCCCGTCAAGGGCCGTTTTTGTTTGACTGCCTACCCTGTTTGCCGCTGGCGTAGATAAACAAACCAGTAAACCAGGCCGACCAGAACCCCACCGCCAATAATATTCCCCAGTGTGACCGGCAGGAGATTCTGCAAGAGAAAACCGCCAATCGTCAGTTGGGACAGATCAACCGCATTCCCCGCAGCCACGGAAGCCGCCGTAACCACCGTGGTATTCCCGGACAACAAAAGTCCGGCAGGAATGAAGTACATATTTGCAATGGAATGCTCGAAACCGAGGGCGACGAAAGCGGTAATGGGAAACAGGATTGCCAGAATCTTGTCCGTCACCGAGCGGCCGGCAAAACACAGCCACACTGCAAGGCATACCAGTACATTGCACAAAATCCCTCTTGTCATGGCCTCGACAAACGTGAGATTGACTTTGTTGTTGGCAATGAGGAGGGCTTTGGCCGCTATCCCGCTGTTTTCCCAATGGCCGCTGTAGTACACCAGGAAAACCACAACAAGAGCGCCGATGAAGTTACCGATATAGACGATACCCCAATTACGCATCAACCGGAGAAAGCTGACATCACCACTCACATAGGCCATGACAATCAGACTGTTACCGGTAAAAAGTTCCGCCCCGGCAACAATCACCAGGATCAGCCCGAGACAAAACACCAGACCACCCAGCAGCTTGGTGAAACCGAGGCTGAAGGTTGAGTCATGTACCACGAAGGTGTAAAACACCGCACCCATGGCGATAAACGCACCTGCAAGCACCGCCAATGCCAATGTCGTGAGAAAGTCCAGCCTGGCTTTGCCCACGCCGGCCTGCTCCACCCGCCGGGCCATTTCGGCCGGCGTATAGGCGTTGATGTCAAAAAGAGTGGCGCTGTTTTTCAATGATGTTTCCCGTGTCCCCGTCCGGCTTTGTGCAACACACCCAGATCAAATGAAACACGCTGCTCTTTGTTCAATATCTCGCGTACTTTTATGATATGGATGTAGTGCAGTTCCATCTTTTTCCGCATCAACTTCATGAGTTCATTCAGTTTTTTATTGATGGCATTCTGATCCGGGGAATTATCGGTCACCAGCAGCGCCAACTCCGTCTTTGCCAGCCGGATTTTTGCTTTGAGGATCGATTTTTCCCTGGCCGTCTGTAAGCGCATTTTTTCAATGCGGCGCTGCTGCCCGGCAGACAGGGTTTTCTGCCACATGCCCGCCATCCGCTGCATACCATGATCGCCACCTCTCGCAGCCATGCCATGCTGCTCCGGCTGTGCGGCTGCGGCAACTGGGATGGCGGCAGCCAGTACCAATGCCGGCAACAGCGTTGTTGATTTGAACGATAGTTTCATTGTCACTTACTCTTTAACGTTTTGATCCAATCCATCAGCCAGCTCGTTCCGAAGCAAGCCTGCTCTGCTGCATGTGTATCGCAACAAACCATCCGGTAAAGCTGACAACCAGGCCGAAATAAGCAAAAAGCAGAATCGGCACCACGCTGTCTTCTGTAATCAGGGAGACCGCCACTGCGGCGACCACACCCGCGGCCAGTATGAAGCGCAGTTTCAGGCGCTGTAACTTGCGCAACAGCAAAAAGACCGGTAACCCGTAAAATATCGTGAGCGCATAGGCATAAACAAGCGCGGCCGTCGTGATCAGCATGGATTCCTTCAAGCGCTGAAACATTTCGGCAGCACCCACCGGGGAGAAAACGAAAACCACAAACTCACCCAACAAGGTGGCAGGGTAAATGGCCAGGGGCGCAACAAGGGTTGCCAGAAGCAAATATTTCAATTCCTGTTTTTTTATATCCGCCATTGTCGATGATTACCCTGCCTTGTCTATCGCCACTGCGACCACCTTGAACTCTGGCGTATGGCTGTCCAAATCCAGAACACCGCTGGTCAGGTGATTAATGGCGATCTCGGGAAAATGGAACGTAGTGAAGAGGACGCCCGGCCTGACGTTTTCAGACAGTTTTGCCTTGAGATGGGTCTGCCCCTGGCGGGAACGTACCGTGACCTCGGTATTGTCGCTGATATGGTATTGCGCTGCATCCTGCGGGTTGATCAACAACTCATCGTGATCAACCAGCTCGATGTTGGGAGTCCGCCGGGTCATGGAACCACAATTGTAATGTTCCAGCCTCCGCCCGGTGGTGAGGATGAAGGGATACTCATCGATGTCTTCACCCTGCAATTCCGGTGTTTCACAAAATCCGGTAAAGACAAACCGGCCCTTGCCGTTTTTGAACTGGGTGGTGTGCAATACCTTTGTATCCTTGCCATCCTTGCTCACGGGCCATTGCTTGCCGTTGTCTCCCAGGTTCTCCCACCTTATGCCTGCAAAGAACGGCACCACTCTGGCTATCTCTTCCAGCTGCAAGGCCGCATCATATCCTTTCTGCGGGTAACCCATACGGTTCATGATATCCACCATGATCTGACCGTCCGCGCGCGTCCCCGGCAGTGGCGGAATCACCTGCCTGACCCGTTGTACCCGCCGTTCCCCGTTGGTAAAGGTGCCGCTCTTTTCCAGATGGGATGATGCCGGTAACACCACATCGGCAAGGGCGGCGGTTTCCGTCATGAAGATTTCCTGCACCACGAGGAAATCCAGGTTCTCCAGCGCGCGGCGGATATTGTTGGTGTCGGGATCGGTTTGCAGGACATCCTCGCCCATGATCCAAAGCGCCTTGAGTTTGCCCTCGTTGGCGGCACCCATCATCTCCGGTGTGGTTAGCCCCTGTTCGGCCGGAACCGGCCGGCCATATTCACGTTCGTAATGGGCACGCACTTCGGCATCGGAAACATCCAGATAGCCTGCACCCAGTTTGGGCTGCACCCCCATGTCCGCCGCACCCTGAACATTGTTCTGTCCACGTAGCGGGTTGACACCCACCCCGGGGCGGCCGATGTTGCCGGTCATCATCGCTAGCGAGGACAACAGCATCACCGCGCGGCTGCCCTGATAGTGTTCGGTCAATCCCAGGCCGTGAAACGACATGGCATTTTTCGCCTGCCCGTACAGCCGTGCTGCTTCGCGCACCTTTTCCCGCCTGACACCGGTTATTTTCTCCAGCTGCTCAAGATCGATATTCAGTGCAGCGCGTTTAAACTCGTCAAATCCTTCGGTGCGCTGCTTGACGAATGCCTCATCGACCAGCCCCTCTTCGATGATGTAATAGATCATCATGTCCAGCAGCGCGACATTGCTGCCCGGCCGAAGCTGCAGATGGAGCGTGGCGTGGCGTGCCAGTTCGATACGCCGCGGATCGATGACAATCAGCGGCGTTCCCTTCATCGCCTGCTGGCGCATTTTCACTCCGGTAACCGGATGGGCTTCGGTGGAATTTGCGCCCACCACCAGCAGACAGTCGGCCAGTTTCATCTCGTCGATGGAGTTGGTGGCGGCACCGGTGCCGAATGTCTGGCGCATGCCGAATGCTGTCGGCGCATGGCAAACCCTCGCGCAACCATCGATGTTGTTGTTACCGATGACGACGCGCATGAACTTCTGCATCAGGTAATTTTCTTCGTTGGTGCAGCGCGAGGAGGAGATGCCGGCAATCGCCTGACTGCCGTGTTCCTGTTTGATCCTGTTTAACGTCTGCGCGATATGGTCCAGCGCTTCGTCCCAGCTCACGGGTGAAAGCTCACCCTGCTTGCGCAGCAGCGGCGTGCGCAAACGCTCGGGGTGATTATAGTAGGCAAAGGCATACCGTCCCTTCAGGCAGGTGTGGCCCTGATTGACTTCCGCATCGCTGACGGCATCGATGGCCCGGATCTCTCCGTCCTTCAGCAACACTTCAAGATTGCAACCCACCCCGCAATAGGTGCACACCGTCCGCACCCGTTCGTCCGCGATCAATGTCTTGGCGCGGTAACGGTCCGTCAGGGCATTGGTAGGACAGGTCTGCACACAGCGGCCGCAGGAGACGCAGTCCGAATCCCTGAAATTCTGATCGAGGGAACGGATGATGCGCGCCTGATAACCGCGGCCGTGCATGGCCAGAACCATTTCGCCCTGGATCTCATCACAGGCACGGATGCAGCGGTAACAATGAACACACTCTGCGGGATCAAAATGGATATAGGGATGGCTGTCGTCAGGTTTATCCGCTTGCCGGTTTTTTGCAAAACGCGAAACGGGGAGATTGAACTGCTGTACCAATTTCTGAAACGGTGTGGGATGCTCACCCGGTTTTGGCTGCAATGCGTCCTCGGGGTAGTCACTCAAGAGCATTTCAAGAATAGTCCGGCGAAGCTTGTTGATCCGGGGAGAGTTCGGGTAGATATACTGACCGGCCTCCACCCGGGTATGGCACGCCGCCCTGACGCGGCGCGGGCCCTTTTCCTCCCGGGCCACATCGACACTGCACAACCGGCAACTGCCGAATGGCGCCAATGCCTCATCGTTACAAAGCACCGGTATTGCGTCCTTACCAAGGTGGCGGGTTACGAATGCATAGAGGGTCTCTCCGCTCTCAAAGGAATAAGCCTGGCCATCGATGTATGCCTTGTTGTCACTCATTGGCGCTGCTCCTGGCTGAAGTAGACGGACACCTCTTCCTGAAAATGGGTGAGGATGTTGCGCACCGGTAACGGCAGCCCGCCCCCCAGACCACAAAGTGAACCAAGCTCCAGGGTTTCCAGCAGATCAGCGAAAACGCCGCTATCGACGGGGTTTTCAGCGGTGGCCTGTTTCAACAAGGTGCGCCCTTTTTCGGTGCCGAGGCGGCAGGGAAGACACTTGCCGCAGGATTCGCCGGCCATGAAGGAGAAGAGGTGCCGCAGAAACTTGATCATCGGAAAATGCTGCGGGATCGCGACAATGCCTGCATGCCCCAGCATGAAGCCTTCCTCTGCAAGTGATTCAAAATCGAGGGTCAAGCTGGCGATCTTCTCCACCGGCACCACGCCTCCCAGCGGACCGCCTACCTGGACAGCTTTCGCATCCGTGCGGAAACCGCCAGCATGCTCGGCGATGATCTGTTGCAGGGCAGTACCCATTTCCACTTCATACACACCGGGGCGGTTGAAGCCGTGGTCGAGTGAAACCAGTTTGGTACCGGTACTTTTCTCCGTGCCGATCGCAGCAAACGCTTTACCACCCTGTTGCAGAATCCAGGGAACGGCAGCAAAGGTTTCGACGTTACTGAGCAGCGTGGGCCGATCATACAACCCCTCCTGCACCGGGTAGGGCGGGCGGGTGCGCACTTCGGGCCGCAAGCCCTCGATGGAGTTGAGCAGCGCCGTCTCTTCTCCGCAGATATAGGAGCCGGCACCACGCACGATTCGAAAATGGAAACCACTTTTTTCAAAGGCGGATGTTTGCTCAAACGCCTGAATCGCTTCGCGCACGCGTGCCAGCGCAAGCGGATATTCCGCACGCAGATAAACAATCCCGCTATCCGCTCCCGCTGCCAACCCCGCGGCCAGCATCCCCGCCAAAACCCGGTGGGGTTGCTGTTCCAGCAGGTAGCGATCCGAGAATGCCCCGGGGTCGCCTTCATCTGCATTGCAGACCACGTACTTCTGTCCTGCCGGTGCATTGGCACAGGCCGTCAGTTTCCGGGAAAAATAAAAACCGGCACCACCCCGGCCACGCAGCCGCGAATCCGACAACTCCTGCATCACCCGCTCCGGTGCAAGAAAGGCAGTCTGGTATAACGGCTCGACATCACTGCCCTCATCGGCAAACATGGCCGTGGCAGCCACGGGGTAAAAAGGAACGGCACCGCTACTGCCTTCTGTCTCCAGGCCATGCGCATCATCAAAAACGGCTTCCCCCACCTGAAAGGCCCCACCGCAATAGCAATGCCCCAGACAATTGATCTCGCCGACCTCATCTTCTGAAAAACGTTCTTCCAGCGCTGCCCGCACGCGCCGTTGTCTGCCGGAAAGCATGCAGGACGTCCCCTGACAAACATAGGCACGTTTGCCACGATTCTCCGCACGCAAAAAATCGTAAAAGGAGCTGGTGCCCAGCAACACTGCCGGCGTAACCAGCCTCTCTTCCGCCAGGGCGCGCAGCTGCTCATGAGAAGGAGCGCCGCTGCCCGCCGCCGCTTGCTGCAAGGCTTCGAACAATGTTTTGTTTTTATGCTGGCGGGCACTGATGGCGCGGATGTTTTTTGACATTGACGATCCCCCTTTGGTGGCACGCCACGGGACGGGCATGCCTGATTATTCCTTGTTATACGTCAAAGATAGCCTGTTATTTCTTTTCATGCTTTTACTTTTTCACATATATTTTACGGACCACCATTTCAATCTTTCTGCAGAAAATTCCGCCCTGATTTCCACGGCGAGAACACCTCACCACGGCACGCCTCAGAAAGGTTCCCCTATTGCAATCGATCTTCTGCTCACACCTGTCACTCATAATTTCACATACAATCAATGACTTACCCTTTAATCCTGCCGGAAGAGGCGGTCCCGTTCCCGCAGTAAAATTAAGTGCATAAGGATATGGTAATGCCGGGAAATACCTGATAAGATTACTCAACTACTAACCCAAACAATGTAAGGTGATATCTAATGGAAGCTGTTGTTAACGGAAAAACCATCCAGCTGAGTGAAGCTGGCTGGTTACTGAATCTTGACGAGTGGTCTGAAGAACTGGCGGTGGAGATTGCCAAAAATGAAAAAATTGGCGAGCTGTCCCAGGAACACTGGGATATCATCAACACCGCCCGTGAATTCTTTACCGAAAACGGCATGGTCGCTGAACCGCGCGCCTTTTCAAAAATCATGAAGGAAAGGTTTGGCAAGGATCGGAGCAGCCAGAAGTACATTTACTCCCTGTTCCCGACAGGCCTGATCAAATGTGCCAACAAGATCGCCGGATTGCCGCGCCCGAAAGGATGCAGTTAACCCCTATCCGCCGGCATCGCGACAAAAGAGGGGAGCCGTTTCCGGCTCCCCTTTTTTATGCCATCGCTGCTCCTGTTTTGCCGGCAGCGGCACGTACCGCGCGCCATGCCTGAAGACACCCGCTGAAACACCATCTCGTCGTCATTCAATTTGCCCCCCAGGCTGCTTGTCGGGATAATAGACCTCTCCCTGACATACCCTGAAGGTGACACCCATTTTCCGCAGTCTTTTCAGCCGCCCCTTGTCCCAGGCAGCCACACCCGAAACCATGGCGGCAGTGGATCTCGGCTCCAACAGTTTTCATCTCATTATCGCCCGGCTGGTGAACGGCTCGTTACAGGTGATCGACCGTGAACGCGAGATGGTCCGCCTGGCCGCCGGCCTGGATGACAACAAAATCATTTCTGCCGAGGCGATTGAACGCGCCTCGGCCTGCCTGGGCCGCTTTGGCCAGCTCCTGCGGGACATGCCACCCGGCAGCGTGCGTGTGGCGGGCACCAACACCCTGCGCAGCGCGCAAAACGCGGATATCCTGATCGAACACGCGGAACGGGCGCTGGGCCACCCGGTGGAAATCATTGCCGGAGCGGAAGAGGCACGCCTGATCTATCTTGGCGTGGCGCACAGTCTGAGCGGTAACGACGGTCAGCGTCTGGTGATCGACATCGGCGGCGGCAGTACCGAATTGATCCTCGGTGAAGGCTTCCAGCCACACCATATGGAAAGCCTGCATATGGGCTGCGTTTCCTTTTCGCGGCGTTTTTTCCCGCACCACCGTATCAGCGACAAACAACTCAGCAAGGCCCGCCTTGCCGCGCTGCAGGAAATGGAACCTGTCTGCGCCGATTATCGCCGCCGCGGCTGGCAAAAGGTCATCGGCGCTTCCGGAACGATCCGTGCGGTGCGCAACGTAGTCAATGCCATGGGACTTTGCGAGGAAGGGATCAGCGCGGCGGCGTTATTCCAGCTGGTGGAACACCTGCGCGAGTATGAGGATTTCGATCAACTCGTCAAGCTGCCCGCGCTCGCCCGGGATCGGATCCCGGTTTTTGTTGGCGGGGTGATGGTACTGGCGGGTGTATTCGAGGGGCTGCGCATCAAGCAAATGGCGGTTGCCGACAGCGCCATGCGCGAAGGCCTGTTGTACGATCTGCTGGGCCGCATCCAGGATGAGGATGTGCGCAGTCGCACCGTTGACTCCCTGGTGACCCGCTATCAGGTCGATCGGGCACAGGCGCAGCGGGTGGCGGAAACAGCACAGCGACTCAACCGGCAGGTGGCGGAAAGCTGGCAACTGGCGGATGACAATCTGCAGCGCCTGTTAAGCTGGGCGGGCATGCTGCACGAGATCGGCATGGACATCACCCACAACCAGTACCAAAAGCACGGCAGCTATATTTTACGCCATGCGGACATGCCGGGTTTTTCACGGCAGGAACAGCAGGTGCTGTCTGTACTGGTTTACGCCCATCGGCGCAAATTTCCCATGGCTGAATTTCAGCTCCTGCCCGAATCATGGCAAAAACCGTTATCACACCTGGCAATCATATTACGCCTCGCTGTGTTGCTGCACCGCGGGCGCAGCGATAACCCGCCCCCCGAAGTGACACTCGCGGTGGACCAGCAAAATCTGGAGCTGACGTTTACGGAAAACTGGCTGGCTGAACATACACTGACCCAGGCCGATCTCGAGCAGGAGGCCGCCTACCTGGAAAAAGCGGGATTCAGGCTGAAATTCCGGTAAGCAGCCGTCAAACCGCACTCCCTTTGGTTTATTCCCCGGTGGCTTCGTTCAACAATTCCTGTTGCGCGGACAGTGCGGGCGCATCACCCTTTGGTTGCTGCCGGAGATAACTGCCATCACTTTGCATCAACCAGGCCTGGGTGTTATCGGCCAGATAGAAATCCAGTTCCCGTATCACGCGTGCGCGCAGCTTGTGATCATCGATTGGAAAACAGGCCTCCACCCGCCGGAAGAGATTGCGCTCCATCCAGTCGGCACTGGCACAATACACCTCCGGGCTGCCGCCGTTTTCAAAATAGAACACCCGCGTGTGCTCCAGAAAACGGCCGACCACGGAGCGTACTTCGATATTGTCGGAAACCCCGGGGACGCCCGGTCGCAAACAACACATGCCACGCACAATGAGTTGTATTTTCACGCCGGCACGGGAAGCGGCATAGAGCTCCTTGATGATCTGTTTTTCCACCAGTGAATTGATCTTTACCACGATACGCGCCGCTTTGCCCTGCTCCGCGTTTTCCGCCTCCCGCCTGATTTTTTTCACCATGCTGTCAAACAGGGTGAACGGTGACTGCAACAGACGGTGTAAGCGGGAGACTTTACCCAGACTGGTGAGTTGCAAAAAAATCTTGCGCACATCCTCGCAGATTTCCTTGTTGCTCGTCATCAGGCCATAGTCGGTATAAAGACGCGCCGTGCGCGCATGATAATTACCCGTCCCAAGATGAACATAGTGGCGCAGGCCGCTGCTTTCACGCCGCACGATCATCGCCATTTTCGCGTGGGTTTTATAGCCGACGATGCCATACACCACATGGGCGCCGACTTCCTGCAAGCGGTTGGCCACGGTGATATTGGCCGCCTCATCAAAACGTGCCCGCAGCTCGATCACCACGGTCACTTCCTTGCCGCTGCGTGCGGCATTTACCAGGGCATCGACCAGCGCCGACTCCGGGCCGGTGCGGTAAAGCGTCATTTTGATCGCCAGCACATTCGCATCCTGTGAAGCCTGACGCAACAGATCGATGACAGGGGCAAAGGAATCAAAGGGATGATGGAGTAACACATCCCGTTTGGCCAGTACCTTAAACAGATTGTTACTGTGCGCCAGTGCCACCGGCAGGTGTGGCGTGAAGGGCAGGAACTTGAGATCCGGACGCTCCACCAAATCAATAATATATTGCAGGCGATTGAGGTTGACCGGACCGTTCACCTGATAGACATCCTCCGGCTCGAGCTCAAAGGTGTTCATCATGTAGTCAATCAATTCGTCCGTACAGTTATCCGCAACTTCCAGCCGCACCGCATCACCATACCGCCGTGACGGCAGCTCACCTTCGACCGCACGCAGAAGATCATCGATTTCCTCTTCATCCACGAACAAATCGCTGTTACGGGTCACCCGAAACTGATGAATGCTGGTCACCTTCATGCCGGTGAACAACTCTGCGGCGAACGTATGGATCACCGAGGAAAGAAACACGAAATCATAGGAACCATTGCCCTCTTCCTGCGGCAGGCGGATCAGCCGCGGCAATGCCCGGGGGGCCTGCACCACCGCCATGCCGCTGCTGCGGCCAAACGCATCCTTGCCCTTCAGGGCAACAATAAAGTTAAGGCTTTTATTGAGGATCCGCGGAAAAGGATGGGCGGGATCAAGACCGATCGGGCTGAGCACCGGCAACAATTCCTGGTTGAAATACTTTTCCAGCCAGGCAGTTTGAGCCTCGCTCCAGTCACTGCGACGGATAAAGCGGATCTGCTCACGCTCCAGCGCCGGCAACAGCTCTTCATTGAGCAGCCGGTACTGCTCATCAATCAATTCATGACAGCGCTGGCTCAACTGCCGCAGGGTTTCCTGCGGTGTCATGTTTTCCGGCCCGGTCTGCACCACACCGAGTGACACCCTCTGCTTCAACCCGGCGATGCGCACCTCGAACAATTCATCCATATTTGTGGAGGTGATACACAAATAACGCAGGCGCTCGAGTAATGGCACCTGCGGATCCATCGCCTGTGCCATCACCCGGCGGTTGAATTCCACCAGGCTCAGCTCGCGGCTGATATAAAGATCCGGCTGATTGAGATCAAGGGTATCCATCAGGACAGTCTACAACGACTCGCTGGCAAGGTTGAACGGGCGTAGTACTAAATATGTGCCGAAACGACAAAAGAATCAACCACCGGATGATACTAAATGACCTGATATCCGAAACGCGTATTCAGGGCGAGCAAATCCCGCTTATGCCGATTGCTGCATGGCGGTATGATAAGCAATAAAATCCGCGCCAGCGGTCTGGCCCATATATTTATACAGAATGCGAGGATCGGTTTCACGCAGATCCACCAGCACCAGGCCATCCACGACATTACTGAACTGGTTATCAATATTGAAACCAAGGATACGCCCACCAAGCTTGAGATACTGGCGGATCAATACCGGCACACCTTTCCTGTCGCTTTCGATATCCGCCACCAGTTCGGAGAGTTCCTCAATGGTTTTTCCCCGCACTACCCGCGAAACCAGGGAACGCGCCGCTGTTTTTTTGCGATAAGGGCTACGTGGCCGCACCTGCCTGCCAAGCGCCGCATCGAAAACATTGAGGCGCAGGAAGTCAACCAGAATCCTTTGCGACATACTGCTGTACTTGTCACTGATACTTACCGGACCAAACAGCACCGCATAACGCGGGTGTGCGGCAATATACGCGCCGATGCCTTTCCATAACAGCATCAACGGTGCAAAATCCCGCTGATATTCCGGCCGCACAAAAGAGCGCCCCAGCTCCAGCGCCGCACCGATACGGTAAAGAAAACCACGGCTGTATTTGAAGAGGGTATGGCTGTAGAGGCCGCGCCTGCCATATTTCGCAACGATTTCATCAACCAGGCCAAGACGGTAACCACCGACGATCTGCTTCTCTTTCCTGTTCCAGACAAACAGATGCAAATAAAAGGAATCGTACAGATCGATATCCATCGCCTTGCCGCTGCCTTCACCCGCATCGCGAAAACTGATTTCACGCAGGCGCCCGATTTCACGCAACGACCACGGTATTTGCTGCGAGCGCGCGTAATAAACCTCAAACTCACCTGCTTTTGTCAGGCACTGTTTTTTCGACAACTGCTGCACTTCTGCTGCCAACAGTGTGGGATCGACCGCCGCGATCAGCGGCTGTTTTTCCTCCTTCCCCGCTTTTGCAGATTCGTGTTGCGCTTCCTCTGTTTTCCGGTACGCCAGAAGGTAGGTGCGCAGGCGCAGATAGGCTGCCCGCTCCACATCATTTTCAAGTTTGGCGAGCCGCTGGTGGTGAATCACTTTACCGATGCGCAACGCTATTTCCCTGCCCCGCTTGTTTATCATCTGCCGCGGCAGTAGTAGCGTTTTCAAAAACGGATGCAGCAGGCTGGCAAGATAAAAAGCCGGACTGTTGTGACCGGAAAAATGCAGCGGCACCACACAGGCATCCGTTCGCCGGGCCAATCTCGCCACCGACTTGTCCCACTCACCATCCTCAATGGTCAGGCGTCTGCCCTTCACACGGATCGTGGAAACATCCCCTGCGGGAAACATCACCAGCAACCCGCCTTGCCCGAGCCAGCGTATTCCCTGACGCATTGCGCCGGTGTTCTTTTGTGTTGCGCTGGCGTGGCCGTAGGGATTTACGCCGATAAAGATGTGCTGCAATTCGGGAATGCGCTTGAGAAAACTGTTTGCCATGATGCGCACATCCCGACGTCGTTGCAGCAACAACTCCACCATCAGCATGCCTTCGATGGCACCGAACGGATGGTTGGCTACCACGATTACCGGTCCTTCCCGGGGAATATTTTCCAGACTGCCCGCATCCACCCGAAAAGTGACACCCAGTGTTTTAAAGGATTGTTGCACAAACGTCCGCGGAGAATCGGTCGGTTGCAGCCTTGCATATTCTTTTGCCAGATACTTCAGCCCGAGCAAATGCTCTGCAAACGATTTAAAAAGCCGGCCGGGGTAATTTCCGGGGGAAACCGGAAGAACATCATCGAGTAAAAAAGGATTACATTTTTGCGTAATCTCGTTGACAGCTGACATACTGAATCTCCACGCAGGTACAGAATGGAGTCTAGTCAACGAATATTACGGCTTGGCGCAATTCAGATGACGGTTTTTTGACTGAATGCGCCGCGATTTGCACAACATCCTTACCACCAGTATTTTCCAAACAACTCCGGATTTGCCCAGTACTTGCTGTTGAGCCAGTCCGGGGTGGTTTTATAGCTGGCGATATCAAACGCAAAAATGTCCACCGGCCGCCCGTCATGTTCGAATTCACCCACCAGGGTGAACCCCAGGGCGAGCAAATCATTGCGTTGCCAAAAGCTGGTGTGCTGCGGCCAGTCAGTGCCTATCGGTATCACGATGATGAGGCGATGGCAGTGCACATCACGCAAGCGCGCCAACAACTGCTCCGCCGCGGCTTTCGGCATCTTTTCCAGGACATGCGAGATAAACGCCAGATCATGCCGCCCCGCCTGCTCCAGCTGTTCCAGCTCCGGTGCGGTCAGCACTTCATCCAGCAGACAGTCCGGCTGATGCGCAAGATAATCGGCAAACAGCTCCTTGCCCGCCGGACCGATACTGAGGATCCGCCGGGGCCTGAAATGCTCTATCAGTGCCTTGAGTTTCTGCTGTTTGCTTTCCGGATACATACAGGTTTTTTTCAGGATCGTTTGACAAATCCTCAGTCTGCGATCTCAATACGGTTACGGCCCTTTTCCTTGGCACGATAGAGGGCGCTATCCGCACGACTGAACAATGCGGCTGCATCCTCTCCCTCCCGGACCTCGGCGATACCACAGGAGGCAGTGATCACAACCCGGCTGTTGCGAAAATGAAACGGCGTTTGTTCAATCCCGCTGCGCAATTTTTCTGCCAGTGATTGTGCCTGTTTGCCGCGTGTCTCCGGCAAAATGATCACAAACTCCTCACCACCGTAACGGGCCGCCTCATCGGTTTCCCGCACATTGTTTTGCAAAAACTGTGCGACTATCGTCAGCACCTTGTCGCCCGCCACATGGCCATAGGTGTCATTAATGTTCTTGAACTTGTCAACGTCCCAGATCATCAGCGAGAAAGGAGAGGCATAGCGCTTAAAACGTGCCAACTCCTGAGCGATACGCTGATCATATGCCAGACGATTTGGAATCCCCGTCAGCTGGTCACGCAACGCGGCATCTTTCGCCTCCGCCAGTTGTTGCCGCAGTGCATCTACTTCCGCTTCGGTGTCCTGAAGCTGGGCGGTCAATTTTTTGATGATGCGCTTCGACTGCCCATGGCGTAACTCCTCTGACTCGATAAAACGGTCCATATGGTCGCGGATAATGATGACCCTGGACTGCACAGCCGTTTTTAACGATTCGAGATCAACCGCCTGCCTGACCGACTGTTCGATGCCGTGGACTTCACCGGCAACTGTTTTATTGATTTCCCTGCCGGCATGCTGCGACTGCTCCCGCAATCTCGCGGTTTCGCGCAGATCCTGATCCAGTTCATGCAGACGCTCTGTCAGCTGGCGCAGAAAATCTTCCAGTTCCTGCTTCTCCTGCTGCACACGTTGCTGCATTTCCGCAACCAGTTCTGCGGTGGCATCCAGTCCTGCAACCAGTTGCTGCTCTTCCTTGCATGGTTCAAGCCGCCGCTTGATCAGATCGGCCTGGAGATACAGATCATCGGGCAACTGCAGTTTTTCCAGCAATTTGATCAGGGTGTCCGCCGCCAGGACGATTCTGCCCGATTCAGCCACTTCTGCCGGATTTTCATCGCCGGCTGGCTGGCGGATGGCATCTGTAGCCGAGAGCGCCTCCACCGCCTCCCTGGTTTTTTCATCCTGCGCGGGGGTGTTGTCGGCCTCCGCCACATGCTTTGCTGCACTTTTTCGGCCAAACAAGCCGGCGAACAAGCTGCTTTTTTCCGCTTGCCCCGGATGCTGCTTGCCGGATTCCGCCTCGGCGGGCTGCCTCCGTTCCGCGATTAAATGTTCCGTCTTTTTATCTGCATGCCTGTCGATGATCAGTGCAAGCAATTCGGCAACGTCCTTAACGACGCCACCGGTTTCCGCCGGGTCCCTGACGGCCGCCAGTTTTTTTCGCACATAGCGTTCCTGCCTTTCCAGGGACCTTGGGATGTTCATCTCATCCAGCAGGGCCTCCAATGATTTGCAGGGGGTCGCTTCAATCTGCGGCCCGGCCGGGCCCGGCTCCATGCGTGAGATGGTGGTGGTGACCTCGTCAATCAGCTTCTTCAGGCGCTGGTTGTTATGCTCGTTGCGGAGCGCGCTGCGTAATGTGTCCAGCTGCTTGTCAAACGCGGGGTTGCTGCTGTCCGCCACCAGGGTAAGGCGTGTTGCCAGACGCCGCAACATGGCTTCGAGTTCCGACCACTCTTTTTCTTTTTGTTCCAGCTCGTCCAGGCTTTGGTAAAACTTGCGCTGCCAATGATCCGCCCTGCGGCTCCCTGACTGATCACCCTGCATCGGTTATAGATCCAGTTCCTGCATATAGCGATTAAAATCCAGCGCCCTTCTTTTTTCCAGCCGCGTGAGCTCGAGCCCTGGCGGCAGTTCAACTTCTGTCATTATCGGCAGATGATCCGACACCGGGTGCTCCACCACTTGCGCACGGCGAACCTTGAGTCCCGAGCTGACAAGGATGTGATCGATATTGAATATCGGCCGCCAGCTGGGATAAGTATGCAACTCTTCCAGTGGCTCGTGCAGACTGGTCTTTTTGAATAGCCGCTGCATCTCTTCACTGTGGGCACGGGTGTTCATATCCCCCAGGACAATGGCATGAGGATAACTGTTGACGATATCACCAATATAATCGAGCTGTTGTATTCTTGCCCGCTTGCTCAACGCCAGGTGCAGAACAATAACAACCAGGGCGTTCTCGCCATTGCCAAAACGGGCGAGCAAGGCCTGTCTGCCGGGGATTAAGCCGGGCAGACGCAGGTCCTGAACTTCGTCGGGGCGGAAGTGGCTTAAAAAGCCGTTACTGTGCTGGGCAAAACGGCCGAGATTACGATTGACCTGGTGATACCAGAAGGGGAACTCGCCACGCTCGGCAAGATATTCGGCAAGGTTGATAAAGTTGCAACGCAGGCTCCCTGCATCAACCTCCTGCAAACCGACAATATCGTATTCGCTGATGAGGTGTGCAACCCGATCGAGGTTGGGCAGACGCTGCGAATGCGGCAACAGGTGTTTCCACCCGCCCAACAGATAATCGCGGGGCTTGCGCGTATGGATACCCACCTGCACGTTATAACTCATGATCCGCAGGGTATGGGGCTGTTCTCTGTCTGATATGGTTTTTGGCATGTTTCTGATTCCGCTGCAACAAACAACTCACGGATGCTTTTGAGCAAACGGCCCTTGGCGCAGCTTACGTTACGCGAATAACCGTTTTTCAGCACGCCTGGACGCAATCTGTGCAAACAGCTGCTGGCGCTGGATCTGTTACAGCAGGACAGTAATCACTGTGTTAAATCGGGCAGACCATCTCACCCAGTTTGTTGGTGAGTTTGAGGTTCTCGCTATAGTCCACCGGACAATCGATAATAGATACTGTGTTGTCTGCCAGGGCCTTTTTCAAGGTGGGCAACAGATCCTCTCCCTTTTCGATACGGTACCCCTTGGCGCCAAACGATTCCGCATATTTGACAAAATCCGGATTGCCGAATTTGATGTGGGACGGGCGGCCGAACTGATTCATCTGCTTCCATTCTATCAGACCGTAAGCCCCGTCACTCCAGATGAGGATCACAATCGGGGTATTGATGCGCAGCGCAGTTTCGATCTCCTGCGAATTCATCAGGAAACCGGCATCACCGGTGACAGCCACCACCTTGCGGTCCGGCTCGGCCAGCTTGGCACCGATCGCGCCGGGCACGGCGATCCCCATACTGGCAAAACCGTTGGAGATAATACAGGTGTTGGGGAATTCACAGCGGAACATGCGTGACATCCACATCTTGTGTGCGCCAACATCGGAAATGGCGATATCCTCCAGCGCCATGGCGGTGCGCAGATCCCAGATGATCTTCTGCGGCTTCATCGGCACGCTGTTGTCATCCTTGTGCTGGTTCATGTCCTCCACCAGGGCCTCACGCAGGGCGCGCATGGTGCTGCCGGTATGCGGGCTGGCCACTTCCATGATGCGCAGCAGGGAGTGCTTGATGTCACCAATCACTCCGCAAACAACCGGATAGTACGCATCCACTTCGGCGGGCGACTGATCGATATGTATAATCGTGCGATCCTTGGAGGGGTGCCACAAGTAGGGATGGTATTCCACCAGATCATATCCGATACAGATAATAACGTCGGCCTTGCTGAAGCCACAGCTGATGTAGTCATTGGCCTGCAGCCCGGCACTGCCAAGCGCCATCGGGTGCTTGAACGGAATGACCCCCTTGGCCATGAAGGTGTTGGCCACCGGAATACGCAGCACTTCGGCAAAATCCGCCAGCTGTTTCCAGGCCTTGTTGCGAATAACCCCGTTGCCGGCAAGGATAATAGGGTTCTTGGCGTCGGAGATGATTTCCGCTGCACGATCCACCCGTTCACCGGGTGGCTCTGGCGGATGGGGGTGTTTCACCGGGAGGGGCCGGGACTCCACCTCCATTTCTGCAATGTTTTCCGGAAACTCAATAAAACAGGCGCCGGTTTTTTCCGACTGCGCCACTTTGAACGCCTTCCGCACCACCTCGTTGATCACATCGGGGGTGAGCAGGCGGGAGGAATACTTGGTAATAGGCTGGAACATCTGCTCCAGATCCAGCACCTGATGCGACTCCTTGTGCAGGCGGTGGGTGCTGGCCTGACCGGCAATCGCCACCACCGGCGCATGGTCAAGATTGGCATCCGCCACACCGGTCACCAGATTGGTGGCTCCGGGACCAAGCGTACCCAGGCAAACACCCGCTTTGCCGGTGAGGCGGCCATACACATCCGCCATGAACGCCGCGCCCTGTTCATGGCGGGTGGTGATGAACTTGATCGTGGAATCGAGTAACGCGTCCATGACATCCAGGTTTTCCTCACCGGGAATGCCAAAAATAAACTCCACTCCTTCATTTTCCAGGCAGCGGATAAAGAGATCGGCAGCTTTCATGGAGACTCCTTGTTTCCTGTTGTCATTCCTGCATACCCCGCTTACGCTAAATCAAGTGATCCGAATGCCAGATCTGTTTCACATCAGGAGCAGAGATATTCGGAACACTTGTTTAGCGACAGGAAAAAACCGCGTCAGAGTCTGTATCGGCCCAACTGCGGCAAAACTTTACTGCTTGCTGGCCGCTGACTCTTTTTCAATAAGATAATCAACGACTTTAAGCATACCACCTGCGCTGCTTGCCATCGGCCCGTCCGTCACATATTTGCCATTCACCACCAACGAGGGCACGCCACTGATGCCATAGCGGCGGGTCAGATCTTTTGCTCGGCGTACTTTGGCATCCACCATAAACGATGCAAACGCCTTGTCAAAATCCTTGGGCTTGACACCATACCTGACAAACAGCTTGCGCACTTCCTCTACGGTTTTCATTTGTTTGCGCTGCACATGGATCGCCTCAAACAGGGCATCATGTAACTTATCGAGCACACCCAGCACTTCGGCAGTGTAATACACCTTGGCGTGAAACCCCCAGCGCGGATTGAAGATGGCAGGCACACGCACGAATACCACGTTAGCCGGCTTTTTCTTCAGCCATTTTTTCAATTTTGGTTCAAAACGATAACAGTGTGGACAGCCATACCAGAACAGTTCAAGTAATTCTATTTTTTTTGGGTCCACTGTCGGCATCGGTGACGGCAGACGTTTATACTCAATCCCCTCATCAATGCCCGCGAAACTCACCCCCAGTGGTGCAAACAACAATACAGACAGTGATATGAGACGTAACAATTTCATCGAATCTTCTCCTGATATTAATTCCAGACAGACTAGGCAAAGCCAGGCTTTGACGCAAGTCCCCCGCAGAAATTTATAACCCGTCTATTTTGTAAATATAACAATCTGTGTATCAATCCGAGGAAAAGTTCCAGCCAATTTCCCCCCGTACAGATTTTTGCACGTCAGCACAAACGGATAATCCTGACAAAACACAACGGGTAAAGGTGAAGCTGAAGCCGGCAATCCTGGATGGCTGCTCTGACCGCGGCAAGAATAATCGCAGGAACGGAATAAACCGTCTGACTACTTCGCCCCTTCAGAACAAGAAGGAGATAACAGCCACCCCGCTTCACAAAGCAGCAGGAACCGGTTCAGGTTAAAACACATCTGGCGAGCGGGCAAAAATAAGGGGCGGTAAAAACCGCCCCTTAAACGACCGGAGTAAAATCCCGGTAATTCGATTACTGCATGCCTTGCATATAAACTGCAACAGCATCGATTTCTTTATCGGTCATATGCGCAGCAATGTTTTGCATCATTTTGCCGGCATCATTGGTACGGGCACCACTGCGGAAATCTTTCAGCGCCTTAACCACGTAAGGAGCATGCTGTCCGCGCAGCATGGGGAATTTGGCCGGAGGATTACCGGCCCCGGACGGACCATGACAAGCCATACAGGCTGATACACCCGTCGTCTTGTTGCCGCCCATGTAGATCTTCCTGCCCAGTGCAGCCTTGGCTTCATCACCGGCAGTGCCGGCAGCTGGTTTCTGCTTGGCAAAATAAGCACCAAGATCCGCCATATCCTGCGCGGAAAGGCCTGCTACCTGTCCGATCATCAACGGGTCCTGGCGTTTTTTACCCGCCTTGAAATCTGCCAGCTGTTTGGCAATGTAAGCTGCGCCCTGACCGGCCAGCTTGGGCCAGACAGGATTGCTGCTGTTACCGTTCACGCCGTGACAACCAACACAATTCTGCGCTTTTTGTTGACCTGCTTCGGCATTCCCGGATGCCTGGGCACCACCCGCCAGTGCGAACATGACGATAAGTGAGATGAGAACGTTGTACTTCATAATTGATCAACCAACCTTAAAATTTTTGATTTGAGATTAAGAAACCGGGGAGTCTGGATCGCTTATTGACTCTGTGAAATCATGTAGTCAACAGCAGCCTTGACGTCTGCATCACTCAGATCGGCACGACCACCCTTGGCAGGCATGAAACCCTTGTTGCCTTTGAAACCTTTCAGGGCATGGGTATACAAAGTATCCTTGCCTTGTTTGATACGCGGACCCCAGTTTGCCTTGTCACCCAACTTGGGTGCACCGGCTGCACCAGTGCCATGACACGCAAAGCAGGCAGCCTTGTAAGTTTTTTCACCGGCACCACCAGCAAAAACAGTAGTAGCGGCACCCATCAATGTGAGAGTAGCTGCAATTGTGACTAATTTTTTCATTTTATAATGCTCCTAGATTCATAGATATTCAGGTGGTCAATCATCGCCATGCCGCACTGTCTGACATGTTAAACTATCGAACTCGTAGCCAGAACGGATGATGCGGGCACACTTATATACCAGTGTCCCTGCAGGGTCAAGCGGCTCGAGTATAGCAAAATGCGGGATATGATATAAATCATAATTTTGCGAATATTCCATACTGGTTTGCTGAGTTTAACGTGATGACACAAAATCCTGACAGGTACCGCCATGCCCGCTTTTTACTCAGTGTCCCCGACCCCGCACAGGCGCCTGCGGACGAGGGCGCCGAGGTCGCTTTTGCCGGCCGCTCCAATGCCGGAAAATCCAGCGCCCTGAACGCCATCACCCGCCGCAAATCACTGGCGCGCACCAGCAAGACCCCGGGGCGCACCCAGCACCTGGTGTTTTTTTCCCTCGACGGGGAACATCGCCTGGTGGATCTGCCGGGCTACGGCTTCGCCAGGGTCCCGGAAAGAATCCGCCGCCAGTGGGGCGAAGCGATGGAATCCTATTTGAACGAGCGCCGCTCGCTGCGCGGCCTGATCCTTTTAATGGACATCCGCCACCCTCTCACCGACTTCGATCAGCAAATGCTGGCCTGGTGTACCTGGCGTGGCCTGCCGGTGCATATTCTTCTCACCAAGGCTGACAAACTGAAGCGGGGTGCCGCCACCAACACCCTGCTCAAGGTGCAGCGCACGCTGGCCCCGCAACACGGGATTTCAATCCAGCTGTTTTCGGCGCTGAAAGGCACGGGGGTGGAGCAGGCGCGTGAAATCCTGGACGGCTGGCTGGGGCTGGGGGAAGAAAAAAAATAACCCCGGAACCGGGGTTGGGATGTGGGGACAGCTTGGTTCCGGGGTACGAACAATCGCCTGTCTGACAGGCTTTTGAGCTTGGCCGCTGAAGGGCATTGCGGTTCAGTTGCTAGAAGCATAGCCAACCCAGAGTCTCTCTAACAGACTGATTTTGTGAACCTTTGTAAATTCAAGTGGGCGAAAATCGGGCAAAAAAAACCCTGGAACTTGTGGGGATTGATGCTGTTCCAGGGTCGATAAGCACCCGGCTTGGGGAACCGGGTCGTAATTCCCACTCACTAGGGAGGGTTGCGGGAATATACAGTGCTTGGCTGCACTGTAACCTATGACTAATGGATGACGGAAAAGTTCCGGCGAAACTCTGCCGATGAAGAAAAAAGCGTTTTCCATGACCGGCCGCGGGGGCGAATGCGTGCAAAAAACAAAAGGGTGTTCGTCACGCCTCCTGCCGTTCAGCGAGAAAGAATGTCCTTCACTTTCCAGTCCGTCTGCTTCAGCCAGTGCCGGAGATCGTCCGCCGCCATCGGCCGGCTGACATAATAACCCTGATTCAGATCACACCCCAGGACTTCCAGCACCTCCCACACGTTCCGGCTCTCCACACCTTCCGCCACCACCCGCAAGCCAAGATTGTGTGCCAAATCAATGATGGCCCGCACGATCACGGCATCGCTGTCATTTTCATCCATGTGCATGACAAACGATTTTTCTATTTTTATTTCACTCACCGGCACATGCTTGAGATGCACCAGTGAGGAGTAACCCGTGCCGAAATCATCGATGGAAATTGTCACGCCCATTTCGTTGAGTGACATCAAATTATCCATCACCTGTCCGATATCCGCCATGATGGCGCTTTCCGTGATTTCCAGGCTTAATTTTTCCGGCGGCACTTTCCATTTATTCAGCAAGTCCCCCACACGTTGCGGAAACTGGGCATCGTTCAAATTGAGTACCGAGAGGTTTACCGAAACCGCCAGGTCGATACCATAACCCTGCCAGGCAACGGTTTGCCGCAAAGCCTGTTCCATGACCCAGTAGGTAATCGGGTTGATCAGATCGGATTGTTCAGCAATCTTGATTAACTTGTCTGGAGGGATGTCCCCCTTTTCAGGATGATGCCAGCGTAACAGCGCCTCCACCCCGCAAACCGACCGGGTGGCGACACAGATTTTTGGCTGGTAATGGAGCAGCAATTCGTCAAACTGCAGGGCGCTGCGCAGATCGTTCAGGAGGGAAAGTCGTTCCGCGCTGAAATCATCCTTGGCCGGATCGTAGATCGCATACCCTTGTTTCATGTTTTTTGCGGTATACATGGCGACATCCGCTTTTTGCAGCAGCGCATTCGGATCCTTGCCGTGCCTCGGAAACAACACAATACCGATACTGATACCGACACTGAGGTTCTGATTTTCGATCACAAACGGTTGTGAGATTGCATGACAGATTTTTACCGCCACCTGTGTGGCGTCCGACTCATCCGACAGTGGTAACAGCACTGCAAACTCATCCCCGCCCAGACGGGCAACCGTATCACTGGCCCGCAGAATCCCCAACAACCTTTCGCTGACCTTTTGCAGCATGACATCACCCACATGATGGCCGAGGGTGTCGTTGATATCCTTGAACCGATCCAGATCCATCATCAGCAAGGCAATTTTGTTTTCATCTCTCGACTGGTTTTTTATCGCCTGCTCGAGCCGGTCCCGCAACAGTATGCGGTTGGGCAATCCGGTCAATGCATCATGCAATGCCTGTTGCTCCAGCGCCACGGTTTCCGCAACAATCTGTTCCGACAGACGCAGAAACCTGTCTTCGAGGATCTGCAGTTCATCCCCCCTGCCGCTGGAAAAATGTTTCAACCCCATGTGGTCTGAGAACTCCTTTATCCGCTGGTTCAGATGGCCAATCCGCCGGGTCACCCATAACATGATGAGGGCGAAGGAAACGATCAGACCAAGCGCGGTGACAGCACGGTACTGGCGGCTGGTTGCCAGCACATCACCGGTCAGTGCCGCGATTTTTCCCTTGGAGATCAGGGAAACGAGGGTGATCACCAGATCCGAGGCACCATAATCAAAAAACGCCTCACCGGTCACCAGGTAATCGTGTGAAATTTCATCGAGCGTCTTTCCCGATGGCAGATATTCTGACTGACTGCTGACAAGGATGCGTTTTGAATCGCCCGAGACCAGGGCGATGAATTGATCATTCATCCCCGGCCGCTGGGAGGCAGTCAGAAATGCCTCGTCGATGGGCGACACGATCATCAGCATTGCACCGGAAAATTTCGATGAGACTGTAATCGGCACAGTCGCGAGCAGGTAGGGACGCCCATCGACATTGGTCAAATAACTTTGCCTGACGCTCAGCTGCCGGTAAAGCGGGTTGCTGAGGATTTCTTCCGGCAGGCTGTCGACCCTTCTTGGTTTGTACATCTCCCGTAAGCGCCCCTGACGATCGAGCAACAAAACCATTCGGGGCTGGGTAAACCCCCGCACCACCGACAAGCGGGGGAACCAGGGTGGGGTGCGCCGGTAGGTTTTTACCTTGGGGGTATCGCTCCCGTTCCAGTTTTGTTTGTTCAGATAATCGGCCAGTTTTTTCTGCCCGGCAAACAGAACCGCCACCTTGTAATGCAGTTTTACATAATGATCGAAACGCAAACGGTGCACCACCGACTGCCTGTTGAGTTCCTCCGCCAGCTTTGCCCGGAACATCTTTTCCAGACTGTATGATTGCGCAATGTCGAGAAACAACCATACCGATACCCCTATCACCCCGGTAACCAGCAGCATCTTCAGGGTAAGCGGAGAATGTCTGAGAATACTCCTTAAATACGAATGGAACGGTTTTTTCTGCGCCATAACGACTGCTTATTCCGGTGCTCCGATCAATTCATCCCCGTGGAAACGCCAGCCCGCCGCCTTTAATCTGGAATGGGACACCATGCCGAAGTCAGGGGGCAACTTGTCAGCCTGTTGCAGCAGATAACGCACCAGCTCCTTCGCCCGAGGATTGGATGCGGCCTTGCTGTTCCAGCTGGTGATATTGAAAGTACGATAGAGCGGATATTTTCCCGCCAGCAGTGCGTTCGTGTCCGCAGGATCAAGATGATCGATTGTCAGTATTTTCACCCTGCCTTTTTTCATATTGTCTTTGATGTGCCAGACGGTTTCGTAACCGATTGCCGAACGGTTTGTCGCCACGCTGCGGATCATGTCCGGGATGGCGCCTACATCGATGATGTCCGGACTGAACTGGTCGGCATCATTGAGTAACAAGTGCCAGTGGCCCGGACGGGCCTTGCAATGCAGCCGCGTCACCGGTTGTACCGGGCGTTTGCTCAGGCCCGGAACATTGTTGCGTGGTAACTCTGTCCAATGGTAAATCTCTCCCTGGAAGATCAGCTTTGCCTCCTGCAGGCTAAGATTGTTCACCGGATTGTCCGGGTGCGTGATCAACGCCAGTGGTGAAATCCCCACCGTATGGAATTGCAGGCCGGGCAATCTGTCCGTTCTGCCCGGGGGACAACAATATCCCCCGATATCCGCCTGCTTGTGCGCCAGCAAGCCCGCCGAGATGCCACAGGTGCCGCTATGGACTTTCACTTTCAGGGCATGTGCCTTCGCCCATTGCTGAATCAGCGCTTTCAGTGCCGGATACAACTGTTGATCCAGGGAGACCACGAGATCCGCACCCTTGTCATTCGCACGGTAACTGATCGGCTTCTGCTCCCATCCCGGCGCAACCCGCGCAGGCACGTCAAACGGAGAAAAGAACTGTTCGACCGGTTTTGTTTCGGATACACCCCAAACAAGCCGGCTGTAGACCAGACTGAACAAAGCCAGTATGAAAACAATGCGGGTAACCTTTTTTTCAGCCATTTTTGTCAGCCTGCCTTGCACTCGGTAAATTGCCCGGTAACAACGATAAAGAAGCGGTATACAACGCGAAACAGTGTACCCAAGGCCGTGTTTAACAATTGTAAATTCTTTTTTTCGGGCACGAAGCCGGATACGTTAACCTTTATCTGATTATATCGACAGCCCGGAAAGTAACTTTAGAAATAAGGTTTTTTCCCGCGACAACGGGCAGCGCCGTCGCGGCATGGATACGCCTGGCGTATGATTCAGCTTCTGAGTTTATGAATGGCGCGGCGATCCACATCCAGCGCCGCTTCATGCAGGACTTCCGAGAGGGAGGGGTGTGCAAAAACCGTCATCGCCAGATCCTCGCTGCTGGCGCCAAACTCCATTGCCAGCACGGCTTGGCCGATGAGTTCGGAAACCTGCGGGCCCAGCATGTGGATGCCGAGCACGCGATCGGTGACCGCATCGGACAACACTTTGATCATGCCCGCGGTTTCGCCAATGGCACGTGCCCGACCGTTGGCGGCAAAGGAAAACGTGCCAACACGGTACGAAGCACCTTCCTGTTTCAACTCCTCTTCGGTTTTACCGCACCAGGCCAGTTCGGGTTGGGTATAGACAACGAAGGGAATGGCTTCATAGTTCACCCTGGCATACTGGCCGGCAATCAGCGCCGCCACCATCATCCCTTCCTCCGATCCCTTATGCGCCAGCATCGGGCCGCGGACCGCGTCACCGATGGCATACACGCCGGGCAAAGTGGTACGGCACTGATCATCCACCTCGATACGCCCCCATTTGTCGAGTTGCAGACCGCAAGCCGCATCTGCAATCGCCTCCGTGTTGGGAACACGCCCCACCGCCACCAGGATCCTGTCAAAATGCTCGCTCTGCTCACCCTCATGGTTGCTGTAGTGCAGTTTCACGCCGTCTTTTTTCACCTTGCAGGCCGTGACATGGCTGGCAAAGCGGAAGTTCAGCCCCTGCTGTTGAAAAATTTTCTGCGCCTGTTTGCCCAGGCTTCTGTCGATCGCCGGCAGCAGCACATCCGCCGTTTCAAACAAGGTGACCTGCGAGCCGAGCCGGCGCCAGACACTGCCCAGCTCCAGGCCGATGATGCCGGCACCGATCACCGCAAGCGAATCCACCACCGACTCGAAGGAAAGGGCCGCCGTTGAATCGACAACCCGCTCTCCGTCGAACGGCAGGATCCCCAGCGCGCGCGGCCGGGAACCGGGGGCGAGGATGATATGCTGCGCGGCAATCAGCTGCTCCTCCCCTTCCTGCGGCATTACCGCCACCTGTTTGTTCGCCAGCAGGCGGCCCTGCCCGCTGAAGAGCGTAATCCCGTTGGCCTTGAACAGTGCCGCCACCCCGCCGGTAAGACTGGCCACCACCTTCTCCTTGCGCTGCATCATCTGCGGCAGATCCAGCATCACGCTGTCAAAGGTGATGCCGTGCTGCGGAAATGTGTGTTGCACTTTTTCGAACAGCTCGGAAGATTCAAGCAGGACCTTGGAGGGAATACAGCCGACATTCAGGCAGGTCCCCCCCAGCAGCGGCTGCTGCTCCGCGTCCAGCCATTGATCGACACAGGCCGTCCGCAACCCCAGTTGGGCACAACGGATGGCCGCCACATAGCCGGCCGGTCCGGCACCGATTACCACCACATCAAATTGTTCCATTTGCCCTTTTTGCACCCCGTAAGCCAGGCTGGAATCACACTTCCAGCAATATTCTCGCTGGTTCTTCGATCATTTCCTTGATGGCCACCAGAAACTGCACCGCAACCCGGCCATCGATGAGGCGGTGATCATAGGAAAACGCCAGGTACATCATTGGCCGGATGACGATTTCGTCATCCACCACCACCGGCCGTTTTTCGATCTTGTGCATGCCAAGGATGCCGCTTTGTGGCGGATTGAGGATCGGTGTGGACATCAGCGAACCGAATACACCACCATTGGTGATGCTGAAGGTACCGCCGGTGATCTCCTCCAGCGCAAGCGTGCCTTGCTTCGCCTTTTCTGCAAGCCGGTTGATTTGTGATTCGATCTGCGCCATCCCCAGCTGATCGGCATCACGCAGGATCGGCACAACCAGGCCACGCGGTGATCCGACTGCGATACCGATATCGAAAAAGCCGTGATACACCACCTCGTTCCCCTCGATGGAGGCATTGACTTCCGGAAACCGTTTCAGGGCCTCGACCGCCGCCTTGACGAAAAACGACATGAACCCCAGGCGCACGCCGTGCTGTTTTTCAAACTGCTCGCGGTATTCGCTCCGCAGCTGCATCACCGCCTGCATGTCGACCTCGTTGAAGGTGGTCAGAATTGCGGCATTATGCTGAGCCTCCAGCAGGCGTTCCGCGATGCGGGCGCGCAGACGCGTCATCGCGACCCGTTTTTGCGGCCGCTGCTGCTCGCCGCTTTTCGCCTCCGCTAAAGGTTGCGCCGGGGCGCTTTCGCGGCGGGCATCGATGACCTGCTGCACATCCTGCTTGAGAATGCGGCCACCCTTGCCGCTGCCGGTAATTTCGGAGGCCTCCAGGCCGTGCTCCTTCATCAGCTTTTCCGCGGCGGGCATCACCACCGGCGCCGTTTCCGCCGCGGCAGCTTCCGGGGCGGTTTTGGCCGTCTCCTCCTCACCCTCCTCCATGCGGGCGATCACCTGTCCCGACTGCACGGTGGCACCCTCTTCCACCAACTGCTCGGTGAGCCGCCCGGCACTCTGGCTCGGCACTTCGAACACCACTTTGTCTGTTTCGATGTCGGCAATGATGTCGTCGCGCGCCACACTCTCACCCGGCTGTTTGTGCCACTTTGCCAACGTGCCGTCCGTCACCGACTCGGGGAACACCGGTACCTTGATTTCTGTCATGGGTTGTTCCTTTTGCTTGTTATCACCGCATTCATGCCGGCGCTCCCAATGCCGCCTGCACCAGCTCTTTTTGTTGTTTGATATGCAGGGCCATATAACCCACCGCCGGCGCCGCCAGCGAAGGCCGGCCGGCATATTCGAGATAGTTTTGCCGTCCAATGGCATCACGCATGTGATGCTGGCTCGAATACCAGGCCCCCTGGTTCATGGGTTCTTCCTGGCACCAGATAAACGTTCCGGCATTGGGGTACCGCCGCACCTGTTCGGCAGTCAACGCGGTGGGAAACGGATATAACTGTTCAATCCGGATGATCGCCACATCACCACGCTGCTGCTGGCGGCGCTGCTCGAGCAGATCGTAGTAAACCTTGCCGCTGCAAAGGACGACCCGCTTGACCTCGTCATCCTGCAAGGGATCCGCCTCGGGGATCACCATCTGGAAATGACCGTCGGTCAGCTCGTCCATGCGGCTTTGCGCGGCATGGTGACGCAGCAGACTTTTCGGTGACATCACCACCAGCGGGCGCCGGCAGCTCATCAGCATCTGGCGGCGTAGCAGGTGAAAGATCTGTGCCGCCGTGGTGGGCACACACACCTGCATATTCTGCTGCGCGCACAATTGCAGATAACGCTCCAGACGGGCGGAAGAGTGTTCCGGCCCCTGGCCTTCGAAACCGTGAGGCAGTAACAGCACCAGGCTGGACAGGCGGTTCCACTTCTGCTCCCCGGCACTGATGAACTGATCGATGACCACCTGTGCATTGTTGGCAAAATCACCGAACTGCGCTTCCCAGATTGTCAGCGTCTGCGGTTCGGTAGTGGAATAACCGTATTCAAAGGCCAACACTCCCTCTTCCGATAACAGCGAGTTGATCACCAGAAACTCGCCCTTCACCCCGGAAAGATTCCGCAACGGCACATAGGCAACGCCATCACGCTGGTTATGCCACACGGCATGCCGATGAAAGAAGGTGCCGCGTGCGCTGTCCTGCCCTGAGAGGCGCACCGAATAACCATCCCGCATCAGTGAGGCGTAAGCGAGGGTTTCGGCAAACCCCCAGTCGAGCGGCGTATCCCCCTCGGCCATCTTCAGGCGCGCCAGGCGGATCTTTTCCACTGTCGGATGTAACTCGAAATCATCGGGAAGCTGGTGTGCCTGTTTCGCCAGATCACGCAGCGGTTCATAGTCGACTGCCGTGATCACCGAGGTATCACACGCCTGGCCGATATACTGGTGCCAGTTGCTGACGAAGGGATTGTCCTCTTCATTCGAGGCAATGAATTCATCCACGACGTTGCTGCCGTTATCAAGCGCCTTGCGATAGACCTGAATCGCCTGCTTGATTTCCTCATTGCGGATCACCCCTTCCGTCAGGCATTTTTCCCGGTATTTCTCGAAGGTGGTCGACAACTGGCGGATGCGCTGGTACATCATCGGCTGGGTTGCCATCGGCTCATCCGCCTCGCTGTGGCCATGACGACGGTAGCAGACCAGATCGATCACCACATCCTTGGAAAAAGCCATACGGTAATCCAGGGCCAGGCGGGTCACCAGCAGGACCGCTTCCGGATCATCCCCATTGACATGAAAAATCGGCGCCATCACCATTTTCGCCACATCGGTGCAGTAGAGGGTGGAACGGGCATCCTCCTGATTGCTGGTGGTAAAACCGATCTGGTTGTTGATCACGATATGGATGGTGCCCTTGGTGGAAAAACCGCGGGACTGGGACATGTTGAAATTTTCCATCACCACCCCCTGCCCGGCGAAAGAGGCGTCACCATGCACCAGCACCGGCACCACTTGCCGCCCCTCCCTGTCCTTGCGCCGATCCTGGCGCGCCCGGACCGAGCCCTCCACCACCGGACCGACAATCTCCAAATGGGATGGATTGAAGGCGACGATGACATGCACCGGTTCGCCTCCGGTAGTGAGGTTGGAGGAGAAACCCATGTGGTACTTCACATCACCGGTACCGATATAGTTGTCCTGCTTGCCTTCGAACTCCGTGAACAGTTCTGCCGGTGTCTTGCCCATGATGTTCACCAGCACATTGAGGCGGCCGCGATGGCTCATGCCGATGGCCATTTCCTTTACCGCATGTTTTTCACCCCCGCGCTGGATCAATTCCTTCAGCAGCGGGATCAGGCTCTCCCCGCCTTCGAGGGAAAAACGTTTCTGCCCGACATAGCGGTTGTGCAGGTATTTCTCGAACTGCTCGGCAATCATTAACTGTTTGAGCGCCGCCTTTTTGGTCGCTGCGGAAAAACGGGGTCTGCCCTGGCCGCTCTCCAGATAATTCTGGATCCAGCGTTTCTCCTCGGTATGACTGATGTGCATGTACTCGGCACCGATGGTGCCGCAGTAAGTGGCTTGCAGGATACGCAGGATCTCCCGCAGGGTGGCGGTCTCCGGGCCGACGAGGGAGCCGGTATTGAAAACGGTATCGAAGTCGGCCTCGCTGAGCTGGTGGTGCTGCAGCGTCAACTCCTTGAGTTCAGGCTTTTCTTCCTGCGAGAGGGGATTGATGTTGGCGCGCTGGTGTCCCCTGAAACGGTAGGCATTGATCAGTTGCAGCACCCGCACCTGTTTGGCGTCGTGATCCTGCGCCTCGAGGGATGTGGCCAGGGGCGCGGCTGCCCGCCTGATCTGCTCACGCAACGCCTGACGGATTGCAGTGTGGGAAACCTCCGCCTCCGCCTCAGCCGCAGGCCGGCGGGGCAGCTGATCGAAAAAATCCCGCCACGTCTCGCTGACGGCAGTGGGGTTCTGCAGATAGGCGTCGTAAAGCTGCTCGAGGTAGGCCGCATTGCCCCCTGACAAAGCGGAAGTCTGCCAGTAGTCCTGCAAAGAAAGGTGTTCGACTTTCTGATCCATCAGTGTCCGATGTATGTGCGTGAATGAATACTACTGGTTATCGGTCGCGGCCGCGATTTTCTTGAAACTCACTCCCTAATTAATAGTCTATGTTGAACCTGAAATCGAACTCCTTCGCAGAACAGTCCGGCCCGGACTCGCGTCACGCGGATCACTCCGGCAAATCACGCGGCCGCATCAACTGCTGCAAAAGCCCCTGGCCTTTTTTTGCCTGAAACCCTTCACCCGGCAATTCAAACAAAGCCACGGCAGCGGTGGTCATCAACTTGCCGTTTTCCGCCAACGGCGGCGGCTCACTCGCCAGCCAGTTGACCAGATCATCCATTCCCGGATTATGCGCCACCAACAGTACACGGCTGCCGGTGCCGCTCATCCCGGCCAGTTGGGACAGCAGGGTTTGCCGATCAGCCAGATAGAGTGCATCGGAATAGCCGATTTGCGCGGTATCGAAACCCAGTGCTTTTGCCACCGCATCGGCCGTCTGGCGTGCCCGCACCGCCGGTGAACTGAGGATGACATCGGGCACCAGCCCCAGCGCTTTCAACCACTGCCCCATGCGGGGCGCATCTCTCTGGCCACGTTTGTTCAACGGCCGCTCAATGTCACTGCCAACCTGACTCTTGCGGTCTGACTTGGCATGACGCATCAACAACAATTGGGACATGATATGACTTCCTTCCCTTTACTACATTTATTCAGCTTCAGTTAAGTCGGCTCTCGCATGAGAGGCGCGAAAACGGCGGCAGCCACCACCTTCACACCCCCTTTACCGCCGGGCAAAAAAATCAAGGAACCCGGCGGAAAATTCAGCATAGTTTAAGCCAGCCCTGCCAGGCTTACTATCAAGAAAATGTATCCAGATCAGTTATAGGCTATGATTTGCCACACAAGGAGACAAAATATGAACATCAGGCGAAATTCAACCCCGATCCGCTGGCTGCTTGGCGGCCTGATCCTGACCACCCTTCTGGCCCTGTTGCCATCACGCGGGAACACCATGCCGGTTTTCGCCCGCAAATACAATATCTCCTGCGCTGCCTGTCATGCCGCCTTTCCGCGCCTCAATGAATTCGGCGAGATGTTCGTGAAATCCAACTACCGCCTGCCCAACTGGAAGGAAAACAGCGTTCCCACCGGTGACGAGATGCTTGTCCTGCCCAGGAGCGTACCGCTGGCGCTTCGCACCCAGGCTTACGTGCAGAGCCGCGAGGCGAAGGCGGTCGACGTCAGCAGCGGCAAGGAAACCAGCGCCAATACCGATTTCCAGGCACCCTATCTGATCAAGCTGCTCTCCAGCGCACCGCTCTCCGATCATATCAGTTACTACTTCTATGGCATCTTTGCCGAGAAGGGGGGCAACGGCGAAACCATCATCGAGGACGCCTGGTTTTCCCATGACGATCTGTTTGGCACGGGGGTCAGCATGATGCTGGGGCAGTTCCAGATCTCTGATCTGATGTTCCCGCGGGAAATCCGCCTTACCTTCCAGGACTTCATGGTGTATCGCATGGCGAAACTGACCTATGACCGCGGCCTGGTATTCAACTACGATCTTGGGCCGGTCGATCTGGCGCTGGGGTGGGTCAACGGCAACGGCATCGAAGACAATGCCAGCATCAACAGCCCCGGCTACAAACGACCCGATCACCTGTTCGACAACAATAACGGTAAATCCGTCTTCGGCCGTGTGGGATCCTCACTGGGACCGGTTTCGCTCGGCCTCTTTGGTTATTCCGGCACGCAGAAAAACGCCACTGGCGCGGCCGGTACCACTGCCGGAGAACGCGATACACCGAAAAAGGCCTACGGCGTGGATCTCTCCGGCAAACTGGGGGAGAAAACCTGGTGGTTCGCCCAGGCCATCTGGAACCAGTGGGATAATTTTCTCAACAGCAACCAGCAATACAAATGGTTTGGCGGGTTTGCCGGCATCGACTACGTGCATGATCCGCACTGGACCTACTCGCTGTTGTACAACTATGCCGACGCACGGGATCTGAAAAACACCGATACCATCTATGAGGGCATCGATATCAACACCGTGACCTTCACCACTTCCTATTACTTCATGCGGAATGTGAAAGGCATTATCGAACTCAATGCGGATTTACAGAAAAAGAAAGCACAAAGCGGAACCTACTACACCGGCCATCTCAGCAGTGAGAATTATGCCCTGCTGGGATTTGACGCGGCATTTTGACCTTCAGCGCCCGTGGTGCCAAGGTAGGCTTGTGGGTGGCATGGGTGTAGATGTCATATTCCTGAAAAGTTACTTCGTACTTGCCTATGAGGAAGATGTCGAGAGTGACCTTGTGGAAGTACTTGTTGTCGCGGTGAGGCGGCCAGTAGGCAGGGCCACTGTCTCCAGGAAAAGGCTCGTGCAGATAGTCACCCATCATAAACGAACCACCCTTGACGAAAACCATGTTTTTCAGTGTCTCTGCCACGAAGTCATGGACTGCGGTTTCCGTTTCGTTTGGTTCCCCGTTTTCTGTGCCGCCGGCAGTGTATGCCGTTATCACCAAACGAACCAGCAGGAGGTTGCTGATATGTCTCACTGTTTGGCCGGCGGCTTGAGATAGGACGCCAGAGCTTTTTCCACCTCGGCATCGTCGGGAATATGGGCCTGGGGGATGGGGGTAGGCTGGTTGATGGCGCAGCGGAAGCCCTGAATGTAAACACGCGTCTCGGGATTGAGGGCTTTTCGGCTGTATACCGTAGAGCCGCCAGGCGATTCACGGTAGCTTCCACCGCGGACGACTTTCTTTGTACCGGATTCCGGTCCTTTCGGATTTTTCTCTGGCGAATGCTGGTAGTAGTCCTCGGCGTACCAGTCGAGCACCCACTCGTCGTCGTTGGCGCTCATGTCGTAAATACCGAGAGGATTCGGTGGATACTTGCCGACCGGATGACCATACCGCTCGAAGGGCGGGAAGTTGCGGCCGATGTCGGCCAGGCCAGTGTCGGTGGCGAAACCTACGTACCGGCCACGACTACGGGCGGCATATTCCCACTGTGCCTCGGTGGGCAGGTCGAAGGGCAGGCCGGTGAGGAGGCCAAGCCAGTGGCAGTAGTCGCGGGCTTCCTGCCAGGTCAATTTGACCGCCGGCTTGTCCGGTTGTCGATAGGGCATTTTGACCTTCAATGCTCTCTGGGCCAAGGTAGCTTTGTTGGTGGCACTGGTGTAGATATCGTATTCCCGGAAGGTTACCTCGTACTTGCTGATGTGGAAGCTGTCGAGGGTGACCTTGTGAACGTATTTGTTGTCGCGGTGGGGCGTCCAATAGGCAGGGCCGCTGTCCCCGGGAAAAGGTTCATGTAAATAATCGCCCATCATGAACGAACCGCCCTGGACAAAGACCATGTTTCTCAGAGTCTCTTTAACGAGGTTTCGGATTTCGGGTCCTGTCTTGCTTGGTTCCCCATCTTTTGTGCTGCCGGCATTGCATGCCGTAATTGCCGAAAGGATGAGGAGAAAAATGCCGATTCGTTTCATCATGCTGTTCTGGTGTCGTTTGCGGGGAATGATACAGCCACCTGGACAGGCGCCCGCACTGGCAGCGCGTCGGGCAGTTCCATCAGCCTTTTGCGCAGTCGTTGCCAGGCGTAATGTTCCTGTCCGTCGAGAATCCCACGCAGAATGCGCTCGCCCTCGGCCACCATGATTTTGTCTGCGCTGAAGGTCATGTGCTCCAGGGTTTCCATGTAGTCCCGGCGGCTCTGCAGGGTTTCGAGAATGGTGATGATGGCCTCCTCCTGCTCCTCCTCGAAAGACAGGATACTGGTCTGGCAGAGTACACGCAGCATGTGGCCCTTGGCTTCCGGGGTGGTGAACAGCAGAAGTTCTGGATGGTTGTTGATATGTTTTGCAAGTGACCGTGCAGCTTCAAGCCTTTGTGCGTCTTTCTGTAACGAGAGAACGAGTTCGTCCCACCAGTTGCTCAGGGCGTCATAACCTTCTGCATATTGTTGCGCGATCTTCTTTCCGGTCCAGATTTCGAAGAGCACAAGCTGATAGAGCACCTCGAAGGCAAGTTCCTGGATAAACCGCAACTTGTCGAAATCCTCGTCCTTGAGCCGGTGATAGACGAACATCACCAGCTCGGCAATGTTGTCGGCATGGACGGTGAAGGCCAGGTCGCCGCCGCAGCCGAGGCCGAGGACCGCGGCGGCCTTGGCGCGGATGTAGAATTTGCCGCGGTCGTAGCTGATGGTGAACTCGCCTTCGGCGCCGGCGCCTATGCTGAAATTGGCATCCGCCCCCACCCCCGCCAGCGACCGCCAGGCCGGCTCGCCCTCGGCGGGGCGTTTCTGGAGGTTGTCCCATTCCAGTGCCCCGTCCACCTTGCAGCCGGCGCGCACGCCGGCGAAGGCCGAGGCGCTGGCGGAGACGGGGGTGAAGCGTGGATCCCGTTCCTTCAGCTCGCGGCCGTTGTCCACACCCTTGAGCAGCACCTTGCCTTGCTCGACGGTGAATTCGATGTCGGCCGACAGGGCCGCGCTGGCGCCGGCGAAGCCGTACAGAGCCATCTCCAGCTTCGCGCGCATGGCGCCGAGATCCGCTTCCTTGCGACTGCCATCGTGCATGGGCAGTTCCACCTGCACCGGGTGGCCCTTCTTCCGGGGAAAGTAGCCGGCAACACGCATCCGGCCCTCGGCCAGGGCCAGTTCGGTGCTGGCCTGGGACCTGAGGCCGAATTTGCCCTTCTTCGGTTTGAAACTGGCTGCGATGGAAGCACCAGCGCTGTACCGCAGGAGTTGGGCTTCGGTGGTGGCGCGGTAGAGTGTGTTGCCCTCGGCGTCGCTGTTCCTGAACAGGACGATTTCAGGACGGCTGTTGAAGGACTCGGCCCAGGCGGTGAGGGCGCCGGAGTAATCGGCCTTGAATTCGTGCGCAAAGCCGCTGGCTTCCTCAAACCGCTTCTTCATGCGCTTGAGCAGCCGGGCGGTCGAGAACCGGCCGTCGCTGTCGAGGAGATCGCTGCGGCGGCTGCGGTTTTGCATTTCAGCGTCCAGCTTGTAACGTCGCCAGTGGCGCTTCAGCTTGCCCACGGGCACCAGGGTAACCTTCTTGCCCAGGAAGCGGATGACCTCGGTGATACCGGCCGGACTGCCGCCCTCGGCGAGGGGCTGGTTGTCGTTGGCCGCGCGCAGCGCCTGGCGAACCTTATCCGTGGCGCGGGCGATACCTTCCTGGTCCCCCTGCACACGGGCCTGGAACAGTTCCGCAACAGACTCGTCCAGGGGCTGGCTGGCAGCGATGAGGGCCTGGAGTTCGTCTTCGGAAAGGGCATAGAAGGTGCGCGTGGACGGCTCGTAGAGCATCTCGACGATTTTCACCTTGCCAATGATGTTCACCTTGCGCTCGTGGCGGGATTCACCGGCGGCGACGGCCAGGGTGTAGGTGCCGGGCTGGACGGGTATGGTGGTCTCCCACCCACCGGTGTGTGATGGAACCGTTTTCTGGCCCGAGGTGGGACCGGACCACGTGAAGGTGACCGAGTCGGTCTCGCTGGCACCGCCACCGACGAGCAGGGCCGCACCGGTATGGACCCGCAGAACGGCATCGACCCGCAACGGTCTGCCGTGACGGACCCAGCTGCCGTCAGCGTAACCAATCAGGGCACGGGGATTGGCCTGGCCGGTGAGGGTTTCCGTAATCGATTCGGGGGTGTCGCCCTCGCGCACGGTATGGGTGGTGATCTGCTTGCGAAAAGCCCTGCCCTTGCCGAATTCCAGGGTGGCATCCTTGGCGGGCGTGGTGATGGAAACCGAGGGTTCAGGCGAGACGCTGCTGCTCGTGTCCCACGTCGGTTGGTGCATCGCCCTGGCTTTGCGGGGAATGCCTCCCCCCGCACGGGGTGTAGGCAGGCGGCGGAACGCCAGCACCCGCTGGCCCAGTTCGCAGCGGCGCAGATTGGGAACCATGACCCAGCCGCGGTGTGTCTCGACGAACAGCTTCACGGTATCGGAGACTTCGAGGCCGCTGGCCTCCTCGAGTGTCAAGGTTTCGTACCGGCGCGGATCGGGCGTGAGGTAATCGCGAACTTCGCGGGGCAGGCGATCCGGTTCGACCCGGCGAGCCCGCTGGCGGGCAAAGTCCACCTCGCGTTCGGCTTCGAACCGCTTGTAATAGTCCGATTGTTCCTGAATGGCCATCTTGTTTCTCCCTGGCGCTGATGTGGCTTCCGTGTCGACCGGCATGATAATCCGTATGCCCGTTTGAGAAAAGAGGCAGGCAGAAAGAACTGAACCCGGAACACCCGCCCATCGACATAAAAAATAGGCGTTCCGACTACCCGTTCACGTGCGTCGCTTTCTCAGGACCTGCGTAGACTGGGTATGCTGAATCGTCCCCACGGCATGATGCCGTGGGGAAAACTCAATGCGCCTCGTCCCAGTTATCACCAATCCCCACATCGACCTCCAGCGGTACGGAGAGGTGGGCGGCACCCACCATGCTGCTCTTGATCGTCTCACAGGCCTGTTCGACGATATCCTCTGCCACTTCGAACACCAGCTCATCATGCACCTGCATGATCATGCGAATATCCTGGCCATTGTTTTCGATCAGGTGGTGCAGATCGATCATCGCCAGCTTGATGATGTCGGCTGCGGTTCCCTGCATCGGGGCGTTGATCGCCGTGCGTTCCGCGTATTGGCGGCGGGCGGCATTGCTTGCCTTGATCTCCGGCAGGTAGAGGCGCCGGCCAAACACCGTTTCCACATAGCCCTGTTCACGCGCCTTCTCCCGCGTGGCGTCCATGTATTTTTTTACCCCTGGATAACGGGCAAAATAAAGATCCACATACTGCTGCGCCTCGGCCCGGCCGATATCCAGCTGCCGCGCCAGACCAAACGCCGACATGCCGTAAATGAGGCCAAAGTTGATGGCCTTGGCGGAACGCCGCTGCTCACCGGTCACCTCTTCCGGTTTGACGCCGAACACTTCCGCCGCGGTGGCACGATGAATGTCCTCCCCGTCGGCAAAGGCTTTCAACAGCCCTTCGTCGCCCGAGAGGTGCGCCATGATCCGCAGTTCAATCTGGGAATAGTCAGCCGCCACCATTTTGTAACCGGGAGCCGCAATAAACGCCTTGCGGATCCGCCGCCCCTCTTCGGTACGCACCGGGATGTTCTGCAGGTTGGGATCCGATGAGGAGAGGCGACCGGTTGCCGCCACTGCCTGGTGATAGGAAGTATGCACCCGGCCGGTATCGGCATCGATCATCAAGGGCAGTTTGTCGGTATAGGTGGACTTGAGCTTGCTGAAGGAACGGTACTCGAGGATCAGTTTCGGCAAGGGATAATCCTGCGCCAGCTCCTGCAATACCGACTCCGCCGTGGAGGGTTGCCCCTTGGGGGTCCTGCTGATGATCGGCAGCCCGAGTTTTTCAAACAAGACATGTTGCAACTGTTTGGGCGATCCGAGGTTGAAAGTTTCCCCGGCCATCTCATAGGCCTGCTGCTCCAGCTCCAGCATGCGTTTTTCCAGCTCACGGCTCTGGGTGTGCAGCATCTCCACATCCAGCAGCACGCCGCGCCGCTCGATACTTGCGATCACCGGGATCAGCGGCATCTCGATATCGGTGAACACCTTTTGCAGAGTGGGCGTCTGTTGCAGCTTGGGCCAGAGCACTTCATGCAGCCGCAGGGCGATGTCGGCATCTTCCGCGGCATAGGGGGCGGCCTCTTCGATGGCGATCTGGTTGAAGCGCAGTTGCCTGGCGCCCTTGCCGGCGATTTCCTCAAAGTGCGTGGTCTTGTAACCGAGATACTTGAGCGCCAGCGTGTCCATATCGTGGCGGCTCGCGGTGGAATCCAGCACGTAGGATTCGAGCATGGTGTCATAGGCCACCCCCTGCAGATTTATCGCATAGTTGGCCAGCACATTCATGTCGTACTTGAGATTTTGCCCCAGCTTGCCTCGTCCGGGATCCTCCAGCAACGGTTTCAGCTGTTGCAGCACTGCCTCACGCTCCAGCTGGGGCGGCGCACCGGGGTAATCGTGCGCCAGCGGCACATAGGCCGCTTCACCGCTTTTTATCGCAAAGGAGCACCCCACGATCTCCGCCTGCATGTAATCGAGGCTGGTGGTTTCCAGATCAAAGGCAAACAGCTCCGCCTGTTGCAGCCGGCCGATCCATTCATCCAGTTCATCCTGTGCCAGCAGGGTGGCGTATTCAGCCTGTTGCGGTGCCGTGCCGCTTTCTGGCGAGGCAGTGCTTTGCTGGCCGTTGTCCAGCACTTCCGACAGCCAGTTTTTGAATTCGTAACGGCTGTACAGTTCACGCAGCGCCTGCGTGTCCGCTGGCCGGCGGTTGAGCGTTTGCGGGGTCACATCGAGCGGCACGTCGGTCCGGATGGTGACCAGTTGCCGTGCGAGAGGCAGATGCGCCAGACTCTGCCGCAGGTATTCGCCCACCTTGCCCTTGATTTCATCGGCGTGCTGCATCACACCATCCAGCGAACCGTACTGCTTTAACCATTTCACCGCTGTTTTCGGGCCGCACTTGGGAACACCCGGAACGTTATCCGACGTGTCGCCAACCAGCGCCAGATAATCGACGATAAGTTCCGGGGGAACGCCGAATTTTTCCTCCACCCCTTTCACGTCGCTTTTGCTGTCCGTCATGGTGTTGATCAGGGTGATGTGCGGGTTGACCAGTTGCGCCATGTCCTTGTCGCCGGTGGAGATGATGGTCTCGATGCCGGCCTCCGTCGCCTGCCGCGCGAGGGTGCCAATCACATCATCGGCCTCCACCCCTTCGATACACAACAGCGGCAATCCCATGGCGCGTATGATCTCATGCACCGGCTCGATCTGCCTGGACAGATCATCCGGCATGGGCGGGCGATTCGCCTTGTACTCGGGATAGAGATCATTGCGGAAGGTCTTGCCTTTGGCGTCGAACACCACGGCGATATGCTCGGGATCGTAATCCGCCAGCAGGCGGCGGATCATGTTCACCACACCATAAATCGTACCGGTGGGCTCCCCTTTCGAATTGGTCAGCGCCGGCATCGCATGATAGGCACGGAACAAATAGGAAGAGCCATCCACCAGGATAAATGGTTTGTTCGTTTTTTCAGGCATAAAATCTTTTTCAGTTAGTAGGGAACGGGCACGGGGACTCGCCGGTTATGATCTCAAGCGGGCAAGCCGCAATGATTTCGGTTACTATTCGATGTGTAAACCCTTTGTTCCCCTGGATACAGGTGTTGCGAATACCAGTACACTTCGGTAACGGAGCAGCCGGGCCAGGAGGTATTTTACATGACACGCTGTAAATACCCCCTGTAAGCCCGACAGCTGCGTCACTACGGCTGATGTTCATGTAGAATGCCGCTGACCCGGCTGCAAAACCCGGATCTGGCAATAATACTAAATGACCTGGTATTCGAAACACATAATGTTAGCAAGCTTCTTTACCTGACCCAGACTTATATTGAATTGAAATGGACGACAAAACCAAACATCCCGGTCTAAGCCCCATCAACGACACCATGCTGACCCGCGAGTCCTGGAAGATTTTCCAGATCATGGCGGAGTTTGTGGAGGGTTTCGAACGCCTCGCCAGGATCAAGCCCTCGGTGAGTATTTTCGGTTCCGCCCGCACCAAACAGGACGACCCCCATTACCAGCTCACCATCGATATTGCCCGCACCCTCTCCAACGCGGGTTTCTCGGTGATCAGCGGTGGCGGACCGGGTATCATGGAAGCTTCCAACAAAGGCGCCTATGAAGGGAAATCCCCCAGTATCGGCCTGAACATCCAGCTGCCACACGAACAATCGGGTAACCCATACCAGGATATCTCTCTCTCGTTCCGCCACTTTTTCTCACGCAAGGTGATGTTTGTAAAATACGCCTCTGCCTATGTGGTCATGCCGGGCGGTTTCGGCACCCTGGACGAACTGGCGGAGATCCTCACGCTGGTGCAGACCAAAAAGACACGCCGCATCCCCATTATTCTGGTGCATGAACCTTTCTGGCGGGGACTGATCGACTGGTTCAAAACCACCCTGGTGGAAACAAAGGTGATCAGTCCGGAGGATCTGGATCTGATCCAGATCCTGGACAAACCCGGGGAGATACTGGATGCTATCTTCCGGCATTATGAACATCGCGGCTTTGAACCCTCCGCCGAAGAAGCCGAAATTCTGCTCGATCTCTGACTCTGGAGCCTGACCCATGCTGCGCACACCTTTCTGTCTGCTGATGCTGCTGATATCCACGGCAGTGATGGCGGCTGACGACAAAACCGCACCACCACCGCCCCTGCCGGAAGACAGCAATGACTCCGCCGCTGAGGCCGCATCCGAACCGGAAGTCACCATCATCCAGCGCAAGGATCGCATGATCGAGGAGTACCGGGTGAATGGTCAGCTGCGCTATGTAAAAATCACCCCGAAACACGGCGTTCCCTACTACATTGTCGATACTGACGGTGACGGAGTACTGGATCAACAATTCAATAGTCTGGATAATCCGCCCATCAGTCAGTGGATCTTGCTGGAGTGGTAACGGGTTGCATTGCAACCCCAACCTGTAAACCCGTATATGTCAGTCTATACCCGTGTCGAGCGTGCCGAGCTTGAGAACTTTTTATGCCACTACCCGCTGGGGAAACTGGTTGAATATCAGGGGATAACCGCCGGCATTGAAAACACCAACTACTTCGTCACCACCACAAAAGGCGAGTATGTCCTGACGCTGTTTGAGGCCCTCACCGCCGAGGAATTGCCCTATTTTCTCGATCTCATGGCCCACCTGGCCGAGCACGGGGTGCCCAGCGCCCACCCTGTCGCCGACGATCAAAACCACTACCTGCGCCAGCTGAACGGCAAACCGGCAGCGCTGGTGCAACGTCTCTCGGGCAGGAGTGTCGAGATCCCCAACCCCCGTCAGTGCGCCGAACTCGGCAAGGCGCTGGGTCATCTCCACGTCGTCGGACAAAGCTTCAGGGGACATCGTGACAACCTCCGCGGTCCCCACTGGTGGCACGAGACGGCGGAACAGATCATGGCGAAACTGGATGAAGAGGACGCCAGGCTGCTGCAGGCAGAGCTGGCGTTCCAAAAGCAGCACAGCCATGACGAACTGCCGCGCGGGGTGATTCATGCCGATCTGTTCCGGGACAACGCCCTGTTCGTCGGCGATCACCTCACGGGTATCATCGACTTCTACTACGCCTGCAACGACGTGCTGCTCTACGACGTGGCCGTCACCGTGAATGACTGGTGCACCGGTGAGGACGGCATTCTGGACCCCGTGCGGCTGAAGGCTTTTCTTGAGGCCTACCAGACCGAACGCCGCTTCAGCGAAACCGAACACCACGCCTGGCCGGTCATGCTGCGGGCCGCCGCCCTGCGCTTCTGGCTTTCACGGCTGAAGGACATGCACTTTCCCCGCGAGGGGGAACTTACCCACATCAAGGATCCGGCCGTGTTCCGGCGCATTCTGCAGCACCGGATTTCCCGTCAGGACAGCCTGGCACTGGCCACGGATGCCTCCCCCTGTGGATAACTATGTGGAAAAGATTCATCCCGCCGCGGAAAAACGCGGGAAAAATATTAGAACTCGCTTAACTAGCATAAAAATAGAGGGTTAATTACTATAAATAACAAAGAGTTATATTATTTTTACTGCATTATTAACACTTTTTATGTTTTTATGACATCTAAATATTTGATTTAACAAGACTGTGCATAACATCACAGTCACGGGCAAATAATCCCCCCTGTACGGGGCAAGAAAAAGACAAAACCGGATCAAACACACATCGCATCATGCTTTCCCTTGCCGCAAAACTCGAAGCCGTCAGCAAATGGACCGGCTATGCCATTGCCTGGCTGACCCTGCTGATGGTCGTCATCACGTTTATGGTGGTGATCCTGCGCTACCTCTTCAATCTGGGCTGGATCTCGATGCAGGAATCCGTCAGCTATCTGCACGCGATTAATTTCATGCTGGGGGCCGCCTTCACCCTCAAACAGGACAGCCATGTGCGGGTCGATATTTTCTACCAGAAATTCGGTCCCCGCGGACGCGCCTGGGTGGATCTGCTGGGCACGCTGTTCCTGCTGCTGCCGGTGTGCGGCTTTATCTTCTGGTCCAGCCTGGATTACGTTTCGGCCTCCTGGGCGGTCGGAGAAAGCAGCGGCGAAGCCGGTGGTCTCGCCTGGGTCTATCTGTTGAAATCGCTATTGTTGCTGATGCCCCTCCTGCTGCTCATCCAGGGGGGAGCGTGGCTGCTGAAAAACGCGCATATCCTGCTGACCACACCGGCAACCAGCGGGAAAAGGGGAGGCGCCTGATGGCCGAGTGGATGCCGCTATTGCTGTTTCTCTGCGTCGGGCTGGTTCTGCTCAGCGGTTATCCCGTTGCCTTCGCCCTGGGCGGCACCGCACTGGTTTTTGCGCTGCTCGGCGAGTTCACCGCCACATTTGATGAAGCCTTCCTGCTGGCGCTGCCCAACCGCCTCTACGGCATCATGACCAACGCCACCCTGATTGCGGTACCACTGTTTGTGTTCATGGGCGTGATGCTGGAACGCTCAAAGGTCGCCGACAAGCTGCTCGATACCATGACACTGCTGTTCGGACCGATGCGTGGCGGTCTGGGAATATCCGTCACGGTGGTCGGCATGCTGCTGGCCGCCTCGACCGGCATTGTCGGCGCCACCGTGGTCACCATGGGACTGCTGTCGCTGCCGACCATGCTGAAACGGGGCTATGATCCGGGCATCGCCACCGGCACCATTTGCGCCTCGGGCACCCTGGGACAGATTATCCCTCCTTCCATCGTGCTGGTGCTGCTGGGTGACGTGCTCTCCTCGGCCTACCAGCAGGCGCAGCTGGAGATGGGCTTGTTTTCCCCGGAGACGGTTTCCGTGGGCGATCTGTTCCTCGGTGCGCTCATCCCGGGCCTGATTCTGGTGGGCCTTTACATCCTTTATCTTCTGGCGATTGCCCTGCTCCGCCCGGAAAAGGTACCGGCCCTGCCAAAAGAGGAGCGGCAGTTAAAGGGCAAACTGTTGTTCGCCCGCACGGTCAAGGTGCTGGTGCCACCCCTGCTGCTGATCTTCGTCGTGCTCGGCTCTATCATGGCCGGTGCCGCCACCCCCACCGAAGCCGCCTCTGTCGGCGCAGTGGGTGCCATCCTGCTCGCCGTCAGCCAGCGTCAGTTCAACCTGAAGATCCTCTTCGACGTGGTGCGCACCACCACCGAGGTAAGCAGCATGGTGTTTCTGATCTTTATCGGCGCCTCCCTCTTCTCCCTGGTTTTCCGCGGTTACGGTGGTGACGACGTGGTGCGTGAGCTGCTCACCAGCCTGCCCGGCGGGATCGTCGGCGCCATGTTTTTGGTGATGCTGGTGATGTTCCTGCTGGGTTTTATTCTCGATTTTATCGAGATCACCTTCGTCGTGATCCCCATCGTCGCCCCGATTCTGCTCACCATGGACATCAGCCCGGTGTGGCTCGGCGTGATGATCGCCATCAATCTGCAAACCTCCTTCCTCACGCCGCCCTTCGGTTTTGCCCTGTTTTATCTCCGCGGGGTGGCCCCGGCAGAAGTAACCACCGGCCACATCTACCGGGGTGTCGCCCCGTACATCCTCATCCAGTTGCTGGCGCTCGGCCTGCTGGCCCTGTGGCCGGCACTTGCCACCTGGCTGCCAGATGTCGTCTACGGCGGTTAATCCGCGTTAAAGCCCGGGCACAGACCGACGATAAACAATCATGTGCCACTGTTAATCCAGTGTCAGGGCGCTACATGGGCGGAAAAATCTTCCTGCCGCTGCCGTCCTGCGCGTTCACCGATGAAACAGCAAAACAACACAGCCTGCGAAATGAATCGCCCGCAAGAACAGCATGTATCCTATGCACGCTCATCAGCTGAAACACATTGACTTCAGGCTGCTGGCAATCGGTATCGCCACGCTGTACTGGCTGGCCGACTCCGTCATGCGTACGCAGTCACCGGCAGCGGACGGACTGCTGGGGAAGCTGTTTTTGACCGATGATCCCTACCACATCATCCTGCGGGCGATTGTCTCGGGACTCATTCTCTTCTCCGGTTTTCTCATCCAGCGCTACCGCCAGGAAATCAAACAAAACGTGACCCGGCACATTCTGGATAATATGCCGCAGGCCTTTATTGCGGTCGACAGTGACTGGCACATCCGCCATATCAACAGATATGCGGAGGATCTGCTTTCCACGGCTGACACCGATGCCGATGCCACTGCGCCCACCCTGTGGGACCGCTATCCGGAATTCTGCAGTTTTTTTTACACTTCGTTGAACCAGGCGATGAAACGTCTGGAACAACACCCCATCAAGGGATTCTATCCGCCCTCCGGCATCTGGCTGGAAATCAATCCTGTTCGCAATGACAACGAGCTGTCACTCTATATTCATGACATCACTGTCGAACATGATCTTGCCGATGATAATCGCCGCCAACGGACCATCATCGATAACCTCCACGACGGCATCATCACCATCGACCGGCACAGTGTCATCATGGATTTCAACAAAGCGGCCGAAAATATTTTTGGCTACAGCCGCAAGGAGGTGCTGGGCAAGGATCTCTCCATCCTCATGCCGGAAAACATTCACAAGGCCCATGCCGGTTACATCCAGAACTATATCCTCACCGGCGAAAGTAAAATCATGGGCAACGGCTCCCGTGAGATCATGGCAAAACGCAAGAATGGCACGCTGTTTCCGCTCGATATCGGTATCAGCAGACAGTACATCGGCGATGAACTGCTCTTTATCGGCATTGCGCGTGATGTGACGGAACGCCACCAGCTGTTGAAGGCGCTTGAATATTCATCGAATTACGACAGCCTCACCGGCCTGCCGAACCGCATGCTGTTCAATGATCGCATGGTGCATGCCGTCACTTTCGCCAAACGCCATAAACGGCTGATCGCCGTCATGTTTCTCGATCTCGACAACTTCAAGGAAATCAATGACAGCCTTGGCCACACCGCCGGCGATATCCTGCTCAAGGAAGTGGCAAGCCGGCTCAAACAGTGTGTGCGCGACAGCGATACGGTGGCACGCTGGGGTGGCGACGAATTCATGCTCATCCTGGAAAACCTGGCGGAGCCCTCCCAGGCCAGCCGCGTGGCCAAAACCATCATCCGCACTCTGGAGCAACCGTTCCGGCTGCAGGAGGAGGAGGTGACAACCGGTTGCTCCATCGGTATTTGCATTTATCCCAATGACGGTAAAGACATCGAGCTGTTACAAAAGGCGGCAGACAAAGCCATGTACCAGGCGAAGAAAAAGGGCCGCGGCACCTTTCACTATTACGCCGCGGAATAACCTCCCGCCGCCCCTTGTCCGCGGGAAAGGCTGGCGGAAACCACATTTCCCGAAATCCTTGATATTTCCCGGTTCTTTCCCCATTTGTGAATGGTGTACAATCGTCACCCCTTGAAACAGCATTCCTGACAGGAGACCCCAGTGAAGCAGTATCACGGTACCACCGTGCTCAGTGTGCGGCGCGGCAACAAGGTTGTGATCGGCGCTGACGGCCAGGTGACCCTTGGGGACACCATCATGAAAGGTAACGCCCGCAAGGTGCGCCGGCTTTACAACGATCAGGTGATTGCCGGATTTGCCGGTGGTACCGCCGATGCCTTTACCCTGTTTGAATATTTTGAAAGCAAGCTGGAAAAACACTCCGGCCAGCTGGTACGCGCCGCGGTGGAAATGGCCAAAGACTGGCGCACCGACCGCACCCTGCGCCGGCTGGAGGCACTGCTGGCCGTCGCCGACAAGGAGGCCTCCCTGATCCTCTCCGGCAATGGCGACGTGATCGAGCCGGAGCAGGGGCTGATTGCAATGGGCTCGGGCGGCCCCTACGCCCAGGCCGCAGCCCGCGGTCTGCTGGAAAACACCGGGCTGAGCGCGCGTGAAATTACCGAAAAGGCCTTGAATATCGCCGCCGATATCTGCATCTATACCAATCACAATCAGATCATCGAAGAACTGGAAATCTGAGGCAGGACTCCATCCCCATGTCAAACATGACCCCACGTGAAATCGTCCAGGAACTGGACAAACACATCGTCGGCCAGAACGAGGCCAAACGCGCCGTCGCCATTGCCCTGCGTAACCGTTGGCGCCGCCGCTGTGTGGATGAATCGTTACGCAACGAGATCACCCCGAAAAACATCCTGATGATCGGCCCGACAGGTGTCGGTAAAACCGAGATCGCACGGCGCCTCGCCAAGCTGGCCGACGCCCCGTTTATCAAAATCGAAGCCACCAAATTCACCGAGGTGGGCTATGTAGGGCGCGACGTGGAATCCATCATTCGTGATCTGATGGAAACCGCGATCAAGCAGGGGCGTGAAAAGGCCATGAACAAGGTCCGCCACCGTGCCGAAGATGCCGCCGAGGAGCGCATTCTCGATGCCCTGCTGCCACCCGCACGCAGCCACTTTGATCTTGATTCCGAACGGGAGGAAAGCAGCGACACGGACAGCGCCACCCGGCAGAAATTCCGCAAGAAACTGCGTGAAGGCGAGCTGGATGACAGGGAAATCGAAATCGAGGTCAGCGGTCCGACCGTAGGCGTGGAAATCATGGCGCCGCCCGGCATGGAAGAGATGACCAGCCAGTTACAGGGCATGTTCCAGAATCTCTCCGGCAGCCGCACCCGCCGCCGCAAACTGCCCATCCACCAGGCACGCAAGATGCTGGTGGATGAAGAAGCGGCCCGCCTGATCAATGATGAAGACATTAAGGAACAGGCGTGCGAAAACGTGGAGCAAAACGGCATCGTCTTCCTCGACGAGATGGACAAAATCGCCAAGCGGGCGGAAACCAGCGGTGCCGACGTCTCCCGCGAAGGGGTGCAGCGCGATCTGCTGCCCCTGGTGGAGGGCTCCACCGTTACCACCAAGTACGGCATGATCAAGACGGATCATATTTTATTCATTGCCTCTGGCGCCTTCCATGTGGCCAAGCCCTCCGATCTGATCCCGGAGTTACAGGGCCGTTTCCCCATCCGGGTGGAGCTGAAAGCACTGACCACCGAGGATTTTGTGCGCATCCTGACCGAACCCGACGCCTCACTCACGAAACAATATACCGCTCTGCTGCAAACAGAAGACGTGGAACTGAAATTCACCGAGGAGGGCGTGCGCCGGCTGGCTGAAGTGGCTTACCAGGTGAATGAGCGCACCGAAAATATCGGGGCACGCCGCCTGCATACCATCCTGGAACGGCTGCTGGAAGACATTTCATTCGAAGCGGCCGATCGTGCCGGCACCACCATCACCATCACCAAGGAATACGTAGAGGAAAACCTGGCCGGACTGGCACAGGATGAAGATCTGAGCCGCTATATTCTTTAATTCGAGCAACTAGGAACGGGCGCCTGGCGGGCAAACAAAACCCGCCCGTCCGGAAACCGGAACAGAGGTGAAAAAAATCGATGTCCACAACACCCAAGCCCACTGAGATCAATTTGCATCAGGCCTCCCACGTCCTGGAAATCGCCTTCGATGACGGCAGCACGTTCAACTTGCCGACCGAATACCTGCGCGTCTATTCGCCCTCGGCGGAAGTCCAGGGACACGGACCGGGCCAGGAAGTGCTGCAGATCGGCAAACAGGATGTCAATATCGAAAAAATCGAAATGGTCGGAAACTACGCCATCCAGCTGTTCTTCGACGACAATCACGATACCGGCATCTACTCCTGGGATACCCTCTATCGGCTGGGCAAAGAGTACGACACCCTCTGGCCCCAGTACCTGGAAAAACTCAAAGCCGCCGGGCACGAACGGCCGGAACCCAAGCACCTCCAATAACTTCCCCGGGGTGGCGGGCACTCCGCCGCCCCCTTTTGTGCCACCCTCCGTTACTTCACCTCCCGCCATGATCGTTCCCTTCCCCGGGGGTATCGAGAGCCCGATCCCGTACCCGCCACAAACATGATCAAAGCAGAAAAACGAATAACAATAGTGTTAATTATTGGAAAAAAACACCTTGAATTAGCTCAAAATTGAACAATAATGTTAATTATCACTTTGGTATTCATCGAACAATCACGAATTAACATTTATGTCTACTGACAAGCCGGATCCTGAATTCATCAGGTTACTCAACGAAATCCTCGCTGCGGGCAAGGCACAGGGGCTGGATCAGAAGGACATGGCCCTCCGCGCCAAGATTCAGCCCGGCTCGCTGTCCCGCATGAAACGACGGGGACGGGGCCGCTTTGATGTGCTCAGCAAACTGGGCAGGCAGGTGGGCCTGCGGCTGGCGCTGGTTCCGGACCGGGATCAGATCGAAACCATTCGCAAGGGCGCCCTGTTCAAATGAACGACAAGTACGCCGTCATCTGGACCCGCGGGAAAGACGGGCCGATCAAGATGTGTGATCTGGTGGTGACAGAGCGGCAGACCCGCTTTACCTACACCACCGACTTTCTCGCCAGCGGCAATCGACACGGCGTCTCCCTGCTGGCGGATCCCGCCCTGTTTCAGGAAAGCCCCGTTGTCTATGACGCAAAGGATCTCATCCCCCTCTACCCACGCTTCCTCTCCATGATCCCGGGCAGAGGACAAAACAATATTCAGCGCCGTATCTACACACGCATCCTGGAGCAAAGGCCGAATCCGCCTGCACCCGGCCTGGAAACCGACTGGGAGCTGCTTCTGCTGGCCGGCCATAACGGCATCGGCCACCTCGATATTTTCAGGGATGATCGCGTGGCGGAAAACTATTACACACACCGCGGGGACAGCTTCCATCACCCCGCTGCCGGTGACCGCTCAAAGTTCTGGGCCTTCCTGCGTGAAAACCTGCAGGGAGAGGTCGTCGATCTGGACGCTGCCGATATCGCCGAAATCCTCGGGCCCACCCCCTCGGTTGGCGGCATGATCCCGAAGGTACTCGTGGCCATACCGGAAGGGGCGGGCTGGAACGGCAGCTTTGCCGCGCCCGGCACCACGGAAATCAACGGTACCCCCTGCCTCGATGTGGTACTGAAAATCGAACCGATGGAATACCAGGGCGTACTGGCACTGGAGGCCTTGTGCCTGGACTGGCACCGGCGCCTGGATTTCGAGGTCCCCCGCTTCTGGCAGTGCGAACAGGATGGCATGCGCCTGCTGGCCATCGAGCGCTTCGATCGCACACCGGAGCATCAACCCATTCCCCTGGAATCCCTGTTTTCCCTGTTTGCCATCGGCGACAGGGAATTTCAGGAAACCGCCGACATCGACATGGACGAACTGGGGCGGCGTATCGAAGTACTGGGGGAAGTCATCCACCTCGACGTGCGTGCCACCCAAAGAGAGATTTACCGCCGCTTTGTCCTCGCATTCTTCACCGGCAATGGCGATATGCACCTGGAAAATCTCTCCCTGCTGGGCGGCCCGGAACAGGCCAGACTGGCACCCGTCTATGATCCCGCCCCCATGCGCGCCTGGCCACGCCACAATACCCGCTCCGCCATCCCGCTGTCCTTCGAAGGCACGGAAGGCATGGGTGAAGTCCTGCTCAAGCTGGCTGCCAGCTTTGGCGTCTCCACCTCGCACGCCAAAGAGCTGATCAGCACGACCCTGGAAGCAACGGAAGCCTATCTCGAGGCACTTCAACAACTCCCCGACGTCCCGGCCAACCGCATCAAATACCTGCTGGGCGTGCTGACCCGGGAACGGGAACAGTTCAGCCTGCCAACCACTTTTTAACCCTTACCCCAATAACGACCTGGTCAATCCCTTCACTGTTACTCCACAACCCTCCGCCGCAGCGCCTTTGTTCTACCCCGCCGGGCCTTGCTTTCCAGCCGCTTTCGCTGAGCGCTTTTGGTCGGCTTTGTCGGCCGCCGTGCTTTCCTTACCACCGCCACACTTGCAACCAACCCCTGCAACCGCTTGAGGGCATCCTCCCGGTTTTTTTCCTGGGTTCGAAACCGCTGTGCCTTGATAACGATCACACCCTCCTTGCTGATGCGCCGATCCCGCAGGCTCAACAAGTGTTGTTTGAAATTTTCGGGCAGTGAGGAGGCCTTGATATCAAAACGCAAATGAATCGCCGAAGAGACTTTATTGACATTCTGTCCGCCCGACCCTTGCGCCCGAATGGCCAAAAATTCAATCTCGTCGAATGGGATGGAAACATTCCGACTGATTTTTAAATATTGCCTTTTTTCCACACTACACGTTCCAGCTTCGGGTTCTCACTGGCACAACGAATCAATCGTCACTTCTTCAAACCAAACGGATCGCGCGGATGGCACGCAGCGAAATCCGGGCTACCTTATCTGGAAGATAATAATATCGGAACGCACCCACCGGGCGCTGTGATCAATCGCGCCAGGCCACCACGCGGTCGTATTCATGACCGGCGGCGATTGCATGGGTTTGCTTGACCGAGAAGCTGTTCTCCGGAGAGTTGAAAACAGTGACGTAAAAATCCTGATCAAGGCGGGGACGTTGCCTGATATCGATTTTCCAGAAGAGGTGCGCCAACCCCTGCACCGCTCCCAGAACCAGGAACGACAACTGGGTATTTTTACTCTGTGGATACATGCGCCGGTAGCCGACACCCTCATAAGAGTTATAGACGCGGATAATGAGCTCACGTCGCGGAACGATTTTTTCCACCCGCCAGACACCCCAGCCAAGTGCATTGACCACGGCAACCATGCCGTGGATCCAGTCTTCATCAGTCTGGCACATGGGCGCGACCACCGCATCCCACTCGGGGCTGGACATGATCCCGCCAAAAGTGTTGAAGGCACAGATATGACCACCCTGGATGAATACATCCTGGGTCTGGCTGAGTGACATGCCTGCCTTGAGCATACCGAAAAAGGATTGATAGGAGATATAGTTGTAATAGTCGGCAAAATGGTTCGTCAGCACCACACCGAAGGCATCGATGAGGCCGGTATCATTCACCCCGGACTTTCCATAGAGCGGCAAGCCACTGACAGCATCGATGATCGCATCCTCATCCACTGTGGTCGAGAAGGGCTGGCACTCGGGAAAATCGAATCGTGCCGGTGCCGGCTGCAACTCCTCCGGGCGCTTCAGGTAATCCGGGATGGGGTGCAGATCTTCTCCGGTCTTATACCAGTCAACCGGCGCATGTGCCTGTTTGCACATGGTCTCCTCAGTCTCCAGATTGGTAATGCCGGCAATATAACCAGCATTGAAGTAACAACTGCGCTCTTCACGGCCTTGCAGGATGGCAGCCTGGCCATAGTGGGAGGTAGGTGTTAACCATTCATGGGCGGCAGAAACGCGGCGCAGTTTTCCAAAACCGCAGAAGGAGAACTCCTCGAGCAAATCCTTGTCGCTATAGCCAGCCTGGCGCAAGCGCCGCACCAAGGGCACCACGGCGTCACTCAGAAGGCGGCGCGGCTGGCAGTCACCCGCCCCCTCCGACAACATAACCGCTGTCTGCAAATAGGCATTGTAGTAATTACAATGAAAAACCCTGTTCAGTCCACCGATAAAGGTCTGACCGTGTCTGTTGCTGATCTCGGACGCCATCCTTTCTCCTTCTTAACAAATGGTTGTCGTCTTGTTGTGTCTGTCGGTTGAATAACGGTATGGAGAAGAAAGCCGGTTTGTTAAACAGGCTCCTGATACACGCTGTGATCTAACCACCAAAGAGGCGCTTGAACCGGGACGCGAACCCTTTCTTCTTCTCTTCAGGTTGGCGAGGTTGGCTTATTGCCTCTTCAGCCTCCTCAAGGGATAACTCAGGCAGGACGGGTTCCTCCGGCGCCGGCCTTTCGACCTTGCGGCACAATTTCCGCAATTCACCCTCGAAATGCAGACCAAACTGGTCGTTTACCACCTTCTCCAGCAAGGTCATGTCATCGTCCGTGAGAACGATTTTTTCGGCATTAAAATCCACCTGTTTCGAGCGCCCTATATTAAAGCGCAGGGCACAGCGGGAGATCATGGCGCGCTCTTCAATCGGGGAGCGCTGCAGCAACTTCCGCTGCGCGCTGATCCTGGCAAACAGATCTGCGGTCGCCATGATGCAGACATTACCGGTTTCTTCTGCGTTACTCATTAGATGTCTCCTTTCCCGGGAAAGGCATCGGGCGCCTCGAACGCCGCATGAATCGCGCCCAGCACTTCGTCCCGCTCGATAGTTGATGTGTTATGGAAGAAACTAATGCGTAACGTGGGATAACCATACTGCGGAATAACGAAAAATCCCCATGGACCATATATATAAACGACTCCCATTCTTTCTTCACTCGTCCGGCCGATGCTCATCAGCCTGCGACATATCACTGCATACTCATCCCGCGACAGGTCGGGATCAATATTGTAGACATAGGAGCGGTAATCCACACAACTGTCCACGGACACGAAATGTTGTTCAGGAATACCGTCCACTCCGTCTACTTTGCCCCACCATTACCGAAACCATATGACGATGTGACTCCGACACGCAACCGCAACATCCCGGTTCAGGAAAACAGCAGTGTTTTCCCCGTCCCGGCATATCAACTCATCAAGATACAAGCCGTCGCAGTTATCACTCGTCACAATTGTAGCCTCTCATCCCTGCCTGCCATGACCAGGAACGACCATTAACCTGCAAGTTTTGATCTCGATCAAAAACACATAGCAAAATAACCGGACACCGCCTCTCACCGCCGGACTTCGACTAACCTGCGCTGCCTGAATCCCACCCGGACGGCTCCTGCCCATGTGTGGGGAACACGCCTTGGTCAATTCGCCCGCTGAGAGAATGTACGGTTCATATTCCGGATCCGTGAGACAAAAGACCTTATTAATGGTAGTAATATAATCCGGAAACGCAACTCCGTTTCTTCCCTTCTCCGCTGGCGGGGACGTACCGGGAGGAAACGGTTATAATCCGCTATTCACCGCAACCGATCACAGACATTTTGATACTCATGAAAGAAAAAACCACCCATTTCGGCTTTAAAGATGTTCCCTACCACGAGAAGGTTCAAAAGGTGGCGGGGGTGTTTCACTCCGTGGCGGAGAAGTATGATGTGATGAACGATCTGATGTCGTTCGGCATACACCGCCTGTGGAAGCGCTATACCATCGAGTTGAGTGGCGTGAAAAGCGGTGATCATGTGCTGGATCTGGCGGGGGGAACGGGTGATCTGGCTGCCAAATTTGCCCGCATCGTCGGACCGAAGGGTTCGGTGACCCTGGCCGATATCAATGACTCCATGCTCAAGGTCGGCCGCGAGCGTCTGGTGAATCAGGGGCTGGTTGGGAACATCAATTACGTTCAGGCCAATGCCGAGTGCCTGCCTTTCCCCGATAATCATTTTGACTGCATTACCATCGCCTTTGGCTTGCGCAACGTCACCGACAAGGATGCCGCGCTGCGCTCCATGTTCCGCGTATTGAAACCGGGCTGCCCGCTGTTGATCCTGGAATTTTCCAAGCCGGTGATCAAGCCTCTGAATCCGATCTACGACGCCTATTCCTTCAAGGTTCTGCCGCTGCTCGGCAAACTCATCACCAATGATGCCGACAGCTACCGCTATCTGGCAGAGTCGATCCGCAAGCATCCGGATCAGGAAACGCTGAAGGCGATGATGGAGAATGCCGGTTTTGAAAAAACCGAATACTTCAACTTAAGCGGCGGGATCGTCGCGCTGCACCGTGGATACAAGCTTTGAGCAGGTGCCGCACCCTTGTCTATGCAGGATTCTGGCGGCGCCTGCTTGCCTTTGTCATCGACAGTTTTCTTTTCAGCGCGCTGGTGCTTCCGTTGCTGGTGGGCCTTTATGGGCGTGATTATTTTTACTGGTCGGCGGAGCAGACCAGTATGTTTTCCAGCTACAGCGTGTTTGATTTTCTGCTGACGAAACTGTTGCCGCTGGCGCTGATCGTTATTTTCTGGGTAAAACTCGGCGCCACCCCCGGCAAGCTGCTGCTCGACTGCCGGGTGGTGGATGCACAGACCCTGCAGCCGCTCAGCTGGAAAAAGGCACTGTTGCGCTGCCTTGCATATGCGGTCTCGGCCTTACCTATATATATGGGTTTCATCTGGATTGCATGGGACAAACGCAAACAGGGTCTGCACGACAAGCTGGCGGGTACGCTGGTGCTCCACCAGGGTGATGATTATGCCGATGCCAGTTTGCGGGAACTGATGGAGGCATTGCGATGAATCTGGCAGCGGAAATACTGAGCGGTTTTACCGCCATGCTGGAAAAAGCACTCAACACGGCCGTCAGTCTGGATCCCGAAACCCTGCAACGCCTGGAGGCATTTGCCGGCAAGGTGATTGCGATCGAATTGCAGGGTTTTAATCTGACCTTTTACCTGCTCCCCGCAGCCGATGGCTTCACCCTGCTGAATCGCTATGCCGGTGAGGCCGACACGACGCTCTCCGGCACCCCTTTGGGTCTGGCGGAAATGGCGCTCGGCCCGGATGCCGGCCGGGTTCTTTTCAGCGGCGAGGTAACGATCAGGGGTGACGTGGAGCTGGGACAAAAATTCAAACGCCTGCTGGACGACCTCGACATCGACTGGGAGGAACAGCTCTCCCATCTCACCGGCGATATCGCCGCCCACAAGCTGGGTGATCTGATCCGCGCCACCGGTGCCTGGGGGCAGCAGGCCATCGGGGTTCTCGGCCGCAACACTGCCGAGTACCTGCAACAGGAAAGCCGGGATCTGCCAACGGCGGAAGAGGTGGCTGCCTTCAACCAGGAGGTGGACACCCTGCGTGATGATGTGGCCCGGCTCGATGCGCGCATCGCCCGCTTGCAGCAACAGCTGCATAATGGTACATAAGCCGTGTTTTTATCAGCATAAAAAACCGGATTTGCACTACACTCCCGGCATTGCAGAATAACATTATTGGTGTATCCTGTTGTGCCCGTTGCAACCCTAACTACAGAACCTTTTGATATGAGCAAAATACCCGACTTCAGCAAAGAAGAAATCAAGGTCGTCAATGACACTCTGCAGGAACGCTATGACGGCCCTGTCGAAAGCCATCTGGTTGATGTGGAGTTGCGCCTCAACCCCGATGACAGTCAGGTAACCGAATGCCCGGCCATCTACTGGGAGCATGGTGACTGCCATTTCGTTCTGGCCAAAACCGGTGATTCACGTTTTTACAGCCAGTTCTTCTACAGCAACCGCGAGCAGTTCGGCACCGGGCAGCAGAGCTATGACGACATCCTCGACTGCCTCGTCACCACCTTGCGGGTGCAGGCGGATCATGAGCTGGAACGTAACAAGGTGAAGGAATTAAATTCATAAATAGTAATGCCTGCGTCATGCGGGTTTTTTATTTTTTCAATTAATCAGGGAAACTATCCATGGCAAGTAAAAAGAAAGCAAAGAAGAAAACCGCTAAAAAAACAGCGGTACGAGTGAAAAAAGAAGCACCGAAAAACGCCTTTTACGCCCAGTCCGGCGGCGTGACCGCGGTGATCAACGCCAGCGCCTGCGGTGTGATCGAAACCGCCCGCAAGAACAAGAACAAAATCGGCAAGGTCTATGCCGGCCGCAACGGCATCATCGGTGCGCTCACCGAGGATCTGATCGACACCAGCAAGGAATCCGCCGCGGCCATCCGGGCGTTGCGTCACACCCCTTCCGGTGCCTTCGGCTCCTGCCGTTTCAAGTTAAAGAGCCTGGAAGCCAACAAGCGTGAATACGAACGCCTGATCGAGGTGTTCGAAGCCCACAACATCGGCTATTTCTTCTATAACGGCGGCGGCGATTCCGCCGACACCTGCTACAAGGTTTCCCAGTTGTCAAAAGAGATGGGCTTCCCCATCCAGGCCATTCATGTACCGAAGACCGTGGACAACGATCTGCCGATCACCGACAACTGCCCCGGTTTCGGTTCGGTTGCCAAATACATCGCCATCTCCACCCAGGAATCCAGTTTTGATGTGGCCTCCATGTGCAAGACTTCCACCAAGGTTTTCGTGCTGGAAGTGATGGGCCGCCATGCCGGCTGGATCGCCGCTGCCGGTGGCCTGGCCTCCACTGAGGACAATCCTATTCCCATTGTGATCCTCTTCCCCGAAGTGGAATTCGATCAGGAAAAATTCCTTGCCAAGGTGGATGCCAATGTGAAGAAACACGGATACTGCACCGTGGTGGTATCCGAAGGCACCCACTGGCCGGATGGCCGCTTCCTGGCGGAAACCGGTTTGAAAGACGCCTTCGGTCACAGCCAGCTTGGCGGTTGCGCCCCGGTGGTGGCCAACATGATCCAGCAGGAGCTGGGGCACAAGTACCACTGGGCCGTGGCGGACTACATGCAACGCGCCGCGCGCCACATCGCCTCCAAATCCGACGTGGATCAGGCCTATGCCATGGGCAAGGCGGCCGTGCAGTTTGCGCTGAAAGGACATAACTCCATCATGCCGACCATCGACCGTGTTTCCACCAAACCCTATAAATGGAAAGTGGGCATGGCCCCCCTGAGCAAGGTCGCCAACGTCGAAAAAATGATGCCGAAGAACTTCATCACCAAAGACGGCTTCGGCATCACCCGGAAGTGCCGCGACTATCTGGAGCCGCTCATCAAGGGTGAGGATTATCCGCCTTACAAAAACGGCCTGCCGAAATACGTACGGCTGAAAAACCTGCCGGTACCGAAGAAGCTGAAGAAATTCGAGCTTTGACAAACAAAAAGGGCAGCAACCGCTGCCCTTTTTTCTGCCTTTTCCACCCTCAATCGAATTCCGCCATTTTTATCCTTAACTGGAAAAACAGCAGGTCTGCGAGCTTTGGTGTAACCCGCGGAATATAAACCATATTCATCGCCAGCCACTCGTTACCCACGGAAACAAACGGCAACACGCCCGGAAACGGCCTGTGGTTGTTGAAGTCCTTGCGCGTCATCAGAAAGGCAACCGCCCCGACATCAACATGCAACCCTTGCGGATCATCGCCAAGCAGGTAGCGCCTTCGCAGGCCCCCGCCCAGGTAACTCGAAGTCTGGTTATTGCTGTCTTTGAAAGTGCTGCCGGCAGTAAACCAGATCCAGTTGCCTTGTGGCTCATATTCATACTCAAAACCCAGGCCATAGTTTCTTTCATTCCACTTGAGATCGCGATCGAAATGGTATGCCTTGCCATTGATAACAAGGTGCAACTTGCCGGCATAGACGATCCCTGGCAAAAATAACAATACAATAACAATCAACTTGACATGCATCACCATATCCCTGTGAAGTGGTTCACATATGGTGCATATCGTCTTGATTTTTAAAGGCTTAAATACTTTTTCGCGTCAATATTTTGGTGCGTTTAATTACAATACTTTAGTCAAACTGTTTCTCGAAATGACGGTCCCTTGGCGCTTATTAGTCCATAACAACATTACGGCGTTTTCTTGCACGCAACATAATTGGTACTACCTTGGTCATAGGATTAATTTTGCATTTCTATCGAGCAACAAAAAAATCATTGATATAATCGTGCTGTTTTTCATTCCCAGGCGGGTTATCAATTACCATGACAATCGACAGGGCGCGCGAATTACTCACCATCCAGATTGAATTGGGGGGAGGTTACAACCGCAACAGCGCAAAACTGATCCTCGCGGAAGTTGAAAAGGAACACGGACAATCAGCCGTGGATGGCCTGATACGCGAACTGAATCTGCAACCGTTATTCGGTTTCGTTCCCGGGGAGAAAATTTTTATCTGATGATGCGGAACATCAGGATCCGCATCTCCGGCGCATTACCTCCGGCAGGACGAAGCAAACTGCGCTTCCCCATGGGATATTCCGGGGTTGATCCGCGGAACCTGTAACTGTTTTCACTGTCACAAATACTAAATAGGCGTTCCGAATACCAGGTCGTTTAGTATTATTGCCAGACTCAAGTTTTGCATCAGGGCCAGAGGTTTTTTACATGACACGCTGTAAATACTTCCCTGTAAGCTCGACAGCCGCTTCCCTGCGGCTGACGGTCATGTAAAAAACCTCTGGCCCTGATGCTCCGTTACCCAAGTGTACTGGTATTCGGAACGCCTATTTAGTATCGTTCACACCTGAGATGAACGATTTTATAATTTGATTTTGGCTCCACCGCACAACGAATTTTAAACATGAAACACTCTCTTCGCCGCTTCTGGAAAAACAATCGTGGTTTCATTATTTTCCTGCTGTTGTTTGTGGGTTTCCGCAGTGCCGTTGCCGACTGGAACGAAGTGCCGACCGGCTCGATGAAGCCCACCATCCAGGAAGGCGACCGCATTACGGTAAACAAGCTTGCCTACGATATCCGTATCCCCTTGACCCATATTTCACTTTACCGCCTGGCTGATCCCAAGCGGGGCGAAATCGTGGTGTTTGACTCGAAGCAGGCTGGAAAGCGCCTGGTAAAAAGGGTTATCGGCCTGCCGGGTGACACTGTCGCCATGCACAACAACCGGCTCGTCATCAACGGCCAGCCACTTCGTTATCGCGAACTCAAACAGGATGCCGATGTGCATTTACTGCTTGAGGATCTGGGCAGGGTCAGGCACCGCATCAAATTGATGAAGCGTGCCGGTGCAATGAGCTCCTTCGCACCGGTGACGGTACCGCCCGGACATTACCTGGTGCTCGGTGACAATCGCGACAACAGCGCCGACTCCCGTTATTACGGTTTTGTGCCGCGTGATGAAATCATCGGCCGCTCCAGCATGGTCGTGATCTCCCTCGATTACGGCAACTATTACCTGCCGCGAAGCGACCGCTTTTTCAAACCACTCTGACTGTACGGCAATCGCGCCACCTGTTTCTCTCACAGACACCCCCATTTATCGACTTTACACGGAGCCTGCCTTGAACAGCGTTGCTCATACCGCTGCTTTACTCTATGGTGACGCTTTTTAAACCCCCGGCATTCAGGATTGAAACAAGATACGGGAACACTTCTTTTAAAGCTGGAGCAAAAATGCCTGCACGAATACTGAAACCCGAAGAGTACTACATCAAAACCGAGCCTTACTATCAGGCCATCGGGGATGAGATTGCGGTCTTCGAATCCGCCTACCGGAAAAAACTGCCCGTCCTGCTGAAAGGCCCCACCGGTTGTGGCAAAACACGCTTTATGGAACACATGGCATGGCGACTTGGCAAACCGCTGATCACCGTCTCCTGTCATGATGATCTTACCGCTTCTGATCTGGTGGGCCGCTTTTTGATAAATGGTGGTGAAACTGTCTGGGTGGACGGCCCACTGGCGCGTGCCGTCCGTGCCGGCGGTATCTGTTACCTGGACGAGATCGTTGAGGCACGCAAGGATACCATGGTGGTGATCCATCCTCTTGCAGACGATCGCCGCGTTCTGCCGATGGAAAAGGTCGGGGAACTGCTGCAGGCACCCGATGACTTTTGCCTGACGATCTCCTATAACCCTGGCTACCAGAGCGTACTGAAGGATCTCAAACAAAGCACCCGCCAGCGCTTTGTCGCCCTGGAGTTCGATTACCCGGCAGAGGATGTGGAAACCGATATCATCGTCAAGGAAACCGGCATCAGTCACGAGCTGGCCGCTAAATTGATAAAGTTTGCCCACATGACCCGCAACCTTAAAGGCAACGGTCTGGAAGAAGGCGCCAGCACCCGCCTGCTGGTGCATGCCGCCAAACTCATCAGCGACGATGTCACTCCAATTACCGCCTGCCATAGTGCCATCGCCCAGGCGTTGACCGATGACGCTGAAATGCTGGCGGCAATCGACGAGCTCTCCTCTTCCCTGTTTTGACAGAAACACCGCGAGTACACGCATGTTTATCACCTCCTTGCGATTGACCCCACTGGATCGGCCCGGCATCGATGCAAACCACCCCTGTTAAAAAAACACCCCTGAGCGCTGCACAGATCCGGCAGCTGCTCGATGATTGCCTTGAGGTGGAATTTTCCTTTCTCAGGACGGACACAGCCGTAACCATCCTTGCCGGGCTGGAACGCGCGGAACAGGACTATATCCTTACTTGGGTGCAACGCGTTGCCAGCACCAACATCCAGCTCGCCTACCAGTTCATCACCCGTGCGGTGAATGCCCTCGACAACATGGATCGCCGCATGATCGAGAGCTGGGCGCTTTATGCCATGGACACTTATGATCAGGCCGGCCTGCATAAGGCACTCGCCATTATCCGGAATCTGGACGACTTTGTGCGGCTCTATCACCAAAAGACCGCAGGTGCGGTCTATGAGGAAAACGCCAGTGTGCTGTTACACTTTGCCCGTGGTCTTTCCGGCAGGCGCTTACAACTGCAAGAATCCTCCCTCACCTATACCGACAGCGAAACCATCTATCTGCCGGCGGTCGTCTCCCTGCTCGACACACCGCAAGAGAATTTTCTTGTTTACAAAGCCATGGTTGCCTACCACTGGGCACAGGCACGCTTTGGCACTTTTCACCTTCAGTTGGGCAGCATTCTCGATGAACAGCCAGAGGCGGAGAATTTTCTCAGCCTGTTTCATGCACTGGACACCGTCCGTCTGGATGCCATCCTGCAACGTGAATTACCCGGCCTGGCGCGGCACATGCGCCGCATCAAACAACAACTGCAACAAACACCGTCGGCCAGCTTTCTGCAACTGGCAAATGAACTTGTCCGCCCACGAAGCACGGTGGATGATGTCCTGCGTCTTACGCGACGCTACCTGCACAAACTCGATCCGCCTTCCCCCTGTTTTTACCAGGGCGTGCTTCAGCCACAAGAGGTCGAGGAATGCAGGCAGCAACGCCTGCAAAAGGAAAAGCGGCAGTTCCGCTCCGTCCTGCGCAAACTTGTCGAGGAATTAAAAGGGCTGGATATCGACGAACAAAAGCACCACCGCTTCGAAACACGTCCCAAACACCGCCATTACGAAATGCCAGATGAACTTGAACTGACGCTCGACGGCCAGGCCGTGCCGCTGCCCGATAATGTAAAAGGCCTGATAACCTCAATCGTTCAGGATCTGGGGGAAATCCCCGCCGAATATCTGCAACCGGCCGGTGCGGGTGAATACCAGCCGGATATCTTCGGGGAAAAAAATCCCGATCCGGATGACGTCTGGAAAGGCACCTACCATGAAAAAGGCGCCTTCCTTTACAAGGAATGGGATTTTCGCCGCCAGCATTACCGCAAGAACTGGTGCGCCGTACGCGAAAAAGAGATTCAACCCGTTTACGACACCTTCATCGGCAAAACCCTGAACAAATACCAGGGCCTGATAAAGCACCTGCGAAAAACATTTGAGGCAATGCGTGACGAGGATCGCATGCTGAAAAGACAGGTACAGGGAGATGACGTGGACATCGATGCACTGGTGGAAGCGCTGGCGGATGCACACGACGGCAGGGAAATGTCCGATCGCCTGTTTACCCGCATGCACCGGAGTGAACGCAACATCGCGGTGATCTTCATGGTGGACATGAGCGGCTCAACCAAGGGCTGGATCAATGAGGCCGAACGTGAATCCCTGCTCCTGCTGGCCGAAGCGCTGGAAACCCTGGGCGACCGCTATGCCATCTACGGTTTTTCCGGTATGGCGCGCAAACGTTGTGAAATATACCGCATCAAGGAATTTGCTCAGGCGTATAACGAAGAAGTAAAGGCGCGCATCAACGGCATCACGCCACAGGATTACACCCGCATGGGGTTTGCCATTCGCCACCTGTGTCATATTCTCAATCAGGTGGATGCCCGCACGCGTATCCTGATCACGCTTTCCGACGGCAAGCCCGATGACTATGACAATTACCGCGGCGAATATGGCATTGAAGACACCCGCCGCGCGCTCATCGAAGCAAGACGTGACGGTATTCATCCCTATTGCATCACCATCGACAAAGAAGCACGCGAGTATCTGCCCCACATGTACGGTGCGGCGGCCTATACCGTCATCGATGACGTCCGCCAATTGCCGTTGAAGGTCGCCGATATTTATCGCCGCCTGACAACCTGACTGAAAAACAAGGGGTTAGCCTCTCTCAATTATTCAAGTGAATACAAATTCCTTCAGTTTCACGATTTAAACCCTTGATAGTGCGTTATCCCAAGTGACTTAATCGGTTATAACCCTGCCAACAGGTTGGTACTCCGCCTTCTGATTTATTACACATAACTTATTTAATTTATCACCCGAAATCTTCTATAATCGTGATGAACTCAATTATTGTTAAACCAACAAAAAAGAATCCGTAAAAGGCCCCCCCAAATGGCGGATGACAAGACACTCGAGGCGATAGAAGATCTGCGGCAATTGTTACATTTGTCACAGGAAGCTTCGCAACGCCTTAAACACGATATTCCAAGTGATAATTTTCCCGACGCTTACCAGTTGCACAAGACCATCCGCTCCCTGCGCAAGGTTGTGGAACAACTGAGGCAAAACCTGGATCCGAGTGCGACTGAACTCACCATGCAGTTTTTTGAAGCAGACATGCTGAGCAGCTCGGACTCCATGGCCGGTCTCTAGGCAGAGAGGAGCAGCCCGGACGCCGGGGTGAACCCCCTGCTCCCTCCCTCCTGACGACCCGATTGCGTCACCTTATTGTGCAACGATCCGAACCCGTCTTCCCGGCGGTTACTGGCACACCTCTGCCAGAGTCCGTACAATCGCTGTTCTGTTAATCAGCGAACCTGGAATCATGCTTCCTTTCAGCCAGTTTTTCCGACTTTTGTCCATCAGCTGGGTGCTTGTGCGCCACGGGCTGGACGATCTGATCCTCGCCAGCCACCTGTTCCGCCCGCTGCGGTTTTTGCGCCTCTTCATGCCCTGGATCTGGGTGGCCCGCCGCGCCAGCCGCGGGGAGCGGATCCGCCGCAGCCTGGAGGATCTCGGGCCCATTTTTGTCAAATTCGGCCAGATCCTCTCCACCCGGCGCGACCTGCTCCCCGATGATATTGCCGACGAACTGGCCAGACTGCAGGACCAGGTACCCCCCTTCCCGGACGCGCTGGCAAGGCAAATCATCGAAACCAGCCTGGGCCGCAAAATCGAGGAGATCTTCGCCGAATTCGAGGCCACCCCCTTTGCCTCGGCCTCTGTTGCCCAGGTGCATGGTGCCAGGCTGCATGACGGCCGGGAGGTGGTGGTGAAGGTCCTGCGCCCCGGCATTCTGCCGGTGATCCAGCGCGATATCAGCCTGCTGTATCTGCTTGCTGGCAATCTGGAACGCTACTGGTCCGCCGGAAAACAACTCCGCCCCCGCGAAGTGGTGCGCGAGTTTGAAAAAACCATTCTCGATGAGCTGGACCTGATGCGTGAAGCGGCCAACGCCACGCAGGTGCGGCGCAACTTCCTTGACTCCCCCCTGCTTTATGTTCCCGAGGTCTATTGGGACTACACCCGGCGCGAAGTGATGGTGATGGAACGCATTCACGGCACACCTATCAGCCGCATCGAACTGCTTCGCAAGGCCGGTATCGATCTGAAAAAGCTGGCCGGCATGGGAGTTGAAATATTTTTCACCCAGGTATTCCGCGACAGTTTCTTCCACGCCGACATGCACCCGGGCAATATTTTCGTCTCCGAAACCGGCCAGTACATCGCGGTGGATTTCGGCATCATGGGAAGCCTTTCAGACGATGATCAGCGGTATCTGGCGGAAAACTTTCTCGCCTTTTTCAACCGTGACTACCGCCGTGTCGCGCAACTGCACATCGACTCCGGCTGGGTGGACAAAGCCACGCGCATCGATGAGTTCGAGGCGGCCATCCGCACCGTTTGTGAACCCATCTTCGACAAGCCCATCAAGGACATTTCCTTTGGCCAGGTATTGCTGCGGCTGTTCCAGACGGCGCGGCGCTTCAACATGGAAGTCCAGCCACAACTGGTGCTGCTGCAGAAAACCCTGCTCAATATCGAAGGTCTGGGACGACAGCTCTATCCGGAGCTCGATCTGTGGACCACTGCCAAACCCTTTCTCGAGCGCTGGATGCGCGATCGAGTCGGCCCCAAGGCGTTCCTGAAACACCTGCGGGAAAACATGCCGTTGTGGTCTGAACGCCTGCCGCGCCTTCCCAACATGATGTTCGAGGTGCTGGAACAAGCCAGGGAAGGCAAACTGAAAATGGAAATCCATGACGAGCAACTGCAACAACTGCAAAAAGAGATCCGGCGCGCCTACCGGCGTAATTATGCCGCCATTACCGGTGGCAGCCTGATCCTTTCCGCCGCCATCCTCACCGCACTCGACGGCTACAGCCCCACCATGCTGGGCAACCTCCCCTTCAGCACCTGGATCCTCGGCAGTCTTGGCGCCATCATCCTGTTTGCAGCCTGGCCACGCGAACCGGATTGATCGTCATCCCAACGAAACGCGACCGATGCAGTGGCTACCTTAACCCGAACAGCTTCGTGTAGGATGCGGTGAGCTTGCGAACCGCATCGATCGCGACACCTCAGCCACAACGCACCGGGGACGAATCGGCAGCCACTCTGCCTTACCGCAGCCACCCACCTAACACCACCAAGATCATCTGCTGATCAAACACCGCAGAGGCGCGACAGATGCGGTTCGTGCCTCACCGCATCCTACAGGTTACCCGGACCTCGAATAATTTCACGTAGGATGCGGTGAGCTTGCGAACCGCATCGATCGCGACACCTCATCCACAATGCACCGGGAACGAATTGGCAACCACTCTGCCTTGCCATAGCCCGAACGGTTTCACGTAGGATGCGGTGAGTTTACGAACCGCATCGATCGCGATACCATCTCCGGGAACCACTGCACAAGGACGGGACGCACAATCTGGTTTGGCATCATTGTCAACCATATCATTCGAGAGACATGACCGAGTATCGCAGAGCAAGGATTGAAGGCGCCACCTGGTTTTTCACACTCAATTGCGCCGAACGTCGAGGCAATCATCTATTGGTAGAGCACATCGCCTTATTGCGGCGGGTTTTCCGCAAGGTTAAAAAAGACCATCCCTTTAAAATCGATGCCATGGTTGTGTTACCTGATCACTTGCATTGTATCTGGACCCTGCCACCTGGTGATGCAGATTACAAAACCCGCTGGGCACTGATCAAAGCAGGCTTTTCCCGCGGCATTCCTCTTGGTGAAAAACGTTCCCAAAGCCGTATTAAAAGGGGCGAAAGGGGGATCTGGCAACGCCGCTATTGGGAACACCTCATCCGGGATGATCACGATTACCGACGGCATGTCGATTATATCCACTGGAATCCGGTCAAACATGGATGGGTAAACCAGATCCGGGATTGGCCACATTCGAGTTTTCACACCTATGTGCGGCGAGGTATTGTCCCGTCTGATTGGGCGGGTGGTGCCGATGAGATTTTGGAGGCGGGAGAATAACATGTTTGATGCGGTTCGTACCTCACCGCATCCTACAGGTTACCCGGACCTCGAATTATTTCACGTAGGATGCGGTGAGCTTGCGAACCGCATCAATCGCGATACCTCATCCACAATTCGCCGGGACCGAATTGGCAACCACTCTGCCTTACCGCAGCCATCCGCCTCACAACCACGATGTTCATCTGCTGATCAAACACCGCAGAGGCGCGACAGATGCGGTTCGTGCCTCACCGCATCCTACAGGTTACCTGGATCTCAAACGATTTCACGTAGGATGCGGTGAGCTTGCGAACCGCATCTGTCGCGGTGACGTTACCGTAAATCGCCCGGGGAAGATTCAGAAATCTTTTTTCCTTATCCAACCACACCGACACCCCGATGTTCATCGGCTTGGTCAATCACCGCAGTTCGCGATCGATGCGGTTCGTACCTCACCGCATCCTACCGGTTACCTGGACCTCAAATTATCTCATGTAGGATGCGGTGAGCCTGCGAACCGCATCGGTCGCGGTGACGTTACCGTAAATCGCCCGGGGAAGATTCAGAAATCTTTTTTCCTTATCCAACCACACTGCCGCCTAGATGTTCATCGGCTTGGTCATACACCGCAGATCGCGATCGATGCGGTTCGTGCCTCACCGCATCCTACAGGTTACCTGGACTTTGAGCGATCTCACGTAGGATGTGGTGAGCCTGCGAACCGCATCGGTCGCGGTGGCTTTACCGTAAATCGCCCGGGGAAGATTCAGATGTCTTTTTTACCTTATCCAACCACACCGACACCCCGATGTTCATCGGCGTGGTCATACACGCAGATCGCGATCGATGCGGTTCGTGCCTCACCGCATCCTACAGGGCTACCTTGTCCGGACGATACAATCATCATGTCAATATATCCCGTGTTGATGCGTTTCGCAGGCTCATCGCGTTCAACGTGCTATTCTTAACCGAGTGGAAAAATTTTTACTCTGATCTTTCAGAAAGGGACCTCCATGCTGCGATCGTTTTTGTTTCTTGCGCTTTTGCTCATCACTTCAACGCTCACCGCGCAACCGTTGAGCCGTGACAAGGTACCTGCACCACTGAAACCCTGGGTGGACTGGGTGTTGTACGATGCCACTGAATATAAATGTCCCTTTCTCTATCACAATGACAAGCAGCGTCGCTGTGCCTGGCCATCCCGTTTGCGACTGAAGCTGGCGGCCAAAGGCGGTGAGTTCCGCCAGCAGTGGCAAGTCTACCAACGGACCTGGATTACTTTACCGGGAAGTGTGAAACACTGGCCCCAGTCAGTGAAAGTCAACAACAAACCGGCAGTGGTGCTGAAACGGAACGACAAACCGGTGATCCGCCTCGTGCCGGGAAGCTATACCGTCAACGGCCGGTTTCTCTGGCAACAACTGCCTGAAAGCCTGGCGGTGCCACCCGACACCGGCATCATCGGCCTGACCATTCATAACAGGAAAGTCGCCTCTCCGGAGCTGAACCAGGATGGCCGGCTCTGGCTGCGTGAACGCGAGGCGGATGAAAACGCCCAGGGCAAGACGGACAAACTGGAAATGGAGGTGTTCCGGCAGATTGTCGATGATCTCCCCCTGCGGATCATCACCCGGATACAGCTGAATGTTTCCGGCAGCCAGCGGGAGGTCCTGCTCGGCAGGGCGCTTCTCGACGACGACGCCATCCCCCTGCGTTTGAGCAGCCGCCTCCCTGCCAGGCTGGAACCCGACGGCCGTTTGCGCATCCAGGTCCGGCCCGGCCGCTGGAACATCGAACTGGAAACCCGCTATGCGGAAGACGTCACCGCTTTTACCCTGCCCGCCTCCCCCCAGCCCTGGCCACGGCAGGAGGTCTGGGTGTTCAAGGCGTATAACGCGTTGCGCCTGGTGGAGGTGGCGGGGAACAGCGTCGATCCCCGGCAAACCGGCTTACCGGAAACATGGCAATCCCTGCCGGCCTATCTGATGAAAGTGAACGACAGCCTGCGCCTGAAAGTGATCCGCCGTGGCGATCCCGAGCCGGAACCCGATCAACTCCGCCTCGAGCGGACCTTGTGGCTGGACTTTGCCGGCAGCGGCTATACCCTGCATGACGTCATCACCGGCAGCATGACACGTGGCTGGCGGCTGGAAACCGGAAAGGCGCTCCAGTTGGGCCGGGTCGATATCGATGGCCAGCCCCGCTTTATCACCCGGCTGGGCGACAGCGGCAACGTCGGCGTGGAAGTCCGCCGTGGCATCATCCACCTGACTGCCGACAGCCGTTACACCCGCTCGCTACACACGCTGCCGGCCACCGGCTGGGCGCGGGATTTCCGCCATGTTTCCACGACCTTGAACCTGCCACCAGGCTGGAGCCTGTTTTCCGCTACCGGCGTGGACAATGTGCCGCAAACCTGGGTCAACCGCTGGAGCCTGCTGGATTTGTTTCTCGTGCTGATCCTCTCGCTTTCCATTCTGCGTTTGTGGAACTGGCGCTGGGGGTTGTTTGCCTTGCTGAGCCTCGCCCTCAGCTGGCACGAAGACATTGCACCCCAACTGGTCTGGATCAATATCCTGCTGGCCATTGCGCTGCTCAATGTCGTGCCGGAAGGAAAGTTCAAACATGTTGTCCTGTGGTACCGCAATCTTTCCCTGCTCTCACTCATCCTGATCCTCGTCCCCTTTTCCGTGCAACAGGTGCGCACCGGCCTGTATCCGCAGCTGGAGCGGCCGGGACTGCCTGTTTCACCCGTTGCGATGGCGCCACGTGAAGAGGCGCGCCTCGCCACCCCGATGAAATCCGCCACCGAGGCTGTGGAACGCAGTAAAGAGCGTTACCTGCGTAAAAAACCATCCTCCACGATTGCCGGTTACGGTTTGTATGGCAAGGCGATCACCCTGGATCAGATCGATCCCCGCGCCACGGTGCAGACCGGGCCGGGGCTGCCGATATGGTCATGGACCACTGTCCACCTGAGCTGGAACGGGCCTGTGAAGCGCGATCAGCAAATCGGCCTGTGGCTGATCCCACCGTCTGTGAATACCGTACTCCATTTCCTGCGGGTCATCCTGCTGCTGATCCTGGCGGCACTGATGCTGGGCGTCCGCTATCACGGCGGCAGGAAATTCACCCTGCAAAGCCCATTCGGCAAAACACTGTTGCTGCTGTTTTTACTGGGCGGGCTGTCCGGCCTTCCCGCTTCCGATGTTCTGGCGGCAACGCCTTCGAACTCCACGCCTTCTGCGGAGATCCTGCAACAACTCAAGGCACGCCTGCTGGCTTCACCCGCCTGCCTGCCCCGGTGTGCCCAGATATCGCGCATGCAGATGGAAATTACGCCCAGGGTGCTGACGCTGCGGCTGGAAATCCATGCCGGGGAAAAGGTGGCCATCCCCTTGCCCTCTCACAGCAAGCATTGGTTACCGGGCCAGGTGATGCTGGACGGAAAAGCCGCCAACAGCCTCTACCGTGAAGCGGGCGGCGGTCTCTGGCTGGCGCTCAAACGTGGCCGTCACCAGGTGATGATGCGAGGTGCCCTGCCGCCACGCAGCGATCTGAGCCTGCCGCTGCCGCTGAAACCGCAGCACGTCAGCGTCAGGGCCAGGGGCTGGACGGTGGAAGGCGTGCATGAGGATGGCGAGGCCGACGAACAACTGCAACTGACCCGCATCCGCCAGGATGAAAACCAACCGTTAAGCGCCCTGCAGCCAGGCCAGCTTCCACCCTTTGTGCGGGTCGAACGCACGTTGCGGCTGGGCCTCAACTGGTATGTGGAAACCAGGGTGGTGCGCGCCTCGCCTGATGGCGTCCCGGTGGTGCTCGAAGTCCCCTTGTTGCGGGGTGAATCACCCATCACTGAGGGGATCCGCAGCGTGCAACACCGTGTCCTGATCAGCATGTCACCCAGCCAGAAAACGTTCCGCTGGCGCTCGGTTCTCGACAAACAGGTACACATCACCCTGGTCGCGCCGCAGACCACCGAGTGGGTGGAAATCTGGCGGGTGGATGTCAGTCCTGTCTGGCACCTGCGCTTCAGGGGATTGGCGGTGGTACACCATCAGGACGAACAGCAAAACTGGCTGCCTGAATGGCGCCCCTGGCCGGGTGAACGGGTCTCTCTTGATATCACCCGGCCTGAAGGCGTGGAAGGCCGCACACTCACCATCGATAACAGCCGTTTGCGGATCAAACCCGGACAGCGTGCAACAGAAACAACCCTTGAACTCACGCTGCGCAGCTCCCAGGGCGGCCAACATCAGCTGCAACTTCCTGCACAGGCAAAACTGCAATCCGCCAGCATCAATGGCCAGACCCAGCCGATCCGCCAGGAAGGCCGCTCGGTGACGCTCCCCATCGTTCCCGGAAAACAGGCGATCCGGCTCGTGTGGCGCAGTGACAAACCGATTCAGACGGTTTACCAGACCGAAGCCGTCGACATCGGCAGCGACAATACCAATGCCAACACCCACATCCAGTTAGGACGGGACCGCTGGATCCTGTTTGCCCATGGCCCCAGGCTCGGGCCTGCCGTATTGTACTGGGGGGTTCTGATTGTGCTCGCCCTGCTGGCCCTGATCCTGGGGCGCATCAACCTCACACCACTCAAAGGCCGGCAATGGTTCCTGCTGGGCATTGGTCTGAGCCAGGTATCGCTGGGTATGGCCGCCTTCATCGTTGCCTGGCTGCTTGCGCTGGGGTGGCGCAGCCGCATGCATCAACGTCCCGGGGCGGTTCTTTTCAACAGTATGCAGCTAGGCCTTGGCTTGATGAGTCTGCTTTCCCTCGGCTTCCTGTTTCTCGCTGTTCAACAGGGCCTGCTTGGCCTGCCGGAAATGCATGTCAGCGGCAACGGTTCCAGCGCCTATGATCTCAACTGGTACCAGGATCGCAGCAGCGGCCAGCTGCCACACGCCTGGGTATTCAGTGTGCCGCTGTTTGTCTACCGCCTGCTGATGCTGGCCTGGGCACTGTGGCTTGCTTTCGCATTACTCAAATGGCTGCGTTGGGGCTGGCAGTGTGTGAATCAGCATGGCCTCTGGATCACTCTCGAGAGGAAAAAGACAAAAGCACTGGCAGCAACAGGGGAAATTACACCCGACAAGGATACGGAATAAACTGCCAACAACTCCTGAGTTTGTGGGGTTATTTACCGCCTTTCTACCAACAGCCTTTCAGGGAAGATGCGATTGAGCCGTCATCGTGGAGCAAAATCGCAGAAATCCGGAAACCACATGTTACGCATCAAGGCTTTAGCGGCTTCCGGCATTCGCCGGAAGAACAATATCGTAATTACTCAGCGCCGCCTGGGACACAGCAGCGCAAACATAAAACTTTCGCCTTTGTGCTGTTTTGTTGCTCCCCCACAAATCATTTTTACTTAATATAAAGTTACTCCTTTCTTATCCGATATATAACCAAGACAGTAACCCCGACACCCCCTGTGGTGGGTGATCACTTTGCGCAACATTCCGTACCACTATTCGGATACCCACTCAGACATGCGACTAAACATCGTCACCCGGATTGGCCTGCTGCTCCTTGTTCCCCTCTGTGGTGCGATCGTCGCATTCGTATTTTATTATTCGTTTCTCACCCGGACATCGCACACAACCCTCTTTATCCATCTCGCCACCCGCCAGCAAATGCTTTCCGAGCAATTGCAGAGCTGGAGCCATCTGCTGGAAACTGGACAGAGCAAAAACCATGACGACCTGAAAAACCAGGTGTATCAGTTCGGCAAGGCGCTGGCGATCCTGGAGGCCGGCGGCACCTATCTGACGTATGAACTTCCCCCTGCGCCGGCGGAATTGGCAGACGAGATTGCGCTGATAAAACGGCACTGGAGCAACGTCAAACCTGCTCTCCTCACCATTGCCACCCTGCCGGCCGGCGATCCCCGCGTTCGCACCGCCTATAACGAAGTGATACCGCACCTTTATCAACTTACACAGGCTTGCAGCAATCTCACCACGGTTTTCGAAAACAGAAACCGCAAGTTGCGCCATAACATGCTGGTTACCCTGGCGTCTGTCACGGTAGTGGATCTGTTGCTGTTTGTCTTCGGAATTCTGCTGCTACGCAAACATTTCCGGCAACAAACCCAAAATCAACCGCCATTGAACCACGAAACGCAAATCATTAACCACATCCCCGACGCCGTCTTCTCCACCAACCTGCAAGGGACGGTAACCAGCTGGAACAAGAGTGCGGAAAAGCTCCTTGGTTACACGGCGGATGAAATGCTGGGCGAACCGGTTTTCAATATCTGCCCCAAAGAAGCACGGGCGTATTTTCAACAAATCCTGAACGCTTCGCCCGACAAACAAACGACATGTGAAGTCGAAACACGTATGCACAAAAGGGATTGTTCGCCTTTCAATGCCCAGTTGTTTCTTTCTCCGCTTCGTGATCACGAAAACAAACTCAGCGGCATGATCTGTTATGTCAGTGACGCCAGCACCCACCGGCAGACCGCCAAGGAATTGAAACAGCGCATGATCCAGCAGGCGACCGTTGCCGAACTTGGACAACACGCGCTCTCCAACATTGATCTGGGCACCCTCATGGATCGCACAGTGGGTCTGGTGTGCGGAATTCTGGGAACAGAATTTTGCAAAATCCTGGAACTGCAGGAAGACGGGGAAACATTGTTGTTACGCGCTGGTGAAGGCTGGGATGAGGGGCTGGTCGGTACGGCAACCGTGAGCTGCAATGAGAACACCCAGGCCGGCTACACGCTGAAAAACAGAAAACCGGTGATCGTACAGGATCTTTCCACAGAAACACGCTTTTCCGGACCGGAACTGTTATACGATCACAACGTCGTCAGCGGCATGAGCGTCATCATTCATGGCTCGAAACAGCCATATGGAATTCTCGGCGTACACAGTTGCACACGCCATAACTTCACAAAAAACGATATTAATTTTCTGCGCATGGTGGCCAATATTCTTACCCAGGCGATTGAACGCAGGCGTGCCGAAGAAACCATCCACCAAAACGAGGAACGTTTCCGTAATCTGGTGGAAACCACTACCGACTGGATCTGGGAGACGGACAGCAACGCCATCTATACCTATGCCAGCCCACAGGTACGCAAAGTGCTGGGTTATGCACCTGAAGAAATCATCGGTAAAAGCCCGTTTGATTTCATGCCGCCCGAAGAAGCCCGGCGGGTAACGGAGATTTTCAAAACGATCGTCGCCGGACAGGAACCGTTCACCAACCTGGAAAACCAGAACCTTCATAAGGACGGTCATCTGGTGGTGCTGGAAACCAGCGGTGTGCCTTTTTTCGATAATGACGGGAAGCTCCTCGGCTATCGCGGCATCGATCGCGACATTACCGAACGCAAAAACGCCGAGCAGGCATTGCGCAAGAGTGAGGAGGAATGGCGCCTCACCTTCAACTCCATTTCGGATTTCGTCTGTTTGCTGGATAAAAACGGCCGCATTCTTCGCGCCAACAAGGCGCTGGCCGAATATACCGGCATGCGCCCGGAAGAACTGATCGGCAAACCCTGCCATGAGATTTATTCCTGCGGGAACTGTTCGTCCGATATTTCCCAGTGCGATTATATAATGTCCAGCAAACAGCCTGTTACCATCGAGCTGGACGAACCCGGTCTGCGGATACCGCTGTCTATCAGCACTTCACCGGTACTGGATGAAAACGGTGAAATCATCGCCCTGGTGCATATCGCACGCGATATCACGGACCGCAAGAATTACGAGGATCGCCTGCAATATCTGGCCAACCATGATGGACTGACGGGGCTTCCCAACCGCACGCTGTTTCTGGATCGGCTTAACCAGGAGCTGTCCCGTTCACGACGTTATAATTACAATCTGGCAGTATTGTTTCTCGATCTGGATCGCTTCAAGATCATCAATGACAGCCTGGGACACGAGGTCGGTGATGAACTGTTGCAAGCTGTCGGTGACCGCCTGCTTTCCTGTGTGCGTGAAAGCGACACGGTCGCCCGTCTGGGTGGAGACGAGTTTGTCATTATTCTCTCGGATATCCAGCATGAAAAGGCCGCCGCCATTACCGCAAAAAAAGTCATCGATGCCATTGCAGAACCGTTCATCCTTACAAATCACGAATATTTCGTCACCACCAGTATCGGCATCAGCATGTTCCCAACGGATGGAGAGGATGCCAACACCCTGATCAAAAACGCCGATGTTGCCATGTACCGCGCCAAGGAACAGGGCAAAAACAATTATCAGCTTTACTCGCCGGCGATGAACGCCCGGGCGATTGAACGTCTCGCCCTGGAAAACAGTTTGCGCCACGCGCTGGAACGCGAGGAATTCTTCCTGCACTACCAACCCAAAGTGAGTCTCACCACGGGAAAAATAACCGGCATGGAGGTTCTGTTGCGCTGGCAGCATCCCCAGCAAGGCCTGATTCCTCCCGGAAAATTTATTTCCATCCTTGAAGAAAACGGCCTGATTGGCGTCGTTGGCGAATGGATCCTTCGCACTGCATGCCAGCAGAACAAACAATGGCAACAGGCCGGATTTGAACCATTGCGCCTGGCAATCAATCTTTCCGCCCGCCAGTTCCGCGAACAAAATCTGACCGGTGCCATATTGAACGTTTTACTGAAAACCGGGCTGGATTCCCAGTGGCTGGAACTGGAGATCACCGAAAGCCTGTTGATGGAACATAAAGATATGGTGATCGAAACCCTGCATCAACTGCATACCAACGGCGTGCGCCTCGCCATCGATGATTTCGGCACGGGTTACTCCTCACTCAGTTACCTGAAACGTTTCCCCATCCATACCCTGAAGATCGATCGCACTTTCATCAAGGACATCCCTGCCAATGGCGATGATGCGGCAATTGCCCAGGCCATTATCGCCATGGCGCACAGCCTGGGATTGAGCGTCGTTGCGGAAGGCGCCGAAACCGCGGAGCAAATCGGTTTTCTGCTGGAAAACCGCTGTGACGAGGTTCAGGGTTTTTATTTCAGCAAACCTCTTTCTGTAGACGATTTCACGCAGCTCCTCATGGAAAACCGCCAACTGGATCTGGCAGCCCACACACCAGGCCCCGCCACAGTAAAAAATCTGTGAAAATAAATCACGACACAACTCACATGCCATGACACCTTTCCGAAAAACATAAGTCCTGATCGATGCCGTTCGTGCCTCACCGCATCCTACAGGTTACCCGGACCTCGAATTATTTCATGTAGGATGCGGTGAGGTACGAACCGCATCTGTCGCGGATGCCTTCACCTAAACCACCCAGGGAAGATTCAGACGTCTTTTTTTTTACCTTATCCAACCACACCAACATCTCAATGTTCATCGGCTTGACCATACACCGCAGATGCGGTTCGTGCCTCACCGCATCCTACAGGTTACCCGGACCTCGAATAATTTCACGTAAGATGCGGTGAGCTTGCGAACCGCATCGGTCGCGGGACTTCGCCATAAATCGCCTTGGGAAAATTCAGAAGTCTTTTTTTACCTTATCCAACCACACCAACATCTCAATGTTCATCGGCTTGGTCATACGCCGCAGATCGCGATCGATGCGGTTCGTGCCTCACCGCATCCTACAGGTTACCCGGGCCTCGAATTATTTCATGTAGGATGCGGTGAGCTTGCGAACCGCATCGGTCGCGACTGCATCAAAAAAATTTCATTTCCGCCTTGATCGTTCTCCAAATGTTCTCTATAGTAGAGAACGTCTGGAGAACATTTATGCTCACACAACTGGAACAACGCATTCTTGCCTTTATTCGCCGCTACATCGCCCAACACGGTCAAGGGCCAACGCTGGCGGAGATTGGTGAGGCCATGGAGATCAAATCCAAAGGCACGGTGCACCGGTATGTGCAAGCGCTCACTAACAAGGGAGCGCTGGAGCATGTTGAGCGCGGTTGGCGCGGAATCCGGCTTGCCAGTGATCCACAACTCCACTCCACATCCCTCCCATTGGCAGGTCGGATTGCCGCCGGCCACCCTATCGAGGCCATCCCCGATCAGGATCAACTTGATCTCGCCGAGCTGTTTGTCGGCGACAACCGTTTCGCGTTAGAGGTGAAAGGCGACTCGATGATTGACATCGGCATTCTGGACGGGGACTGGGTCATTATCGAACACCGCGAGACCGCCAGGGACGGCGACATCGTGGTGGCCCTGATCGACGAGCAGGATGCCACCCTGAAACGCTTCAAACGGCTGCCCGATGGCGAAATCCTGTTGATCCCTGAGAACGCCACCCTTACCCCGATGCAATTCGCTCCAGAGCGGGTTCGTATCCAGGGGGTGCTGGTGGGCCAGTTACGCCGTTACATCTGAACACACAACAGATACCCACCTCTCATGCAGGACAAATCCCCCCCACAATTCTGGCAGCGGGCGATCATCCTGATGGACATGGATGCCTTTTTTGCCTCGGTTGAACAATATGATCACCCTGAACTGCGCGGCAAACCGGTGGCCATCACCAACGGCATGCAAGGCACCTGTATCATCACCTGCTCTTACGAGGCCCGCGCCCGCGGCATCAAAACCGGTATGCGCATCAGGCAGGCACTCCAGCTCGACCCGGAGCTGATCCAGCGCCCGGCCAATCCCCAACGCTATGCGGCCGTTTCCTCCAATATCATGAGCGCCCTGCAGGATATCAGCCCGGAGGTGGAGGTCTTCTCGGTAGACGAGGCTTTTCTCGATGTCACCCGTTGCCAGAAACTGCACGGCCACCCGTCGCGTATCGGACGCATGGTCAAACAAAAAGTCTTCGAAGCTTCCGGCCTCTCCTGCTCTGTTGGCGTCAGCGGCGACAAGACCACCGCCAAATACGCCGCCAAGCAAAACAAGCCCAACGGTCTCAACATCATTCCGCCCTGGGAAGCGAAAAACTATCTCGCACCGGTCGCGGTTACCGAACTTTGTGGCATCGCCGAGGGCATTGGCCGCTTTCTTGCCGAACGCGGTGTCTGGACCTGTGGCGACATGGTGCGACTGCCCATTGGGGAGCTGGCGCGGCGCTTCGGGAATCCCGGCCGGCGTATCTGGTACATGTGTCAGGGCGAGGATCCCGCCAGGGTGGAAATCCACGTGCCGCCACCCAAGTCCATCGGGCATGGCAAGGTCGTGCCCCCCGACACCCGCTCACGGGAGGTATTGCTCACCTACCTGCTGCACATGAGTGAAAAGGTCGGCGCGCGCCTGCGCCGCCACGGAATGCAGGCACAACGCTTTTTCATCGGCCTGTTAACCCGGGAGGGCTGGATAGGCGACAAACTGCAAAGCACCCTGCCCACCCGGGACGGGCGTGTGATTTTCAGCCTGGCGAAAAAGATACTCCGCTACGAATGGCGGGGAGAGGGTATTCACCAGGTACAGATCACCGCACTCGATCCGCAGCCGGCCGCCTGCCAGGCGGATCTGTTCGATCAACC
>JALVOC010000097.1 GCA_027032075.1 Chromatiales bacterium | reverse complement strand
ATCAATTTTCACCTTACCCTCTCCACCGGGCGGCATTGACCCTGCTTTATCTGCACGCCAGCCGGGGAAGATGCCCCGCCATTCCCAAGGCATGATGGATAAATCGTTTCTTCACCGGCGGGATGGTATCGGTCAGCGTCAATCCCAGATTACGCCCCCATCGTACCGGTGGCAGTTCACTGCCAAACAGGCGCTTGAAGCCATCCATTGCCGCCATCATGGCAATGTTGTCGCTCTTTCGCCAGCGCTCGTAGCGGCGCAGTACACCCATTGAACCGATATCTTTTTTGCGTTGCAGGGCATCCGAAATCACCTCCGCCAGGGTTGCCGCATCAGCCAGGCCGAGGTTGACCCCTTGCCCGGCCAGCGGATGGATGGCATGGGCCGCATCACCTATCAGCGCCAGACGGGGTTTGATGTAGTTTTTGGCATGCTGCAGGCGCAACGGGAATGCACCCCGCTCGGCCATCTCAGTGATTTTGCCAAGGGTGTGCTCAAAGCTCTGCTCCAGCTCCTTCATAAAGGTAGCGTCATCCAGAGAGAGCAGGCACTCGGCATGTTGCGGATTGACCGACCAGACGATGGAGCTGCGCCCTTCACCCAGCGGCAGGAAGGCCAGTGGCCCTTCCGGGGTAAAGCGCTGCCACGCAGTATCACGGTGGTGGCGCTCCGTTTTGACCACCGTAATAACTGCAGTCTGATCATACTCCCAGCCCTGCGTGGTGATACCGGCCTGACTGCGGACCCACGAATCCCTGCCGTCAGCACCCACCAGCAGCGCCGCGGTCAGTACCTCGCCATCTTCCAGCGTGACAGTAACCTGCTCATCCCCCCACTCCAGCGCGCTGATTCTGGCTGGACAGATGAGATCGATATTGGAAAGCTCCTTGAGCCGTTTCAACAATGCAGCCTGAATAACGCGGTTTTCCACGATATGGCCCAGGTTTGGCTCACCCACATCAACGGCCGAGAAATGCACCGCCCCGGTTCCGGTGCTGTCCCATACGTGCATTTCGGAATAGGGATTGACACGGCGCGCCACCATATACTTCCATGCACCGATATTTTCCAGAATGTGCTGCGAAGCACGGGTAATTGCACAGGTGCGAATTCCCCAGCTATCCTTCGGCCAGCGCAGTTTCGGCTTGTACAGATCGATAACGGCAATCCGCAACGCCGTGTCTCCCAGCGCAGCCGCCAGTGCAGCGCCAACCATCCCGCCGCCACAGACAATCAGGTCATATTTTTTCATAATGGCAACCCCCGTTGCAGGCGCGACAGGCGTCCATTCAACCCCATCGCCTGACGTGCCAGAAGATGCTTCAACGGCGGCAGAACATCCAGCGCCACCAGACCCGCATCCCGCATCACCGTGAGCGGAAAAAGGTTGTTTGAGAAGGTTCGCACC
>JALVOC010000096.1 GCA_027032075.1 Chromatiales bacterium | reverse complement strand
TGCGGCGGGCCGGCGTCCGCTGCGGGGGGCGCATTGCTTACCGTGATCGCCACGGCCGCCTGGACCGGCGTGGGAAACCGCGTCCCGCTGATTGCCACACTGTTGGTCAACAATGTGCCCGCGGCCAGGCCATAGGAAACCGTGACCGGGAAAGTGACGGTGATACGCTGACCGTTACTGATGGTCAAGCCGGAAGCCAGCGTGGGGGGCGCAGCGCCCGCATTGCCCACCCCGGCCGGTTCCAGCGTAATGGGGCCCACGAAGTTCAGCCCGGCCGGCAGCGTGTCCGAGATCAGACCGTTGGTGACAGTCAGCTCGGTATTGGCGACGATCAGGGTAAAGGTGATGGTTTGCCCGGGCAGGGGGGCGGGGTTGTCCACCTGCTTGCTGAGGGTCGGGTTGTAGCCGATTTCATACGTCCCGTAATCACACATAACGCCCTCTTTGAAGGGGAGGTCGGCATCCACCGGCCGGGGCGCGCCCCGCTGGTCGGTTGGCGTGCAATTGACGTTGTCGCGGGAGCCGTCAATCGCCGGGGAGTTGATCAGCAGGGGGAAGAGCTGCCGGCCGGGGCCGCCGAAGTCGGTTAGCGGACCTAATTTGGGGTCCACCCCGATGAATGCGTAGATGTTTTGGCTGTCGAGACCGCAAGCGTTGTCGCCCGTGTCTTGCATCAGGTTATCGCGGGATTCCCCCGCGATGTAACTATTCTGATCACCGATAACGCAATCCCCGCCGACGCTGTTGGCGATGATGACTCTGTGCAGCGTGAAGATACTGCTCATGTCGTTATATATCCCGCCGCCCCTATAGCCGGCCGCATTGCCGGAGATAGTGACATTGGTCAGCACGGGGAGGGCGCTGCTGTTGTATATCCCGCCGCCGTTGTTGCCGGCCGTGTTGCCGGCAATAGTGACGTTGGTCAGCACGGGAGAGTCACTGGTGTTGTTGTACATCCCGCCGCCCTCGGCGCCGGCTGAATTGCCGATGATAGAGACGTTGGTCAGCACGGGAGCGCTGCCGGTGTTGACAAAAAGCCCGCCGCCGTCGTAAAAAGCGAAATTACCGGAGAAAGTGACGTTGGTCAACACGGGAGTGCCGTAAATGTCATACAGCCCGCCGCCCCGGCCGGCCCAATTGCCGGATATGGTGAGGTTGGTCAGCGTCGGTCTGCCGTTCCAACTGTACACCCCGCCGCCGTCGTCATCCGGGGCGTCCTTGTTGCTCCGCCCGGCGGTGATGGTGAAGCCGTCCAGGATGGCGGTGTTATCCGTCCCGCTGCCGGTGACCACGTGGAGGGCGTTTGTTCCGGTAATGTTAGCCGCGTCCGTGACCACTCCGTTGGCGTCTGTCGTGTCGTTTTTATCAATATCGCCGCTGAGAACGGTGACGTTAGCTATCAGGTCGCGCT
>JALVOC010000095.1:578-1414 GCA_027032075.1 Chromatiales bacterium | reverse complement strand
CGCTCCTTTCCTTCTTTGCCCGAGGCGCGCCGCCGTTTGTGCTGGCCTTAACGGCCGTGACCATCCGCCAACGCGCCAACCTCACCCAAAACATCATTCACTTCACCCTGCCGGCCAGCTTCACCATCTTCCTGTTCGGCCTGCTTCTTTACACCGGCGTCCTTTTCGTCGCCGCCGAAGGTATCATCAACGTGGAAATCACGCCGGAAATGATAGCGGCGCTGGAAAAAACACTGGGCCAGGAAGCCGGCTCCATGACGCCTGAACAGTTCAGCAGCGCCTTCACGCTGTTGGCGGCCCAAACCTCATTGACCACTTTCTTTGTTTTTGCGGGGATTATCCTGATGGTTTTTGCCGAGCCGCCGTTTAAGTGGTTTGCCGGCGGCGCGCCGTATCACGGCCGTAACTGGCTGGTTGTCCTGGCTGCCGCAGCTTTATTCATCGGCTATCTGGTCATCATGTCCATGCCCCGCCTGCGCGCTTTCTTCGCCCTGATTCCTTTAACCACACCCTTCTACATAGCCATCGCCCTTTTAACGATTGTCTGGGCCATTGTGCAGCGCACCATCTGGCGGGGACACTGGTTGGAACATTTCCTGGATATGGATGATGCGTCATAGGGCGTATTGCGTATTGCATATCGCGGTAAACCGCAAGTTGCAAGTTGCAGGTTGCAGGTTGCAGGTCAATGTTAAAATTTACGCGCGTGGCGCAAATTTTGCGGATAAGCCCCATATTGACCAGTTGATACGCAATACGCAATAAAAACTATGCAAAAATACTCGGCAAAACAGGCGATTTTACGTACCTCTCTCGGCTATGGCCTGGGATTGTCC
>JALVOC010000095.1:0-568 GCA_027032075.1 Chromatiales bacterium | reverse complement strand
GTTCAGCAGCGCCTTCACGCTGTTGGCGGCCCAAACCTCATTGACCACTTTCTTTGTTTTTGCGGGGATTATCCTGATGGTTTTTGCCGAGCCGCCGTTTAAGTGGTTTGCTGGCGGCGCGCCGTATCACGGCCGTAACTGGCTGGTTGTCCTCGCTGCCGCAGCTTTATTCATAGGCTATCTGGTCATCATGTCCCTGCCCCGCCTGCGCGCTTTCTTCGCCCTGATTCCTTTAACCGCACCCTTCTACATAGCCATCGCCCTTTTAACGATTGTCTGGGCCATTGCGCAGCGCGCCATCTGGCGGGGACGCTGGTTGGAACATTTTCTGGATATGGATGATGTGACGTAGAGCGTATTGCGTATTGCATATCGCGGTAAACCGCAAGTTGCAAGTTGCAGGTTGCAGGTTGCAGGTCAATGTTAAAATTTACGCGCGTGGCGCAAATTTTGCGGATAAGCCCCATATTGACCAGTTGATACGCAATACGCAATAAAAACTATGCAAAAATACTCGGCAAAACAGGCGATTTTACGTACCTCTCTCGGCTATGGCCTGGGATTGTCC
>JALVOC010000094.1:778-1421 GCA_027032075.1 Chromatiales bacterium | reverse complement strand
CAGTTCCTCAACGGGAACGTAATGCGGGTTGGCGGGGATCATCAGCGGCACACAGCCCGCGACATGGCTTATGGCCTCGGCATTCATCTGGCCGCTGGCAAAGGCGGGATAATCATCCCCCATCATATAGAAATTCGCGATAATGCCGACAACGGGACGTTTCATGGTAAACCTGTGCCTTTTGATATGGCGAGGTTATACGACAAAAGTAGCCTACGGGTAATTGCACATTTCGCACACGATCATAAACTTATGTGCAATTTCGCACGGCTATCCCTGCGCCTTCAACTCCAACCGCCGCGCATGTAGCACCGGTTCGGTATAGCCCGAGGGCTGCACCCGCCCCTTGAACACCAGATCACATGCCGCCTGAAAGGCGATGCTGTCAAAATCGGGGGCCATAGGACGATAGGACGGATCCCCTGCATTCTGTCCATCCACGACAACCGCCATCTTGCGCATCGCCTCCATCACCTGATCCTCGGACACCACCCCGTGATGCAACCAGTTGGCCAGTGCCTGCGAGGAAATGCGGCAGGTGGCGCGGTCTTCCATCAACCCGACATCGTGGATATCCGGCACCTTGGAACAGCCCACCCCCTGATCAATCCAGCGCACCACATAGCCAAGGATGCCTTGGGCG
>JALVOC010000094.1:0-768 GCA_027032075.1 Chromatiales bacterium | reverse complement strand
CCGCCATAAGGTCGGGCATTGCCCACATCCCCTTGCCGATCTGCGCCTTGCCCTGCAAGCCACAGGCCAGCCCGATATCGACATTGCGATCCTCGTAGGCCTTGATCCACGGGGTATGCTTCATCTCGCCCTTGCGCACCATTGGTCCGGCTTCCATCGAGGTATGGATTTCATCCCCCGTGCGATCCAGAAAACCGGTGTTGATAAAGGCCACACGGTTTTGCGCGGCACGGATACATTCCTTGAGGTTCGCGCTGGTACGGCGTTCCTCGTCCATGATGCCCAACTTGACGGTGTATTGCGGCAGGCCAAGGATTTCCTCGACCCGGGTAAAGATTTCATCGGCAAAGGCCACCTCATCGGGGCCGTGCATTTTGGGTTTGACCACATAGACAGAACCGGCGACCGAGTTGCGCAAACCACCGGTTTTACGCAGATCATGCATGGCAATCAGCGTGGTCAGCATGGCGTCCATTAGCCCCTCGGGGATTTCGTTGCCATCAATGTCCAGAATGGCCGGATTGGTCATCAGATGCCCGACATTGCGCACCAGCATCAGGGCGCGGCCCTTCAGGGTAACGGTGCCGCCATCGGGGGCGATGAATTCAAGGTCGGGGTTCAGCGCGCGGGTAATTTCGCGGCCGTTTTTCACCAACGTTTCCGACAGATCACCCTTCATCAGGCCCAGCCAGTTGGAATAGGCCAGCACCTTGTCCTCGGCGTCGACGGCGGCGACGGAATCTTCGCAATCCATGATGGTGGACAGGG
>JALVOC010000093.1 GCA_027032075.1 Chromatiales bacterium | reverse complement strand
TGCGAAAAAGTTCTCCGACTTTTGGTAAACACATCACGGCGGTCATCAGCGCCGATAATTGGGAGCAAATTCTTGTCCCTGCCGGTTTTGCGCATGGATTTTGTACTCTCGAGGAGAACACCGAAGTTATCTACAAGGTAACGAATTATTATGCCCCGGATCATGACACCGGAATTCGCTGGAATGATCCGGATTTGGGCATCGATTGGCCTGTCAACGAGAATGAGGCCATTTTGTCCGACAAGGACAAGACTCAACCCTTCTTTTCTGAAGCTACCTACTATTTCGATTAATCGACAAGGATATCAACATGAGTAATGTCTTGGTTACAGGCGCCGGCGGTTACATTGGCTGCATTCTGGTTCCCATGCTGCTTGAAAAGGGCCACAAGGTTAGAGCTCTGGATCGCTATTTCTTTGGTCGGGACCTGCTCACCACCGACGATAACATTGAAACCGTAAAGGAAGACATCCGACGTATACGGCCCGAACATTTTGCCGACATTGATTACGTCATCGACCTTGCCGCACTGTCCAACGATCCCAGCGGCGAACTCTTTCAAAATGCCACCTGGCAGATCAACCATACAGCACGTGTAAATATTGCCAATCTGGCCAAACAATGTGGCGTCAAGCGCTATATTCTACCTTCGTCCTGCAGTATTTACGGATTTCAGGAAGAAGGCGTGATTGCCGACGAAACCAGCCCGACCAATCCATTGACGACTTATGCAAAGGCCAATCTACGAGCAGAACAGGGCACATTACCGCTCGCCGACGAAAATTTCTGCGTTGTCGCGCTACGTCAGGCCACGGTTTACGGATACTCACCTCGCATGCGTTTTGATCTGGCTATCAACGGCATGACCTACGGCGCCTGGAAAGACGGCGTTCTTCCCCTGATGCGCGATGGTTCACAATGGCGACCCATGGTTCACGTGAAGGATACCGCACGAGCCATGTGTTTCATGCTGGAGGCCGACCAGGACAAAATCAACGGCCAGGTCTTCAACGTCGGATCTGACAAAAACAACTATCAACTGAAACCGCTTGCCGAAAAGGTAGCCGAAACCGTACCCAGAGATGTCAAGATTGAATGGTATGGCGATCCTGATCATCGATCGTATCGAGTTTCCTTCGACAAGATCGAATCGATTGGTTTCAAGGCTAAATACATCGCCGAAGACGGCGTCAAGGAAATCTGCGAAGCTCTTGATAACGGAAAACTGGACAAGACCTTGAAGACCATAACTCTCAAATGGTATCAGGAACTGGTTAAATGGCACAAGATTATCAAGGATATTGAGCTTGAAGGGGGAATCATCGAACTATGAAAGTTCTGTTACTAGGTGCCAACGGTCAGCTTGGAACAGATATCCAGCGAGTATTCTTGAATGACTCTGAAAAGGATTTACATGTTATACCGTT
>JALVOC010000092.1 GCA_027032075.1 Chromatiales bacterium | reverse complement strand
AAGCAACACCAGAACATCTTTGCCGAGTGCGGTAAAAAGCTTGCCAAGACGGTTGTCTTGTTTGAACGGGGCATTCATTGAACAATCCTTACTATAAACTGGCTATCAGGATAAACTACGACATGGCACGAGTGAAGAGAAAAACAACCTGACATTCAAACTAACGCACCTCAAACGGGATTAAAGCCAGCATAAACCCTGTCCCCAACTCGTCTTGCAGGTCGGGAAAGAAGGTTTCGGCCAGATATCCGGCGCGCAAGGCAATGGTTTCAGGGCGGGTTTGAGTCGCGATCACAATCAAAATCTGGCTTGTATCGCGCGCGGCGCCCGGGCGGGTGACCGGAACGTCGAATTCTGCACGCCCCGCCGCAAAACTGGTGAACCGCCTTAGGTCCTGCACCACGCCATTGTCATCAATAAGCAAAAGCGAGGTATATAAACCGGCGATGTTGTTGATGGTTCCTACCAAATGCCCGCCGTTGCTGACAATCGGCGAACGCAGTTTCACCGACAGGCCAAATGATGGATAATTCCTGTTTTCACGCGCCAAATTCAGCGCCGGACATTGCCGTGAATCGACAAGGATCGGACGATGTTCAATCGGAGCATCAGCATCATTCAACACGGCATCGGCAAAGGTGTTGATCACGCGGTCGTTGTCCGCCACCACAAGAACCAGCGGATCACCCCCGCTTTTGCGCTGCGGAAACGCGACAAGGCACGGATCGCCCAGCCGGTCGCGGATTTTCTGCACCAGTTGGCTCATTACTGGATCTTGCGGTGCGGGGTCTGGTGTTGCGGGTTTTGGCGGAGACGTCCGGGCGGGCGCACCGGCATTCAGCGGCGTTAGGACAACCGGTGCGATTGCAGCGGTTTCCTGCGGCTGAACCGGTATTGCAGTCAGCGGTTCAGGGGCAATCATCAGCGGGGACGCCCCCAGCAACGTGGTTTCATCATCGGGGCGGATCGGGCTTAGGCGGGCGGTTTCAACCGGGGCAATGGCCTGAAGTCTTTCTGGTTCGGGCGGGTCTGTTGGATCGGGTTCGGATACGGGCAGGTTTTCCGGCGCGGGGGTGGCGGGTTCCAGAGTTTGCGGTTCCGGTTCTTCACCGGGGCCGGTCAGCGGGGCCGGATCGCTGACCTGATTGCTGACAATCCCGATTTCCGTATCATCAATGATCACCGTGGTGACCGAAATATCAGGCATGATACGCGGGATCGAGGCCGGGAATAGCCCGTTCGGCCACAGATCGAAAATTGCCACAAAAGCAACGGCATGTGCGACGGCGGACAGGGCAAAAGCCGCGGTCCAATACATGCGTTGATCTGAATTCTGGCGCAGGATCATCGGGTATCCCGCCGATGTAGTGTCACCAGACGGACTTCGGTATCTTGCAATTCGGACCGGTTGATAACGGCCAACAGCGTATT
>JALVOC010000091.1 GCA_027032075.1 Chromatiales bacterium | reverse complement strand
GGATGTGCGGGAACGACTGTATTTACAGCGTGTCATGTAAAAGACCTCTGGTCCTGATGCGAAACCAGAATCTGCCAATAATGTTAAATGATCTGGTATTCGGAACACTTATTTAGCCAATACATGAAGGTGTGATGAACTCTATCCAACCCTGCAGTATTATCAGGGATGCGGGCGAGGCCCGCCCCTCTTTCAGGAAAAAAGCATGACGACCCGTTACAGCGCACTGATCATCGATGACGAACCGGACATCCGCGAACTGCTGGAAATCACCCTGGCGCGGATGGATGTGGACACCGACAGCGCCGCCGATCTGGCCGAGGCCCGCGCCCTGCTGGCCCAAAAAGACTTCGACCTCTGCCTCACCGACATGCGGCTGCCCGACGGCAACGGCATCGATTTCGTCCGCCACATTCAGCAAAGCAAACCCTATATCCCGGTCGCGGTGATCACCGCCCACGGCAACATGGAATCCGCCGTCGAGGCATTGAAAGCGGGGGCGTTCGATTTTGTCTCCAAGCCGGTGGATCTGCAGATGCTGCGCAACCTGGTGGCCACCGCCCTGAAAGTGAACAAAAAGGTCACCGAGCCCCCGAGTGACAAAACCGCTACCTTGCTGGGTACCTCGACCATCATCCAGCAGACCCGTCAGACCATTGCCAAACTGGCCCGCAGCCAGGCCCCCGTCTACATCAGCGGGGAATCGGGCGCCGGCAAGGAACTCGCCGCCCGCCTGATCCACGAGAGCGGCCCACGGGCGGATAAACCGTTCGTACCTGTCAACTGTGGCGCGATTCCTTCTGAATTGATGGAAAGCGAATTTTTCGGCCATAAAAAGGGCAGTTTCACCGGCGCGGTCGCGGATAAAAAGGGGCTGTTTCAGGCAGCCGATGGCGGCACCCTGTTTCTCGATGAAGTGGCCGATCTGCCGCTCGAGATGCAGGTCAAACTGCTGCGCGCCATCCAGGAAAAGGCGATCCGCCCGGTGGGGGCGCAACAAGAGATCCCTATCAATGTGCGCATTCTCAGCGCCACCCACAAAAACCTGCGGCAGTTGACCGAATCCGGCCAGTTCCGCCAGGATCTCTATTTCCGTATCAATGTGATCGAACTGCACATGCCCGGCCTGCGTGAACGGCCGGAGGACATCCCCCTGCTGGTGGTGCATTTTCTGCGCAAGATCGCCCGCGAATGGCAAACAGGCGTGCCCCACCTCGACAAATCCGCCCTGCAGGCGCTGCTGCACTACCCCTTTCCCGGCAATGTGCGGGAACTGGAAAACATCCTGGAACGGGCCATGACCCTGTGCGAGGGCGATGTCATCAAAGAAGAGGATCTGAAACTGCCCACAGAAGGCGAATCCATCTCCGGGGAATTCAATCAGCCCGGCTTGTCGGAGCAGACCCTCGATTCCGCCCTCGACAACACCGAGCGGGACGTGATCGTGCAGGCGCTGGAAAAAACCCGCTACAACAAAACCGCCGCCGCCAAACTGCTGGGGCTCACCTTCCGGCAACTCCGCTACCGCATCAAGAAACTGGGAATCGAATAAAGAGGTGACAATAATTGTCACATCCTGACAACCGCAGGTCAGGGGACCCGTCATCAAACCCCGCCCGGAGGGTCAACCCCTGCCTCCTCCCATAATAACCTTTTGATATTTATAGTATTTTTTAACAAAGGGCAAAACTGGCACACTCCCTGCAACCTGAAGGGCAACCCACCGCAATTTTCACCGGTGGCACTGAAGTCAACCACCAAAACATGTTGGAGAATTGAAAATGAAACGTACACAAGGTTTTACCCTGATTGAATTGATGATCGTCGTCGCGATCATCGGTATTCTCGCCGCCATCGCCATCCCGGCCTACAACGGCTATATCCAGAACACCAAAAAAGACAAGGCCTGGGCGCATTACAACAACGCCTTCAAGGAAATCCGCAATGAAATCAAGAAAGACGTCACTGAAATTGCACTGGGTTCTGCAACCGGCAACTTCTTCCGCACAACAGCTGGTACTCCGGGCACTGAAACAACCGATCTCGCAGGTCTGGTGAACTACCTGAACGGCATTCATGACGGTCAGGCTGCCGCAATCAACTTTGCCCCCGACCTGAATGCTGGTGCGCAAGTACCTGCCTATGCTGCCGTTGGTGCGAACTGTGCCGGCATGGGTGCGGTGCAGAACACCACCGGCCAGATTGGGATTTACTGGAATGATGCTCGCGATACCACGGGTGTCTTCACCGTCTGCCTGCCGGCCTACAACGGCCTGACGGCACAACAAAGAACCGTGGCCTATGAATAAGAAAACGGCCTGAAGCAAGCTGATAGCCCTCCCACCTTCATGGCGGGAGGGCTATATTTGATCTATACGATTGAATAATAATCCCCAAATCAAGAGACGTCAGTCAGGAAGGTGTTCCATGCAGCATCCACACAGAAACAGCGGGTTTACTCTGATAGAAATGATGATCGCAGTGGCGATCCTGGCGATCCTGGCTTCTGTCGCCATTCCGGCTTACAACGACTACATTGCCACTTCACGCAGCAACGAGTGCGCGGAGGATCTGGCCTCACTCCGCCTGGCGCAGCAGGAGTTTTTCCTGGAAAACAACACCTATTTCGGCCCGGCCAATGGCGCCGACAACATCCGCGCCGCCAGCCAGGGACTCTGGTCGCCCGGAAACTGGGATGACAGCGTTGCCGCTGCAACCAACGTCGCCAACCTGAACTGCGTGTTCAATCTGACAGCCGGCGCCACCGGCGACATCGCCACCAGTTACAACGCCACCGCAACCGGGCAAAACGCGATTAAAAACACCGTGGTGCTCAGCGTTACAAACTGAAGGGCTACACCCCTTGATTGGGGCCAGCCGCTTTTGGGAGGGTGACCGCCCTGTTGTAGCTGCGGTTGACGACGGCGTGCAGTCGGCGGCGAGCAAACACTTCCGCCGTTAGCGTTTTTTCTCCGGTTCACAGCATTCGCGCCGGTTCCGCCCGGCAAGGCGAAGGCATAAAAATCCCGTCGCAGGCTCCGCAACAGAGTTCACGGTTTGCCTCCCGACCCCGGACATCGGCCCCCGATATTTAACATAATGTTGATTTTTGGCAAAAAAGAAACTATTTTCAACGAGTTAATGAGGAATTTGTCAAAGATACTTTAAATAATTAAATTTATACTTGTATTATGTGACAATATAATATGAGCTGGATCACATAAGCCGGTTTTGCGATAAATATTACACAGACGGAACCGATATAACTGACTTACATCCCTGGATTCGAAGTTAAGCAAAAACGATGGCGACACCCGGAACAAAAATGCGCTTCAGCGGTCTGGCACGAAAACTCGTGCAGGACGGCTTGATCACCGATGCCCAGGCCCAGGAGGCGTTCGAGTCGGCGAACAAAAAGAAAGTCCCTTTCGTTACCCATCTGGTGGAGAAAAATATCGTCGACAGCCGCAATATCGCACAGGCGGCTTCCGATGAATTCGGCGTACCCCTGTTTGACATCGGCGTGATGGAAATCGATCCGGAGGTGGTGCGGCTGGTCAATGAATCCCTCATCCGCAAGCACCGCACCCTGCCGCTTTACAAGCGCGGCAACAGGCTGTTCGTCGCCGTTTCCGATCCCACCAATCTGCAGGCGCTGGACGAAATCAAGTTCCACGTCGGCATGACCACCGAAGCCATCCTGGTGGAAGACGACAAGCTCAACCGCACCATTGACCGGGCAATGGAAGCCTCCGATACCAGTCTGTCCGAACTCGGGGACACCGATCTGGACGATGTCGAGTTTGCCGACGAAAGTGATGCGGCGGGACCGGACGTCTCTGAATCCGACGCCGATGACACCCCGGTGGTGCGCTTCGTCAACAAGGTGATGCTGGACGCGATCAACAAGGGCGCTTCCGACATTCATTTCGAACCTTATGAAAAATCATACCGGGTACGCTTCCGCATGGACGGCGTGCTGCGCGAAATGGCGTCCCCGCCGGTTGGCATGGCGCCGCGGCTTTCCGCCCGCCTCAAGGTCATGTCCCGCCTGGATATCTCGGAACGGCGGATCCCGCAGGACGGCCGCATCAAGCTGAATCTGTCAAAGAACCGCGCCATCGATTTTCGTGTCAATACCTGCCCGACACTGTTCGGCGAAAAAATCGTATTGCGTATTCTCGATCCCAACAGCGCGAAACTGGGCGTGGATGCGCTGGGCTTCGAACCCGAGCAGAAAGAGCTCTTCCTCGAGGCCCTGCACAAACCCTACGGCATGCTGCTGGTCACCGGCCCGACTGGCAGCGGTAAAACCGTTACTCTCTATACCGGTGTGAATATCCTCAACCAGCCCGATATCAATATCTCCACCGCCGAGGATCCGGTGGAAATCAACATGCCGGGGATCAACCAGGTGAACGTCAATGCCAAGGTGGGACTGACTTTCCCGGCTGCACTGCGCGCCTTTTTACGCCAGGATCCGGACGTGATTCTGGTGGGGGAAATCCGTGATCTGGAAACCGCGGAAATCGGCATCAAGGCCGCCCAGACCGGACACATGGTGCTCTCCACCCTGCATACCAACGATGCCCCCCAGACCCTCACGCGTATGGTCAATATGGGCGTTCCCCCCTATAACATCGCCTCCTCGGTCAACCTCATCATTGCCCAGCGGCTTGCGCGGCGCCTGTGCCAGCACTGCAAGCAGTTACTGGACCTTCCGAAGGAGGCCTTGCTGGAGGAAGGTTTTACCGAGCAGGATATCGCAAACGGATTGAAAATCTACGGCCCGAAAGGGTGTGACCAATGTAACGAGGGCTACAAGGGCCGTGTCGGTATCTACCAGGTGATGCCGGTATCGGAAGCCATGGGACGCATCATCATGGAGGGTGGCAACGCCATGCAACTGGCCGAACAGGCAGCCAAGGAAGGTATTTCCGATCTGCGTCAGTCGGGTTTGAAAAAAGTGAAAGACGGCATCACCAGTCTGAATGAACTCAACCGCGTAACGAAGGAATAAGCCATGGCGGAAAAAGCGATACAACAGGCCACCTTCATCTGGGAAGGGAAAGACAGCAAGGGTCAGAAAGTCAAGGGTGAAACCGCCGGCGCAAATATTTCACTGGTCAAAGCCAGCCTGCGCCGTCAGGGCATCACCCCAGGCAAGGTAAAGAAAAAAACCAAGCCGCTGCTGGGCGGCGGCAAGAGCATCAAGGCCGAGGATATCGCCATCTTCAGCCGGCAGCTGTCCACCATGATGAACTCGGGGGTGCCGCTGGTTCAGTCTTTCGAGATCATCGGCCGCGGCCACGAAAAAAAGAAAATGCAGGACATGCTGCTGAGCATCAAAACCGACATCGAGTCCGGCAGCAACCTCTCCGACGCACTCAGCAAGCACCCGCTTTATTTCGATGATCTGTTCTGCAACCTGGTGCGCGCCGGTGAGCACGCCGGTATTCTGGATACCATTCTGGATAAAATCGCCACCTACAAGGAAAAAACCGAGGCGATCAAGGGCAAGATCAAAAAGGCGCTGTTCTATCCCACCGCAGTGATTGTGGTCTCCTTTATCATCACCGCCATCCTGATGATTTTCGTCATCCCGGAATTCGAAAAACTCTTCGCCGGTTTCGGCGCCGATCTGCCTGCAGTTACCCAGTTTGTCATCAACCTGTCCAAGTTCTTCCAGGAATGGTGGGGGGCCATCTTCGGCGGCATCGGCCTCGCGATTTACGGTCTGGTGCAGTTCAAGAAGCGCTCAAAGAAATTCAATGTTTTCCTCGACAAGGTGTTACTCAAAACCCCCATCATCGGACCAATCATGAACAAGGCGGCCATCGCCCGTTATGCCCGCACCCTGGCCACGATGTTTGCTGCGGGAGTGCCGCTGGTCGAGGCGATGGAATCGGTGGCCGGCGCGGTCGGCAACGTGGTCTACGGCAATGCGGTGATGCGCATCCGCGATGACGTGGCAACCGGGACCCAGCTGAACGTGGCGATGAAACAGACAGGCATGTTCCCCAACATGGTGGTGCAGATGACCGCCATCGGTGAAGAGGCCGGCTCCATGGACACCATGCTGTCGAAAGTGGCCGACTTCTACGAGGAAGAGGTGGACAACGCCGTGGACGGCTTGAGCAGCCTGCTGGAGCCCCTGATCATGGCGATCCTCGGGGGCCTCATCGGGGGGCTGGTCATCGCCATGTACATGCCCATCTTCCAGATGGGCAAGATCGTTGGTGGCCATTGATAGCCGTCTTCCTGTTTACCGACCCGGGCCGCCCGTGAATGCCCTATCTTGAGCTTTTGCAACACAACCCGGTGTTGTACCAGATCATCGTCTTCATCCTCGGACTGCTGGTCGGCAGCTTTCTGAACGTGGTGATCCATCGCCTGCCGGAAATTCTCAAAAGAGAATGGCAAGCGGAATGTCTCGAGTTCCTGCAACGGCAGGGCGTTGCCGGGCAGAAGCACGAAGATTCAAGCCGCCACTTCAACCTCGTTTCCCCACGCTCCCGCTGCCCGCACTGCGGCCACCTGATCACTGCGGTGGAGAACATCCCGGTTGTCAGTTACCTGTTTCTCCGGGGCCGCTGCCGCGAGTGCGCACAACCGATCTCGCTCCGCTACCCCCTGGTGGAACTCGTCAGCGCGGTCCTGGTCACCCTGGCGGCATGGAAGTTTGGCGTCACGCTTCAGGCGGCCGCTGCCATGCTCCTGATCTGGGCCCTGATCTGCCTGACCTTTATCGATTACGATCACCAGTATCTGCCTGACAACATCACCCTGCCTTTTTTATGGCTGGGGCTGTTGCTGAATCTCTTCTCGACCTTCACCGATCTGCAATCGGCCGTTCTCGGCGCCATTGCGGGATATCTGCTCCTCTGGCTGGTCTATCAGATATTCAAGAAGCTGACCGGAAAGGAGGGCATGGGTTTCGGCGATTTCAAACTGCTCGCCATGCTGGGCGCCTGGCTCGGCTGGCAAATGTTGCCCGCCGTAATCATTTTCTCCTCCGTAGTCGGATCCGTGGCCGGCATCGCCCTCATCCTGTTCAAACGCCACAACCACAGCCAACCGATCCCCTTCGGCCCCTACCTGGCCATTGCCGGCTGGATTACCCTCATGTGGGGAAGCGAAATCAATCACGCCTACCTCGCATGGATAAGCCGCTAATCGCAAGGATACAAACAACATGCTGGTGATTGGTCTCACAGGCGGCATCGGCAGTGGCAAATCCACCGTGAGCGAACTGTTTGCCGAACTTGGGGTGCCCGTGGTCGATATGGACGTAATTGCCCGCGAGGTGGTGGAACCCGGCAAGCCGGGCCTGGAGGAAATCACGCGTGAGTTTGGCCCTGGCATCCTGGATACAGCAGGCCGGCTGGACCGGGCGGCCTTGCGGGAACAGGTATTCGCCTCGCAAGAGAAACGCGAAAAACTCGAAGCCATACTGCACCCGCTGATCCGCCAACAGGCGGAACAGGAGATCGCCGGCCTGCAGGCTCCCTACTGTATCCTGGTGATACCGTTACTGGCGGAGTCCGCGCAACCCTTTCCGGTGGATCGCATTCTGGTCGTCGATGTGCCGGAATCCGTGCAAATCGAGCGCACCATGACACGGGACCATTCAAGCGAGGCCGACGTGAGGAAAATCCTCGAAGCCCAGGCAGCACGTAAAACCCGGCTGAAACTTGCCGATGATGTTATCCACAACACCGGAAACAGGGACGCCTTGCGTAAAAAGGTATCGGAACTCCACCGGTTTTATTTGAAATTGGCGACAGCAACGACCAATTGAACCTCCTCCACACCTCTCGATGAAGGTGCTCACATCACGGCAGCAACTGTTGTTATAATTGGCCATCCGACCATTCGCCTGAATTATTTATTACAAGACAAGCTTTGTGGAAAATAGCATTATTTACGAACAGCCGTTGAATGAACGCATGCGTACATTTCTCCGGCTTGAACATCTCTTCACCCAAACTGCCTATAACCGGCGTGGCTTTTCCATCTGGGACAGCCGCGCAACCATTACCGGCCTGATCCAGATCCTCGACATCCTGAGCCGCAGTGATTTGAAAAACGAAATCCTGCAGGAATTGGAACGTCTGCAGACCTCGCTTGCCGGTCTGCGGAACATCCCCGGGGTGGACAGAAAACAGCTGGACAGTGTCCTGACCCAAATCGAACATGCGCAACGGGATATCCATAAACAAACGACACCGTTTGGCCAGATGCTGCGTGAACACGAGATGATCACCAGCCTGCGCCAGCGCAGCACCGTCACCGGCGGTGACTGCAATTTCGATCTGCCTGCCTATCACTGCTGGTTGAAACGTGATCCGGAAAAGCGTATTGCCGAACTGGAAACATGGTTCGAGAGTCTCGACAACGTGCAAAAACCCATCACACTGATCCTGGCGATCCTGCGGGAAAGCACCGATCCGGTCGAACTCGTCGCCGAACAGGGTTTTTACCAACAAAATCTGGATACCTCTTCACCGATACAATTGTTGCGTATTATCCTGCCCTATGATTCTCCCGTATTTCCGGAGATCAGCGCCGGCAAACACCGTTTCTCGATTCGCTTTCTGCTGCCGCAGGGGAGCAAACGCCCTGTGCAGACCGAGGAAGCCGTTACTTTCGACTTTTGTACCTGCGCCATATGACAAAACAGGTAAAATGCCCAACGTGCGGAAAAATGGTGAAATGGGAAGCGGCATCCCAGTGGCGGCCATTTTGCAGCGAGCGTTGCCGCTTGATCGATCTGGGTGAATGGGCGAACGAATCGCATCGCATCCCCGGTGAAGAAACATTACCGGAAGAATTTATCGATCAGCAGAAAAAGCCGCACCACTGAAAAAACGCTCCAAAGCAGGCGTTCCGGCTACCTGGAAAGTTCTGTGGCAACCCCTTGTTTCGCCACATGGAAAGAAAAGCGGCTCTCGTATATCGTTTTTTCCGTCTCAATCCGCAAGCTCGCCTGCCAGTCATTGCGGCCACTGATGCAGAGCGGAAGAATAATCTTTCCCCCGAATCGCATCCCGCTGTTTTGCGGATTATCGAGCAAATGCAAATTGAACCTGTTTGCCCCCATATCCATGCCGCGCATGCCGGGTTCAATAGTGACTTTCTTGATTTTTTCCCCGTCGAATCCACCGATGCGCACCACCACATCAAAAGGTTTGAGATAACGCGCCCCGTCCGGAAAGTGCAGGCCAATCAACCGCTGCCCATCGCTCAGCAGACAAGCCGTGATGGCAGCATCACAGGACACACTCGAAGACAATGACACCGTTGGTGGCGTTTTTTTTTCCTTGACACCAAACACCACTGCCAGACTCCCCATTGCCAGGAGAAGCAGGCCGGAGAGGAGGGTTTTACTCATTCGCCAGGCCACAGGCTTCGAATCGCTGCAATTCCCTGCCCGCCATGTTGCCACGCTTCCTCCAGATGCTGCTGCCGCATTCCGCCAAGCGCATACACCGGGTGATTGGCCTCTTCCGCCAAACGCTGAAAAGCACGCCAACCCAGCGTCTGCGCCCCGGGGTGGGATGCGGTTGGCATGACCGGTGCGATCACGGAAAAGTCCACACCGATCAGGTTTGCCTGCCGAAGCTGCAGAGGATTGTGAACGGATGCCGCCACCAGTTTGCCGCAGGGAAGCGGCCGCTGTTGCAGTGCCATTAAGCGTGCCGAGGTCAAATGCACGCCATCCGCATCCAGCGCCATCGCCTCCTCGGGCGTACTGTTCAATAAAACCGTCGCTCCGTATTCACGGCAGGACTGTATCGCTTTCCGTGCCAGTTCAGAATATGATTTTTCCTGCCGTTCCTTGACACGAAACTGAAACAGGCGGATGCCGTTGGCAAGCGCAGTGACGAGTTTGCCCAGAAACTCCGCTTCGCTGTCAAACCGGCCGCTGATGAGATAGGATGGCGGCAGATTCACTGCGCGTACAATGGGCAGATTAGCGGCCGGAAAGGAAAGGTTGCCCAACTGCTGCGGCAGTTTCCACATGAGTGGTTGTTTCTCCTTGCCGTGGGGTTCACCGCTGAAAGCATCGATTTGCCAGACGTCCAGCAAAACCTGTTTGTCTTTATAGTCATGATGAATGCGCAACAGCGGACGAAATCGTTGCGGCGTGATGCCCAGCTCTTCGTGCAGTTCCCGTGTGAGCGCCTGCTGCACGCTTTCGCCATGTTCCAGTTTGCCACCGGGAAATTCCCACAGGCCACCCTGATGCGCATGCGGATGACGCCTGGCAACCAGGATTTCACCCCTGCTGTTGCGTATCACCCCGACAGCAACATGGACCACGTTTGATGACATGACACCTTTCCCGAAGACTGCTCTCAGGTACGGTATTCGGCATTGATGCGCACATAGTCATAGGAAAAATCACACGTCCAGACATTGGCCTGCGCCTCTCCCCGGCCGAGTTCCAGCCTGACTGTGATTTCATTCCGCGCCATCACCTGCCGCCCTTTCTCCTCCGTGTAGGCGGGATGGCGCGCGCCGTTTGTGACGATACAGACATCATCGAGAAATATCCTGACCTTCTCGAGTTCCAGCGCCGCGATTTCAGCCCGGCCGACTGCAGCCAATATCCGCCCCCAATTGGGATCGGCAGCAAAAAATGCGGTTTTCACCAGTGGGGAATGGGCAACGGTATAGGCAACCGTGAAACATTCTGCTTCATTCTGACCACCTGTCACTTCAATATTGATCAGTTTGGTCGCCCCCTCACCGTCCTTGATGATGTCTTTCGCCAGTTCCACACAGACTTCCTGCACAAGCTGCACGAACGCATCATGCACCTCCCCGCTTGCCGGTACCGTCACATCCCCCTGACCCGTTGCAATCAACAGGCAGGCATCATTGGTGGAAGTGTCTCCATCGACAGTGATCCGGTTGAATGAATGCGCCACTGCCTGTTGCAGGCATTGCTGCAGGACAGGCTGCTCCACTGCCGCATCGGTCGCGATATACGCCAGCATGGTGGCCATATCAGGCCGGATCATTCCCGCGCCCTTGGCCATGCCGGTGACGGTGATCTGCTGCCCGCCTGTCTGCAGGGTGCGGCTCGTCAGCTTGGGAACCGTATCCGTCGTCATAATACCCCAGGCGGCATCTTCCCAACCCGTTTCAGCCAGCGCGGCATTTGCCGTGGGCAGTGCCGAAATGATCCTCTCGACTGGAAGCGGTTCACCGATCACCCCGGTGGAAAAAGGCAACACCTCCTCCGGCTTGCAACCGCCCAGTTTTGCCACCGCCCGACAGCACTGTTCCGCATCCTGCAACCCTTGCTCTCCTGTTCCGGCATTGGCATAACCGGTGTTCACCAGTAAATAGCGCGGCATGTTCCCGGCAAGATGCCGTTGCGCCAGCAGCACCGGGGCGGCACGAAAGGCATTGCGGGTAAATACCGCCGCCACCTGGCTCCCTGCCGCCAGTTCCAGCAGCACCAGATCGCGATGCTCCGCTTTCTTGATCCCGGCACAAGCCGTTCCCAGCCGTACACCGGCCACGGGGGAAAATTCATATTTACTGTGTTCCATATCGGGGAAAAGCGGTTGCTCCATGGTGGACATCTAATTCAGGCGGCCATGACACTGTTTGTATTTCTTGCCGGAGCCACAGGGGCAGGGTTCGTTACGGCCGATTTTTCGTCCTTCACGCACATAGGGCGTATGCTGCTCTTTCTCCTCCTGCTCCTCACCCTGCATCGCATTGACTTGCGCATGCTTGAACTGCATCTCCCTGTCGTGTTGCCGCCGTTGTGCCTCCAGCGCCTCAACTTCTTCTTCACTCCGCACCTGCACCCGGCTGAGAATCGTCACGACTTCGTTTTTGATGCGCTCCAGCATCTGGGAAAACAGTTCAAACGATTCACGCTTGTACTCCTGTTTCGGATTCTTTTGCGCATATCCCCGCAAGTGAATGCCCTGGCGTAACTGATCCATCAAGGCAAGATGGTCACGCCACTGGCCATCCAGCACCTGCAAGGTGACGGCTTTTTCAATATGCCGCATGACATCGTTGCCGACTTCCTCTTCTTTCTTCTGATAGGCCTGCTCCATCGCCTCGAGGATTTTTTCACGCACACCATCCTCATCCAGGTTGTCATCACTGTCCAACCAGGACTGCACGTCCAGCTTCAAGCCGAACTCGCCTTCCAGCGCCTCGCTCAAACCAGGAATATCCCACTGTTCTTCAATGCTCTGCGGCGGAATAAAGTTGCTGATAAGCGCGTTCACCACATCGGCACGGATCGCTTTTATCGTTTCCGAGATATCGTCCGAACGCAACAACTCATCGCGCTGGCCATAGATGACCTTGCGTTGATCATTGGCAACGTCATCGTATTCCAACAGTTGTTTACGCATATCGAAGTTATGCCCTTCCACCTTGCGTTGCGCATTTTCTATCGCCCGGCTGACCCAGGGATGCTCAATCGCTTCCCCTTCCTGCATCCCCAGCCGCTGCATGATGGATGCCATGCGCTCGGAGGCGAAGATACGCATGAGATTGTCTTCCAGTGACAGGTAAAAACGCGAGGAACCCGCATCACCCTGACGGCCTGAACGGCCGCGTAACTGGTTGTCCACACGCCGGGATTCATGCCTTTCGGTACCGATGATATGCAGACCACCCGCCTCCAACACCTGTTGGTGCCGCTTTTCCCAATCTTTACGCAGCTTTTCCACCGCGATGTCGTTTGCATCGTTCAAGGCCTGCAATTCCACTTCGAGGTTGCCACCCAGCACGATATCGGTACCACGGCCTGCCATATTGGTGGCAATGGTAACCGCGCCCGGCGCCCCTGCCTGTGCCACGATCTCCGCTTCGCGTGCATGTTGTTTGGCGTTCAACACCTCGTGTTTGATCTTTTCCTTTTGCAGCTGGCTGGAAAGATATTCGGACACTTCAATGGAGGTGGTGCCGACCAGCACCGGTTGGCCCCGTTTCTGGCAATCCTTGATGTCTTCAATAATGGCGCCAAACTTTTCCTTTTGTGTGAGGTACACCAGATCCACGTGATCCTTGCGGATCATCGGCCGGTGCGTCGGGATCACGACGACCTCCAGTCCGTAAATCTGCTGGAATTCATAGGCTTCGGTGTCGGCGGTACCGGTCATTCCGGAAAGCTTGTCGTAAAGGCGGAAATAGTTCTGGAAGGTGATGGAAGCCACCGTCTGGTTTTCCTGCTGGATCGAAACCCCTTCCTTCGCCTCCACGGCCTGGTGCAGCCCGTCCGACCAGCGCCGGCCGGGCATGGTACGGCCGGTAAATTCATCCACAATCACCACTTCATTGTTCTGTACGATGTAATCGACATCTTTCTGGAACAATACATGGGCGCGCAGTCCCGCGATCACATGATGCAACATACCGATATTGCTGACGTCATACAGGCTTTCCCCTTCGGCCAGTAACCCCGCCTTCGTCAGCAGATTTTCAACATGTTCGTGACCCTCTTCGGTGAGGTAAATCTGCTTGGTTTTCTCATCGACAGAAAAGTCGCCGGGTCCGTCTTCCTCTTCCTGTTTCTTCAGTTTGGGAACGAGGGTATTAATCTTGTAATACAGATCCGAACTCTCCTCCGCCGGACCGGAAATGATCAGCGGGGTGCGTGCTTCATCGATAAGAATCGAGTCAACCTCGTCGACAATGGCAAATGCATGGCCGCGCTGGAACTGCTCCTCGACACTGAAGGCCATGTTGTCGCGCAGATAGTCAAAACCGAATTCATTATTGGTGCCATATGTGATATCCGCTGCGTAGGCCGCCTTTTTTTCCTCGAACGGCATGTTGGATGTGATCACACCCACGCTCAAACCAAGGAATTGATAGATCTTGCCCATCCACTCAGCGTCACGCGTTGCCAGATAATCATTTACGGTGACCACATGCACCCCTTTGGCGGGAAGCGCGTTCAGATAGGCTGCCAGGGTCGCCACCAGGGTCTTGCCCTCACCGGTGCGCATTTCCGCAATCTTGCCATTGTGCAGCACGATCCCGCCGATAAGCTGCACATCATAGTGGCGCATGTTCAATACCCGCTTGCCCGTCTCACGCACCGCGGCAAACGCTTCCGGCAACAAATCATCCAGGCTCTCCCCTTTTTCCAGCCGCTCGCGGAACTGGCGGGTCTTGTCCCGCAGCTCGTCGTCAGTCAGCGCCTCAAATTCGTCCTCCAGCGCATTGATTTGCGCAACCACTTTGCGCATTCCTTTGACCAGCCGCTCGTTGCGGCTACCAAACACTTTTCTTAACAGTTTTGCGACCATAAATCTGCCTGAATACAATCTATTCGTAAGGACTCACTCACAGCTGCGAGGTGATGAAACCTTCGCACCTGCCAGGAAATAAAATTGGGGGTATTTTAACGGTCAGCGGCCTGTTTGTCCGCTGTCATTTTCCATGCCTCGCCTGCCGTGGCCTGTTGCAACCCTGATTTCACCACCCTGAGCCTTCCATCATCCTCGATTTTCAGCGGTGTGGCGGGAAAATCCGCCTCCGTCAGGTTTTTTATCAATTTGGCCGCCCGATGCTCCGCATCCAGCTTTGGCCCGTGCGGACGGATCTGCTGCGCAGAAATGATACGCCCCTCGACAAAGCCACCATCGCTGTCCAGGGTCACCTTCAAGATGGGTGCCAGCCCCTTGGTCTCCGCCACGCTGATACCATAATAGGTGCTGAAATTACCCAGGCTGTAGGCAATCAAACGCCCCTGATAAAGCTCCAGCGCCCTTGGAACATGGGGGCCGTGTCCCAGCACCAGATCGGCACCGGCATCAATTGCGGCATGGGCAAAGGCGACGACATTCCCCCGATCTTCCCCATAATAGTATTCCGTTGTGAAGGGAATACGTGTCGCTTCCATTCCCTCTGCCCCGGCATGCATCGAAACCAGCACGATGTCATGTTCGACAGCCAATTCAGCGATTTGTTGCTTCGCAGCCGGAATATCCAGCATGTCATGGGAATTTTTAAAGGGTGCAAAGGCGATCATCGCCACACGCCGCCCTTTTACCTCCCAACTCGCCACATCCCCCGCCAGACCTGAATGGCGAATCCCGGCGCGATCCAGCGCCCGCATCGAAGAAGAGCGTCCCGCTTCACCAAAATCCCGGGCATGGTTGTTCGCCAGGCTCACCACATCAAAGCCTGCCTGTTGAAACAACCAGGCGTAATGACTGGGGGAACGAAACAGGTAACAGCGATCCGCACGCAGGCATTCTTTTTCCGGCTCCCCGCCATCCATCAATGTGCCTTCCAGGTTCCCGAAAGTGATATCCGCCGCCTGCAATGCCGAATGAACGGAAGCCAGCATGTTACGGCCCTCATCCGGCGGCAAATGGTTACGGGGGAAATCCGTCCCCAGCATCATGTCACCGACTGCAGCGACAGTGATAAAGACAGGCGGCTTTACCGAAGGAGAAGGTGTCGCGGGATGATCGGTTTTTGACGCAACGCCGGCTTTTTGAGGGACATCAGTGGGGCTGCTTGCACAACCCGTGAAGAGAAGAACAACGCTGACAAACAGAATAGACAGACGGCCTGCACTCAACATGCCTGAATACCGTCTTGCGCAAAGAAAATATTAACGCGAGGCGTGGATATACTTGATGGGATTGACGGCGCGGCCGTTGTGTAACACTTCAAAATGAACATGGGGACCGGTGGAACGTCCAGTAGTACCCATTTTCGAGATGACCTCACCTTTTTTCACCGTCTGACCGACTTTAACGAGAATTTTGTTGTTGTGGCCATAACGCGTCGAATAACCTTTGCCATGATTGATTTCAACAAGATTACCATATCCGGAGCGCCGTCCCGCATAAGTCACCACACCGGCCGCAACAGCGACAACATCTGAACCCAACTTGCCCGCAAAATCAATCCCCGAGTGGTGTACCCGTCTGCCGGTAAACGGATCGGTACGCTTGCCAAAGTAGGAGGAAAGCCATCCGCGTGTAATCGGCCTGCCTGCTGGCACCACTTCTGCCTGCAGATTGCGGTTCATCATCATGTCTTCCAGCACTGCCAGTTGCTGGCTGCGATCCTCGAGTTGCTGGGAAAGATCCTCAAGGGCCTTGAGGAAATCCGGAACCATCATCGATTTGGCCAGCGTTCCGCTTGCATCCTCATCCGGTCCACCCTGGGCAGGAGGATGCGAAAAATCAAATTCCCCTTTATCGAGTTTGGCCACCGCGGTGAGGCGCTGACCCAAGGCATCGAGGCGGATCACGTGGGCTTGGAGCTTGCCAAGCCGCAGTGCCAGCGCATCCATATTTTCTCTGGCATTCCTCGATGCCTCTTCAATGCGCAGACTTTGGGCTTCCAGCTCGGTTTGCAGGGCGATACTCAGATCATCCGGATTGGTTTTGCTGAATTTCGCACCCAGTTGATAACCGGCGGTGAGCAAGCCGGCGGAAAGCAGTAAAAATGAACTGCCCAGAAGAAATGTAAACCTTACACGGGACAACGTTAACAGTCCCGAACACCCCTTTTTTCTTCTTAATATGACGATATTCATAAAGCAAAGCAGCCCCTGAAACGCTTATTTATGTATTATATCGGCTGGATACCGCAACCCATTAATCTTAATATAGTTTTAGTATGAGTATTTCCGGTCCATTGTACAAGTTTCTGCTAGGAAAAAAAGGTGAGGTTGCGCACCTTGTCACACAGACTTTGCACTTGAAACGCCTCACCCGGCTGCTTCAACGTACTCTGCCGCCTTCACTGGCACCCCATTTCCAGGTGGCTGCACTCACCGGCCCCAGGCTGCTGCTCACCACGGATTCAGCCACCTGGGCGGCCCGTCTGCGAATGCAGGCACCGGACCTCATTACAACAATAGCAAAACAACTTGAGGAATTTCAAGGGGTTAAATACATAGAAGTAAAAATAATCCCGGCCCGGATTGAGCCCGAATCCTCGAAAAACACCGAAAGACGCCTTTCTGCAAGCGCCTCGAGGGATCTCAGAATGATGGCGGAGTCGCTGGAAAACGGGGAACTGAAACAGGCGCTGCTGCGGCTTGCCAACCGGAACAAAAAAACCAAGTAAAATAATCAGATACAGGGCACCGCGCGGCCGGATGGGCATGCCGACCCCCTATCGAACAGGGTAAAAGTTCAGGTGGCCTTGATCGGTTTGGCGAAGGAAATGGGTGCCAGCTCCGGATCCTCGAAAGTGATTTCCTCCCAGGCATCCTCCTGCTCCAGCAGGGCGCAGAGCAGTTTGTTGTTGAGGGCGTGCCCTGATTTGTGGCCGCTGAAGGCGCCAATCAGGCTGCAACCCAGCAAATACAGATCGCCGATGGAATCCAGGATCTTGTGCTTGACGAACTCGTCCACGTAGCGCAATCCATCCTCGTTCAGGATACGGAAGTCATCCACCACCACGGCATTGTCAAAACTGCCGCCGAGTGCGAGATTATTGGCGCGCAAGGTTTCGATCTGGCTCATAAACCCGAAGGTTCTGGCCCTGCTGACCTCCTTGACGAAGGATGTGGTGGAAAAATCCACTTCTGCGGTCTGATGACAGTCCTTGAAGGCCGGATGGTTGAAATCAATGGTAAAAGCGACCTTAAAACCATCAAACGGCTCGAAACGCACCCATTTGTCGCCCTCTTTGACGGTGATGTTGCGTTTGATGCGAATAAACCGCTTTGGCGTATCCTGCTCCTGGATGCCGGCAGACTGGATGAGAAACACAAATGGGCCGGCACTGCCGTCCATTATGGGCACTTCCGGTGCATTCAGGTCGATATACGCGTTATCGATGCCCATCCCCGCCAGGGCGGACAACAAGTGCTCCACGGTGGAAACCCTCACTTCACCATTGATAAGGGTAGTGGAGAGCGTGGTATCACCGACATTCCTGGCGTTGGCCACGATTTCAACGGGAGGATCCAGATCAACTCGTCTGAAGACAATGCCAGTGTTTGCCGCAGCAGGCCGTAACGTCAGATAGACTTTTTCTCCGGTATGCAATCCCACCCCGGTGGCACGAATGACATTTTTCAGCGTGCGTTGTTTTATCACAGATTGGCTCCCGTTTTGCCGTGTTCTGTACGAGTGCAATAATCAGACCGGTACCACCTCGTACTTTTTCATTAGTCTAACAGTGGTATAACATCGTATCTTAGAACAGGTTCCCATATTTCAGCAACTTATACTTTGTATTATCGTCCGGATTGGCAAAACCTTGACTCCTGTCAAGGAAATACCTTCTTACCCCCTGTCCGGACTCAATCTGCCTGACGCCGTAAAAATGCCGGGATATCCAGATACTCCATATCGGTATCTGAAGTGCCCCGATAATTTTCACCACTGGCTGCCTTGTTGCGGATCACTGTCGGCCGTTCCAGCTGCCCGTAATCCACCTCGCCCTCCTTGGTTTTCTGCACCACCAGTTTGACCGGTTTTTCCGCCTGTGCCTGATCGCAACCCAGGCCGGTGGCGACCACAGTCACACGCAGCTCACCTTCCATTTCCGGATCAATCACGGTTCCCACCACGACGGTGGCGTTCTCGGAGGCAAAGCTCTTCACGGTGTTCCCCACCTCTTCAAATTCACCGATCGCCATGTCCATACCGGCCGTGACATTCACCAGAATACCGCGCGCACCGGCGAGATCGATATTCTCCAGTAAGGGGCTTGCGATAGCCGCTTCGGCCGCCTCCCTGGCTCGCCCTTCACCGCTAGCCCTTCCCGATCCCATCATCGCCATCCCCATTTCCGACATTACAGTGCGCACGTCGGCAAAATCGACATTAATCAGGCCGGGACGGGTGATCAGTTCGGCAATACCCTGTACCGCCCCCAGCAGGACATCATTTGCCGCCTTGAAGGCGTCCAGCAGGCTGATATTCTTGCCAAGCACGGAGAGCAGTTTTTCATTCGGAATCGTGATGAGCGAATCGACAAAACTTTTCAGCTCATCGATGCCGTCATTGGCCACATCCATGCGTTTTTTGCCTTCAAACGGGAATGGCCGTGTGACGACGGCAACCGTCAGAATGTCCATTTCTTTCGCCACCTGGGCCACGATGGGCGCGCCACCGGTTCCAGTGCCACCGCCCATGCCGGCGGTGATGAAGACCATGTCCGCCCCTTCCAGCACTTCCTGGATACGTTCACGATCTTCCAGTGCCGCCTGCCGGCCGATTTCCGGATCCGCACCCGCACCCAGACCTTTGGTGATGTTGCCTCCCAGTTGTAACACGGTGCGTGCCGAGCTGTTCTTCAGCGCCTGGGAATCGGTATTGGCAACAATGAACTCCACGCTTTCGAGATTCTGCACCACCATGTGCTCGACGGCATTACCGCCTCCCCCACCAACACCAACGACCTTGATAATCGCACTTTGGCTATAGGTATCCATTAATTCAAACATGCTTCACCCCCTCATTGAACACAATTAAAAATTTCCCTGAAACCAGCTTTTCATCCTGCGCAAGACACCACGGAAACCAGTGCCCATGCGGATCTCCGACTCACGCATCGCCTGATTCTGGTAACCGAACAGCAGTAACCCCACACCGGTCGAATAAATCGGGTTTCGCACCACGTCCACCAGACCGGCAACGTACTGCGGCATCCCGAGGCGGACCGGCATGTGGAAAATCTCCTCTGCCAGTTCCACCGCGCCTTCCATTTTTGCGCTGCCACCGGTCAACACCACCCCGGCAGCACACAAATCCTCAAAACCGCTACGCCGTAATTCAGCCTGGATCAGCGTGAACAGTTCCTCGTATCTTGGCTCGACCACCTCCGCCAGGGTCTGGCGGGCCAGACGGCGATCCGGACGGTCACCCACGCTCGGGACCTCGATGGTCTCTTCCACCGACGCCAGCTGGGTCAGCGCGCAGGCGTATTTGATCTTGATCTCTTCGGCGTGCTGGGTCGGGGTACGCAGGGCTACGGCAATGTCATTGGTCACCTGATCGCCCGCAATCGGGATCACCGCCGTATGACGAATGGCCCCTTCCGTAAACACCGCGATATCGGTGGTCCCCCCACCGACGTCCACCAGACACACACCGAGTTCTTTTTCATCTTCGGTCAAGACGGAATGGCTGGAGGCAAGCTGTTCCAGGATGATGTCATCCACTTCCAGGCCACAGCGCCGTACACATTTGATGATATTCTGGGCCGCACTCACCGCACCGGTGACCATGTGAACCTTGGCCTCCAGGCGGACCCCGGACATCCCCACCGGCTCACGGATGCTCTCCTGGTTGTCAATGATGAATTCCTGCGGCAGGATGTGGAGGATTTTCTGATCGGCAGGAATGGCCACCGCCCGTGCCGCATCGATGACGCGCTCGACATCATAGGGCGTCACCTCCTTGTCCCGGATTGCAACGATGCCGTGGGAATTCAGGCTGCGCACATGACTGCCGGCAATACCGGCGTAAACCGAATGGATCTGGCAGCCGGCCATCAGTTCCGCTTCTTCCACCGCCCGTTGAATCGACTGCACGGTGGATTCAATGTTCACCACCACTCCTTTTTTCAGACCGCGGGAGGGGTGGGAACCCAAACCGATGATCTCAATCTCGTTTCCCGGCATCACTTCACCGACAATCGCCACCACTTTCGAAGTGCCGATATCCAGGCCGACAATCAGATTCTTTTCCATTTTCTTTGCCATCGCTCTGTCTCTAGCCTTGTTGTTCTCTCTGTGATCGCCATTGCACCGCCATACCATTGCTGTACCGCAGATCCACGCGCCGGATCTGCGCCGCATACGCAGCCAGTTTGGCGGCGTAGACCTTTACGAATCTGTGCAGACGCTGCTGCTGTGCTTCCCGTCCCAATACCAGCTGCATGCCGTTTTCCAGCTTCAGTCGTATGGAACGCCGTGCATCCATGAACAACCCGGCTATCCGCAAATCCACCCTTGCCAGCAGTTCGCTGAAGCTGCGGTATTGCTCCGCCAGCGTGCCGTGCATACCCTCCGGAGCGGAAAACAGCGGCAATCCGGGGGGACAGGTTGCCGCTTCCGGCCTGAAAATCTCACCCTCCAGATTGACCAATCCACCCTTGGCCCAACAGGCAAGCGGCTGCTGCTCGACGATGCGGATCACAATCGCATCGGGCCATGCGCGCCGTACGGTAGCGATCCTGACCCATGGCAACTCTTCCACCCGCTCGCGCACCGCCGCAACGTCCACACTGAAATAGCCGCCCCGGACCTTGCCGGCAATGGCCCGCCGTAACATCCCCTCATTCACGGAAACCAGCGCCCCCTGCACGCGGATCTTGCGGATCGGCAGGGTGGTGGGCTTCGCCAAATGGGCTACCAGCATGCCGAGGATCACCGCCAGCAGGATCAGCCACAGACCGTGGCCTACCCAGCGGGCCGGCCATGCCGGCCATTGCCACCTTGGACTCCCGGGCATGAGCTGACTGGCCTGCATACTCATTCCCCGCCCCCTTTTTCAGTCGTCAGCGTCTGCGCAAGAATATGCAGTACCAGATCAGCAAAACTCATCCCGGCCGCCTTGGCCGCCATCGGAACCAGACTGTGGTCGGTCATGCCGGGAACGGTGTTTAATTCGATCACCCAGGGGCTGCCATCATCACTGCACAGAATATCCACCCGTCCCCAGCCGCTGGCACCCAGTGCCTGAAACGCGGCCAGGGCCAGACGCTGCATCTGCTGCTCTTCTTCCTGCGACAGTCCGCAGGGACATAAATAGCGGGTGTCATCCGCCCGATACTTGGCCTCATAGTCATAAAACTCCCGCGGGGTTTCGAGACAAATCACCGGCAACGGCGTCTCACCCAGGATCACCACGGTGTATTCCTTGCCTTCGATCCACTGCTCCGCCAGTACCGTGCCACCAAAGCGTGCCGCCTCCCGCCATGCCACCGGCAGGGCTTCTGCCTCCTTGACCTTGCTTATGCCGATACTGGAACCTTCCAGTGCCGGCTTGACCATAACCGGTAATCCCAGGGTGGCCGCCACATAAGCAGGCTCGGTCTCCTCCTCCAGCACCAGCCAGGCAGGGGTCGGAATCCCCGCGCCCTGCAATAACTGTTTGCTGCGGAGTTTGTCCATCGCCAGTGCCGACGCCATCACGCCACTGCCGGTGTATGGCAAATCCAGCACTTCCAGGACACCCTGAATCACGCCGTCCTCACCGCCGGGACCGTGCAGCACAATGAAGGCGCGATCGAATTTCCCTTCGGTCAAAAGCTGGAGAACCGTCTCGCGCCGGACATCAACCTGGTGGGCATCCACCCCGCGTTGCTGCAACGCTTCGAGCACGGCCCGGCCACTCTTGAGGGAAATCTCCCGTTCCGCCGACCAGCCGCCCATCAGCACCGCAACCTTGCCGAAGACTCCCGGGTTGTCAGGCAGGGAAAGGATCTCAACCATTCGCCTTCTCCCTCTCTTCCCCCACGATATGCACCTCCCGCTTCAGCTTCACGCCATATTCCGCTTCCACCCTCTGCTCAATCCGCTCGATCAGCGCTTCGATATCCGTCGCTGTGGCGGTGCCGGTATTGACGATGAAGTTGGCGTGTTTTTCCGAAACACAGGCGCCACCAACACAACTCCCTTTCAGACCGCAGGCTTCGATTAGGCGGGCGGCAAAATCACCCGGCGGATTACGGAATACCGAACCGGCATTCGGCAACTGGGTCGGCTGGGTGTGGCTGCGCCGGGCAAGATACTGTTTGATCCGCTCGAGGCTGGCCTCTGCATCCCCCGGCTTCAGTTGCAAGGTGGCGGCCACAAACCACTCGTTTTCCACCCCGGTCACCTGGCGATAGGCCACCTGGTATTCGCCCGGGGTACGGCTATGGTGTTTTCCCTCACGGTCGAGGGTTTCGACCGATTCGACCCATTCCCAGGTCTCACTGCCGAGAGCACCGGCGTTCATTGCCAGGGCACCGCCGAATGTGCCCGGGATCCCGCAGAGGAATTCCACACCCTGCAGGCCGCGCCTGGCCGTTTCGCGCGCCAGCTTGGGACAGGCCACACCGGCCTCCACCCGCACGCGTTGTGCCGGAAGAAACGTCAGTTCGTTCAGGCAACCGCGGGGGCTGATCACCGTGCCGCGCAATCCGCCTTCCCGGATCAACAGGTTGCTCCCCATTCCCAGCCAGAAGAGAGGCTCGCCCCGGGGCAGGGCAGCGAGGAAAGTTGCAAGATCAGCGACATCGGCAGGCTGATAAAACTGATCCGCCGGACCGCCCACCCGCCACGAGGTGTAACGCGCCAGCAGCTCCCCTCTTTTCAGGGTGCCTCGCAGCGGTTGGGGTCGTTGGATGCTCATGATCTGCATGTTCACCTTGGTCAAGCCTCAAGCTGTTCCTGTAACTTCGCTGCCAGCGCACCGATATTGCCGGCCCCCAGCGTCAGCAGGATATCGTTGTCCTGCAGCACCCCTTTGAGGGTGGCGGGCAACTCGTCGATATTTTCCACAAAGACCGGATCCACCTGGCCACGCAGGCGGATTGCCCTCGCCAGATGCCGGCCGTCAGCTCCGGTGATCGGTGATTCCCCGGCGGGGTAGACCTCCAGCAGCACCAGACAATCCACATCGGACAACACGCGGGTGAAATCCTCGAACAGGTCCCGGGTCCGGGTATAACGATGTGGCTGGAAGGCGACCACCAGGCGGCGATCCGCCCAACCCTGGCGAATCGCCTGGATGGTTGCCGCCACTTCACGGGGATGGTGACCGTAATCATCGATGTGTAACACCTTGCCCTGCGGCAGGCTGTATTCCCCGTTGATCTGAAAACGCCGCCCGATACCCTCGAAATTTTCCAGCGCCCGCTTGATCGCATCGTCTTCGATACCGATTTCATGGGCCACCGCCACAGCGGCCAACGCGTTCAACACATTGTGTTTACCCGGCATGTTCAGTGTTATCTCGAGCCATCCCTCCTGCCCGGGCCGACCGACGCGGAAATGGGTGCGGCTGCCTTCCTGCTGCAACGCCTTGGCGTAAACATCGGCTTCGTCAGAAAGACCGTAGGTGGTGACCGGACGGGTGATCTGCGGAAGTATGTTCCGCACCTGCGGATCATCGATACAGAGGACCGCCAGGCCATAAAAGGGCAGATGATGCAGAAATTCGATAAACGTCCGGCGCAGTGTTTCGAAATCACCGCCATAGGTTTCCATGTGATCGGCATCGATGTTGGTCACCACCGCCATCATGGGTTGCAGATGCATGAAGGAAGCATCACTTTCATCGGCTTCGGCCACCAGATAACGCCCTTCGCCGAGCCGGGCGTGGGTACCGGCACTGTTGAGGCGGCCGCCGATCACAAAAGTCGGATCCACGCCACCTTCAGCCAGCACGCTGGCGATCAGACTGGTGGTGGTGGTCTTGCCGTGGGTACCGGCCACAGCGATGCCATAGCGAAAACGCATCAATTCGGCCAGCATTTCGGCACGCGGCACCACCGGGATACGCTGCTCCTGGGCGGCAATCACTTCCGGGTTATCTCCATGCACAGCGCTGGAAATGACCACCACATCGCAGTCACTCAGATTCCCGGCTGCATGTCCCAGCGTAATGGTGGCACCGAGATCGCGCAGACGGCGGGTGACCGCATTGTCCTGCAGATCCGAACCGGTCACTGAATAACCGAGATTGAGCATCACCTCGGCAATCCCCCCCATGCCGACACCGCCAATGCCTACGAAATGGATACGCTGGATGCGGCCCATCCCCGGTTCACCCCGGGCTGAAGCCCTGTCGGTGGCACGGCGTCCGTAATTAACCATGCATCACCTCCAGACAGGCTGAGGCGACACGGCGGCTGGCCTCCGGTTGCGCCAGCGCCCGGGCAGCCTCGGCCATTTTGAGCAAACCGGCACGTCCGTCCGCCAGCATTTCTCTCAACACCGTGGCAAGATAATCCGGCGTCAGCTCCGTTTGCAGGATCAGACGGGCAGCGCCGGCCTCACTCAGATAAAGGGCGTTGCGGGTCTGATGGTCATCCACTGCATGGGGGAAAGGCACCAGGATGGCACCCAGGCCGGCTGCCGCCAGTTCCGAAACGGTCAGTGCACCGGCCCGGCAGATCACCATGTCCGCCCAGCGGTAGGCCTCGGCCATATCACTGACAAACGGCTCCACCCGGGCCTCGATTCCGGCCTTGTTGTAGGCTTCACGCGCCGCCTCGTCCTTGCCGCGCCCCGCTTGATGCCAGATCTCGGGGCGGATCTCATCGGCCAGTTTTGCCAGCGCTTCCGGCAGCGTCTGGTTCAGTGCCTGCGCTCCCAGACTGCCGCCGATCACCAGGATACGGATGCGGCCCGCATGCTCGGCAAACCGGCTTCCGGGTTCCGGCAGATCGCAAATATCGGCCCGAACCGGGTTGCCGCTCAGCTCGGTTTTGACGCCTTTGGGGAAACTGCCGGGAAAGGCTTCCAGCACACGCCGCGCCAGCCGGCTTAAAAGACGGTTGGTAAGTCCGGCGACGGCGTTTTGTTCCTGAATCACCAGGGGCCGGCGCAACAGCCAGGCAGCCACCCCCCCTGGCCCGGTGACGAATCCACCCATGCCGAGCACCGCACGGGGTTGCTGGCGCAAACAGATCCTCAAGGCCTGTATCAAGGCATAACTCAGGCGCAGCGGTGCCAGCAACCAGCCGGCCATCCCCCTGCCACGTAACCCGGCGATGGAAATGAACTCCATGGGGATCCCCGCCTCGGGCACCACCCGTGCTTCAAGCCCCTGGCGGGTGCCCAGCCAGATCACATCGACTCCCTGCTGGCGCAATTCATGCGCGACCGCCAGAGCCGGAAAGACATGCCCGCCGGTGCCGCCCGCCATGATGAGGACTTTTTCGCTGCCTACCATGCCCATGCCTCCTGCTGCCCGGAACGATCATTGCAGCGGGTTTCGTAATCGACGCGCAACAACAGTGCAATCGCCACAAAGATGGCGACCAGACTGCTGCCGCCATAACTCATCAGTGGCAGGGTCAAACCCTTGGTTGGCAGAATCCCCATGTTGACCCCGATATTGGTAAAGGCCTGCAGACCAATCCAGATACCCATACCGTAGGCCACATATGCACTGTAGGGCCGCTGCCGCTGTTCGGCACGGCGGCCGATACGCAGCGCGCGCAACACCAGCAACAGGAACAACGCGATCACCAGGGTGGCGGTGATCAGACCGAGCTCCTCGGCCAGTACCGCAAACAGAAAATCAGTGTGAGCTTCGGGCAGGTAGAATAATTTCTGTACGCTGGCGCCCAGGCCGACGCCGAACCACTCACCCCGCCCGAATGCAATCAGGGCCTGGGTCAACTGGAATCCGCTGTTGAACGGATCGGCCCAGGGATTGAGAAAACCGGTGAGGCGCTCCATGCGATAGGGCGAAACAAGGATCAGCAATACCAGGGCACCGCTCAGAGCCAGCAACAGAAGAAGGAACTGGAACAACCGCGCCCCGCCAAGCCACATCATCCCCATGGCAGTCATCAACATGACGGCGACAGCGCCGTAGTCGGGTTCAAGCAATAACAACACCGCCAGCAACACCAATACAAACAGGGGGCGTAAAAATCCGCCGGCACTGGTCTGCACGGCCTCGGCATGGCGTACCAGATAGCCGGCCAGATAAAGGATCACAAACAGCTTCACGAATTCGGACATCTGCAGGTTGACCGCCCCGAGGCGGACCCAGCGCATACTGCCGTTGACCTCATGACCGATGCCGGGAATAAACACCATCAACAACAACACCACGTTCAGCAACATCAATCCCGGACCCGCTTTCTTCCAATACGCCATCGGCACCGCAAAGGCGGCAGCCGCCAGCGCCAGCGCGATGCCCAGATAAATCAGTTGCCGCCAGAGATAATAAAATGCATCCCCCGTCTGACGTTCCGCGATCGAAGTGGAAGCGGAAGCCACCATCACCAGCCCCAACCCTGCAAGACTCACAACCGCCAGCAACAGCCAGCGATCGAAAACGAAGACCTCCCGGCCGCTCCGCCGCGATGTTTTACGGGCCTTGCCCAGGGGCATTGCCTGGCTTGCCTGCTGCATCATTCGGGTAGCGCCTCCACCGCCTGGACAAACGCCTCACCACGGGCCTCAAAACCATTGAACATGTCGAAGCTGGCACACGCGGGGGAGAGGATCACCGCATCACCCGCCCGCGCGAGTCCGGCTGCCAGCTCGACAGCCTGAGGCAGATCGTCCACCTCATGCAGCGGCACCGTATCCGCGAGCGCCTGCATCAATTGCCCGGCATCCTCACCCAGGAGCACCACCGCCCGGCAACGCCGGCTGACCACATCACGAAGCGGGGCAAAATCCTGCCCCTTCCCCTGACCTCCCGCGATCAGCACCAGTTTTTCCGCCGGGATACCCTCAAGCGCCGCGGCAGCCGCACCCACATTGGTAGCCTTCGAATCGTTAAACCAGCTCACGTCCTGACGCTCACGCACCCACTGGCAGCGGTGAGGCAATCCCGGAAACCGCTGTAACACCGCGAGCATGGCGTCCATCGGCAAACCGATAGCCTCTCCCAGCGCCAGCGCCGCCAGGGCATTGGCGCTGTTATGCCGGCCCTTGATGCGCAAGGCGGTCTCCGGCATCAAGGCTTTCTCGCCACGGCATAACCACGTCCCGGCTTCATGCCGGCAGAGACCGAAATCATTCTCCCCAGGCTCACCCAGACCGAACTGCACCACCGTCCGGCCCCGATCCACTTTTGCCAGGGTCGCCATCACCGCAGGATCATCGCGGTTAACCACCAGGGCACCGCTACCGTGATAGATACGGGTTTTTGCCGCAGTGTAATCGCTCAGACCGTCATACCGATCCATGTGGTCTTCGCTGATATTCAGAATCGCCGCTGCCACCGCATCCAGGCTGGAAGTGGTTTCCAGTTGAAAGCTGGAGAGTTCCAGCACATACAGTTCCGGCTTCGCATCCAGCAGATCGAGTGCGGGGATACCGATATTGCCCCCGACGGCCGTTTCGATTCCGCTTTCCTGCGCCATTTGCGCCAGCAGCGTAGTGACGGTGGATTTGCCGTTGGAGCCGGTGATGGCCACTACCGGTGCTTCCGCAAACCGGGCAAAGATTTCGATATCACCCAGAATAGCGGCACCCCGTGCCCGCGCCTCACTGACAAGCGGCTCACGCAGGGAGACACCGGGGCTGACCACGAGGCAATCCGCGCGCCTGAAAGCCTCCGGTTCAAATCCGCCGACAAATACCGCGACATCCGGCAGCTCCCGTTGCAGGACATCGAGTCCCGGTGGCTGTGGACGGCTGTCGGTCACCGCAATTTCGGCGCCCTGCCCGGCGAGGAAACGGGCGCAGGAAAGCCCACTGGCCCCCAGCCCCACCACCAGAATGCGCCCGTCGAGAAAACGGTGATCGCGACTGCCGGGATTGATGTTTTGTTTAACGACCATTTGCATCCTGATTACCGCACCTTGAGGGTGGCCAGACCCACCAGTACCAGGATCACCGTGATGATCCAGAAACGCACGATGACCCGCGGTTCCGGCCAGCCCTTGAGTTCAAAATGGTGGTGCAGCGGCGCCATGCGGAAGATACGCTTGCCGGTCAGCTTGTAGGAACCCACCTGCAGGATCACCGACACCGTCTCCATGACAAACACCCCCCCCATGATGAACAGCACCAGTTCCTGGCGCACCAGTACCGCAAGAATACCGAGAGCCGCACCCAGTGCCAGCGCACCGACATCCCCCATGAATACCTGGGCCGGATACGTATTGAACCAGAGAAACCCCAGACCCGCGCCAAGCAGTGAACCGACGAAAATCACCAGTTCACCCACGCCCGGCACATAGGGAATGCCAAGATAATTGGAGAAAACCGAGTTACCCGAGAGGTAGGCAAACACCCCGAGCGCGCCCCCGACCATTACCGTGGGCAGGATTGCCAGCCCGTCCAGGCCATCCGTCAGATTCACCGCATTACTGCTGCCCACGATCACGAAATACGTCAATAGCACATAGGACACGGCACCCAGCGGGATGGCGACATTCTTCAGGATCGGAACAATCAGCCGGGTTTCCACCGGGGAGGCGGTGTGATAGAGATAAATCGCCACTGCCAGCGCTGCCACTGACTGGGCCAGGTATTTGTAACGGGCTTTCAATCCATTGGGATCCCGCTTGACCAGTTTCTTGTAATCATCAATCCAGCCGATCACGCCAAACAGGAAGGTGACGACCATGACCACCCACATGTAGCGGTTGGTCAGATCAGACCAGAGCAGGGTGCTGATGCCTATCGCCACCAGGATGAGGGCACCACCCATGGTGGGGGTTCCGGCCTTGCTGAAATGGCTTTCCGGGCCATCGTCCCGCACGGTCTGACCGATGTTGTACTTGCTCAGATTGCGGATCATCGCCGGTCCGATGATAAAAGAGATCATCAACGCCGTAAGCACACCAAGGATGGCGCGCAGCGTCAGGTAGTTGAAGACGTTGAAGCCACTGTAATAATCCTGAAGGTATTGTGCCAAATGGAACAACATGTCAGACCTCCTGCCCGTTCACCAGGGCATTCACCACGCGTTCCATGTGACTCAGGCGTGAGCCTTTCACCAGCAGGGTTGTATCGTTGTTTAAATCCTTCTGAATCGCGTCAATCGCCGCATCCTGCACATCGAATGGCATGGCTGCTTCACCGAAGGCGCGTGCCGCCGCTGCCGCCATCCTGCCGATGGTGTACAGGCGATCGACCCCACCTTCACGCGCCTGCCGCCCGGCAGCGGTATGCAGCGCCTCGGCCTCGGCGCCGAGTTCACCCATATCTCCCAGGGCGAGAAGATGTTCACCGGGAAAATCACGCAGCACCTTCAGCGCCGCCGTCAATGATGTCGGGTTGGCATTGTAGGTATCATCGATGATACGGCTGCCGCGCAGGCCGCGTTTCAACTGCAACCTGCCCGGTACCGCCTGCATGGTGTTCAGCCCGTCACGGATCGCCTGGCATGTTGCACCCGCGGCCTGGGCCGCCGCTATCGCGGCAAGCGCATTCAAGACGTTGTGTTCACCCAGCAGCGGCAATTGAATATCGAACTCTCCCTGCGGTGTCCGTACTTTCATCTGGCTGCCGTTCTCTCCGGCCTGCCAGTCGGCGCTGACGTCGGCGCCTTCTTTCAGTCCGAACGTCACTACCCGCCGGGCCGCGGCGATTTCCCGCCACAAGGAAGCGAAGGGATCATCCGCATTGATCACCGCCACCCCATCGGCAGGCAAGCCGGCAAACAATTCACCCTTGGCGCGCGCCACACCTTCAAGACTGCCAAACCCCTCCAGATGTGCGGCGCCGGCGTTGGTGATCACGCCCACATCCGGAACGGCGATTTCCGTCAGATAGGCGATTTCACCCGGATGGTTCGCCCCCATTTCCACTACCGCACGCTGATGTCCGGCGTGCAATTGCAACAGGGTGAGAGGAAGACCGATATCGTTGTTAAGGTTGCCGCGGGTTGCGAGCACCGGGGTTTCGCAGGCAAAAATGGCTGCCAGCATTTCTTTTACAGTGGTTTTGCCATTACTGCCGGTTACCGCCACCAGCGGCACAGCGAGCTTCTGCCGCCAGACTTTCGCCAGCTTACCAAGGGCGAGACGGGTATCCTCCACCATCATCAGCGGCACCATCACATCGACCTGCCGATCGACCAGGCACGCAACCGCTCCCTTTTCAATCGCCTGCGCGATGTAGTCATGGCCGTCAAAATGGGGGCCGTGCAAAGCCACGAACAATTGTCCCGGCCGCAGTGTGCGGGTATCGGTACTCACGCCGTTTATGGCGACATCCTCACCGCTTGCGCGCGCGCCAATAGCCCTAGCGGCCTGATGAAGTGTCATGGCAAAACCCGGGGTACTCATGGATACCACCTCTCCAGTTGCCCCTGCACTTCGGCAGCGTCGCTGAATGGCTGCTTGTCATCACCGATGAGCTGCCAGGTTTCATGACCCTTGCCTGCCACCACTACCACATCCTCGGCACCCGCCTGGGAAACGACCCGGGCGATGGCCTTGCGGCGATCCGGCTCCACCAGCGCCGCATCGGGATGCTTCATCCCCTCGCGGATGGCATCGATGATCGCCCGGGGATCCTCATTGCGGGGGTTGTCATTGGTGAGCACCACCCGATCCGCCCATTTTTCGGCAATCCTGCCCATCAAGGGACGTTTGCCTTGGTCGCGATCCCCGCCACATCCGAAGACACACCAGAGCCGGCCCCGGCAATGTTCCCGCACCGCCTGGAGCACCTGTTGCAGGGCGTCCGGCGTATGGGCGTAATCCACCACCACCAGCGGTTTGTCCTGACCGCCATAGGTTTCCATCCGTCCTGGCACCGGGATGGCCGTTGCCAGACGCGCCAGGGCACCTTTGAGCGGGATACCCTGCAGGAGCAGGACGCAGAGCACCGCCAACAGGTTGCTGGCATTGAAACGACCCAGCAGGTTGCTCTTCAACAGACCGTCACCAAAGGGGGTGGCCACCTTCAGTTCGATGCCACCGGTGCCAAGCTGGAGATCCGACCCCAACACATCGGGCTGATATTCCGCCTCGAGTCCGTAACGCAATAATTCCACCCCTGCCGGCAAGCGTTGCATGAGTTCGCGCCCGAAGGGATCATCGCTATTGATCACTGCGTAGCGCAATCCCGGCATGCTGAAAAGAGCACCCTTGGCGGCGGCATAGCTGGCCATGTCTTCATGGTAATCGAGGTGATCCCGGCTCAGGTTTGTGAATACTGCACAATCCATCGCCACGCCGGTGATACGCCCCTGATCCAGCGCGTGTGAGGAAACCTCCATCGCCACACTTGCGGCGCCCTGTTCCCGCAGTTCCGCCAGCCAGCGGTGAAGGGTGACGGCATCGGGCGTGGTATGGCTGGATGGTTGCAGCGCGCGGTAAAGACCATGGCCGAGGGTGCCGATCACACCGCAGGAGGCATCGACACTCTGACAATGCGCCAGTATCTGGGTGCAGCTGGTTTTGCCGTTGGTACCGGTGACCCCGGTAACGAACATCGCCTCCGAAGGCGTGCCGAAAAAACGATGGGCAATCAACCCGGCACGCTGCGAAAGTTCCGCCACCGCCACCACCGGCACACGCTGACCATCCGGTGCATTGCGGTAGGTCAGCGGAATGGCCTGCACACCGGCACGCGGCTCCCACATCACTGCCGCCGCACCTTGCTGGATGGCCGCATCGATGAAATCAGCACCATCCACACGCTTGCCGATACACGCAAGGAAGAGATCACCGTGGCGGACTTGACGACTGTCGAGCGAGATACCGGTCACGGTGCGATCCGCCTGCGCCTCCAGTTGCTGAATACCACGCAACAAAGCGCTCAGCGTTACTTTAAAAAACAGATGCCGGCCGGTCATCATGGACGACCTCCTGCCGGACGTGCAAAGGCGGCAAGTTGCAAACCAGGATTATCACTTTCATCCGGAGCCACCCCCAACATGCGCAACGCACCGGCCATTACCCTGGAAAATACCGGGGCGGCCACTTCACCGCCATAATAGACACCGTTTCGTGGCTCATTGATGGTGACCACCATGGCCAGACGGGGCTGGCTGGCGGGTGCGATCCCGGCGAATACCGCAATATAGCGATCCTCACTGTAACCACCGGTAGTGGCTTTTTTTACCGTACCGGTTTTTCCCGCCACCCGGTAACCGGCGATCTGCGCCCGCGTACCCGTTCCCCCCGGCTGCACCACCATTTCCAGCATGCGGCGCACCTGTTTGACGATATCCGCCCGAATAACCCGCCTGCCGGCCACGGGTCCGCTCACGCGGAGAAAACTGACCGGCCGTAAGATTCCGTCACTGGCCAGCACACTGTATGCCCGGGCCAGTTGCAAAGGGGTGACCGACAGGCCATAACCATAGGCAAGGGTGGCGCGCTCGATCTCACGCAAGCGGTGGGAGCGGCTCAGGAGCCCCCCGGCCTCACCCGGAAAACCGCTGCCGGTACTCATGCCAAACCCCACGCGGTCGTTGACCTTCCACAAGGCATCGACAGGTAGCGCAAGGGCGATCTTACTGGCACCGACGTTGCTCGACTTTTGCAGCACGGTGGCGACATTGATGCGGCCGTAATTACGCACATCGTGAATCACGGCTCTGCCCAGGCGAAAGCGGCCCGGGGCGGTATCCACCATGCTGCCGGGACGGAAGCGCCCGCTTTGCAAGGCTGCCACCACGGTAAAAGGTTTGATCGCCGAACCGGGTTCAAAAACATCGGTGACCGCACGGTTGCGGGTATGGCTGCTCTTGAACTGTCCCCGGTCGTTCGGGTTATACGAGGGCTGATTCACCATCGCCAGCACCTCGCCGGTTTGTACATCCAGCACCACCGCGGACCCTGAACGTGCCTTGTGCCGAAGAACGGCCCGTTTCAGTTCACGGTAGGCGAGGTATTGCAGGCGGCGATCCAGGCTCAGTTGCAGGATCTTGCCCGATTCGGGTTTTTTCAGCTGTTCCAGGTGGCGCACCACCCGGCCAAGACGATCCTTGAGAACACGCTGACGTCCCGGCACACCGCGCAACCAGTTGTCGTAGGCCAGTTCCAGTCCTTCCTGACCCTTGTCATCGACGTTGGTAAAACCGATGACGTGAGCGGTTACTTCACCCGCGGGATAATAACGGTGGTATTCACGCTGCAGGGAGATCCCCGGCAGTTTGAGATCCATCACCTTCTGCGCCAACGCCGGTGTAATGTGGCGCTTGAGGTAGACAAATTCGCGATCCTTGCGTTGCAGCACCTTGCGCTGCATTTTCTGTAAATCCAGATCAAGCAGACGGGCCACTTTGGGCCATTCGCTGTAGGCCGTGCTGAAAGTTTTCGGTTGCACCCAGACCGAATCCACCGGCGTGCTGATCGCCAGCGGTTCACCGTTGCGATCGGTGATCATGCCCCGATGGGCCGCAATCGGCTGTTCCCGCAGATAACGGGCGTCACCCTGATCCTGCAGGAAGTCTTTGCGAAAAACATGCAGATCCACCGCCCGCCACAGCAGGATTACGCTGGCAAGCACGACCGCCCCCGTCACCACCTTGAGACGAAACCGGGAAACCGTTGTCGGCGCCTTGTCACTCATGGCTTGATGATCACCACTTTCGCAAAATCCACACCGGTCATGTGCAACCGCTGGCGCGCGATTTTCTCAATGCGCCCCTGGGTGGCCCAGGTGCTCTGCTCCAGCTGCAACTGCCCCCATTCCACATTCATTGCATCACGCTGCTGATGAAGCTGGTTCAATTCAACGAACAGTGTGCGGCTCTGGTGCTTGGCAAACACCACTGCCAGTGCACTCGCCAGCACCGCCAAAGCCAGAAAACCAATCATCAGGCGCGACTTCATGCCGCCTCTCCTTCCGGCAGACGTTCCGCCACCCGCATGATGGCGCTGCGGGCGCGCGGATTTGCTGCCACTTCCGCTTCGCTGGCCCGCAGCGGTTTCCCCACCCGGCGCATGCGCGGCTTTAACTGAATATGCGCAACCGGGAGATCAGGTGGAAACTCGTCCCCTTTTTCCTGCTTGCGGATAAAACGCTTTACCCGCCGATCCTCGAGTGAATGGAAACTGATCACCACCAGCCGCCCGCCAGGCTTGAGAACCTTGAGCACCTGCTCCAGACAGTTCTCGAGATCTTCCAGCTCCTGGTTGATAAAAATGCGAATCGCCTGAAAACTGCGCGTTGCCGGATCCTTGCCCGGTTCCCGGCCTGGCACGGATGCCGCCACGATGCCGGCCAGCTGTGCCGTTGTTTCAATTGGATGTTCCGCCCGCTCCCGGACGATGGCGCGGGCAATCCTTTTGGCAAAGCGCTCCTCGCCGTATTCCTTCAGCACCCTTGCGATCTCCTGCTCACTGGCGGTGGCCAGCCATTCGGCAGCGGGGATACCGCTCTGCGGATCCATCCGCATATCCAGCGGGCCATCCTGCTGAAAACTAAAACCCCGCCCGGGATCGTCCAGCTGGGGTGAGGAAACGCCGAGATCCAGCAGGATCCCGTCCACCTCGCCCAGCCAGCCCTGCGCTTCCACCGCCTGCTGGAGGTTTGCAAAAGAAGTCTGTCGAATCGTAAAACGGGGATCCTCACCGCAGCACCTTCCGGCCTCGGCGATTGCGGCCGGATCCTTGTCGAGCGCCAGCAAACGGCCGGAGTCACCCAGTCGCGCAAGAATTGCACGGCTGTGACCACCCCGACCGAAGGTGCCATCCACATACTTGCCATTTGCCTGAATATTCAACCCCTGCAATGCTTCCTCCAGTAAGACCGGATGATGTTTCTGTACCTCAGTCATATTTATAAGGACAGAGCGTCCAGTTCGACGGACAGTTCCCCGTTCCCCGTGTCCGCCGCAAACCAGCTCTCACGATGTTCGTTCCAGGTCTGTTCATCCCAGATTTCAAATTTCTTACCCTGCCCCGTCAGAGCAATGCGCTTGTCCAGATTGGCAAAATCCCGCAACGGTGGTGGCAACAAAATACGGCCATTACCGTCCAGTTCCACTTCGGTGGCATGACCGATCAACAGCCGTTGCAAACGCCGGGCCTGGGGATTGAGGTTTCCGAGACGCACCAGTTGGCGTTCGATGTCCTCCCATTCGGGCAGGGGGTAAAGCAACAGGCAGGGATCCCGCAGGTCGACCGTGACCACGAGTTGACCGTTGCACCGGGTCTGCAGCCGATCCCGGTATTTACTCGGCATCGCCATGCGCCCCTTGGCATCCAGATTTAATGTGTTTACCCCACGAAACACTTAGCGGTACCCCACTCCCGTTTGATCCATAAATCCCCACAATGATCCACTTTCATACACTATAGAAAGCCGGGAGTAGTAAAGTCAAGCAAACCAGACCACAAAAACAGGAATTCTTTCTTGTGTAACAGTGACTTAGCAAAACTTCCGAAGGGTGGATCGGAGCCGGAATCGGCTGATTTTGCCGATCAGAGACACTATAAATAACAATAACTTAGGAGGACCTTCTAAAGTAGTTTGATATGCTTTGCGAAGCCGGAATTTGGCTAATATTTAGACAGTTTACGGGAACAGGGGCAAGGGATAAATCCGCATTTCTCCTCTTTTCTCACCATTCGTTCATCTTTGCCTGGCAGGAAGGGCTTTTCCAGCCTGGCAACGAAAAAAACAAGGAGTTGGCCGATAAGCCGGGTTCTGTAACAGCCCTGACGGGCTGTGGCAACCATTCATCTGGGATGTGCGTCACCGCACACCTCGAGCGACCTACCCGGGAACCGTGCGGGCCACACGTGATCTGCGATCAGTTCCCCTATTTGGTCTTGCTCCGGGTGGGGTTTACCCTGCCACCGGTGTTACCACCGGCGCGGTGCGCTCTTACCACACCTTTTCACCCTTACCGGTCCCGAAAGACGTAGGCGGTATGTTTTCTGTGGCACTTTCCGTAGGCTCATGCCCCCCAGGCGTTACCTGGCACCCTGCCCTGTGGAGCCCGGACTTTCCTCCCTGCCGAAGCAGAGCGATTGCCTGGCCAACTCCTTGAATACAGTTTACTAGGACACGGGCAGCGAAAACTAGTTCCTTTTCAGCGCATGCTCATAAAGGCGGTTTTTTTTCACCCCGGTGATCTCGGAAGCCAGCGCCGCGGCCTGTTTGAGCGGCAATTCCTTCAACAGGATATTCAATATCCGTTCTGCTTCCGCACTGATGCCGCTACTGTCAGGAGGAGGTGCACCATGCAGCAAAATCACCATCTCACCTTTTTGCTGATCCGTATCGGTTTCAACCCGTTGACGGATCGCCTCGAGGTTGCCGCGCAAAAAGGTTTCGAAGGTTTTGGTCAGTTCGCGCGCGAGGATCGCTTCACGTTCACCACCAAACACTTCCTGCATGTCCGCCAGCGTTTCCAGAATGCGATGTGGCGCTTCGTAAAACACCAGGGTTGCAGTCTCGTCTTTTATCTGCATCAAGCGGTTGCGTCTCGCTGTGGATTTGGCGGGTAAAAAACCTTCGAAACGGAAACGGTCCGTCGGCAAACCTGCGGCAGACAAGGCGGTGGCAACGGCGCTTGGCCCGGGGATGGGAATAATCCTGAAACCGGCCCGGATCGCTTCACGCACCAGGTAATAACCCGGATCGCTCAACAGCGGTGTACCGGCATCGGAAATCAGGGCGATGGATTTGCCCTGTTGCAAATAGTCCAGTACCCTGCCCGTTGCCTGCCGTTCATTATGTTCATGCAACGCAAGAAAACGGCCGCTGATATCGAAGTGCTGCAACAACCGCCCACTGCGCCGTGTATCCTCGGCGGCAATCATGTCCACCTGCTGCAGGACCTCAATCGCGCGTTGTGACATATCCCCCAGATTCCCGATGGGGGTTGCGACAACATAGAGGGTACCTTTTTCCAATATCACGTTATAATCCAGCTTCTTTTTCAACCCAGCACAGTGTACACAAGACCATGTTGCAACGTTTACGTTTTCTGCCCCTCCTTATCGGAATCGGACTACTCATCGGCTGCGCCGGCGGCCCAACCACCCCGGTACAGAGTATTGAAGAGGCAGAAAACCAGTTTGCACTGGGACAGTATGCCGACGCCAGCCGAAGCTATCTTAACCTGGCTCAGCAAGCGCGCGGGGAGGCACGCACCAGCCTGTTACTTCGCGCCAGTGCCGCCGCAGCCCGGGCCGATAATCTGCACCAGGCGCGGCAAATCCTCAAAACAGTGCGGCCGAATACACGTAACCCGACCCATCTTCTACTATTGCATCTTACCGAGGCACATATCGCATTGATGGAACGCCGCCCGGATGATGTGTTGACCATTCTGGCAACCCCGCCGGCGGCAAAAACCAGGGCGGCCTATCTGGCGGACTATCACGACCTGCGTGCTGATGCCTACACCATGCTGGGCAATCGCCTGGAAACAGCGCGGGAACTGGTGCGACGTGAAAACTATCTGCAACAACAGACGCTGATCGAGGCAAATCAGCACGATATCTGGCAGGCCCTGTCGATGTTGTCAGAACGCGCACTGCAACAATTGCGCACCGATCCGCCGCCGGATGTTCTGAGCGGCTGGATGGAACTGGTGCAAATCACCAAGGCTTATCAGCTTCACCCTGCCAGCCTCAAAGCGGCAGTGGCCCGCTGGCGTCAGACTTATCCCGGTCACCCCGTGCAGCGATCCTTGCTGGAGGATTTACAAAGCCGGCGGCAGGAAGACATCGTCACCCCCGATCAGCTGGCGCTGCTGCTGCCGTTGAGCGGTAAATTCGCCAAAGCGGCGGAAGCGATCCGGGACGGTTTCCTGGCTGCCTATTATTATCGCAACCCCAGGATCCCGCAGACAATCAAAATCTATGACACCGGCGCGGACAACAGCATTCTCGCCGTCTATCAGCAAGCAGTGAATGATGGCGCCAAGTTTGTCGTGGGCCCTCTGGATAAGAGGCGCATCGAACAACTGGCAGAGAATGGCGACCTGCCGGTACCGACACTCGCCCTGAATTATATCGCCACGGAAGAGGTGCCCAAAAACCTGTTTCAATTCGGCCTTTCTCCCGAAGAGGAGGCACGCCAGGTGGCGGAACGCACCTGGCTGGACGGCCATGTCAATGCGGCCGTACTCGTGCCGGCGGGTCCCTGGGGGGAACGGGTGTTCAATGCTTTCCGCAACCGCTGGGAGGAAATCGGCGGTAAAATCGTTGCCATGCAAACCTACAATGCGGCCAAGAATGATTATTCCAACGCAATCCGCAGGTTACTGGACATCAGTAACAGCCGCCGCCGCTACCGGAGTTTGACCATCCTGCTCAACCAGAATATCAAATACACACCCCGGCGGCGTCAGGATCTCGATTTCATTTTTCTTGCCGCCTACCCGCGCCAGGGGCGCCAGATCCGTCCCCAACTGAAATTTTATCACGCTACCGATGTACCGGTGTATGCCACCTCACATGTCTATACCGGTAACCTCAACCCGGAGCGCGACCGGGATATGGACGGCCTGATGTTCGGTGACATGCCCTGGGTACTCACAGGCGGCACCACTCACCGGGGTTTACGCACCGAATTGAGCCCCTATATCTCCAAGGCCGGCAAGCGACTGCAACGTCTCTATGCCCTTGGCATCGACAGCTTCAATATCATTGCCGCCCTCTCGCCGCTGCGGCAATATCCCTATCAACGCTATGACGGGGAAACCGGCAGCCTCAGTCTGGATGCCAAGCAACGACTGCACCGCCAGCTTACCTGGGTGCGCTTTCGCAGCGGCCGTCCGCGCGCGCTGGATGAGGCGTTGCAATAAAGGTGGCATTGTTTCCCCGCAGCAGCAAGCAAGTCGGTAATGATGCCGAATCCCTCGCCTGTGACTATCTCCAACGCCAGGGCATGTCACTACTGACGCGAAATTTTCACTGCAAATGCGGCGAACTGGATCTGGTGATGCAGGATAAAAACTCCATTGTTTTCGTCGAAGTACGTTATCGCAGCAACCCACACTACGGCAGCCCGGCAGACAGCGTTACTTCCGCCAAACAGGACAAACTGATCAAAACCGCCCTATACTATTTGCAACAGCATCCCGGACTGGCCAGACGCGCAAGCCGTTTCGATGTGATTGCCATCAGCAGCAGGAATGCAGAAACAAAAATCGAATGGATTAAAAACGCCTTTCTTGCCGGCTGAAATTATCAGCGGTATTACACCGAGAGCGGCAACACGGCTACGATTAAGCACAAACGGGGTTCCGAATACCGGAGCATCGCAAAGTTGCAGGTTTTTTACGTGATATCCTGGCAATACATCAAGGACTTGTCGGAACAGCTATTTCGCAGAAAACAAAAAGAACTTCAGCACTGCCCCACGTCATATGAATGAGGAAAACATGAACAATCACGATCAGGTAACTCAACTGTTCGAAGCCAGCATCCGCAGCAAACAGGCGGCAAAGAACGTTCTGTCCGAGCCCATCGTGAAAGCCGTTGAAACCATGGTCACTGCTTTAAGAGCGAATCACAAGATCCTCAGTTGTGGCAACGGTGGTTCGGCAGCCGACGCACAGCATTTTGCGGCGGAACTGGTCTGCCGTTTCGAGCGCGAACGTCCCGGTCTGGCGGCTATCGCATTAACCACAGACACATCGGCACTGACTGCCATCTCCAACGACTATCGATTCGAACAGATCTTTGCCAAACAAATCAATGCCCTCGGTCAGGCAGGGGATGTGCTGCTGGCGATTTCCACCAGCGGCAATTCGGCCAATGTCATACGTGCCATCGAGGCTGCACATGACAAAAACATGCATACGGTCGCTCTCACCGGCCGGGACGGTGGCAAGATTGCCTCTCTGTTGAAAGACAAGGATATCGAGATCCGCGTACCCTCCGATTCCACTGCACGCATTCAGGAGGTCCACCTGCTGAGTATCCATTGCCTCTGTCATCTGATTGATGACGTTCTCTTTGGTTAATCCCGGCTTGCCCCTGATGACGGAAAGCGCCCCAGCAACTTCTATCCCGTTGACGGCACTCGATGCCTTACGCCGCGTCCTCAAACCGGAACAGCTTCTGACGGAAGTGGATGAACGCTGGACTTACGGTTACGACAACAGCCGGCGCCACGCCCTGCCCGATGCAGTGGTCTTTCCCGCATCGCATGACGAAGTCAAAGCCATTGTCCAGATCTGCAACCAATATCATTTGCCACTGACAGCCCGCGGACGCGGCACCGGCACCACCGGAGCCACTGTGCCAACTGAAGGGGGGCTCGTTCTTTCCACCGAACGCATGAACCGGATACTCAAACTCGACGCTGCCAGCCGTTACCTCGTGGTCGAACCGGGTGTTCTGAACCAGAGCGTTCAACAAGAGGCGGCACTGGCCGGTTTTTTCTGGCCACCGGATCCCACCAGCAGCGCTTACTGCACCATCGGCGGCAACCTTGCATACAACTCTGCCGGCCCCCGTGCGGTCAAGTACGGCACACCCCGTGAAAATGTCTTTGGCCTGCGGGCGATCACGGGTAAAGGCGAGGCGATCCGGACCGGTGTCTACACCACGAAAGGCGTCGTTGGCTACGACCTGACACGTTTACTCATCGGCTCCGAAGGGACACTGGCAATCATTACCGAGGCCACCCTGAAACTCACTCCGCTGGCAGAAGCCAAACGCACCATCCAATTGATATACCGTGACATCGAATCTGCCGCGGAGGCCGTGAGCGCCGTGATGGCGCAAGCGGTTATCCCTTGCGTGCTTGAAATCATGGATGCTCAATCCATCAACATGATCCGCAACTATTCCACTGCCTATTTACCGGAAGAGGCAGAGGCCTTGTTGATGATCGAGGTCGATGGTCCTGCAGAACACCTCGCCTATGCCGTTGACGCCATCGTCCGCGCCGCCAGCAACAACGGCCTGCTGGAAAGTCACAGTGCCACCACGCAGGAGGAAATCAAAGCCCTCTGGGCAACCCGCAAGTCCCTGTCACCCGCATTGCGCAAACTCGCCCCGAAAAAAATCAATGAAGATGTCGTCGTGCCGGTCGTTAATATCCCGAAACTGATCCGCGGGCTGGAAAAACTGTCCAAACAGTACGACATTCCCATCGTTAACTTCGGTCATGCGGGTAATGGCAACATTCATGTCAATTTGTTGATTGATCCCGATAACCCGGAACAGACAAAAAACTGCAAAGCCTGTCTCGATGCGGTATTCACCCTGGTACTGGAACTGAACGGCACCTTGTCGGGTGAACACGGGATTGGGCTGGAGAAAAAAGACTTTATCGACCGCGAAATCGATGCAACCACCCTGCAGCTGATGCGGCGGATTAAACGGGAGTTTGATCCGAATGGAATATTGAATCCGGGAAAGATGTTCCCAGACATCGGGGAATAACCATTTTCTTTGTTCAGGATGCCACATCCTGCCTGATTCACCTTGAATAAACAGGTGGGCGGAATGCCTGTTTAAAATAACTCGATTTCGGTGGCGCCTGTATTGAGGGTTTCATACTGTTTTTTCTCCTCAATCAGCCTGGTGAGCAGTTCTATGAGATGAAGGCTGTTATCCTCGGCAGTTTGTAAACAGTGCAAAATTTCCTGCTGACTTTGTTCGTTCTGCTGCCACTCACCCTCGAGTAATTCCAGCATACGATGGATTTTTTCATGCACCTTGCCATGGGGTTCCGAAATCAGGGAATAACTCGGCAAATGGGTATAGCCGGCACCGCCTTCCTTGTTTTCCAGCCATTGGCCAAAACGACAATGATGCGCATCCACTGACAAACTCTGTGTCACTTCAGCATCCGGACCCAGACTGACAGCGCGATGGGCTTTCTGGATATAGACGATATGATCCATCTTTGCCAGCGAGACATAACTTACCATACGCGCATGGGTAACGGTCTCGTAGGTACGTTGTGCAATGTCCGCAAAAGCACTGAAGGTCTTTTCGAAACTGGTAACAAGTCCATTGGAGGTGGTGGTTTTTTCCTCCATCTGTTCCGAGTCACGGGCGATGTTTTCACTGGATTGCAATAAATTTCTGATAATCCTTTCTATTTTGTCGGTTGCAACCTTGGTGTTCTCCGCCAGCGCGCGCACCTCATCAGCCACCACGGCAAAACCGCGACCATGCTCACCGGCCCTTGCTGCCTCAATGGCGGCATTCAAGGCCAGCAGGTTGGTCTGATCGGCAATGGAAGCAATCAGCGTAACGATCTGGGCAATTTCGGCACTGCTTTCGTCCAGCTGTTGCGATGAAGCACGCAATTCACTGATCTTGTCCACCACCATGCCGATATTGGATTTCACATTTTTCACCGCAGTACGGCTTTCCTGGGCATTGAGCGCCGCCTCACTGGAAATTCGTTCCACTTCACTCATTTCCGAGGAAATGGTCATGAGATCCTGCTGCGACAGTTGCAGGTTGGCAAGCAGGTTACGCGCCTGCAGCGCAGCGAGTTCGGACAAAAGCTCTTCGCGTTGTTGCTGCCAATAAGCTGTTTCCATACGGCTAAGGGATTGATCGATATCCTGCAATACCACGGCATAATTACCATGCAAACCCTGGCTCAGGGTGTGACGGTAAAAGCGGTTCTGCTGTGCATATTGAAAGGTGGTACGCGTTTCCCGGATAAAACTTTCGATCTGATCAACTGCATCGTTGAGCGAGTAAGCGATATCAGCCAACTCGCAGCCGGCAGGAATGCGGGTGATACGATACTCCAGGTCCCCCCGGGCCAGCTTGCTGCAGAATGTGGCAAGTTGCCCGCGCATACGCTGTTGTTGTTTATGTACGATCCTGCCTCGCCAGAAAGCAAATAAGGCAATCCCGGGCAGAACAAAAAAGACCGGATCAGCTCCATGGCGCCAGACCACATACACAAAGAAAAGACAGAACAATGCCGTATTCAGCAGCAGGATCCGCGGAAGACTAAATTGAGAAAATAAAGCGGCCATAGTCCGTATGCTGCTGTTCGATCCGTGCCTGCAGAATGTCAGAGGCGGCTTCGACTCCCTGCCGCGTTCCTGCCTGCTTCTCAACGGCCAGCATCTCCTGATATAACGGAATGATTATTTCAAGTGCCGCCGGACGGGGCTTGCGCCTTACCGAGTAAAAACCCAGCAATTGGCCGCTGGCATCCTGACTGGGCGTGATATTGGCGAACACCCAGTAAAAACCACCATCTTTGTGGAGGTTCTTCACGTAGCCATTGAACTCCTCACCCGTCTGGATGGTGTCCCACAGCAGTTTGAAAACAGCACGTGGCATGTCAGGGTGACGCACAATATTGTGCTGTCTGCCAAGCAGCTCATTTTCCGTATAGCCGGAAAATTCAATAAAGGTGCGGTTACAGTAGGTGATCCGTCCTTTTGAATCGGTCTTGGTGACGATAATATCATCATCACGCATGATCAATTCATGCGCCGTGGGCTGTATATTTGGCTTCATGCTCTCTATTTCATCTCTTCCCTTTGATATAGCGTCAACCCACCGGAAAAGTTTAGCCCGAATACACCGCCCGGACTGGAGAAAATCCGGTCAACACGACCTTCGCCCCCCACCCTTTCCGCTCAATACAGGTTCCGCATACCAGTCCAATCTGGTCCCGGAGCATCGAGGCCGGTGACGACTTTAATAATGTTCTGGTATTCTGAACGCCTATTCAGCCCTTTGCTCGTTCAAACTCTTTTGATATTTTCCGGTAAATCTCCACATCCCCCTCGCTGTGGCAGGCCACGATGATCTGTTCGAATTTGTTTTCAAAATCTTTCATTGCACCAAGGGCGATGCGCGCCGCCTGTTCTTTGGGATAAGCATAAACGCCTGTGCTGATTGCGGGGAAAGCGATGGTTTCAATACCGTTATCCTGTGCGATTCTGAAGGAATTACGATAGGCGTTTTCCAGCAGGCCGGCTTCTCCCTGGTTACCACCGTGCCATACCGGGCCAACGGTACTGATAACGTACCTGGCGGGCAGCTCGAAACCCGGGGAAATACGCGCTTCACCGGTGGGGCAACCACCCAATGTTTGATTGTATTGCCTCAGTTGGGGACCGGCAGCGCGATGGATGGCACCATCCACGCCGCCACCACCGAGGAGAGAGTTGTTGGCTGCGTTAACGATGGCGTCGACCTGCAGCGTGGTGATGTCTGCTTTGAGTATTTTTATCACGGATTCCTGGCCAGCGATTTTAACAGTCACTGTCGAAACTAAACAGGCGTTCTGAATACCAGACCATTTAAGATTATTGCCAGATTCCAGGTGGATATGTATTCGGAACGCCTGTTTAGTATAGCTCCCGCATTTGCTCTGTTCACCCGGACAGGTTAAAGATATGGCATGGTCATTTGACCAGCTTCAGCTTGGGTTTGCCTGGCTTTTCCGGATCAGGCTCGGGCGGGGGTGTTTCATCTTCGGCTTCATTGAACACCATCCCCTGACCGTTTTCCTTGGCATAGATTGCCAGTACCGCGGCGACCGGAAAACTGACATCCATGGCCTTGCCGGCAAAACGGGCGTTGAAAGAAATATAATCATTTCCCAATTCGAGGGTATTGACTGCCATTGGTGAAAGGTTGAGGACAATTTTACCGTTTTCTACATACTGGCGGGGTACATGGGCATAATCATTTTCCGCATTCACCAGCAGGTAAGGTGTCATTTCGTTATCGACGATCCATTCATAGATGGCACGAAGTAAATAGGGCTGGTTTGGTGTCATTGACATGCCTGTGGGACCTGGCAACAAGGTAAATCAAAAAAAACCGAAACGATCACTCTTCCTTCATTTCCCTTTCACCTTCTGTGAGGCTTTCCTTGAAAGATTCGCGATCAAACATCCGCTCTGCATAATTCAACAGGGGCTTGCTCGTCGCCGGCAGTTCGATCCCATAGCTGGGCAATCGCCACAATAATGGCGCGATTGCACAATCGAGCATGGAAAATTCATCGCTCATGAAGAAGGGTTTTTGCTCAAAAATCGGTGACACACTGGTAAGGCTGTCACGCAATTCCTTACGCACTGCGTCTGTTGCTTTGTTTTTATCTGCCAGTTGATTGGCCAGGGTATACCAGTCACGTTCGATGCGATACAACATCAGCCGATGGCGGGCACGAAATACCGGATCGACCGGCATCAAGGGTGGATGGGGCAAGCGCTCGTCCAGATATTCCATGATCACTCTGGCGTTATAAAGTACAAGCTCCCTGTCAACCAGCGTGGGAACTTCATTGTAGGGATTGAGTTCTTTGAGATCTTCAGGTGTGTCGTCAAGATTGACGTTGATCGTATCGTAGTTAACGCCTTTTTCTGCAAGGACAATGCGCACCATATGACAATATGGGCAGGTATCTCCGGAATAGAGGGTCATCGCTAATCGTCTATTGGCAATTTGCGCCATGCTGTCACTCCATCACTTAATCTTTATAGAACTAACAAGGGGGATGATAACATCCCCCCTGTTATTACAACCGTATTATTATAATATTGTTACTTGCTTTTCTGGTACTAATGGACGTCTTTCCAGTATTCCTTTTTCAATGCATAGGAAACCACGAAGAAAACGACCAGGAACAGCAGAACCCAGATGCCGATAGTATAGCGCTTGAGCTTGGCGGGCTCACCCATGTAGACCATGAAATTCACCAGGTCACGCATGGCGTTGTCATACTCCTCCTTGCTCATCTTGCCAGGCTGCACGATTTCATAACCCGTGATGTGCTTGGACTCCTCGGCACCATGTTCATTGGAAGTTTCGTAGATCGGCTTCTTCAGTCCTTCCAGCTCCCACAGGACGTGCGGCATTCCCACATCCTTGAAGGTGGCGTTATTCACGCCCCAGGGACGTGAATCGTCCAGGTAAAACGTCCGCAGGTAAGTATACAACCAGTCTGCGCCACGGGCACGGGCAACCACGGTCAGGTCCGGAATTTTGGTACCGAACCATTTTTGCGCTTCCTCGCCCCGCATGGCAACGGTCATGGTCTCACCCACCTTTTCCGCCGAGTACATCAGCTCTTTCAGCTGCTCAGTGCTGAAACCGATATCCTTACCCATACGGTTGAAACGCATGTAGGCGGCTGAATGGCAACTGAGACAGTAGTTGATAAACAGACGCGCACCGTTTTGCAAGGATTCCTGATTCTGCAGATCAATCTCTACCTTATCAAGATGCACACCACCACCACTGGCCATACCCAGTGCCGGCATCAAAGTCATCAGGAGTGTAATAATTATCTTCTTCATTTTGTCACCCTTTCAGGAACCGGCTTTTCCTGGTTCAGATTAGTAAAGATCGGCATCAGGGTCATGATGGCCATGTAACCAGTCGGAATCAGCCAGCTGATAAATACCAGACCCATGTTGTCTTCGTTGAAGCGTGCCAGGTCGTAAATGGAAAACAAACCGACAAGTGCGATCAGCGAGAGATAACTGAATCCGGCAGACCGTGTCTTGCTGTGGAACCACAGTATGAAGAAGAACAGGAAGTATACTTCAGAGAAGCGTAATCCCATTTCTGCCAGTACCGGTTCCGGCGGATTCACACCCAGGTAACCCAGGTAGATAAACACTGCGGCAAAGAACATCAGGTTCATCTTGTGCAGGATGCTACGATAACGCATGGACTTGATGGGATTCCGATCCAGCCACGGCAGGAAGAAGAGGATAACAACCCCGCCACCCATGGCGATCACCCCGAGGAAAGGATCCGGCACGGCACGCAACATCGTATAGAACGGCGTGAAATACCAAACCGGCGCGATGTGTTCGGGGGTCTTCAGTGGATCAGCCGGTACAAAGTTGGCGTGCTCCAGGAAATAACCACCTACTTCAGGAATGAAGAACATGACCGTGGCAAAGAACATCAGGAAAACAACGACACCGACAATGTCCTTGACCGAGTAATAAGGATGGAAGGGAATGCCATCCAGTGGAATACCGTCGGGGCCCTTGTTCTTCTTGATCTCGATACCATCCGGGTTGTTGGAACCGACTTCGTGCAGTGCAATGATGTGGGCTACCACCAGACCTAACAATACCAATGGCACCGCAGCAACATGGAAAGCGAAGAAACGGTTGAGGGTTGCATCGGAAATCACATAATCACCACGAATCCAGATGGACAGATCTTCACCGATGACCGGAATCGCACCGAAGAGGTTGACGATTACCTGCGCACCCCAGTAAGACATCTGCCCCCACGGCAGCAGGTAACCCATGAAAGCTTCTGCCATCAAGGCGAGGTAGATGAACATGCCAAACAGCCAGATCAATTCACGCGGCTGCTTGAACGAGCCATACATCAGGCCACGGAACATGTGCAGATAAACGACGATAAAAAAGGCGGATGCGCCGGTGGAGTGCATATAGCGGATGATCCAGCCGCCATCCACATCGCGCATGATATATTCCACCGAGGCAAAGGCCATGTTGGCATCCGGCTTGTAGTGCATGGTGAGGAAAATACCGGTAACGATCTGCAACACCAGCACCAGTAATGCCAGGGAGCCAAAGAAATACCAGAAGTTGAAGTTTTTCGGCGCGTAATACTTGGCCATGTGATCTTCCCACATCTTGGTCATGGGGAAGCGGGCGTCGATCCAGCCCATAAATTCAGTCATCTTGCTCATTATGCGGCTCCTTCATCTTTACCGACCAGAATACGGGTGTCGCTGAGATACATGTGTGGCGGCACAACCAGGTTGGTCGGTGCCGGGACGCCCGCGTAAACACGGCCTGCCAGGTCAAAACGGGAACCGTGACAGGGGCAGAAGAAACCACCTTTCCAATCCGCACCCAGATCTGCGGGGGCGATTTCAGGCCGGTAAGTCGGGGAGCAACCCAGGTGGGTACAGATCCCGACCATGACTCCGAATTCCGGTTTGATGGAACGGGTTTCGTTTTTCGCGTACGGCGGCTGCTGATCGACTTCGGAATTGGGATCACGCAAACGATCGGTCAGGGTTTTCAAATCCGCCAGATTCTGCTCGGTGCGGCGAATCACCCAAACCGGTTTACCCCGCCATTCAACGGTCAACAGTGCGCCGGGTTCAAGCTTGCTGAAATCGGCTTCTACCGGTGCCCCTGCCGCCTGTGCCCTGGCACTGGGATTCATGGAAGTAATAAATGGAACAGCCATTCCCACTGCACCAACAGCACCAACAACAGATGTCGCGGCTGTCAGGAAGCGGCGTCGGCTGGTATCAACGCCATCGGTACTCATACAACTATCTCCCCATAATTGGATGGAAAATCTACTAGCCGCAATGCATCTGCGTGATATCTGCGACTCTTGAGGATGCAGATATCAAGCAGCATCTGCATCCAGAAAAGCTTAACCCAATAAAAACACCCTGGATTTGAGGCGCGCATAGTTTGGCGTATCACGCCGCAAGGGTCAAGAAAAGAGTGGATAATACCTAGTAATTCAATAAGTTATACAGGGTTTAAAATATCGATAAATTCCACTTCAAGCTGGAATTCCTCGGCAAGATGTTCTCCCAGGACCCGCACACCGTCGCGTTCAGTGGCATGGTGGCCGGCTGCGAACAGATGGATCCCCGTTTCACGCGCGAGGTGCACTGTTTGTTCGGAAATTTCTCCTGTAAGAAAAGCATCCACCCCCAATTCCACAGCCTGTTCCAGATAGCTTTGCGCGGCACCGCTGCACCAGGCACATGTCTGAATGGTTTCGGCATCCCCCGCGATGTGTAACGGAATACGTTCAAGCGCCCGTTCGATCCTGTGCGCAAACTCCGCACCACCACAGGGTTTGACAAGACGGCCATGCAGGCCGATCGCCGGTTTTTCCATACCAAACTGGCCCTCCACTGTGAGATGCAGACGATTGGCCAATTGCGCATTGTTGCCATAAACAGGATGGGCATCGAGGGGCAAATGGTAGGCTATCAGGCTGATGCCGTGATTCAGCAGGCTCTTCAGACGCTGATATCTGATACCGACGACACGCGGATCTTCCCCCCGCCAGAAAAAACCATGATGCACCAGAATCGCATCGGCCTCCCGCTCCACCGCTGCATCGATCAGTGCCTGGCTGGCCGTCACACCACACACCAGGCGCGCTACCGCCGCCTTGCCTTCCACCTGCAAACCATTGGGGGAATAATCATGAAACCGGTCGATTTCGAGTAAACCGTTGGTATACGTCACCAATGCCGTTAAATCCACCATGCGTCCTGGTCCTTAATTCGATATGATTACGACAAAATAAATACAGGGTTGGGTATGACCCGTTCTGCAGTTTAAAACATTTCTCAATTTTATATGCGCATTAACAAACTTATTAGCTTTGTCTTCCAGTTTATCACCATTGGTCTCGCCGCCGCCTTCGTGATCATGTATCTCTACCCCGAGTTCAAGAAGGATGTGGCACAGGAACAGCATGTGGTGGAACTCAAGGAGGCGCAGGAAAGCGATCTCACTATCACAAGACAAATTGTCTCTTATGCCGATGCTGTCGCCAAGGCGGCACCGGCGGTGGTGAATATCTACACACAGAAGATCGTTACCGAACAGGTTTCCCCGCTGATGGAGGATCCCCTCTTCCGTTACTTTTTTGGAGACGAACCTGCCCACACCCGCCAGCGTCTGGAATCCAGCCTGGGTTCAGGCGTAATCCTCAGTCAGGATGGCTACATCCTGACCAACAATCACGTGGTCTCCATGGCGGATGAAATCGAAGTGGCACTACGCGATGGCCGGAGTGCCAATGCGAAGATTGTGGGCACGGATCCCGATACGGATCTCGCCGTGCTGAAAATCGATCTGCCTGAACTGCGTTCCATCACTCTGGGTCACTCCAGACAGTTACGCGTGGGTGATGTGGTGCTGGCAATTGGAAATCCCTTTGGGGTGGGACAAACCGTGACCTCGGGCATTGTCAGCGCCACCGGGCGAAACATGCTGGGCATCAATACCTTTGAAAATTTCATTCAAACCGATGCGGCGATCAATCCAGGTAACTCCGGCGGTGCGCTGATCACGGCGGACGGCAATCTGGTGGGGATCAACACCGCGATCTTCTCCAAAAGCGGCGGCTCCCAGGGGATTGGTTTTGCCATTCCGATTGATCTCGCCCGCAATGTCTTGCAACAGATTATCGAACACGGTTATGTCGTGCGTGGCTGGCTGGGCGTCAGTATCCAGGATATCTCAGCGGAACTGGCCCGCTCCCTGGGATTACAATCACGGAAAGGTGTCATTATCTCCAGCGTACTGCGCAAGGGCCCTGCCGATGAAGCCGGCCTGAAACCAGGCGATGTTATCGTTACCATCGACGACCAGCCGGTAAACCACGTCCGCACCGCCTTGAACCTTATCAGCCGGGTCAAACCCGGTACCACGGTCAGGCTGGGGATCATTCGCGCAGGCCGGAAATTTGAAACCGAAGCAACGGTTTTACAACGGCCAACCCTGGAGGAATAACCTGAAAGCGGTTACGCCAGTACTTTTTTCAAGGCAGAAAGAAATGCCGCGTTTTCCTGCGGCTTGCCGACGGTCACCCGCAGGCAGTCCTGCAACATGCCCCCGGCCTTGTGGAGATTTTTGATCAACACCTTTTCTGCCTTGAGTCCTGCAAAGATTGCGTCCGCCCGGCCTGCCGGCACCCTGAACAAAATGAAATTGGCGTCGGAAGGATAGACAGTCAAACCATCGAACTTTTGCAGTTCCCGAAACAACGTTTGCCGGTCTTTTTTAATCGCTTCCGTCTGGGCATCCAGTACCGCATGATGCTGCAGGGCGAATTCGGCACTTAGTTGCGTCAACACGTTGATATTGTAAGGCAGGCGCACTTTATCGAATTCGTTTAACCACTGCGGATGCCCCGCCAACAGGCCAAGGCGCAAACCGGCCAGCCCCATTTTCGAGACGGTGCGCATCACCAGCAGATTATCGTAGGCCCCGAGTTGGGACATGAAGCTGTCACCGGCAAAGGCGTGATAAGCCTCATCGATGACCACCAGCCCCGGTGCAGCGGCAATAACCGCTTCGATGTCACTGCGTGCAAACAGGTTGCCCGTCGGGTTGTTGGGATAAGCAAGAAAAATCACCGCCGGTCGATGCTGCCTGATGGCTGCCAGCATTGCCTGCCGCTGCAGGGAAAAATCATCCTGCAAGGGCACACCGACATACTGCATGCCGGTAAAGGTGGCGATCATGTTATACATGACGAAACCGGGTTCAACAGAAAGCACCACCCGCCCGGCAGCGGCAAGCGCGAGCATGATCATCTGAATGATTTCATCGGAACCGTTACCCAGCAGGATGGCGGCGTCTTCGGGCACCGCCATGCTCAGGCGGAGTTGCTGTTTCAGGCGGGAGGCGGCCGCATCGGGGTAACGATTCAATTCTGCCTGACGAAGGGTATCCAGCCATTGCGCCACCAGTTCCTCTGTCCAGCTGTAAGGGTTTTCCATCGCATCGAGTTTGATCATGCCCGACGCATCGGGAACGTGATAAGACGAGAGCGCCTGGATTTCGGGACGGATCAGTTTTGCAACCTGCTCGCTGAGGGGGGAGTTCTCTTTGTTCATTCTTACGGGCTTCGCGGTTTTACCGCGGTTACTTTTTGTTGATGCGGTATTCCGCCGAGCGGGCGTGCGCGGTGAGGCTTTCACCACGCGCCAGCACCGAGGCAACCCGGCCGAGATCAGAGGCACCTGCTGCGGAACACATGATCAGGCTGGAGCGTTTCTGGAAATCATACACACCCAGCGGGGAGCTGAAGCGGGCGGTGCGTGATGTGGGCAACACATGGTTGGGGCCGGCACAATAATCCCCCAACGCTTCAGCAGTGTAACGTCCCATGAAGATCGCACCTGCGTGCCGGATCCTGCCGGCAAGGCTTTGCGGATCTTCAACCGACAATTCCAGATGTTCCGCGGCGATATGGTTGGCCACCTCGACCGCTTCCTGCAAATCCTTCACTGCGATCAACACCCCACGTGAAGCGAGTGAGGTTGAGATAATCTCTTTGCGTTCCATTTCGGGCAGCAGTTTATCGATACTCTGCTGTACCCGTTGCAAAAACGTTTTATCCGGGGAAACCAGGATCGCCTGGGCATCTTCATCGTGCTCGGCCTGGGAAAACAGATCCATGGCAATCCAGTCGGGATCCGTTTTGCCGTCACACACCACCAGGATCTCGGAAGGACCGGCAATCATATCGATACCCACACGCCCGAACACCATCGACTTGGCGGTGGCGACATAAATATTGCCCGGTCCCACGATCTTGTCGACCGCCGGGATCGTTGCGGTGCCGTATGCCAAGGCGGCAACCGCCTGCGCACCGCCGACCGTAAACACGTCGGTGACGCCGGCAATCGCCGCGGCGGCGAGCACCAGTTCGTTCACCTCACCATCAGGGGTGGGAACAACCATGATGATGTTTTCCACACCGGCCACCTGCGCGGGTATGGCATTCATCAAGACAGAGGAAGGATACGTTGCCTTGCCGCCGGGGACATACAGGCCCACCCGCTCCAGTGCCGTGACCTGTTGCCCCAGCAAGGTACCATCGTCTTCGGTATAGGACCACGATTGCATTTTCTGATGTTCATGGTAACTGCGCAGCCGGCCCGCCGCCGTCTCCAGTGCCTGACGCTGTTCCGCCGGGATGTTGTCCAATGCCTGCTGGAGGCGGCGCTTGTGCAGCGTCAGCTCTGCCATGCTGGTGACGGCCAGACGATCGAAACGGTTGGTATATTCGATCAGTGCGGCATCGCCACGCTGCCGGATATCATGCAGGATCGTCCGCACTGTGGAGACGACCGTCTCGTCCGAGACACTTTCCCACGCCAGCAACGCATCGAGTTGCGGCCAGAAGTCGCTGCTTGACGTGTCGAGTTGTTTGATTTCTACCATGGTGGATAATCTCGTCTTCGCTAAATCAAGTGTTCCGGATACCACTCCACTCAAGCCCCTGATGCAAACCCGGAGTCTGCCAATAATGTCGAATGATCCGGTATCGGAACACTTTACTAATCAGTGGCGGGAGAAGCATTCCGCCAGTGCCGCCTCGCAGCGAAAGCCGCGCGACAGAAAGTGTTGCTCAGTCTTGTACCGCTTGCGCCATTGCCTCGATGAAATTTTTCACCCGCCTGTGTTTCATCTTCATCGACGCCTTGTTCACAATCAAGCGGGAACTGATATCGGCCATATGCTCCAACGGCGCCAGACCATTGGCCTTGAGGGTGTTACCCGTATCGACCAGGTCGACAATGCGATCCGCCAGTCCGACCAGCGGCGCCAGCTCCATCGAACCGTAGAGCTTGATGATCTCCACCTGCTGGCCCTGCTCGGCGAAAAAGCGGCGTGCGCAATTCACGTACTTGGTGGCGATACGCAGACGGCCGTCCACCGCCGGGGCACTGGCCGGTCCGGCCACCATCATGCGACAACGGGCGATATTCAGGTCCAGCGGTTCGTACAAGCCTTCGCCACCGTGTTCCATCAACACGTCCTTGCCCGCCACACCCACATCGGCTGCACCGTATTGCACATAGGTCGGTACATCGGTTGCGCGGATGATCACCAGCTTCACCTCCGGCCGGTTGGTATCGAGGATCAGTTTGCGGCTGGTTTCCGGATCATCGAGTGGCTCGATGCCGGCATGTTTCAGCAGCGGCAACGTCTCCTTGAAGATGCGGCCCTTGGAAAGCGCAATGGTTAACAGTTCGTTCATCAAAATCTCTGCTTAACGATGTCGTCAGTCTGCTTTTTACATTTTGACACAAGCCGGCCGGTTCTTTCCCGCTTCTCAGGAAGGGATGCGGCGTATCTCGGCACCCAGTTGCTGCAGCTTTTCCTCGATACACTCATAACCACGGTCGATATGATAAATGCGTTCCACCACGGTCTGGCCTTTGGCGATGAGACCCGCAAGCACAAGACTGGCAGAGGCACGCAGGTCGGTCGCCATCACCGGCGCCGCGGTGAGGCTTTCCACGCCGCTGCTGAACGCGGTGTTGCCCTTTAGCGCGATATCCGCACCCATGCGTTGCAGTTCCTGGATATGCATAAACCGGTTTTCAAACACGGTTTCCGTGATCGCTCCCGAACCCTCGGCAATGGTATTCAGGACGGAGAACTGCGCCTGCATATCGGTGGGGAAGGCCGGATAGGGTGCGGTGCGAATATCCACCGAACGGGGGCGCTTGCCCTGCATATCCAGGCTGATCCAGTCCTTACCCGTTTCAATCTGTGCGCCGGCGTCGGCCAGTTTGGCCAGTACCGCATCCAGCGTGGTGGGATCCGTATCCTTGAGTTTGACCCGTCCGCCGGTGATGGCAGCGGCAACCAGAAAGGTGCCGGTCTCGATCCGGTCGGGTAACACGTTATAGGTGGTGCCGTGCAGTCGTTCAACTCCATGAATGGTGATGACGTCGGTTCCCGCTCCCTCGATTTGCGCCCCCATTTCATTCAGACAGTTTGCCAGATCGGTCACTTCGGGTTCCCGCGCCGCATTTTCGATAATGGTGGTTCCGTCCGCCAGGGTAGCTGCCATCATCAGGTTTTCCGTACCGGTCACGGTCACCAGATCCAGCACGATCTTGGCACCCTTGAGCCGTTTCGCCCGCGCCTTGATATAGCCGTTCTCCACACTGATATCGGCACCCATTGCCTGCAGACCGTGAATGTGCAGATTGACCGGCCGCGAACCGATAGCACACCCTCCCGGCAGGGAGACCTCGGCCTGGCCGAAATGGGCCAGCAGCGGTCCCAGCACCAGGATGGAGGCACGCATGGTCTTCACCAGCTCATAGGGGGCAACAAAATGCTCTATGCTCGAGGCATCCACCTCGATGCTCATCATTTCGTTCATGGTGATGGTAACCCCCATGCGTCCCAGCAGTTCCATCGTGGTGGTGATGTCGTTCAGATGCGGAATATTACACACCGTCACCGGCTCATCGGCCAGCAGGGTGGCAACGATGATCGGCAGGGCGGCATTCTTCGCACCGGAGATCCGGATTTCACCATCGAGGGTGGCACCACCGGAAATGAGTAACTTATCCATTTTTAACGATCAGCCTTCGACGCTCAGGACACTTGCAGTTTGCGGGCTTTTTCCCACTCTTGCGGGGTGTAGGCCTTGATGGTCAGTGCATGCAGGGCGCCACTGGTGATGAGCTCATTCACCGTGGCGTATACCATTTGCTGTTTTTTTACCGGTGATTTGCCGGCAAAGACATCACCCACGACGATGGCTTCAAAATGACTGCCATCCCCGCTGACGGTTATTTCACAGTCAGGCAGTCCGGCGGCGATACGCTGTTTGATTTCATCAGGATTCATCTGGTTCCACCCGGGGTTGCAAAACAAAAACGGGCGCTATTGTAGCCTGTGTCGGTATAAAACCGATAGCCGAAAGCGGGATATCCGGGCGAAAACAGCCGTTTCCGCCTCAATCCAGGGGAAGAAGGGAGAGCAGATCGCTGATACGGGCGATTTCCCGCAATTGTAACGGCAGGTTGCGAAAACGCAGCTTCACCTGCCGTTCCTTCGCTTGACGCATCCATTCCACCAGCAGCGCCAGGCCGGCGCTGTCGCTGCGGCTCACGCCCCCCAAATCAATACATAACTCCCCCGGCCCGGTGGAGAGCGGCGCCGAGATGGCGTTCAGCATTTGCGGCACCGAATACATGTTCAGCTCACCATTGAGCCGGAAGGTGGTATCGTCCAGTTTTTCGATTTGGGGAGAATTCATGAACAAATAATGTGGCCTATTCGGCCTTACTCTTGCCGCCGCTCTCGATGAAACTGGAAACAAACTGCGCGATGAGTTTTTCCAGTACGAGGGAATCCTGGGTAAGCTGGATCTCGTCCCCCTGCTGCAGGCTCTCCTCCTCCCCGCCCGCTTCCAGTCCGATATATTTCTCCCCCAGCAAGCCGGCAGTATAGATACTGGCGGTGGAATCCTTCGGCAAGGTTTTGTGCTGGCGATCGATTCTCATGGTGACCACCGCCTGCAGCGCCTGATCATCGAAGTCAATTTTTGTCACCCGGCCGATGCGCACCCCGGACATTGTGACGGGTGAACGCACTTTCAGCCCGCTGATGTCTTCAAAACGGGCGGTGACCTCAAACCCCTCGTTTCCGGTATACGTCGAGAGGTTACTGACTTTCATCGCCAGCATGAACAGCGCGGCGATGCCACCGGCGATGAAAACCCCAACCCAGATTTCAATTGTTCTTCTCGTCATGATCAATCTCCGAACATGAGTGCTGTAAGAATAAAGTCCAAACCGAGGATCGCCAAGGCCGAGTGCACCACGGTGCGGGTGGTCGCCCGGCTGACCCCTTCCGATGTGGGGATACAGTCATACCCTTCAAAAATGGCAATCCAGCTGACGACGAAGCCGAACACCAGACTTTTAATCACCCCGTTTTGAATATCGTCATAAATATCCACATTGTCCTGCATCTGCGACCAGTAGGCGCCCTCATCCACGCCGAGCAAACCGACGCCCACGAAATAGCCCCCAAGCACGCCGACTGCGCTGAAGATTGCAGCCAGCAGCGGCATGGAAATAAACCCCGCCATGAAGCGCGGCGCAAGGGTGCGTTTTACCGGATCGACCGCCATCATTTCCATGGCGGAAAGCTGCTCGGTGGCTTTCATCAAACCGATTTCCGCCGTCAATGCCGAGCCGGCCCGGCCGGCAAACAGCAGCGCGGTTACCACCGGCCCCAGTTCCCGCACCAGGGAGAGGGCCACCACCGTCCCCAGTGATTCCTCGGCACCGAAGTTCACCAGGGTGTTATAGCCCTGCAGACCCAGCACCATCCCCACAAACAGGCCGGAAACCAGGATGATCAACAATGACAACACCCCGACCGAATAGACCTGGACGATTACCAGGTGCGGACGGGGCAGCAGGCTCGACAACCCGGCGAGGATGTCCCATAAGAGGATATGCCCGCGGCCGAGGCGCTGGAAAAAAGCCAGCCCTTTGCGTCCAAGCCGTTGCAGACTTTCCAGCATCAGCGCCCTGCCTCCTGCATGCTCATCAGATCGTCGAAATAGTCGGGGGCGGGATAATGAAACGGCACCGGTCCATCCGGCTCACCCTTGAGAAACTGTTGCGCCCAGGCCGAATCGGAATGATCCAGTTCCTCTGCGGTGCCATGGGCCACGACCTTGCCGCCCGACAACAGGTAGATGTCATCGGCAATGGCGCAGGTCTCGGCAATATCATGCGAAACGATAATGCTGGTCAAACCAAGTGCATCGTTCAGTGTGCGGATCAAGCGCACCAGCACGCCCATGGAAATCGGATCCTGGCCGGTGAACGGTTCATCGTACATCATCATCATGGGATCCAGCGCAATGGCGCGCGCCAGGGCGACGCGGCGCGCCATGCCGCCGGAGAGTTCACTCGGCATCAGATTACGGGCACCGCGCAGACCCACAGCCTCGAGTTTCATCAACACCAGTGTGCGGATCAACGATTCGCTCATACGGGTGTGTTCACGCAAGGGATAGGCAATATTGTCAAAGACGTTCATGTCCGTCAGCAGGGCACCGTTCTGGAACAACATCCCCATGCGCTTGCGTAACTGATACAACGGTCCGAGCCGCAAGGTGTTCACCTCTTCACCATCCACCACCACCGATCCCGTTTGCGGTTTCAACTGCCCGCCGATCAGGCGGAGCAGGGTGGTCTTGCCGGTGCCGCTCGGCCCCATGATCGCCGTGATCCGCCCACGGCGGATTTCCAGATCCACACCATCGAAGATCATGTGGTTTCCACGGGAAAAATGCAGATCACGGATTTGCACCAGGGATGTGTCGTTATCGGTCATTATCAGGATTTATTGTTGAGCTGCGGGCATTTTGACGCAGTGAGCCTTTGTTGACAATGGGGGTGCTGTTGCCTGGAAGAAGTTTTGCATCAGCAGGCGCTGTAAAATTCACCCTACAGCAAATCCAGAATCATCCCCGCATCGCGCATGACCTTCACATCCGGCGGTGTTCCCTCAAACAGCAACACCATCTGGCGATGTTCATCGACGGCGCGCAAACAGGTCTCAAGCAAGTGACGTAACACCTTCGGATCACAGTTCTCGCTTTTTATACGTGCGATTGCAAGGGTGCCGATCATCAGGCCGTCCGCTTCCGTTTCTCCATGCCAGCACCAGCCGGTGCCGCGCTGCCTGAGCATATCGGTAATGGCGCTGTCCACCCGGCGATGCCCGAAATCCACACACACCGCTGATATCCCCCCCCACTTATCCAGCCATTGCGCCAGCATTGCCTCGCTGTTTTCGTTTCCACATTGCAGCAACACACCGGCAAGCCGATCCCCCAGGGGTGAGACCCTTGCCTGCCAACGCGGGATGTCGTCCGTCGCCTCTAATGGAATTTCACAAACGAAGCGGAAGGAGTCATCACTGCTTTCCAGCCACACATCTGCGGCCGCCATCTCCCCCTGCCACGCCTCGGCCCTGATCAACACCAGTGGAAATTCATTGGCATAATAACCAAGCCGCCAATCCGCCGGCAGATCCGCCGGGTAGAAAGTATCCTGCCAACCGCTGTGATCCCAGCCACAAGCGCCTATTAGTATGGGATAATCACGTTTCATCGGGCGTGTTACCTTGCACTGTGAAAATATGGAATAATACGCGTGCGCTCCCGATAAGACATCAATTAATACCGGATCCGTTATGGGCGAAGTCATCACATTCAAGAAAACCCGCGCCAAGGATAAACACAAGGGCAAAACCTTGTGCAAAAGCGGATTCCACAAATGGGAAATCGTCAAAGACAACCCATTTGATGTAAAACAGGGGAAAATGGTAAGCCGATACCGCTGCCGCCGTTGTGGTGCAACAAAAACGGAGGCACGTTAAAAAATTTACGACTATACTTTCCAGCTACTCAATTTCAACCATTAAAGAATAACACTTGCAGATTCACTTGCCTCAACTGACCACAATCTCTCAGCGATTCCTGCTCACCGGGCTGATACTGTTTTTGCTCAGCGGCTGTGCCAGCGTACCCGGCCCGCCGGATGAGCGCGATCCCTTTGAATCCTATAACCGCGCAATGCACAAGTTTAATACCACCGTGGACGATGCGGTGATACGCCCGGTGGCGGAAACCTATCGGGATTATGTTCCCAAACCCGTGCAAACGGGGATACATAACTTTTTCGACAACCTGCAGGACGTGATCGTCCTGCTGAACGATGTTTTGCAATTCAAGTTTGAACAGGCCGCATCGGATCTTTCCCGGCTGGTGTGGAACACCACCTTGGGCCTCTTTGGCATTTTTGATGTAGCCACCTATATGGAGTTGCCGAAACACAATGAGGATTTCGGCCAGACCCTGGCCGCCTGGGGGGTACCGAACGGACCATACCTGGTGCTGCCCTTCCTCGGGGCAAGCACCGTACGTGACGCCGCCGCCCTGCCGGTGGACATTTATACCCACCCCACCTTTCGGGGCCTGGTAACCGATGAAGCCGTCAGTCTGGCTTCGGTGGGCCTGCGCTTCATTGATCTGCGTGCGAATTTACTCTCGACCACGGAATTCATCGATCAGGCGGCATTCGATCCCTATATTTTCACCCGTGACTCTTATCTGCAATACCGCCGCAATTTGATTTATGATGGCAACCCTCCTCCTGAGGAAGGCCCGGGCCTGGAACCCGCTTCGGACAAGGAACTCGAGATGGAGCTGGAACTGGAATTGGAACTGGAAAAAAATAACAAAGCGAAGCAAACGAATGTCCCGCCCTCGCCCTAGTTCGCAATCTTCCACCTGATCTGAATTTAAGTCGTTGCCATGGATACTTCGCTCCTTCTCTCCCTGTTTGCCGTGATCAGCGGCTTTGCCCTGCTGGTGTGGGGCGCCGATCGCTTTGTCCATGGCGCCGCCGCCACCGCACGCAATTTCGGGGTTTCCCCGTTGATCATCGGCCTGACCATCGTCGGTATCGGCACCTCGGCACCGGAGATCCTGGTCTCGGTAATGGCCGCCATGCAGGGCAATCCGGCGCTGGGGGTGGGCAATGCCCTCGGCTCCAATATCACCAACATCGCCCTGGTGCTGGGCGCCACCGCCCTGATTACACCATTGTGTGTCAAATCCGAAACCCTGCGGCGCGAGTACCCGTTGATGTTCGCCATCATGCTGGTTGCGCTATTGCTGGTCATGGATGGGGAACTGAGCCGCCCGGACGGCCTCATCCTCATGGGCGGCCTGGGTGCGTTGCTTTACTGGATGATCCGCATGGGTCTGCGGCAGAACCATGATCCGATGGAAAGGGAGTTCGAAAGTGAGATCCCCCATCTCACCACGGGCAAAGCTCTCTTCTGGCTGATAGTGGGCATGCTGCTGCTGCTCGGCAGCTCCCGCATTCTCGTCTGGGGGGCGGTAAACATCGCCCATGCCCTGGGGATCAGTGATCTGGTCATCGGCCTGACCATTGTTGCCATCGGCACCAGCCTGCCGGAACTGGCCGCCTCCGTCATGAGTGCCCTCAGAAAAGAGCCGGACATTGCCATCGGCAATGTAATCGGTTCCAATATGTTCAATCTCCTGGCGGTACTCGGTCTGCCGGGGCTGATATCACCGCATGTGCTGGAGCCGGAGATCCTCAGCCGTGACTTTCCGTTCATGATCGGTCTTAGCATTGCGATGTTTGTCATGGCCTATGGCTTCCGCGGTGATGGACGCATCAACCGGCTGGAGGGGTTGCTGCTGCTCGGCGGCTATACTGCCTATATGGTTACTTTATATATTAGTATTAAACAATAACGGACGAGAAAACCACCATGGCATCTCTTGAACTGAAAGTGGAAAACGTCAAATGCGGTGGCTGCGCCAGCGCAATTCAGGACGGACTGAAAAACATGAAAGGGGTTAGCGGCATTGAGGTCGATGTGGCCAACGGCACGGTCCGGATACAGGGCGAAGATATCGATACCGCGGCAATCCACGCCAGGCTGGCCGAACTGGGATATCCTGTCGCCGCCTAGGCCATCGCATGAACAAAGAAAAAGTCCTCAATCTGGCCCGCGCGGTCATCGATACCGAGATCGAAGCGGTACAGGCACTTGGCCAGCGCCTCGATGAACATTTCGCCACCGCCTGTGAATACATGCTGCAGTGCAAGGGGCGCATTGTCGTCACCGGCATGGGCAAATCGGGGCATATCGGCGGGAAAATCGCCGCAACCCTGGCGAGCACCGGAACACCGGCATTTTTTGTGCACCCTGGCGAGGCCAGCCACGGCGATCTGGGCATGATCACCTCCCGGGATGTGGTGCTGGCCCTCTCCAATTCGGGTGAAACCGAGGAGATCCTGACCATTTTACCCCTGATCAAACGGCTGGGGGTCCCCTTGATCAGCCTCACCGGCAACCCCGAATCACGTCTGGCCCGGGAATCCGATATCAACCTCGATGTCAGCGTCACCAAGGAGGCCTGCCCACTGGGCCTGGCCCCCACTGCCAGCACTACCGTTACCCTGGTGATGGGTGATGCCCTCGCCGTCTCCCTGCTCGAATCCCGCGGCTTCACTGCCAACGACTTCGCCCGCTCCCACCCTGGCGGCCGCCTGGGAAAACGGCTGTTACTGCACGTCAAGGACATCATGCACACCGGGGATGACATTCCCCGCGTCGCCGCATCGGCCCCCCTCAGCGATGCCCTGGTGGAAATGACCCGCAAAGGGCTGGGTATGACAGTGGTGGTCACCCCCGAAGGGGAAGTAGCCGGCGTTTTCACCGACGGCGACCTGCGGCGCGTCCTGGATCATGGACAAGTGGATGTCCACAGCCTCAACATAGGAGAATGCATGACCCCTGATTGCACCACCATCCAGTCGGAGCAACTGGCGGCCGAGGCACTGCAATTGATGGACAACAAACGCATCAACGCCCTGCCGGTCGTTGATGAAAACCGGCGCCTGATCGGCGCATTGAACATGCATGACCTGCTCCGTGCCGGAGTGGTATAGCGAGGACAGGTATGAAAGATATCCTGGAAAAAGCAGCGCAGATCAAACTGGTCGTCTTCGATGTTGACGGGGTATTGACCGATGGCAGTCTCTTCCTCGGCGACGACGGGCAGGAATACAAGGCATTTCACTCACGTGACGGCCTGGGAATGAAACTACTGCACCGTTCGGGGGTCGAAATCGGCATTATCACCGCCCGCACCTCGGAAGTGGTCAAACACCGCATGGCAAACCTGGGGATTCAGTACATCTACCAGGGACGACTGGACAAACTCAACGCGATGGAAGAGCTGATCGCTGAATTGAACATTGGTATGGAACACACCGCCTACGTGGGGGATGACGTGGTGGATCTGCCGGTAATGCGCCGCGTCGGTCTCGCCATCGCCGTGCAGGACGCCCACCCCCTGGCGAAACAGCATGCCCACTGGCAGACCCCTCACGCAGGAGGCCGCGGCGCAGCCCGTGATGTTTGCGAGTTGCTGATGGAGGCACAAAACACGCTGGACGCGCAACTCAACTCATTTCTCACATGACCCGTCTGCACTATTTGATCATCCTGCTTGCTGTAGTGCTGATTGCAGCCTACAGCAGCTGGTTGCTCACCGCATTCAAACCCAAACAACAGGCGGACCAGCAGGCCGTGCGCCATGAACCCGATTATTTTCTCGAGGAGGCAACCGCCACCGTAATCAACGCCGCAGGACTGCCCCGCTACCGGCTCAAGGCCCAAAAGGTGGAGCACTACCCTGATGACGGCAGCGTCAAACTGCTCCAGCCCCGCATGCGGATCCACCGCAAGGACAAACTGCCGCCCTGGCGCATCACCTCCGAACAGGGGCGCATCCTGAACCGCGGCGATCTTATTCACCTCGACGGCCGCGTCACCATGATCCGGCCCGCCAGCCGGCGATACGCCAAGGCCGAACTGTTTACCCGCGACCTGCTGATCCTGCCGCAGGAGGAATATGCCGAAACCGACGCCAGGGTTTTGCTGAAAAGCAACGGCAGCCAACTGCGCGGCAAGGGAATACGCGTTTACCTTGCAGAAGGCCGCATGGAACTGCTCGCCGAAGGAGAGGGAACCTATGTATCACCCTAAACCTCTCGCTATGATTATGCTCTCCCTGGGCTTGTGGCTTGCGGCACTGCCGGCAACGGCACTGGAGTCGGACCGGAAACAACCCATCAACATCAAGGCCGATCGCATAACCATCAACGAAAAGAAAGGTTTCAGTCACTATCAGGGGAACGTGGTGATCGTCCAGGGCACCCTGCGGGTGACCGGTGATGACGTCACCGTATACATGCAAGACGACATCCTGAAGCGCATTATTGTCATCGGCAATCCGGCTACCTTTCAACAACAACCGGAAGAGGGCAAAAAGCTGGTCAAATCCCGTGCCGGTAAAATGGAATACGATGTAAACAAGAACCTGCTTTATCTGCGGCACAAGGCCGAGGTGGAACAGGGGTTGAATCATTTCAGCGGCGACTATCTCCAGTACAATACCCGGACCAGCACCATCAGTGGCCGCAAGAGCGACCGCGGCGACGAACGGGTCAACATCACGATCGTACCGCAAGAAAAATCCAACGAAACCAAAGAACAACCATGAGCACCCTACGCGCCCAGGAACTGGCCAAATCCTACAAAGGCAGGCATGTTGTCGAGGCAGTCTCCCTGGACATCTCCAGCGGCGAAGTGGTCGGACTGCTCGGTCCCAACGGCGCCGGCAAGACCACCTCGTTTTATATCGTTGTCGGCCTGATCAAGGCGGATGCCGGACGGATCACCCTGGATGACACCGAGATCACCCACCTGCCGATGCATGTGCGGGCCCACATGGGGATCGGTTACCTGCCCCAGGAAGCCTCGGTATTCCGAAAATTGTCCGCCAGCGACAACATTCTTGCGGTATTGCAATTACGCAAGGACCTCGACGATTTTCAACGCGAACAAAAACTGGAAGAATTGCTGGATGAGCTGCATATCAGCCACATTCGCAACAATCCGGGCATGAGCCTCTCCGGCGGTGAGCGCCGCCGGGTGGAAATCGCCCGGGCGCTGGCGATGGAGCCACGCTTCATCCTGCTGGATGAACCCTTTGCCGGGGTTGACCCGATTTCAGTTCTGGATATTCAGAGTATAATCCGTCACCTCAAAGAGCGTGACATCGGCGTACTGATCACGGATCATAACGTGCGGGAAACCCTTGGGATTTGTGAACGCGCCTATATCATGAATGCAGGTGAGGTAATCGCGCAGGGTCAACCTGATGACCTGTTAAATAACCAACAAGTCCGTAAGGTTTATCTTGGTGATCACTTCCGCCTGTGAATGACCGGCATCCTGCAATCGTGCAGGATATACGCTAGAATTAGAAATGGCTGGTTACAAACCAGACAAAGCAGTATTTCAACCACAACTATATGAAACAGGCCTTACAACTCCGACTCGGTCAACAATTGACCATGACCCCTCAGTTACAGCAAGCCATCAGGCTGCTGCAACTGTCAACGCTTGAACTCAAAACCGAGATCCAGGAAGCACTCGATTCCAACCTGATGCTGGAAATCGAGGACGAAAACAACGACAACAGCCAGATTAATACAAGCGAAAGCGAAAGTAATGAGGAAGCCGTCGACGAAACCAGCGCCGCCGGTGAAAATGACATTCCCGAGGATCTTCCGGTAGACAGCAACTGGGATGATATCTACGACAACATTGCCACGCCGGCCACCTCCGCCGGAAGCAGCAACGACAACCATGAGTTCGAATATTCCGCTCCCAGCGGCGAAAGCCTGCAGGAATACCTTCGCTGGCAAATGCAGCTGACCCCTTTCAGCGACACCGATCGCACCATTGCCGAATTTATCATCGACAGCATCAATGAGGACGGTTATCTCGGCATCAGCACCGCCGAGATTCACCAGGCCCTCTCGGATGAACTGGAAATCGAAGAAGAGGAAGTGGAAGCGGTATTGCACCGTATTCAGAACTTTGATCCAGCCGGCGTCGGTGCACGTGATTTGCAGGAAAACCTGTTACTGCAGCTTAAACAGTTCCCGCTGGAATCACCCTGGCTGGAGAAAGCGATTGAACTGGTGGACAACTATTTTGATCTTCTGGCTGAGCGGGAATATAACCAACTGATCCGCCGCATGAAAGTCTCGGAAACCGAGTTGAAAGAGATCCTGCATCTGATCCAGTCACTCAACCCGCGGCCGGGCAGCCAGATCACCAACAGCCAGCCGGAATATATTATTCCCGATGTAATCGTCACCAAGGTCAACAACAAATGGCGAGTGGAGCTCAACCCCGAGGCTTCACCACGCCTGCGCGTCAACCCGCACTATGCCAGCCTGATCAAACAGGGACAAAACAGTGAGGACAACACCTGCCTGAAAAGTCACCTGCAGGAAGCACGCTGGTTCATCAAAAGCCTGATGAGCCGTAACGAAACCCTGCTCAAGGTCGCCACCAGCATCGTCGGGCGCCAGATTGACTTTCTCGAGCGGGGTGAAGAAGCGATGAAAGCACTGGTATTGCATGACATCGCCGAAGAAGTGGGGATGCATGAATCCACCATTTCACGTGTGACAAGCAAAAAATACATGCATACCCCGCGTGGCATTTTTGAACTGAAATATTTTTTCTCAAGTCATGTCTCCACCAGCGATGGCGGAGAATGCTCCGCAACCGCAATACGAGCCTTGATAAAAAAACTGATTGCGACTGAACCCCCGAACAAACCATACAGCGACAACAAGCTTGCCTCTGTTTTGGCGGAACAGGGCATTAATGTCGCACGACGTACCGTGGCCAAATACCGTGAGGCAATGGCCATCCCACCTTCCAATGAACGAAAGCGACTTGCCTAACCAAAGGAGACTCTCATGCAACTCAACGTTACCGGCCATCATATTGATGTAACTCCACCCCTGCATGATTACGTCAGCCAAAAGCTGGAAAAACTTGAAAGACATTTTGATCACGTAACGAATGTCCATGTTATCCTCAGCGTGGAAAAACTGCGCCAAAAAGCCGAAGCAACCTTACACATCAGCGGCGGCAACCTGTTTGCCGATGCTGAAAACGAAGACATGTATGCTGCCATAGATGCCCTGGTAGACAAGCTTGATCGCCAGATCAAAAAACACAAGGAAAAACTCACCGATCACCACCGCAGTGAAGGTGCCAACATCAAACACAACCACGGTTAACAAAAACCCGAACAGACCACCATGCAGTTAACTGATTTTCTTACACCTGATCGCATTGCCTGTAATGTCAGCGCACAGAGTAAAAAACGTGCGCTGGAGGAGCTCAGCGAGCTTATCGCCCATGATCAGTCGTCAATCAGCCAGGATGAAATCTTTAACAGCCTGTTATCGAGGGAACGCTTGGGTGGTACCGGAATCGGCTATGGGGTAGCGATACCCCATGGCCGCTTAAAAAACACCGACCATACCACGGCAGCGCTGATCCATCTGCAACACGGCGTCGACTTTGACGCCATCGACAACCAGCCGGTGGACTTGCTGTTTGCCCTGCTGGTTCCGGAAAACGCCACCGAAGACCACCTGCAAATCCTTGCAATGCTGGCAAATCTGTTTCAGGACGAAAAATTCCGCCAGAAGATCCGCGCCGCCAAGGATCCCGAAACGATCCTCAGTCTGATAAAGGACTGGCAAAACAAACCCTGAGACAATGACAACCCCGGTTACCGCCCAGTTCGTCTTCGAGCAACACCAAAAACCGCTGGAACTAAGCTGGGTGGCAGGAGAAGCAGGGGGCAGACGGCAGCTCGACCGGGACAAATACCAGCGCCATCTCACTGCCCTGGTCGGCCACCTCAACCTCATCCGCCCCTGTTTTATCCAGGTGATGGGCAACACCGAGATTGAGTACCTCAATGCCCTTGGCAAAAATTCCCGCGAGGACGCCCTCGACAGGCTGTTCCAGGAAAAACCACTGATGCTTATCATCACCGAAGGGGTGACTCCTCCGGAACAGATTGTCCAACGTGCCGACGAGAGCCAGACCCCCTTACTGAGCACCCCGCTGGAAACCAACCGTGTCATCGATCATTTGCGCTACAATTTAAGCAAACTGCTCTCGGAAAAATCGATTCTGCACGGTGTTTTTATGGAAGTGATGGGGCTCGGCATCCTTCTGACCGGTCCCAGTGGTGTCGGTAAAAGTGAACTGGCACTGGAGTTGCTCAGCCGTGGCCATCGCCTGATTGCCGATGATGCCACGGAATTCCGCCACAGCGCTCCCGGGGTGATCCACGGATACTGCCCCACCCTCCTGGCCGATTTCATGGAAGTACGCGGTCTCGGTATCCTGAATATTCGTGCAATGTACGGCAGCCATTCCGTCCTCGCCAACAAGCGCCTGCACCTCATCATCCAGATCCAGCCGCCGGACAAGGCCAGCCAGCCGATCGACCGGCTGGATAGCAGACAGCGCAGCCGGCGCATTCTCGATGTGGATATTCCTGAGGTAATATTGCCTGTTGCACCCGGACGCGATCTGGCCGTTATAATTGAAGCAGCGGTACGTAATCATGTCTTGTACCTGAATGGCTACAATGCGGCTGAAGATTTCATCAAACGTCAACAACACGCGATTAACATGCAGAGCAAATGAAACTGATCATCATCAGTGGCCTCTCCGGCTCGGGCAAAAGTATTGCCTTGCACGTGCTTGAGGATCTCGGCTATTACTGCATCGATAACCTGCCAATTGGCATGTTGCCTGCGCTTGCCGATCAGCTTTTTGACCACCAGAACGGGCGTCAAACCAATTTTGCCGTTGGTATCGATGCGCGCAACCTTACACGCGAACTGACCTATTTTCCCACCATACTCAAACACCTGAAACAGCGGGATTTACACACCGAGGTTTTTTTTCTCAAGGCCGACAATGCCACCCTGCTGAAACGCTTCAGTGAAACCCGCCGGCGCCACCCCCTGAGCAATGACGAGGTGCCGTTGCGTGAGGCGATTATCAAGGAACAGGTCCTGCTCGAAAATATCGCCGGCACCGCCGATCTGATCATCGACACCAGCCAGACCAACATTCATCAGTTACGCGATCTCATCCGCCACCGGGTGACCGGCAGCGAGCATGCCGGCCTTTCCATTTTGTTCGAGTCGTTCGGTTACAAACACGGCATTCCGGTAAATGCCGACTTTGTCTTCGACATCCGGTGCATCCCCAATCCTCACTGGGTTCCGGAACTGCGCGCACTTACCGGGCATGATCAGGAAGTCATCGACTATCTGGAACAACACAGTGATGTGATAAATATGTTCGAGGACATTCGCCGCCTGCTGGAAACCTGGATACCCTGCTTTGAAGCGGACAACCGCAGTTACATCACCGTTGCGATCGGCTGCACCGGCGGGCAGCACCGCTCTGTCTACATGGCGGAAAAACTCGGTCACTATTTCCAGCAACACAGAGAAGGTGTCATAACCCGCCATCGGGAGTTGGCATGAGTGTCAGACTGCTGATCATCACCCACGGGAACATCGGCCAATCGCTGTTTGATACGGCGGTTTCCATCCTTGGCGGCAGCCCGTTGCCGACAGAGATTTTCAGCATCGCTCTCAATTGCGAACCGGACAGTACGCTGGAACAGATCCGCACCACCTTGTCAGATACCGAACAAAGCGACGGCGTACTGGTGCTCACCGATCTTTATGGTGCCACCCCCAGCAACATCGCCTGCGAACTGGCAAATAAAAATATCAATGTCGTCGCCGGACTCAATCTACCCATGCTGATCCGCGTATTGAACTATCCCGCGCTGAGCTTGAGCGAACTGACTGAAAAAGCCATCAGTGGCGGCCAGGATGGCGTGGTACCGTGCCATTGTGGAAAAAAATCATGATCCGCCAACAAGTGGAAATCATCAACAAACTCGGATTACACGCACGCGCAGCCGCCAAATTCGTCACCCTTGCCTCCAGCTTTCAATCAGACATTCACCTGGTTAACGATACCACCCGCGTCAACGGCAAGAGCATCATGGGCGTGATGATGCTCGCCGCTTCCCAGGGCACGCTGCTGGAACTGGAGGTGGACGGACCGGATCAAGCCGATGCGGCAACACAATTGTGTAACCTCATCAAAAACCGCTTTGACGAGGAAAACTGAAACTCTCCCCTACTCGCAGGAAAACCTTTCCTTTTTTCGAATGTAACAAAACCGTTACAAAACCATAGTCTGGAACAATCCTTTAAAGCAATTCCTCCCATTTTTATAACCAGCCTGTTACACTTTGCCTGACTCGACGAGGCGGCAGGCATGGCTGATATACAACAAAAAGAAGAACCCCGGGATAATCTGGAAAGCATTACCGAGATACTGCGCGAGGGCGATACAGAGCAGATCGAACAGCTGCTTGAAGAAATGCACCCGGCAGAAATTGCCCACCTGCTGGAATCCCTCCCCGCCGATCAACGAGCCGCCGTGTGGGAACACATTCCACGTGAAAGCGACGGTGAGATCCTCACCAACCTCAATGAAGAGGTCCGGGCCTCCCTCATCAACCGCATGGAGCCGGACCAACTGGTTGCGGCCACAGAAACGCTCGAAACGGACGATCTGGCCGACATCCTGCCGGAAATGCCGCAGGACGTCATCCAGGAACTGTTGCTGACCATGGAGCAGCAGGACCGCGACCGGCTGCGTTCCGTCCTCTCCTACGATGAGGACACCGCCGGCGGTCTGATGAACGTCGACACTATCACGGTGCGTGCGGATATCCAGCTCGATGTGGTGCTGCGGTACCTGCGGCGCCGGGGGGAAATCCCCAAATCCACCGATAACCTCTTCGTGGTGGATCGGGAAGGCCATTACCTGGGGCTGTTGCCGTTGACCACACTGCTAACCACCGATCCCGATGTGATGGTTGCAGACATCATGAGCAAGGATGAAGAAGCCATCCCGGCCGAAACACCCGCACGTGAAGTGGCAAGCCGTTTCGAGCACCGTGACCTGATTTCTGCACCGGTAGTGGATGTCAACGGCATACTGCTTGGCCGTATCACCATCGATGACGTAGTGGATGTGATCCGCGACGATGCGGAACACTCACTGATGAGCATGGCGGGGTTGAATGAAGAAGAAGACATGTTCGCCCCGGTCTTCATCAGCACCAAACGCCGTGCTGTCTGGTTGGGTATCAACCTGCTCACCGCCCTGCTCGCCTCATGGGTCATCGGCCTTTTTGAAAATACCATTCAACAGATCGTGGCACTCGCCATTCTCATGCCCATCATCGCCAGCATGGGTGGAATCGCCGGCAGCCAGACCCTGACCCTCGTGATCCGCGGTATCGCCCTGGGACAGATCAGCGGCAGCAATGCGCGCCGCTTGCTCAGCAAGGAACTCTGGGTGAGTGCCTGGAACGGGCTCATCTGGGCCGTTGTGCTTGCAGGGATTGCCAATTTCTGGTTCCACAACGAGGCACTCGGCCTGGTTATCGGCGCAGCAATCATCATCAACCTGCTGATTGCCGCGATTGCGGGCGCCACCATCCCTCTGCTGTTACGCAAACTTGGCGCGGATCCCGCCCTTGGCGGCAGTGTGGTGCTCACCACCATCACCGATGTAATGGGCTTTTTTGTTTTCCTCGGTCTGGCGACGGTATTTCTTTTATAAAAATACCCAGACAAATCATCGGCACCAAGACAGTGCCGCCATCACCCTGAAAGAGCCAGCAGCGAAAAACCCGCACATTTGCCATCACAACACTTTCCCGGGATCACTCTGTAACACAGCAGATACTGGTTTTTCCCCTGAGGCTCGATTATCATCATCATGCTTGTCACCACCTGCCATTTTGCGGAAAATCAATGATCACCGATGCACAACTGACAGAATATGGTTTGCCTGTCGGGCTGATAGTTCTGATGTGTTATATGGCCTTTATCGTCTATCGCCTCGGCAAGGATGCCAAAGCAGGAAAATTCGGCATGTTTGTGCTTTTTCTTGGACTGATGGTGGGGGTACTGGGTTTTTCCATCAAGTTTATTATCAAGCTGTTCCTGCAATGAACAGCGGGATTACCCAGCAGTAAATACAACAATCTGATCTTAATTTATCGGGCCAGTTGTACCGATCACCAGGCAACCGGAGGCGAAAAATGTTTAAAGAACTGGAAAAAATAAGGATTGGGCTGGCATTGGTTCTCTTGTGCCTTGTGTTTGGAATCGGCATGGGTGTTTCATTCGGGGTAAGTGAGGAGAGTTACCAAAACTATATCGCTGCGGGCATCCAGGCCCATCCGCAAGTGCATGACACTAAAAGCGAGGAGAAAATCTGGCGTTATGCACAGCGGGCTCATTTTCATGCCACTGGCATATCGGCTTTTTCCCTTGGCTTGATTATTCTGCTGATGTTTTCTGATCTGAAAACAAAACTGAAAAGCATCACGGCCATTTTGATTGGACTGAGCGCCTTTTACCCGCTTGCCTGGTTTACCATGTTCCTGCTCGCCCCTTCGCTGGGACGCGATGCGGCGCACGAGTATTTTCTGACCAAATTATTCACCGCTGTCGGCGTTGGCGGGCTGCTCGCCGGTGTGTTTATCCTTGCGGCAAACCTGTTTCTGCGGCTGTTCCGTGAAGAACCTGGCAATTGACCTTCAGCACAACATCCAAAAGACGAGCGAGGACACCGTTGAGAGTTCACTATCTGCAGCACGTGCCGTTTGAGGGATTGGGCAGTATCGAGCCGGCATTGCGGCAAAAGGGGCATGTGATCACCCTCACGCGCCTGTACCAGGGGGAACCGTTACCAACACTTGAGGAAATCGACTGGCTGATCATCATGGGGGGACCCATGGGCATTTATGATGAGGCTCGTTATCCCTGGCTGGAAGCCGAGAAAGCCTTTATCAAGGATGCGATCGCGGCGGAAAAAACCGTTTTGGGTATCTGCCTCGGGGCGCAACTGATTGCGGATGCCCTGGGCGCAAAAGTGTTCAAAAACAGGCACCGGGAAATCGGCTGGTTCCCGATCCAGCGTTTACCCGAAGCCGCCACCACTGTTCTGGCAAAGGCGATACCGGAACAGACCGAGGCCTTTCACTGGCATGGCGACACTTTTGAGATTCCACAAGCGGCAACACCATTGGCTTCGAGCAAGGCATGCAAAAACCAGGCGTTCATCCTGCATGATCGCGTTGTCGGCTTTCAGTTTCATCTCGAGACGACCAGAGAGGCCGCCGCCGCACTCATCGAGAACTGCCGGGATGAGCTGGATTCCTCCCCCTATGTCCAGTCCGAAAGTGAAATGCTGGCGGATGAGCAGCGCTTTACCCATATCAACAAGGTCATGCATGCGGTGTTGGAGGCGCTGGAAGCGCGACACTCCCCGGCATCGCAGTAAGCAGGAGGAATTCCGCCGCGAAAGGAAGGGCGAACCGCTCTCAACCCTCCCCTGCCACCGTCATTTGTCTGATCAACCAGGAGCCGGTGCGGATATTTCCGCGTGTATCTTCATCATTGGCAATGGCTTCGATTCCTTTGAACATTTCCTGCAGGGTGCTTGCCAGGGTGATCTCCTCGACCGGGTACTGGATTTCGCCGTTTTCCACCCAGAAACCGCTGGCACCCCGCGAATAATCACCGGTGACAATGTTCACCCCCTGCCCCATCACCTCGGTAACAACCAGCCCCTGCCCCATCTGCCGGCACAGCTCACCGAAGTCAACATCGTTATGCTTGATGAACAGGTTATGCACCCCACCCGCGTTACCCGTGGTCTGCATGTGCAAACGGCGCGCAGCATAACTGTCCAGCACATAGCCCCGTAACACCCCCTCCGTAACGATGTCTCTTTCCCGGGTGGCAACACCTTCATTGTCGAAAGGGGCGCTGCCCAGGCCACCCTTGAGATGCGGCCGCTCATCGATGCGGATCCAGTCAGGAAAAATCTGTTTACCCAGATGATCGAGCAGAAACGAGGCCTTGCGGTAGAGATTACCGCCGTTGATCGCCCGTAACAGATGTGCCAGCAAGCCACGTGCGACTTCCGCCTCAAAGATCACCGGTACCTGGCAGGTATCCAAACGCCGTGCTCCCAGGCGCGCCAGCGTACGCTCTGCCGCCTTTTTACCCACTGTTTCAGGGCTTTCCAGTTCGGAGGGATAACGGGAAAGCGTGTACCAGTGATCCCGCTGCATGCCTTCCCCGCTTTGCCCGATGAGGGTGCAGGACAAACTGTGGCGTGAGCTGAGATAGTGACCAAGAAAACCATGGCTGTTGCCGTAAACGCGCAGGCCATCATGACTGCTGACGGCGGCGCCTTCGGAGTTGCTGATGCGCTCATCGACCTCGCGGCCGCTGGCTTCACATGCCCTGGCGAGCTCAATCGCCTCCTCGGCAGTGATCCCCCAGGGATGGTACAAATCCAGATCGGGGATCTCGCTGGCCATGAGTTCGGCATCGGCGAGGCCGGCGGCTTCATCCTCCTCGGTATAACGGGCGATGTCGCAGGCCGCCTTCACCGTTTCCCGAATCGCCCGGGGACTGAAATCACTGGTGCTGGCCGAACCTTTGCGCTGCCCAAAATAAACAGTAATGCCCAGACCCTTGTCCCGATTATGCTCCAGCGTATCGATCTCACCAAGGCGGACATTGACCGACAAACCCGCCTCGATGTTAACGCCGGCCTCGGCTGAGGAGGCACCAAGTCTTTTCGCCTCCTGCAACATATCCTCCACCACGTTCAGGCTGCGTGGAATATCAAAACTGTTTTGTGCTGTTTGTGCCTGCAGCGGCGTTTCGGCCATGATGTCCTCTTTTTTCCGGTTAAAGTCGGTGTTTTCCTTCTGCCCGGCATCCTTGCCACTCGCGTGTTCCGGGAAAAAAACCGCTGACAGCCATTCTACTGGTGTATGGGATTGCCGACAAATGCGATAATACCCGGATGTACGATGATTATTCCGACGAGACTCAACCAAGCAAATCCCAGCGCAAGCGGGAAGCGCATGCTTTACGGGATTTTGGTGAATCGCTGGTCAAACTCAACAAATCCACGCTGGCACAAATCCCTTTGCCGGAGGAACTCTACGAGGCTGTCATCAAGGCGCAACACCTTCATCAACGCGGCGCCCTGAAACGCCAGTTGCAATACATTGGCAAACTGATGCGGCAACTGGACGTGACACCCATTCGCGAGGCCTATGAACAGGCCACCCATTCCTACCGGGAGGACGTGGAACATCACCACCGCCTGGAGAAATGGCGTGATCGCCTGCTGGCAGAAGGCGACCAGGCGTTAGGCGATCTGCTCAGCCACCATGCTTCCGTGGATCGGCAACATATTCGTCAACTGGTGCGCCGCGCCCGCAAGGAGGCGGAGACAAACAAACCATCCAGGTCGGCGCGTGAACTGTTTCGCTACTTGCGGGAAATCATCCGCAACGAATAACCGCAACGCTTTCACAGCGTGCCGCCAACAGTGAGACTGTCAATCTTGAGCGTGGGTTGCCCCACTCCGACCGGGACACTTTGCCCCTCTTTGCCACAGACACCGACACCGGTATCCAGTGCCAGATCATTTCCCACCATCGAGACCCGCGTCAGCACATCGGGACCATTGCCGATGAGGGTGGCGCCTTTCACCGGACGCGTCACCTTGCCGTTTTCAATGAGATAGGCCTCACAGGCGGAAAAGACAAACTTGCCCGAGGTGATGTCCACCTGTCCGCCACCGAAATTAACGGCGTATAACCCTTTCTCCACCGAGGCGATGATCTCCTGCGGATCATGCTCACCCGCCATCATGTAGGTGTTGGTCATGCGGGGCATGGGCATGTGGGCATAGGACTCGCGGCGGCCGTTGCCGGTGGAGGCCACGCCCATCAGGGAGGCGTTGAGTTTGTCCTGCATGTAGCCCTTGAGGATGCCGTTTTCTATCAATACCGTCTGCTGGGTGGGCGTGCCTTCATCATCGATGTTGAGCGAACCGCGGCGCTCCGGCATGGTCCCGTCATCCACCACGGTGCAGAGGGGTGAGGCCACCTGCTCGCCGATGCGGCCGGTAAAGGCAGAGCTGCCTTTGCGGTTGAAATCCCCCTCCAGCCCGTGGCCGACCGCTTCGTGCAGGAGAACGCCGGGCCAGCCCGGTCCCAGCACCACCGGCATGGTGCCCGCCGGCGCGGGAACCGCCTCCAGGTTGACCAACGCCTGCCGCGCGGCCTCCCGTGCATACCCCAGTCCCCGTTGCTGCTGCTCGAAATAACTGTAATCCACACGCCCGCCGCCCCCGGCGCTGGCCTGTTCACGGCGATCCCCCTGTTCTGCAATCACCGTTACATTCATTCTCACCAGCGGGCGCACGTCTGCCGCAAAAGTGCCGTCACTGGCGGCCACCAGCACCACTTCATGCACGCCCGCCAGACTGACGATGACCTGCTTGATGCGCGGATCCTGGCGGCGCGCTTCGCCATCCAGGCGGCGCAACAGATCGATTTTCTGCTCCGTGCTCAGGCTGTGAATCGGATCCAGTGGCAGATAAAGCCGGTGACCGGCCTGCTGTTGCCAGGCCCGCACCGATGTCCGGCTTCCACTTTGCGCAATCGCTCTTGCGGCATCCGCCGCTTCTGTCAGCGCGGGCAGAATGATCTCATCGGAATAGGCAAAGCCGGTTTTCTCTCCGCTGATGGCACGCACGCCGGCACCCTGTTCGATGCCGTGGTGCCCCTCCTTGACGATGCCGTCCTCGAGCATCCAGGACTCATGCCGGCTTAACTGAAAGTACAAATCCGCGTTATCGATGCGGTGCCCCATCAACTGATCCAGTACAGTCTGCAGATGTGACTCATCCAGGCCCGAAGGGGCGAGCAACAGCTCGCGTGCGATATCCAGAGGTTGGCTGCTCATTTCTTGATGTTACAGGGAATTTTGCGATGGCTCAGGGCCGGGAAGTTACGCCGTGTATTGTGCACCATTTCCAGATCGATATCGGCCAGCACATAACCGGAACCACGGGGCAGGTGATCCAGCACGGTACCCCAGGGATCGATGATCATGCTGTCACCATGGGTCTCGCGGCCATTGACGTGATAGCCCCCCTGCGCCGCCGCAATCACGTAACCCAGATTTTCAATCGCCCGCGCGCGCAACAGGATTTCCCAATGGGCCTTGCCGGTCATCGCGGTAAAAGCCGAAGGAATGGCGAACACCTCCGCCCCTTCATCGACCATGCGGCGGAACAGTTCCGGAAAACGCAGATCATAACAAACCGCCAGCCCCATGCGTCCGAAGGGCGTATCCACCACCGTCACCGCATTCCCCGGTTCGATCGTCGCCGATTCTTCATAGGTTTCACTGCTTTCCTGCAGATGCACGTCAAACAGGTGTACCTTGTCATAACGCGCCTTCACTTCGCCCTTGTCATCATAAACGAGACAGGCGGAACGGACGTGCCCCGAATCCTCGCACGCCATGGGTATGGTGCCGGCAACGAGCCAGACGCGGTGTTTGTCCGCGGTTTCGGCAAGAAAAGCCTGGATATGCCCCTCCCCCGGTGACTCTTTTACCTTGAGCATCTCCCTGTCATTCATTCCCATGATGGCAAAATTTTCCGGCAAGACCACCAGTTCGGCTCCGGCATCCGCGGCACGGCTGATCAGCCGCCCGGCTTCGGTCAGATTGGCGCCGACCATGGGACCGGAGGCCATCTGTATCGCCGCCACCCGCTTCATATCTCCCCCCTGCCAGGTGTTTCATTTGCGTTGCGCACATCCCGGGCGGTAATGCCAAGAGGTGGCAGCACCTCCAGTTCGATCACCCGGTTGTGGCTGCTGCCCGGCACGATTTCCATTGTGGCTGTAGGGATACCCAACGCCACCAGCCAGCTGTGCAATTCATTCATCCACAGGGTACCGGCATCACCACCGGGATAGTGAAGCACGAGTCTCGCCCCCGGCGTCGCCTGTAATTCCTGCACCGCTTTTACCAATACCGGCATGGCAAGAATGGTCTCGGTGCTTCTTGGCACGGCCCATTGTTGCGCGGTGAGTTGGTAACCTGCGGCCTCCACCTGTGTGCAAAGCAGGAAGAATAAAATGAATACGCTTTTTTTCATCATTACAGAATACCACGAACACCTGAGTTCAGGATCAGCTTTCTTCATCATCAAATACATCATTCCCTCCCTCTTCACGGGGTTTGGTGATCTCGGTGATAACAGGTTTGTCCCAACTACCGGTGATACGGTACTCACGCATGTTGGCCTTGTCGATTTCATGACCCATGAGGGTATCCAGCAGCGCAATGGCGGCACCGATCTCCAGACCGAACAGCAGTGCCGTCGGCACCGGCAGGGTACTCCCCACTTTGGGAATAACCGTGACATGCTGATCAAAGTCGCGAACCACATAACCGGTTCGCCCTTTGACGATAATTTCAGCAACCGGACTTTTGGTAACGAGGTTTTCGGTAAAGGCGCTGCCCTCTTTCAGCGTCAAATCCCCGGTGATTTCATCATAACTGAAACCGGAATCGAACGTGTCCTTGAAATCCAGCGCCAGCCGGCGTGGTAAAGCCGTAAGACTGAAAAGACCGAGAAGCCGTCCGGCACCGGCATCCACGTTGGTGATGGAACCGTCGCGGAGATCCACATGCAGCTGACCCATCATTTTTTTCAGGCTGAGGCGATCCGGACTTTGCGGCCATGCCAGTTTACCGGTAAGTTTCAGTGCCCCTCCCCGAAGGACGGCGGCATATCCGAGGCGTTGCATCAGCTCTCCCGCATCCGGGCTGCGGAGATCGATTTGCAACTGGGAAGTGTCTCCCAGCAGACTGCTTTGCCATTGCCCCGTCGCAATCAGTTTGTGCTCATCCTGGACCAGGAGCAGCTTGTCGAGTTTAATCCCGTTACGAATGCGTGAAGTCCTGAAGTCAAGCTGTCCGAAGTGAATATCATCATAAACGAAATTTTCGATCCGGCCGGAAACCAGTGGTGTCCGCGCCGGTATCTGCCGGGTGTGTCGCTGCTCGCTCTCATCTGCTTTTTTAATGGACAACAGCTGCATATCGAATTCAACCGGTAACGGCCGCCCTTTTCTCCTGCCACGAACGAAATCATTTACCGTCTGGCGCCAGGAACCGAAAGTCACCTCACGGGCCGCACCACTGATCCTGATGACATCCTTCTCCGGCAGGACAGCACGTCCCTGCCCGAAGTGTACATTCATGCGTTGCAGCATTTCCGCCCGGAACCGTGCCACCGTTGAAAAACGTTTATCATACTCAACTTTCAGATTCATGCGATCTTTGTCGGGGAATTCCAGGCGCATGCTGAAATCACGTGATTCCTCTTTTGTCTTGATGAGCGGGGCAGGCAAGTCCAGCCTCACTCCCCGCAAATCCGAATTAAGCTGAAACGCAGGCGGCACACGCTTGCCGTTCTCTTCATACCCCAGAGTGAACACCCCCTGCCATGATGTTGATCCCGTAATGCGCCTGTTCGTACGCAAGCCGGCTAATTTGAGCGCCTTCTCCGCCGAGATGCGTGAGCGGGCGACAATTTTCATAACCGGCACCTTGCCACGAAAAGCAGTGATCACATCGAAAACCGCATCGTTATCAAAACAGCGGCCTCTGATACTTCGACCCTGTTCACCCGCTTCGGAAAAAACCACCGTCCCGTTCAGTTGCTTGAGGTCAACTTTTCCCTGCCACATCGACAAAGCCCCGTTGATGACACGAACCTCACCGTTATATGCAAAAGGGGCAAGCTGCTTCATTTCAGCCGACAGGGGGATCTGGATTTTCAGCCGGGTCTCGGCCTGTCCCTTGATCGTTGATTGCGCCACCAGTTCCTTCTGATCCGGTTTGATCGGGCTTTCAACAAGGAAACGGGCGATATCCCGCAGTTCTCCCACCACCTTGCCACTAACGGCAAGCTGCGGTTTTTCATAATCTGCAATACTGATGTCGGCCTGGGTAATCCTGCTGTTCAGAATTCTGGCGGAGGCAACCCGTATCGCAACCCCCCTGGAATCAAAAACGGCCTGCATTTCCCCGTCGGTAATGGCGGGCCAGCCTTTTTGATAAGCGAGATGGATATTTTTACCGCCAAACTCGACCAGGAACTGACCATTCGGGTGCACAAAAGGAAAATCCCGAAAACGCCCGCGGAAGACGGCGCCGCCATGCGCCACGTTTCCTCCCTTGATACTCGCATCAACCCATTGCACCAGTTCTTCATCCATAATCCCGACAGGAAGATATTTACTGGTGCGGCTGACATCGACCGTGTCAAATACCGTCTGCAGATCCAGAAACATGGAAACATCGCTTGCCGGGATGTCCAGTTGAAACCGCGTCAGGGTGTGCGCATCATTGTTACCGAGTTCTATTTCATCCGACCATAACTGCCAACCTTGCGGCAGTTTTTGCCACAACAGCTTTCCACCAACCTTGTTAAAAACATGCGGCTCGCGGAACATGCGCGGAAAACGTAACGATGCATATTGCGAATCCAGCAATATCTGCCCATGTTCCGCATCCGTCCACACCTTCCCGTTTATCCCGTGGAAACCCGGCATATCATCAACAGCCTCGGTTGCCACTTGTTGCAGATGTGCCTGCAGCTGAAATTCCGCTTTGTTTTTATTATGCAGAGATGTCTGCAAAGCAAATTGCATCACATCACCGGAGGGGCGTGCTTTTTTCACCCAGCGCGCCGCTTTTTCCGGCAACAGGGTGGTTTGCAACAATAACCGCGAAACATCCTCGATACGAAAATATTCAGCCACCACATCAAGTTTCGGCTGCTTGTTTCTTCCCGTATTTCGCCGCACGCTGAAACGCCCCAGCGGCCAGATATGATTGGCATGGATCAGTTTGAAACGATCCACTGCCAGGGACCAATTCTGTTCCTGCATGCGGTAATCAAACAAACCGGCCAGCAGTTTTAACTGCGTGCGTTGCTGCAAAAATGGTGCTTCAAGATCCAGATTATAGACAGCGAGATCACCACTGATCCGATGCAAACGGCCTCTATCGACATCGAGCCATACACCAATGTCACTTAACCCTGTGTGCACAGCGAATTTACCGTGCGAGAAACTGTCACCCAGTTCTTTCAGCTTTAATGCTCTGGCTTTGAGATAGAGCCGGCCTTTCCAGGTTGTCGGCAAACGCATATTGCCGTTGACATCCATGGCAACTTCGAGTCGTTTACCAAAACGCGCCGGCAAGGTAACCTGGCCGGTAAGCATATGTTTCTCCCCCTCGTTTTGCATAACCAGGCTGACTTCCTCGAAACGCAGACTCTGCCCCCCGCTTTTGCTATCTTTCCAGACAATAACACTGTTACGAATTGCCAACCGCGCATGTTGAAACAACCAGCCGGTCAGATCCAGGCTCTCATCTTTCAGGGATTTGACTTTCTCCCCTTTATCATTAGTGGCGGTTTTTTTTATCTGCAGGCCCTGAATCCCAATTTTCCCATCCGCTCCGCGAATCGCCACCAGCTCAATACCGTCGATAACCACATCCCGGGGGATAATTTGCCGGTTCAGCCAGGAAGCCCACAGATCGATACCAATTCTTGCCTCATTGAAACCGACCAGTTTTTGCTGGCCGGCTTTATCCATCAGATACACATGCTTGAAAATCAATGTTGGCGTCAGACCATGGAAACTCGCCTCCAGGGTTTCCATTTTTACCGCATGCGCCAGATAGGCACTGGCCAGTTGTTCGATGTCACTCCGGTATGCATCAACATTGGAAAGCAGGAGGCGGGTGACAGACACCACAACCGCTGCCACTACAAATATCGTGGTAACGGTATAAACCAGCCAGCGGCGCAACCGCCTGTATATCGAGATATTCCTGCTCATGCTTCAGATTGCAAATAAATGCCAGGCAAATTTATCGTTTTTTTGGAGTAATAACTGAAAGGCCACCCCAGCAAAACCATGGCAACTTTCTTTGTGGATTTGTTTTTCGGAAATATGCGGTGTTCCAGGATGAATCAAATCCTTTTTTTTCACAGGGCATTCCGCATAACAAAGATAACGGTTCACTGGTAATTTCGCATGCAGAAAACATACAGTCTTTGGACACATGAACTCAGACACGTACTACATCCATACCACGTCGAATTGTTCCTGGGTATATTCCGACTCGACCTGAAAACGAACCGGTTTACCGATAAATTCCTCCAATTCGGCCACGCTGGTGGACTCCTCATCCAACAACAAATCGACGACGGATTGTGAAGCCAGCACCAGAAACTCCTGCGCATCGAACTGCCTTGCTTCACGCATAATTTCCCGGAAAATCTCGTAACAGACGGTCTCCGCGGTCATCAGAGTGCCACGGCCATTACAGGTCGGGCAGGGTTCACACAGTATGTGCCCGAGACTTTCTCGCGTGCGTTTACGGGTCATCTCCACCAGTCCCAGCGAGGACACTTCGGTAATATGTGCCTTGGTGTGATCCTTCTCCAGATTTTTTTCCAGGGCACGCAATACCTGGCGGCGGTGTTCCGCATCCTGCATATCGATGAAATCGATAATAATGATCCCCCCCAGGTTGCGCAGGCGTAACTGACGAACGATCGCCTGAGATGCCTCCAGGTTGGTCTTGAAAATGGTTTCTTCCAGATTGCGGTGGCCGACAAAAGCACCGGTGTTTACATCAATCGTGGTCATCGCTTCGGTCTGATCGATGATCAGGTATCCGCCGGATTTGAGCTGCACCTTGCGTTCCAGCGCCTTGCGAATTTCATCCTCGATACCGTAGAGATCAAAAATCGGACGCTCACCCGGATAATACTCTATCCTGTCGGCCAGACCGGGAATGAATTTGGAGGCAAACTTTTCCACCTTGTTAAAGGTTTCCCTTGAGTCGATACGCACTTTCTCTATTTCGGTACCGCTCAGATCACGCATGGTACGCATCACCAATGGCAGATCCTCATGGATCAGGCTGCCACTGGGTTCATTGCGGCTGCGTTCCTTGATGGTCTCCCACAGTTTTTGCAAAAACTGCATGTCATTGTAGATTGCCTCCTCACTCACGCCTTCCGCCACGGTGCGCACGATATAACCACCCGGATCAAACTCGTTGGCAAATTTGCTGATGCATTCCTTCAGGCGCTGCCGTTCCGCCTCGTCCTCGATTTTCTGCGAGATACCGATATGCTCGGCGTCCGGCATGTACACCAGATAGCGGGAGGGAATGGATATCTGGGTGGTGAGGCGCGCACCCTTGCTACCCATCGGGTCCTTGACGACCTGGACGATGAGTTCCTGCCCCTCACCCAGCAGCTCCATGATGGTGGAGGCAGGCTTGTCACTGTTTTCCTGCTTTTCACCGTTGCTCTGCACGATATCCGAGACATGCAAAAAGGCAGTGCGTTCAAGCCCGATATCCAGGAAGGCAGCCTGCATTCCCGGCAGCACCCTGCTGACTTTACCCTTGTAGACGTTACCCACCAGGCCACGGCGGCGGGCCCGTTCGATGTGCATCTCCTGCAACATGCCATTTTCCACATAGGCAACACGGGTTTCCTGCGGGGTAACGTTAATCAATAACTCCACACTCATGCTGATTCAAATCCTCATTGCCTTGACCGGTTAAATTGCTGGGCGAAAAAAGTGTCCCGTTTGATACGAGTAACACCCGCAAGCGGAGAGGACAGGCAGCTGGACGTTGACGGCAAGACCCGCGGTGAATACATCCCTGTACGCTTCACGGCAGCCTCCATGCTGCCGAGAGTCTTGCCGTCAACGTCCAGCTGCCTGTCCTACCTGATAACGAACGGGACACTTTTTTCGCCCAGCAATTCAATCATATTGTAAAAAACCTTCCGGGTCTCCCGTTAAATCCGCGGCCAACCCTTTGCCATTTCCCGCAAAGGATCCCGACAGCCCCTTATCGCAGAGGATCGATACCGAATTCGCGCAGCAATGTTGCCACCTCGAACAGGGGCAACCCCATCACTCCCGAATAACTGCCATTGATATTGCTGATAAACACCGCCGCGCGTCCCTGGATAGCATAGGCGCCGGCCTTGTCGACGGATTCCCCCGTCTCCCAGTAATCGTCGATCTCTTTCGCGCTCAAGGGACGAAAGGTCACGCGGGTGACATTCAAACGCACTTCCTGCCGCTCCCCGACCAGCGCCACGGCGCTCATCACCTCATGGGTGCGGCCGGACAAACGGCCCAGCATCGCCTTGGCATGGGCGGCATCGCCGGGCTTGCCGAGAATTTCCTCCCCCACGATCACCGCAGTATCCGCCGCCAACACGGGATGGGGATCATCCACAGCCAGACATGCCTTGCCCGCCCGGGCCTTTTCCAGCGCAACACGTTGCACGAAGTCCTGTGGAGACTCACCCGCCTGGGGAATTTCCGGCACATCGACTTTCAGCAGCTCGAAGGAGATACCGATCTGGCGCAATAATTCACGCCGCCGGGGGGAAGCAGAAGCAAGATAAAGATGAAAAAATGTTGCCATGATGTCACCGCAATCTCATTGTGTTCAGCAGAAGGGGCATAGCCTTACTTACTTTTTTTGCCCACCCTGCCCGCTTTTTTATTTGTGATAGGGATGGTTCCTCAAGATGGTGGTGGCACGATACAGCTGTTCTGCCAGGATCACCCGCACCAGCGGATGGGGGAAAGTCAGGCGCGAGAGCGACCAGCGGCGGGATGCCCGCGCCCGGCAGGCAGGCGCCAGACCTTCCGGCCCGCCGACCAGCAGGGCGATATCGCCCCCCTGTTGCATCCAGTCCTGCAGCTGGCTGGCCAGCTCCCCGGTACTCCAGGGACGGCCGTCAACATCCAGTGCCACCACCTCGGCACCCTTGGGAATTGCCGCCAGCATGCGTTCGCCCTCCTGCCGCAACACGCGGTTGATGTCGGCGGATCGGGTTCGCTTCGCAGCCGGAATTTCTGTCAGCTTCAAGCGGCATTCGGCCGGCATGCGGCGACTGAAATCAGCATACGCGGTATTCACCCACTCCGGCATGCGCTTGCCGATCGCAATCAGATGAATCTGCATAATCCGGCTAAAAGATCATTTTTCCTGGGCCGCAGCAGGGCTCTCTTCACCCCACAACTTTTCGAGGTTATAGAAATCCCGCACCGCCGGCTGCATGATGTGAACAACGATATCGCCCAGATCCACCAGGATCCATTCGGCATGCTGTTCGCCCTCGACACCCATCGGCCGGATGCCGGCCTGCTTGGCTTTTTCAATCACATTGTCGGCCAGTGCCTTGACCTGACGGGAGGTGTTACCGCTGGCGACAATCATCAGATCCGTTATGCTGGACTTGTCCTGCACATCAAATGCGCGAATATCGACCCCTTTGACATCCTCGATCGCGGCGATCACCAATTCTTTCAACTGCTGTTTTTCCACAATTATTTACCTGTAAATATGTTGTTTCTCTATGATCTCAATGACGCTGTCGGGTAACAGATAGCGAATCGATTCACCGTCCCGGATCTGCCTGCGGATGGAGGTGGCGGAGATCTCCAGCTGGGTCACCGGCACAAACACCACCCCGCCTGCCTGTTGCCGCCCCAACTGGCTCAGCGACTGTTGATGCTGCTCCAGCAAATCCACCAGTTCGGGATTGGCTCGATATTCCGTCAGCAGCCAGCCAGGACGGTGGGTGACAACGATGTGGCTCAATTCGATCAACTGCTCCCATCGATACCAGTCCGGCAGATTGAGAAAAGCATCGTAGCCGAGGATCAGACAAAGCGGGGTTTCTCCCAGCTCTTCACGCAGGGACAACAGCGTGTCCACCATGTAGGAGGGCCCTTGCCGCCGGATTTCCCGCTCATCCAGAACGAAACCCGGTTGCTCGTCGATTGCCGCACGCAACATGGCGAGCCGTTGTGAAGCGCTGGCCCGGGGCATCTCACGATGCGGAGGATGGCCGGAGGGAATAAACCGTACTTGCTGCAGGCCCAGCATCTGCTGCACCTCCAGCGCCGGACGCAGGTGGCCGAAGTGTACCGGATCGAATGTTCCGCCGAAAATCCCGATCATGAGGAGTGGCGGACAGCGGCTGGCAAGTGGCGCACAACAGCGGGACGACGCACCCTGGAAGTGATTTCATCGTTTGTCACGGAATGCCCTGTTTCTCTTTTCATAAAAAAACAGCAACGAAGCAGCCGGCCACGGTACACAAGCGGCGAAACAGGTGTTGCGCCTACTCACGTATATGCCCGTCACCCACGACGATGTATTTCTGCGAAGTCAGGCCTTCCAGCCCCACAGGCCCCCGCACGTGTATTTTGTCGGTGCTGATACCGATTTCGGCCCCCAGGCCGTATTCAAAACCATCGGCAAAACGGGTGGAGGCGTTGAGCATCACCGAGCTGGCGTCCACCTCCGCCAGAAAACGGCGGGCGTGACCCAGATCCTCGGTCATGATGGACTCGGTATGCCCTGAACCGTGCCGATGAATATGCTCGATGGCCGCATCCAGATCCTCAACGATCCGGATGGAGAGAATGGGTGCCAGGTACTCTTCGTCCCAATCCTGTTCGCTGGCCGCATTGATCCCGGGAAGAATGGCGCGGGTCGCCTCACAGCCACGCAACTCCACCCCTTTTTCGGCATACAGCCTGCCCAGCTCGGGTAACACCTCTGCGGCTATCCGTTCGTTCACCAACAGGGTCTCCATGGCGTTGCACACACCATAGCGATGAGTCTTGGCGTTGAAGGCAACCTTGATGGCCTTGCCGACATCGGCCTTGTCATCGATATAGACATGGCAGATACCGTGCAGGTGCTTGATCACCGGCACCCGCGCCTCAGCGCTCACCCTTTCAATCAGCCCCTTGCCACCACGCGGGACAATCACATCCACGTATTCCTGCATGGTGATCAATTCGCCTACCGCCGCACGATCGGTCGTCTCCACCACCTGCACCACCTGTTGTGGCAAGCCTGCGGCTTTCAGGCCGTCATGAATGCAGGCCGCGATCGCCTGGTTGGAATAGCGGGCCTCGGAGCCGCCACGCAAAATGGCCGCATTACCGGACTTGAGACACAAGGCGGCGGCGTCGGCCGTCACATTGGGTCGCGATTCGTAAATGATACCAATTACCCCCAGCGGGACCCGCATCTTCCCCACCTGGATACCGGAAGGGCGGTAATGCATATCCGCAATCTCGCCAACCGGATCCGGCAGCGCCGCAATCTGCCGCAGTCCTTCTGCCATCGCCTCAATCCGCGCTTCGTTCAGTTCCAGACGATCGAGCAAGGCGGCCCCCAGCCCCTTGGCCGCCCCGGCATCGATGTCTTTTTTGTTTTCCGCCAGCAATTCCGCCTGGCGCTCAAGGAGGGCATCGGCGGTGGCCAGCAAAGCATGATCCTTCGGGGCTGTCGGGGTGCGCGCCAGAAGCCGGGACGCCTCACGGGCCTGCCGCCCCAGTTGCTGCATGTATTGTTTGATATCGATTTTAACGTCCATTGACTATTACCTGTTTAAACCAGTTTGTTCCCGCTTCCTATTCAGGCGCTCGCCGCCCGAAACAGGGGGGTGCCGGCAATTTTGAGGGTCAATTGTAACAATTCATCCCAGGCCTTGCCTGCCGCCTGCCCTTTGACCACCCGCTCCACCTCACCCGCCTGCCACAGCAGGCCGTGCCAGCGCTTCAGCGGGAAACGACGCAATGCCGCCTGCACCGGGGGTTTGCGCTTGTCCCAGACGCGGTATTTGGTCAGTATTTGCGCAGGAGAATCCCCCTGTTGCATCGCCAGACTCATGCTGCAAAGCGTGCGAATTTCACGCGTCAATGCCCATAACACCAGTACAGGCTCCACTCCCTCCGCCCGCAAGCCGTTGAGGATACGCACTGCCCGGGCCGTCTCGCCGGAGAGAGCGGTATCCACCAGGGTAAACACATCGAAACGCGCACTGTCGGTTACCGCCGCAGTTACCTGTGCGACATCCACCTTGCCACCCCCGGTCAGCAGGCGCAGCTTTTCCAGTTCCTGATCCGCCGCCAGCAGATTGCCCTCCAGACGATCCGCCAGCATTGCCAATGCCTCCGGGGTGGGCTGCATTTCACGGATGCGCATACGCTGAGTGATCCATTGAGGAAGCCTGGCGGCCTCCACCGGCCACACCTGGATCACCACCCCCGTCTGTTCGAGTGCCCTGAACCATTTTGTATTCTGTTGCGCCTTTTCCATTTTCCCGCTGATGATCAGCAGCACCGTATCCTGCGGCGGGTTGTCACAATACGCCTGCAGGGCCTTGCGACCCGCGTCTCCCGGCTTGCCGCCCGGCATGCGCAGTTCGATCAGGCGTTTTTCTGCAAAGAGCGACATGGTGCTGGCCGAGGCGGCAAGCTGCTGCCAGTCGAAACTTCGATCCACATACATCACTTCCCGTTCAGTGTGGCCCTGGGTGATGGCATGCTGCCGGATGGCATGACTGCCCTGCTCTATCTGAAACGGCTCCTCACCCGAGAGCAGGTAGACCGGCATCAGTCCCTGCTCCAGATGGGATGCGAGTTGCTCAGGACGCAGGCGCATCGGACGAAGTGGAAGGGTTGTTCAGCACGCCCGCCTTCAGGCGCCGCAGCATCTGGGTGATGGCGTTCATGCGCATCTCCCGCACGATACGGATCTCTTCATCATCCTTGGCCAGGACATTGGCGGGATCAAAATTGAATTGGCGCCGCATGGTGATCCGCACGGGTGGCAGCCAGACACTGTTGTCTGGCCGCTCGAGCTGGAAGCCCAGCTGGTAGATCAGCTCATACGCATCGGCCTGCCCCTGATCATTCACCGAAATAACGCGCCGCTGGTGCCGATCCTCGCTGATCACCAGAATGGCAGAGGCATTTGCCGGGCTGTCCACGATTTTTCCACCCGCACTGTTCAGGCGGTTACGCAGCGCTATGCCGAGTTCACCATTCCGCTCTGTGCCCTGCAAGGCAATTACCTTCAGCTCAGGCGGCAATACCACACTGCCACGCAAATGAAAGCCGCAGGCCGCCAGCAGTAACGGAAGCCCCCCGAGGAGGAAAAGGCAAGCAAGCCACGCATGCAAATGAGGCTGTCGTATCACTCTGTTTTTGATCTCACTCACCTTTCGCTGCCCACCAGACGATCCTTATTTGACCACCACGTTCACCAGCTTGCCGGGAACAACGATGATCTTCACCACCGTTTTACCCTCGAGAAAGCGTTGCACATTTTCGTCCGCCAGCGCGGCTTCCTCGATATCGGCTTTTTCCGCAGTGGCCGGTACGCGGATACGTGCCCGCAGCTTGCCGTTGACCTGCACCACCAGCTGGAGTTCGTCGCGCCTGAGGGCCGCTTCATCCACAACAGGCCAGGGGTGATCCAGCACATCGTCATCATGTCCCAAGGCATGCCACAGAGTATGGCAGATATGCGGCACCATCGGCGCCAACAGCAATACCACCGTTTCCAGCACTTCCTGCACCACCGCGCGCCCCTGGGGGGAAGCGTCTTCGAATCGGTTAAAGCTGTTCATCAATTCCATGACTGCCGCAATCGCGGTATTGAAGGTGAATCGCCGCCCCATGTCATCGGTGCATTTTTTTATCGTCTCATGCAACTGGCGCCGCAGCCCGCGCTGCTCATCATTCAGCTGGTGGATCTGTAAGGGTTCAACCTCTCCCAGCAAAACGTGCTGAAATACATGTTTCCACAAGCGCTTGAGGAAACGGTGTGCCCCTTCCACCCCGCTGTCACTCCATTCCAGGCTCTGTTCCGGCGGCGCGGCGAACATGATAAACAGGCGTGCGGTATCCGCACCATAGCGATCGATGAGGGCCTGCGGATCAACCGTGTTGCCTTTCGATTTGGACATTTTGGCACCATCCTTCAGCACCATCCCCTGGGTCAGCAGGCGGCTGAAGGGCTCGTCATTTTTCAGCAGCCCTGCGTCTCTCAGCAGTTTGTTGAAAAAGCGGGCGTACAACAGATGCAGAATCGCATGCTCGATACCGCCAATATAGTGATCGACCGGCAGCCAGTAGTCGGCGCGTTCATCCAGCATGGCCTGATCATTGTCATAACTCGTATAGCGGGCGTAATACCAGGACGACTCCATGAAGGTATCGAAGGTATCCGTCTCACGCTCGGCCTTGCCACCGCACTCGGGACAGGTGGTCTGATAAAAGCCGGGCATTTTCCTGAGAGGCGAACCCACACCTTCGAATTTCACATCTTCCGGCAGCACCACTGGCAAATCCTCTTCCGGCACCGGCACATCCCCGCATCGTGGGCAATAGACAATGGGGATCGGCGCACCCCAGTAACGCTGTCGGGAAACCCCCCAGTCACGCAGGCGGTAGGTGGTGCGCTTGCCCCCCTGACCCTTCTGCTTCAAGGCCTCGGCAATCACATCGAACGCCTGCTGCGAGGAAAGGCCGGTGAATTCCCCGGAGTCGATGAGGACGCCCTTTTCAGTAAACGCCGCCTTCTCCAGATCGACCTCACTGCCATCGGTGGCGGCGATCACCTGCCGTATGGGCAAACCGTACTTGCGGGCGAACTCCCAGTCACGTTGATCATGGGCAGGCACCGCCATCACGGCGCCTTCGCCGTACCCCATGAGGACAAAATTGGCGATGAACACCGGCACCCTGTGTCCGGTGATGGGGTGGCGCGCCTTGAAACCGGTATCCATCCCCCGTTTTTCCATGGTTTCCAGCGTGGCTTCGGCCACCCCGGTGGCCATGCATTCTTTTATAAAGGAAGCGACATTGGGGTAGCGTCTGCCCGCCTCCTGCGCCAACGGGTGTCCGGCCGCAACCGCCACGTAGGTCACCCCCATGAGGGTGTCGGGGCGGGTGGTGAAAACCTTGAGCATCTCATCACGGCCTTCGATCGCAAAACTGATCTCCACCCCTTCGGAACGGCCAATCCAGTTGCGTTGCATGGTGCGCACCTGCTCCGGCCAACCGTCGAGCTTGTCGATTTCCGCCAGCAGCTCATCGGCATAGTCGGTGATCTTCATAAACCACTGCGGAATATCCTTGCGCTCCACCTCGCTGTCACATCGCCAGCAACGCCCGTCGATCACCTGTTCGTTGGCGAGCACCGTCAGATCGTTGGGGCACCAGTTGACCGGTGCGGTTTTGCGGTACACCAACCCTTTTTTATACAAACGGGTGAATAACCACTGTTCCCAGCGGTAATAGTCGGGATCACAGGTTGCCAGCTCACGCTCCCAGTCGTAACCCAGCCCCAGGCGCTTGAGCTGCTTGCGCATGTATTCAATATTCTCCCGTGTCCACTTTGCCGGAGGAACATTGTTCTTGATGGCGGCATTCTCCGCCGGCAGACCAAAGGCGTCCCAGCCCATCGGCTGTAGCACGTTCTTGCCCTGCATGCGCTGATAGCGGCTGATAACATCACCAATGGTGTAGTTGCGCACATGCCCCATGTGCAGCCGCCCGCTGGGATAGGGAAACATCGACAGACAGTAGTATTTTTCCTTTGCGGGATCCTCCACCGCCCTGAAAACACGGTGGGTTTCCCAGTATTCCTGCGCCTCGCGCTCAATCTGATCGGGTTGATACTGTTCTTGCATGGTATTCAGGCATGCCCTGTTAAAAGTAATGAATAAAAAAACAAAAACCCGCCCCCACCATTGGCAACAGCAGGCGTGGCCCGGGTTTGGGGTAAGGATACCGCAGGGAGCTCATGCCTCACAATAAACAGCTAAACAACTGTGTGGAAAAGGTACTCATTTCGATACAAGCTATTCCCGTGAAACAGGAGGGGCCGGTCTCCGGAATCCTTTGGCAAGACTCTCGGCAGCAGGGATGCTGCCGCGAAGCTTACAGGGATGTATTTACAGCGGGTCTTGCCAAGGGGTTCCGGAGACCGGCTGTGCCGTATAACAAACTTGGTACCTTTTCCACACAGTTATCTGGCAAGTCATCGACCCTCTTCCTCTTTGCAGGCCATGCGCTTGTAATAGTCAATCAAGCCCCGGGTGGAGGAATCGTGTTCGCCAGCCGTTTCGCTGCTGTCCAGTTCATCCTGGATCCTGACAGCGAGCTGCTTGCCCAGCTCCACACCCCATTGATCGAAGGAGTTGATGTTCCAGATGACTCCCTGCACGAAGATTTTGTGCTCATACAGGGCGATCAGCGCCCCGAGCGTTTCAGGGTTCAGTGTGTTGAACAAAATCGTGTTCGTTGGCTTGTTGCCCTCGAATATCTTGTAGGGCAACAATTTTTCAAGTTTTTCGGCATCCATACCAAGGGCTTCCAGCTCGGCACGCGCTTCCGCCTCGTTCTTGCCTTTCATCAGCGCCTCGCCCTGAGCAAAAACGTTGGACATGAGTATGCGGTGATGGCGTTTTATCTCCTGACGATTCCGCGCCGCCACCAGGAAATCCGCCGGGATCAGCTTGGTACCCTGGTGCAATAGCTGGTAAAAAGCATGTTGGGCGGCAATACCGATCTCGCCAAAAATGACCGGGCCGGTGGTTTCTGTCACTTTGTTACCCTGGCGGTCCACATATTTGCCATTGCTTTCCATATCGGCCTGCTGCAGATAGGCGGGAAAACGATGCAGGTGCTGATCATAGGGCAGGATTGCCTGGGTCTGCGCCTGGAAAAAATTGTTGTACCAGACACCCAGCAACGCCAGGATCACCGGCAGGTTTTTTTCAAACGGCGCGGTACGGAAATGCTGATCCATTTCATACGCCCCATGTAACAGGGCTTCAAAATTGTCCCTGCCGACAGAGATCATGATCGGCAGGCCGATGGCCGACCAGAGGGAATAACGGCCACCCACCCAGTCCCACATGAGAAAGATGTTCTCCACATCGATGCCGAATTGCAGTGCGGCTTGCCGGTTGGCGGTGACCGCCACGAAGTGCCTGCTCACCCCGTCGCTGTTGCCCGTGCATTTCAGGAACCAGTCCCTGGCGGTTTGTGCATTGAGCATGGTGTCCTGCGTGGTAAAACTTTTTGAGGAGACGATAAACAGCGTGGTTTCCGCTTGCAGCGACTCCAGCGTATCCAGGATATGATTCTCGTCCACGTTGGAGACGAAATGAAAGCGGATATCATGAATAGCGTAGGGCCACAACGCCGCCGTCACCATCTCGGGACCAAGACTGGAGCCACCGATCCCGATATTCACCACGTCGGTGATCGGCTGGCCAGTGACACCGAGCCAACGGCGCGAACGCACGGCTTCCGCCAGTTCCAGCACCCGCTGCCTTTCGGCGCGCACTTCCGGCATGATGTCATGCCCTTCCAACCGCACGGGCTGATCGGAAAAATCACGCAAGGCAACATGCAATACCGCACGATCCTCCGTGTGGTTGATTTTTTCACCGTTAAACATGCGCTCAATCCATTTGTCCAGTTCCCGTTCACGCGCCAGGCGGATCAACAACTGCATGGTTTCCGCGGTTATCCGGTTTTTTGAGTAATCCAGCAGAATATCATTGAACTGCAAGGAGAAATTTTCAAACCGCCGGCTGTCCTGCGCAAACAGATCGCGCATGTGAAGAGGGGCAACGTCATTGAAATGGGTTTTGAGCGCCTTCCAGGCAGATTGTGATTGTACGGTCATTGTTTTGTCTTATTCCTCACAAAAATGAATTTGCTGTTTATCCTGCGGTAAGCCTTGCAACGGTTGGCAGGAACTATCTATGCCTTCCTTCCGATTTTTATCCTCTGCCTGCAACAGTAAAATATACGCGCAATATTCTGCAAAAAAAATGGATCTGTTTAATCCGGTGGGAATGCGGTTAGAATCTCACCCCCTTGATATGAATTCTCGGCCAGAACGTATGAAAGTCAATAAAATAGCCACCAAGCCATTCCCGGATCAGAAACCGGGTACTTCCGGACTGCGGAAGAAGGTGCGGGTTTTCCAGCAACCCCATTATCTTGAAAATTTCGTGCAATCGATTTTCAACTGTCTGCCTGAATCCGAGCGGGGAATGTTGATCGTGGGCGGTGACGGCCGCTACCACAATCGGCAGGCCATTCAGGTTATCCTGAAAATGGCGGCAGCCAACGGCTTCCGCCACATTCTCGTCGGCCGCCAGGGCCTGCTCTCCACCCCGGCCATGTCTGTGCTCATCCGCAAATACAAAGCCTGTGGCGGCATCATTCTTTCCGCCAGCCATAATCCGGGTGGGCCGGAAGGCGATTTTGGTATCAAGTTCAACACCACCAACGGCGGGCCGGCGCCGGAAAAACTGACCGAGGCCATCTATCAGCAAAGTCTGGCAATCGAGGCATACCACATCCTCGAAATCGAGGATATCAGCCTGGATGAAATCGACAGCTGCACACTGGGCCGGACACGGCTGGATATCATTGATCCGGTTGAAGACTATGCCGAACTGATGAGCCGGCTGTTCGACTTCGGGCGTATCAAAACGCTGTTCGACTCCGGCCTGTTTCGCATGGTGTTCGACGCCATGCATGCGGTGACCGGCCCCTATGCAAAGGAAATATTTGAGCACCGTCTCAAGGCCCCGCCTGATACCGTGATCAATGCCGTGCCGCTGGAAGATTTTGGCGGCGGCCACCCGGATCCCAATCTGCAGAATGCGCAGGAGTTGACCTCGCTGATGTTCAGTGGTGAAGCCCCTGACTTCGGCGCCGCCTCGGATGGCGACGGTGATCGCAATATGGTCCTGGGACGCCACTTTTTCGTTACGCCCAGCGACAGCCTTGCGGTGATGGCAGCCAATATTCATCACCTGCCGGGTTACCACAGTGGGCTGGCGGGTGTTGCACGCTCCATGCCCACCAGCCGCGCGGTGGACAGGGTGGCGGAAAGCCTGGGGGTGGAGTGCTACGAGACGCCAACCGGCTGGAAGTTTTTTGGCAACCTGCTGGACAGCCATAAAATCACCCTTTGTGGCGAGGAAAGTTTCGGTGCCGGATCTGATCACATACGTGAAAAAGACGGCATCTGGGCGGTATTGTTCTGGCTCAATCTCATCGCAGTGCGGCAGCGCCCGGTATCAGAGATCGTACAGCAGCACTGGCGCCGCTTCGGCCGCCATTATTATTCCCGTCATGATTACGAGGAAATCGAGAGCACGATGGCCGAAGCCCTGATGCACAGACTGGCTGAACAGCTACACACCCTCAAAGGCCGGCAATTCGGCGAATTCCGCATCAGCGAGTGCGATGACTTCAGCTATACCGATCCGGTGGATCACAGCATCAGTTCCCATCAGGGACTCCGCTTTTTGTTTGATGATGGTTCACGCCTCGTTTTCCGCCTCTCCGGCACGGGCACCCGCGGGGCAACCCTGCGCCTCTATCTGGAGCGTTACCTGGCCGATCCGGCCCGGCACAATCTGGATCTGCAACAAACCCTGGCGCCGCTTGCGGCGATCGCCGATGATATCGCCCAGATAAAAAAGTACACAGGACGGGATAAACCCAGCGTGATCACTTAAACTACTGCGGCAAATCCCGTATTTTGTGCTAAATCATACAGATACTGGCATCATAGGTGCTTTTTGAATTTGACCCGGAAATGCTCCCGGATTTGAACCCATTCAGTTAACGGAAACCGACATGTCCGAAACCCACTATAAATTCGAAGTACAACCGATAATCCCGAAACGTCTTGCCGGCCTGGTCACCCTGGCAAATGATCTGCTCTATACCTGGGAGCGCCGGGTACGGGGCCTGTTTTTCCGACTCGACGTCGATCTGTGGGAATCCTGTGGACACAATCCGAAAGTGTTCCTGCGCCGTGTCGCCCAGGACATCTTAAACGACGCCGCAGAAGATCATATCTTCCTTGAAGAATACAGCCGGGTGATTTCCGCCTATGAAACCTACAATGAAAAGATCATTCATCCCAAGATCGAGGAATATCTTGATCCTGACAATGATCTGGTTGCCTATTTCTGCGCCGAGTTCGGATTTCATGAAAGCTTCCCCATCTATTCGGGCGGCCTGGGTATCCTCGCCGGCGATCATTGCAAGGCCGCCAGCGATATGGGTCTGCCGTTTGTCGCCATCGGGCTGCTCTACCGTCAGGGGTATTTCAGCCAGACCATCGATTCCTCCGGCAACCAGCTGGCGACCAACACGCCAACCAGCTTCAGCAACCTGCCCATGCAGCCTGCGAGGGACAAGCAGGGAGAGATACTCTTTGTCAGCGTGCCAATCGAGGATCGTACCGTGGAACTCAAGGTCTGGCAGGCCCAGGCCGGTCACATCACCCTCTATCTGCTGGACAGTAATCTCAAGCAAAACAGTGAACAGGACCGCCGTATCACTTTCCAGCTTTATGGCGGTGACAACACCGTGCGCATCCAGCAGGAAATCGTGCTCGGTATCGGCGGTGTCCGTGCCCTGCGCGCGCTTGGCCTGAAACCCAACATCTGGCACATCAACGAAGGCCATTCCGCCTTCCAGATCCTGGAACGCTGCCGGGAATGTGTCGCCGAGGGGCTGGACTTCAACAGCGCCCTGGAACTGGTGGCTGCGGGGACGGTGTTCACCACCCACACACCGGTGGCGGCTGGCCACGATATTTTCGATGAGAACCTGATGCAGCGGCATTTCTCGGAGTACGTCAAAGAACTCGGGATCGACATGCAGGAATTTCTCAGCCTTGGCGCCAGCCCCAGCAACAGCGGCAGCTTCAACATGACCGCCCTGGCGATGCGCAGCTCACGTTGTCAAAATGGCGTCAGCCGGATTCATGGCACGGTCGCCTCACAGATGGAGGGCTATATCTGGCCCCAGATCCCGCACAAGGAAAATCCCATCTCCTACGTGACCAACGGTGTGCATGCACCGACATTTCTTGCCCGCGAATGGGTCAACCTGTTCGACATGCGTTTTCGTGAATGGCGCAACCAGTTAATCAATCATGAATACTGGGAGTGTATCGATAAAATTCCGGATCACCGCTTCTGGAGCCTGCGCCAGGAACTCAAATCCCAGATGCTGGAATATGTCAATCAACGCGTCATCCAGCGTTGCCGCAGAAACGGCTGCAGCGAGGCACTGATTTCACGCATCACCTGTTTCACCTCCCAACCGGAATCGAATGTCCTGGTGCTTGGCTTTGCGCGACGCTTTGCCACCTACAAGCGCGCAACCCTGCTGTTCAGTGATCCGGAACGCCTCTCCCGCCTGCTGAACGATCCGGAACGGCCGGTACTGCTGATCTTTGCCGGCAAGGCCCACCCCAACGATTTGCCCGGCCAGGAGTTGATCCGCACGATTCATGAATACTCATTGCGTCCCGACTTTCTGGGTAAAATCATCCTGCTGGAAGGTTACGACATGGCGCTTGCCCGCAAACTGGTTACCGGTGTGGATGTCTGGCTCAACACCCCCGAATACCCGCTGGAAGCCAGCGGCACCTCGGGACAGAAAGCGGCCATCAACGGGGTGATCAACATCAGTGTGCTGGACGGCTGGTGGGGGGAAGCCTATAACGGCAAGAACGGCTGGGCCATCTCACCCCATGAACCCCATTTCGATCCGGCCTATCGCGATCGTGAAGAAGCCAATGATCTGCTGGACATTCTGGAACACGAAGCGATACCGATGTTTTACAATCACGGCACCCAGGGTTATTCCACGGATTGGGTGAATATCTCCAAGGCCTCGATGAAATCCTGCATCCCCCAGTTTAACGCCCAGCGGATGCTCATGGATTACGTGAAAAAATTCTACGCCCGGGCAAAACACCATCATCAGGTTCTCTCCCTCAACAACAAGGCCCCCGCGCGGGAACTGGCCGAGTGGAAACAGAAAATCAGCAAATACTGGCACAACGTGAGAATGACACGGCTCGATGAAGAGTTGCCGGCGATCAAGCACGGTGAAACCATGCCGATCCGCATCAGTGCCTTTCTCAACGGCCTCTCCCCTGAGGATGTGGCGGTCGAATGCCTGGTGGGCAAAATGGAGGATGATGAATTCATCATTCATGACCGGCAACGATTTGAAAATATCAAACAGGAAGGCGATGAACACCTCTTTACCCTGGATCTCAAACCCACTCAACCCGGACTGAATTATTACAAGCTTCGCATGTATCCCTATCACACACTGCTGTCCCATCCTCATGAAACCGGTTATATGATCTGGCTCTAAACAGGCGTTCCGAATACCAGTACATTTGGGAAACGAGGCAAAAACTGAGGGAAAAGTGCTCAGGACACCGCAGCTATTACGGTCAATGAGAGAAGGCTCAACCACCCCCGCTGTAGCCTGAATCCCGCCCATAAAGATGCAACAGATGCCGCAGGCGGCCAGACAGATCCGCCGGGATCTGCGGCCAGTCAAAACGCCACTGCCAGTTGCCGCTGCGGGTGCCGGGCGTATTCATCCGCTCACCCTCACCGAGTCCGAGCACATCCTGCATCGGTAATACCGCCAGACACGCAACGGAAGCAAGTGCGGTACGGATCAGCGGCCAGGGCATGCTCCCGCCCACGGGGTAACCGAGATAATCTTCAATCAACCGTTGTTGTTCTGCCGGCAGCTTCTGATACCAGGCGAGGGTGGTGTCGTTATCGTGAGTACCGGTATAAACGACGCTGTTGACTTCATGGTTATGGGGCAGGTAAGGATTGTCCGCACCGCCGCTGAATGCGAATTGCAGGACTTTCATGCCGGGTAAATCAAAACGGCGGCGCAACGCCTCCACTTCCGGAGTGATCACTCCCAAATCCTCGGCCACCAGCGGCAGGCCATCGAAATGTTCATGCAGGGTGTGCAACAACACCTCTCCCGGCGCTTTTACCCAATGCCCCTCCACTGCGGTTTTGGCCTCGGCGGGGATCTCCCAGTAGGCCTCGAAACCCCGGAAGTGATCCACACGCACCACATCGAAGAGCTCCAGCTGGCTCTGGATACGTTCGATCCACCATTTGAAACCGTCTGCCTGCATCGCCTCCCAGTTGTAGAGCGGGTTTCCCCAGCGTTGGCCGGTGGCGGAAAAGTAGTCCGGCGGCACACCGGCGACTACCGTGGCGCGGCCGCTCTCATCAAGCTCAAAATATTCCCGATGGCACCAGACATCCGCACTGTCAAGGGCGACAAAAATCGGGCAATCACCAAACAACCACACATCATGCCGATGCGCATACTGCTTGAGTTCATACCACTGGCTGAAAAACACGTATTGCTCGAAGCGCACCTGCTCCAGCGATTCGTGCAGCTTGCGCCGCACGCTTTCAAGTGCCGCGGCCTGGCGATCACGCAGTTCGGCCGGCCACTTCGTCCAGATGCGGTTTTTCTGCTCGCGGCGTATCGCGCAGTAGAGTGCGTAGTCATCCAGCCAGCTGGCGTGCTGCCGGCGAAACTCCTCGAAGCCCTGCCTGTGGCTTTCATCGGCATGCCGGTTGAACCCTTCCCAGGCGGTATGCAGGCAGGCCTGGCGATAGTCCTGGTGGGTGGCAGCCACGGAAACCTTTGTTTCATCCAGCCAGCCGCGATCGCGTAACCAGTCGAGACTGATGAGCCGGGGATTGCCGGCATGTACCGAGAGGCACTGGTAGGGGGAACCGTCATCATGGGTGGGCCCGAGTGGCAGCATCTGCCACAGGCCGATACCACTGGTGGCAAGAAACTCAACAAAGCGATAAGCGTCATGCCCCATGTCGCCGCTGGGCAGAGGCCCCGGCAAGGAGGTGGGATGCAGCAGGATACCGGCACGCCGTTGTTGCAACAAGTGAAACTGCTTCGTCCTGACTGTTTGTTCCAATACCGCTCCTTGTTTCAAACTATTCCTGTCCGCGGCGCATCACCCCGCCAACCGCCGGGGTACCACTGCCGTGGGCAAACACTTCGGACAGATACGCGGGTGGTTCCACACCCAGAATCTGGTAGAGGTTGGATAAATGTTTGCGAAACAGGGATTCAAAATCGCTCACCGACTCGGCCGGGTTGTAATCGCCAAACCACCAGAACCAGTCCGACCCTTCACAAATGGCAAGCTGCCGAGCGGCTCTCTGCTGGTGCTTTTCATCCAGGCGGCCGCTTGCGAGTGCCGCATCATAGTGACGCTTGGCCTCTCCGAGCATGTCCCAGGCGTGGTTTTTGTCCTTGTCGCCAATCCAGGTGGAAAAGGTTCCGTACACCCAGCTTCCCGCCACCACTTTCTGCATGATTCTTGGTGAGGTGTCTTTCAGGCATTCAGAAAAAATCGTCAGTTCCAGCCCGGGATGTTCCGCCAGTTCTTTATACAAGGTGCGCAGGAAGTAATAACCGTTTTTCGGATAAAACTCCCAGGCATTTTCACCATCCAGGATGATGGACACCACCGCATCGGGACAATCGCCACAGGCGCCGGCAATGTTTTCAAGATGGTGTATCAGGTTTGCCACCGCATCTTCCGCGTGCCAGTCGGAATAAGTAAAACCGATAAGATCAGACAAACCGTCATCACGGAAAAAACAGGTCACGCCGGTGTTCTCAAGCTGATAGGGACGATGCAGGCATTCACCTTCTTCCGGCGGGGTTTGCGAAGCCGCCAGGCTGTTGCGCAATACGGTTTCACCGCTTGCCGTCCAGCGGAAGCCGGCCGCCGACAAAAGACGCAGGGTCTCCTCGCTGATACTGCCCTCGGACGGCCAGCATCCCACAGGAGTGGAACCAAAATATTTTTTGAACGTTTCCATGCCCTGCTCGAGATGCCAACGCACCCTTTCCTCACCACCGGGATAATTTTGCAAAAAGGGCAAATTGATATCCGGCATGGCCTCACGCGCACTCTGGATATCGAGTAACAACGGCATGATGGGATGCGCATAGGGTGTGAGGGACAACTCAACCCGGCCTTTTTCCGCCAGCTTTCGATAACGGCCGATTATCCCGTCCAGCAGGTCACCGATGATGCTTAACAGTTCACGCCTGTCGTGCAGGGTGTAACCACTCTGTTTTGCCAGCAAATCCGCCACCCGTTTGTCGTTTCGGCGTACGGTTTCCCCCAGCCAGGCGAGGTGGTACCACACCAGTATGTCCACCAGGTACTGATCATTGACATAGAGCATCATCTCGGGATGCTGCTGCAGCCATTCGGCAACCCCTGCCAGCTTTTGATAGGCGGGAAAACGTTTGATCAGCCGTTTTTCATTGACACGCAGACATTGCCGGATGAGGCCAAGACGGCTCTCCACGCTTGCGGGCAGGACAGGGCCGGCCAACGCCTCCAGCAACGGATCGGTGAGCGCCACGCTGTTGGCAAAGTAACCCTTGATTTGTTTGGCGTAATCGTCGATTTGCTCCAGTAATATGGGGACAAAATTCACCACCGCGCGTGCTTCAGGTAATGCCTCGAGGTGGGCTGCCATATCGACGTAATCCTTGATCGCGTGCAGGTACGTCCAGGGCTGATGGTATTCACCGCTGCGCAGATCGCGGTACTCCGGTTGATGCATGTGCCAGTAAAGGACAACTTTCATTTTAGCGGACATGATGCAGTTTCTGTCCGAGCATCTCCGGCGTCACCAGCACCACCCCGCCGGGGCTGACATAGAAACGCTCGGCATCCCTCTCCGGATTTTCACCTATCACCATGCCTTCCGGCACCACACAACCCTTGTCGATAACCGCTTTGCTGATATGGCAATGCTGGTTGATTGTGACATCCGGCATTACCACGGAATCCTTCAGAACGGCATAGGAATTCACATGCACACCGGAAAACAACAAGGAATGATGCACCAACGCACCTGAAATAATGCAGCCGCCGGAAACCATGGAATCCACCGCCATGCCACGGCGATCATCATCATCAAACACGAACTTTGCCGGTGGCAGCTGTTCCTGATACGTCCAGATGGGCCATTCGTTGTCATAAAGATTCAATTCCGGCGTAACGCCGATCAGCTCCATGTTGGCATCCCAGAATGCATCCACTGTGCCGACATCACGCCAGTAGGACTGCTTGGTGTTATTCACATCGTGGAAAGGATAGGCGAAAGCACGGTACTTATTGATAACAGCGGGAATGATGTCATGACCGAAATCATGACTGGAATTGGGCGTGTCGGCATCCTTGATCAACTGTTCGAACAGAAATTCCTTGTTAAACACATAGATACCCATGGAACAGAGCGCCATATCCTCGCGTCCCGGCATTGGCTTAGGCTGGGACGGCTTTTCATTGAAGTCCTCGATACGGCCGTGCTCATCCACACTCATCACCCCGAAGGAACGCGCGTCTGCCAGCGGCACCTCGATACAGCCCACGGTGATATCGGCATCGCAATCCACGTGATAGGCCAACAACGCCCCATAGTCCATCTTGTAAATGTGATCACCCGCAAGAATCAATACATAGCGCGGATCGTGGCTGCGGATGATATCCAGATTCTGGTATATCGCATCAGCCGTGCCGGCGTACCAGGACGTCTCGATCCGCTGTTGTGCCGGTAACAGCTCCACGAATTCGCCATATTCCGCACGCAAATGTCCCCAGCCTTTCTGAATGTGCGTGATCAGGGAATGCGCCTTATACTGGGTAAGCACCCCGATGCGGCGAATACCTGAATTGACACAATTAGAAAGCGGAAAATCAATAATGCGGAATTTGCCGCCAAAAGGTACTGCTGGCTTGGCTCGCCACTGGGTGAGTTGTTTGAGACGTGAACCGCGCCCCCCTGCCATGATGAGCGCGAGGGTGTCCCGCGTCAAACGGCTGACAAACCGGATGGAACGATTTGATATCATGAAGCCAGAACCTTATTCCATTACTCACCGATGAGGGGAACATCAGTGATGCTGATCACCAATCTTCACGCGCAGGTTAACTTGCATTATTTACAATATGACGACATATTTCCACTTGTATCGTCATTAAAGCATAAACCATCAAACATATTTGCAGCAAAACCTGTAAAATACGGGTTTATTACTTAAATTACTGAACAGCCATCCACTGATGCCCACTAAAATCATAGCCAATACAACCGACCAGCCCGATGCCGAGTTGCAAAAGATCATCGAGGCCCGTCATCATGATCCCTTTTCCGTCCTCGGCCGGCATCTCGAGGGCGGGCAGGTTACGGTGCGTGTATTTCTGCCTGCGTCGAGCGAGGTGACACTGGGGGATGAAAAATTACCCATGGCGCGCCTCGGCAGCAGCGATGTTTATGTCTATACCGGGCCGGCAAACCGCGTCCCTGAAATATACAAGATAAACTGGACAGACAGCGCCGGCTGGCAACACAGCCGTCATGATCCTTACTGCTTCCCGCCACAAATCTCTGACTTTGATCTGCATCTTTTTGCCGAAGGCAGGCATTGGCACATCCAGCGCCATCTGGGAGCCCACGTGCACCAGATAGGTGACGTTAAAGGTGTGTTATTCGCCACCTGGGCACCCAATGCAGAACGCGTCAGTGTGATCGGCGATTTCAACCGCTGGGACGGCCGCTGTCATCCCATGCGGATCCGTGGTGGCAGCGGTGTGTGGGAAATCTTTATCCCTGAACTGGAAGCCGGCACGCTGTATAAATTCGAGATCCGCAATCGTCAGAGCGGTCAGGTGCTGGTAAAAACCGACCCCTACGCTCAAGAGTATGAACTCCGGCCCAAAACCGCTTCGATCGTAACCGACCCCACACCTTATGCCTGGCAGGATGAAAGCTGGATCACGAAGCGCCAGCAGCGCGACTGGTTACATACGCCCACGTCCATCTATGAAGTCCATCTCGGCTCCTGGCAACGCGATGATGACAGCGGTTTTCTGGGCTACCGCGAACTGGCACACCGGCTGGTCGAACATGTTTCGAAACTTGGCTTTACCCATATTGAGCTGCTGCCGATCACCGAACATCCGCTGGATGCCTCCTGGGGCTATCAGACCACCGGTTACTTCGCCCCCACCAGCCGTTTTGGCAGCCCGGCGGATTTTCGTTATTTCGTCGATTATTGCCACCAGCACGATATCGGGGTGTTGCTCGACTGGGTGCCGGCACACTTTCCCAAGGATGAACACGGCCTTGCCTTTTTTGACGGCAGCGCGCTGTATGAGCATGAGGATCCCCGCCGTGGTGAACACCGCGACTGGGGAACCCTGATCTACAACTACGGCCGTAATGAAGTAAAAAACTTTTTACTCGCCAGTGCGCTGTACTGGCTGGAGGAGTTTCACCTTGATGGCCTGCGGGTCGATGCTGTCGCTTCCATGCTTTACCTCGATTACTCCCGCGAAGATCACGACTGGCTGCCGAACATCCATGGTGGTAACGAAAACCTGGAGGCAATCAGCTTTTTGCGTGAGATGAATGTACTCACCCACACACAACAGCCGGGGACGATCGTCGTTGCCGAGGAATCCACCGCCTGGCCACAAATCACACGCCCACCGGAAATTGGCGGCCTGGGTTTCTCGATGAAATGGAACATGGGCTGGATGCATGACACCCTGGAATACATGAGCAAGGATCCGATACACCGGCACTATCATCACAACACCCTGACATTCGGCTTGCTTTACGCCTTTACCGAAAACTTCGTGCTGCCGTTTTCCCACGATGAAGTAGTGCACGGCAAGGCATCCATGATCAACAAGATGCCCGGTGATGAATGGCAGCGTTTCGCCAACCTGCGGCTGCTTTATACCTACATGTTCACCTATCCCGGCAAGAAACTCCTGTTTATGGGCTGTGAATTTGCCCAGGGGGATGAATGGAACCACGAAAAAGCACTCGACTGGTATGTGCTCGATTACCCCTTGCATCAGGGTGTGCAAAAACTGGTTTCTGATCTCAACCGGCTTTACTGCAACGAGCCGGCATTGTATTACAATGATTTTGAACCCCAGGGGTTTGCCTGGATCGACTGTCACGATGCCACGCAATCGATTCTCGTTTACGAGCGCAGAAGCAATGAGGGGTTTGTCGTAGTGGCGCTCAATTTTACGCCGGTGCCACGAGAAAATTATCGCATTGGCGTTCCCCTGCCCGGCCGCTACCGCGAGATCCTCAATTCGGATTCAGAATATTATGCAGGCAGCAATGTCGGCAACCAGGGGGTAATCGAGACTGAAAACATCCCCTGGATGGGCCATGCGCAGTCACTCAGCCTGACCCTGCCACCGCTGGCCGGACTGGTGCTGAAGAAAGTGGATGCATGATAAATATCACTCTGTGACAGCGGAAGACAATAGAGGGTTTGCAAATCCGTTTTGGCCTCCAGCGTTTTGTATTCATGCAGTATGCAGGATTTTTGTTTTAAATGAGCCGAGTTCTTTTCGCCAGCAGTGAAGCCCATCCGCTGATCAAAACCGGTGGCCTCGCAGACGTGGCCGGCAGCCTGCCACGCGCCTTACACGCACTGGAGCAGGATGTGCGACTGATCCTGCCCGCCTATGCGGAGTGTAAAACCCGTGCCGGCAAACTCAAACCGGTCGCCAGCCTCGAAGTGAATGGCCAGCGTGTCAGCCTGCTCGAAAGCAGACTGCCCGGCACACGGGTCAAAACCTGGCTGGTGGACTGTCCGCTGTTTTTCGATCGTCCCGGCAATCCTTATCTCGATCCGGATGGTGAAGTCTGGCCCGACAATGCGCAACGCTTCGCGCTGTTCTGCCAAGTGATCAGCCGGGTTTCACTGGATCAGGCCGGTCTTTACTGGCAGGCAGACATCGTCCATTGCAATGACTGGCAGACCGGTCTGGTACCGGCCCTGCTGACACTGGCGGCCCAACGGCCGGCAACCGTTTTCACCATCCACAACCTTGCCTACCAGGGATTGTTTTCCTATGAAACATTCAAAAGCCTCGGCCTGCCCCCGCACTTCTGGCACCATGAGGCGCTTGAATTCCACCACCAGCTTTCCTTTATAAAAGGCGGCCTGGTTTTCGCCGATCGGATCAACACCGTCAGCCCAACCTATGCGCGTGAAATACAGACACCGGAATTCGGCAACGGCCTGGATGGCCTGTTACGCCATCGCAAACAGGCATTGAGCGGCATTCTCAACGGTATCGATACTGATGAATGGAACCCCGGCAGTGATAGCCATTTGCCACAGAAATACAACCGCCGTTCTCTCGGGAAAAAAGTAATCAACAAACTGGCACTGGAAAAAACCTTCAACCTGCCTGAAGATGCCGAACGACTGCTCATCGGTTTTATCGGCCGTCTGGTGGAACAAAAAGGAGTGGATATCATCATCCAGGCGCTGCCGGAACTCGTGAAGCTGCCGCTGAAATTCGTGCTGCTTGGCAGCGGACAACGTGAATACGAATCCGCTCTCAACAAACTGGCAAGGCAGCACAGGGAAAAAATCGGCATCCGCATCGGCTACAGCGAGCAACTGGCCCACCAGATCGAAGCGGGAGTGGACACTTTCCTTATGCCTTCACGCTTTGAACCCTGTGGCCTCAACCAGTTATACAGCCTGCGTTACGGCACTCCGCCGATCGTGCGGGGTGTGGGAGGGCTGGCGGACAGTGTGGTGGATGCCAACGAGGAAACCCTCGAGGATGGCAGCGCAACCGGGGTGGTCTTCCATGCTGATTCGGCAGAGGCACTGCTCGATGCAGTACAACGCACCCTGTCTTTATACAATGATAAAAAGAGCTGGAAGAAGCTGCAACTGGCCGGCATGCGCCAGGACTTTTCCTGGCGGCAAAGCGCACAACGTTATCTTGAACTTTATCAATCCGCCCGCAAGGCCAATCCCTGCCCCATCGGGCTATAGATAAGTGTTCCGAATACCAGATCATTTAACATTATTGGCAGATTCTGGTTTCGCATCGGGACCAGAGGTCTTTTACATGACCGTCAGCCGCAGGGAGGCGGCTGTCGAGCTTACAGGGAGGTATTTACAGCGTGTCATGTAAAAGACCTCTGGTCCCGATGCTCCGTTTCCCAAGTGTACTGGTATTCGGAATGCCTGTTTAGCTTCAGTTTGAGAGTTTTTTTGCCGCAGCAAAACAATCTTCACGCCAGAGGCATTCGAGCTGATCGCACTCACCCGTCACAGCCGTGGCGAAACATGCGGTATTCCCTTCGACACGCTGAATTTCACGCACCAGATTGAGTTTGTTCATTTTTCCGGCCTTGATGCCATGATCCTGGGCAATGTCACGAATCAACTGCATGTGCATATTTTTCTTCTCCTTACTTTCTTCCTTATGAATAATCATGCAAACAATACCATGTATAGCAAATAAAAGGTGAGTTTCAAGAACCTCGATTGATTAACCGTCTTTATACACACGCTCCACGGCTTCTCCTGAAATATAATAAGTTCTTTTAATAACCAAAGAGCGCATATCCCGAATCCGGCCGGGGAGACTGACAGAAAACGACCACCCTCTCTGCTGACGTTAGCGGTTGTGGCCACCGCGGCATGGCTGATGAAGACACAATGCCGGCCTGGAATTAACGAAATAATTGCACTTCCACACCATATAGTCTTTTATTGTTACAGTTACTTGTTTCAGAAATATGATAAAGCATTCATTCACCACACACATTCAATGGGGACATCATCATGCGCATCGCGCTTATCGGTTTGGGAAAAATGGGCGCCAACATGGCGCGGCGACTCTGCCGGGGCGGTATCGAGGTTGTGGGAAACAACCGCTCCGTGGAAATCATCAATCAACTTGCAGAAGAAGAGGGTCTGATCCCGGCAACCACGCCGGAGGCCATGCTTGAATTGTTGAAACCGCCACGCATCGTTTGGATGATGTTACCCAGCGGCGACGTCACCGAAACCATGTTCCAGCGTCTGCACCCACTGTTGCAGGCCGGCGATCTCATCATCGACGGTGGCAACGCCAACTATCATGACAGCCAGCGGCGGGCACAACAGCTGGCGGAAAAAAACCAGGGATTTATCGATGCCGGAACGTCCGGTGGTGTCTGGGGGCTGGAAAACGGCTACTGCATGATGGTCGGCGGTGAAACGCAATACGTCCGCCTTATCGAACCAGTCCTCAAGGTACTTGCCCCAGCTCCCGATAAAGGCTGGGCACACGTCGGACCGGCGGGTGCGGGACACTTTACCAAAATGATCCACAACGGCATCGAATACGGCATGATGCAGGCGATGGCAGAAGGCCTTACCCTGTTAAAGGGCAAACAGGAGTTTGCCCTCGATCTGGCGCAAATCACCGAACTCTGGCGCCACGGCTCGGTGGTGCGAAGCTGGCTGCTCGATCTGTGCGCCGATTTCCTCAGCGAGGATCAAAAACTGGAAAACATCTCCGCCTATGTGGCCGATTCCGGTGAGGGGCGCTGGACCATCACGGAAAGCATCGATCAGGGGATCCCCGCACCGGTGCTGGCGCTGGCGTTGCAAATGCGTTTCGCCAGCCAGCAAAGTAACAGTTACGCCAACCGCCTGCTGGCAATGATGCGCAATGCCTTTGGCGGCCACGCAGTCGGCAAGCCGGGCAAATAAAATGATAGAACCCTGCACCTTTGTGATTTTCGGCGCCATGGGCAACCTTGCCCGCAACAAGCTGTTACCCGCCATTTATCATCTGGAGGAAGCCGGCCGCCTCCCCGGCAATACCGCGATTATCGGTTTCACCCGCCAACAATGGCAGCACGACAAAGAGTGGCGCCAACCGATGAATGAACTGCTGAGCAAGCAGGCACGGGGGGGTGTCAAAGAGGAGGTGCTGGAACGTTTGCATCGACGCATGCAAATGTTTACTGGCGATATGACTGATCACGGGAGCCTGCGGCAACTCAAACAAATGCTGAGTGCTGACAAGTCCTTGCCGAAGAATCTGATCTTCTACATGGCGATTCCACCCGCCTTCTACATCCCCGTTGCCCAGGCCATCTCCGATGCCGGCCTCAATCAGGAAGAACATGGCTGGTGCCGGGTGGTGATCGAAAAACCCTTCGGCCACGATATTGAAAGCGCCACGGTACTGAATCAGAGTCTGCACCGCCACTTCCACGAGCATCAGCTGTTTCGTATCGATCATTATCTCGGCAAAAGCACCGTGCAAAACGTGCTGGTATTCCGCTTCGCCAATCTGATGCTGGAACCCCTGTGGAACCGCAACTACATCGATCATGTGCAGATCACCCACTCAGAAACCCAGGGCATCGCCGGGCGCGCGAGCTTTTACGACGGCGTGGGTGCACTCCGGGATATGATCCAGAGCCACCTGCTGCAAATGCTCACCCTGGTGGCAATGGAACCGCCAGCCAACCTGGAGGCGGAATCCCTGCGCGATGAAAAGGTCAAGGTGCTGAAATCCCTGCGCCCGATACCGCGAAACGCCGTCAATGCCCATGCCTTTCGTGCCCAATACATACATGGCGAGATCAAGGGGGAAGCGGTGGTTGGTTATCTGGACGAGGACGGCGTTGCGGAAAAGAGCACCACCGAAACCTATGCGGCACTGAAACTGTATATCGACAACTGGCGCTGGCGCGGTGTACCGTTCTATCTGCGCACCGGTAAACGCATGTGCCGTGACAGCTCTTTGATCAGCATCCGCTTCAAACATCCACCGCAGCAGCTCTTCCGCCAGACCCATATCGAGCAGCTCAAGCCCAACTGGTTGTTACTGGGCATCCAGCCGCAGGAATGCGTGCGCCTGGAAATGCAGGTGAAACAGACCGGCCTGGAGTTATTAACGGAGACCACACGCCTGGACGCCAGTTATTGTGCCGCCAGCCAATACCAGCTGGATGCCTATGAGGGCCTGTTACTGGATGTGATCGAAAACGACCGCTCCTTGTTCCTGCGCTACGATGAAGTCCACTGGGCGTGGGAGGCGGTGGATCCGATCTTGAAGATCTGGGATACGGAACGGGACTTCATCCACACCTATCCCGCCGGCAGCTGGGGACCCAGCGGCGTTCACCGCTTGTTCGATCAGGAGGATCATTACTGGCGTAATTACCTGGATGAGGAAGACTGAAGGTTTGGGGACCCGCTGTACCTTGCCTGTTTAGCTCACGCTTTTTGATAAGCGGGCTGCGCACTCCGCCGCGCCCAGTAAGCCGGCTTTTTCGTTGAGAATGATGCTGACCGGGATATCATGCATCAGGTGTGACAGCGGGCCTTTGTCACGAAAGGCTTCGATAAAGCTGTCATGCCTGAGTTTCTCCAGGATGTGGGGGGCGATTCCCCCGGCGATATAAACACCGCCGGTGGCCAGACAGTTGAGCGCAAAATTACCCGCCTGGGCACCATAGATCCGCACAAAACAATCGAGTGCGGCTTCGGCCAGTTCATCACTGCCGGCCAATGCCTGTTCACTGATGCTGGCGGCAGTGATGCCTTTCCAGACAGCTGGCGAATCGGGAAAACGGCCGCTGTCGTGAAGGAATTCGTAAATGCGCACCAGCCCGGGCCCGGACAACACCATTTCGTAGCTGACATGGCCGTGGGCGGTCCGAAGCCAGCGCAGTAATTCCATTTCAAGCTCATCCCGCGGCGCAAAATCAACATGGCCACCTTCTGTCGGCCAGGGCACGTAATGATCATCCTGCCAGATCAGCAGGGCCTCACCCAGACCGGTGCCCGCACCGATCAGTGCACGACGCCCTTCCTCTTCCGGACGTCCGGCCTGAAGTTCGACAAAATCCGTTGCCTGCAATTGTGCCATCCCGTAACCGATGGCCTGAAAATCGTTGATCAGCATCAGGGACGGAATACCGAGCCGGCTGGCCAGCTCATCCGCTTGCAGTTGCCAGGGCAGGTTGGTAATCCTGGCGCATTGCCTCCGTACCGGCCCGGCGACGGCAAAACAGGCGGCAGCCGGCCGCGTTTTTTTTCCGTGTTGTTGCAGAAATTTTTCCACCAGCGGCAGAAAATCATCAAACGCCTCACTGGCATAATGTTTTTCATCCTCAATTTGCAACCTGCCATCCAACATGCTGGCAAGCATCAGACGCGAATGCGTGCCACCGATATCCCCTGCCAGCAGTTGCATCTCAGCCTCCCTGCCCCAGGAGACTGGCGGCAGCGGCATCCAGATACCAGCATGCATTTTGCTGCGCGACGAGCCGTGTTATCGGCATGGACTCATCAAAACCACCCGAGGAGAATACCTGTCTGAGGGTATTTGCCTTGTCTTCACCACAAACCAGAATCAAGATCCGCGACGCCTCTTCGATGACGGGAAAGGTCAGACTGATACGCCATGCCTGCAACTTCTCAACATACACCGCAGCGCAGGATTGCGCCGCCTCATGCAATATGGTGGTATGGGGAAACAGCGAAGCAGTATGGCCGTCCACCCCCATGCCCAACATCACGAGATCGAATTGCGGCCAGCCGTTCTCGGTTTTCGGCAGAATCTGATCCAGCCCCCGGGCGTAAGCCAACGCCATCGCCTGTGCCATCTCACCGCCGTTGCCGCTCTGCACCATGGGATATACCTGCCCAACGGGTAACGGGACATGATCGAGCAGCGCCTCACGCGCCATGCGGTAGTTGCTGTCAGGGTGATCGGGCGGCACCACACGCTCATCACCGAAAAAAACATGCACATCCTGCCACGCCACCTGTGTTGCGTACTCCGGGCGGGCAAGATATTCATACATGCGGCGTGGGGTGGAACCGCCCGCTAAAGCCACGTAAAACGCGCCATGCTCTGCGATCGACAGCTGTGCCTGTGCCACCCAGTAAGCGGCCGCCTCACGGGCAAGCAACTGCGGATCAGAAAAAATCTCCAGTTCTAATGGTGTGTGTAACAAAACAGGATAATCTGTTAGTTTATAGGCGTATGTTTCTTATAGCGCTTTCAACACGGCAGGGCAATGATCAGCGGAAAAGAAATGCAATCTTTCCAACCCTGAACAACTTGCAATCAGGGCACAGCGAACCAATATTAATACTGGAACAACAGGAAAAACCAAGATGACAAACGACTCCCGGGACAAACTGCTGCACACTTATAATCTCATGCGGGATACCGTCCGCAAGGTCTGGCACGAAGCGGAGGAAAAGGCCCTGCCGACACTGAAACAGGCGCTCGACAAGGCAGAGGAGAAAGCATCGGAACTGGGTGAACTGAGCCGGGAAGAAATCGAAAAACTCAGCGATTACCTGCGGCGGGACATTCGCGATGCCGCCGAGGCATTGGCTGATAACGGCAAACAACTGGCGGACTGGCTGGAATTCGATCTGGAACTCGCAGAATCGCAATTTGCCGAGTGGGTGGCCCAGGTCGCCAACCCCACTACCCTGGAACTTGAACTGCTGGCCGAACAGGCGCGGGTACTGGGGGAGTGGCACACCGGTGAAATCAGCGGTCCCGGCACTCTCGTTTGTACCCAGTGTGGCGAGACTTTACACTTTGACAAAGCGGGGCACATCCCGCCCTGCCCGAAATGCCGGGGTACCGTGTTTAAAAAGGAATATGGCGGATGAGTCGTCCGTGCAGCATGCTGCGGAAAATTATTCCGCCGCACGCCGGCGCCATGCCTGTAAAACCAACCAGACCCCCAGCAGGATAAACGGAAGACTGAGCATCTGCCCGACGCTCAAGCCGAACTCGGCGGCATAATGCGCTTGGCGGGTCTTTACGAATTCCAGAAAAAAGCGGGTGGTAAAGACCGCAGTAACCGCAAGGCCAAAGATCAAGCCGTCTTTTATTCTGTTGCTATAGTGTTTATAAATATACATGAGGCAAACAAAAATCAGCGCATAGGAAAACGCCTCATACACCTGCACCGGATGCCGGGGAATGGAATCGATACGTTTGAAAATAACCGCCCATGGAACGGTGGCGGGAATACCGACGATTTCCGAATTAAAAAGATTACCCATGCGAATAAAAAACCCGCCTAACACCGCCGGCAGCACGATCCTGTCCAGCAGCCACAAATAGGAATCCTCGATTTTTCGTTTATAAAAATAGGCGCCGAGCAATACGCCGATAATCCCGCCGTGACTCGCCAGACCTCCTTCCCACACGGCGAATATCTTCAGGGGGTTCTGCAAATAATAGAGCGGATCATAAAACAGACAATGCCCCAGCCGCGCACCGATGATCGCACCGATGATCGAATACCACAGCAGGTAATTCAAATTATTGACATCCCTGTTTTCGCGTTTGTACATCCAGCGCATCATGTGGAACGCCAGCAGAAATGCGAGCGCAAAAAGAATGCCGTACCAGCGTGGTGTAATACCCCCGACGGAAAATATTTCAGGGGTGACATCCCAGACAAGGTAGTTGGTATCGTTTAACATGCTAAATTATTGCTCTTCCGGAAGATTTACGGAGGTGGCACAGTTGAGCGCATCGCGATCATGGCTCTGCCCGGGTTGCTGCTGGTGTGACATCAGCCCGGATGGTTCTATCGTCGCCGTTCTTTACTTTCCCCCTTTTCCTTTCTCCATACAGAGGGATAACAAGCAGCAGCGCAAACAATAGTATCACGATTGGATAATTCCCCGACAAAACATACAAGGTTGCACCCTTGCGCGGCTGGATCACATCGCTTAAAACAAAGGTTTCAAACTGCGGCGAGCGTGAAATTATTTTTCCCCGGTGATCGACAAAGGCGCTGATCCCATTGGTGGTGACGCGCAGCAAAGGCCGTGAGGTTTCCAGACTGCGCATCCGTGAAATCTGCAAATGCTGATGCGGCGCAAACGAGTCGCCATACCATGCATTGTTACTGCCGTTGACCAGCAGTGTCGCCTCCGGCAGGAAATCAATCACCTCCTCGCCAAAGGCATCTTCATAACAGACGGTCGGTGCCAGCGGCTGACCGGCAGCGATGAATTGTGGCTGTTCGGCTTCCCCCGGGGAAAACGCCGACATCGGCAGATCAAAAAATCCGACCAGTCCGCGCAGGATAAATTGCAGCGGGATAAATTCACCAAACGGCACCAGATGGCGTTTCCTGTAACTTTGTGGTTTTTCACCCAATACGGTCAGGGTGGTGTAATAGCGGTTGGTTTCAAGATCCATCACTGGCACCCCGACCACCAGCACGCTGTTATGTTGACGCGCCTCTTTTGCCAGCGGGGTAAGGTATGTTTCATCCAGGGTATGGTAGAACGTCGTCAGGGAGTTCTCCGGCCAGATAATGAGATCGCTGTCCCAGTGCTCCCGCGTCAGGCGCGCATAGAGATCAAGCCGGAACTGCAGTTTGGCCGGATCCCATTTGGTCATTTGCGGTGCATTCCCCTGGATCAGGCTGACCTTGAGCGGCTTGCCCACCGGCTCGGACCAGGAAACCTGCCCGGCCAGGATGGCGACTCCCCACAGCGCCAGCAACCCCAGCATCGCGCCTATCCGCAACGACGCTGTTTTTGTGACGATCAACAGCAGTAAAGCAGCGCTCAATGCCACCGCCCAGGAAACCCCATACACGCCCAGCCAGGGCGCCAGACTCGCAAGCGGCAGATCGATTTGGCTGTAACCGAGTTGCAGCCAGGTAAAACCACTAAACAGCCAACCGCGCAACCACTCTACCAGTACCCACACGGCCGGAAGAATGCCAATCACCCAAAGGAGCGGCGGCGATTTCTTTTTGAGATACAGTGACAACCAGCCGGCGAGTGCCGGATAACAGGCCAATGCGGTGATGAAGATGAGCGTCAGGAGAGTAGCCAGCCAGATCGGGCTTTGCCCCACATCGTGAATAGCCACATAGACCCATGAGACACCCAGGCCGAACTGGCCCAAACCAAACAGGAAACCGAGTTGCGCCGCCTGCCGCGGGCTGGCGTTACGCCATAACCAGAACAGCAGCGCCGGTGAGATGTAGGCGAAGGGATACCAGTTGATGGGGGCAAAGGCCAGTGTTAACCCCATGCCGGCCAGGACAGCCAGCATGCGTGTACGCCATGTAAGCGGGTAACCCTTATCCGGCACTGGCCGACCCGGCCTGCTTCGTCATAACCTGGGGTTTGCGGCAACTCACCTGCAACAGATGGATCTGGCGGTTGCTGGCACGCAACACGCGAAAATGGAAATCACCCATGTCCAGCGACTCACCCCGCTTGGGCATATGACCGAAGCCGCTCATTACCAGGCCACCGATGGTGTCGAACTCTTCGTCACTGAAGTCCGTATGGAAATAGGCATTGAAATCTTCAATCGGGGTGATGGCTTTGACGGTGAACTCGCCATTGCTGTGTTCAAACACATAGGTGTCATCCTCAATATCGTGCTCGTCTTCAATCTCACCGACGATCTGTTCCAGCACATCCTCGATGGTCACCAGACCGGCGACACCACCATATTCATCCACCACAATGGCCATGTGGTTCCGGCTGGCCCGAAATTCCTTTAACAAGACATTCAGGCGCTTGCTTTCAGGAATGAACACCGCCGGACGCAGTATGTCACGCAGGTTGAAACGGATGTCCTTGTTTTTCAAAAAATAGGGCAGCAGATCCTTGGCCAGCAGGATGCCGATGATCTCGTCACGGTTCTCCCCCACCGCGGGGAAACGGGAATGCGCGGATTCCACTAGGGTTTCAAGTATTTGCTGCAATTCGGCATCGCGCTCGACCACCACCATTTGCGAGCGGGGGATCATGATCTCACGCACCTGCATTTCCGCCACGCCCAGCACTCCTTCGATCATGCTGAGCGCATCGGCATCGATGACATTATTCTTGTACGCATTCTGCAGAACTTCCAGCAGCTGCCGCCGATCCTTCAATTCGCCCTGCAACGCCTGACCGAGGCGCTCCAGCCAGCCGCGCTGGCTCTTGTTGTCTTTGTCGTTACTTGCTGTGTCGTCGTTCATGAAGCTTCTTTGAGTTGATAGGGATTCGGGTAACCCAGCTGATGCAGGATACGGATCTCGCGGCTTTCCATCGCTTCGGCTTGCGCCTCGTGCTGATGATCATATTCCAACAGGTGCAGACTGCCGTGCACCACCAGATGCGCCCAATGGGCCATTTCGGATTTATCCTGCTGTTGCGCTTCTGCAGCCACCAGCGGGGCGGCGATCACCAGATCGCCAAGCAGATTGAGTTGCACCCCGGGAGGTGCTTCAAAAGGAAAAGAGAGCACATTGGTCGCACCGGCTTTACCGCGGTAACGTTGATTGAGATCGCTGATCTCGGCTTCGTCCACAATGCGGATCGTCAGTTCGACATCCTGCCGGTCTTCTGTTGCCATCACCGCCTGCACCCAGCGCTGAAAATCATCATCCGTGGGTGGTGCGGGAATGATCCTTTGAATATCAACCTTGAGGTTCACGCCTTGGCATCCTGCTCGCTGCTTTCATACGCCTTGACGATGCGCTGCACCAGGGGGTGGCGCACCACATCCTTGGGGGTAAAAAAGGTAAAACTGATGCCGTCCACATCTTTCAGCACATCGACGACATGCCGCAGGCCGGAAGTCTGGCTGCGCGGCAGGTCCACCTGGGTGACATCACCGGTCACCACCACTTTGGAACCAAAACCGATACGCGTGAGGAACATCTTCATCTGCTCAACACTGGTATTCTGTGCTTCATCCAGAATAATGAAGGATTCGTTCAGCGTCCGCCCCCGCATGTAGGCCAGTGGTGCAACTTCAATCACGTTGCGCTCCATCAATTTACTCACCTGCTCAAAGCCGAGCATTTCATACAGGGCATCATAGAGCGGACGTAAATAGGGATCGATTTTCTGCGCCAGATCGCCGGGGAGAAAACCCAGGCGTTCACCGCTTTCCACCGCCGGACGGGTAAGAATCAAACGCCGCACCGTCTCACGCTCCAGCATGTCCACCGCACTGGCTACCGCGAGATAGGTCTTGCCGGTACCGGCCGGGCCGATGCCGAAATTCAGATCATTCTCCTGGATGTTCCGCAGATACTGCTGCTGGTTGGGACCGCGGCCGCGCACCGCACCCCGTTGCGTGTGGATAATGACCTCGTCCTTCGGGGTGATGTCCGTCACCAGTTCGCCCAGACCGGACTCCTGCAAATGAAGATTGATGTGCGCCGGATTCAAGACCTGCAAGGCAGTCTCGGCATAGAGATCGCGCAACACCCCTTCCGCCATCTGCACGGAACGGTTGTCACCGATCACCCGGAAAACATTACCGCGATTGTTGACCTCCACTCCGAGACGGCGCTCGATCTGGCGCAGGTGCTCATCAAACTGACCACACAGGTTAGCCAGCCGCTCGTTGTCAGCGGGTTCAAGGGAAATGTCGATGGAATAGGCGTTGGTATTCAAAGTATGGAAAGAAAGGATTCAGGCACAGTCGGCAGTTTGGCGGACGAGTTCGCCTCGCAGGGAATTGGGTAACGCTTCTGTAATCACCACGTATGCAAAATCACCAATTATTGCGGAATCGCCCTTAAAGTTTACCACACGATTGTTCTCTGTGCGGCCACTAAGTTGGCCCGGATCTTTCCGGGACCTGCCGCTGACCAGCACACGTTGCGTGGTGCCAACCATGCGCCGGCTGATCGCCTGCGCCTGCTGGCTGATACGCTGCTGCAAAATCGCCAGGCGTTGCTTTTTCACCTCCAGCGGCACGTCATCCGGAAGGGAGGCTGCCGGGGTCCCTGGTCTTGGACTATATATAAAAGAGAAGGAGTGGTCGAAACCCACTTGCTCGATGAGATCCATGGTGGCCTGAAAATCAGCCTCGGTCTCACCGGGAAAACCAACAATAAAATCAGAGGAAATACTCATCTCCGGCCGCGCCTCACGCAGGCGACGAATGATGGCCTTGTATTCCAGCACCATGTGCTTGCGTTTCATCAGGGCCAGAATGCGGTCCGATCCGCTCTGCACCGGCAGATGCAAATGCCCCACCAGTTCCGGCACTTCGGCATACACCTGGATCAGGCTGTCACTCATCTCCACCGGGTGTGAAGTGGTGTAGCGGATACGCTCGATCCCATCGATCGCCGCCACGTAGGTGATCAGCAGGGCCAGATCCGCCACGCCGCCCTCATGCATCTCACCACGATAGGCGTTGACGTTCTGCCCCAAAAGGGTGATTTCCCGTACGCCCTGAGCGGCCAGCTCGACCACCTCGGCGATCACGTCATCGAATGGGCGGCTGAACTCTTCACCGCGGGTATAGGGCACGACACAAAACGTGCAATATTTACTGCACCCTTCCATGACAGAGACATAGGCACTTGGCCCCTCACTCTGGGCTGCGGGAAGATGATCAAATTTTTCGATTTCGGGAAAGCTGACATCGACGATCGCATCCCGCTCACGCTCGACTGCCTTGATCATCTGCGGCAGGCGGTGCAGTGTCTGCGGACCGAACACCAAATCCACATACGGCGCGCGCTTGAGGATGGCCTCCCCCTCCTGGCTGGCGACACAGCCACCGACCCCGATAATCAGCTCCGGGCGCCGTTCTTTCAGCTCCCGCCACATGCCGAGCTGAGAGAACACCTTTTCCTGGGCCTTCTCGCGTACCGAGCAGGTGTTCAACAGCAGTACATCCGCTTCTTCGGGATCGTCGGTCAGGACAAGGCCGTGCGCCATCCCGAGCAGATCGGCCATTTTTGCCGTATCGTACTCGTTCATCTGGCAGCCAAAGGTGCGAATATGGAGATTGCCACTCATGCGTTGCTAAGGTATTGAAAAAAGGGGCGTAAAGTTACCACTTTGCTCACCTTTAATCCAGTCCCTCTGCCAGGAGAGGGGGCGGGATGAAACGGATGTGTGGGCGAAACGGGGCAATTCAAGGAAGCACCGGCCAGGAAAACCGGTCATGCCTGCACACGAAAAACCGCTTGCCAGTAATGACAACGGCGGCCACCAGCCGCCGTTGTTTCATCCCGGAGCGCAGATCGACTCAATCGACAATCGATTCCGAGGCAATCCTGTGAATACTGAGATCCGCTCCCTGGTATTCCTCTTCCTGCGTCAGGCGGATACCGATGGCGGCCTTAAGAATTCCGTAGATCGCAAAACCACCCACCAGTGCGATACCCACGCCGATGATGGTACCGGCCAGTTGGCCCATGAAGGTCACGCCACCGAGTCCCCCCAGCGCTTTGCTGCCGAAAATACCGGCGGCGATCCCCCCCCAGGCACCACAGAGTCCATGTAAGGGCCAGACTCCGAGCACGTCATCAATTTTCCATTTGTTCTGGGTCATGGTGAACGTCCAGACAAACAGGCCACCCGCCGCCGCACCGGTGACCAGTGCACCGAGCGGATGCATGATGTCGGAGCCGGCACAGACCGCCACCAGTCCGGCAAGCGGGCCATTGTGAACGAAACCCGGGTCATTCCGGCCAGCCAGCAGGGCGGCAACGATACCGCCGACCATCGCCATCAGCGAATTGACCGCCACCAGTCCGGAAATGGCATCGATGGTTTGCGCCGACATGACGTTGAAACCGAACCAGCCCACGGTCAGCACCCAGGCTCCGAGGGCAAGAAACGGAATGCTGGAGGGTGGGTGGGCGGAAATGACCCCATTCTTGTCATAACGGCCGTGACGGTGACCAAGCAGGATCACGGCGCCCAGCGCCAGCCAGCCCCCCATGGCGTGCACCACGACACTGCCGGCAAAATCGTGAAACTCGGCACCGAAGGTTTCCCCAATCCAGGCCTGCATCCCGAAGTTGCCGTTCCAGGCCATGCCTTCAAACAGGGGATAAACCAGCGCCACGATGACAAAGGTTGCAATCACCTGCGAATAAAAGCGGGCGCGTTCGGCAATACCACCGGAAATAATCGCGGGGATTGCGGCGGCAAAGGTCAACAGAAAGAAAAATTTCACCAGTTCATAGCCGTTTTTCTGGATCAGATCCTCGGCGCCTTGCAGAAAACCCGTTCCATAGGCCACGCTGTAGCCGATGAAAAAATAGGCAATGGTTGATATGGCAAAATCGACAATGATTTTTACCAGTGCATTCACCTGATTCTTCTTTCTTACCGTCCCCACTTCCAGAAAAGCAAAGCCGGAATGCATCGCCAGCACCATGATGGCGCCAAGCAGGATGAACAGGACATCAGTAGCGGTTTTTATGTTTTCCATCGGACTCCCCAATCAGAACGTCTTGATCGATTTTGGATCACATCGGTGCCATACGCACCAGAGTTGGTCTGTTTTTGAACTTTATTATGTAAATTCAATTAGTTAGCCAAGCACGGCGCGCCATGCCGGGACGCAAACCGCACTTATTATGTTCATGCATCTGGTCGAGTGCAACAAAATGAGGCATGTGGCGGATTAACGGGCTTTATCACCCTGTTTTGCCTCCTCCCAGGCGGCGTCCATTTCCCCGCTTCCGGCCCGTTCAATCCCGCCTTTGTCCTGCAGCGCGAGTTCCATCTGGCGGAAACGGTGTTCGAACCTGGTGTTGGCCTGCCGCAGGGCGGTTTCGGCATCCAGCTCCAGATGCCGGGCCAGATTGACACAGGCAAACAGCAAATCCCCCAGTTCTTCCTGCAGCCGCTGCCGATCGGGTTCGGCCCGGATTTCATCCTTCAATTCTTCCAGCTCCTCGTGCACCTTTGCCACCACGCCATCAATGGCCGGCCAGTCGAAGCCCACCCTGGCCGCACGGCGTTGCAGCTTGGCTGCGCGGCTGAGTGCCGGCAGCGCAAGACTCACACCCTGCAACACCCCGATCGCTTGCCGCCCCGCCTTTTGCTCGCGCTCTTTCTGTTTGTGCCGTTCCCAGGCCTGGGTCTGGGATTCGGCCGACTCGATTTTTTCATCCGCGAACACATGGGGATGGCGGCGGATCAGCTTTTCACTGATACGGCGGGCCACCTCGTCAAAATCGAAACGCCCCTCTTCTCGCCCGATCTGGGCGTAGAACACCACCTGGAACAACAAGTCCCCGAGTTCGTCGGGCAGATGCTCAAGCTCATCCTGCTCAATCGCATCCGCAACCTCATAGGCCTCTTCCAGGGTATAGGGAACCAGGCTACGGTAAGTTTGCTGCCGATCCCAGGGACAGCCGCGTTGCGGATCCCGTAACTGCTGCATGATTTCCAGCAACTGTTGCATCGCCTTCATATTCTTCCCCCCGGATACTGGACATCGTTGAGATTACCGGTTGCTTCCGGCAATGACTGGAAGATCCCCCGGCCAGGGAAACCACTCAGCGGGGCAGGTGGTTTGGCAGGATCATATTCAACGCCTCCACGAACTGATCCGCCGCATCGGTAAAAACCGGATCCATTACAGAGGGATCCAGCCCCACCATCTCCCAGGCATTGGGATCCGCAGGCTGGATCAGCATATCCACATCCACATCGAGACTCTGCTCCGCCAGCCCTGTCATGGCGTTGGCGATATGCACCAGCGCCACTTCGATCAGATTGTCCGTGGCTGATCGCGGCGCATGGTGGTAGCGCACTGCATTCACCAGCGACTGGGGCATGCGCCAGTGGTCCAGCAATTCCCCTCCGACTTCAGCATGATCGAACCCCATGAGTTCCTGTTCTATCTCAAAATCAAAACCCTGCATCTCGCCGATACGTCGTTGTGCCGTTCTGGCCAACTCCGGCAAGCGATGACAGATGATAAGCTTGCCGATATCGTGTAACAAGCCGGCCACAAACAGACGTTCACTGTGTAACACATGGCAGCGCTCTGCCAGCAGCTTTGACACCACGCCACAATAAACACTGTGGCGCCAGAATCGCACCATGTTCAACACATCATTGGGGATACGGGAAAAGGTTTCCACGGCGGAAGCGGCCAGCACCAGACCTCGCAACTCGCGTAAACCGATGACCGCCACCGCACGGCTGACCGTTTCGATGCGCGAAGGGAAGCCGTAAAAGGCACTGTTGACAATCTTGAGCAGGCGCGCGGTCAAGCCGGTATCCTGACTGATAACCCGTCCGAAATCAGCCGCCGAGGTATTGGGGTCGTCCAGCATTTCATTGACCCTGAGGCATACCTCCGGCAACGAAACCAGGCGCACCGCCCCACTGACCAGTTCGGCCGGTGCTGCAACCCTTTTGTCATTGTCCTGTTGTTCCATTTACTCGATCACGATGGGTGGCCAGACAAACTGTGCAAAATAAGCTGCCCGGCTGGTTTTTTTGGCTTCTCAATTTATGGAAATCGCTGCTGTTCAAAGGGGACACCTTTTCCATGCAGCTGTTCAGTTATAACGGCAGCTGCCATACGCCCTTTATCTCAATTCAGTGGTTGATGCGGGAATCACTCCACCACATCGGCCACGATATCATCGAGCAATTTTTCCACCGCCTGCAAGGCGGCACGCGATTCCCTGTTACCCACGGGTAAAGGACGGCGGAAGGCGACATGTACCTTGTCCTTTTCCCCTGGCAGGGTGTAAACGGCGATGATATAGGGACAAAACACGATATTATGGGGGTCGGCTTCCATCATGCGGCGTGAGATACTGGCACTGCAAAACTCCAGCGCCTCTGCCTCGACATATATCTGTCTGGCTGCGCCGATATCCTTGCCGGTACGAGCAAGCATGTTGCCAATATGCGATACATTATTGATGATCATGCCCCGATCGGTGATGGCCATTTCCACGTCCTGGCGAATATCCTCAAAGCTGCCATCGACCACGTAATGTTTCATGTGTTCCAGTGTCTCCGCCTGGGCGGGAATCCCGGCAGCCGCTACCATCAATACTCCCAAGAGAAGGGCGCGCATTCTCATAGTTCTCCAAACAGGTTTGAATATTGTTTTTTGCAAATTTAGAATAAAAATTTGTCCGCTTTCGCCGATGATATACTGTATCAGCTGGATAAACGAAACAGTACCCGGAAAAATCCCCGGAAGTGTCAAAATTTTATAAATTTATGGAACAAAAGATACATTGGCAACTGGTAAAGTCCCTGATGAGCGGATATTCTTAATGAAATTCCGGTTAAACACATCAAAATAAAGTAAGGATCCGCGAGTTATGCCCACCCCCCCCAAGCCCCGCATACTTGCTGTCGATGATTCCCGCGTTATGCGCCGCGCCATGAGCAAGGTGTTGGGCAGAACCTGTGAGGTGATTGAAGCTGAACACGGCGAGGATGCCTGGACGCTGTTAATCAATGATCCGGAAATTCAGGTGGTGTTTACCGATCTGTCCATGCCCTACCTGGACGGTTTTGGTTTGCTGGAACGGATGCGCGCCTCGGATGATCCGCGCCTGCAGGACATTCCTGTCATTATCATTACCGGCAAGGACGATGATGATGAAACCAAACAACGTGCCCTGGACAAGGGGGCCAGCGATTTCATCACCAAGCCCTTTGACTCGGTGCAGCTGCTGGCCCGCGCAAAGGCGCATATCCGTTTTGAAGAAACCACCCGCAAACTGACGGAAACCTCAGACCGGCTGGAACAACAAGCGGCAATTGATGAACTCACCGGCCTCGGTGGGCGCCGCTATTTTTGCAAAGCGGCGAATGAACATCTTGCCTATGTCAGACGCCATAGCGGTCAGTTTATTCTGCTGCGCATGGACATTGATAACTTCAATCAGTTGTTCATCCACAGCGGCAAGGAACAGGCCAATCAAATTCTTAAACGTGTCGGCGAGACCCTCTCCAAAATCGTGCGCAAGGAAGATATGGTTGCGCGTATCGGTCTTGCCAAATTCGCCATGTTGATGCGCGACACGACCATAGAAGATGCCTCCGATACCGCAAAACGCATCATGCAGGAAATCTCCGTCCTGCCATTTGAGGTCAACGGTCACGAGTTACTCATCACCGTCAGTATCGGTATCCTCGAACCCCATCTCGACAAGAAAACAAACATTGAAGAGCTAATCAAGGAAACCGAAACATACCTGCAGAAAGCCATCGATGCGGGCGGTAACCAGGTAGCGATAAAGTCGTTGCACAAGTTCCCGCCGGAAAAAGAAATTTCGGTACAAACCGCCTTGCGCCTGCTCGAATATGAACACCCCGATACCTTGAAACCGCATATCAACGGCCTGATCAAGCAGTTGCTGCCCTTGCTGGAATACATTGCCGAGAACATGGATGACAGTGCAGCCGACACGGTGAAAGCCATCACCAACAAACTGAAACGCTGAACGACTCTCTGCAGCAAGATGCCCGCATTGTGAGGCGGCACCTCCCGCCTGCGGCCTGCTGTTTACTCCGCCAACCAAAGACGCAAGCGCAAACCCCATTCTGTCGTATAGCCCGTTTCGCGAAATGCAATCTGATTGTCTGCATCGATGACAAAGCTGCTTGGTACTGCTTTTACGCCAAAACGTCCGGCCAATACGCCATCAGGATCATTCAGCACAGGAAAGGAAAGTCCGTGTTCCCTCATAAATCCTTTGACCTCCTCACTGTCACCCGACTGCATTGCGATTGTGATGACCGGATGATCCTCACTGATTGCCTGCACCGCATCCTCTTCCAGCCTGCACACCGGGCACCAGCTTGCCCAAAAATGCACCAGGATCGGCTTGTGGGGCACTGGCGGAAACCGGTAGTTCCCGCCGTCAAGCATCTGTCCCTGCAACAGCGGGACGCTGCCGCTGATCATGTCACGCTGGGTATAAAACCGAAGCGCAAACAATACGGTCAGAAGCAGCAACACTTCTGCAACGATGCGAAACCATCTGCGGGACCATAACATCTTCAAACGGGAGAATACTCTAAATGAGTGTGCGAAAAAGGTGTCCAGTTTGTTATTTGACAAGCCAGCTCTCCGGTACCCCATGGCAAGACTCTCGGCAGCAGGGAAGCTGCCGTGAAGCTTACAGGGATGTATTCACAGCGT
>JALVOC010000090.1 GCA_027032075.1 Chromatiales bacterium | reverse complement strand
CTTCATTGCCGGGGGCCTGATGGTCGCCGGCGTCATTCTCATCGCCCTGTGACCCGAGCCAATGGATTTAGACATCATGTTTTGACCTGCCCATCTCAACAAGCGTGGATTATGTTGAGATGGGAACCCCAAACACAGAGCCATAATTGAGAGGGCAGGTCATGAAAGAGTTTAACGCAGAAGAGATTCGTATCGAAGCGGTATCAGCACTGGAGACGGTCAAGCGGGCCCAGGTAAACGGCAGGTATCCGGCTTTCATCGGGCTGGACGTGCACAAAGAGAGCATTGTGTTCGCCGTGGCACGGGTGGGCTGGGAGGCGCCGGAATCCAGGGGTGAGATTGCCAACAAGCCGAAGGCGGTAGCAAAACTGGTTGAGCGTTTGAACGAAGAGTTTGGTGGCGAGGTGCTCCTGTTTTGCTATGAAGCCGGCCCCTGTGGCTATGGGTTGTATCGCCAGCTTCTGGCGTTGGGTCACGATTGTCAGGTGGTTGCGCCATCACTGATTCCGAAGAAGCCGGGAGAGCGCATCAAGAGCGACCGGCGGGATGCACGCAAGCTGGCGCAATCACTGCGCAGCGGGGATCTGACGGCGGTCTGGGTGCCGGATGAGGAGCAGGAGGCGATGCGGGACCTCACCCGGGCGCGCGATGACATGAAGTCACAAGAGCGCAAAGCCCGTCAGCAACTCAATGCCTTTGTGCTGCGCCATGGCCATGCCTGGCCCTCGAACAAGACGCGCTGGACCCGGACACACTACAACTGGCTGGAGTCCCTGAAGTTTGCCCACGACTGGCAGCACGTGGTCTTGCAGGAGTACATCGACGCCGTGAAGGCAGCGACCCAACGGGTCGTTGACATGACCGCACAGATGGAACGGATTCTGCCACATTGGTCATTGGCACCCGTTGTCGACTCACTGGTGGCGCTGCGTGGCATCGACAAGTTGGCGGCGATGGTCTTGTTGGCCGAGTTGGGGGATATCAGCCGATTTGAATCACCTCGGCAGTTGATGGCCTTTCTGGGGCTGGTGCCGAGTGAGCACAGCAGCGGTAACCGACGGCGCCAGGGGGCGATCACCAAGACGGGCAACAGCCATGCACGGCGAATGCTGGTGGAATCGGCCTGGAGCTACCGCTTTCCGGCACGGCAAACGGCCCACTTGAAACGCAAGGCGGCCAATGCCTCCGATGAGGCCAAAGCCATCGCCTGGAAGGCGCAGAAGCGGCTCTGCGGGCGCTACCAGACGCTCACCCATGCGGGTAAGAATACCAAGCTGGTGTGCGTGGCCGTTGCGCGGGAGTTGGTCGGGTTTATCTGGGACATCGCTTGCCGGGAGATGCCGAAAGTGGATTCCCGAGCCACCCGGTAGTGGTAACAAAGAGTGAAATAACCGATGAAATCCAGAGGATAAAGGAGGAAAGAGGCATGTTGG
>JALVOC010000089.1 GCA_027032075.1 Chromatiales bacterium | reverse complement strand
CCACCCGCTATCAATACGACGTCCTCGGCAACCTCACCCAGGTCACACTGCCCGGCGGCCTGACCATCGACTACCTCATCGACGGCCGCAATCGCAGGGTAGGCAAGAAAGTCAACGGCCAACTGGTTCAAGGCTTTCTCTACAAAGACCAACTCAACCCCATCGCCGAACTCGATGGCACCGGTAATATCGTTGCCCGTTTTGTTTATGGAAGCAAAGCCAACATACCGGACTACCTGATCAAAAATGGCGTCACCTACCGCATCATCTCCGACCACCTCGGCAGCCCACGACTTATCATAAATACCGCCGACGGTACCATTGTGCAAAGAATGGACTATGATGAATACGGGAATGTGGTGAATGATACCAACCCGGGATTTCAGCCGTTTGGGTTTGCGGGTGGGATATATGACTTGCATACCGGACTGGTGAGGTTTGGGGCGAGGGATTATGATCCACAGACAGGGCGGTGGACAGTCAAGGATCCGATATTGTTTGGGGGAGGGCAGGCAAATCTATATGCCTATGTCGATAGCAATCCACTCTACTGGCTCGATCCCTATGGATTATTTTCAATCACAGATCCATCAACATGGCCGATGATTCCTCAGCCCGCTCTTGATTTCGCTACTGGTGTAGCAGATGCAGCTTCATTGGGCTTAGGCCCATTGGCGAGAAAGGCACTGGGTATATACGGCGGCGTAAACAAGTGTTCTAAAGCTTATGCAGCAGGTGAGTGGGCATCGCTCGGTCTTGGAATGGGGCGCATGGCGTACGCTGGCCTTGCGAAGGCAGGTGCTATGATAGCGGCAGATGGCGCTAGGGCTATGGCTTTCCGCAATGGCCTGAAGAGAGTGATGAGAGGGCCATTCGCTGGATCAGATTTTAGAATCAAGAACTATGCGGACTTGATGGAGACGTATGGATCTGATGAAGCTATTCAAGCAGCTGCCGGGCGAACAAATAAAACTGTGAACGCTGTTGGTGCAAACCTAACAATAGGTGGTGCAGTTGGTGCAGCTAATAGCTGTGAGTGCCAGTAATGCGAAGATTTATTCCATTTTTAATCTGGGCTATGATATCGCTTCTGGCTGGCGCAGCTGGAAGCTATTTTTTTAAGCTCGATTTTTGGCTGTCTTCCCTTATCGTTGGAATATCATTGATTGTGAATGGACTACTTGCTGAATGGGAAGACCGAGATAAGAAGGTAAAATAAATAAGGACAAAAGGGGTCACCCATTAGCCCGCGTAGGATGCAGTAAGCTTGCGAACCGCATCGATCGAGATCAGATAATGAGTGCATCCACATTCTGAAATACTACGACTACAATCTCGACAAACAACCGGACTTGATCACGAGACCGGACGGACAAGGCATTGATCTGATCTACGACACCACCAGCGGACACCTGCAAACCATCAGCGTGCCGCGTGGCAATTACAACTATGGCTACACTACGGCCGGCCGCCTGACAAGTGATGTGGTCTTACTTGATCCGGTAGCCCTGATAGATCAGCTCGCGCACATCGTCGCGAGCGGCCTCGGGGATCGTGCGGCCCATCTTGGGATGATCCTGTAGCTTCCCGGCAACGTCGAAGATGCGCTCGATGAAACGCTGGGCGTAGTAAGGCGAGTCCCTGTCGATGTAATCACGGATGCCCTCCAGGGCGTACAGTGGCGGGTCGGTCCACTCAGCCCGCATCACCGAGCAGTCGTCGCTTGGCTTCATCGTGGGAGGACGGTGCGTCCCTCGTCGGCGGCCTTCGGACTTTCCTCGATCTTCTGTTTCACGTACAGCCCGCCCGGCCCAATCTACCAAGGCAAGGTAGTACAGAAAATAATAGGGCATTGCACTTTTATGGGAATTCATGTTCTCTGTGCCTGCGTAGGGAAGCAGGCCTTTGGGGGTGATTTGATTTGTGCGGGTGATGTCCGTCTCTTTTTCTGATTGATTTGGTTTTGTCGGGGTTTTTGCTTTCATGATCCGCTGATTCAGTGAAGTATATTCCGAGCCTTCCGGCGTCTCGGCCAGTTTGGCCCAGAAACGCCCGGTACAGCAATCTTCGCGATTGGCTTCTCTGGCAAGGGGCTCATTGAGGCAGTGCAATGTGCAGGGAGGCACAAGTGTCGCGGGCACATGGATGTGCAGGAGCGGTCGTGTACCAGCTGAGATCGTACACACGGCTACGCCAAAGTTCGACCAGTTCGTTCGGCGCGTGTAATTCGGCCTGGGTAAGGGATTTACCGGTTTTGTAGCGATCGGTGAGGAGGTGACCGGTATAGAGCTGGTACCGACGTTCAATTACTTCATCGAATTCCCAGGATAATGCTTTTTCCTGATTATTCCGCAGGGCCACATGGGACTGAATGTCTCTTGTGCATGTCGTATAAACGGGGCATACGCTGTGTATGCGGTCACAATAATGGTATAAATATCGGTAAGTTGTATGTGCCGGGCTTCAATTCATTCCCTGTGTTGATCATAATTACGCTGGATGAACCGTGTTGCACCATAGAGATAGCCACGGTGTTTGCAGTGGCTGACAAAATGATTACGTAGTGCTTGGAGTGAAATCCATTTTCGGCGGGTAGGGCTCCGTTTTTGAGTCAATATTGGTTGCGCCGGTTTATCCGTGATGGTCTGTTTGTCTTACAGTTTGTACTGTTACTGTTTGTTAGATCATCAAAATAATTCTGACATGATATTTGTTATGGTATTATCATCAAATATCAAGTCATCGGTAGTTTAAAGAAAAAAATGGCATATTGGCAATCGAGCTGGAGTAATGGTCACTTGCCGGGAACCTCGAGTAACAGTATTAATCAGTATGCCACTGTGCGCAAAAGCGAAAGAGCCAAGAGTGTAATATATCTGTTGTTGAATGTGGTACAGGCAACAGTATGTCTTCCGGCAAGAATAAAGTGCCGGCTGTTCCTCATCGTTTGTTATATGGCCAGCGGTGGAATGTGTCGGGTTAGAATTCAGCAAATTATAAGGAGATTGAAATGAATCCAGCTAAAACAGTTATTATGGGATCAATATTTTTAGCACAAGTATTTTCCACTGTCGTGATAGGGAAGGAGCTGAGTCATTTCGACAAAAAAGGAAAGCCGCCTTCCCGCTACACCATAAAATTCCAGAAGCACCAACGCTCCATCCTGCCATTCGAGGATAAACGAGATTTCGAAGAGATGAAGCGGGGATTCATTGCCGCACCTGCCTATCGTGAAATCATGGCCGATGAAGGTCACGTGGCCTGGAGCATGGGCAAGTATGATTTTCTGCTCGGTCCGGGCAAGACCTTCGATACCATCCATCCATCCCTGCAACGTCAGGCCATACTTAATATGAATTATGGTCTCTACAAAGTAATGGATGGCGTTTACCAGATTCGTGGTTATGATCTGGCAAATATCACATTTATTGAAGGAAAGAGCGGTTGGATCATATTCGATCCGCTTACAGCGAAGGAAACGGCCCGTGCGGCATTGAAATTTATCAATGAACAGTTGGGCAAACGGCCGGTGGTGGCGGTTGTCTATTCCCATTCGCACGGCGACCATTTCGGTGGCGTACGTGGCGTGGTGGAAGAGGCGGATGTCAACAGTGGCAAGGTTAAGATTATTGCGCCCGCCGGATTCATGGATCATGCCGTGGCCGAGAACGTTTATGCCGGAACGGCCATGGCCAGACGCATGTTCTACCAGTATGGTGTACTGCTTCCGGCCAGCCCTTACGGGCACGTGGATCAATCAATCGGAAAGAATACCGCAGCCGGTAACCTGGGACTCATTCCTCCCAATGTGGTGATTGAGGACGATTTTAAGGAAATGATTGTCGATGGTGTGAAAATGATTTTCCAGAACACGCCCGGCACTGAGGCTCCGGCCGAGATGAATACCTTCTTCCCTGAGAAGAAACTGTTCTGGGCCGCGGAGAATATCGTTGGAACGATCCACAATATTTACACATTGCGAGGCGCCCTGGTCCGTGATCCGCTGAAATGGGCCAAAGAGATCAATGTGGCCATCTACAAGTTCGGTCCGGAAACCGAGGTCATGATAGCTTCACACAGCTGGCCACGCTGGGGACATGACCGGGTCATGGAAGTAATGCGTGATCAGCGGGACACCTACGCAAACCTTAACAACGGCGTGTTGCATCTGGCCAACCAGGGTGTAACCATCAACCAGATCCACAATCTCTACAAGGTACCTGAGTCTTTGCAGAAAAAGTGGCATGCGCGCAGTTATCATGGCTCTGTGGAACACAACAGCCGTGCCGTGGTGAATCGTTACCTTGGTTATTGGGACGCCAACCCCACCACGTTGATTCCACTTTCACCGGAGGATTCAGCGCCCCTCTATGTCGAAATGATGGGGGGGGCCGACAAAATTCTTGCCAAAGGCAGACAGCTTTACAAACAGGGCAAGTACAAGCTGGCAACGGAGATCCTCAACAAGCTGGTGTATGCCGAACCGGGCAATCGCAGGGCAAAGGAACTACTGGCCGACGCCTTTGAGCAGATCGGCTACCAGCAGGAGAGTCCCAGTGTGCGCAACAGCTTTCTTGCCGCGGCCTTTGAATTGCGCAATGGCATCAAAACAGGCGCCAGTCCGAAGGGAACCGGCCCGGACATGATCCGCGCCATGGGTACCGGTCTGTGGCTTGACTATCTGGCAATCCGTATGGATGGTGCCAAAGTCAAAGGCCAGGCTGGCAAGATTAATCTTGTTACCCCCGACAATGGTGAAAAATATGTGGTTGAGCTGAGCAACGAGACCCTGACCAATATTGAAGGCTATCAAGCTCCCGATGCGTCACTAACTATTACCATCAACCGTGAGGATCTGATTCCGATCATGATGGGTGTCAAAACTTTCGATGACCAGCTCAAGGCGGGCAAGGCGCGTTTCAAGGGTGATCGTAAATTGTTCGATCGCATCCGTATGGCTATGACCGATTTCGATATCTTCTTTGAAATGATGCCGGGCACCAAGGGCAAAAAGCCAAAGAAAACACCGGGCAAGCCGATGCAGGTGGAACCTTATACCATCGACGCCAATATTGACTGAATTGGATATTCACATTCATCCGGCAGAAAAGACTTGTCTGCATCCTGTTTTTCTGCCGGTTAATGTGAAGCGTTGACCTGTCATTCAAGTATCAGGAGGAAGAAAACAATGACAAACAGGATAAGGTTCAAAAACAGCAAACTGTTGGCGTTTCTTGTAATTTTGATGGTTACTACAACGGTCAGGGCGCAAGGTGATGCAGATGCAATCGCCCAGGCTAATAATCCCCTGGCCAATATGACCGCATTCAATGTGCAGAACTACTATATTGGCGATCTGACCAAGTCTGACAAGAATGCCAATCAATTCTGGTTGCGTTATGCCAAGCCTTTTTCTGTTGCTGGCACGAACTGGCTCATGCGTGCCTCACTGCCGGTAAACAGTTATCCAACGGCGCCTGCTGGCAAGAAAGAAACCGGAATTGGTGATTTCAATGTTTTTGCCTCCTATCTGTTCGATATGGGTAATCCCGCCATCAGTTTTGGTGTGGGGCCGCAGTTGACCATGCCCACAGCCACCAAAGATAAATTGGGAAGCAAGAAGTGGTCAGCAGGGCTGGCGAACGTGCTTTTCAACGCCGAGTCGAAGGTGTTCCAGTATGGCTATCTGCTTACCTGGCAGCACAGTTTTGCGGGTGACAGTGACAGAAGCACTGTCAATATGGCGGCGTTTCAACCTTTTGCAATGCTGCAATTGGGTGGCGGCACCTATCTTCGTTCTGCCCCTATCTGGGTCTATAATCTGGAAAACGACAATTACAGCATCCCCCTGGGGGTGGGTATCGGACAGGTTTTCAAGAAAGATCAGACGGTTTACAACCTTTTTGTCGAACCACAGTTTTCCCTTGCTGACAGAGGCCCGGGTCAACCTGAATGGCAGGTATATTTCGGTCTGAATATGCAGTTTATGAAATGACGGCTGGAGAAACCATCGTCAAAATAAAATAGTCTTTGGGTATTCCTGCTCCGTTTGGGCGTGTTCAAAGACATCCTGATGGAATAAAAGATATCGCTATGGAGGGAACGATGAAAAATACGGTTTTTGTAGCTGTCCTGCTCACTGTCGGTCTGACAGTGGTTTCATCCGTCAACGTGTTGGCTGATGCTGTTTCCCGAACCGAATCAGGTTCTGCCTCTCTTGCGTTCGATCCAAGTGGCTATCCGACGAGAGCCACCATCGATGACGTGTTCGACAAGATGGCTCTCCACGGGGCGACTCAGGCCTATCTCTGGGGTACGACGATTCTTGTCAACAATCAGTGGCGGCTGGCCAATTTGAGCGTGGCCGGTCCGCTGGATTTCGTCACCTACAATACGGTAAAAGAGAAATACAACATCATTACTTCCAATATGGCGACGCCATATATGATTGCGTTTCCCAATCTGAAAGAGACCGGGCCGCTTGTTTTGGAAGTGCCGGCCGGGCCCACCGGTGGCATCCTGAACGACATGGAAGCGCGCCATATTGCTGATACGGGACTGGCTGGACCGGACAAAGGTAAAGGCGGCAAATATCTCATTTTGCACGATTCATGGGAGGTGCCGAAGAATCATGGCGCCGATTATGTGCTGCGCTCCAAGACCTACCTGTTCTGGGTTGGAACACGCATTCTTACACCTGACAAGAAAGAGATTGCACGGCTTCAGGCAGGGCACAAGCTCTATCCGGTGGGCAAAAAATCAGAGACAAAGATTGTCTCCATCGGCAATAAAAAATATCGTGGTTGGCAGAAGGATGGAATGGATTTCTGGAAAGATCTGCATTCGATCGTTCAGATAGAGGATTTTCCGGAGGAAGATGGTTATATCCTGCAGTTCCTGCAGCGCGTCGGCATCGAGAAAGGCAAACCTTTCCGTCCCACCAAGCATCAGAAAGAAATACTCTTGCAGGCGGAGATGCTTGGCAAGACCATGGCGATGAGCCTGGCTTGTGCACGTGAGCGCCTCTTCGGCACTTATTACGATGACGGCACGAAATGGACGGTTCCCCTCGGTGGTCTTTCCAACGCGCAACACATCAATCCAAAGAACGGCATACACGAGCTGGATGGTCTGGTCTCCTATTCAAGGGAAGCATTTTCCATGTCGGACGGGATGATGAAGGATCTGGTAGGCGTCGGTTCCAAATACCTTGCGGCCTATACGGATGCCGACAATAACTGGCTGAACGGCTCTAATACCTATCAGCTGACGGTACCGGCCAATGTTCCTGCAAAGCAATTCTGGTCGTTTATCGTTTATTCGCACAAAACCAGGACTTTTGTGAAAAACCGGGATATGCGACCGGGCCTGGGTTCGCGAGACAAGCCGCTTGCGAACGCAGATGGCTCGGTTACGATCACCATTGGTCCCGCGCGGCCGGCAAATGTACCGGCATCCAATTTCATATATACCAATCCTGGAGAGGGCTGGTTCACCTATTTTCGTGTTTACGCTCCCACGGCGGCCTATTTTGACAAGAGCTGGCGACTGCCGGATATCCGGAAGCTGAAATAACAATCAATTCGAACCAGGCATGGAGGGATTACAATGAATTTTTATCATTCGTATATCAGGACGTTTTTCGTTACGGGACTGATGGTGTTCACTATCTATAACGCGTCGGCACAGGAGCAGAACAAGGGCCAACTACTTCAGGTTACAGACAGTAATTTTTCGTCTGCAATGGCGGATATCTATTTTCAGGAAGTCGTCAATCGAGGCGGGATGAACAAGTTTGTTCATCACCGGAAAGTCAGCAGTGTGGATAACCAGAATATTATTCGTGAAAACCGGGATACTCTCTACTCCTGGGGTGTTTTTGATGTGAAAGGTGGTCTGGAATTCACCTTGCCCCCGTCTGGTGATGTGTACATGAGCGCTTTGGTTATCGATAACGACACGTACATTGTTCGGGAAGAAGATTATGACAAAACAGGAGACATCGGCACCTACCAGGCATACCCGGACAAGCCCCGGACTATCCGCATATCCCCTGCAAGAGCCGTAACAGATTTCGTTTACATTCTTTTGCGCACACAGACAGATGCAACTCCTGAAGGTGACAAACTGGCCAATCGCCTCCAGGACAAAGTTGTTGTAAACAAACAAGGTTCTCATGATACCTGGAAATCGCGCAACTGGGATATGAAGAAGGTTCGGGAGAAGCAGCAGTCCTATGTTCCTTATTTGGAAAAAATTGTTGCCGAAGGTACGAGCAAAGGATATAACGAACGCGGAAAAACCGAGCAGTTTCATCACAATTTCTATTCCGCCGTCGGCTGGGGCGGGCAATTGGAGCGCTATGCAACCTATGGTACCACGCCGGATATAAAGGACTTCGGTAAAGATGGAGCCATTGTCACCATTCAGCAACCGCCGGTCGATTATGACCGTGGTGGTTTCTGGTCATATCAGGTCTATGGACTTGATGGCTATATCAAAAGCAATAATAGTACTCTCAATAATCACAATACCATTCCTAATGAGGATGGCACAATCACGCTTCGGTTCGGCTCAAAAGAAGTTTTTGGTACCGATCAGAATCGCGCAGATAAACCTGATGAAGGGTTCTCTGTCACCAGTCGATTTTATAATCCAAAGAAAAAGATTCCCAAGGAGCTCCTGAAACCACCATTAAAACGGTTTAAAGCAGTAAAGTGAGCAAATCGCAAACACATTCAGTGGTGAAACGCTCTAGCAAAACAGAATGCCAAATTACGGCATCAAAATAGCAAACGACGGGTGTACCTCTAAAAGCCCCTGTCTCTGATGTTCCGTGAATCACATGGAGGTATCTCTGGAACGCATATACATACCGGGTCTTGCCCGTTAAAACTGTAGCATCAACGCAGCAGCTTTATTTCTGCCTGCTCCAATGCGGATGGGGAGCCGAAGAGTATCAGGGTGTCACCCGCGAGCAGTTGTGTAGTGGGAGCGGGGTTGGGGATCCGCTGCCGTTGCCGTTGCATGGCCGTTACGGTGACGTCGAGATCTTCCAGTTCCAGTTCGTCAATACGGCGTTTTACCGCCCATGCATTTTCCGGTAATTCAACTGCACGAAGCTGTTCCAGACCATAGTCCGGACCAGCCACCACGGTTTCCTCGCCAGGGAAAAGACGCCGCAGCAGTGCGTAACGGTCTTTTCGTACCTGGCGCATTTTGTAAAACACCCGCGAGACCGGTACTTTGAGCATCAGCAGCAGGTGGGAGGAAAGCATCAGGCTGGCTTCCATGGTTTCTGGAATGACTTCAGTTGCGCCGGCTTGCAGCAAACGATCGAGTTGGGAATCATCGGGCGTGCGTACCAGGATAGGAAGCTCGGCGTTGATCTGGCGTACTTCGTGCAGGATCTTGAGGGAGGTTTTCACATCGTCGATGCTGATCACCAGGGCCGCTGCGCGGGTCAAACCGGCGGCTTTCAGAAGGTCAAAGTTCGCAGCGTCTCCGTAGGTTACGGGTTCCTTTGCCTTGACGGCGTTTTGCACCAGCACGGGATCCAGCTCCAGCGCTACAAACGGGATGTTTTCATCCTCGAGAAACCGGGCGATGTTCTGGCCCACCCGGCCAAAACCACAAATGATCACATGGCCGCTGAGATCCCGGGCAGTGTCGGCAATCTGATCCTCCATCACTTTTGGACTCCGGCTCGAGGCGGTGGGCAAGATGATGGCGGTAAGTTGTTTATTGAAGCGGATGATCAGAGGCGCCAGCCCCATGCTGAAAAGCAATGCGGCCAGGATCACTTGTCCATATTCCGGCTGGAGCAGATTGGTGCCAAGCGCCAGTGCCAGGATGGCAAACCCGAATTCACCGCCATGGGCCAGCACCAGGCCGGTGCGCAACGCCACGGCACTGTCCCACCCTGCCAGGCGGCAGAGCCCGGTTACCAGCAGCAGTTTAAACAGGATCAGAATTGCGAGCAGCAGCAGGATCCCTGTCCATATTTCAGGCAGTAGGTGGACATTGAGTAACATGCCGACGGTGATAAAGAAAAGTCCCAGAAGCACATCGCGAAAGGGGCGGATTTCCGCTTCCAGCTGGTGGCGGTACTCGGTTTCACCCAGCATCATGCCAGCAACGAATGCTCCCAGTGCCAGCGAGAGCCCCATTTTATGAGTAAGCCAGGCCGCCCCGAGAATAACCAGCAAGGCAGTCAAGGTGAACAACTCTGTGGATCGGAAGCGGGAAATACCGCGGAACAACGGTCGCAGGAACCAGCGTCCCAGAGCCAGAATCACCACCAGGGCGAACAAGCCTTCACCTAAAGCGCTGAACACGGCGACGATTGTGGTTTTTTCTGAGGGGGAAGTGAGGCTGGAGACGAGGATCAGAAAAGGGATCACCATGACATCCTGAAACAGCAGAATGCCGACGGCGTTCCTGCCATGGCGGGAATGCAGTTCGACCTGTTCGGTTAATTGCCGGGTAACCAATGCCGTGGATGACATGGCAACCACACCACCGACTACCAGTGCGACTTCCAGCGACAGGCCAAAATACATGGCGATACTGGCGGTGATTGCGGTGCTCAAGATAACCTGCAGACCGCCGAGTCCCAAAACGGCGCCCTTCATGCGGATCAGCAGGGGCAGGGAGAATTCCAGGCCAATGGTGAAAAGCAGGAAGACGATGCCGAATTCGGCAAATGCGCGGGTATGTTCGGTATCTGCAATCACCGCCAGGCCGTGCGGTCCCATCAATACGCCGATAAGCAGATAACCGAGTATGGGTGGCAAATGCAGGCGGAGCAAGGCCACCACCACGGTAACGGCCGCTGCAAAGAGGATCAGGATGTCGTTCAAATAGCCGTAGTCCATATAGTAAAGGCTAGCACAGGGTGGCGCTTTGCAGGAGTGAATCCTGCCCTGAAAAAGCATGGAACGAGGGCGGCCGGCAGCCGCTTTAGTGCTGCAAATGTGCAGATTACAGTACACAAAATATCTCATCCGTTTATTTCCCCACTCTTGTTTCGACTGCCATCAATTACGGTTTTCCACATCGCTTCATTTCAGGTTTCGCCAGGCAGGTGCGGCAGAATGTCGCGCGACACTATGTCGCTTTTCGTCTCAGGTACACACAGTTAGAGTACGTCTCAGTAAAGAGGTGAGATATTAACCACACAAAACCGATAACGGCGGGTTTTTATGGCGTTAACGATTACCGACGAATGCATCAACTGTGATGTATGTGAACCTGAGTGCCCAAATGCGGCGATTTCTCAAGGTGATGATGTTTATGTTATCGATGCAATATTATGCACGGAGTGTGTGGGGCACTTCGACACATCACAATGTGTCGAAGTTTGTCCGGTCGATTGCATCATCGATGATCCGGAGCATAGCGAAAGCCAGGATCAACTGATTGCCAAGTACGAGCGTCTGACTGAAATGGCGCTATGACGCTTTACCTACAGCAAGCAAAACGAAATTGATTCTTTCTTGATATACATGTGTGGGGAGAAAATAAAATGCGATTCATCAGCGTGAAAGGATTGGTGTTACTGCCGGTTTTGGCAATGTCATTCACGGTTGCGCAGGCATCAGAGATGGATGGGGCGCGCTTGCATCCTGCGATTCCGTTATTGGACGAGGCGGGTGATCATGTGCTCGACAGTGGCAAACCCTACAGCTCGAAAATGACTTGTGGTACCGGTGGCTGTCACGATTATGATTCCATCACCCACGCTTTTCACATTGAAACAGGACGCGATGAAGCGCGGGATGATTTTGGCATTTTGCGAGGCTTGCCGCCGTTGGTGTCTCCGGGTTATTTCGGCGGTTACAATTGCATGGGAGGGAATAATCCTGAGCGCCTGGCGAAGAAGACCAATGCCAGCGAAGATGACTTTGCCGATCTGGGTACGCCAGGCTGGGTGCAACGCTGTGCCTCCTGTCACACTGGTGGCGGCTGGATGGAGAAAGATCGCAACGGCCGCCGTTATGACGAGGTGGATCCTGCATCGGTTCCGGCACTCGATGGTGATTATTACAACCGTGGCACCGATGAGAACAATCAAAAAGCATCAGCTGATACCATCGCACAGTGGAATTGGCAAAAGAGCGGGGTGGTGGAGAACGACTGCCTCATGTGTCATGTTGATTTCAACGCACTTAAGGCTTTCGGTGATCAGCCTGTAGTGACAAGCCGTGGTGTGCCCGTGACGGATCCCCTTAGTCTGTTCAAATATGTCCGCAGGGACGAGCTGATCCGTGGCGGTTTCTTCCGTTATGCCAACAGTGCCATCCTCGGCTACCTCAATCTTAACCTTACCGCGGATACAACAGCAGATCAGGCAGTACTTGATGGTTTCCAGCGTGACCTCACGGCTGACAACATATTGCAACTGGATGCTGACGGCCTGCCAATACCGAAGTGGAATGCCGCAGCGTTTGATGCCAACCGTAAGGTTACGCTGCCGATGCTGCGTTTTCCCGATAACGACAATTGCATGATGTGTCATCGCACCAGTAACGGACGGCGCGGTTTTTACGGTTTTGGTGAGGGTGCTGAAGCGGTTTATGATGAAGACGGTGTACTGATTGAGGATTACAAGGACGATGTACACAAGGGTAAGGTCTGGACGGAAGCCAACGGTGAAGCGCGCGCGATTGAGAACTGTAACGCCTGTCATGCACGCAACTATTATAACCGTCCCTCCGATAATGTGGATCTGAATGCCAATCACAACTTCCTCAAGGGTAATTCCGATATGGATGTGCGTAATGATCTGGATTACGTGCCCGGTGCAAAATCATGTGAGTATTGTCATAACGATGCAGCTAACCCTGCCATTCCTTCGGGCCATGCCGATATGCTCAGTGCACACCTCGAGCGCTGGAAAGCCAGTGGTGACTTGGCCGGTTATCCGCGGGATACCCTGACGCGCATTACCCAGACCCATCTTGATACGGTAAGTTGTCAGGCTTGTCACATTAACGGCAAGATGTACCGAGGCAATCCGATAACCTCTCTTTACCGCTATCGGGAAGGTGAGGATGGCTCGCTGAAAATCACGCCATTCAAAATCAAGCCACGTTACTACTGGAAAGATAAAAACAGTGGCCGCGTGCTGAATAAAACCGAACGTAACAGTGTATTCCGCCTGGTCGAAACGGATACAGAAACCTACGGCATCATTGTAGATCCGGAAACAGGCGAAGAACTGGCGCGGGTGAGTGCGCGTTTTTCTCACGGCAGTTGGCGTTTTGGTGATCCGGACAGCTATACCGGCTTTATTGCCCTGAAACGTGCCTACGACAAGGTGCTTAGCATGAAGGGTGTGCAAAACGCCGACACTGTGCTGGTCTGGACCGAGGTCAATGCCTACCTGCTGTCACACAATACCCGGCCGGCGGTCTCCTCGGTACAGTGCGAGGAGTGTCATGAACGTAAGCAGGATGGTTCGTTCAGTTCCCTGCTATCACCGGATGGCTTGTTGGGAGAGAATAACGTCAAAACCGTTACCACACTGGTTGATCCCCGTTTGATCACGGAGGGAGTGGTGGAACTCGATCTGCCCTATATGCAGGTGGACGATGCAGGTGTCGTGACTGAAAATGCGGCGGACATTCTTTATGCCACCAGCATGGATCCCTCCATGAGCATTCTGAAATCCGCATCCGCTGATGTTGCGGCCGGAATTTTAAGACGCATGACGACCAGCGCAGGTGTGGACGCATCCGGAGTGACTGATACCGCAGATGCCGAGATCCTGAAAGCACTCTTCACCACGGGTGAGGTTTTTCTCTTCAGATCGAATCACGGCAACGCCAATATACGTGCCGTCGCCATGCTGTCTGAAGTCAACGGACAGACAGAGTTGTTGTTCCCTAGCTATCGTGTGCAAGTCGCCATCGGCGGGGACGATGTCACCACCTCTGCAAGTAATGCAGGACTGGGTGATCTGTTGTCTGACGTGTTCTCCCTGGAAGCAAGGGACAGCAACAGTGATGTTGTGGATAATTTCGGCGGTAACCGGGTATTGGTAAAACTGCCATATGACGGGGATAACGCCAATCCCGATGAAGTCAAGGTGATCTACTCTAGCGACGGTTCCAACTGGTCTCTGGTCGCAGCGGATGATGTTGTGATGATAAAACCACAAAACGACGGTGTAAAAGGTTACCTTGTCTTCAGGACAGATCATTTCAGCCATTATGCGATTGTCAATGCCGCGCAGAACGATGATTCAAGCAGCGGAGCTGACGACAGTGCTGCGGGTGGTTGTACCTTGCACAGAAATGCTCCTTTTGATCCGTTACTGCCGTTGTTGCTCGCCATCAGTGGTCTCTATTTATGGAGGCGGCGCACGGGAAATCATAACAGGCACTCAAATATCAGCGGGAGCGCTTAGCGCTCCCTGCCTGATATTTTTGCGCCACAATATTCAAGCAAGGTTGTCTAAAAATGAAACGGGCGAATTGGTTGAAACGTAATGAGAAGCTGTTCCCCTGGCTTGCTGGTGCGGGATTTGCGGTGAGCCATATCGTTATTTCCTCCAACTGTACGGTGACAAAAACAGGACGTTGCTCCACCTGCGGTGGTTGTGTAGTTGCGCTTGTCTCTATTGTGGCCTGGGCACTGCATAAAAAAAGACAGGGCGACGATTTTTATGGCAATCACAACAAGCCGGTATAGAAAGTGATTCGAATCCTGCTATACATGCCTGGTTTTTATTCCTTCATCCAGACCATCCCGGAAGGTGAAGGAGCTTCTCCCGCTGAGGAGAGAAACAAGGTGCGAAGATAGAAATGCAGACGTGTGCTGTGTTTCGTGCGCAAGATAATCAGGTATGTGCTGTGGTATCCGGAACGGCAAGTTAGTGCAACAAGGGTGGATGTTTTTTGCTTCACTTTTTGTGGTGCTTCTGATGTTGATGACACAAATTTGTCATGCAGGGTTGTCAGGACGTTTCGATCTGCTGGCTGGACTGGATAACCGGGAAATTCGGACAAAAGCCGAATTTGAAGAGTGGCTTGAAATTATCTATGACCAACCAGTGTCCGGTTTGCGAAGTGGTTTAAGTCTTGCGTTACGGCAGAAGGATGGGGTGAACGAGGCACAGTTCTATCAGCTCTATCTGCAAAAGGCACTGAGTGACAGCGGCGACAATATAACCCTGGGCCGTTTTCAACAGGCCGATGCGCTTGGTTTTTACAGCCTTGACGGTGTGCGTTTCAAATTCAATGGCGCAGTAACAACCTTGATGGCGTACAGCGGCAAACCGCACCGTATCGAGGCATTACGCCCTGTGGATGCTGACAACCTCTCCGGTTTTGATCTTTACCTGCGCGAGCAAAGCCTCGGAAAGCTTGCGTTGGACGGTCGGATCGGATGGCAGGTTTTTAAACAGGGAGTGAGCAGCAAGCGGTTGAATCTGGGGTTGAGAGGCAAATGGCATGGTGTGTCTGGCAGCTTGCCCAGGCGGAAAACCGAACCGTCTGATCCCTTCACTTTTTCATTGGCGGGAACCTATCTGCCCGATGAAGCACTGTGGAAGGTATTTCAAGTCAATCTTCGGGGCGAACTTGACAGCAATGCCAGATTACGACTCGATTATGAGACCTTCGAGCCCGGCACGGAAATGCTCACCTTTCGGGACAGGTTCTATTCCCTCTATGGACGTGACCGTCAGACACAGTTCAAGGCCGGTTATCAATTCAACACCGACAGTAAAGACGACTGGTCCTTGAGCGGGCGGCATGTGGTCCGTGAGGCGGGGGACGATGGTTATGGCGGTGCGATTGGCTGGCGTCATCACGATGATCGTGGCATGCACCTCGAGGCACAACTCGATCACCTTTCCCTCTCCCGGGATCACACAAGCAGTTTTTATGTTGAGGCCGGCAAGCCGTTGACGGCAAACATGCGCGCCGTGCTGGGAGGTGTGTTGCAATACTCGCAGAAACACTTGATGGGAGACAATCGTGCCGTTGGTTTTGAAGCCCGCCTGCAACGAATTCTTCGCATTGACGCATTGCCATCGGGCTTGTTTTTCTCCGCACTGCTGAGTGGTATCTGGAACAGCCGCCTGGAAAATGAATATCGTCTCGCCATGCGTCTGAGTTACAGTTTCAACCAACGCAGTTGGGAGAGCAGACCATGAGGCTGCTGTTTACCTTGTTGCTTGCCATGCTTGTTATGCCGTTGTCTTTTGCCGCAGACGGGACATCTTCCACTGGAATGGATAAAGCCGGACAAAAGAAGGAAAAAAGCTGGTGGGAAAGGCGCGAACAACGGCGGGATATCTATTACCCTCACAAGCTGCATATCGAGGCGATGGAGAAGGGCAGTGATCCCTGTCTGCGATGTCACCCTTTCAACAGCAACAATGTTACCGATGTAAAACAACTCAAAACCCTCAATGTCATCGCCAATGAACCGCTAAAAGCGATCTGCCATGAGTGTCACACGGTCAAACTTACCGCCCCATGGCGTTGCAATCTGTGTCATACCGATCCGGCAGCCATCTGGCCGGATGATCATAACTTTGATTATCTCAGCCATCATGCCGAAGACGCCCGTCTCGATGACGCCAAGTGCCGCCAATGCCACATTGATCTGTCCTTCTGCAGTGATTGTCATTTCCGTCGTGATCCAAGCCAACGGCGGGTGCATGCGCTGGCTTATCGCAACAGCCATGGTATCGATGCGCGATTACAGGCAGGGAATTGCGGTCGATGCCATACCGCTCGTTATTGCAGTGATTGTCATCGGGAGACGCGCTGATGAGAAGAATTTCACTACTGCTTTGTCTTGTGCTGCCTGCCATACTGCTTTCCGCTTGTGGTGGCGGCAGTGAAGGCCAGACGAACAAGGTTTCGCAGACGGCAGGTAACCTGATGCTGGATGCTTCCCACGGCGGTGACGGTTACGCCTGGGGTATGGCGGATTGCTCTACCTGCCATGCATTGCAGGTGATCCATGGCCGTGCCGATCTGATCCGTGACATTGTGCGCCGCAAGGGATACAGCACCTGTACCGGCTGTCATGGCCGTAACGGCAGCAGTGAAAGCGAACCGCGTCGCTGCAATATTTGTCACAACGGCGCCGATCTGCCACAAACACCGCTGCTTTCAGGTCAACACGCGCATGGTTTTGTGGCCGCACGCGCGGGCAGCCTGGATGATGATCAATGCATCGTGTGCCATCTTGCCTCCGATATGGACGGACGCTTTGAGCTGGAGCAGGATCTCACCCGCTTTCCCGATGCGGCAGAAAATTATTCAAACTATGAAAACAAATCAGAATTCTGTCTGCGTTGCCACAATCGTGATCATCAGCAGCCCGGGTTTGAAATAACCGGCAGGGAATATGACGATCCGCTGATTGCGGTGGAGGATGCTTTTCGCTTTATCGACAAACACGGTCAAATGGAGGGCAGTGGCACGCGCACCTATGCCGGACTGCGCTCAGGGTATGCATACCGCAGTGTGGTGGATTGTACCGACTGTCACACCATGCATGGTACCGATAATGACAAACTCATTATCGACAACTCTCTCAAGGGGGTGACCCAGCTCGATCAACAAGTGCGTAACAGGCCTTACAGTATTATTACAGCAGGCGGAAACTATTCCCAGCTTTGTGTGCTGTGCCATCAAATGGCGGTAATCCTCGATGCAGGCGATGAAGATACCGGCAACGGACTGTCAGGGGTACATGAAGTGAACAGTGACTGCCGCCTTTGTCATACCCACGGTGAAGCCGTGCAGGCGGGGATGTAATCATGAGAGAATTATGCGTTACCGTTTTTTTGTTCTTGCCTGTCGTGCTTTTCGCCACTGAAACTGCAAAGGACAAGAAGGAAATGCCGCCACTGCACCATGTCGTCAAGGTAAAACCGCCCAAAGGCATGAAGTTGCCGGAAGACTTTCCCCTCAACGATCAACAACAGATCGATTGTCAGACTTGTCACGGCGTCGAAGATATTGAGAACACGCCTTTTGATAAAGTGGACAAACAGGCAGACAACTTCCACCGCGGCGGGCCCTATAAAAAATTAAGTGACTTTTGTTATAAATGCCACGCAAAAAAAGAGCAACAACGACCCAATATTCACAAGCTGCTTGACGATAATAAAAAATATGATGAGAAAGCGTGCGAGTATTGTCATAAAAAAGCGCCGGATCCCAAGAAAAAAATTGATCGGCAAAAACTGGAATTCCGCCTGCCACCACAAAAACTCTGTTTTGGCTGCCATCTGAAGACGCCTCATCTCAATGCCCTTAACCATCTGGTAAAGCCCGGGAAGAAGATGGCCAAAAGAATCAAAGCCTCGGAGAAGAAACAGAATGTTATTTTACCACTCGACAACGATGGCAAAGTCATGTGCGCCACCTGCCATACTCCCCATCAGCCTGGCGTGATCGATGAGAAAAAACCGGCAGGAAAACAGGTGGCAGATGTGGATCTGGATAAAGGGGTAAGTTACGTCGAGCACCCCTGGAATTCTGTTTATCAGCAAGACAAAAAAATGCGTCTGCAAAAGCTGGCGCAAAAGAGTGGTGAAACATACAACTTGACGTACAAACGCCTCGAGCACGAGGTGTTGTTGCGCCTGCCGGCAAAGGACGGCACCTTGTGCCAAGCCTGTCATGAGTTCGAGAGGTAACAGAGAGATGAAGGTAATCGAGAATCTCAGGGCAATCCCCAACGGCCAGAAATACCGCTATGTGCTGATCATGCTCTCCTGTGCCCTGTTTTTTGCCCCTTTGCTGTTTTTACCAAGTCTGGTGAATAACACTGATCTTTGCGGCAAGCTCTGCATACGCCGTTTTTACCTTTTGTTTCCGGGAATGTCCCCGGCTGATGTGGCCAACCAGGTACAAGTCGCTTCCATCGGTGTCTATGTGCTTGCCAGTATCCTTATCACTACTTTCTTTTTCGGGCGAATGTGGTGTGCCTATATTTGTCCGGTGGGCGGTTTCCCGGAACTTGTCAGCCGCTGCCTCAACGATCGCTGGAAGATTGAATACCGCGCACTGCCACAGGTGCCGATACGTTACGGCTATTTCCTCGTCTATCTGCTGTTGATGCCAATGTTGGGGATCAGCGCCTGTACGCTGTGTAACTTCATTACCGTGCCACGTCTTTTCGAGGCTTTCAGTGGTGGTGCCAGGGGCATTGCCTTTCTTTTTTCCGCGGTTGGGCTTGTTAATCTCGGCCTGATGTTTTTGTTGGGTTTCTTCGCCAGTAAAGGCCGAGCCTATTGCCAGTTTCTCTGTCCCATCGGCGCGCTCGATGGCCTGGTCAACCGTCTTGGCGCAAAACTGAATTTCACCCGCCGTGTCCGGGTAGAGCGCAACCGTTGCACCGGCTGTAATATCTGCGCCCGTAATTGTATGACCGGTGCGATTCAGATGGTAAACCGCATTGCCGTGGTGGATCAGCTTTCCTGTATGTCCTGCCATGAGTGTGTGGATGTGTGCGACTGGGGGGCAATCGACTGGCGGGCGACGCCACCGGACGACGAGCCCAGGCGAAAGAAAAAAGGTGTCGAATTTTATCCCCAGCCTCAGTGGCATGCCGTTTATGTGGATCCGGCAACCAGGAAACGGAAAAAGAAACGCTGGCGGCGAGTCGCGCTGGGCCTGATGATTATTATGACTGCCTTTTTCATCGGCATGACGCAAGTGATCAGGGCTGAGGTCCGCAAACCGGATCCGGACGGCTGTTTATCCTGCCATGCATTGAAAGGCCTGGAGTATATCGATAAAAATGCACTGTTGCGCAGTGCTTCCATAGACAGGGATCACTACTTCAGTTCACTGCACGGCAGCGTCCCGTGCAAGGATTGCCACCGCAAAATACGGGACTATCCCCACAAGGAAAAAAATGGTGAAGTGGATTGTGCCGAGTCCTGCCATGTGGAGGAGCCTTCTGAAGGCGAGCCCTACACCCATGAGGCAATCGTCAAGGAGTTCAAGAAATCTGTACACGGGGAGGGCTGGAGCAAGGGATTGACAGGGGGAAACCGCCTCAAGGAGGCAAAAGAGGAAAGCATCCCCTCGTGCCGGAAATGCCATGCCAATGAGCTTTATATTGGTGAGCAGGCGTTACCCGTGTTTAAGGAATACTTCGATCATCTCGATACGGAATGTGGTGTGTGTCATCAAGGGGAGGTGTGGCTGGGGCAGTTTGGTGGCCATATTCTGCGCCGTTTTATCGGAGCACGTTGGAATAAAAATGATCATAATCGAATGTGCAACGATTGCCACGCCGATCACAAGCGCATGGCTGAGGTCGAGATCGAAAACAAAGAGACCGGCGAGAAAAAAAAGGCCGGCCCACGTTTTATCCTTGCCAGCGACAGTTACGCCATGACGTTGCATGGGCGACTTCTGCAAAGCGGAGTGGAACAGGGTGCCTCCTGTATCGATTGCCACGCACCGGAAGGATATCACCATGGTGTTTTGCGTAGTGAGGACAAGAAAGCCTCCACCCATAAAGACAATCTGGCCAAAACCTGCGCGCAGGACGGCTGTCACGGTTTTGCAACGCATCCACTCAACAGCGGATTTGTCAAGACCGATCTGCATGACATCGACATGATCCCTGCGGTGAACGAGATTGTGCCCTTGAACCATTCACGCCTGGAGTCCGGTTGGGCCAAGGCGCTCATCGCCCTGCTGCCGATGGTTATCATTTTGGGCGGCGGCAGCCTCTGGTGGCGACTGAGCGGCAAGAGAAAAAAAGGCGTCACGTTTGCGGTACTTGGCGGGGATACCTTTCAGGAGAAGATGATTGGACGCACCGCCAGGCGCAAAGTCAAGAAGAAACAGTCGTCCAGCAAAGCGGGGAAACAAAGCAGGCAGAAACCTGTGTTACGCAACCTTGCTGCATATATCAGAAAAAAGGAGAAAGGAGGTGAGTAGTCGTTACCGTGATTGGCTACGGCTCAAGGTGATCGTAATGATCGTGCTTTTGTTATCGATGCATAGCGCAGAAGCAGGCAGCAAACCTCTCTTTTTGCAATTGTTCGAGACGGCCAGCGTCAGCGACAAAGCATTGCAAAAAGCCCGCAAGCAGATAAAGGAACACAAAGAGGTAAAGGTGCTGGGCAAACTCTCAGTGCCACCGTTCCACAAACGGGAGAAAAGACAAAAGCCGGCAAAACAGCCGATGTGCATGACGTGCCATCTGCCTCTGCCTCATCGCAAGAATAAACGCAGCCGCACCTTTATGAATATGCACAGCCGTTATATTGCCTGTGAAACGTGCCATCTGCGGCCAAAAGAAATCCCGTTGGATTATCGCTGGCTGGCGTACACCGGCCCACAAGCCGGACATGAACTGCCGCCACGTTTGAACCACATTAGCATCGATAAAAATATGCAGCAGGTGGGGAACAAGAAAAAAAGGCAGAAAACCGGCTTAAGAAAAAAGAAAGTATATCTTGCACCGCAAACCGGCGCACGTATTGCTCCGTTTTTTGAAGGTGTGCCGGTGCTTTTGTTCAACGACAGTGATTTTGCGCAAGAGATAAAACGCAAATGGAAAAATGCCACGCATGCGGAGCAGGCGGAACTCAAGGTCCGCTTGCATGCGCCGCTGACAAAAAAGGGGCCGGCCTGCAAAAGCTGCCACGGCAAGGAGAAACCGTTACTCGATCTGGCAGCACTCGGGGCGACGCCACTAAGGCTGAAAGCAATCCAGCAAAACACCATCGTGCGCTTTTTCTCCCGCTTCAAAAAGGAAGATCAGCGTATCCGCATCAGTGATGATCTGTTGAAATAGCGGTTTGTATTTGAATGAATCAGTCATGAAACAAACGTTATGAATTTTACCGCACATAACTGATCATTATGCCATCAATAATAAGGAACACTTCTGTATTTCTATCCCCTCACCTTAATCCTCTTCCGCAGGGAGAGAGGCTCCTTCCCCTCCGGAGAAGGCTGGGATGAGGGGATAAAATTCCTGCTTATGTGTTGTGGAATTAGGAAAAACATATTAAGAGATTTTTATCGGTGTCTTACTACAGGATAAATTCTGTTTTTTACCTTCTCTGCATTGTTTGTGCTGGATATAGTCTCCAGACGGAAGCCTCCACTGCTTTATATGCCGAAGCCATCGGGAGCCTGCAGGGCAAACTCGAACAGCCGAGTGATGTTGCCATCAGCGATAGTGGCAATGCTTATGTGCTGGATGGGGTCAATAATCGGGTTGTGGTGTTCGACGATAATGGCAAACGGATGTTTGTTTTTGATGCAGGTGATAGTGGCAGGGGAAAGTTGAATATGCCCATGGGTATCACCATTGCGGCAGAGCGGATCTACGTTGCTGATAGCGGGAATCATCGGATTGTCCTGTTTGATCTGCATGGGAAATTTATAAAGTCACTTTCCTTGTCCGCACCCTTGTCCACCCGCATTCCCCCCGAGCCGGTTTCACTAAGCGTTACTGATGGTGTGATCACCTGGAGCGACAGACGAAATCACCGGGTATGCCTTACGGATGCCAGTAAGGGAAAGACGCTGCAATGTTGGGGAAAAAGAGGGGAGGGCAAGTCTGAATTCCAGTTCCCGTTTCAACTCGGCGTGGATCGGGATGGTTATTTACACGTTGTGGATGTACTGAACGGGCGGGTTCAGGTTTTCAACCCACAGGGACGCCGTTTCGCGCAAGTGGCCCGTTTCGGCCTGGACGCGGGCGAGCTCTATCGGCCCAATGGTCTGGCCTTCTATAGAGGAGACGAGTTGCTGGTCAGTGATGTCTATCGTGGTACGGTTTCAGTTTATCGCCACGGGCGGTTTGTTACTCTGCTGAAAGACAAGCGTGGCAGAACACTGCATTTTGGCGCACCTGTAGCACTGACGGTATGGCGGAAGCGTCTCTATGTAGTGGATGCGTTGCAAAATCGCATTGAAGTCTTCCGGCTGCACAGCAAGGAGCTGGTGCAAACAGCAATGACAACAGACAAAAAACGCACTTTTTCCCGAAAAAACTGCATCACCTGTCACCTCGCCTGGGCGGAAAATTACACAGCCAGCGAAGGTGAACAGGATGGGGTACCGCCCGTGGCGACGCCACGTATGTGTTATAGCTGTCACCATGGCGCGGTGATCGATTCACGCCGGACGATCGGACGGGGTGAACAACATCCCGATATGCATCATCAGCGCAAGGACAAAAAGGCGGAACAGGAGAAGGAGCGCAAGGACAAAATCCCGGAAAGTTTTCCACTGCTGACGGACAAAAACGGGAAGAAACAACTCAGCTGTGGCAGTTGCCATACGCCGCACACCGCAGACACCGAAAATGCGATAAGCCTTCATGCCGGGCATGCCAACCCCTGGTTACGAGTATTGAACAACGATGCTGATCTTTGCCAGCAGTGCCATGAATCAAAACTGGACAGTAGCTTGGACAAAAAGCATCCCATAAGGGGCATAAACCACCCCGTTGGGATTTTTCTCAAACCGCCGCCCACGCTGAACGCCAAAGGCTATGCCACTAACAAAAAACTGCACCGTGGCCTGCCGGCAGCGATGAAGAAAAACGGCGCGATGCTCGGCCGTCAGCAGCAACTGGTTTGCCAGAGCTGCCATCAAATCCACGGCGGCAGCGAGAAATCACTGAGTGTGTTACCCGTAAAGAATGGCGAACTGTGCAAGCAATGCCATCCACGCCAGTACGCCAGGAATGAAAAAGAGGCACGGAAAAAAGGGATCCACCCTGTCAATTTCGATCTTGAAGAGCCGGTAAAAATGGGAAAAGAGAGGATCAAGCGTGTCACCTGCCTGAGTTGCCACAGTCTGCATGCAGGCAAAGAGGGGACACCACTGCTGAAATACGAATATCGCAACGGCAAGTTGTGCAGTTATTGTCATGAAGATCAGGATGTGGTGGTGAACAGCGACCATGATCTGCGCATTACCGCCAAAGAGAGCAAAAACCGTTTTGGTGCCACACCGAAACAGGCAGGCGTATGCGGCTCATGCCATACACTTCACCAAGGTGAAGCAAAGACATCGTTTCTTTTTGCAGGAGAATTACATGTTTACACGGGTAAACAGCCTGTGCTGGAGCGGGACAAACTCTGCCTTTCCTGTCACCGCAAAAAAGGCCTGGCCGAAAAGAAGGTGGTGAAACGATACAGTCATCCGGCTGAAGATCTGGTACTGCGTTCCGATCCTGCGGTGATGCCATTGATTAACAAACAGGATGAAATCAAGGAATTTGGCGCCATTGCCTGCGTTACTTGTCACGAACCGCACCGCTGGCAAGCCGCGAAGATGAAAACCACCGGGCAGGAAGCAGGTGTTTTGCCTGGCAAGCCGAAAAACCGGGAAGGTAACGTGCTCAACAGCTTTCTGCGGCGCAAAGGCGTTAAGAATACGTTTTGCATAGATTGCCACGGACTGGAGGCACGGGTGAAGTACAAGTACTACCATGATGAGTTCACCCATGATAAGGGAGTGAATTATATCAAGTGACGGCAGCCTGCGACATTTAGTCGCATTCCCAGAGTGATCCTGAATGATTAAGATATCAGCACTACCATGTTAACTCCGCTATCCGTGGAAGAGAGGGAAGGGAAGCATACGGATGATGCTTTTTGACCCTTCACCCTTCTCTCTCTTCCCGGAACACGTTGACACGACAGCGTGCCGGTGGATGGTTTAATCACCTGACAAGAACACGAGGATCTGGTTTGCGGAGTTAATGGATGAACAGTGATAACTGTCAACACTGCCTTACAACATAAATCAAATTTGAGGCATGAGAACGGGGAGTAATAAAGATGAAACAATTTACTGGCGTGAAAAAATGGTTGAAGCTTGCGCTGATCCCCCTTGCGGGACTTCTGGTTGCCTGTGGAGGTGGGGGAGGAGGAGATACCACCGGCAGCAGCACCGATACCACTATCAGCGGTTCAGTTATCGCCGCTCCCGTTAACGGCGCAACCGTCCTGGTAAAAGACCGTGCTGGTAATACCGTAGCTGGTCCGGTGACCACTGCCAGTGACGGTACCTACAGTATCGATATCCCCAATAGTTCCTTGTCCGCCGATCTTGTGTTTGAATCCTCCGGCGGTACTTTTGATGATGAAGCAACAGGTCTGACAGGCCGTGCTGCAGGTACCCTGGCAGCCTATATTGCTGGCGGTAGTCTTTCCTCGGGCTCTGCGGTGCATCTGACACCGGCATCGACGATTGTGCATTACATGGTGACCACCCACGGTAAAACCCTTGCCGAGGCGGAGACTGCGTTTGAAACCGCCTTTGGTTTCGCAGTTGACACCGGCGTGGCACCGGCCGATGCAACCAATCCACCGACAGGTGCGACAACGGCTGAATTGCTTGCCGGTCTGCGTGCTGCCGCCTTTAGCCAATTGACCATGGATCTGGGTTTACTCGCAACCGATCAGTTTGTGCTGTTGCCTGGCCTTGCACAGGACATTGCTTCTGGTAATTTTGACGGGCAGGATACAAGCGGCGCCGTAGTTTTGGCCGATTCGAATGCAACAGTATTGCCTGCCGATATCCAGAACCGCTTCACCCAGGCGATGGTGAATTTCTATGGCAGCACCCACGACAAGACTGGCCTGGACAATGATGAGATTGGCACCCTGCCATTTGCCAAGGTGGCGCTGAGTAATTCGTACAAAATCGAATATGTGCCCGGCATGATGGATGCGATGGAAGGCAAGACCATGTTTACGCTTCGTATTCTGGACAGGACGGACAACACCACCCCGATAACCGGCCTGAGTGTTTCCCTGATGCCGATGATGTATATGCCCTCTGACATGATGCACGGTTCACCATCGGGGGGTTGCAGCGAGAGTGCAACGGCCGGTGAATATAACTGCACCATGTATTACATCATGCCTTCCACCATGATGAATGGCATGTCCATGGGTTATTGGGAACTCATGGTGATGGCCGCGATGGGTGAGTCGGTCAAATTCTATCCACAAGTGATGATGGCGATGGGTGATACCGTCAAGGCGGTGCTGAAAGGGCAGAGTCCGGATGACATGATCCCGGGAATGATGGGGGATGAAAACCGCAAATATTACCTGTTCAAGGATGGTCTCAGCGGTAACACGGGTAACCATACCTTCAACCTGTTTATCGCCGCCAAGGAAAGCATGATGAATTATCCGGCGCTGTATGCGGGTCAAGTCCTTAACAGTGGTACCACATATGAATTAACCGCAACGTCCGTGAGTGTCGAGGTTTCCACTGATGCAAGTACCTGGATTGCCGCAACCGATGGCGGTGACGGACACTGGTCTGCGACCGGTATTACCGGCCTGACCGACGGCACAGCAGGCACTCTTTACGTCAGGCTGTCAGTCAACGCCAAACAGAAAACCACTGACGGACTGGTTAGTGATGGTTCAAACGATTACGCCAGTTTCACGGTTACACCGTAATACCGATTGGGATGTAAGGTAAGCAGCAGGCATGATGTTACCTACCAGACTGGTTGTTGTTGCAGGGGTTCTCTGCGCTTTTTCGCCAACGGCATGGGCCGCCTCCTGTTGTGGAGGCGGTTCCGCCGCTTCTTTGATTATGCCCAAGTTCGCCAAGGCGATGATGGATGTTTCCATCGACTGGGAACACTATGATGGATTTTGGGACAGCGATGGCAAATATCATTCTGATCCGCCAGGCTCCGATCTTAACCAGTATCGTCTGAATCTTGCTTACGGGCATCGCTTGGCGTCGCGCTGGCAGGCCAGCGTTATTCTTCCCTATGTCTGGAACAGCAATCAATACGCAGGTCTGACTTCAAAGACCGATGGTCTGGGTGATACTACTTTAAATCTTGTCTATGAGCCCTTTGACAAGATTAAATGTGTCTGGAGGGTGCGAAACTGGGAGGATTTGAAACCCGCAGTCTATTACGGTGTTTCCTTGACGGTGCCCACCGGTATTTCCCCCTACGATGATGTGACCAACAGCTTTGATATCACCGGCCGCGGCTTTTATCGCCTCGATGGCAGTGTCATGCTGGACAAGACGATTTATCCCTGGAATGTCTCTTTGCTGTTTTCCTACGGTAAATACCTTGAGCGGGATGTGAATCGTGAATACGGCAAATATGTCGAGCCGTACAAAAAGCAGTTAGGGGACAGGAAGCTCGGCACGGCCTCCGTCGGTTACACTTACTTTCTTGAAAGCATGGATACCCTGACCTTTACGCTGGCATACAGCCTTTTACAGGAAGATGCAGGGACAATCAACGGCCACCCGGACCTTACCACCGAAATGGAAAAAAAATCCGTCAGTGCGACGTTGGCATATGCCAGCATGGATCGTAACTGGATCTTTAAAGGTACCTGGGGGCATGCCATGCCTGAGAGTGGCCAGGGCAAGAATTTTCCTGTAACCGATGTTTTTACGATTAGGGTAAGCCATGTTCTACGCTAGATTGATCGCGATTATTGCGTTGTTAGCCCTTGCAGGCTGCAAGGGGATAACGGATGATCTGATGCCCTCCGGTGAGGACAAACGCCCTGATGTGGAGGCAGGCAGCAACGGCACCCAGGTGGGGCAGCTCTCGCCGGATTTCAGTGTGCAGGATACGCTCGACAACACCCGTATCCTTTCCGATGAGCTGGCAACCTCCGATGGCGTTGTGCTTTATTTCAATATGTGGTGCCCCATTTGTGACGCCCATACCAGCCATATGCGGTCTTCCATTATGCCTGATTTCCCGCAGGTCAGATTTTTTCTGGTGGACTATGTCAGTGGCTCGGTAGCGGTGTCCCGTGCTGCGCAGCTTTCCAACGGCTATGCCAGTTCTCTGGTGCTGGTGGATGCCGATCAATCACTTTTCAATATGTATCACGCCTCCATGGGAACAACCGTCGTCATCGACAGTACGGGTATCGTCAGGATGAACGAGGATTACAAGGATGGTGTAAAACTGAAAGAAATATTGCAATCGTTGCCATGAGAACCATACTGCTTTTTGTCGCCTGTTTTATCTGGGCAGGATCACCTTTGCTGGCCGCAGAAGCCAGCGAAGGAAAAGAAGTTTTTCAGAAAATGTGCAGCCGCTGCCACAAACTCCCCGAAAGCGGAACGCGCACGGCGGAACAATGGAAATTGGTGATTGATATCATGCAGGGGATCATGCAGCAGAGGGGCGAGACGTTACTGAACGAAAAGGAAAAACAGCAGGTGCTGCTCTATCTGCAGGAAAATGCGAAGCAACCATCCTCTGCCCGGGAAACCGGAGCGGAAAACCTGTTTATCGCCAGATGTGCCCTGTGCCACCAGCTGCCTGAGCCGGGCATGCTGAAAGCGGCGCAATGGAAACTCATCATCAAAACCATGCAACAGCGCATGCAGCAAGCCGGTGTGCCGCAATTGAAGGAAGGGGAAACCGAACTGATAATGGAGTATCTGACGGAACATGCGCGCAAATAAAGGTATGTTCATACCGGCAAACGCCGCAATCCGGTGAAGCATTCATGCGTAATACCTGGATAGTGCAAACAAAAACAAATACATCGTTGACTGATCCATGCCTAAACTTCTGTTAATCATTTCCCTCTGGATGTCGTTTCTGTGTTGCGGTACAGCCCTGGCAGACAGATCTGTTGCGGATATCGTCGTTACTCCCGAGAGTGACCGATTGCCTGCGCCCGGCTTCACGAGTGACAGACTGGGTGGCGGCAAGGCCCGCCTCTCGGACTATCAGGGAAAAGTCATCTTGCTCAATTTCTGGGCGACATGGTGCATGCCATGCCGGATGGAAATGCCGAGCATGGAGTCGCTCCGGCGAAAATACAAGGCGCAGGATTTTGTGGTGATCGCCATATCGACTGATGACAGTGGCTCAGAGGGACGCATAGCCTCATTTGTAAAAAGGTTAAACCTTGGTTTTCCTGTTCTGCTGGACCCGCAAGGCGAAGTCAGTGCCATATATAAGGTATCCAGCTTGCCTGCGAGCTACCTCATCGACCGTAACGGAAAAATTGCCGGCCGGGTGGTGGGCTCTGTAGATTGGGCAAGCAGCGATGCCTTCAAGATTGTGGAAAGTCTTCTTTCCCGGTAAGCGTCGCTACGACCTCTTCGCGTTTCATCACGCTCTTCATCGTAAAGACCACTCTGTCAGTAGCGCTTTAGCAGGTCAAACGATACCAACGCCACACGCAAAGCCCCCACGTGTCGCGTCGGGGCGCGGCTCGCAGGGAATGCCCAGCCCTTGCCAGGGGCCCCGGTGTGCGGGTATGTGTGGCAATTTGTCGCACCCGGCTGACAACGGTGGAAGAATTACCGATAATGCCCTTATTTCATAGTTTGTCCGACAGAAGTTATGTTCACTGCCTCCAGTTTTGACAGTAACGCCTCAACGGTGCTGAATCTGCGCCGGCTGTTTTTCTTGAGAATCATCAGTATCACCGGCCAGGCACTGGCGATCCTGATTGCGATAAAATGGCTGCAATTGCCACTGCAGGTGTTGCCATTGGCGCTCATTCTGAGTGCGCTCACCGCCTGGAACCTGTTGACCTGGCGGCGACTGCGGCAACCCGGGGAGATCACAGACTGGGAACTGTTTATTCAGCTGGTGATGGATGTCCTGGCCTTGTCGGGCGTATTGTATTTCAGTGGTGGCGCCACCAATCCTTTTACCTGGGTTTTTCTCCTGCCAGTCATTATCGCGGCAACCATACTGCCAAAACGCTTCGCCTGGGGAATGGCCGGACTGACCGTTGCCTGTTATTCCTTGCTTGTATGGTTCTATGTTCCGCTGCAGCCGGCAAACATGGCGAACATGTCTCATAGCAGTAATTTTGCCCAACATGTCTTTGGCATGTGGTTTGGTTTTGTCCTCAGCGCCGTGATGGTGGCTTATTTTGTTGCGGGGATGGCGAACACGCTACGCGAGCGTGATCGCATTCTGGCCCGTGCCCGGGAACAGGCGTTGCGTGACGAGCAACTGGTAGCACTGGGCGCACTGGCGGCCGGAGCAGCCCATGAGCTGGGTACACCACTGGGAACCATGGCGATTGTCACCGGAGAACTCGAGCAGGATTATCCGCCCGGCAGGGACAAGGCGCTGAACCAGAAACTCAATTTGATCAAGGATCAAATTGCACGCTGTAAACAGGCTCTGTCGGTGATCTCCGCATCGGCAGGGGAGGTGCGAGCGGAGTCGGGCAAGCTGGTTTCGGTGCAGGGTTATCTCGAACAGTTGCTTGAGCAATGGCGCCAGCAACGGCCGGATATCAAACTGCAAAGCGCATTGCAGGGAGACGACGCCGCACCAAAAATGCTGGCGGATCATGCCCTGACGCAGGCGCTGACCAATATTTTCGACAATGCAGCAGATGTGTCGCCACAATGTGTGGAAATGAAGGCACGTTGGGACAGTAATGAACTTGTGATAGACATAAATGATCGTGGTCCGGGGCTGGATGCCGCTGCTTCTTCATCCGTTGGTAAAACCCCCTTCTCGACGAAAAAACAGGGCCTGGGACTGGGTTTGTTCCTCTCACATGCAGCGATAGAACGGATGGGGGGCAACGTCACTCTGTTCAACCGTGAGGGGGGTGGTGTGTGTACCCGGGTTGTGCTGTTTTTATCCGGGCTGAGTGCAGGAACGGTGTGAGATGACAGACAAAATAACAGGATCAGAAGAGGAAATGCCTGGCTTGCTGCTGGTCGATGATGATCTTACCTTTTGCGAGGTACTCGGTCAGGCATTGGAGAAGAGGGGATTTACGGTTTTCACCGCCAAGGATCTGGAGGAAGCGCTGACCCTGGCGGAGGAACATGATCCGGAATATGCGGTGATTGATTTACGCATCGGTCAGGAATCAGGCCTGGTACTCGTCGAACGGCTCAAGGCGTTGGACGAGAACACACGCATCGTGATGTTGACTGGTTATGCCAGTATCGCCACGGCGGTAGAGGCGATCAAACTGGGTGCCATGCACTATCTCACCAAACCCGCGGATGCTGACGAGATAGTGGCGGCGTTACACCGGGAGAGCGGTGATTCTGGTGTTGCCCCCAGTCCCCAGCCGATCTCCGTCAAACGGCTGGAGTGGGAACACCTGCAGAAAGTGCTGATGGAATGTAACGGAAATATTTCTGCCGCCGCCCGCGCCTTGGGAATGCACCGCCGCACATTACAGCGCAAGCTGAACAAACGGCCGGTGAAGAGCTGAAGAAAATTACTGCGTCTCATGTAAAATACCTCTACCCATGATGCGAAACCAGAATCTGCCAATAACGTTAAATGATCTGGTATTCGAAATACTTATTTGGCCAACCGGCGAGAGATGATAAAATCGACGCGGAGTGATAGACTATATATCTCTTGCGAATAGCAGATCATTTTATAGTTATTATCACTGCTGTCCCATTAACTCTCTCTCCCACCGGGAGAGGATTGGGGTGAGGGGATTACAATCTGGGTAACGCATTGTTTTATTTACCCCCCTCATATCCGGATTGAGTCAGTGGGACAGCAATGAGTTATTATTCATATTCCGATTACGCGTTATTTTAGGCAGCCTGTGGACCTGTAACTATTAACAGGTTCACCATTGCAAACGATAAAAAAGGCAGGAAAGACGTTGAAAAAATCACCAGTATATGTTGCAGACAGCAAAATTCATGGGAAAGGTTTATTTGCAGCCCGTCATATAAAATCAGGAGAGCTGATTGGCAAGGTGAGCGGCAACTGGACAACCGATGACGGGATGTACGTACTCTGGCTCGATGAAAAACGGGGTTTCCAGGTTGAATGTGATCTCCGCTATATCAACCATGATGACACACCCAATGCGTGTTACTATGATTCACTGGAAGTATTTGCCATACGGGATATCCGCCCGCATGAGGAAATAACCCACAACTATTCCAACTGAATACGTTTTTCAGCGTTACAGTTCTGCTGGAAAATTATCAGCTCTCCGGATTCACGGCCATTATGGTAATAAAGGCCGTGCACGCATTGATTATCTCAATCTGCTCAAAACCAAGCTGCTTGAGTGTGTCAAGATACCAGTTTAAAGGGTAAGTAACGAGCACCCCTTCGATTTGACGGCGTTTTCTTTCGATTTCCTCTTCACTGACCCCATGGGCACGTTTCAAATCATAATAAAGATCATGGGTACATTCACTGGAAGAGACCTTTTCCGTAAGGATCAAGGTGCCGCCTGGAGAAAGGGATTTCTTAATGGATTCAAGATATCTGGCCCGTTCGGGAATAAAATGCAACACCCAGTTGGCAATAACATAATCGAAAGGGGCATATTCCTGCGGAAAATGCTCGGAATGAATCAAGGTGGCCTGCTTGAATGATTTTTGCAGCATGTCCGCAGAGCTTTCGACACCATATATATTCTGATAACCCGCCGCATACAGTTGTTTCAGTGTTTCTCCAAGGGCACTGCCAACATCGATGATTTTAGGTTGCTCAAGTCTGCTCTTGCCGACAACCCGAACACACAGATCAATAACACGCAGGTAATCCGGAATTTCACGACGGGCAATCGTCTCAAAATGTTCCGCAATTTTTTTATCGAAACGCCACTGGCCACTGTCATCGTGCTGTGTGAGAGACTGTGACTGTTTGATATATTCGCGCGTACGTGCGCGCGCAACACGGTCATCAGTCCAGGAACGTTTTTCCCCGGATTGCTGGGGGAGACAATTTTCCAGCGTTGCCAGCGGTTTGTGGTTTTTATCGCGGAAATAGCGAACGGCAAAACGGATTTGCAGATCGGTGTTTCCCAGCGCGCTTTCATCATAGATCACCGTATCGGGTGTGAGCGGAAAGTTCAGTTTTTCCTCGCTTTTGCCATAACCGTTAAGGGCAAACAAGATATCAAGCGCCGGGAGAGAGGTGGTTGCGGAAATACCGAGTAAGGATGCGTTTTCGTCCGCCAGATTCACTTCCTGATCGACCACATATTCGGTAACAGCGATGTCGATTGGCAGTTTCCCGGAGCGCACGCCCGGCGGAAAGTTTGTTTCAACGATAACGTATTCTGCGGAGACACGGCAGATTTCATCAATGATATTTTTTGTATCGATAAAGTGATACAGCATGCCCGCCGCCAGCACGATGTCATATTCCGCCGCGCCGCATTGCTGCAGAAAACCGCGCACATCCTGGTGCACCACACGTGCCTGTCCGCCCCAGTGGGACAGCATCCTGACTGATTGTTCTACATAAGTTTTCTGGACTTCAACGCCCGTGTATTCCGCCGCGCCATTAAAAAGCGCCCACTGGCCTGCGGCTCCATTACAGGAACCCAGATCCAGGACACGCTTGTTCTTCACCAGCGCAGCGGGCAGCAAGACGCTGAATTTCGTCTCGAGGAAGGCCTTGCTGACAGGGTTAAAACCCCGGTGCCGGCGATTGTCGTTGGTGTAAAATTCCGCGTGGGCATCGAATGCGAGTTTTTGGTGCGTTCCTTTCTGCTCGGGGGTTTGCCATTCCATTATGCTCCTCCTTGTTGTGGCTTTTTTTTTCCTGCTGCAGAATTCCTTGCAGTTTTTGGTATGAGAGTATAGTAAATAAGCGTCAAATTTGCATGACAGAACAGGTTAATGGTGGGTCGGGTAACTCAGTCGCATCACAGGGACGACTTTCAGCATCCCAGGAGAAATAAACCGTTGCGTTGGAAGTATTGTATGTACCAGCAAGAGTTACAAATGAAAAACGGATGTCACCCCTCGGTATAACATCCGTTTTCTTTGGTAAATACATGGTACCTGGACATGTCTAAGCGGGTGGTATGGATTTTGTGACAACCTCGGAATAACTGCTTTCCACACCATTTGAATTGAACGCAGTGAGCACAAAATAATAGGTCGTGCCATTTGCAAGATTATCGACAACGTATGAGGTAACACCGGCATTGTCGATGGTAATAACCTCTGGATAATTCCCTACGTCGGTGCCGTAGTATATTTTATATCCGGCCAGATCGGTCAACGGGGAACCGTCCGTATTTTCGGTGGGGGGCTGCCAGGAAAGTGTTGCAGCATCATTACCATTGTTATTGCCATTATCCGCAGCAGCAGTCGTACTGCCGCCACCGCCACATCCTGCTGCCAGAAAGAGCGATATAAACAAGATTCCTATTGTTTTTGATAAATGTATACGAACAAAAACCATAATCCAGCTACCTGTTAGTTGTCCCAAGTAAGAAGATAGATCAGATTAAAAAGGAATGAACAATTGAAACCCTGAATTGTGAGAGAGTACCATTAATAATGTGAACTGGTTAACAAACTACAAACAAGGAGCTTTCAGGATCCACCCTGGAAGGAAAAATCGTGAAATATCAAAGGGAAACAGCCGATTTGCAAGAACGCCTCAACATAGGACGGGAAAGCATCGCCCCCGGCCAGAAACTGGCCCTGACTCCTGCTGCAAAAGACCGCAAAAAATAGCCGGATTTACACAAAAATAGCCAATATTACTATTAAAAACAATAACATAAAGTTATTAGGCCGAAACACTTTTTCCCGAAAAAACACATTCTCATAGTAAAAGTGCAGGGACTCATCTGGCGTATTGTCTTCCTCTGGGAAGGAAGCGATGCGCTAGCTGTAGAGATTGCGGATTACCACAGGTGACACGATATGCTACCGAAAAAAACGACCAACTACACACCCTGGTGAAATGCTCCTCAAGGAGTTTCTGGAACCGCTTGGCATCACCCAGAAGGAGTTTGCCAAGCATCTTGGCTGGACCTATGCCCGGCTGAACGAAATCATCAACGGACGGCGCAATGTCAGTGCCGATTCCGCACTGGCACTGGGCGAGGCGCTCAAGACCGGCCCGGAATTCTGGCTCAACCTGCAGCGAGACTGGGACCTTTGGCATGCCATGAATTCTCACAAAAAGGTGCCACCTTTGAAGAAGGTGGGGTGACAAGGATATTTTTTCGAATTGAAATGAAGTTTTACCCCTTACCACAGTCAGTTCTTTGCCTGGCAGCTAACACGCCGGGCTGCAAGTAATTCCGTGGATTCCCTGGGAGCCACCCTTGTTGATGCCCAGGTTGATTTGAACCCTCACTAGGTCGAGGCGGCACTGTTCGAGTATTGAGTTTTCCGAGAGGGGTCTTCTGCCAGTCATACGGGCGGAGAATGGCGTTATCTCCTAGCATAATTGGGTTGATTATATTAGTCTATCTACAATTTTATCCAGTTCTATTGGACAGAGTGCCATGGCGGTTGCGTTGATAGGAGTACCTGTTGAAATCGCTTTTTATTGGAAATCGGTTGAAGCCAGAGGGCGAACGAATGATTGAAGACCGCTGGTTGTCGGTAGAGGAGATTGCGGCTTACCTCGGGGTCAAGCGCGACACGGTCTACAAATGGATCGACCGGAAGGCCATGCCGGCTCACAAAGTTGGCAGGCTGTGGAAGTTTCGCCGACACGAAGTCGACGAGTGGATTACTTCGGGCGAAGGAGGAAGGCCACCGCAAGCAGCGGACGATGGGTAGCTGGACCATTCTGAGGTGCAAAGAGCATAATCATTTATACGCCTGAATGATAAGAAATCTTGTAAATAAATGATATATCTTATCCTTAGATTGGTACGCAGGTGATTTGGGGGTGACATCGGAGTGTCCTGGTTCATGCAAATGTCGGTTCGATTGGGTGCGCCGAACATGCAAGAAAATACCCGGGATAACCAGTTTGAAAAGGATAACCGGGCAATAGGGATGACGCTAGCATGGCTGAACAGATAAATATGTAACTTAATTGATGTAATTAAAATAAGAAGTTGGTTTTGGTGAACATGCTCTGTTTTGAATGACAGAGTTAAACCAAAGGCAGCAACAGCAATTTGGCTGTAATACCAGGACATTTGCGGGCGCTGCCAATCGCTGAATATCCGGCAAAAACCAGGAGCTGACCGACAAATGGCACGCGGTTTGCTCAAGCCCCGGTATGGGGAAGGAACTAATGAAATCCATAAACTTTGAGTTTCTGCGCGATAGCTGGGCTGATCTGGCTGCGTTGGGTGGCTTCGCAGAAAGCTATGCCCACACGGACCCGCAGAGCGCCTTGGTCAAAATGCGCATGTTCGCGGAGCGCTTGGTGGGTGGTATCTACCGGCAGCTAGGCCTTCCCGCACCCCTGCAGCCGAATTTCATCGATCTGCTTAACAATGATGCTTTCAAGGAAGTTGTGCCCAAGGTCGTGCTCGACAAGCTGCATGCCGTCCGTATACATGGCAATAAGGCGGCACACGGCGAGAAGGTTACCCAGAACACCGCTCTCTGGTTATTGAAAGAAATCCATGATCTTGCGCGCTGGTTCTTCGTTTCTCAGCTCAAAGGACAGCTTGATGCTTGTCCCGAATACCAACAACCACCTGCCGGAGGTGCAGCGGCCGAAACAAAGGCCAAACTCAAGCAAGAGAAAAAGGCAGCGCTGGAGAAATTGGCTGCCCAGGAGGCCAAGCTCGAGGCACTGCTGACCGAACTGGAAGAGGCACGTGCCCAGTCGGCAGAAAAAGAACGGCAGTTGGCGGATCTTCCTGCCGCAGCCAGTATTGCCAAACAAGCTGCTGATGTTCTGCAGTTTGACGAAGCCACGACCCGCAAGCGCCTCATTGACAGTCTATTGGTGGATGCCGGCTGGGATGTCGGCGCCAATGGGGCCAATACCGAAGAAGTCACCCAGGAAGAAGAGGTTGACAACCAGCCTACAAAGACCGGCAAGGGTTATGCGGACTACGTATTGTGGGACGATAATGGCAAGCCCCTGGCTGTGGTCGAGGCCAAAAAGACTGCCGTCGATGCGGAGAAAGGGCGCACCCAGGCACGGCTCTATGCTGACAGCCTGGAGAATACACATAGCCAGCGTCCCGTGATCTTCTATACCAACGGTTTCGATATCTGGATCTGGGACGATGCGGCCGACTACCCACCCCGCAAGTTGTTCGGCTTCTACTCCAAGGACAGCCTACAATACCTGCTGTTCCAGCATCAGGCCAAAAAGGCGCTGGATATGCTTTCCCCAAATCCGGATATTGCTGGCCGACTCTACCAGGTTGAAGCCATCAAGCGGGTTACAGAGCGTTTTACTAACAAGCATCGCAAGGCACTCATTGTTCAGGCCACCGGTACCGGCAAGACACGGGTTGCCATTTCACTGACTGAGTTGCTCATCCGGGCTGGCTGGGTGAAGCGGGCGCTGTTTCTCTGTGATCGGCGTGAACTGCGAAAGCAAGCCAAAAATGCGTACAACGATTTTCTGAATGAACCTCTGGTGGTGGTCGGTGCGCGTACGGCCAAAGACCGTAACAAGCGGATCTATCTGGCAACCTATCCGGCCATGATGAAGGTCTTCCAAAGCTTCGATGTCGGTTTTTTCGATCTCGTCATTGCCGACGAATCACATCGTTCTATTTATAACGTTTACGGAGATCTGTTTCGTTATTTCGATTGTCTCCAGGTTGGTCTTACCGCCACTCCGGTAGAATTTGTCAGTCGCAATACCTATCAGCTGTTTGATTGTGACAACCAGGACCCCACGGCCTGGTACTCCTTCGAGCGTGCTGTGGAAGAAAACTGGCTGGTGCCCTTTGAGGTGCAGACCTATACCACCGACTTCCTTCGGCGTGGTATCAAGTACGATCAGCTGACGGAGGAGCAGCGTAAACAGATCGAGGAGGAAGGGGAGGACCCAACACTGCTTGGCTATGAAGTCCGCGATATGGATAAGAATGTCTACAACAAGGACACGGGCCGGCACATCATCCGCAACCTGATGGAAAACGGTATCCGTGACGCCAGTGACCAGCAGGTCGGCAAGAGCATCATCTTCGCCCGCAACCACGAGCACGCCATGCAGCTGAGAAAGGTGTTCGACGATATGTATCCCCAGTATGGCGGTAAGTTCTGTCAGGTCATCGATAATTATGACCCGCGCGCCGAGCAACTTATTGACGATTTCAAGCAGGCCGACAATGAGCTGACCATCGCCATTTCGGTCGATATGCTGGATACCGGTATCGACGTGCCCGAAGTCGTCAATCTGGTATTTGCCAAGCCGGTATTCTCCAAGGTCAAATTCTGGCAGATGATCGGCCGCGGCACCCGTCTCTGTCCCGACCTGTTCGGACCAGGCAGGGACAAGACCGGATTTCGCATCTTCGACCACTGGGGCAACTTCGACTATTTCGATTTTCACTACAAGCCCGTCGAGCCGACTGTCTCCAAGCCGCTGATGCAGCAGGTTTTCGAGGCGCGCATTACATTGGCCGGCGCAGCATTACAGGCGGCGGAGCCCCAACTCTTCGATATGGCAGTTGAGCTGCTCCTCAAGGACCTCAACCGCCTGCCGGAGGACAGTATTGCGGTACGTGAACAGTGGCGCACCAAGCGCAACCTTTCCCGCCCGGAAATGCTACAACAGTGGGATCCGGCCACCGTCGCCACACTGAAGACTGACATGGCGCCCCTCATGCAATGGGTCAACATCCGTGGCTACACCGAGGCCCATGAGCTGGACCTGCTGATGACCCGCATGCAGATTGCATTGCTGCAGAAATCAAACCGCTTTGATGACTACAAGATCAACCTGCTGGACAAGGTCAACAGCCTGCAGATGCACCTCAACCCGGTACGCGAAAAGGCCGAGACCATCAAGCAGGTGCGTTCCTCCACCTTCTGGGATCAGGTCACGGTTCAAGCGCTGGAAACCGTCCGCAAGGAACTGCGCACGATTATCCACCACCGTGCCACGGGTGGTGTGACACCGCAACAGGCAAAGGTGGTCGATATTGAGGAGGATCTGAGCCAGGTGCAAACCGGTAAGCGTTCCTCATCCATCCTGACAGTGGATATGAAGGCCTACGAAAAGCAGGTGGAAAGCGTGCTTACTGAGTTGTTCGACAAAACGCCGGTGCTGAACAAGATCCGCCGCGGCGAGCCGGTGACGGAAAAAGAACTGGAAAGTCTGTCATCACTGGTGCTCACCCAGAACCCGGACGTCAGCCTTGAGGTATTGCAGGAATTCTACGACGAGGCCACACCACTGGACCAGATCCTGCGCAACATTATCGGTATGGAGCCGAATGCCGTACGGGAACGCTTCGAGCAGTTTGCCCACAAGCACCCGCACCTGACGGCCAAGCAGACCCGCTTCCTCAGCATGCTCCAAAACCACATCGCCAAATACGGCGCCATCGAACTGGAGCGTCTCTACGAAGACCCCTTTACCCTGGTGGATGCCGATGGCATTGACGGTGTCTTCAGTGAAGAAGAAGCGGATGAGCTGATCACTATCATCAGTTCGTTTAAAGAAATTGAACCACAGAGACACAGAGACACGGAGAAATGAACCACAGAGGCACAGAGCACACGGAGAAAAGCAAATTCAAGAAACTCTGAGTCTCCGTGTCTCTGTGGTGAAGAATATAATGCAAGATAATAACGCGATAACGGAAAAGATCATCGGAGCAGCGATTGAAGTACATCGAAGCTTGGGGCCGGGTTTGTTGGAATCAATATACGAGGACTGTCTTGCTGTGGAATTTGAATTGCAGGGTTTGAATTATCAGCGACAAAAACCTGTTCCGTTGATTTACAAAGGAAATAAGGTAGCTCAAGAACTGCGGCTGGATTTTCTTGTTGAGAACAAAGTCGTTCTTGAACTCAAAGCAGCGGAAAAGCTGCTGCCGGTTCATCAGGCGCAATTACTTACTTACCTTAAGTTGACAAATTGTCGGGTAGGGTTGCTGATTAACTTTAATGTTCCTGTGTTGAAACAGGGAATCAAACGCATGTTGAACGATGATTAACCACAGAGGCACAGAGACGCAGAGAAAAATAAAACAAAAAAACTCTGTACCTCCGTGTCTCTGTGGTTCAAATGGATAGCGATTAAAAATGATAAAAACAGGCATTAACCACAGAGTCACAGAGGCGCAGAGAAGAATTGAAATTAAAAAACTCCGTGCCTCCGTGTCTCTGTGGTTCAAATTCAAAATAGGAATTAACTTATGATAACTGGCGAACTGAAAAGCCGAATAGACAAACTTTGGGAAGAATTCTGGACTGGTGGCGTTGCCAACCCGCTGACCGTCATCGAGCAGATTTCCTTCCTGATGTTTGCGCGCATGTTGGATATCACCGAGACGCGCAACGAGAAACGTGCCGCGCGTACCAAAAAGTCATTCAAGCGTGTTTTCAACGACGACCAGCAACACCTGCGCTGGAGCAACTTCAAGCAGTTGGGCGCCGACGAAATGTTGCCCCTGGTGCGCGACGAGGTGTTTCCTCATTTCAAAACCGTCAGCGAAATGGATACCCAGGAAGGGGCGCAGAAGACGAGCTTCCAGGAATACTTCAAGGACGCTCAGCTGATGATCCAGAAGCCCTCACTGCTGGTCTCGGCGGTCAACATGATCGACGACCTGCCGCTCACCGAGGGCGATATCAAGGGCGACCTTTACGAGTACCTGCTTTCCAAACTGACCACTGCTGGTATCAATGGTCAGTTCCGCACCCCGCGCCATATCATCCGCTTGATGGTGGAGATGACCGATCCAAAGCCGACCGAAACGATTGCCGACCCGGCCTGCGGCACCGGTGGTTTTCTGGTGGCGGTGATGGAATACCTGCTGCGCACCCACTCCTCACCGGAGGGGCAGTACGAAAAGCCCGTCAACGGCCACACCGAAACCATCTACACAGGCGACCTGCTGGAAGATCACTGGCAACACATCCGCACCGGCATGTTCCACGGCTTTGATTTCGACGCCACCATGCTGCGCATTGCCGCCATGAACCTGCTGCTGCACGGTGTCGATGCCCCGGATATCCACTACCAGGACACCCTCAGCAACAGCTTTACCGACAAATTCCCAGACAAGGCCAGCGATGCCTTCGATGTCATCCTCGCCAATCCCCCGTTCAAGGGCAGCCTGGACTATGAAGATGTCCACCCGACCCTGTTGCGCAAGGTCAAGACCAAAAAGACCGAGCTGCTGTTTCTGGCATTGATGCTGCGCATGCTCAAAAATGGTGGGCGTTGCGCAGTGGTCGTGCCCGACGGCGTGCTGTTCGGTTCCAGCAAGGCGCACCAGGCTATCCGCAAGCTGCTGGTGGAAGAGAACCAGCTGGAAGGTGTCATTTCCCTACCTTCCGGTGTGTTCAAGCCCTATGCCGGGGTCTCCACCGCCATTCTGCTGTTCACCAAGGGCGGGCGTACCGACGAGGTATTCTTCTACGACGTACAAGCCGATGGTTTTTCGCTGGACGACAAACGCCAGCCGGTAGAGGCCAATGACCTGCCGGATGTGCTGGCGCAGTGGAAGACTTATACAGGAAAAGATTCACCGCAGAGACGCGGAGGCGCAGAGGGTTTTGAAGATAGAAAGGCCAGGGCGTTTGTGGTGTCGGCGGAGGAGATTGCGGGGAACAAGTACGACCTGTCTATCAACCGCTACAAGGAAGTGGTGTATGAAGAGGAAGAATATGATCCGCCGAAGGAGATATTGGCGCGGATGAAGGAGTTGGAAAAGGAGATTATGAAAGATATGGATGAGTTGGAGGGGATGCTGTGATTTTTGTTTTTGAACCGCAGAGGCGCGGAGATGCAGAGGGTTTGTTAGAGAGGAGATTGAGATGATCCAGACTCCCTTAGTTGACGTGTGCGAAGTATTTAACGGGAAAACACCATCAAAGGTTGAACAGAGATCATCTGGTCATCCAGTTCTAAAAATAAAAGATGTCACGGAGGATGGACTGTTCCGTGGGGAGTTTGAATCATTTGTTGATGAAGGCTTTGCCGAGCGGCATTCTGCAAAGAAAATTAAAAAAGGCGACATACTTATCTTGAACGCAGCTCACAATGCTGATTATGTCGGTTCAAAGGGGTATTTCGCTACCGAGGAAGTAGAAGGGGCAATAGCTACGGGTGAATGGCTAATAGTAAGAGCTAATAAGGAGCATATTGATTCTTCTTTTGTATGGCATTGGATACAGTCACCTTCTACGAGGTTCAAAATTAAGAAACTTGTAAAGGGTATTCATTTATATCCACGTGACGTTTCACGATTAAAGGTCCCTCTTTATAACCCAAATGAACAAAAACGCATCGCCGCCATCCTCGACAAGGCAGACGCCATCCGCCGCAAACGCCAGCAAACCATCCAGCTCGCCGACGAATTCCTCCGCTCCGTGTTTCTGGATATGTTTGGGGATCCGGTGACCAATCCAAAAGGGTGGGATATGGTTGAGCTTGGCAAGGTTTGTGGAGTGGGTTCCAGCAAGAGAGTATTTGTGGATGAGCTTACGGAATCGGGAGTTCCTTTTTTCCGGGGCACTGAAGTAGGTCAGCTTGGTGACAATGAAGATATTTTGCCAGAGTTATTTATATCTGAAGAACACTACGAAAAATTAAAGAAAGATTCCGGTGTTCCAAGGGTGGGCGATTTGTTGCTTCCATCGATATGCCATGATGGTCGAATCTGGAAGGTAGATCATGAGCAGCCCTTCTACTTTAAGGACGGGCGTGTTCTCTGGATAAAGGTTGATGAGGAAAAAGTAAACAGTGAGTATTTGAGAAATCATTTAAAGACTTTGTTTTTGGCAAATTATTCGAAAATTGCTTCTGGTACAACCTTCGCAGAACTAAAAATCGTTAACTTGAAAAGCCTTAAGATATTGGTTCCGCCAATGTCTTTGCAGAAGAAGTTTTCGGAAATTATCCTCAGGTCGCATGAGATGTCCGTTCTACATAAGCGCGCACTCGAAAAAGGCGCTGGTTTATTTGGTTCTCTAAGCCAACGCGCCTTCCGAGGTGAATTGTAATGCCGGGGGCGCAAGGTGGGTATTAGTATCGAACAGCCAAGCGGACACCGCCTCGCGGAAGCACGGCGCATCAGTGTGCATGGCCTACCCGGCGTTGGCGGCTACACCCTCGTCATCAATCTGCACCTTTCTGTAACGGCATCTACAACCGACACCTATCTCAGCAACTTGTCTATCCGAGTGGACTGGGGTGACAACCAGCAGCGCATGATCGGCACCGGGGTTCCTGACCAGGCGCAACCCATACGCCTGTCGCAGTACAGTAACGAGGTGATCTGTGATTCCACACACAAAGCACTCTGCGCCTCTGCGGTTCATAAAACCAACAAAAAAACTCCGTGCCTCTGTGGTGAAATCATTCAGACAGTGAAGTACTAAAATGACAAACCAACAAACCTCAGATCAACTTGTCAGCCTGTTACGGGAATTATGCGGTCTTCCAAAAGAAACGGAATGGGTGGAGTTCAAGCACAACAATGCAGATCCTAAGCCTTTGGGGGAATACATCTCCGCGCTGGCCAATTCGGCTGCTTTGCAGGGTAAACAATGTGCCTATTTGGTGTGGGGGATATCAAATGATAATCACGCTTTGTTAGGCACATCTTTTAGATCATCGACTGCACGATACAAACAGCAAGAGCTGGAGAGTTGGCTGTTGCAGAAGGTTTCTCCCAAGATTCATTTTCAGTTTCATGAATTTGATATCGACGAGAAACATTTCGTTATTTTGGAAATTGCAGCTGCCAATCATGTGCCGGTGCAATTTGATGGGGTGGAATACATTCGTATTGGTTCCTACAAGAAGAAACTGAAAGATCATCCTGCAAAGGAGCGAGCGCTATGGCGCGTCTTTGACAAGGTGCCATTTGAGCTTCAAATGGCGGCAGAAAATCTAAGCAGTGATCAGGTTTTGAATCTTCTGGACTATCCCGCTTATTTCGATCTCATGCACATGCCTTTGCCTGATAATCGAGTGGGAATTTTAGATGCTCTTGAAGCAGAAAGGCTGATTTCTAAACCTGACAGTGGTCGGTGGAATATTACCAATCTCGGTGCAGTGTTATTTGCCAAGCGCTTGGATAGTTTTTCTCGTCTGGCTCGTAAAGCAGTTCGGGTTATTCTTTACAAAGGCAATAACCGGATTGAAACCATTCGGGAGATTGATGGGAATAAGGGCTATGCATCAGGATTTGAAGGCTTGATTGGTTTTATCAATAATCTGTTGCCAGAAAATGAAGTTATCGGCCAGGCGTTGCGTAAGTCCGTCCCTATGTTTCCTGAACTGGCTATTCGAGAACTGGTTGCCAATGCCCTCATTCATCAGGATTTCACTATTACAGGTACCGGGCCAATGATCGAAATATTCACCGATCGAATGGAAATTACTAACCCAGGTGTTCCTCTTGTAGAGACACAACGTTTTCTTGATAGCCCGCCTCGTAGCCGGAATGAAGCACTTGCTTCCTTGTTGCGCCGTATTGGTGTTTGCGAAGAACGAGGTAGTGGCATTGACAAGGTCGTTTTTGAAACTGAATTTTATCAGTTGCCTGCCCCAACATTTGAAGCCACACCCGAGCATACACGTGCCACGTTATTTGGCCATAAGGAATTCAAGGATATGGACATGGAAAACCGTATCCATGCCTGCTACCTCCATTGCTGCCTCAAATATGTGAGTTCAGAGCCAATGAATAACACCTCTTTGAGAGAGCGTTTTGGTATTGATGCCAAAAACAGCGCGATGGTCAGTCGTATAATCAAGCAGGCGATTAGAAAGGGGTTAATACAAGCCTATGACCCAGATGTTGGCGCCAAGGCGATGCGGTACATCCCGTTTTGGGCATAGTTTGCTTGACTGATGTGGTTTCGGTTAGGGTGGGTGTTTCGTAACATATTGAAAATAATAAAATAATTTATCTAATTTTGTTTGACCGTTGTTTGACTGATGAAAAAATACTCAATTTCCCACACATTCCGAGAGGTAGTTGGTCAGATTAACGAATCTCAGCGCCTCTGTGCCTCTGCGGTGAAAGGAAAATAAATTATGCAAAAATACGCAGTTAACCAGCACCTCATTGAAACCCTGCTCGCCTGGGTTAAGTCCGGGGAGATTGCCATCCCTGAGATTCAGCGGCCCTTTGTCTGGGATGCCAGCCAGGTACGCGATCTGCTGGACAGTCTCTATCAGGGCTACCCAGTGGGCTACATCATCGTCTGGAAGAATCCTGATGTTCGCCTCAAGGACGGCTCCATATCCGCAGGGAAAAAGGTTCTAATCGACGGTCAGCAGCGTATCACTGCACTTTCCGCTGCGCTGGTCGGCCAGCAGGTCGTCAACAAGGAATACAAGCAGGTGCGTATCCGCATTGCCTTCAACCCCAAGGAGGAACGTTTCGAGGTCACCAACCCGGCAATTGAGAAGGACAAGGCCTGGATTGCCGATATCGCGCCGGTTATGCAGGGCGAGGTCGGGTTGCTGAAGTTGATTCGGCAGTACCGTGAGGCCAACCCCGAGGTGGACGAGGAGACGCTGGAGAAGGTCTTTACCCAGCTGACCGGCATCACCAAGAAGCAGATTGGCCTGATCGAGCTGGCGGCGGAGCTGGATATCGAGACGGTGACCGAGATCTTCATCCGCATCAACCGCGAAGGCGTGACCCTCAGCCAGGCGGATTTTGCTATGTCCAAGATTGCCGCCAACGAGACCTATGGCGGCAATGTGTTGCGCAAGGCCATCGACTATTTCTGCCATCTGGCCGTAGCACCGGAGTTCTATGCCTTCATCGAGGGCAATGATCCGGATTTTGCAAAGACCGACTATTTCCATGCCATGCGCTGGCTGCGCAACGAGAATGATGACCTTTACGACCCGTCCTATAGTGACATGCTGCGCGTGGCCTTTGTCTCCCAGTTCGCTCGCGGCAAGCTGGCCGATCTGGTGGGCCTGCTATCCGGGCGAAATTTCGAGACCCGAACCTATGAGGATGAGATTGCCGCAGCCTCGTTCGAGACCCTGAATAAGGGTGTTATGGAGTTTATGAACGAGACCAATTTCAAGCGTTTTCTCATGATTATCAAGTCGGCAGGCTTCGTGGACAGTTCCCTGTTGCAGAGCCGGCAGAGCGCCCTAAATTTTGCTTATGCGCTCTATCTCAAGCTCAGGCGCGACAGTTACCCGGCCGATCGGATCGAACAGTATGTTCGTCGCTGGTTTGTCCTTTCGCTGCTCATCGGTCGTTATTCCGGTCAGGTGGAGACCCGTTTCGAACAGGACATCCGCCGCATCGACTCGGGCGATTTTGGTGAATACCTTGGGCAGGTAGAGGCGGCGGAGCTTTCAGATACCTTCTGGAGTGTCGGCCTGGTACAGGCGTTGCGAACATCCAACGGTAATCATCCGGCCTTCAAGTGCTTTATCGCCTCGCAGGTGAAAGCCAACGCCCGTGGTTTTCTGTCAAGGGATATCACGGTACGCAGCATGCTGGAACACCGAGGCGATGTTCACCACATCTTCCCCCGCGATTACCTGAAAAAAAAGCTTGGCCTCAAGCGTTCTGAATACAACCAGGTAGCGAACTATGTCTATACCCAGCAGGAGATTAATATTGCCATCGGCAATGAACCGCCCCAGGAATATATGGAAAAGGTCCGCCAGCAATGCGAAGGCGGTGATCTCGTCTATGGCAGCATCTCCGATGGGAAAGACATGCGCGTGAATCTTGAAGAAAACGCCATACCCACCGAGTTTCTCGATGGAAGCCTGTTTGAGTACGAGGATTTTCTGGCTGAACGGCGCGGGTCCATTGCTGCCAAATTGAAAGATTATTACTTCTCCCTGTAGGTAACGGAATGATCATCAAAGCGCTAACGCTGGAAAACTTCAAAGGTATCGCCGAGCCGGTTCGCATCGAGTTCAAGCCGATTACATTGCTGTTTGGCCCCAATAGCGCGGGCAAGAGTACGGTTTTGCAGGCACTGGTCTATACCCGTGAAATTCTTGAGCGCCACAATCTGGATCCGGATCGTACCTTGCTCGGTGGCGAGTGGATGGATCTGGGCGGTTTTAGAAATCTGGTAAATGGACATAATTACAATAAAGTATTGAAAATCGGGTTTGAATTGGATTTATCTGAAATGGTTGTACCTGATTACCTTTCCGAGAGTGAGAGCTATGTGCTGGAATCATGGGAGTTTCAAGCATTTCCAGATCCCTGGCTTACTAATATTCAGCAGGCTGCTTTCACTATTTCAATAAAATGGAGTGAGAGGCTTAATCGACCGATTATCCAGAAAGTTGACTTTGAGGTGAATTATGAGAGTTTTGCAGAAATTGAATCTACCATGGATGCGCGTGACGTAAATTTAACTCTATCATCACTTGCACACCCCATTTTTACACCATGGCTGACTGGCGAAGATGAAAGTTCACAGGAAAGAGTTTGGCTAACTGATGAGCTTCTTATGGGGGCATTTAAGGCTGAGGAGCTACCGGTTGATAATGTGGAACCGAATTATGATGCCGATTTGAGTGATATTGATCTGAGTAATATAGATCAATTGATTGAGGAGGCCAGATACACAAGATCCGCGTCGAAATATGGTCCCATAGGGTTAACAGGGCAAAAAGACGCATTACCTGCAAGTGAAAAAAGACTCGAAATAGCATCAAGTGCCTGGGCATCAACAGATGAGCGGTTTGGACCTGTTATTGATCATCCTCTTGCATCTGAGTTATTAATCACCTCCATATTCAGTGGGCTAATTGCTGGCCCCATTGATCTTGTCCGCCGTGAGTTGGATAAGTTGATCTATATCGGACCCTTGCGGGAGGTTCCCTCCCGACATCCTGCTTATCGCCGTTCACCGGATGTGTCGCGCTGGGCGCGTGGCACAGCCGCCTGGGATGTGTTGCACAATGCAGATTCAGGGTTTCTGGAGAAGGTTAATGATTGGCTGACGGGTGATGACAAACTCAACTCCGGTTATTCGGTCACACAGCATCGGTACCGGGAGCTTGCTGTTGATCATCCGATCACCTTAGCTATTGAACAGGGATTGATTTTGGATGAGGATGACCTGGGTGAGCTGTTTCAGTCGCTTCCTGTTCACACCCGTGTGGCGATACGTGAAGCGAAAACCGATCTCGAGGTGTTCCCGCAGGATATCGGTGTTGGTATATCTCAGGTGATACCCATTCTTGTGGGGGCAATCTGGCAGCGTTCAGGGATACTCGCAGTTGAGCAGCCCGAGCTGCATATCCACCCCGCGCTCCAGGTATCACTAGGCGATCTCTTTGCTTCCGAGCTTGAGAACAATGATGGCATTTATCTTCTGGAAACCCATAGCGAACATCTAATGCTCCGCTTCCTGCGAAGGATACGGGAAACCGCTGAAGATGAACTACCACCCGGCGCTCCCACCCTGAAACCTGAGCAAGTGGCGGTGATCTACGTGCAAAGCACCGAGCACGGTGTTGAATTGACGCCTCTGCCGATTAGTGAGGAGGGCGAATTTCTTGAGCGATGGCCGGCAGGGTTCTTTGAAGAACGTGACGATGAACTTTTTTGAGTGTCTGTATGATTTACGAATATGCGTTAGATCCCGCACTGTTGGATAACTGGAAGGATTACAGATTCTTCCAACAGAGTTTTGGTCCTGAAAAGGGACGCTTGATAGCCGATTATCCAAGGCGGTGGAAGCGGGCTGTCCTGGAGGCAATACGCAAGTCTGGATGCGGTGATGTGGAGAAAAAGCGTATCAAGGAATCCTTGAAACATCTCACAGCTCCAACACTATATTCCCGTTCCGGGCGCCAATGGAATGGAGCCCACAATTGGCTGGAAAATGCAGTGAAGGAGCATGCACATCGCGCCTTTCATGCAATCGTGTTTCGAGATAACGAAGACGCCGTGGCATTACCCGATGATCACTTTATCCAGGAAGATAATCTATTAGCCACACCGCAATATTGGGAAAATGAAAACACGCGCGTCGTTGAGAGAGAGGCGTCCAAGATGTCCGAACCAGCGGCGCCGTTGTTATCACTTGCGCAACACATCATCTTTGTTGACCCATATTTTGACCCTGGCAAAGGTAGATTCCGCAATCCATTAATAGCATTACTGGAGGATATCGTTAGCCGCCCTGCGGATATTGGGTTACAGCGGCTTGAATACCATGTATCTGACCGTATAGCCGAGGGTCATTTTCAACACCTTGTTGAAACCCGTTTAAAGTCACATCTGCCCCGAGGTCTTTCTCTTTCATTTGTTCGATGGCCTGAAGCAGAAATGCATGATAGGCACATCGTCACGAACATCGGTGCTCTAACATATGGACAAGGTCTCGACGAATGGGATGGCGGGCCTTCGCCAAACGAAGTGCGAATTCAGCGTGAGGGCTATGCAGGATGGAAGCAGCTGTGGGATCGCTATTCTTCTGGCAGTCCCTTTCATACAGTGTCACGCTGAAAGGTGAAACGGAACACTGTCACGAATCCACGCCGTATTTCTGCATCCAGTTCGATAGTGTCTGGTAACTAGATAGGCCGACAAGTTCCGCCGCTCTGCTTTTATTGCCAGCCGTTGCCTCTAAAGCCCGTCGCAGATAGTGGCTGGCGACTTCCTGCAAAAGACCAGGAAGATTGACGCCATCTTCAATTGGACGATTCAAGATGCCTTCATCAGCATCGGCCGATGTGGGAAGTTCGAGTAGTGCCTCGGCGATGTCCTGACCGGTGATGGTTGATCCGGTTGACCATACCGCTGCTCTGGTCAATGTGTTCGCCAGCTCGCGGATGTTGCCAGGCCAGGCGTGACGTTGCAGCTGGTTTCTTGCGGATGGCGAAAGCTGCTTTTTTTCCCACGCGGGATCTGCGGCACTTTCGGCATTGAAACGTTCGAGCAGGTAGTCGACAAGGAGGGTAAAATCACCTTTTCTTACCCTCAGAGGTGGGAGCTTTATCATGGCAACCGCGATGCGGAAAAAAAGGTCCTCACGGAATCGGCCTGATATGACCTCATCTGTTAGTGTGCGATTTGTCGCGGCGATGATTCTGATATTCACGGGTATCGGTGTCGTGGTGCCAACACGGACGACCTGACGCTCCTGTAAGACTCGCAGCAATTTTACCTGAAGCTCAAGTGATAGCTCGCCGATTTCGTCGAGAAATAGTGTCCCTCCGTCAGCGGCTTCAAAGTAGCCAACTCGGTCTGTGGTGGCACCGGTAAACGCGCCTTTTTTGTGCCCGAATAGCTCAGATTCTGCAAGTTCATGGGAGATGGCGCCGCAGTTGACTGCAATGAAAGCGTTGTCTCGGCGCGTGCCGGTGCGATGGATTGCTCGTGCCAACATCTCCTTGCCGGTACCGCTTTCTCCTTCGATGAGGATAGGCACAGAACGCGGAGCCACTTTTTGCGCTTTCTCGATGACGCGGCGCATCACCGGGCTGCGGTGGATGATGTCGGAGAACTCAGGCGCTTCTTCAGTAAGACCAGCGCTTAGTCGTGCCAGATCCTGGTCGGCACGCCGGTAAACTTCCGGTACGAACTCGGCGGAGATGTCGAACGGTACGTTTGCCGTGCGCACACCCTGTTGCCTCGATGATTCGATGAGCTCAGCGCCATAACGTGTTTTGGCAACAATGATCCAGACTGCCGACATAGCAGGTGTGCCTGGGCTGAGGTGGAAGGTCAAGCGGGCAGTGTCACCGTGCTTGGCAAGCAGCGCACTGACCGTTCTAGTGACCGCCTGATAAATTTCACCGAAGTGGGTAGGGCCGGAGAGTTCGATAAGGTTGAGTTCCACAGCCGCCTTGGTACGGCCTTCAATCCAGGTCACATAATTTGCCGAGTCTGATTTGGGATAGTTGCTGAGCAGAACAACGAGGTCAAAGGGTCGCTCAGTGACGGCCTGGCCCACTGGGCCCAGACCGGTGCGTTCATCACCTGCAGCAGCATTTAGATCGGTCTGGCCGAGCCAGCTTACAAGGATATTCATGATTATGCTCAGAAAATTGGTTACATACAAAGTATAAGAAATATTGTATAAATACAAGAATAATATTAGGTGCGGTTAATGTGGGCGCCTTCATCGAATCAGGGGACGGCATGTAACCATATGAAATACAAGCGGTAAAATGAATTTCGACGATGCCTCCACTTGTTGGCACGCCAACTGCAATACAGTGGTGAGTCTAGTAAAGGAGGTGTGCAATGCGGATCATCGAGGAAACACTCTCGCGCGTGACAGCTGGTGCTGGTGTTTCATTTAACAATCTATCAGTGATCCCGCTGGTTGCTGCAAATGGGGGTGAACCGGATTACCTCACGCTTGATGAGGCACTGGCCAGGGGGAATGTAAGGGTGACAGAGACATCTGAAGCAGGTGATGTGCCGGAGCTTCGTTTGGAGAACCTGGGCGACCAACCTGTGCTGCTGCTCGATGGGGAAGAATTGGTGGGCGCCAAACAGAATCGGGTGCTTAACCTCACGATCCTGGCCCCGGCAAAGAGTACCATCACGATCCCGGTGTCTTGTGTCGAAGCTGGCCGTTGGTCACACACAAGCCCCGAATTCAGCACGAAGGGCCGCGCTTTTTATGCTGCAGGCCGTGCACGAAAAGCAGACCAGGTGACTGCGTCTTTGCGGACAAGCGGCACGCGCCACTCACGGCAAGGCGAGGTTTGGGAAGACATCGCTGCGAAGTCGAGTCGAATGGAGAGCCATTCCGATACGGCAGCAATGGAATGTCTGTACGATGATTACCAGGATCAGGTGGAAGAGTACCTGAAGGCAATTGAAATGGTAGAGGGGCAGGTGGGGGCAGTATTCGCCATCAATGGTCAGATTCGGGGTGTGGAGCTTTTCGATTTTTCGGTGACGTTTCGCAAGCTCATGCCCAAGCTATTACGCAGCTATGCGTTAGATGCGATCGACGAACAGGCTGGCAGTGCAGATAGCAAACCACCGGACGTTATGCGCTTTCTGTCAGCGGTGGCGGCAGCCGATGGGTCAGAACATCTGGCGGTGGGTGAAGGTGATGACATCCGGATAAGTGGCCAAGGGCTGGCCGGTGGTGCACTCAGTGCACGTGAGCGGGTGGTACATCTGTGCGCGTTTCAGTTGCAAGAGATGGGTTCGCACGAGCAAAGCCGTGGCGGGCAACCTTGCTAGGTCTTCTCGGCGGTTGCAAATCCTTGAAAATTCAGCAAGTTGGGGGTGTGGTTATAATTTAACATAATATACATTATGCGCACCAATATATATCTGATCCTCGGCTGGAATGCTTTTCGTGTGCAGCGCGAGTGCAATACCATGTGCCGGTTTCAGTAATTACCCACCATACCCATTAGCTCCAAACAGCAGGTAAACGAATATTAAAACGAAGCGAATATTCTGGTCTCGCAATAATTATAACTAACCGCATCCTGTCCCATGTGCTTAAGGTCCTTTGTTCCTTTCCGAGCACAAGGTTGTCTTGCATTTAATCCGCCGATGATGATGAGTAGCTCTTTTGCGAAGAACAATGATTTTTTGAGTAACTTCTGAAAACAAACGTGTTCCTTAATCAGATACATAACAAAATCTATCCAAAGCGTAAAACGGTGTGTTTCTCTCACTCCAGTATGAGTTACTGTTTAATCATGATTCACCTTGAAGTTCGGGTGTAATTGTTTAACACTGGGAATAGCAATACGGCTCTGTGTAATTCAATCAATATAAGTAATATCAATCAGTTACGTGTTGCCTGACGGATATCGTCAGAATCCCGGCTGAGCCTCGACCCGGTGTGAACCACTGCTGTGAGCAAAACAGAACATCAAACTCTCAAGGAAGACACACCCATTGGCGTGATCGATGAAGTTCACGGTCCGGTGGTGGTGATCACCTGTGATCGCCTGCCGCCGTTGCGCCAGGCTTTACGCGCCTCCCTGAATCATGAAACCTATATCTTTGAGGTTCATCAGCATCTGGATGAACGTCACGTGCGTGCAATTACGTTGCATCGCACTGCCGGTCTGTGGCGTGGCATGCCGGTCTATGATACCGGGGCTGCGCTGCATGTGCCGGTGGCACCTGAGTGTCTGGGTAGGTTATTGAATATTTTTGGTGAACCGCTCGATGACGGTCCACCCTTGTCTCATGCGGCTTTCCGCAATGTACATGGCCAGCCGGCACCCTTGCAGGATGCTGTGGGTGTGGGTGTAGTTCTGGAAACGGGGATCAAGGTGATTGATCTGCTCTGCCCTTTTGTAAAAGGGGGTAAAACCGGCCTGTTTGGTGGTGCCGGCGTGGGCAAAACCGTGCTGATCATGGAGTTTATGCACGCCATCGCCAAGCTGCATAAAGGTGTGTCGGTATTTGCAGGTGTGGGTGAGCGTATTCGGGAAGGTCATGAGCTCTGGCACGAAATGAAAAAAGCGGGGGTGATGCCGCAGACGGTTATGGTGTTCGGGCAAATGGACGAATCCCCCGGTGTGCGTTTTCGTGTTGGCCTTTCCGCCCTCACCTACGCTGAATACCTGCGTGACGCGCTGGGAAAAGAAGTTCTTTTCGTGATGGACAACATCTTTCGTTTTATTCAGGCGGGTAGCGAGATCTCCAGCCTGCTGGGACGCATGCCCGCTACCGTGGGTTATCAGCCCACCCTGACGACAGAAGTGGCGGAAATGCAGGATCGCATCCTTTCAACACGCCAGGGGGCGATCACCTCGGTGCAGGCAGTCTATGTACCTGCGGATGACATGACCGATCCGGCAGTGAACGCCATTCTGAGCCATCTGGACACCACCGTGATCCTTTCCCGTGCGCAGGCTGGCAAGGGCATCTATCCGGCAGTGGATCCACTCCAGTCCGGCAGCAAATTGATGGATCGGCACACCCTGGGCGAGCGGCATTACTCCATTGCAGAAGGTGTGCGCGGTCACCTGGCGCGTTATCATGAGCTGGAGGACATCATCACCATGCTGGGGATCGAGGAACTCTCGCCCAAGGACAGAAAAATCGTGATGCGGGCGCGCAAGTTGCAGCGTTATCTGACCCAACCGTTCTGGGTCACCGCCTCCCACACCGGTCTGAAGGGAACGTCCGTCTCACTCAGCCATACCCTGGACGATTGTGAAGCATTTTTACTCGGCAAGTATGATGATGTCACGGAAGAATACTGCTATATGCGCGGTACCATGCAGGAAATGGGGCGATGAAAACGTTCACGCTTGTCCTTGGTGATGCTACCCGCCGTGAGCGGATAGAAGGTGTCACCTCTTTTATCGGCGAGGATGCCTCGGGAAGCTTCGGCATCCTTGCCGATCATGCTCGTATGATGACTTCGCTTATCTTCGGTCTGGCACGTTTTCGTATTGCGGACAAGCCATGGCAATATCTCGCCCTTCCCGGTGCCGTGCTCTATTTTGTGAACAATGAATTATCCGTGAGTACGCGACGTTATTTGCTGGATGACGACTATGAGCGTATCAGTGCTGCGTTGCAGGAAAAATTGCTTGCCGAAGAAGAGGATCTCCGCCAAATCAAACAAAGCCTGCACCGCATGGAAGAAGAGGTGTTGCGGCGCATGTGGGAAATGAACCGCGAAGGGGGTGTTGCCTGATGAAGCAGGACGAACGTCTCCGTAAAAAAGTGGAACAACAGGCCCGGCGGATGAAACAGGCGGAAAAAGACCGCCCTACCCTGATCTCCCAAACCACCTATATCGGCACTCTCGGGTTATTATTCGTGTTGCCGGTTGTGGTAGGCGCCTACTTTGGACGCTGGCTGGATGGCCTGGTGGAAGGTTACTCCATCCGCTGGACCTTGAGCATGATTTTTCTCGGTATAATCGTAGGCGCTGTGAACGTATACCTTTTTATAAGGGAGTAAACATGGAAGGCAGTGACATCGTTGCCGGTACCGTCTTTCAGGTGGGGCCGTTGACGATCACGAATACAATACTCACCAGCTGGGGGATTATGGTTATCCTCGGCCTCCTCGGCTGGCTGCTCACCCGCCGGCTGTATACGGAGCCCGGGGCGGTGCAGACGGCTGTCGAGGGTATCGTCAGTACGATCGAGGATGCGATTCATGCCGTTGCGCCCATGCACACGCAAATGCTGCTGCCGTTTATCGGCACCTTGTGGGTGTTTCTGGTGATTGCCAATCTGGTCGGGTTGATCCCGGGGATGCATTCCCCCACGCGTGATCTCTCTGCCACCTCTGCCCTTGCGATCCTGGTGTTTCTCTCGGTACACTGGTTTGGTATTCGCGCCCGGGGAGTGAAAGCCTACCTTCACCATTACCTCACGCCGAGCCCGATCCTCCTGCCTTTTCATATCATCAGTGAAATTACGCGCACTGTCGCTCTGGCGGTACGCCTCTTCGGCAATATCATGAGTCTGGAAATGGCCGCTTTGATGATCCTGCTGGTGGCCGGTTTTCTTGCCCCCATTCCAATCCTCATGCTGCATATCATCGAGGCACTGGTACAGGCCTACATCTTCGGTATGCTGGCGCTGATCTATGTCGCCGGGGGGCTGCAATCACAACAACTACGGCAACAGAAAAAGGAGTAACCCATGCCTGACTTGTCCACCTTTACCATTGTATCCACGGTTGCCGCAATTATTGGTATCGCCGTTGGCGTGTTGCTGCCTGCCTTCGCCATGGGGCGGGCGATCAGCAGCGCCCTGGATGCCCTCGCCCGGCAGCCGGAAGCGGAACGCTCCATCATGCGCACGCTGTTTATCGGTCTGGCGATGATCGAGTCGTTGGCAATCTATGTGCTGGTCATCGTACTGATCGTGTTGTTCCGCAACCCGTTGCTGGAATATCTGTTGAAATAAGCATATGCCATTTTGAAAGAATGTCGCGGGGAATGAAATCTTGGAACTGAACTGGTCCACTTTCGTCCTGGAAATTATCAATTTCCTGGTACTGGTCTGGATTTTAAAACGGTTTTTTTACAAACCTGTGCTGGAGGTGATTGCCCGGCGCCGGACGGGTATTGAAAAAAAACTGCACGATGCCGAAACCTTGCATGCGGAAGCACTGGCACTGCGCGCCCAGTATGAAAACCGTCTTGCCGAATGGGAAAAGGAACGGCGACAAGCGCGCATGGAACTGGACAAAGAGATCGAAGCAGAGCGACAGCGACGCCTCGAGGCATTGCAACTCAGCCTGGAGCAGGAACGGGAAAAAGCCAAAGTGGTTGAACAGCGCAGACTGGAAGACATCCGCTTGAAAACGGAAAAGACGGCACTGCAACAAAGCCTGCGCTTTACCACGCGATTGTTGTCCGCACTGGTTTGCCCGCAACTGGAGCACAACCTGATTGAATTGTTGCTGAAAGATCTTTCCACGCTTTCTGCGGAAAAACTTGCCGAGATACGCACCACTGCCGGCAAAGTCGCCAAGAATATTATCGTCAGCAGTGCTTATCCTCTGGAGGATGATTTGCGCAAGCGGCTGGAAGAGGCAGTGGTTTCCAGTCTGGAAGTTACCGCGCCTTTCGATTACACCCTGGACAAGGAACTGCTGGCCGGAGTGCGCATCACTATCGGATCGTGGGTACTGCGCGCCAATTTGCAGGATGAACTGGCAAGTTTCGCTGAGCTCGCCCATGAAACATGACACCACCCGGAGCACCAGCCTGCTGGAGAAACAGACCGCCTGGCTTGCGGAATACCGTCCGGGACTGCGCATCACCGAACAGGGCAGCGTGGTTTCGGTAGGCGACGGCATTACCTGGATCGCGGGGCTTCCCTCGGCAGCCATGGACGATATCCTGCATTTTGAGGATGGCAGCCGGGCGATGGTTTTCGATCTGACCGAAGAGATGGTGGGCGCGGTGTTGCTGCATGAAACCCCGTCGCTGACCGCGGGCACCATCGTTCATTTGACATCGAGGGCCCTGACGATCCCTGTGGGTGACACACTGCTGGGCCGGGTCGTCGATCCGCTGGGTCTCCCGCTGGACGGCGGGCCGCAGCCCGAAGCGGCAAGCTGGTGGCCGCTGGAAAACCGCTCTCCCCCGATCATCGCCCGCGACTTCGTCCACCAACCGTTGTATAGCGGTATCAAGGTCATCGACACCTTGATCCCCATTGGCAAGGGACAGCGCCAGTTATTGATTGGTGATGAGGGACTGGGGCGCAGTTCGGTGGCACTTGATACCGTGATCAATCAGCGTGGCAAGGATGTGCTCTGTGTGTACGTGCTCATCGGTCAGAAACGAACCACCATCATCAACACGATTGACATCCTGAGCAAAAACAATGCCCTGGAGTATACGACCGTGGTGGTTGCCGAGGCCAGCGCCCTCCCCGGCCTGCAGCATCTTGCCCCTTTTGCCGGTTGCGCCCTTGCCGAGTACTGGATGCAACAGGGACGGGATACGCTGGTGGTCTATGATGATCTCGCCACCCATGCGAGAACCTACCGTGAACTGTCCCTGTTGTTACGCCGTCCGCCCGGCCGCGAAGCCTATCCGGGTGATATTTTCTCTGTGCATGCCCGTTTGCTGGAACGTTCCACTTGTCTCAATGCTGCCCATGGTGGTGGCAGTCTGACCGCCTTGCCGATCGTGGAGACACAACAGGGTGAGATTGCCGCCTACATTCCCACGAACCTCATTTCCATTACCGACGGACAGGTTTATCTGGATCGCAGCCTGTTTGCAGGCGGTTTTCGCCCGGCGATCGATATTGGCAAATCGGTATCGCGTATCGGCGGGCAGGCCCAGCACCCCCGCATCAAGGAGGAAGCCGGCCGGATGAAACTGGACTACCTGCAGTTTCTCGAACTGGAAGTGTTTACCCGTTTTGGTGCGCGTCTGGAAGCTTCCATGGAACTCGCCATCCGACGTGGCCGCGTGCTGCGTGAGATCCTCAAACAGGATCGTCTGGCACCCTTGCCGGTTGAATTCCAGATGGCCTGGTTGGTGGCGTTCAATGACGGCCTGTTCAATGAGACGGATCCGGAAGAAGTTCCTGCACAGCTGGCGCTGCTGGAACACCATGCCGGAATATCCGGACTCACCCTGGACAGTTCACGCGAGCAATGGGCCAAAGCCGTGAGCGAATGGCTGGCAAGGGGGAACACGGCGTGACCCGGCGGCGCGAGCTTGAGTTGCGGCGCCATACGTTTGGCGAGGTCCGCGAAATCATGAATTCCATGAAAACCCTGGCGTATATGGAAACCCGTAAACTGGCGCGGTTTCTCGACGCCCAGCGTGCCGTGGTCAAACACACAGAAGCCATGGCCGCCGATTTTCTGGGGTTCTTTCCGGAAACACTCCCGTTCGTGGAGGACTCGCTGCCCGTCTACCTGCTGATTGGCTCGGAGCGGGGATTTTGTGGTGACTTTAACGATCTTCTGCTGCACCATCTGGAATCCCATGCAGGGGACAGAAACATCGAAAAGCCGCTGCTGATCGCCTCGGGCAGCAAGCTGGCAATGCGACTCGAGCATGATCCGCGTGTGGTCGCCTTGCTAGAGGGAGCGAACGTGGTTGAAGAAGTGGAAAAGACGCTGGATCAAATCGTCCATACCCTCTCCGGACTCCAGGCACAACATGGCACCCTTTCGCTTAGCGTCCTCTATCACGATCCGGATAAAGAACAGATCAGCGTGGCAGAAGTATTACCCCCTTTTGAATCCTACAGAAATATCACGCCGCAATTTTCGCATCCCCCGTTGATTAACCTGCCGCCTGAGGAATTCCTGGTCGAACTGATTGACAACCATCTGTTTGCCACTTTGCACAAGATTATGTTTGTCTCGTTGATGGCGGAAAACCTTCGACGGGTACAGCATCTCGAAGGGGCGGTGCAGCATCTGGATGATAAATCGGAGGATCTGCTGCGTGTGTGTAATGCGCTGCGCCAGGAAGAGATCATCGAGGAAATCGAGGTGATTTTACTGAGCGCCACGGGACTCGATCCTCTAAAACATCACTTGAAAGAGTGAGGAAACAAGCAGTTATGCTGACGGTAGCGGGATTTTTTTGCGCACAGGATTAGACGTTTCCCCATTCGGGGCTAGAATTAGACGTATGCAGGATCTTGCGACGTATCAAATCGGTAAATCTGATGAGTTGTTGCGCATCGGCACACGTGACGAATGCCGTGATGTCACCCTTGCCATTGCTGCCCAGGCATCACATTCTCTGGCCATATTCAGCCATGATCTGGAACCGGATCTCTATAATTCATCGAAATTCATCGATGCCGCCAGACATGTACTCGCAAGCGATTCCCATGCCAGCATACGCATCCTGGTGTTCGATATCTCACGTATCATTCAAACCGGGCACAAGCTGATCCATCTGAGCCGCAGCCAGACCAGCCGGGTGCAGATCCGCCAGTTGCCCCAGCCGTATCACCATGCGTTTATGGTAGCGGACAACATCGCCGTCCTCGACCGGCGGCGTGCCGAACGTTTTGAAGCCACAGCCAACTTCAACGATGCCGGCTGGGCGGGTAACCTGCTGCACTTCTTTGATACCACCTGGGAAAAAAGCGCGCGTGCCACGGAATCCCAGCGATTGGGTATCTGATAAAACCCAGCCGATATCGTCCGCATGACGATGCCGTCATGCACCTTTCACCCCCGCTTTACAGCAAGAATAATATTGTTATTAATCAATTGTTTATCATGATTTCCTGTGTTACTGTCTAAATACGCGTTCCACATACATACCATTCTAAAAACAGTGCCGGATTCCGGTTCCGCATCAGGACCAGAGGTATTAGTTCGACAGCCGCATCCCTGATGCTCCGGGACACAAGTGGTGTGGTATCCGGAACGCATTTTAAAACAGCAAGGGAAAAACGGAACCGCTCCGGAAAATCATGGAAATGTTCAACGGCTTCGAACTCGCAAAAGATCTTATTTACCTCAACCACGCAGCGGTGGCGCCCTGGCCTGTCCCAAGCCGTGATGCGGTGGTGAACTTTGCCAGGGAAAACGCCCAACTCGGTTCCAAACGCTATGCACACTGGCTGCAAACAGAAGCGGAGCTACGTGAACGCCTGGCGCGCCTGATCCATGCCCCCTCCTCTGATGACATCGCGCTTCTGAAAAACACTTCCGAGGCGCTTTCGGTAATTGCCCATGGAATCGATTGGCAGGCTGGTGACAATGTCGTGATCAGCAATGAAGAGTTTCCTTCCAATCGCATCGTCTGGGAATCCCTGCAATCGAGCGGTGTGGAGGTGATCCAGGTGGATTTGCACTCTGCAGAGACGCCGGCGGCATCCCTGATAGCGGCAACCAACCGGCAGACACGCTTGTTGTCGGTCAGTTCGGTCCAGTATGCCAGTGGCTTGCGGGTTGATTTGAATGAACTTGGCCTCCATTGTAAAAAACAAAAGATCCTGTTTTGTGTGGACGCCATTCAGAGTATCGGCGCCTTGCAAACGGATGTAAACGAAATGCAGGCCGATTTTGTTGTTGCCGATGGACACAAATGGATGTTGGGACCGGAAGGTTTGGCATTGTTTTACAGCACACCAGAGGCCAGGGAACAGCTGCAGCTGCGCCAGTATGGCTGGCACATGGTGGAAGAGTATACTGATTTTGAACAAAAGGAATGGCGGATTGCCCGCAGCGCCCGCCGTTTTGAATGCGGCAGTCCCAATATGCTCGGAATTCATGCACTGCATGCCAGTATTGGTTTGTTACTGGAAACGGGAATGGAAACGGTGCAGCAGCGTGTGCTGGAGAACAGTCGATATCTTTTCCAATTGCTGGAAAACAGTCGCCATCTTGAGTGTCTGACGGATATGACAGCGGGTCGTTATGCAGGCATAGTGGTGTTTCGCCACCGCCAGGCAGCAAGTGATTTGCTTTACCATTATCTGATGCAAAACAACGTGATGTGTGCCTTGCGCGGAGGCGGCATACGATTTTCACCCCACTTTTACACGCCCCGCTCACAGATTCAACAGGCTGTGACATTGGCCGATGGATTTAACCCGGAGTAGGAGTATAGTCTCTGTAAAATATACTATATGTTTAATAAGGATAAGGATAAAGAAGCGCCTGTTATTGCCGATAATTTTAATCAGGCACTAATCGTTACAAATGGAGTCTAATTTCGGTACGCAGGAAAGATTTTAAACAAAACAGCTGTCGGAAGTAAGGAGATATCCAGTGTCCACGGGTCAGAAGATTGGAAATCCACCCGTGTGCACCAGCACTTTGGGAGAAAGTGGATGGGAGTGAAGCTGACAACACGTTTGGGTAACCGTATCGCCCATTGGTTGTCCAAAGAACCGGAGCAACCGGATGATTCCGTGCTGCTACTGAATTTCGAGCGGCTTTGTTATGAAATCCGGCCCGGTGACATTATTCTGGTCGAAGGCCGCAGCAAGGTGTCTGAAGTGATCAAACTGATCACCCAAAGTCCCTGGACCCACGCGGCGCTTTATATCGGACGGCTGTATGAGATCGAAGACGAAACCCTCCGTCAGACAGTTGCAGAGTACAGCAACGCCGAACCCGAAACACAACTGATCATCGAAACCCTGCTGGGCCAGGGGACGGTGGTCTATCCACTGAAAAAATATCTGAATTCACATGTGCGTATCTGCCGGCCAAGCGGCCTTTCACCCCGTGATGCCCAGAAAGTCATCGCCTATGCGATAAACCGCCTGGGAACTGGTTACGATGTGCGGCAATTGCTGGATCTGGCGCGCTTCATGTTTCCGTACGGTTATCTTCCCCGGCGCTGGCGTTCCAGTTTGTTCAACCATAATCCCGGTGATGCAACGCAGACTGTCTGTTCGACCATGCTGGCAGAAGCGTTTCAGTCGGTAAAATTTCCCCTCTTGCCTTTTGCGGAACATCTGGAACATGGCAAGGTCCATCTTTATCAGCGGAATCCCAAACTGGTAACACCGCGGGATTTCGATTATTCACCCTATTTTGACATTATCAAATATCCTCTTTTTGGTCTGGATGATATTGCGATCTATCGCCACCTTCCCTGGGGTGATACGGATATTGTTTGCAACGATATCAATGACTGCTTTAAAAATTTGCCGCAACAGCTGGATGAACAAAGCGGTGACACCGGAAAAAACAATGAAAGCGGCGTTCGGCAGAATCTGAACTTTTTGCAGGCAGTAAAAACACTTCGAGGAGAACCATCATGAGCCATTCCACCCATGAGCAAAGCTGGCGCATGCGCTGGATTTCGGAACCGATGCTCAAATTGTTTCGGCGTGTCAGCCCGAGCATGTCAAAAACCGAGCGTGAGGCCCTGGCAGCCGGTTCTGTCTGGTGGGATGGCGAACTCTTCAGCGGCAGGCCGAAATGGAGGAAGTTGCGCCAGTTGCCCAAACCGCAGCTCACTGCGGAAGAACAGGCTTTTCTCGATGGTCCGGTCGAAACCTTGTGCCAGATGCTGGATGACTGGAATATCACCCACGAGCGTTATGATCTGCCGCCGGAGGTCTGGCAATATATCAAGGACAACGGTTTTTTCAGCATGATCATTCCCAAGGCCTATGGCGGGCTGGAATTCTCCGCCCTCGCCCATTCAGAGGTGGTGTTGAAAGTCAGCACCCGCAGTATCACCGCCGCGGTGACGATCATGGTTCCGAATTCTCTCGGCCCGGCAAAACTGTTGATGGAATATGGCACACAACAGCAAAAGGACTATTATCTGCCCCGCCTTGCCAGCGGCACCGAGATCCCCTGTTTTGCCCTTACCAGTCCGCATGCGGGGAGTGATGCCGGTGCCATTCCCGATTACGGCATCGTATGCAAACAGGAATTCGAAGGTGAGAAAGATGTTCTGGGGATCCGGCTCAACTGGGACAAACGCTATATCACGCTTGGACCGGTCGCCACTCTCCTGGGGCTGGCATTCAAACTTTATGATCCTGATCATCTGCTGGGGGAGCAGGAACAGCTCGGTATCACCCTGGCGCTGATCCCGACCGATACTCCCGGCGTCAGCATCGGCCGCCGCCATTTTCCGCTGAACATCCCTTTTATGAACGGACCAAACTATGGCAAGGATGTGTTCATTCCCATGAGCTGGATCATCGGTGGCCAGGAACGGGTCGGTCAGGGCTGGCGCATGCTGATGGAATGTCTCTCCGACGGACGCGGTATCTCCCTGCCGGCCCTGAGTGTGGGTGCCGGCAAAATGACCAGCCGTGCGGTTGGTGGTTATGCCCGCATCCGTCGCCAGTTCAAACTTCCCATCGGCCGTTTCGAAGGCGTCGAGGAGGCCCTCGCACGTATCGGTGCCTACACCTACATGATGGAGGCGGCCCGCACACTCACCGCGGTGGCGCTGGATCGCGGGGAAAAACCATCGGTGATTTCCGCCATCATCAAATACCATCTCACGGAAAAGATGCGGCGTCTGGTGAATGATGGCATGGATGTGATTGGTGGCGCCGGCATTTGTCTGGGGCCGAGAAATTTTCTTGGCCGTGCCTACGAGGCCATCCCCATCAGCATTACCGTCGAGGGCGCCAATATTCTTACCCGCACGATGATCATCTTTGGTCAGGGTGCGATTCGCAGCCATCCTTACATCTTTGAGGAACTCGAAGCCATCGGTGAAAAAGATCCGGAACTTTCCCTGGAAAAGTTCGATCGCGCCTTTTTCAGCCACATACAGTTTTTTACCTTCAACATGCTGCGCAGCCTTTTTCATGGCTTGACCGGTTCCCGTTTTATCCTCGTTCCGGGGCGGCGCCCGGCAAGACGTTATTATCAGCATTTGACCCGCATGAGCGCGGCGTTCGCCCTGTTAACCGACACCGCCCTGATGTTGCTCGGTGGTTCCCTGAAGCGGCGTGAAAAATTGTCCGGCCGCCTGGGTGACGTACTCAGTAACATGTATCTGGCGTCTGCCACCCTCAAGCAATTCGAGGATCAGGGTTCGCATGCGGAAGATGCGCCGTTGCTGCATTGGGTGTGCCAGCATTGCCTGTATGAAATCCAGAGGGCAATCGATGGTCTGTTACAGAATATGCCCAACCGTGCTGCTGCCTGGCTTATCCGTCGTTTTGTGTTTCCGCTGGGGCAACACTTCAAGGCACCTTCTGATAAACTCGGCCATCAAATTGCAGAGCTGTTGCTTACACCTTCAGCCGCCAGGGATCGGTTGACCAGAGGTTTGTATCTGCCACAATCCACAGATGAGCCGCTGGGACGCATCGAAGATGCGCTGGTCAAGGTGATCAAGGCAGAACACGCGGAACGGCGCCTGCGTCATGAGCTGAAAGATTACACGGCGGATTATCACGGTCTGGAAGGACTGCTGGCCGCGGGCATCGAACAGGGAGTGATCAGCGAAGAAGACGCGAAGACGATCCGCGATGCGGACGAGGCCCGTAATGCTGTCATCAAGGTGGATGATTTTGCGACGGATCTGACCTAAACCAAGGAACCCGATATGGCTGAAACGAAAACCAAGAAAAAAACCAAGAAAAAAGCAGCCCGGCGTACTACCCCTGCGCGAAACAGGCGTGCCGTCTATATCGTTGACGGCAGCCGCACGCCGCAGTTGAAAGCCAGAGGCAAACCCGGCCCCTTCCATGCGGCTGAGCTGGCGCTCGGTTGCGCCCGCCCGCTGCTGGCCCGGCAGCCGTTTGAACCGTCGGAACTGGATGAAGTGGTGATGGGCTGTGTCATGCCGGGTCCGGATGAAGTGAATATCGCCCGCGTCGTCGCCCTGCGGCTCGGCTGCGGCAAGGATGTTCCTGCCTGGACAGTGCAGCGCAATTGCGCATCCGGCATGCAGGCACTCGATTGTGCGCTCAAGGACATCCGCCTGGGACGGGCAGAGCTGGTTCTTGCCGGCGGCGTCGAGGCGATGAGCCATGCCCCTGTATTGTTCAGCGAACCGATGGTGAACTGGCTGGGGGCGTGGATGGGTGCAAAGACCTGGCCACAGCGTTTAAAGACATTGGGGCAACTCCGTCCCGGCCATTTCAAACCCATCATTGGGCTGTTACGCGGGCTGACGGATCCTGTGGTGGGACTCAGCATGGGACAGACGGCGGAAAACCTTGCCTACCGCTTTGGTATCAGCCGCAGTGAAATGGACAGCTACGCCCTGCGCAGCCATAAGCGCCTTGCCGAAGCCCAGGATGCCGGTTATTTGACCGAAATCGAAACGCTGTACGACACACACGGAAACTATTACGAACACGATGACGGCCTGCGGCGTGAATCCAGCATGGAAAACCTGGCCAAGCTGCGTCCCGTGTTCGACAAACCCTTTGGCAGCGTCACCGCCGGCAACAGCGCCCAGGTTACCGATGGTGCCGCGCTGTTGCTTCTGGCCAGTGACAAGGCGGTCGAAAAATATCAACTGCCGGTACTGGGGCAAATAAAGGATGTGGAATGGGCCGGGCTCGAGCCGGCACAGATGGGACTCGGACCGGTGCATGCCACCACACCGATTTTAAAACGTCAGAAACTTGCCCTGGGTGATATCGATTATTGGGAAATCAACGAAGCTTTTGCCGCACAGGTGCTGGCCTGTCTCAAGGCCTGGGAAGACAAGGACTATTGCAAACAGGAGTTGGGTCTGAAATCGCCGCTGGGCAGTCTGGATCAATCACGGCTTAATGTGGACGGTGGCGGTATCAGCCTCGGGCACCCGGTTGGCGCCAGCGGTGCACGTATTGTACTGCATCTGTTGCATGTACTGGCGCGCAACAACGCCAGCACCGGTATTGCCACTTTATGTATCGGTGGCGGACAGGGTGGCGCCATGTTAATCGAACGGAGTACAGGATAGCATCATGGCGGAAAAGAATTACAAACACTGGAAAATCGAAGAGGACGAGAGCGGTATCGTCTGGCTGCACCTGGACATGGCGAACAGCACGACCAATGTGCTTTCCGCCGAGGTGCTTACCGAGCTGGAATCCCTCTTGACGGTTTACGAAAAGCAACCGCCACGGGGGCTGATCATTCTCTCGGACAAGGAAAACGGTTTTATCGCCGGTGCCGATGTGAAAGAGTTCACCACTTTCAGCAGCGAAAACGAAGCGCGTGATGCGATTGAACGCGGGCACCGGATATTCAACCAGCTGGAAAAACTGCCCTGCCCGACCGTAGCGGTGTTACACGGCTTTACCCTGGGTGGCGGACTTGAGCTGGCGCTGGCCTGCCGCTACCGCGTGGCTGACAATGACGCCAGTACCAAACTGGGATTCCCGGAAGTCAAACTCGGCATCCACCCCGGTTTCGGTGGTACGGTGCGCTGTCTGGAACGCCTCGGACCGTTGAATGGTATGGATCTCCTCCTCAGCGGGCGCAACCTCTCGGCACGGGCGGCAAAGAAACTGGGGCTGGTCGATTACGCCGTTGCCAGACGCCATCTGCTGGAGGCGGCCCGTCAAACCGTGGCAAAACCGCCAAAACGCAAAACGTTGCCATTCTGGGTGAAGTGGCTGAATCATGCGCGTGTACGCCCCCTGTTGGCCAGGGTGTTCATCAAGAAAGTTGCAGCACGCGCACCCCGCGCCCATTACCCTGCGCCGTACGCCGTCATCGATCTGTGGGTTCACCATTTCGGCGATCGCAAAACCATGTTGCATGAAGAAGCCGCTTCGGTGGCGCGGCTCATCGTCGGCAAGACTGCGCAAAACCTGATCCGTGTTTTTAACCTGCAGGAAAAGCTTAAAAGTCTGGGACGCCTGGACAGTTACAAACCACAGCATGTGCATGTCGTCGGAGGGGGTGTCATGGGAGGTGATATCGCCGCCTGGTGTGCCATGCAGGGATTCAATGTCACCATTCAGGACCGTGCCCATCAAACGCTTGCCCGGGTGGTTAAGCGTGCCCATGATTTGTTCAAAAAGAAATTGAAACAGCGGTTGCTGGTAACGGCGGCGTTGGATCGCCTGATGCCGGACTTGCGCGGTGACGGACTGAAAAGAGCGGATATTGTCATCGAGGCGATCTTTGAAGATGTCGATGTCAAACGTGAGCTGTTCAAACAGATTGAACCCAGACTCAAAGAGGAAACCATTATTGCCACCAACACTTCCAGCATTCCGCTGGAAGAGTTGAGCGGAGTGCTGCAAAAGCCGGAACGCCTGGTTGGCCTGCATTTCTTCAATCCGGTGGCGAAAATGCCGTTGGTGGAAATTGTTCACGGCAAACAAACCTCTGAAGAAACGCGCAACAAGGCCAGTGCCTTTACCCGGCAAATCCAACGCCTGCCTCTGCCGGTGACGAGCACCCCGGGTTTTCTGGTGAACCGGGTATTGATGCCCTATTTGATTGAAGCGGTGGTATTGGCGGAAGAAGGCGTGCCGCTGAAAGTGATCGATAAGGCGGCCACCGATTTTGGCATGCCGATGGGGCCGATAGAACTGGCGGATACGGTCGGACTGGACATTTGTCTCAAAGTGGCGGAAAAACTTGCCGGGCAGATGAATGTCGAGGTACCAAAAATTCTGCGTGACAAAGTCGCTAACAAACAGTTAGGCAAAAAATCCGGAAACGGTTTTTATCCTTTCAAGAATGGCAAACCGGTTAAACCGGAAGCGGACAAGCACTATACCCCGCCCACCGATCTGCAGGATCGCCTGATAATGCGCATGTTGAATGAAATTGTCGCTTGCCTGCGTGACAAAGTGGTGGAAAACGAGGATCTGGCCGATGCCGGGGTGATTTTCGGCACCGGTTTTGCGCCTTTCCGCGGCGGTCCTGTACACTATATTCATGATCGCGGGGTAAAACAATTGACCACCTTGCTGGACAACCTGCTTCACCGTTATGGTGAGCGTTTCAAAGCGGATCCCGGCTGGGAACTCCTTGCAAAAGAGCACAAACATTAAAGAACAAGAAGGTGCGATATGCCGACAAACAAGTCTGATGTTATCTCACTGGACAGCGTCCATCACCTTCCCGGATTATTCCGTGAACGCGTGCGCCGCTCACCGGAACAGGTTGCCTATCGCCATTATGAAGATGCCACGCAGGAATGGCGGGATTACACCTGGGAGGAGATGGCGCGGCTGGTTGCGTGTTGGCAAAGCGCATTCGCGCTGGAAAATCTGGAGCGGGGTGATCGGGTTGCGATTATGCTGCGGAATTGCCCGGAATGGATCTTGTTTGAACAGGCGGCACAGGGACTGGGGCTGGTGGTTGTTCCGCTGTATACCAATGACCGGCCTGCCAACCTGGGTTACATTATCGAGAATGCGGAAGTCAAGCTGATCCTCATCAGTGACGAAGAACATTGGAACTGTCTCAGTGAGGTTTACCCGCAACTGGAAAGTATCCAGACGATCGTCACCCTGCACCCCGTGAGCCACGCCCATGATCGCCGTATCAGGCTGCTGCATGAGTGGGTGCCGGAGACGCCGGCGGAAGTGGTGTTACCTGATATCGATCCGCAATCACTGGCAACCATCGTTTATACCTCCGGCACCACCGGCAATCCAAAAGGTGTAATGTTGTCGCATCACAACATCCTCTGGAACACGTCCAGTGCGGCATCATGTGAACCTTTTTACACCAGTGATATTTTTCTTTCCTTTTTACCTCTCTCCCACATGCTGGAAAGAACCGCAGGCTATTACATGCCGATGCTGGTTGGGGCAAGCGTCGCTTTTGCCCGATCAATCGAAAAACTGGCGGAGGATTTACTGATCATACGCCCGACAATCCTGGTCACGGTGCCACGCATCTTCGAACGGGTATACAACAAGATCAAGGCACAGCTCGAACAAAAACCCCCGCTCGCCACAAAGTTGTTCAACCTCGCTGTCGATGTCGGCTGGCGGCGTTTCCTCTTCCAGCAGGGCCGCGCTTCCTGGTCGCCAAAGCTGCTGCTCTGGCCGCTGTTGAACAAACTGGTTGCCAAAAAGATCATCAACAAGCTTGGCGGGCGCATGCGGCTGGCGATCAGCGGCGGCGCGCCATTGTCCCCGGATATCGCCCGCACCTTCATCGGACTCGGCCTGACCATCTCACAGGGTTATGGCATGACCGAACTCAGCCCGGTGGTCAGCACCAACCGGCTTGCGGATAACAAACCCGATACGGTTGGTCAGCCGCTTCCCGGGGTGGAGGTAAAATTGGGTGAACACAATGAATTGCTGGTACGTTGTCCCGGGGTGATGCTGGGTTACTGGAGAAATCTGGAAGCAACCCAGGCGACAATCGATGAAGAAGGCTGGGTGCATACCGGTGATGTCGCCGAGTTCGACGGCGATCACATCAGGATCACGGGCCGGTTGAAAGAGATTATCGTTCTGGCCAATGGCGAAAAAATTCCGCCCGCTGACATGGAACTGGCAATCCAGGGTGATCCGCTGTTCGAACAGGTGATGATTGTTGGCGAGGGCAAACCCTTTCTTTCCGCATTGCTGGTGCTAAACCCGATTTACTGGGAGATGCTGGCAACGAAACTGGGTGTCTCCGCCACGGCGGAAGACAGCCTGAGCGATCCCAAGGTCGAAAAGGAATTGCTGGAACGCATCAAGCGCCGGCTGACGAATTTTCCCGGCTATGCCAAGGTTTTCAAAGTGATTGCCACCCTCGAACCCTGGACGGTGGAAGCGGGTTTGATTACCCCCACGCTCAAACTCAAACGTAAAAACCTGAACGCGCGTTTTGCCGAGAGAATCGCCAAATTGTACGAAGGGCACTGAAGATGCCACAAGGATCAGACTCCCTGCCCAAGGATCGCATTCCGGCCACCCGCGTACTGCCCATGCCGGCGGATACCAACGCAGCCGGTGATATCTTTGGTGGCTGGTTGATGTCCCAGGTGGATATTGCAGGCAGTATCGAGGCCTACCGCCGTGCCCAGGGCAGAATCGTTACGGTCGCGGTGAATGAATTTCGTTTTATCAAGCCCGTTTTCGTGGGCGACCTCGTCAGTTTTTATGCGCAGATCAAACGTGTTGGCAATACCTCGATCCAGGTGCATGTCGAAGCCTATGCGGAACGTAACCGTAATGAGGAAGAATGCCATAAAGTGGCGGACGCCGAGCTTACCTATGTGGCGATTGATGAAAATCGCAGACCGAGATCGGTTGATGGGGATGTGGGGTAGCGGGTGGCGCGTAGTTGTGGAACACTTATTTAGCGTTGTGCGGAGCGGCTTGCTGTTTTGAAAAGCCTGAAATAATTATTTGTCGTCGCTTCGGCGATTTCCTCAATCGATATGTCACGTAAAGCGGCGATGTGCTCGGCCACATGCCGGACATAGGCTGGCTGATTGGATTTTCCCCGGAAGGGAACGGGAGCCAGATAGGGGGAATCGGTTTCCACCAGCATACGGTCCAGTGGGATGTTTTTCGCCACCTGTTTGAGTTCTTTGGCACTGTTGAAGGTGACGATGCCGGAAAAGGAAATATAGAAGTTCATGTCCAGCGCCTTTTTCGCCACTTCCCAGTCCTCGACGAAACAATGCATGACGCCGCCCGCCTCTGCGGCGTTTTCCTCTTTCAGAATCCGCAGTGTATCCTCGGTGGCGTCACGCATGTGAATGATGAGTGGTTTGCCGCTTTGTCTGGCGGCGGCAATATGATGGCGAAAACGTTTCCGTTGCCACTCCAGATCCCCTTCACTGCGGAAATAATCGAGACCGGTCTCGCCAATCGCCACGATCTGTTGGTTGTCCGCTAGTTGCAGCAAGCGATCACAATCAGGATCTTCCCCTTGCTGTTCATTGGGGTGAACCCCTACCGAGGCGTTGATAAAATCATGCTGCTCGGCAATGGCAAGGACCTGTGGAAAGTTGTCCATACTGATGCAGACACAAAGCATCTGGCCGATGCCCTGTTGCTGTGCGTATTGCAACGCGCCTTCCAGTTTTCCGTCGAACGGCGTCAAATCAAGGCGATCAAGATGGCAATGGGAGTCTACGAGAAACATGGATAATTGAAAATAGCGGTATTAATCACCCGCGAACGATGACAGGCCGGCCGGATAATCTGATCGCCCGGCTTGCGCTGTTGCTGCACGGGTTTACATGGTGTGTGTCTGGCGATCGGACTTCAGTGCACCTGCCAGATAGGTTTCTATCTTGGTGCGGGCGTTGCCCTCGTCCTGGTTGGTAAACTGCACGCCGATGCCGGCGGCACGGTTCCCCTGCGCCCCTTTGGGTGTGACCCAGACAATCTTGCCGGCCACGGGCAGTTTTTCTTTTTCATCCATCAGGGTGAGGAGCATAAACACTTCATCCCCCAGCTTGTAGGTTTTATTGGTGGGAATGAACAGTCCGCCGTTTTTGACAAACGGCATGTAGGCGGCATAAAGCGCGCTTTTATCCTTGATGGTAAGAGAGAGTATACCCTGTCGTCCTGCTGGAACACCCATTGTATCGGTCCTCAGTTGTTTTTTGCCGTACGCGGCAGATTACGCCAGTATAACAAAATGCCTTCCAGTATCATTTGCGGGTTGACCTGGCTGTCCAGTAAGCGCATGGCGTCCTGAACACGATCCAACATACCATATATGCGTTGTAAGTCTAACTCCTCGGCCAGTTTCTGCAAAGTGGCTTTTGCATCCGGGTTGTTGAGCCGTGTTGTCTGGCTGGCACGCAGACGGATCATATCGGTCAACCAGCCGTATATCCAGGTTATCGGCAAAGCAGCATCGGGCTTGACCCAGTTGCTTGCCAGCCTGACCGGATCACCCTCTCCGTTTGCCAGTTGCAACCAGTCTGACAACATCTGTTTGCGTGAGGCAAGGCGTTCATCCTCTGCCAGTTGCAGGGCGGTGAGGGGGGCGCCTCCGGCAAGGGCCAGCAAGGTTTCCGTCTCCTGCCCTGCTTCGAGCTGTGATTTCAGCCAGCTTGCCGCCTCTTCGGGATGTGGGGTGGCCATGTGCAGCGTCTGGCAGCGGCTGCGAATGGTTGCCGGCAGGCGCGATGGTCTGGCGCTGAGCAGCAGCAAAATCGTGTCGGGGGGGGGTTCCTCGAGTGTTTTCAACAGGCTGTTGGCGGCTGCGGTGTTCATCGCATCGGCCGGATTGAGGATCACTACCTTGTGGCGGCCGTAGTGGCTGCGAAGGGAGAGCGTTTCGATGAGTGCGCGGATTTGATCGATGCGGATATTCTTTGAGGTGTCCTCGGGGCCGATGCGGTGCAGATCCGGATGGCTGCCGGCATGGAACATGGCGCAGGCATGGCATGCGCCGCAGGCTGTCCCGTCGGTGTGCGGAGATTCGCATAAAAGGGAAAGGGCGAACGCTTCGGCAAGCGCCTGTTTACCGATGCCGGCCGGCCCGCTGAGCAGAATCGCGTGCGGCAGGCGGTTTTCCCGCCGGCATTGCTGCAACTGTTGAAAGATGGTGTGTTGCCAGGGTAACAGCATGGTTATTCCGCAAGGATTTGATCCAGTACCTGGCTGATCTGGGCCTGTACCCTGTTCAATGGCTGCGATGCGTCGATGACGTGGAATCGTTGGGGTTCCGCTTTTGCCCGTTGCAGATAGGTTTGTCGCACCCGCTCAAAAAAGGCCTGTTTCTGCTGTTCAAAGCGATCCGGTTCACTGCGCGCGCCAGCCCGGGCGAGTCCCTCCGCCACCGGCATGTCGAGCAAGAGGGTGTGATCCGGCCGCAGATCCTGCTGCACCCACTCTTCCAGCACGGCAATGCGTGACATCTCGATACCGCGTCCCCCACCCTGGTAGGCATAAGTGGCATCGGTGAAACGATCACACAGTATCCATTTTCCCGCCTTTAACCCAGGCAGGATCACTTCGTGCAGATGTTGCGCCCTGGCGGCGAACATCAGCAACAGTTCGGTGTCGTCACACATGTTGTCCTGACCCGCATCCAGCAGCAGCTCACGGATGGATTCACCCAGCGGTGTGCCGCCCGGTTCGCGGGTTCGCACCACCTTGATGCCGGTTTCCTGCAGAATCTGTTCGATAAAATTCAGGTTACTGGTCTTGCCGACCCCTTCGCTGCCTTCAACTGTGATGAATTTTCCCCGCATGGAAATGGGTTTCCTGTGTCGTCTTGCTGGTTACAGAAGTTGCACGCCTGGAGTTCACGTCAACACTTTGTCTATTTCGGATTATATGACGAAAAGGGCCGGCGGCGGCCTTTTAATTGATACCGGATCACCGCTTCATTGTGCTCTTTGAGCGTGGCGGAGAAATGGTGGCTGCCGTCACCGCGTGCGACGAAATAGATGTTCCGGCTTTCGTCCGGGTGCAGGCTGGCGTAAATGGCGTTTCGTCCCGGCAGTGCAATCGGCGTGGGCGGCAGACCGAAATGGCGGTAGGTGTTGTATGGCGTGTCTCGCTGCAGATCGCGTTTGCGGATATTGCCTTTGTACTGTTTCCCCATACCATAGATGACGGTGGGATCGGTTTGCAGCCGCATGCGTTTTTGCAGCCGCCGAATGAACACTCCGGCAATCGCCCGGCGTTCGCTCGCCAGGCCGGTCTCTTTCTCGACAATGGAGGCCATGATCAGCGCTTCATAGGGGGTTTTATAGGGCAAACCCACCGCTCTTTGTTCCCATTCCTGTTGCAGGTACACCTGCATGGCGTCGTAGGCGCGCCGCAGGAAGGCGATATCGCTCAATCCTTTGGGAAAATGGTAGGTATCCGGCAAAAAACGGCCTTCCGGATGTTCACCGGGATGACCGAGACGCTGCATGATGGCTTTATCATCCAGATCTTTCAAGCTGTGCTTCAGCGCCGCTTCGGCATTGACAGCCTGCATCATCTGGCGGAAGGTCCAGCCTTCCACGATGGTGAGGGCGTATTGCCGCACCTTGCCGCTGGTGAGCAGTTTCACCAGCTGGCGTGGGGTGGTACCGGGGCTGATCAGGTATTCCCCTGCCTTGATGCGCCGCGCCGCGCCGCTAAGACGGCCATACCAGCGCAGGTAGCGGGGTCGGGTTATCATTCCGGCTGCGGTCAGCTCGTTGACCACCCGAATGTAGTTCGATCCATGTTGCAGTTCATAGGATTGGGGTGCTTCGAGAGGCAAAGGAGTATCGAGATAATTGCTGACATCCATCCACAGCCAGGCGGTGGCAATGCTGCCGCCCAGCAGTGTTAGCGCCATTAATTTGTACAGAATATTACGCATTGGTTACCGGATATGTTTCAACAAGTTCGTGCAGCAGGCTCTGACAGAGCGTTCCCACAGGATAACGCACACCTGCAAATTCCTTAACCGGCCATAGCCCGATCAGACTGTTGCTCAAAAACAGTTCATCGGCACGCTGCAGCGCGGCTTCCGTCTCGCTGCACACACGCACCTCGACACCCTGTTTTTTTGCCCGTGCCAGCACCCAGCGGCGCATGACGCCCTCCACCCCGCACTGCTGCAGATCAGGCGTGTATAAAACAGCGTCCCGTCGCCAGAAAACATTACTCATGATCCCTTCGACCACATATCCTTCATGATTACTCATCAATCCTTCCGCAAAATCGTCATCCGTCCATTCCTGCCGGGCGATGACCTGTTCCAGGCGGTTGAGATGTTTGAGCCCCGCCAGTGCCGGGTTGCAACCCAGTCGTGTGCGGCACGGGAACAGGCGGATCCCCTCCCGCCAATAAGCAGCCGGGTACGCCGGCCAGGGGAAGCGCATCACGATACGGCTCGTCTGCGCGCTTTGTGCGGGGGTGCGATAACCCCGGCCGCCACTGCCGCGAGTGTGGATGATTTTAATCACCGCACGTGTCTGGCCGCCGGCCAATTGGCTCACTTCGGCAAACAATAACGCCTTCTCCGGCGGATTAATTGCCAACCGATCACAACTTGTCACGAGTCTTTCATAGTGCCGATCGAACCAGGGGCAACGGCCATCGAAAACCGCCATGGTTTCAAACAAACCGTCACCGTACTGCAGGCCCCGATCGGTTACGGGCAAAGCGGACGCTTGCCGGCCATTGATGAGAACAGGCTGCTTCATGCCGTTCCTCCAAGTGCCAGCAACAGACCGCGTGCCTTGTGGCGGGTTTCTTCAAGCTCTTTTTCCGCAACCGAATCGGCTACCAGGCCGGCACCGGCCCGCAGGGTGACGTGATGTGCGTCGAGGGTGATGGTACGAATGAGAATATTCAGATCCATGTCACCGTTGTGATTGACATAGCCCATGGAGCCGGTATAGGCACCACGGGCGGTTTGTTCCAGTTCGGCAATGATCGCCATGCATCGTTCCTTGGGACAGCCGGTGATGGTGCCGCCGGGAAACACCGCCCGCATCACCTCTCCCGGGGGGGTGGCGGGATGCAGACGGCCGCGCACGTTGGAGACGATGTGGTGGACATGGGCATAACTTTCCAGCACCATCATCTCGTTCACCTCGACACTTCCCGCTTCGCAGACACGGCCGAGATCATTGCGCTCCAGATCGATCAACATGATGTGTTCCGCCCGCTCTTTTGGATGGGCGAGCAACTCGGATTTCAACGCTGCATCGTCCCGGCTCGACCGGCTGCGCGGCCGGGTCCCGGCAATCGGGCGGGTCTCCGCCCTGCCCGCCTTTACCCGGATGAGCCGTTCCGGTGAGGAGCTGATAATGCTTCCCTGCGGAAAACAGGCGAGACCGGCAAACGGTGCCGGATTGCTTCGGCACAGCTGCAGGTAAAGCGCATCGGCACGCAAATCCCCGGGAGGTTGACCCCGCCAGGCGCGTGACAGGTTTACCTGGAAAACATCACCATCGATGATGTACTGCTTTACCCGCAGCGCTTGCCGCAGGTAATCCTCTGCCGGATCCTCGAACATCGTTACCGGCGTCATCCGGGGAAAAACCGGTTCCTCACCCGGCTGGCATTCAAGCTGCCGGATGAGTCTGTGCAGCAGGGTTTCACTTTCTGCCACCAGAATGGTTTCGTCTGTGCGATGATCGTTGATAACCGCCGCGGGAATACGTGTTGCCGTTGCCACGGGAAAATGGCTTTCCGCCTTTGGCAGTCGAAGGCGGGGTTCTATCTGGCCTGCCAGTTCGTATCCCAGATAGACAAACCAGCCGCCGCTGAAAGGCAGTTGTGGATCAGTGGCCTGGTTTTTTCCCGCTGCCTGCCAGAGTCGATCAAAGGCACGGAGAAAATCATCCTTGCCATTTTCCGCATTCGCACCCTGCAACATGCCCTCAGGCGTCAGCGTCAATGTTTCCGCCGGAAAGGCAAACAGGATATCGTAGCGGGCGTTGCGGTGCCGGCCGACATCCGTCACCGCGCTTTGCAACAGAAAAGGAAAGTCTTGCGGTGATTGGTGATGCAGTGCAAGCAGATTGGTGCTGCCGTGTTGACGGCGTGTAAGCGGCGTTATCACTGTGCAGGCCGTAGCGGGCCGATGACTCAGCCCAGTTTGCGAAAAATCAGGGTGCCGTTGGTTCCACCGAAGCCAAAGGAATTGGACATTGCGATGTCGATCTTCATTTCGCGTGCTTCGTTGGCGGCAAAATCGAGATCACATTCCGGGTCCTGATGAAAGATGTTGATCGTCGGCGGTGCAACCTGGTCACGCATACTGAGAATGCTGAAAATCGCTTCCAGCCCACCGGTTGCACCCAGGGAATGTCCTGTCATGGACTTGGTGGAACTCATGACGATTTTATAGGCATGATCACCCAGACTGCGTTTCACCGCCATTACTTCGGCCTTGTCACCCGCCTGGGTCGAAGTTCCGTGGGCATTGATATAATCCACTTCTTCCGGATTAATCCCTGCATTACGCATCGCAGCATTCATGCAACGGCTGGCGCCTTCACCGCCTTCTGAGGGGGCTGTCATGTGATAGGCATCACCACTCATGCCAAAACCGATCAATTCTGCATAAATGGGCGCGCCCCGCTTTTTGGCGAATTCATACTCTTCGAGTACCACCACACCGGCTCCATCACTCAGGACAAATCCGTCACGGTCGATATCCCAGGGGCGGGAAGCGGTTTCGGGATCATCATTACGGGTGGAGAGGGCCCGTGCCGCCGCAAAGCCACCCAGGCCACAGGGGCTGGTTGCCATTTCTGCACCACCGGTGATCATGACATCGGCATCCCCGTATTCGATGATGCGTGCCGCGTCACCGATGCTGTGGGTGGCGGTCGCACATGCGGTTACCAGTGCGATATTCGGTCCTTTCATCCCGTACATGATGGACAAATTGCCGGATATCATGTTGATGATGTTGCTGGGGACGAAAAAAGGTGAGATTTTACGTGGCCCGCCTTTTATGAAAGCCTCGTGCCCTTTTTCGATGCCGGGCAGGCCGCCGATACCCGAACCGATGGAGACACCAATGCGTTCTGCATTCTCGTCGGTGACTTCCAGGCCGGCGTCCTCGATCGCTTCCTTGGCGGCAGCGATACCGTAATGGATGAAGACATCCATTTTACGGGACTCTTTGACCGACATGATGGTGGTGACATCAAAACCCTTGATTGAACCACCAAAACGAACCGGGAACCCGGTTGTGTCCATGTGCGTGATGGGGGCAATACCGCTTTTCCCGGCCAGAATGTTATCCCAGGATGTTTTTACATCCAGTCCGACCGGTGAGATCATGCCCATGCCGGTAACGACAACACGACGCTTCGCCAATGGTAACTCCTTATCAAACCTACTTTTTTAAATGCTGTAAAAAGACAAAAGGCCGCAACCACGGTTTTGCCAGTGGTGCGGCCGGGCATTTGTTGACCAGCAGATTAATTAACCATTTTTGTTTATATAGTCGATTGCTTGCTGGACAGTCGTAATCTTTTCGGCATCTTCATCAGGAATTTCTGTTTCGAACTCCTCTTCCAGTGCCATTACCAATTCAACGGTATCCAGTGAGTCAGCGCCAAGATCATCGACAAAGGACGCTTCCTTGGTGACTTCTTCGGGTTTGACACCCAATTGTTCAACAACGATCTTTTCCACGCGTTCTTCAACACTGCTCATGATTTAGTCATCCTCTTTTGGTTATGGTTCAGCCTGAGCTGCGGGGTATTGTATTGAAATCCTCACTCAGATTCCACATTCATTTACAATTTGTGACCCGCTTCGCAAGCTGTTGAATTTAATCTAAAAAAGTAAATATTAAAAAATATCAAGCATCAGCCCATGTACATGCCGCCATTGACGTGCAGTGTCTCGCCGGTGATGTAGGCCGCTCCGGGTGAAGCCAGGAAGGCCACCGCCTGTGCGATTTCTTCCGGCTGACCGAGACGGCCGAGGGGGATCTGACTCAGCAGCGCTTCGCGTTGCGCATCCGGCAGTGCCCGGGTCATATCGGTGTCGATGAAGCCCGGCGCCACCACGTTGACGGTAATACCGCGTGAACCTACTTCCCGTGCCAGCGATTTGCTGAATCCGATGACGCCGGCCTTGGCGGCGGCATAATTGGTCTGTCCGGCGTTACCGGATACCCCGACCACAGAGGCAATACTGATAATGCGGCCCTTGCGGGCTTTCATCATGGCGCGCAGGCAGCTTTTACTGAGCCGGTAGATGGAGCTGAGGTTGGTGTTGATAATAGCCTCCCACTCCTCGTCTTTCATGCGCATCAACAGGTTGTCCCGGGTAATGCCGGCATTGTTCACCAGGATGCCTGGCATGCCATGTGCCGCTTCGATCTGCTTCAGGGCCGCATCGATACTGGCTTGATCCGTCACATCCATGGCGACACCGAGACCGGTAATACCGTTTTCCTTCAAATAGTTAGAGATGTTTTCTGCACCAGATTCTGAGGTGGCGCTGCCGGCGACGATGGCCCCCTGCCGCCCCAGTGCCAGGGCAATTTCCTTCCCGATACCCCGGCTGGCGCCGGAAACAAAGGCAATTTCATTCTCAAGTGTCATTTTTCCTTACCCCCAAACGAGATTCAGTGTTGTATCCAGAAGAACAGTGCGAAATGCACATGTTTCTTCGGGGTTGTGTTTTAATCCTGCAGTGCGGCTGCCAGGCTCTCGGGATCATAGATGGCTTGGGCGGGCATCTTGCGATCGATACGTTTGTTCAGGCCAACCAGCACCTTGCCCGGCCCGCACTCAATCAGGCGGTCCACCCCCCCGTCGGCCATTTTGCGGATAATTTCCACCCAGCGCACCGGCTTGTAAAGCTGGCGCACCAGGGCGTCACGAATCGCATCCGCCCTGACAGGTGATGCCACATCGACATTATTGATAACCGGAATGGTGGGGGCCTGGATGGTGATGTTCTTCAGCTCGGCAGCGAGTTTTTTCGCTGCCGGCAGCATCAGGGCACAGTGGGACGGAACGCTGACCGGAAGGATCACCGCACGCTTGGCGCCTTTTTCCTTCGCCAGTTCGACCGCCCGTTCCACCGCGGTTTTGCGGCCCGCCACCACCACCTGGCCAGGGGAGTTGAAATTGACGGCTTCCACCACCTCACCCTGCGCGGCTTCGGCACAGGTTTGCTTCACCATGTCGTCATCCAGGCCCAGAATTGCCGCCATTGCACCACTGCCGGCAGGAACCGCCTCCTGCATCAGGCGGCCCCGTTCGGCCACCAGTTTGACGGCATCGGGGAATGCCATACTGTCGGCACACACCAGCGCGGTGTATTCCCCCAGGCTGTGCCCCGCCATCATCTGCGGTAGTGGCCCGTTTTGACTCTGCCAGACCCGCCAGACGGCGACGCCTGCGGCGAGCATCGCCGGTTGGGTGATATCGGTACTGTTGAGTTTTTCGAGTGGACCGTTGCAGGTGATATCCCACAAATCATAACCGAGCACCTCGGAGGCTTCGGCATAGGTTGTCCGGACTTCGGCAAACCGCCCGGCGAGTTCTTTCAGCATGCCAACAGACTGGGAACCCTGTCCTGGAAAAACAAATGCAAGTGACATGATCTACCTCGATATTTTCATCCGCGCTGGGGTCGTCATGATTTTATTTTTAAAAACGAAATAATAGTATCTGTTTCGATTCAAATCTTCCGCCAGAAGAAAAGCAGCCATGCTGCCATCCGCCCTGCCCGGTGCATTCTTATCTATTGTTTCATTCAGTATTTGAGTAAAGCCGAGCCCCAGGTAAAACCTCCACCGAAGGCTTCCAACAGGAGTGTCTCGCCCTTCTTGATGCGGCCATCCCGAACCGCGATGTCCAACGCCATCGGGATGGAGGCAGCGGATGTGTTGCCGTGTTCATGCACGGTCACCACTACGTTGTCCATCGACATATTCAGTTTTTTCGCAGTGGCGGTGATGATACGGATATTCGCCTGGTGTGGCACCAGCCAGTCGACATCGGACTTCTGCATGTTGTTGGCTTCCAGGGTTTCATCCACGATGCGGCCGAGGGTGTTGACCGCGACCTTGAACACTTCGTTGCCTTTCATTTCCATAAAGGCGCCACCGCTTTTCAGTATTTCGGTGTTCTCCGACAAGCCTGCGGGAACGGTTAACAGTTCCTTGAACTGTCCGTCAGCATGCAGATGGGTGGAGAGGATCCCGGGTTCATCACTCACAGAAAGCACAACCGCGCCGGCACCGTCACCAAACAACACACATGTTCCCCTGTCGGTCCAGTCCACGATATTCGACAGGGTTTCTGCGCCGACCACCAGGGCATGACGCGCCTTGCCGGTTTTAATGAACATCTCCGCCAGACCGAGTGCATAGACAAAACCGGTGCAGACTGCCTGCACGTCAAACGCCGGACAACCATGGATATCGAGCCGATCCTGCAACAGACAGGCGGTACTGGGGAAAATACGATCCGGGGTGGTGGTGGCAACGATGATCAGGTCGATATCCCCGTTGCAGAGTCCGGCCGACTCGATTGCCTGACGGGAGGCCTTTTCGGCGAGGTCACATGTGGTTTCACCATCGACAATATGGCGTTTCTTGATCCCGGTACGTTCCGTGATCCACTGATCGCTGGTATCGACCATTTTTTCCAGATCAGCATTGGTGAGAATTTTTTCCGGCAGATAACTTCCGGTGCCGATTATGCGTGCATAGGTCAACTTGCCTGCCTCTTAACAAGTTCAGCGTCCAGCTGATTGGTGATCAGCTCCGGAACATTCTTTTTCACTTCCACTACTGCCTCGGAGATTGCCTGGCTGAACGCATAGGCATCGGCGCCGCCATGGCTTTTTATCACGATCCCCTGCAATCCCAACAAACTGGCACCGTTGTATTCCCGCGGATCGATACGTTTGCGAAACGCCTTCAACACCGGCATGGCGAGCAGCCCGCTCAATTTTGTCAGCAGATTGCGTTTGAATTCTTCTTTGATATAGTGGCTGATCATTTTCGCCACCCCTTCTGTGGTTTTTAACATGACATTCCCGACAAAGCCATCACAGACCACCACGTCGGCATCGCCCATGTAAATACCATCGCCTTCGACATAGCCGATATAGTTCAGGCTGCTCTCGGCCAGCAGGCGCGATGCTTCCTTCACCCGCTCGTTGCCCTTGATCTCTTCTTCCCCGATATTCAGCAATCCCACCGTTGGCTGTGGATTGTCATCAACCGCCTGGGCAAGGGCAGAACCCATCACAGCAAACTCCATCAGGCTCTCGGCGCTGGAATCCACATTGGCGCCAAGATCGAGCACATGGGTGTGTCCACCTTTGATATTGGGCAGGACCTTGCAAATAGACGGCCGATCGATACCGGGTAGGGTTTTCAATACAAAGCGTGCCGTCGCCATCAAGGCGCCGGTATTTCCTGCGCTCACACAGGCCTGAGCGGTGCCTTCCTTGACCAGATTGATCGCGACTCGCATGGAGGAGTCTTTCTTGCCGCGCAGCGCCTTGGAAGGGGGCTCTTTCGAAGTAACCACCTGGGAAGCATGATGGATGGTGATACGTGTATTCGCCTTGCCACCATGTTGCTGCAGGGCTTCTTCAATATAGGGTTGCTGACCGACAAGTATGATATGTAAAGCCGGATGCTGTGCCAGTGATGTCAAAGCTGCCGGAATAACGACCTCGGGACCAAAATCCCCTCCCATGCAATCCAGTGCAATCGTTGTATCTGTTGTCATGTAAGCGCTTGGTAGATTTCGATTTTTATAGTCATTAAACAAGTACGGGACATGGTTGCCCATGTCCCGTACCTGCAACCTGCCATGAGACGGGACGTTTATTCGTCGCCGCTGTCCAGGATCCTGCGGCCACGATAGTAACCGTCAGGGCTGACATGGTGGCGCAAGTGCGTTTCGCCGGTTGTCGGTTCGATGGAAAGCGCGGACGTTTTCAACGCATCATGGGAACGACGCATGCCACGTTTGGATGGAGTCTTTCGGTTTTTTTGTACAGCCATGCTGAAACCTCATTTAACTTTGTTGGGTGTCTTTAAATTCGCAAGCACGCTGAACGGATTGTGCCGTTGTTCCTCAGCCTGCTTCGCCGTATCCTTGCCTGCCGGTTCTTTCATTTGAACCCGGTTTCTCGCCGGACAAACTTCCAGTTCATGCCGTGTTATCGGCGGCAGAAACAACAGGAGTTCGTCCTCGATTATGTCTGTCAACGTAACTGGGACAGATTCCACCACATATGGTTCATAGGGCTCCGGTATCGATTCGCCCTCGATTGCCTGATGCACGAAGGCCAGATCAAAACGGATATCCGCCGTCATGCCCATGGGCTCCAGGCAACGCTGACAGACAACTTCCAGTTCTGCCTGGATCCGGCCGCTGAGAAAACTCACGCCCAGGCTGTCTATTCCGAACTCCAGCGCCGCTCTGACCGTATTGCCGTGTGAATACAGCAGTGGCTGTAAGCGTTTCATCTGACGCAAGGGAATCTCGCCCTCAAATACGCGTCCGGCTTGCGCCAGACGGAAGGGATCAACCTGTACAGGCAAGCGTTCCAGCCGTCTCGACATAAGCCGCGAATTGTATCGGGGCAGCCCCCCGGGTGTCAAAAAAATCCTTGTGGATCCGTTTGTTCCGTGACCCCTGCCCGCTGAAAAAGCTGATTTGCCTGCTTGACAGCCACATGGGCATCACATACACAGTAAGTCACTGAACTGTTAATGGGTATGACGGTTGCTCCGTTAAGACTGCGTCAAAAATGATAAAAAAGATCCTCATTGCCAATCGGGGCGAAATAGCAGTACGGATAGTAAGGGCTTGTGCCGAAATGGGCATCAAGTCTGTGGCCGTGTTTGCAGAAGCAGACCGCTACAGCCTCCATGTGAAAAAGGCGGATGAGGCCTACAGTCTGGGCCCTGACACTGTCGCCGGTTACCTCAACGCACACCGGCTGGTCAATCTGGCAATCGCTACCGGTTGTGATGCACTGCATCCCGGTTACGGATTTTTGTCGGAAAATCCCGAATTGGCGGAGATTTGCACACGCCGCGGTATCCGTTTTATCGGCCCGGCCCCATCGGTCATCCGCCAGATGGGGGACAAGACGGCCGCGCGCCAGACCATGCGGCAGGCCGGCATTCCGATTACCCCGGGGAGTGAGGGCAATGTCGGGAGCCTCGACGAAGCGATCAGCATCGCCAAGGAGATCGGCTATCCCATCATGCTCAAGGCGACCTCCGGTGGCGGTGGCCGTGGTATCCGGCGCTGCAACAATGCGGGGGAGCTGCGCCGCAATTACGATCGGGTGATCTCCGAAGCCGCCAAGGCCTTCGGCAACGCCGAGGTTTTTCTCGAGAAATTCATCGCCAACCCGCGCCATATCGAAGTCCAGATTCTGGCGGATCAACATGGTAACGTCATCCATCTGTTTGAACGCGATTGCTCCATCCAGCGGCGCCACCAGAAATTAATCGAAATCGCCCCTTCCCCGCAGCTTACCGATGAGCAACGCAGTTTATTGGGTGATCTGGCGGTGCGGGCGGCGAAAGCCTGTCATTACACCAATGCGGGAACGGTGGAGTTTCTCATGGACAGTGGTGATAACTTCTATTTCATGGAAATGAACACACGTCTGCAGGTGGAACATCCGGTTACGGAGGAGATCACCGGTATCGATATCGTACAGGAACAGATCCGCATCGCTTCCGGGCTGAAGCTGCGTTTCAGCCAGGAAGAAGTCCAGCGCCGTGGCTATGCCATCGAGTTTCGCATCAATGCCGAAGATCCCAAGAACGACTTTTTGCCCAGTTTCGGCCGCATTACCCGCTACTTTGCCACTGGCGGGCCGGGGGTGAGAACCGATGGGGCGATTTATACCGGCTATGAAATCCCGCCCTACTACGATTCCATGTGCGCCAAACTCATCGTCTGGTCGTTGACGTGGGACGGCCTGATTGATCGCGCCATCCGGGCATTGCGCGATATCGGTGTCTACGGTGTCAAAACCACCATACCCTATCATCTGGAAATTTTACGCAATGCCGAGTTTCAAACCGGCAAGTTCAATACCGGATTCGTGGAAGCACATCCGGAATTGACCAATTATTCTGTCAGACAATCCAACCGTGAAATAGCGGCTGCCATCGCAGCGGTGCTGGCAGCCAATATGGGTCTGTAACCACAATAACAGAAATAGAAGAGTCTCCCATGCCACAGGTGAAAATTACCGAAACCGTTCTGCGCGATGCCCATCAGTCCTTGATCGCCACACGCATGCGCACCGAGGACATGCTGCCGATTTGTGACCGCCTCGACAAGGTCGGGTTCTGGTCGCTGGAAATGTGGGGTGGCGCCACCTTTGACGCCTGTGTGCGCTTTTTGAAAGAGGATCCTTGGGAACGCCTGCGTAAATTACGCGAAGCCCTGCCGAAGACAAAGTTGCAAATGTTGCTGCGCGGCCAAAACCTGTTGGGTTACCGCCATTATGCGGATGACGTGGTGAAGGCCTTTGTCGCGCGTGTCGCGGATAACGGCATGGATATATTCCGTATTTTTGATGCGATGAATGACATGCGGAATATCCGGGTCTCTGTCGAAGCGGTGAAAAAAGCCGGCAAACATGCGCAGGGAGCGATTTGTTATACCACCAGCCCCATTCATACGCTCGAGCGTTTTCTCCAGCTGGGAGTGGAAATGCAGGAAATGGGATGTGACAGTGTCTGTATCAAGGATATGGCCGGCCTGCTCACCCCCGATGTCACCGCAAAATTGATCCGTACCCTGGTGGATGAACTGGATATCCCTGTCTTTGTTCATACCCATGCCACTGCGGGTCTTGCCAGTATGTGCCACTACAAGGCGGTGGAGAACGGTGCAGCAGGCATCGACACCGCCATCTCCCCTTTCTCCGGCGGCACCAGCCACCCGCCGACGGAAAGCATGGTGGCGGCGTTTCATCACACCGATTACGACACAGGACTGGATTTGCCGCTGTTACAGGAGATCGGTTTTTATTTTCGCGAAATCCGCAAGAAATACCATCAGTTTGAAAGTGAATTTACCGGCATTGATACCCGGGTTCAGGTCAACCAGGTTCCCGGCGGCATGATTTCCAACTTGTCCAATCAGTTGAAGGAGCAGGATGCGCTGAACAGAATGACCGAAGTGCTGGAAGAAATACCGCGCGTGCGCAAGGAACTCGGCTATCCGCCATTGGTGACCCCCACCTCGCAGATCGTCGGTACCCAGGCGGTGCTCAATGTGTTGACGGGGGATCGTTATAAAACCATCACCAATGAGGTCAAACTCTACTTGCAGGGCCGCTACGGCAAGGCGCTGGGTAAAATCAGTCCCCAGGTGCGGCACATGGCGATTGGGAATGAGGATGTGATTGAATGCCGCCCGGCGGATCTCATTCCCAACGAGATGGACAAACTGCGCCAGGACATCAGTACGCTGGCCAAGTCGGAAGAGGATGTGCTGACCTATGCCATGTTCCCCGACATCGGGCGTGAATTCCTGGAACAACGGGAAGCCGGTACCCTCATGCCGGAGCCGTTGGAACCGGCTGACAGCGACAGTGTCAACGGCAAAAAAGCCGCTACCGAATTCAATGTCATCCTGCACGGGGAAACCCATCATGTCAAAATCACCGGCAAGGGATATACCACCCATGACAAGCGGCCCTATTACCTCAGCATCGATGGTGTGCCGGAAGAGGTTCTGCTGGAACCGCTGGAAGAGATTGAACTGGAAAGTGAAGGCGAAGGCGGGCAAAAAACCACACCGGCACGATCCGGGCAACGACCCCGCGCCACCGGACCGGGTGATGTCACCACTTCGATGCCGGGCACGATTGTGGATATCCTGGTCAATGTCGGTGACGAAGTGAAAGCCGGCGATCCCGTCCTCATCACCGAAGCAATGAAAATGGAAACCGAAGTACAGGCGCCCGTTTCCGGTGTGGTTACCGAGATTCATGTAAAAAAAGGCGAAAGCGTCACGCCGGATGAAGCATTGATCGAAATAGAATAAATGCCACGGCTCTCCTCCCCGGCCTGTATCGCTGGATGCCACCGCGGCTTCTGTGTTTTATAATGAACATTTGTTTCCTCTTCCCGAGTCGATATGCGCCTGATACTTGCTTCCACCTCACCCTTTAGAAAAGCCATCCTGGAAAAACTCCGTTTGACCTTTGAGACGATGGCACCGGAGGTTGATGAGACACCCCTGCCGGGGGAATCGCCGCAACAACTGGTGGAACGGCTGGCCATCGCCAAGGCCCGGGCGATTGCGGCACAGCTAAAGGAAGGATTGGTGATCGGCTCGGATCAGGTTGCTGTAATCGGTGATGAAATTCTGGGCAAACCCGGGAATCATGAAAACGCGGTAGCGCAACTGGAACTGGCAGCGGGTAAACGCGTTACTTTTCTCACCGGCCTTGCGCTGCTGAATGCTGCCACGGGCAGGGTGCAGGCCGAAGTGGTGCCCTTCCATGTGGTCTTTCGCCAGTTGTCGCGGCAACAAATCGAGAATTATCTCAAGGCAGAGCAACCATACAACAGCGCCGGGAGTTTCAAGTCGGAAGGTTTGGGGATCGCCCTGTTCGAACGTCTCGAGGGGGATGATCCCAACACCCTTATCGGCCTGCCGCTGATCCGTCTGATCCGCATGCTGGAGAAAGAAGGATTCGAAGTGATCTGACGGCCCGCCCGGCCTTGCCACTGCTGGCGGCAGGCAGGGGATTGTTCATTCCGTGCGGCTTTTGTGCCTATTGCATCGATGCGGTTTTTCCACCGAGCATGTCCATGATGACCTTGCTCATACTGGCGCCAAACCGTTCGGCAAAACGATCCAGGTAATCGGGCCGGGGAGTGAAATCGACCACCTTCTCCTGCTTGATAATTTCCCGAGCCACATAACCGCTGCTGCCGAGACCATCGATCAATCCCAGTTTGAGACTCTCTTCGCCGGTCCAGAACAAGCCGGAGAAGATTTTTGGATCATCCTTGAGGCGATCGCCTCTACCCTGTTTGACTACATTGATGAACTGCTGGTGAATGGTGTTTAACATGTTTTTGATGTGGGCGACGTCTTCCGGGTTTTCCCTGGAAAAGGGATCCAACATTCCTTTGTGTTCCCCGGCGGTATAGAGGCGCCGTTCAATTCCCAGTTTTTTCATGGCATCGACAAAGCCGAAACCATTCATCAAAACACCAATCGAGCCCACCACACTGGCCTTGTCGGCATATATTTCATCCGCGGCAGCGGCAACATAGTAACCACCGGAAGCGCACATATCGGTTATCACCGCATAGAGTTTGATCTCGGGATATTCCTTGCGCAGGCGCTTGATTTCATCATAGACATAGCCTGCCTGCACCGGGCTGCCCCCCGGACTGTTGATCCGTAAAATGATGCCGGCCGTATTCCTGTCCTCAAAGGCGGCACGCAATCCGCGGACGATGGAATCCGCGTTGGCTTCAGTGTTGTCGGCAATGACTCCCTGCAGTTCCACCAGGGCGGTGTGTTTACCGACGCTCAACGCCCCCTCGCCGGGTTTCTCCGGAAGATAAATCGCAAAAAAGATCAGGAACAGATAGGCCAGGAACAGGCTCTTGAAGAAAATATTCCAGCGGCGGCTGCGACGTTGTTCATTCAGGGCGGCGAACGCCAGGCGATTTACCACCTCTTTTTGCCAGCTGTCGTCTTTTTCATCCGTTTTATCGGGAGTATCACCAAACATGTCGTTTTCCTTCTGTGTTTATGCCGCCTGCATCAAATATTGATTCAACCAGTCTTGCATCTGCGCGAGATCGTCCACACAGGCCAGCGGATTGCAGGCGAGCAAACGTGTTTTGTCGTGCACCCCGTGTGTCACCGCAAGGGATTTCGCTCCGGCGTTTTCTGCCATTTGCAAATCAAACTCGGTATCACCGATCATCAGGGTCTCGCTGCTCTCCACACCCAGCCACGCCATGATGTCCAACAACATTTGCGGATGCGGTTTGGAGAAGGTTTCATCGGCACAACGGGAATAGTGAAAATAGTCTTTCAAACCCGTCTGCGTCAACGCCCGTTCCAGTCCCTGCCTGCCTTTACCCGTGGCAATGGCAAGGTAATAGCCGGCGTCATACAGTTTTTGCAGCAATGCCTCAGCGCCAGCAAACAAGGGGCTGGGTGTATCGTTCAGATGCAGAAAATGCTCCCGGTAATGCCGGGTGAGATCATGGTAATCCCGCTCGCTCGCATCGGGATACAATCGTTGCAGCGCCTCACGTAATCCGAGACCGATGATATGGCGGATAGCGTCATCAGACAATCCAGGCAGGCCGGTATCGGCAATCGCGGCGTGCATGCAGGCGACGATGCGCGCCTCTGAATCCATCAGGGTGCCGTCCCAGTCAAATACAATGAGTTTTGTCATTCTTTCAGTCACTTGCTAACTCGAGTTTTTGTAACAGCTGTTGCAATTCTTCCGGCATGGGGGCGATCACGCTGATAGCCGGTTCGTTTTCGTTCAAGCGAAAGGTCAGGGCACGGGCATGCAAGAACAATCGCTTCAATCCCATGGTACGCAGCAGTTGATTAAAATTCCTGTCACCGTATTTTTCATCGCCGGCGATGGGATAACCAATAGTGGCTGCGTGCACGCGCGCCTGGTGAGTCCGGCCAGTCTCCAGTTTGATCTCAATCAGGCTGGCGGTGTCCGCGGTTGCAAGCGGACGCATCACGCTTCGCGCCGCCTTGCCTGTGTCGTCAACCCGCACGATCCGCTCCCCCGAACGCAATACATTCTTGCGTAACGGCGCATCCACTGTGCGTTTGCCACCCTGCCATTGTCCCTTTACCAATGCGAGATACCGTTTATCGATTTCATTATTGCGCAAAAGTTCATGCAAGCGGCGCAAGGCGCTGCGTTTTTTGGCAATCAACAGACATCCGGAGGTATCGCGATCCAGGCGGTGCACCAGTTCCAGGTAGGGGGCATCAGGCCGCAAGGCCCGTAATCCCTCGATAACCCCGTAATTCATCCCGCTACCGCCATGCACCGCCAGGCCACTCGGTTTGTTGAGGATCAGCAATTGCCTGTCTTCATGGATAATCGCCCGCTCCAGTTGCGCCAATACCCGCTCACCCGGTGTGACCTTTCTGCGTTCCGGCAAGCGCACCGGTGGAATTCGCAGGGTGTCTCCGGCTTTCAGGCGGTAATCGGGTTTGGTCCGCCCCTTGTTCACTCTGACCTCACCCCGGCGCAGAATGCGGTAAATAAGGCTGCGGGGGGCGCCTTTCAGGCGGTTCAGCAGGAAATTGTCGATCCGCTGCCCGGCCAGATCCCTACTGATTTTGACGAATTGCACGCCAGCCGGGGCAGATGTAGGGGTGTTTATGCTCATGCGGGCATTTTAACATGTTGATTCGGTGATTGATGCGCTTGCAGATCATTGATATAGTGAGCCTATTCCGGATTATCCCGGTATCCGCACCAGAATTGTGCAATCGGTGCGAAGCGGCGTTGGCTTATAAGTAAACGCCCCGAACTGGCCGCCCGTCTCTTCTGACCAGAATAGAAACGTTTTTCGGGCGGCGTTGATGAACACATGCGCTCCCATGCCTGAATTGTTCGGACATGGTGGGCAGACCCAAAAGTACGTCATCGGGCGCAGAAAGCTTGCGCCACTGTCACAAAGACAGCAAGGTCACGTTGAAAGAAATCGGTCTGGCTGATCCCACCGGTCAATTTATGATCGTGGTTGAGCGCCATAGCCTTAAGGTTTTTACATGAAAAGAATGTTGTTTAACGCAACGCAAGCGGAAGAATTGCGTGTTGCTCTCGTTGATGGTCAACGTCTCTACGACCTCGATATCGAAACCACCCACCGGGAAACCAAAAAATCCAATATATACAAAGGCAAGATCACCCGCATCGAGCCAAGCCTGGAAGCCGCTTTTGTGGATTACGGCGCCGAGCGTCATGGTTTTCTGCCCTTAAAGGAAATTTCCCGCAATTACTTCAACCCGGAGGTGGAAGTCTCCGGCCGCGTCAATATCAAGGATGTGCTGAAAGAAGGCCAGGAACTGGTAATCCAGGTCGCCAAGGACGAGCGTGGCAATAAAGGGGCCGCCCTCACCACCTTCATCAGCCTGGCTGGCCGTTATTCGGTCTTGATGCCGAACAATCCCCGCGCAGGCGGTGTCTCCCGGCGGATTGAAGGCGAAGAGCGTAATGAAGCCCGTGATGTCCTCAGTCAGCTCGACATCCCCGAGGACATGGGGCTGATCATCCGCACTGCCGGGGTCGGCAAAAGTGTGGAAGAGCTGCAATGGGATCTCAATTATCTGCTGAACCTCTGGAAATCCATTGACGAGGCCGCCAAGCAACGTCCGGCACCCTACCTGATCTATCAGGAGAGCAGCCTGATCACCCGCACCATTCGTGATTACTTCCGCAACGATATCAGCGAAGTGATCATCGATGAGCCTGAAGTGTATGAACAGGCGAGGGAATTCATGGCCCAGGTCATGCCTCACAACCTCAACAAGATCAAGCTGTACCAGGATGCGGTGCCCCTGTTCACCCGTTACCAGATTGAATCGCAGATTGAATCCGCCTTTCAGCGCGAAGTACGCCTCCCATCCGGTGGCTCACTGGTAATCGACCACACTGAAGCCCTGGTTTCCATCGATATCAACTCTGCCCGCGCCACCAAGGGCGGTGACATCGAGGAAACAGCCCTCAACACCAACCTCGAAGCGGCGGACGAAATCGCCCGTCAGCTGCGCCTGCGTGATCTTGGTGGCTTGATCGTCATCGACTTCATTGACATGACGCCGGCCCGCAATCAGCGGGAAGTGGAAAACCGCCTGCGTGAAGCGTTGAAAAAGGATCGCGCCAGGGTGCAGATTGGCCGCATCTCGCGTTTCGGTTTACTGGAGATGTCACGCCAGCGTCTGCGCCCCTCGCTCGGTGAATCCAGCCAGCTCGTTTGCCCGCGTTGCAGTGGTCAGGGCACCATCCGTGGTGTCGAGTCCATCGCGCTTTCGATTTTGCGGGTCATCGAAGAAGAAGCGATGAAGGAAAAAACACAGCGCGTCGTTGCCCAGGTGCCCATTGACGTCGCCACCTTCCTGCTGAATGAAAAGCGTGACATTCTCTCGGAGATCGAAAAACGTCAGCACCTCAACATCTTGCTGGTTCCAAACACCGCACTGGAAACCCCACACTACGACGTTGAACGTATTCGGGAAGGGGAAGGCGCGGAGGAAGCCAAACAGCACAGCTATCAACTGGCGACCCACAAGCCGGACGAACTGCTTGAAAAAATCACCGCTGCCAGCATTGCCCGTCCACCGGCGGAAGAACCTGCGGTCAAATCGGTTGCACCGCAAACCCCCCGCCCGGCCATGGTTGCACCTGAGAAGCCCGGCCTGTTCGTCAGATTATGGCGCGCCCTCTTCGGTACCGGAGAGCCGCAAAAAACCACGCGTAAAAAAACCTCCACCAAATCCCGGCGGAGTGGCTATAAGAGCCAGACCCGTGGAAAAAACGGCAGCCGGCGCAGCAGCGGCCAACGCCGCGGCGGTGAGAGTACGCAGGGGAAAGGCCGTAAAACACAGGCAAAACGGGAAGAGAAAGCTGTGGCAAAACCGGCGGCTCAGAGTAAACCGGCAAACAAGGCTGAAGCCACCACCGCAACCGGCGGCGAAAACGGCTCGGCGCAAAGCGGCCAGAAAAGCAGCTCCGGCAGTCGCCGCGGACGCCGCGGGGGACGCCGCCGCCGCAGCAAAGCCGCTAATGCAGAAACACCGAATGTTTCCCAGCCGCAGAATAAAAATCAGCAGGCGGAAACCGCTGCGCCTCAAGACGTTGTGGCAGAAAAATCACCCCGCCCGGCTCCTTCTGCTGCACCGGATACACAGAATGCACCGAAAGACAAACCGGCTGAAGTGGCCGCTAAACCCTCGACTGCCCCGAAACCGAAACTGGTTACGACAAACGAGGTGAAACAGCCGGCAGCAACGGCTGCAGAGCCGGCCGATAACATCAAACCAACCGCAGCCGCCGTGACCAAAGCGGTCGCGGAAAAGCCGCAGACCAAACCGGCCATGTCAAGTGAGCCGAAAATGCAACAGGTGTTTACCAAGCCTGAATATGTTCAGAAAGACACGCGTGACAACAAGGCGACGCAACAATCCAACGCTGCCGGCACGGATAAGCCAAAAGTACATGCCACTTCTGACACGCAGGAAAATACCAGTCAGGACAAGCACAGCGTGTAAGATTAAGGGGGGAGGCTTTGGCATCCCCCTTTTTGTTGCCGTTAAGCGAGGTGCGGCAAGTGACGTTTGCGGATATCCTCCAGCAAACCTTTTGCTGCTTCCTCGGTCATATCAAACACCCTTTCGAAACCTTGCGGTCCGCCATAATACGGATCCGGTACGTCGGTGATATCCAGTCCCGCAGCAAAGTCCATGAACATAAAAAGCCGATCCCTCCTTTCGGCCGGGCAAAGCTGCGACAACATGTCGTGATTGTCACTGTCCATCGCCAGCACATAATCAAACAGCTCAAAATCCCGGGGTTCCACCTTGCGTGCCCGCAGATCGGATAAATCGATACCGCGGCGGCTGGCCGTGGCCTGCGCCCGCCCGTCCGGTGGCTCACCGATATGATAGGCATGGGTGCCGGCCGAGTCGGTGAGGATATGTTTATCCAGCCCCGCCTCCCGTACCAGATGACGGAACACACCTTCCGCCGTGGGTGACCGGCAGATATTGCCCATGCAGACAAACAGAATTTTTATTTGAGTCATAACGTCTTGATCGTAATTGAATAAACGGGTGATAGCAGCGCCGTATTATATCCTGAGCGGCTGTTGCGCACACCCGTTTGTGCTGTTCACGCGCTGTGTGGGGTCGGCTATGCTTAGCAGATGTCGGTTGAATACACGATAAAACGCTATAGCGCTTACTTCAAAGGCTGGTGCCAGGCCTTTGGTGAACATGAGAGCGTCGTCGGCGAAGAGAGGGAGATCAGCTGGCTGTTCGGTGAGGGACAGATCGGGTTGATTCTGCCGGAGGAGCTTAACAGGAAGCTTTACCGCAAGGTACTGGGTAAACACCGCCAATCACCGCTGTTAACCATCAACCATGATGCCGTGCGCATCGGGGAGTTTCAATACTCGCCCATGAGTGAACAGGACAAGCCCGGCCTGGAGAAACTCAGGCAGCTGCTGCAAAACACCGGCGGGGGACATCTTTTTCTGACGTATCATTTTATGTACAAACAAGGCACCAGAATCATCACCTTCTCGAGCAAACCGCCCTGGAGCCTTATTTACAAAGAAATCGGCCCCATGCAGATCAGGCTCTTGTAGCCTGCTGCACGACAAAACCGTATTCTCTCAATCAATCAGCAGGAAGATATCATGAGTGACAGCAACCGTTTTACCATCCATCTGGAACACCTGGAGGATTACAGCTTCAAGGTGAAATTCGACTGGGATGATGTCGATGATCTCTTGCTGGATGAACCACAGCCACTGGGGCATGAACAGGGACCGAACGCCTCCCGCCTGCTCGCTGCGGCTGCCGCCAATTGTTTAAGCGCCAGCCTGTTGTTCTGTGCGCACAAGTCCGATGTTCCGGCAGCAGGTTTACATACCGAGGTCAGCGGCACGATCGTGCGTAACGACAAGGGCCGCCTGCGTGTCGGCGGGCTGGAGGTTCGCATCACCATCAACGAAGAAATTCAGGCATCCAGGCGGCTCACCCGCTGTCTGGATCTTTTCGAGGATTTCTGTGTGGTGACCGCCAGTCTGCGCCAGGGCATTCCGGTGACGGTGCAGATCCTCGACGTCAACGGAAACTTACTGCACCAGGGGGACTAAACAGGCGTTCCGAATTCCGGATCATTTGGTATTATTACCAGAGTCAAGTTTCCCACGTCTACTGGCAGTCGGATCGCTTATTTAGGTTTCAGCAACTCATCCAGTGCCTGAATGAAACTTTCCCGGCCGGTGAACTGAATTGCCTGCAGGCCGGCATCCCGCGCCCGCTTGACATTCCCGGCATCGTCATCGACGAACAGGATCGCACCCGCTGGTAATCCCAAATCGGCCGCCACGTCGGTAAACAAGGAAGGGTCCCGTTTGCCCTTGCCGAGGTGATAACTGTTGTAGATGTAGTGAAAAAACTCACTGAAACGATAGCGCTCAGCCAGCGTATCCAGCCAGTGAGTCTGATCACTGAGAATACCGGTGATGTACCCCCGCTGCCGCAGTTGCCGCACAAGCTCCAGCATCCACGGGCGGATCACGAATCCCTGCAGGATCCTGGCACTCAAATCATCATCCTTGCCAACCAGACCTGTCCGCTCACGCAGCAGTGCCCAAAAATCAGCCGCCGTGCCCTGCCCCCTCACAAAACCCGAGTCATACACGGCCCGCATGCCCTCCTCGGGCATGCGCCGGCTGTCCAGGCCCTGCTCCTCGGCCAGTGCGGCAAGGCCGTTACGAAAACCCTCTTCCGCAATCACCCCGCCAAAATCAAAAAGGATGGCTTTGATACCGCTGCGCTTCATCGCCGCTGCCTTTTGCTTTTTGCCGTCTGCCTGCCGTACAGTTTGCGCAGTTCGTCCTTTGCCTGCTCCAGAATGCGCCTCTGCTCCTCGTGCAGGTTTTTGCCTGCACGGTTGATATAAAACACCAGCATCGACATGGCGGAACGAAACGGTGGCGCCTTGCGGCGTTTGCTGGCTTCGGCGGAGCGTTTGAGCGATTCGGCGATCCTTTTGGGATCCCGCCAGGTGAATACCCCTTCCTCCAGATCGAGGGCATCACTTTCGCGGGTCACTTTTGCCGACCAGTTTTTTGGCGATACGTTTTTCGTGTCCTGCCTCATCTCCGTCCCCCGCTGGCGGTTGCGCTCATTCTGCATGACAAGGCAGGCTGTTTTCCTTCCCCGTCTGCCTGTCAGCCGGATCCACGGCTTGTTTCGGTGATGCCGCCATGTTAACAATTATCTGGTGATATTCAGACGAAAAACAAGTTCGCCACCCCTGCTGCCTTTTTGGCTCAAACTGAGCTATACGATGTTTGTGATGTTGTTGCTGGTGGTATACGGCAGGGAACTGGGTGCGGCCAATTTTCTCTGGGGTTCGGATATTGCTTTACTGGTAACACTGCTTGCGCTATGGCTGGAAAACCGTTTTCTTGCAAGCATGATGGCGGTAGGGGTGCTGTTGCCCGAGCTTTTCTGGAATATTGACTTTTTCAGCCATCTCGTTGCAGGTCACGATGTGCTCGGCCTGGATGCCACCGCCTACATGTTTGCCAGCGACAAACCGCTTCTGCTGCGCGGCCTGTCACTGTTTCATGTTTTTCTGCCGCTCGTGCTGCTCTATCTTCTCATGCGCCTGGGCTATGATCGCCGCGCCTTTGCGGCACAGATCCTGCTCTGCTGGATCATACTGCCATTGAGTTATTTCTTTACCGATCCGGCCCGTAACATCAACTGGGTATTCGGCATCATGGAGGTTCCACAGACATGGATGCCCGGCATCCTCTATCTGTTTTTGCTCATGTTGCTGTTTCCCCTGCTGGTGTACTGGCCGACACACCTGCTGCTGAAACATTTCTTTGAGAAAGACTGAATCGCATATTACCAAAAGAGACCCTGACAGGGTCTCTTTATATCTTGTGTGCGAAACGGACTATTTACCAAGATATTTCCTGTCAGATGCCTCGACCACTCCCAGTGACCAGCTACCGCGTGTCCTCGCATGCCGAATCGCTGCATTCGTCTCGGCGGCCGTCGGATTGCTGTCGATGTCGAACTGCTGACCGGGATAGATTAAATCGGCATCCCTGATTTTGTCACTGTTGGCCTTATAGATCAGCGGCCATTGATAGGGATTGTCATAGATCTCCGCTTTGGCAGAGATCGCCCACAGGCTGTCACCACGTTCCACCTGGTATTTTTTCATTGCGGCTGTTGGCGCCGGGGCTGAAACGGGCGTTGCTTCCACCTGTGGTGCGGCTTCTTTTACCGGTGTGGTGGCAGGTTCGGCAACTTTTGCTTCGGGTGGTGTTTCCGTCGTCGTGGAGCAGCCGCTAAGAAAACCGTAGGATACTCCTATCAAGGCGGCATATTTCAGCAAGGTGTTTATTTTCATTCTACTTCCCTGGTCTGTTTTTGATGTGATAGGCAGATGGCAAGGAAGCCTAACGTAAACTTTCCCGTATAACCCGGTACCTGTTCACGAATATGACAATTGCTGCGTTGTTTATCCAAAAAACATCGCGTCTAAACAGGCATGCCAAATACCAGTACACTCAGGTAACAGAGCATCAGGGCCGGAAAATAAAATGATCTGGTATTCGGAATGCGCATTCAGCCGATGGAATGACGGTACGTTTTTGCCACGGACCAAAAAGCAGCGGCCATCAGCAGATATCCCGCGAGATAGAGGCTCCAGGAAAAATCCTGCGGCTGAAAGTTTTGGAAAGCCTCTTCACCTCCGGGCAGCAGCGGCACCGCGGGCAACAAAAAAGCGCCCAGGTCCAGGAGCATGCCCAGCACAAACACGATAACCGTGTTGCGACTGAACCTCGCCTCGCCGGCCACAAGCAAAATCCAGCCACCCCAGAAAATGAAAAGCAAGGCGATGAAGACGGGTGTAATCCAGGGTGCGAACCAGGGCCAGGGAATGAGGAACAGCACGTCCCATTCAAGCCAGCTCACCGGCCAGCCAATCATGAGTTTAAGCCAGAGATAGTAAAAAACGTCCCACAGGCCGAAGATATACACAAAGGCGGCAAAACCGCGCGTAAAGCCTCTGGTGGCAAGCATGGAGACAGCCAGTATCATCAGCAGCGTTGCCAGTTCACGGGTCAATTCAATAAAAAGATCCCGGTGTGACATCAGCGAGAGCGGGAACAACGCCAGAGGATCATCGGGGTAATAGAGACTGCGCAGATGCACCACCAGGCTGGCTTCCACCTGCGCCATGGCAATGGCATACAGTGTCAGCAGAAGCAGGGTACGTTGTGGTGCAGACATGCGCTGAGAATGATTAATTACGGTAACTTATCCTTTTGTATTTTATTCATATCACTGAAACAGCACAATCCACGTGCTAAAAGCATGGTCAGCGTCCGGAGAGATACTCGGCTACCATGTTTATCTCTTTATCCGACATCAGCTTGGCAATATTCCTCATCATGCCAGCCGGATCATTGGTGCGTGCCCCCGATTTGAAATCATGCAGTGTTTTCTTCAGATACTCCTTGTGCTGGCCGCCGATCACCGGAAAATAGGGATTGTTTCTGGCCAGACCCTTGCCATTTTTGCCATGGCAATTGATGCAGCCGTAAATGCCTTTTGACTGATTCCCTTTTATATAAAATTTTTTACCCGCCGCTGCCAGAGAACTCTCCGCGGCGGTTCCCCGCATGATTTTCTGGCTGGCATAAAAAGCCGCGATATCCTCCAGATCCTGTGGTCCCCCTGCCGCTGCCGCCATACCGCTCATGGTGGCGTCTTTTCGTTTGTTCTTCAGGAAATCCTCGACCTGCTTGACCAGATAGGCTGCATATTGACCGGACAGTTTGGGGAAGGTCGGCGCCATACTGTTACCATCCGCACCATGGCAGCCTGCACAGGCCGCTGCCTTGTCCTTACCGGTGGCGGGATCCCCCACCGCCTGTGCTTCACCCGTCAGAAAAAACGCCAACACCACGAATACGAAAACGAGTTTCTGATATTGCATCGCCTGCCCACCTTATGATCACTGTTGACTCATTCAGGTTGATAATATCGATATTGATATATTTTATCCAGACGTATTCTATTAACATATTCTATTGTTGAAGGCGGCAGTGGTTTGCTGCCTTTCTTATGATGTAAATCACCTGTCGAATGAGGTGTTATTTGGCAGTCAGCTGCTTGCGTGGTGTTTGCCTGACACAGGAGAGCTGGGTGAAATCGTCGGCCAGGGATCCGGCCATACTGGCAAGATTTTCCAGCTGTTGCCGATCCAGTTGTTTGCTCACCTGATAGATCATCTCAACGGTGATTTTTTCATTGTAGTCCGCTCTGGCGAGATACGCTTCGGAGCGCAACGCATCCGGATTGGCAAACAGCTCCACGATGCCGGCGTTAAACGCCTCAACCTCATCGCGCTGGCTCAGCAAGAGATGCAGTCTTGCCTGCCAGCGTTCACGCATCCTTAAACCCAGCAGGCCGAGTGGTTTGAATCGCCTGCTCCAGTCGCTAACCGCCTGTTGTTGCGCACTCTGCAGCGGGCCAAACCATCTTTCCAGTTCGTCCACCATGTTTTCTTCATATTCCGCGCGCAACTCCTCCTCGGTTTTGGCGTTGAATTCTTCCAGCCATTCCTTGTTTTTCTCCGCAAAACCGTTGACGAGTTCTTCAACCTGTTCGTCGCTGGCGCTCAGAAACAAGCTGGCAAGTGCCGGGCTGGCGTGTTGCATGATTTCCTGCCAGTAGCGATCCAACTGATCGACATATGCCTGCAGTTTTTCCTGCGTCATGCTGCCGGACTGAAAGTCGTTGTTCAGCCGGTGCAGGAGTTCCGCATACTGGCCAAGATGCGAACTGCAGTGCCAGTTCAGCAGCTCCGTAACCTGCTGTTCGAGATAGGTGTCCTGGCTGTCGGTAAGCTCAACGTAGCTTTCGATGTAATAAGGGATCAGCCAATCGAGTTGATTATATGCAAACTGAATGCGGCTGCATCCTGCCAGCAGCAGAATCATAAAGGCGATATACAAAAACTTTTTCATATAACCGGTTCAGCTTCGTCTCCGCTTTGTTGTGTGTCATCGGATTTTTTTCTGTCGGCAGCACTGCTGGCCGCCTGGCGTAATCCCAGCAGGGTAAAAAGCCAGCCAATGATGAACAAAACCATGATTGTTTTCATCTGCCCGATGGCAAAAGATTGTGCGTTCATCGCCAGCATTTTTTCCGGCTCGAGCGCGAAGGCCGGCATGGTTGCCACACCGCACAGGTTCCAGGCAGCAGCAGCGAAACAAAGGTAACCGGCAGCCTGAAGATCGGCAGCCAGGCGTGAGGTTTGAGGCAGGTTGCTGCGCAGCCTTCCCCAGTACCAAAGGACGGCAAAAACCAGCAACATGATGCTATAACCGCCGCCGCCAAAAAACAGGGCGCTCAATTCACGACCAAAAATCACCGGCACCAGCCCCGCAGCCAGTACCGAGGCGGCCACCACCCCCGCAAGCAGCAGAAAACGGCTGCAGCTTGTGCCACTGCCGATGAGCAGGCCAAGCAGGCTGCCACCCACGCCCAATGGAAAACCAAAGGCAAACAACAGAAATCTCATCCAGCCGGCAGTGCCCTGTTGTTGCACGAACGCTTCGACACTCATGTTTTTGAGTTCTGCCTGAAGCGCATTCCCCATGCTGACACTGATGACTGTAATGATTGCACCACAACAAAATATCCAAAAACCCATACGCTTCATGGTCTGAACCCTCCTTTCGCATCGTTAATTGCCGCATTGACGCACACTTTTTCGCTGCCGGTGAGAAAAACAGCTCCGCAAAGCTGCGATGGCCGCGGGTTTTTTATTCTGAACGCAGACCTGTACCCCAATTCCACGCTTTGAGCGGTGTTTTATTCGATAACGCGATGAGCCGGAACTCCATTGCAGGGAGAGTCAGGATGGCACAGCTATGGTTGAATTTCGTACTTCCCGGGTTGATCACCAGCATATCGCCCAGTTTTTCACAGAAGATTTGATGCGTGTGTCCAACAATCAAAATATCATAATCAAAATCAGCCAATCGCTCCGTCCAGTACGCTTTCTGCTGTGGAATGATTTTCCCCTGCTCATCAAGCAGGCGTATGCCGTCGGTGAAAGATTGCGGCGGACTGGCATGCACCATATACACTCTTTTACCTTCAAGGGTGAAGTCCAGTACATCAGGCAATCTCCTGAAATACGAGGTTGTGCGATCATCCCTGTCAACCGACTTTTCGAGGTGCCATATTTCATGATTGCCGGAAATTGCCCGGCATTTGCTTTTTATCAGCAAATCCACGCATTCATCCAACTCGTTGCCATAGCCGGCAATATCCCCGGGACACAGAATACACTCCACCCCCTCCTGCCGAAAAACCGCCAGCGCCTCCTTCAGTGGGGAGAGAGTGGCGTGGATATCGCTGATCAAACCGATTTTGCCTGGCAAGCTTGTTTCCTTGACTATGCAATTCATCATACCCTTGCAGGCATGCCTCCTGCCTCTAAAGTAAGTGTTCCGCATACCACTTCACTTGAGCCAAAGAGCATCAGGGGCAGAAGTGCGTGCAATGGAATCATGCTAACAGTCCTCGCACCCTTGATTCAATATCCGTGTGGTACCATCATTGTAATACAGCAGCGGAAGAAACCACGATAGGAGACGGCCATGAACATCATCAAATTCGATCTGCACTGCCCCTATTGCGGCAAAACCTTCGATCTCGAACTGGAAGAAAACGCAACCCAGGACGATCTCATCGAGGAATGCCCGCTCTGTGGCCACGGTATCGATATCCAGCTGATGTTAAGCCCGGAAGGCAAGATTATCGATGCGGAAATTCACCGCATCGACGGTGACACGGATGAATGAGGCTTTATCCTTGTTTGCCTGGGTATAACTACACCGGCGGTTGACACGACGCACAGTAATAGACCGGTGAACCACCCATTTTTACCTTGCTGATGAGGGTACCGCATTGGTAGCAGGGTTGCGCCTGGCGGCGGTATACATAAAAACGGGACGCTTCGAAGCTACTGCCTTGTTTACGCAATCGTTTCGCCCGTTGCAGATCGTTGGTGATGCCGCCCGTGCGGTAGGACTGGCGGATGAGGTGCAGACAGTTTTTTGCTAGCGCACGGAGTTGGCGGGCGCTCAAATCCGCCGGCCGGGTTTGCGGATGCAAGCGGCTGAGATGGAGGGCCTCACAGCACAGATAGTTTCCCATTCCGCTCAATACCTGCTGATCCTGCAACAACCTGATCAAACCGCGCCGCCGGAAACGCTGCTCCGCCAGACGGGCGACAACCGTCTCTATGTTCATTGCCGCATCGAGCAGATCCGGTCCGAGCCGGCTCAGGTAGGGGTGATTTGCCAGTTCATCCGCCTTCAGCACGACAATCTCGGAAGCGCTGTATAACCAGGCAGTTTGCTGCGCGGTATGAATGGCCAGGCGCAATTGTCGCTGGCTATCCGGTTTCTCCCCTTTCGGGGTGATGAACCAGCGGCCATAGAGCTGATTATGGCTGTAAATGGTGTAACCATTCTCAAAGTGGCTGAGCAACGCCTTGCCACGCGCCTCCACCGACTTTATTCGCACCCCTTTCAGCCTGCTCTGGTATTTCTTCAGTTTTGCAAAGGCAAAATAAAGTTGCGTCACCTTTTGACCGGCAAGCGCAGTTGTCAACTGATCGGCAATGCGTCTGATTTCTGGTCCTTCCGGCATACACCTGATCCGTATAAAAGATGAATTTTTCCTGGCGGTCGTCGTTGTGTCATATTTTCGCAATAATTCAGGGTTTCGTCACGGCTGTTATCCGGCTTTATAAACAGGTACAATGCAACCAGGAGTTTCAATGGAACTGCAATGGAGAAAAAATGATTAAAAAATGTCTGTTCCCGGTGGCCGGCTACGGGACCCGCTTTTTACCCGCCACTAAATCCATGCCCAAGGAAATGATGCCGGTTGTGAACAAGCCCCTGGTCCAGTACGGGGTGGAAGAAGCGTTTGATGCAGGTATGACCGACATGGCTTTTGTGACAGGCCGCGGCAAGTATTCAATCTCGGACCATTTTGACATCAGCTATGAACTGGAAGCGGAAATCGCCGGGACAGGAAAGGAAACGTATCTCCAGGATATCCGCCATCTGATTGACAACTGCACTTTTACGTATACCCGCCAGAAGCAGATGCGCGGCCTTGGTCATGCCATTCTCACCGGTGAGACCCTCATCGGTGATCAACCCTTCGGTGTAATCCTCGCCGATGACTTGTGCATCAACGGGGAAGGCAGCGTGCTGAAACAGATGGTGGAACTTTACCGTCAGTTTCGCTGCACCATCGTGGCGATAGAAGAGGTGCCGATGGAAGAGACCCACAAATACGGCGTCATCGCCGGTGAGGAAATCCGGGACGATATTTTCCGTGTTGACACCATGGTGGAAAAACCTGCGGCGGGTGAGGCCCCCAGCAACCTCGCCATTATTGGCCGCTACATCCTCACTCCCGATATTTTCGACATTCTGCGCGCCACCCCTGCCGGCCGCAGTGGTGAGGTGCAGATCACCGACGCCCTCATGAGCCAGGCACAGAAAGGCTGTGTGATGGCGTATAAATTCAAGGGGCGGCGCTTCGATTGCGGCAGTGTTGACGGCTTCGTCCAGGCCACCAATTACTGTTATGAAAATATCTACAAAAGCCGCAAATAACCCCCGCTCCGCCTGAAACCATCAGGCTCAGCAGCAAATAACTTTGCCAGGTGGATTGCATTTGTTTCTGAAGACCCTATATTTAAAATAGGTTGGCAATCCCCTTTCTGGCCGTGATGAACAGCAAAACTGATCCCAATATCGTTCCCACCCGTTACTGGCATACGCTGGAAGACGGACGGGTACAATGTGACCTCTGCCCGCGTGAATGCAAGTTGCACGAAGGGCAACGTGGTCTGTGTTTCGTGCGTGAAAACCTGGACGGGGAGATTGTGCTCACCACCTATGGCCGTTCCAGCGGCTATTGTATTGATCCGATAGAGAAAAAGCCGCTAAACCATTTTCTTCCCGGCACCCCCGTACTCTCATTCGGCACAGCCGGCTGCAATCTGGCCTGCAAGTATTGCCAGAACTGGGATATCAGCAAATCCCGGGAAATGGATACCCTCGCCGATCAGGCCTCACCGGAACTGATCGCCAGCGCGGCGGAAAAGCTCGGCTGCCGCAGTGTCGCCTATACTTACAACGATCCGGTGATCTTTCATGAATATGCCATCGATGTCGCCAAGGCATGCCGGGAAAAAAATATCAAATCTGTGGCGGTCACGGCAGGTTATGTCAATCCTGAGCCGCGTGAGGAATTTTACCGCTACATGGATGCCGCCAACGTGGATCTCAAAGCCTTTACCGAAAAGTTTTACTATAAACTGACCGGCGGCCACCTCGAACCCGTACTGGATACCCTGAAGTACATCAAGCATGAAACCGATGTCTGGCTGGAGCTGACGAATCTGGTGATCCCGGGTTACAACGATACGGAAGAGGAAATCGAAGAAATGACCCAATGGGTGGTGGAACAACTCGGTCCTGATGTGCCACTACACTTCTCGGCCTTTCATCCCGACTGGAAAATGATGGATGTCCCGCCGACCCCCTCTTCCACCCTGACAAAGGCACGGGCGATTGCGATAAAAAACGGGGTGCGCTATGCCTATACCGGTAATGTTCACGATGAAGAGGGTGAGAGCACCTATTGTCACCAATGTGGCGAGAAACTCATCGGTCGTGACTGGTATGTGTTGACCGCCTGGAATCTGACAGTCGATGGCAAATGCAGCAAATGCGGTACCCCCTGCGCAGGAGTGTTCGAAGCCAAACCCGGTAGCTGGGGCGCACGCAGACAACCTGTGCGCCTGCGGGATTTTGCTGCATAATCAATAACCCAATCAGACTTACCTTCACCAGCGCTTATGTCAGAAATCATCATCACTCTCGATCAATTGCGCAACATGATCGGACTGAGCATGTATCACCAGGGCGTACTCTGCCAGGTGATTGAAGTATTGGAGGACGGACCTTCACTGGTGCTGATCAGCGTTGATGAAGAGCCGGCGATTCAGCCCGATCAACATGGTGAAGCCCATCGCCGTGCGCCGGTCACCTACACCATCCCTGTACTGAATGACGAATGCACGGAACTCCACCCGGTTTTTCTTGCACTTGATTTGCTGGAGGACTGAAAACAGCGCAAAACTTCAGTACCGCCCTGCACACACGCAACGATGCGGTGTTTTTACCACCTTGGGAGTTTTACTTGCCGCTCATAATGGCGGCGACTTTTTCCAGATCATCCGCGGTATCGACACCCGGCCCGGGTACTTCGTCCGCCTGCGGCACTATGATACGTCCCCCGTGCCAAAGCACACGCAACTGTTCGAGCGCTTCGGTTTGTTCCAGTTGCGAAACACTCGCGCTGACATATTCCCTGAGGTAGCCGACTCGGTAGGCATATAAACCGATATGCCGCAGATAGGGGGCGCTGTTTTCAGGTAATGCCCCGATTTCTTCCTGAAATGCTTCGCGGTGCCAGGGGATCGGCGCGCGACTGAAATACAATGCATAATCCTTTGCATCCCGCACCACCTTGACGACATGGGGATCAAAAATCTCACGGTGATCACAGACAGGGGTGCATAGCGTCGCCACGTTTGCATCGCTGTGCCGTTCCAGTGCATCCGCCACCTGGTTGATGCAAGCATGCGGCATCAGCGGCTCGTCACCCTGCAGGTTAACGATGATCGTATTTGAAGGAAGCGACAGTTTTTCCGTGACTTCCGCCAGGCGTTCCGTACCGGAACGATGCTGCCTGGACGTCAGACAGACACTGGCGCCAAAAGCCTGGGCGGCTTGCTGGATGCGCGCGTCATCAGTGGCGATGATGACCTCCTGCGCCTGGCTGTTGCGCGCACATTCATAGACGTGCTGCAGCATGGGTTTGCCCGCCAGTTCTCGCAGAGGTTTGCCCGGCAGGCGCGAAGATTCATAGCGTGCCGGGATAACGACATAAAAGCCCATCAGACTTCCTCGTCGGGCGCGAGCTGGCGCGCTTCGTCCTCCAGCATGACGGGAATATCATCACGAATGGGATAGGCCAGACGGTCCGCCTTGCAAACCAATTCCTGTTTTTCCTTGTTGTAGACGAGGGGGCTTTTGCACACCGGGCATGCCAGTATATCAAGCAGATTTTTGTCCATAGCGTTTTTCGATCCGATTCAGTAGTTGCATTTCAAAATCATTGTTAAGCACGGCTTCAACCGGCAGATACCACATGTGTTCCGTTGAAAAGCGCTGACATTTTACCGCATCCTTTTCAGTCATGATAATCACCGCGTCCTCACCATAATCCAGATCAGCGGGCGTAAATACATGATGATCGACAAATGCATGTTCCTCCACCTTCAAACCTGCTTTACGCAAGCTGGCAAAAAACCTTTGCGGATGGCCAATAGCGGCAATGGCATGCACCTGTTTGCCTTTAAAACTGTCAAGACGGCAGGTTCTGTTTTTGTCCTTGAGATTTATGAGTACCTCTCCCTCGTAATGCATGGCATATTCATGCTTCAAAGCGGTGCCGTTGGTGACGACAAAATCCGCACGCTCCAGGCGACGCACCGGTTCCCGCAACGGCCCGGCGGGCAGGCAAAAACCGTTGCCAAAACGGCGTACACCATCGACGACGATGATCTCCACGTCCCGTTTCAACGCATAGTGTTGCAAACCATCGTCACTGATGATGATGTCACAATCAGCATATTTAAGCAGCGCCTCCCCTGCGACAACCCGATCCGGACCGACTGCCATGGGACAGCGGGTGCGGCGGGCAATCAAAATGGGCTCATCGCCGACAATCGCCGGATCACTGTCCGGCCTCACCTGTTGTGGCCAGGTACGTGCCTTGCCGCCATAACCCCGGCTGATAATACCGGGACGGTAGCCGGCCTGTTTGAGCATGTTACTCAGGGTGACCACCATCGGTGTTTTACCGGTGCCACCAACGGTGAGATTGCCAACCACCAGAACCGGCACAGACAAGCGGGTGGAACGCATCAGGTGCAGGCGGTACAACCAGCGGCGGACAAATACCACGCTGCAGAATATCCAGCTCAAGGGCCGCAACAACTGGGTCAAACCGGTACGGCTATACCAGATCTGTGTAAAGCGGGATTCCATAGTTTATGTCTTTTGTTCTCTAAATTGCATTCGGTGCAAAGCGGCATAATGCCCGTTTTGGGCCAGCAATTCAGCATGACTGCCGCTTTCCAGAATTTGTCCCTGGTGCATCACCACGATTTTATCGGCACGCTCTATGGTTGAAAGGCGGTGGGCAATCACCAGGGTGGTGCGCTCACGCATGAGTTCATCCAGGGCGCTCTGGATATAACGTTCCGATTCGGTATCCAATGCCGATGTCGCCTCATCCAGAATCAATACCGGTGCGTTTTTCAGGATAGCACGGGCGATGGCAAGTCGTTGCCGTTGTCCCCCGGAAAGCAGTACACCGTTTTCACCCACCAGCGTATCGAAGCCCTTGGGTAATTTTTCAATAAACTCGAGCGCATGCGCAGCACGCGCCGCCTCTACAACATCATCCCGCGTAGCGGATTCCAGCGCGCCGTAAGAGATGTTGTGGGCAATGGTATCATCGAAGAGGGTGACGTGTTGACTCACCAATGCGATTTGCGCCCGCAGGCTCTCAAGGGTCAGCTGCCGGATATCGTGCCCGTCGAGCAGAATCGTACCCGTGGTGACTTCATAAAATCTTGGCAACAGGCTCACCAGGGTGGTCTTGCCGGCACCGGAGCGCCCCACAAAAGCAACCGTTTGTCCCGCTTCGATTTGCAAATCGATGTGGTGTAACACCTCCTCCCCTTCCGCATAACGGAAGCTGACGTCTTGATAGCGGATCTCGCCACGGGCGCGCTGCAGTGTTTCCGTGCCGGTATCCTTTTCGATTTCGCTGTCGAGAAAATGGAAAACACTTTGTGCTGCGGCAATCCCCCGCTGCAAGGCGGCATTGACGGTGGTCAGACGCTTTGCATGCTGCATCAACAGCAGCATGGCCGTAAGGTAGGAGGCAAACTCCCCTACTTGCATATTCTCCCGCGTGGCAAGATAGATAATCATGGCAAAGGCAATTGCCACAATAAACTGGATGAACGGCGAACTCAGCGCATTGGTGGCCGCCATTTTCAAAAACTGGCGGCGGTTATGTTTATTGATGCGATCGAACTGGCGCAGTTCATACGCCTGGCCACCAAACACCTTGATTTCACGGTTGGCCTCTATGGTCTCCTCGGTAACGCTGGAGACATCTCCCATCGATTGCTGGATCCGGTGGCTGAGCTTGCGAAAACGCTTGCTGATATAAATCACCAGGGTCGCCAATAGCGGCGTGATAACGAAGAGGATAAGCGTCAGACTGACACTGTAATAGAGCATCAACGCCAGCAAACCAATGATGGTGAGGCTGTCGCGGATAAATACCGTCACCACGTTGGAAGAAGCGTCTGCCAGCTGTTCCACATCGTAGACCATCTTGGAAAGCAAGCCGCCGGACGAGTGGCTGTCGTAATATTTTATCGGCAGGCGCAAGAGCTGCTCGAACATCCTGACACGCAGATCACGAATGACACTGCGCGCAATCCAGGCCATGCCATAATCGGATAAAAAACTGCCGATAATGCGGACGCCGAAAATGGCGATGATCAAAAACGGTATCCAGGTGATGGTATCACTGTCCTGCTTGACAAAGGCATCATCCAGCAAAGGCTGCATCACCCTGGCGAATGCCGCCTCGGTGGTGGAGAAAATCACCATACCGAGGATGGCAAGGAGGAATATCCCCCAGTAGGGGACGACATAACGGAGCAGGCGACGATAGACAGTCACACCATCATATTTTGAGGCGGCCGTGTCCATGCCGGCCTAGTCACCCGACTGGCGGGTGGCGAATGTCAGGTGCGTCAACCCCAGTTGACGTGCCGCATCCATTGCACGTACGACGGCTTCATGCGGTGTTTTGCGATCAGCGCTGATGATCAGTTTGGGTTCCTTGTTATCGCCGAGGGTCAATTTAATCGCCCGTTTCAGGGTGATCAGCTTTTTGTCTTTTACTCTTTTCTCATTGACAAAATAACGGCCCTGACTGTCGATACTGATTTCAATTTTGAACTGTTCGCTCGGCGCAACTTTGCCGGAAGCCTCCGGCAATTCGATACTGAGTTCAGACTCACGATCAAATGTGGTTGATACCATGAAAAATATCAATAAAAGAAACACCACATCGATCAACGGTGTCAGATTCAGTTCAGGATCGTCTTTGCTCTTGTGCCGCAGCATCATGACAACTGTCCCCCGCGAATATCAATCATTTTCCCGCTCGCCATGCATGACATCGACTATCTTGAGTGCTTCCTCCTCCATCTTCAGTACCAATGCATCCACCTTGCCACGAAAATAGCGGTAAAAAATCAGAGTGGGAATGGCAACGGACAACCCTGCCGCCGTGGTGATCAACGCCTCGGATATCCCTCCCGCCAAAATCGAAGGGTTGCCGACACCATGGGTCATGATCGCCGCAAAGACCTTGATCATGCCGATCACCGTCCCAAGCAGCCCCAGCAGCGGTGTGATCGAGGCAATGGTCCCGAGGGTGTTGAGATAACGCTCCAGCTCATGCACCACCTGGCGGCCAACATCCTCGATACTCTCTTTCATGATTTCGCGCGGATGGTGCCGGTTCAACAAACCGGTGGCCAGGATCCTGCCAAGCGGTGAATTGCGATTGAGGGCAACGATATATTCATCGTTGAGGTTGTCATTTTTGTACCATTGCCATACCTGGTTCACCAGGTTGGGAGGCGTGATACGCTTTTCGCGTAAAGACCAGAATCGTTCACCAATGATGGCAAGGGCGATAACGGAACAGAGTAGTATCGGCAGCATGAGCCAGCCGCCGGCTTGAACCATCTCAAACACGTTTTGCGGGTTCCTTATGTAAAATCAGGTTGATACATTAAAAATGCGTCGAATCTCCGCCAGACAAGGCCGGCAAGAGTGCTGGCCGCTAACTTTAGCAGAGACCGGACATGGCCGGAAGGGTAAAGCACACGAGCCGGTGGTTAAAACTGTGTTTGGCGCAGCCCGCTGCGCCGTTGTGTGAAAATGGTCTCTCCTTCGAAACGGGGGAGATCCGCACCTGCCGGCACACCACTGTCTTATGGATACTGCCAGTAACGCCGCTTTTCCTGCCGGTAACGGTGCGGTGCCAGCTTTCCCGCCCCCAATAAAAAGCCGATTGCGCCGCTGGCATCCGTCTGTAGCGCGGTAACATGCCTGCTGCGGTAGCGCGCCATCACCTCCGGCCGGGGGAAATGGTAGCGGTTGCGGTAGCCGACAGGAAACAACACATAGCGGGGAGAAACGGCATCGATAAACGCCGGGGTGGACGAAGTGTTACTGCCGTGATGGGGCGCCACCAGGATTTCCGCCGCCAGCGTTTGCGCCTGCCGTTTTACCAGCCGCCTTTCGGCGGCCTTTTCGATATCCCCCGGCAACAATACCGCCTCATCACCTGCTGTTATTTTCAGCACACAGGAGGCGTCGTTTCGCTTTGATTCGGCCTCGGTGGCGGGATGCAGGATGTCAAAACGAACACCATCCCACTCCCAGCTTTCACCCCGTTTGCAGTCCCTGGCGGCATACGTCGAAAATTTGTCCGCCACACTGCTGAGGATCTCCCCGACTTTCATATTCGCCAGCACGGACGTGGCGCCCCCGATGTGATCCCGATCACCATGGCTGAAGATCAGGCGATCAATCCGCCTTATCCCCATCTGACGCAAATAGGGCAATACCACCGCCCGACCGGTATCGAAACGGGGACTGAAGCGGGGGCCGGTATCGAACACGAGGGCATGGTGGCGGGTTTGCACCACCGCCGACAAGCCCTGGCCGACATCCAGCAGGGTAAAACGCGCTGTACCGGCGTCCGGAACAGGCGGGAGGGTGAACAGCAGGGGGAGCAGGAGTATCATTCCCGGCCATCGCCCCGGCCAGCCACGCGGCGCCAGCACCAGCAGGACACCGATGAGAGCGAGCAGGCCCACCCAGGCATTGGAAACCACCCCGCTCCAGGAAGCGAAAGGCCATTGGCTGAGCAAATTCAGGCCGTTTTCCAGTTGATCCATCAGCCAGACAGCGAGGGACAACAATCCGGCAGCGAAATCGGGGAATACTGGCAGCAAAACACTGCCTGAAAGCGCCAACGGCACAACGAGCAGGCCCACCAGAGGCACGGCAACGAAGTTGGCGAGTGGCGCCACCAGCGAGGCTTTCTGAAACAGCATCAACACCAGCGGGAACAGCCCCACCGATATCCACCACTGTATCTTCAATCCCTGTTGCCAGCGCGACAGACGCCCGAGATGGCCACCCAATCCATAAAAAATCACCGCCACGGCGGCAAAAGAGAGCCAGAAACCGGCAGCCAGTACCGCCAGGGGGTCGAACAGCAGCACCAGCAGCAAAGCCAGGGCCAGAACCCGTCCCGGGCTGACAAAACGGCTGGTGAACAATGCCAGCATGGTCACCGCCACCATGATCAGCGCCCGCTGGGTGGGAATGGCAAAGCCGGCCAGCGCGGCATAGGCTGTGGCAGCCAGCAAGGCCAGCAGCGCCCCTGCCTTGGGTGCGGGCAGCCACAACATGCCACGGCCGGTGAAACGCCAGAGAAACCGGCCCAGGAGGTATGCCAGGCCGGCAACCAGCCCGATGTGCAGACCGGAAATGGCCATCAGATGCGTCGTACCGGTCTGTTGCAGGGTTTCCCACTGTTCAGGGGTAATCGCACTGCGATCACCGATGATCAGGGCAAGCAACAAAGCAGATGAGGGGGATTCCCCCAGCAGCGGGAGAAGTCGCTGTTTCAAACTCATACGCCAGCGTTGCACCGGATATCCGTAAGCAGGCCCGAGGCTCCGGTTCGTCACAGCCTTTCGCACGTAGCCGGTTGCACGGATCCGGCGCTGATACAACCATCCTTCGTAATCGAAACCACCCGGGTTTTGAAAACCGTGCGGCTGCTTGAGGCGCACCGTGAGCCGCCAGGGTTCTCCGGGATGCATCTCGGGAAAACGGCCGTACCAGCTGAGGCGGATGCGGCCGAGGCTGGTCACCGTTTTACCCTGGTACTCACTTCGATCGACATCGAATTCAAACCGCATGCTGTTTTCGTACACCACCGGCAAACTTGCCACCCGGCCTTCCAGTTGCAAATCCTTCCCTTCCAGCTGCGGAACAATGCCAGGTGAAAGAATTTGGTGTGCCACCCACAAGGCCCAGAGAAAACCGGCGGCAAAACAAAAAGGCAAACGCCAGGGGTAACTGATAAAGACAATGGCGGGCACGAACAGAAGCAGCAGCCAGGCCAGATGCAGGGAAGGCAGTGCGGCAAATTGCTGTAACCACAGCACCCCGAGTAAAAAAGCAATCGTACCTGAACGCATGATTTTCCCTGTCAAGCCGCTCCCAAATCAGCGATAATGCGCGGCGTAGTTTATCCCTGATGCGCTGATCACGCTTTATGCCACGGAAATTTATCAAACGTTTTATGCCGGATCACGACAAGATCCGCAATCACAAACATCTCAACCAGGTTTTCGGCACCCTGTTGCACGATCCCAATCTGCTGCACCTAAACCGCCGCTCGGTGTCCGGTGCGATGTTCGTGGGGCTGTTTTTCGCCTTCGTCCCCCTGCCGACGCAAATGATCATGGCCGCCGGCACCGCGATTCTGCTACGGGTGAATCTGCCCATCTCCGTCGGTCTGGTCTGGCTGACCAACCCGGTCACCATGCCACCCATATTCTATTTCTGTTACAAGGTCGGCACCTGGATTCTGGGGACCCCGCTGCACGAGGTGGCATTCGAACTCTCCTGGGACTGGATTGGCAGCGAACTGGCGACAATCTGGCAGCCGTTCCTGCTGGGTTGTGCCGTTGTCGGCGTCAGCAGTGGCGCCCTGGGGTGGATGATCGTGCGGTTGCTGTGGCGGTTGCATGTGGTGCGGCATCTGAAGGCCCGAAAAGCACGCAGAACGCAAAAATCGTCTTAAAGCAGTTTCTGAGGAATACCTTAGATATACTTTTTATATTATTGTTTTATAACAATTTTCCATTCTTCATTTCCAGAACCCGATCCATCCTTTTGGCAAACCGGCTGTCGTGTGTCACGACCACGAAACTGGTGCCGTATTGCCGGTTCAGCTCCAGCATCTGCTCATGCACCTGATTGGCTGTGTGGCCATCGAGGTTGCCGGTCGGTTCATCGGCCAGCACGCAGTCCGGCCGTGTTACCAGGGCCCGTGCAATCGCGGCACGCTGGCGCTCCCCTCCCGACAGCTCTGTCGGTTTGTGCCGCAAACGGTGACCGAGACCCACCTGCTGCAGCACCTCTTCCGCCGCCTGCATCGCATGTGAGAGCGGGTCACGCCGGATCAGCAGCGGCATGGCCACATTTTCCAAGGCAGTAAACTCGGGTAACAAGTGGTGGAACTGGTAAACGAAACCGAGATGGCGGTTGCGCAGGTAGCCGCGCGCCGCTTCGTCCAGTTCCGCCATGTTCTGCCCCATCACGCTGATGCTGCCGCTGCTCGGCGTATCCAGGCCACCGAGTAAGTGCAGCAAGGTGCTTTTGCCAGAACCGGAGGCTCCGATGATGGCGATCTGCTCCCCCCGGGATACCTGCAGATCGATCCCCTTTAACACTTCGACGGGAGCCGGCCCTTCACGGAAGGTTTTCGACAGCGCCTCACAGGCCAGGACAATCTCTGCATCGTGCTTATTCATAGCGCAGCGCCTCCGCCGGTTGGGTCTTGCTGGCACGCCAGGCAGGATAGAGGGTGGCCACGATCCCCAGCAGGAACGACACGATGCTGATCATCCAGACATCATCCCAGTGGAGATCGGAGGGCAGTTCGCTGATGTAGTAAACACCGGGATCCAATACGCGGAAACCGAACAGTTGTTCGATGAACGGCACCACGGTATCGAGATTGAGCGCCAGGCTGACACCACCCGTGATGCCGAGAAAGGTACCAATCACGCCGATCAGGGTCCCCTGTACCATGAAAATGCCCATGATGCTGCGCGGCGAGGCTCCCAGGGTACGCAGGATGGCGATATCGCTCTCCTTGTCCGTGACCAGCATGACCAGGGTTGAGACGATGTTGAACGCCGCCACTGCGATGATAAGAAGCAACAACAGAAAGATCATGCGTTTCTCGATCTTCACCGCGCGGAACCAATTGGCATGGTAGGAGCTCCAGTCCCGCACCCAGTATTTACCCAGTTCACCCTGCTGTAACTCAAACCGCACTTCGGGCGCAGAGAAAAGATTTTTCAGCTTGGCGCGGACACCACTGACAGCCTGCTGCATGCGGAACAGACGCCGCGCATCCTCGAGGTGGATAATGGCCAGCGCGCTGTCGTATTCGAACATGCCGACATAGAAAATACCGATCACCTTGAAACGCTTCATACGGGGCGCAACGCCTGCGGGGGTGACATTGACGCTCGGGGTCACCATCGTGACCTTGTCGCCAACATCCACTCCCAGGATCCTCGCCAGATCACGCCCGAGGATCACTTCAAAGCGGCCGGGTTTCAGATCGCTCAGTTTGCCTTTTTCCATTTTTTCCCCGACGCTGGAGACTGCAGGTTCCATCTCCGGCAACACCCCGCGGATCAGGGTGCCGTTGACGTTTTTTCCGTGGATCATCATTCCCTGCCCCTCCACGAAGGGAGCCGCCCCGGTCACCTGCGGGTGTTCTTTCAGTTGCATGACCACATCCGACCAGTTGTCCACCCGCCCGTCGAAGGTGGTGACCGTCAGGTGGGAGACCATATCCAGAATGCGCCCCCGCACCTCCTTTTCGAAACCGTTCATCACCGACATCACCACGATCAGCGCCATCACCCCGAGCGCGATGCCAAACATGGATGTCATGGAAATGAAGGAAATGAAATGGTTGCGGCGTTTGGCGCGGGTGTAGCGCAGGCCGATGGCAAGTTCGAGTGGTCTAAGCCGCATTTGTCACCTTTTGTTGTGGGAACGCCGGAAACCATGCCCTGTCAGCGTGGAGGAAAGGAAAATAGCGTAATGATTGCGGCTTCGACATGGGAGCGCATTAAAACACAGAAAAGCGACGGGTGAAAATCAACAACGCACCGGCAGTGCGTGTTGCAAACGGATCTCACCCGGATTGACACTGACCCGGTAAGCCATGATCTCGACCCCCTGCTCAAATGCCTGCCGCAGGGTGGCGGCATAAACGGGGTCGATATCAGCCGCCGCCTCCATGCTGTCGGCATCTTCCCGCTGCACACAAAACAGCAGTACCGCCCGGTCCCCCTTGCGCACCTGGCTCATCAGTTCCCGCAGATGCCTCGTACCCCGCTGGCTGACGGCATCCGGAAAGGCGGCAACCCCGTTTCTCACCAGGGTGACGCTCTTGATTTCCACATAGCAGTCGGCACGGCCGGGATGTTGCAACAACAGGTCGATGCGGCTGTTTTCCTCTCCATAGCGCACCTCCTGGCGTATCGCACGGTAACCCTGCAAGCCTTCAATCACACCGTTCTCGATGCCCTCCTGCACCAGACGGTTGACCAGATGGGTGTTAACCCCGATGATCACCCCTTCCGTGCTGGTGGAGAGTTCCCAGGCCAGGGGATATTTGCGTTTCGGATTGGCCGTGTCATGCAGCCAGATACGGCTGCCCGGTTCGGCACATCCCAGCATTGCCCCCGTGTTGGGGGTATGCACGGTCACTTCCTCCCCGTTTGGCAGGATGACATCGGCCAGAAAACGCTTGTAGCGGCGGATCAGGGTGGCCGGGATCAGCGGGGAGGGAAACTTCATGTTCGCCTGGGGTGGTTGAAATAATTAGAGATTAAATCAGCTTTTGCGTGTAACCTATTGATAGAGTATATTTTACTCAGTCATTCTGGCACGAGAAACATGCCGAACTCAAGGAGCCCAGCCATGCCTCACAAGATGTTGCCCTTCGCCGTTTTAACTCTCGGTCTGTTTGGTATCAGCCAGGCGGAGACGCTGAACATGCCCCCACCTGCCCAAAATGCCACAGCGACACCAGCCCAATCACAAGCGACAGAGAGCAGCGGCGGCTATTCTGTCACCCTGCCCGGGCGGGGTATGACCATGATCCAGGTGGAAGAGAAATTTGGCCCCCCGCTGGAGAAACACCCGGAAGTGGGTGAACCGCCTATTACCCGCTGGGACTATGACGATTTTTCGGTCTATTTCGAATACCAGTATGTCATCAATGCGGTGGTAACCAACAAACAACCGCGTTAATTGCCTTGTCGCCTTTGTAACCCCACGCCTTTCCCTCGGCGCATCTGATCCGTTTCCACGGCCGCCATGTCCCCCTCCCGTTACTTGCCTGCAGAATGGGCCAGCCAGAGTGGTGTGATGCTCACCTGGCCGCATGCAGACAGTGACTGGGGGCCATTTTTGCGGGAGGTGGAAGCCGTCTACCGGCACCTCGCCAAGGTAATCACGCGTTTTGAGCGGCTGCTGATCATCTGCCAGAACGAAGCACACAAGACACATGTCAGCCATCTGTTATTACGGGAAAATATCGCCCCGGGACGCGTTCAATTTTGCATCCAGCCCGCAAACGACACCTGGGTGCGTGATTACGGCCCGATATGCGTGATGCACAACGGCCGTCCCCGCCTGCTGGATTTCCGTTTCAACGGCTGGGGCAACAAATATCCACATGAGCGGGATGATCTGATCGCCCAGGGACTCCATGCCCAGGGGGCCTTTGGCGACATTGAATTGGAGACCCACGATCTGGTGCTGGAAGGCGGGAGCATCGACAGTGATGGTAGAGGAACCCTGCTGACCACCACCGCCTGCCTGTTGAACCCCAACCGTAATCCCGTGAAGAGCCAGGCCGGGATTGAGCGCCTGCTGAAACAGACGCTCGGCGTGTCACGCTTTTTATGGGTGAGCCAGGGCTGGCTGGCGGGCGACGATACCGACGGCCATATCGACATGCTGGCGCGTTTCTGCGACACCCATACCATTGCCTGCAGCAGTTGTGACGATGCGGAGGATGAACACCATCGTCCCCTTGGCGCCCTGCGTGACGAATTGGGACAATTCAGGGATGCCTGTGGTGAGCCTTACCGAATCGTTGAACTGCCCATCCCGCAGGCGATTTATGATTCCAGCGGCCAACGCCTGCCCGCCAGTTATGCCAATTTTCTCGTGATTAACCAGGCAGTGCTGGTGCCCCAGTACCACGACCCGCATGACAAACTGGCCCGTGAACGGTTGCAGGCGTGTTTCCCGGAACGGGAAATAATCGGGATTGATTGCCGGCCGCTGATCCGGCAATACGGCAGCCTGCACTGTATCAGCATGCAGCTCCCTTCCGGTGTTTTAGCGCCTATTTAAAACGCGGCAAAGCGGTAATGAGATACCAGCGTTCACGTTCCTCATCATATTCCCAAGTTTGCCGGTCAATCATGCTGCGTTCGACGGGATTGTCTTTGTGGTAATAGCGGATTTCAACCATTTGCATCACTTTCTTCGGTGCATACTGGATCTGTATCACGTTATATGCCGTGACACGGATCTTTTTATGACGCTGGATCTCCTCGTCGGTGATGTGTTCCGGTCGTTTCTGGAAAGCACTGGCATCAACCAGTGAAAGCCAGCGGATCGCCCGTTCGTAGGAAAACAGCGTTTCCTCCATATGCCGCTCGATCTCGGCCTCGGAACATCCAAGCAGAAACACTGACAGAATGAACGTGATCAACAACAGTTTGATGTGCAGATATAGCATGCTCCAATTCCTTTCCGGCAGATGTTTATTATTTTGTTTGCCGACAGCATACCCCAGCTAAACGACAATTTCGATACGTTATACTTTGGAAGTTCGTATTATCAGGTATTTAGAAAACATTGATTATGAAGACAGCACAACTCACCGTTGCCCTGGTTCAGCATCGTTGCCACAAAACGCCGGAGGAGAATCTCGAAACCCTGGAAAAGGGTATTCGCTCAGCCAGCCGTGAGGGCGCCAAACTGGTACTGTTACAGGAATTGCACAACTATCCCTACTTTTGCCAGACGGAGGAGACGCGTTTTTTTGATTTGGCGGAAGCCATTCCCGGTGCAACGACGGAACGGCTTGCCCGTCTGGCGAAAGAGCTGCAACTCGTCATCGTCGCCTCGCTGTTTGAAAGGCGCGCCGCAGGTGTGTATCACAACACCGCGGCGGTTCTCGATACGGATGGCTCGCTGGCCGGCTGTTACCGCAAAATGCATATCCCGGATGATCCCGGTTATCACGAAAAATTTTATTTTACCCCGGGCGATCTGGGGTTCACCCCCATCGACACTTCCATCGGCAGACTCGGTGTGCTGATCTGCTGGGATCAGTGGTATCCGGAAGCCGCCAGGCTGATGGCGCTGGCGGGTGCGGAATTGTTACTTTACCCCACCGCGATTGGCTGGGATGACAGGGATGACGAAGCCGAACAACGACGCCAGTTCGGCGCCTGGCGCACCATCCAGCAGGCCCATGCGATTGCCAACGGACTGCCCGTGCTCTGCTGCAACCGTACCGGTATCGAATCCACAGAAGATGGCAGCGCTTCCATTCATTTCTGGGGCGGCAGCTTTGTCGCCGGGCCACAGGGTGAAATACTGGCCGAAGCCCCACACAACGCGGATCATGTGCTGGTGACACCCCTCGATATGCGGCACAGCGAGGAAATCCGCCGCATCTGGCCCTACTTTCGCGACAGACAGATTGATGCCTATGGCGATCTCACATTGCGTTTTCGTGACTGAATTTGCCTTTTTGCCCTGCGGGACGGGTTTTGTGATTTCATTCACAAAACCGTATGATAAACTCATATAAAAGTATGAACTTAAGTTTCTTTCTTAAGTGCCGATAAATAAAAAAATTTAACTAACAAGCTCGAGGGAACAGAATATGAAATCAGTAGGCCCTTTATTACTCAGCGCCCTGCTGGCCTTGCCAGGAATCGCCTCCGCAGATGTCGTTTCGGTCGCCGCGGGTGGCGGCATTTGGCGGGACACACCAAGTGGCGATGTACGAAAACTGCCGGACACTTCAGTGGATGTGGAAAAAGATCTGTTCTGGAAATCGGAAAACCAGAACTACCTGTTCGTCACCCTGGAACACCCGGTTCCCGTCCTGCCGAATGTGCGTTTGAGTTCCACCAAACTGGAACACTCCGGCAGCGGTAACCTGACCCGCTCGATTACGGTGAATGGCCAGACCTACAACCTGAACGAATACATCGAAAACACTTTCAAATTCAATCAAACGGATATCACCGCCTATTGGGAACTGCTCGACAATGTGGTGAGCGTGGATCTGGGCCTGAATGTCAAGAGTCTCGACATCAGTTATACCGTCACCGGCCGTACTACCGGCAGCACCAGCGACAGTATCAAACTCACCCTGCCGATGCTGTATGCGATGGTGGGCGCCTCCCCGCTTCCCGGCTTGATGCTGAGCGTCGAGGGGACCTATGTCTCCCTGAAAGGCAGCGCCATTTCGGATGTGACCGCGAAGGTTTCCTATACCAGCGACTATTTTGTCGGTGTGGAAGCCGGTTACCGCACCCAGACCTACAAACTCGATGATACGGACAATTATTCCGGTAATCTGGAGTTCAAGGGCCCCTTTGCCGGCGTCTACCTCAAATTCTGATTTTTACCGTCAGATCGAAAAAGCCGGAACCATTCCGGCTTTTTTTTTACCTGCCAGTCCGAGTAGAATAGCGCTTCTCGATAATCTCCTGCCTGCTGCTCGTTGCTGAAACCATTTTCATGACAGTTCCCTATCTCAGTCCACTCTCGCCGGTGATCCCTGACAAACCGGGGGTGATATCCCGCTGGGGCCAACTGTACGGTAACAGTGCCGCCCTGGCGATCAGCCGCGCGGCAGAGCAACATCAGGGGCCGCTGCTGCTGATCACCGGCAACACCAGCGAAGCGCAACAGCTGGAATACGCACTCCGCTTCTTCCTGCCGGATAGCACGCTGCCGATACTGCACTTTCCGGATTGGGAGACCCTCCCCTACGACGCTTTTTCGCCCCATCAGGATATCATTTCAGAGCGCCTCACCTGCCTCAGCCGCTTGCCACAGTTGCAACAGGGGATCCTGCTGGTCTCGGTTCAAACCCTGATGCACCGGCTGGCACCGCGCGATTACCTTGCTGCCAACAGCCTGCTGCTCGATCCCGGGCAGACGCTGGAGCTGCAAAGCATGCGGCTGCAACTCGAAGCCAGCGGCTACCATTGTGTCTCCTCGGTGATGGAGCATGGTGAATTTGCCGTACGTGGCAGCCTGCTCGATCTGTTCCCCATGGGCAGCAAGGTGCCGTTCCGCATCGAACTGTTCGACAACGAAATTGAAAGCATCCGTACCTTCGATCCGGAAAGCCAGCGCTCCATTGAAACAGTGGATACCGTCAAACTGCTACCGGCACGGGAATTTCCGCTTCACAAAGAAGGCGTGTCCCGTTTTCGCCAGGCCTACCGTGCCCGTTTCGAAGGGGATCCGCGGCAATCCGCACTCTACCGCGATGTCAGCCACGGCCTCTCGTCCGCCGGTATCGAGTACTACCTGCCATTGTTTTTCGACAAGCTTGCCAGCCTGTTTGATTATCTGCCTGAAAACGGGCTTCTGCTCACCACCGACAGCGTCGAGGCGGAAGCAGAACGATTCTGGCAAGACATCAACGGGCGCTACGAACAGCTGCGGCACGATGTTGAACGCCCCCTGCTCCCCCCTTGCGAGGTGTTCATCCCCGTTCCCGAAATTTTTGCCCAGCTGAAAAGCCGGCCGCGGGTGGCGTTTCAACATTTCAAACTGACCTCCACTTCAGGGGTCAATTATGCCAGCAGCGCCCCACCCAGCCTGCATCTGGACGTCCGGGCAAGCAGCCCGACCGCGGCACTTGAAAACTTTCTGCAGACATTCCATGGGCGCATCCTGTTTGCTGCTGAAACCACCGGACGGCGGGAATACCTGCTCTCGTTGCTGCGGGATCATGATATCCATCCGGTCCTGGTCGAAAACTGGCAGATGTTTTTGCAAGGTGAAACCAGGCTCGGAATCACCGTGGCCCCCCTCGAACAAGGGGTGATCCTGACCGAGCCGGAGCTGGCCATCATTGCCGAACCGCAACTGTTCGGCATGCAGGTGATGCAACGGCGGCGGCGCAAACACGTGGCAAGGGATGCTGACAGCATTATCCGCAACCTGGCCGAACTCTCTCCCGGTGCCCCGGTAGTGCACGAGGACTACGGCGTGGGGCGCTACCTTGGGTTGCAGACCCTGGAGGTGGGTGAGACCGACACCGAATTCCTCACCCTGGAGTATGCCGGCGGTGACAAACTGTATGTGCCGGTCAGCTCATTGCATCTCATCAGCCGGTACACCGGCGCCGCACCCGATAACGCCCCGTTACACAAACTGGGCAGCGGCCAGTGGGAACGGGCCAAGCGCAAGGCCCGTGAACGGGTGCGGGATGTGGCAGCCGAATTGCTGGAAATCTATGCCCGGCGGGAAGCCCGCAGCGGCTTTCGTTATCCGCTGGATGAGGCGCAATACCGCGCCTTTGCCGCTGAATTTCCCTTTGAAGAAACCCCGGATCAGCAGGCCGCCATCGATAACGTGCTCTCCAGCATGCGGGATGACAAGCCCATGGATCACTTGGTTTGCGGCGATGTGGGGTTTGGCAAAACCGAGGTCGCCATGCGGGCAGCCTTCGTTGCGGTGCAGGCTGGCAAACAGGTTGCGGTATTGGCCCCCACCACCCTGCTGACCCAGCAGCATCTGGAGAACTTCCGCGACCGCTTTGCCAACTGGCCGGTGCGGGTGGAATCCCTGTCACGCTTCAGCAGCAAAAAACAGCAGGACCGGATCCTCGCGGATCTGCAGCAAGGCAAGGTGGATATCGTCATCGGCACCCACAAGCTGCTGCAGGATGACGTCAAATACCATAACCTGGGTCTGGTGATCATCGACGAGGAGCACCGCTTTGGCGTGCGGCAGAAGGACAAATTCAAGGCACTGCGCGCGGAAGTGGACGTTCTCACCCTCACCGCCACACCCATTCCGCGCACGCTGAACATGGCGATGTCCGGCATGCGCGACCTCTCGATTATCGCCACGCCGCCCGCACGGCGCCTGGCAATCAAGACCTTTGTCACCGAATGGAAAGATGCGCTGATCAAGGAAGCCTGTTTGCGCGAAATCAAGCGCGGCGGGCAAGTCTATTTTCTGCACAATGAAGTGGAAACCATCGAGCGCGAGGCAAGAAAAATCGCCGAGCTGGTACCGGAAGCCACGGTGCGCTATGCCCACGGCCAGATGCGTGAACGGGAACTGGAACAGGTGATGTCCGATTTTTATCACCAGCGCTTCAACCTGCTGGTGTGCACCACCATTATCGAAACCGGTATCGACATTCCCACTGCCAACACGATTATCATGAACCGTGCGGATCGTTTCGGTCTGGCGCAACTGTATCAGTTGCGCGGTCGTGTCGGCCGCTCCCACCACCGGGCCTATGCCTATTTGATCATCCCGCAACGCAAGGCATTGGGCGTCGATGCGCGCAAACGTCTCGAGGCGATTGAATCCATTGAATCCCTTGGCACCGGTTTCACCCTTGCCACCCATGACATGGAAATACGGGGCGCGGGTGAGTTGCTGGGCGAGGAACAGAGCGGACAAATCATGGAAATCGGTTACAGCATGTATACCGAGTTACTCGAACGCGCCGTCAAAAGTCTGAAACAGGGCGAGCAACCCGAACTCGAAAAACCACTGCACCACGCCACCGAAATCGAACTGCACCTCCCCGCCCTCATCCCGGAAGATTATCTGCCCGATGTCCATGAAAGATTGATCATGTACAAACGCATTGCCAGTGCCGCGGATGACCACGAATTACATGAACTGCAGGTGGAAATGATCGATCGCTTTGGCCTGCTACCCGATGCGGTTAAAATACTGTTTCGCCAGACCGCGCTCAAACTCAAGGCCACCCCCTTGGGAATCGAGAAAATCAACATCGGTACCAGTGGCGGGCGCCTGCTGTTTACAGAAAAACCGGATATCGATCCCACCCGGATCATTCATCTTATCCAGAGCCAGCCGAATATCTATAAGCTGGACGGCAATGATAAACTGCGCATCATCCATGAGCTGCCGGATGCCGAAGCCCGTTTCAACATGGTGGAATATCTTTTGGACACCCTCAGCAGGAAAGAGGCCGCCTGAGCAAGGGTACTCTGAATGGCGTTGTTACCGTTATGCGAACAGCGTCAGAAACCAGCCGGGTTGCTTGCTCAGCGCCACACCGACGATATAGCCAAACACGGCTATCGCGGTCAATATCAGCGCGATACGCGGACGCAGGCCGAACTTGCCGCGCATCACCAGCATTCCCAGGCCGATATAGACAAACAGCGCCAGCAGTTTTGCCGTTAACCAGTCCTGTTGCAGAGGATACTGTTTGATCGTCAGCGCCAGCAGGATCCCCGCGGTGAGTAACACCGTATCATTGACCTGGGGCAAACGGTAAACCCAGCGTTTGTCCAGCATGGGGTTTTGCGTGATTTTCCAGAGGCTGCGCAGCGAAAACAGGGAAAGACTGATCATCACGGCGCTAACGTGAATGAATTTGATCAGAGGGTAAATGACATCATCCGGCATAATGCGTGTTTGTTATTCCTGCAATCCATAACACTGACATCGGCTTGCCGTTCAGAGGGGATGCATTCACAGCCTCTCATGAAAAGATCCACCGGCTTCGATGCGAATCCCGCAAAAAAGTCAAAAATGAAGCGGGATGCGGAACGCGTATTTAACCACAGCAGGCCTGATGATGCAGCTGGATTTATTCACGCGCTGCGGGTGAGGTATTTTCCAGTGTCGCTTCCGGAAACAACTCCGATTCAAAACCAAAATTGCGCAAATCCCGGATGCGTTGCGGGTACAAAATGCCGTCCAGGTGATCGACTTCATGTTGCACCACACGCGCATGAAAACCGCTCGCTTCCCGTGCAAACCGCTTCCCTGCCGGATCGTAACCGCTGTAGCGGATATGCACATAACGGGGTACCAGCCCCCGCAGACCCGGCAGGCTGAGACAGCCTTCCCATCCTTCCTCCTGGCGTTGCTCGAGCACCTCGATTTCAGGGTTGATCAAGACGGTCATTGGCACCTCCTCCACTTCCGGATAGCGGGGATTGGCCTCCACGCCGAAAATCACCACGCGCCGGCTCACACCGATTTGTGGTGCCGCCAGGCCGGCACCATCGAGGGCGGCCATGGTATCGAACATATCCTGTACAAGCGCAGAAAGCTCCGGCGTGTTAAAATCGGTGACGGCTTGGGCCACCTGTGACAACAGCGGATGTCCCATTTTAAGCGTTTCTTTGACGGCCATAACAGTTTCCCGGGAAGAAGCATAGCAAAATTAACACACTCAAAGACGGATATGAATAACTTGTCGAAAGCCACGCTCATTCTCCTCCTCAGCCTGTTTTGTGCCAGCGTAACGGCACAGGAAACACGTTATTACGATGTCGAGATCATATTGTTCGAAAATCTCGATCCCCAGGCACCCCTGTCTGAAAACTGGCCTGCCAGTGTGGAACTCGAATTGCCACCGGAAAAGGTGATCAAAATCGGACAACCTTATCCTGGACCAATACCAAAAGAATTCAATCCCAAATATACCTTCAAGCCATTACGCGCCAACGAGTACCGGCTGAACGAGCAGGCGGCCAAAATCGAGGAATCCGAATCACGCCGGGTGTTGTTGCACACCGGTTGGAGGCAGCCGGGGATGCCGAAAGACACGGCGCTGAGTGTCTATTTCAACCGTCAGATCCCTGCTGCCATACCAGTTGCAGAAAATACGATAGAGGTGGAAGGCGAAGCAAGCAAACCTGTATGGCGAACGCCCGAAGCAGGCAATCTGGAAGGGTTGATCAAGGTAATCCTGGCACGCTACTTACATGTGAGCGCCGATATCGTGTTTCGCCCACAGCTTGCCACAGCAGAAAAGGACATTTACGCCATGGAAAAGACGGAAGACACGATCCAGCCTGTCGTTTATCGTTTAAAACAAACCCGCAGGCGCATGCGCAGCCGGGAATTACATTATCTCGACAACCCCTTGATCGGCATGCTGATCATGATCACACCTTTTGAACCCAAACAGTAAGGCAGGGACTATAACAACGGAATGGTGTGTTCCAGTAATTTACGCACCTGCACCATACCGCTGTTGATATTCTGTTCAATTTCTTCCATGGTGATGATACCGTTGCCGCGGCCGGCTGCCCGGTTGACGACGAGGGCAACACTGGCATAACAGAGTTCCAGCTCACGCGCGAGAACCGCCTCCGGCATCCCTGTCATGCCAACGATGTCACAACCATCCCGTTCCAGCTTGTTGATCTCTGCGGTCGATTCGAGCCGCGGTCCCTGGGTTGCTCCATAGGTGGCATGCGCTATCACGTCGATATTGGCAGCCGCCGCACCTTGCAGCAATTGCTGGCGAAGTGATTCACAATAGGGATCGGTGAAATCCACATGCACCACCTGGCTGGTGCAATCCTCAAAAAAGGTATTGTTACGCTCCCAGGTATAATCGATGATTTGATCCGGGATCACCAGACAATTTGCAGCCATGTCCTTCCTGATGCCGCCAACCGCGTTTACCGCAATCACCTGGCTGACCCCGGCTTCCTTGAGGATCCAGATATTTGCACGGTAGTTAATCTTGTGCGGCGGGATGGTATGACCGGAACCATGCCGCGGCAGAAAGATCACTTCATGGCCGTAAAAAGTACCATGGATGAGAATACCGGAAGGTTCACCATAGGGAGACTGCATGATTTCACGCCCGGTGATCTCCAGACCCTGCAAGGAGGTCAAACCCGTTCCGCCAATGATTGCGACACTCGACATATAACTGTTTTCCCCTACATTCCTTTAACGGCATAGATGCCGGCAATGTTGCGCAAATAACCCTTGTAATCCATACCGTATCCAAATACGTAGCGATCTTCTATCTTCAGCCCCACATAATCCGCCTGGATACCGTGTTTGCGCTCGTGCTGCTTTTCAACCAGCACCATGGTGGAAATGTTTGCTGCACCGGCCTGCTGGCAATATTCGACGATGGATGCAAGCGTGTAACCTTCATCCAGGATATCGTCGACAATGATCACATCCCGGTTGCGCAGCTCGGTGGCAGGTTCCATTTCCCAATGTATCTCACCACCGCGGGTATCCCCGCGGTAACGGGTTGCATGAATATAATCAACCTCGAGCGGAAAGTGCAGACGCGTCAACAGATGACCGGCGGGAACAATCGCCCCTGTCATTACGCATAAAACAATGGGTAATTTGTCTGCATGGTCTGCCGTTATCGCCTGCGCCACCCGCTCCAGTTGTTTTTCCACATCCGCCTGACTGTAGAGGCAATCGGCTTCGGCAAGGACCTTGTTGATTTCATCCGGATTCATGTTTGCTCCTGTATCGGGTTTGCCTGTTTTATTTCAATAATATCATCGACATGCAGGGTTGAAGTAGGATAGGCAAAGGCAGCGCCGTGCGCTTCTACAATCCCGTTGATTTTAAACAGCACATCCTGTTTGACTTCATGGTACTTGATCCAGTCGGTGGTGCGGGTAAAGGTATAGACAAAAAAGTCCAGCGAGGATGCTGCAAAACTGTTGAAATTGACAATCATCGTCTGGCTCTGATCGATTTCCTCGTGCGCCATCAACATCTCCTTCACCGCCGAGACAATCGCAGGCAATTTTGTTGCATCCTCGTATCGCACACCGAAAGTCTCGAAGATGCGGCGATGACTCATGCGCGACGGATTTTCCACCGCAATCGTGGCAAAGGCAGAATTGGGAACATACAAGGGCCGTTTGTCAAATGTGCGAATGACCGTCAGGCGCCAGCCGATTTTTTCCACCGTACCTTCAATTTCCTTGTCTGGTGAGCGGATCCAGTCCCCTACCGAGAAAGGACGATCCAGATAAATCATGATACCACCAAAGAAATTTGAAAGCAGATCCTTGGCGGCAAAACCAACTGCGATACCCCCAATACCTCCAAAGGCCAGAATGGCGGAAATATTGAACCCCATGGACTCAAGCGCCACCAATATTGAGGTAATCACAACCGAGACGCGCATTAACTGACTGATCGCATTGGCTGTGGTTTTATCCACGACTTTACCGGCAATTTCCTGCTGGTGCAGAATATTCGCCTCTACGAATGTGATAAGGCGCCACAGCATCCAGCTGATCGCAATGATAATCCCCAATTCGCGGATCACCGGAACAGATTTTATGTTAATGATCTGTAACGCCAGACTGAGACCAAGAACCCAGATCAGGAGACTGAGAGGCGATATCAGGGCATGAACGAAGGCATCGTCCCAAAGATTGGCGGTCTTTTCCAGACGCTGGCGTAGCCGCTGCAGGATGCGTTTCTGGATCATGTTGATCATCAAGGTTACAAAAACAATCAGAAATATCTTGATGATCCAGAGTTTTTCCTGATCAAACTGTGCGATAAATTGTCGGATCTCTTCGATTGTCATCTGCCGTATGTCCTTTGTTAAAAAGCGAGATCCAGGCTGGGATTATCCTGATAGCGTAACAACAGATTCGAGGCCTCTTTCCATTTTTGCATTTTGTGCAATTGTGTGCGGTTGATCTCGTGCCGTCCATGCATACGGGCAAGACGCAAATGTGCAACAGGATCATTGATCTCGCCGAGATTCTCCAGCACCTCGATTGCACCCTGACGGTTGTTGCAGAGCAACACCATATCACAGCCGGCCCCAAGCGCGGCTCTGGCACGATCCACGTATTTTTCACCGGCAACACTGGCGCCCTGCATGTCAAGATCGTCACTGAAAATAACCCCTTCAAAACCGAGGCGATGACGCAATATCTCCTTCAACCAATGGGCGGAAAAACCCGCTGGATACCTGTCCACTTTTGGATAAACCACATGAGCCGGCATAACCGCCGCCAGACCATGATGGATCAGGCGTTTGAAAGGAAGAATATCGTGGGCATAGATATCATGGTAATCACGCTCATCCACAGGAAGGTCGCTATGGGAATCGGCTTCCACCGCGCCATGACCGGGAAAATGCTTCCCCGTGGCCGCCATACCCGCCTCATACATGCCTTTAATATATGCATGGCCCAGTTCCGCCACCACCTGCGGATTCTGATGAAATGCCCGGTCACCGATTACCTGGCTGCATCGATGATCCACGTCCAATACCGGCGCAAAACTGAAGTCGATACCCACAGCACGCAATTCAATCGCCATCAGCCAGGCGGCAAGCTCCGTCAGATGACGTGCGCGTTTATGATCCTGCTCGTAGATTTCTCCGAATCTCGCGGCCGCAGGCAAAGGGGTAAAGCCGTCCCGGAAACGTTGCACCCTGCCACCTTCATGATCAACCGCGATCAGCAATTTTGGTCTGCGCAGGGCGTGAATCGCCTGGAGCAATGCTTCGAGTTGTTCCACGGATTCAAAATTACGACTGAACAAAATCACACCACCCACCAGTGGATGCGCGAGAATCTCACCTTCTTCAGGCGTGAGTTCCACACCCTGCAGATCGAGCATTATGGGGCCGAGTGACATGATAATTATAAATATTTTTTAAAAAATCTATTCGTGTATATAGACCCGCGTGCCGTAGGGCACGGCATCAAATAAACGGATGACGTCCTGGTTGCGCATTTTTATACAACCATGGGAACCGGGCATACCCATTTTATCCTCATCAGGACAACCGTGAATATAAATATAACGTCGCATGGTATCAACATCACCAAGGCGGTTTCGCCCTTTCTCCACGCCGCTGAGCCACAGTATTCGCGTCAGGATCCAGTCACGTTGCGGCTGTTGTTGGCGAAGTGCCGGACTGTAGATCTCACCGGTCGGGCGCCGCCCTGCAAACACGCAGTTGAGCGGCTGACCACTGCCGATCTTTGCGCGGATCACATGCCAGCCCCGTGGTGTTTGTTCGCTGCCCTGTTTTTCGCCAGGGCCGTTTTTTGCAGTGGAAATGCTGAATGCCATCAGCGTCTGTTTGCCATCCAGGAGGAGCAGCCTCTGTCGACCGATGTCAATGTCGATATGCATGCGCTAATCCCACGCCTTGTAGGGATGTTTCGCCAGGCAGGTATTATAATAGCGTGGTTCCTGCGAGACTTCCCTGCCCAGCCAGGGTGGTCTTTCAAAAGATTCATTCTCATCGGTCAATTCGATTTCCGCCACGACAAGCCCGGCGTTCTCCCCCTCGAAGACATCGATCTCCCATTCGCTGCCGGCATATGTCACGCGGTAACGTGTCTTTTCGATAATGGGTTGGGTGCACAAGGTGGTCAGCAGTTCGAGCGCATCCTCCCGCGGGATGGAATATTCATATTCCTGGCGTGTTACGCCCAGGGTCATGCTTTTGATATTGAGGTTTGCCTTTTCGCCCTGTAAACGCACCCGCACTGACGCCTGCTTGGCGCCGATTAAATAACCCTGTTTTATCGGGATGCCCGCTGTTGCCGATTTTCGCCAACTGTCATCGCGCAGCAGAAATTTACGTTCTATTTCGATTGCCATAAATCATTCTTTAACAAAAAGTGCAATGGATTCAACATGCGTAGTATGCGGAAACATGTCCATAACGCCCGCTTTTTGTAAACGATAACCGTATTCATTTACCAGTATTCCCGCATCACGCGCCAGGGTTGCCGGATTGCATGAAACATAGACGATCCGTCCGGGTTTGAGTGCGGCGACAGGCGGCAACATCTCAAGCGCACCGCTGCGCGGCGGATCCAGAAACACCTTATTGCATTGCTGCCGGCGTAACCAGGGAACACCTTCAACACTTTCCATTAAATTTGCCACATGGAATTCGACGTTTTCAATTCGGTTTCGCCCGGCATTGGCCCGTGCACGCTGGATCAGGCCTGCATCTCCCTCCACCGCTGTAACCTTCTTTACCCGTTTTGCGATTGGCAGGGTAAAGTTTCCCAGACCACAAAACAATTCCAGCACCTCATCCTCTGTATTCAGGTCAAGCAGGGCCAATGCCTGCCGGATCATTTTGCGGTTGATCTCGCTGTTTACCTGGGTAAAGTCATTCGGCTGGAAGGTAAATTTGATCCCCTCGCCGGGTAAAGCGTATGTCAGTTCCGCCTTTTCCGGCCAAAGCAAGCTAACGGTATCGGGTCCCTTGGGTTGCAGGTAAATCTGGAAACCAAAGTTTTTTCCAAATTCACTGATGGTTTTTCTGTCGTCCTTCGTCAAGGCAACCAGATTCCGGAAAATCAGGGCGGCGGCTGCTTCGCCGATGGCCACTTCAATCTGGGCGATTTTGTCATAACAGCTCAGTTGCCCGATCATTTCAGACAAATCGTGCAAATGTTCACCAATTTGCGGGTGCAGTATCCGGCAATGGTGCATCTCGGCAAGAAAGGCACTGTGTTTTTCACGAAACCCTACCAGCACACGGTTTTTCTTGCGCACAAAACGCACACCCAGGCGGGCTTTTTGCCGGTATCCCCAGCTCGGCCCGCTCAACGGTGGCAGCACCGTCTGCGGCGTTACTTTGCCGATATGCCGAAAGTTTTCCAACAACGTACATTGTTTGAATTTTATCTGTTCAGCGGATTGCAAATGCTGCAGGCTGCAACCACCACAGCGCCGGAAAAACTCACATTCCGGCATGACCCGGTATGCCGATGCCTTGAGCACTTCGAGGACTTCCCCTTCATCGAACTTGCTGCGGCAGCGAATATAGCGAAAGCGTACGTGCTCATCCGGCAAGGCGCCATCGATAAAAACCGTTTTTCCTTCAAGCCGGGCAATACCCCGCCCGTCATGGGAGAGCGACTCGATTTCAACCTCTGGCGTTTCAGTTGGAATTTTCTTTTTACGGCGGCGTGGCACGGATTGACTCGAATATAACGATTAATTCTGCCAGTGGGACAGAAATTCGTCAAAATGCGGTTTGTTTTCCTGTTGCAGGGTATCGCGAACAAGTTGGCATTCCTGCTGATACTCTTCCGCGGTGAGGTTACCATTGATCAGCTCAAAACGCAGATACACCAGATAGGTGTTTAACACATCTGTTTCACAATAATTGCGGATCCCGGCGATATCGCCCGCGAGATAATTGTCCCATACCTTGGCGCCACTCATTCCCATTTTGCCGGGAAAACCAAGCAAGCTGGCAATTTCATCCAGCGGCGCAACCGCCCGCATTTCATAGCCGGCCAACACATCCATCAAATCGGTATGACGCCGATGGTAACGGCTGAGATAATTATTCCAGCGGAAACTCTGATCATTATCCCCGCTTTCCCAGTAGCGTGGCGCCGCAATACCGTGCAACAGGGAACGATAATGCAGTACCGGCAGATCAAACCCCTTGCCGTTCCAGGAAACGATGGTGGGGATATATTTATCGATTCCATTGAAAAAACGCTCGATGATCTCCTTTTCACCGGCATCCTCGTTACCCAGCGACCAGACGGCCAGACGCTCACGACTGCGTAGCACAACGGATATCGCCACTACGCGGTGCAGATGCAAACGTAAAAATTCGTTACCGGTCTCCTGGCGGCGTTTGTGAAACATGATGTTGGCCACTTCCTGGTCACTCAGTCCTTCCAGGTTATAGAGGCGGCGGCCGCCTTCCACGTCAGGTATGGTTTCAATATCGAAGACAAAGATGTTCATGTAGTTGTGTCAACCACTCAAGTAAATAAACAAAAAATGATCAGGCAGGAAAAACATCCGTCGAGAGATAGCGATCGCCACGGTCACAGATGATGGTCACGATCACCGCATTTTCGACCTCCCGGTTGAGCTGCAATGCTGCCGCCACCGCACCACCGGATGAGATCCCGCAGAAGATCCCCTCACGTGCCGCCAGCAAACGGGTGGTGTCTTCTGCTTCCTGCTGGCTGACATCCAGCGTCAGATCCACCCGGGATGCATCAAAAATGGTTGGCAGATACGCTTTGGGCCAGCGGCGAATACCGGGAATTCTGGCGCCTTCGGCAGGTTGCACGCCGACAATACAGACATCGGGATTCTGCTCCTTCAAATAACGTGAAGTGCCCATGATGGTACCGGTCGTCCCCATGGCGCTGACAAAATGGGTGATCTCACCGTGGGTGTCGCGCCATATCTCCGGGCCGGTGGTTTCATAATGGGCACGGGGATTATCGGGGTTGGAAAACTGATCCAGCAGCTTGCCTTTTCCCTCTGCCGCCATCTTTTCGGCCAGATCGCGGGCACCCTCCATACTCTCTTCCTTGCTGACCAGGATGATCTCCGCCCCGTAGGCTTTCATTACCGCACGGCGTTCGATACTCATGCTTTCCGGCATGATCAGCACCATCCTGTAACCTCTGATCGCAGCGGCCATTGCGAGCGCGATGCCGGTATTTCCGCTGGTCGCCTCGATCAGGGTATCACCGGGTCTGATTTCCCCACGCTCCTCGGCGTGTTTTATCATACTGATCGCCGGCCGGTCCTTCACCGATCCTGCCGGATTGTTGCCTTCCAGTTTCACCAGGATGGTATTGGATGTGTCACCACCAAGATGCTGCAGGCACACCAGCGGGGTGTTGCCGACAAAATCCTCAATTGTGGGGTATTTCGTACTCATAAGCTCACTACTGTTGTCCTCTCACTTCCCTCTGGCAAGTGTATCGGATCCGGAGCGGTCAGAAAACGTCAATCTCCACAGGAAAACAGCATTGACCTGCAGGCGTTTGTCACATAGAGTTTCTGTCTTCGAACACGCAGCGGCTGAAAAAACATGTCTGAGATCCTGGATATTCCGTACGCGATTGAACAAGCGGGTGGCAATCCCGAACTCGCGAAAGAGTTGTTCACCATGTTGCTTAACGATCTGCCCGTTCTGCGGGACAAAGTCAACCAGGCCTTTGCCGACTCGGACAGCCAGGCGTTGTGGGACCATACCCACAAGATCTACGGCTCCACCGCCTATTGCGGGGTACCCGCCCTGCGCGAAGCCGCCAGGCGGCTGGAGGGTGCCATCAAACAGCAGGCGGAAGATTTGACAACAGAAATTGAAACCCTCAACCAGGCCATCGTGGAATTACTGGAAAGCGGAGCGGCTGCGCTGGAACGCGATTGGTGACTTCTGCCAAGCGTAAAAAATATCTATTTGCTGACCAGCGTCACGAACGCCACTGCATACTCCGCTTCATCGGCAAGGCTGATGTGACTTTCGACGATTCCGTGTTTTTTCATGAAGTCACTTGCCGCACCGCTGAATTCAAGGAGTGGCTTCCCCAGCGCATCATGGCCGACGCTGATGTGATGCAGTGACAGTCCCTGATTGAAGCCGGTGCCCATGGCCTTGGCGGTCGCCTCCTTGGCGGCAAAACGTTTCGCGAGAAAATTCGCCGGACGGACGTTTTTTTGAAAGCCGGCAAATTCCGTTTCGGTGAGGATGCGTCTGGCAAAACGTTCACCGTACTTCTCAAGGCTTTTTTGCATACGCGCGACACGTACGATATCTGTACCGATACCGAATATCATCATGCCTGCCGCGCGCTGTGCATCAATTTTTTCATTTCGGCAACAGCATCATGCAAACCGCAGAAGATGCTGCGAGCAATAATCGCATGACCGATATTGAGTTCACGAATGCCCGGAATGGCGGCAATCGCGCTGACGTTATGGTAATGCAGGCCATGACCGGCATTAACCTGCAAGCCGGCATCCAGTCCCAGCCCCACCGCCTGCACGATTTTTTGCAACTGCCGTTTTTGTTCCGCCGCGGTGCGGGCATCGGCAAAATGGCCCGTATGCAATTCGATCACCGGTGCCCCACATTCCGCCGCGGCTTCAATCTGGCGGGCTTCCGCATCGATAAACAGGGAAACACGAATCCCCGCTTCTGCCAGGCGAACACAGGTATCACTGATGCGTGACTTTTGTGCAACCACGTCAAGGCCGCCTTCGGTGGTCAGCTCTTCCCGCCGCTCGGGCACCAGGCAACAATCGGAAGGGCGAATACATTCGGCGACCGCAAGCATTTCTTCGGTCACCGCCATTTCCAGATTCATGCGTGTCTGCAGCATATCAATCAAAATTTCCACGTCCCTGTCCTGGATATGCCGCCGGTCCTCACGTAAATGAAGGGTAATACCGTCCGCGCCGGCCTGCTCTGCAAGCAGCGCAGCATGTACCGGCTCCGGGTACAAGGTGCCGCGTGATTGCCGCAGACTGGCAACATGGTCAATATTCACACCAAGTAGAATGGGTTCAGAATCGTTCATTTTCCACCTTGTTTTTACTGCAGTACCGGAAGGTTGCCTGCTTTAGTGATCACGCCATTCAATAAAAAGACGAAGCCGAACACCCCTTCCCTCCTCCTTTTCCTAAAAACGGTTCACCCGGTAATGCGGCCTGGCAGCAACTACTCGTTATTCCGCCTGTAAGCAAGGCCATAAGCCGGTGCATTTTAGAGGAATCGCTGTTTTCGATACAGTTCCCGTGATTTCAACGGACGCCCCCCAAGATGCACAGCCAGGGCCGACCGCATCAGGTGTTTGGCCTGCCGTCGTGTTTCGCTGTCCGGGTAATGGTTTGCGGCGATTGCCTGTAATGTTTTTCCCTGGATGATTATCCCCTGCTGAGTGTTTTTTTGCCACAAAACCGGGCCACGATCCAATATATAGGTATATTGTAACCGGGTGTCGATGGCTTCACCTGTCTCGACATCATGGTCGAGAATAAGGCCATAACCGATTTCCTGCAGCAGAACCTGCTCAAAGTGGCGCAAACTTTCCTCCTCCTTTTTGCTTTCGGCCAGGGCAGACAGCACCGTAATATAGGCATCGAACAGCCGGGTATGCGGATCGGCACGCTGCAGCAGACGTAATAACAACTCATTGAGATAAAAAGCGCTATACAGTCTGTCACCGGCAAGCAGCGGCGCGGGGCCGCCCGGCTCGGCGCTGCGCAACGTGGCCAGTTCGCCCTGACCGTGCCAGGAAAGCAGGATGGGAATGAAAGGTTGTAACAAACCGGCAAAACGGGGTTTGCTGCTTCGCGCCCCGCGGGCAACCAGACCGATGCGGCCATGGTCACGGCAAAAGATCTCCAGCAGCAGACTGCTGTCACGATATGGCCGTGTGTGCAGGATATACGATGGTTGCAGACTGATATGTTTATGGGGATGTTGTCTGTTCATATTCACATATGGTTCGGAGTGGCGGTATTGTAAATATGATTTTGTATTTGTTCTTGAATTTACCCGGCTGATTTACATTCTCTCAGGCATGACCGGCAAACCTGTCGATGACGGTTTCACCGTCAATCAGGTTCTATTCAAATTGATCATGATAACCCAGACTGAGTATGGCGCGTTCGTCATCCGACCAGCCCTCCTTGACCTTGACCCAAAGTTCAAGAAACACCTTTTTATCCAGCATCGCTTCGATATCCTTACGTGCCTGCTGGCCGATGGCCTTGAGGCGTTGCCCACCCTTGCCAATCACGATGGATTTCTGATTTGCCCGTTCCACCCAAATCAATGCATTGATATGCACCTTTCTCTTTTCCTCGCGGAATTGCTCGATCTCCACGGTGAGATCATAGGGCAATTCCTGCCCCAGACCCCGTGTTAATTTTTCGCGAATGATCTCGGCGGTGAGAAAACGCACACTGCGATCTGTCACCTGCTCCTGCGGAAACCATGGCGCGGATTCCTCGAGAAACTCCAGGATACTGTTCTCCAGGGCAGTGAGGTTATCACTCTTCAAGGCAGAAACGGGAATGACGTGCTTGAAATCATACTTGGCCGATACTTCCTGCAAATAAGGGAGCATGGCTTCCTTCTCCGCAAGACGATCCACCTTGTTGATCACAAGAATAACCGGCAGTCCGGAATGTTTCAGCCGTTTGAGGACAAGTTCATCCTCGTCCGTCCAGCGCAAAACCTCAACCACAAACAGCACAACATGCACCCCCTCGAGCACACTGGTGGCGGCACGGTTCATATAGCGGTTCATTGCACGTTTGCCTTTATGATGTATTCCCGGTGTGTCGACATAAATGATCTGTGCATCGTCCGTCGTTTTGATGCCGAGGATCTGGTGCCGGGTGGTTTGCGGCTTACGTGAAGTGATACTGATCTTCTGACCCAACAGATGGTTGAGCAAAGTGGATTTGCCCACATTGGGTCTGCCAACCAGGGCGACATAACCACAACGGTAATTTTCCGGCGTTTCAGTCATAAGCCCAACATTTTCAGTGCCTGCTCGGCAGCGGCTTGCTCAGCCTTTCTGCGGCTGCTGCCTTTGGCAACGGGACAATCCTGCAAACCGCTAATCTGGCACTGAACCTCAAATGTCTGGTTGTGGGATTTTCCGGTTATGTTCTTGACTACATATTCAGGCAAGGCTTCACCACGACTCTGTAAATATTCCTGCAAACGGGTTTTAGGATCCTTGTTGACCCTCGCAGGATTGACTTCATCGAGGCGATCCTTGTAAAACTCCAGTACGTAACGCTTGGCTGTATCAAAATCACTGTCCAGGTAGATTGCACCGATGATCGCCTCAAAGGCATCCGCCAGAATGGTCTTACGGCGAAAACCGCCGCTCTTGAGTTCTCCCGAACCCAGGATCAAATGCTCACCCAACTGCAACTGCGCCGCCATTTCTGCCAGGGTTTCCCCCTTCACCAGCGCCGCACGCAGACGGCTCAATTCACCTTCCGTTGCCTGTGGGAAGCGTTGAAAAAGTTCCGCGCTGATCACCATGCCGAGAATGGCGTCACCAAGAAACTCCATACGTTCATTGTTACGTGCGGCGGCACTGCGATGGGTCAGAGACAGGGTAAGTAGGGCCGGGTCCTTGAATTGATATCCCAACCTCTTCATCAGCCGGGAAAGATCCTGACTCAACGGATGGGCACCCTGGCAGTTTTATCGAAACGTACGACAACATCAAGATTGCCGAGTAAATTTTTACGGATTTCATAATCTATGGTTATTATCATTTCACCACCGCTCTGCTCTACCAGAATATCTTCCGGCTCAACATCGGTAACCATATTGATATCAAGACGTTTCAGAATGGTGCGCACGACCCCTCCCGGAGGCATGGCGCGTATTTCATAATCATTTTCCAGGTTGCTGACGATTGCGCCCACCTTGTAGCCGTCAATATATATCGGTATCAGTTTAAGCGCGATGAGAGTAACAAAGGCGATCAACAGAAAAACAAGTACCCAACCAATCGGCGTCATACCACGCTGTTTATGTATGGAAATCATTTTGCCTGCTTCCTCGTTCATTTAATGAATAATCGTACCGATGCGTCCCAGTTTTGGCGCTTCCCCGAAATCCCAGTTCATCCAGATCATGAATGCCTTGCCAATCAGGTTTTCATCGGGCACAAATCCCCAATAACGGCTGTCGCGGCTGTTGTCCCGGTTGTCACCCAGTACAAAATAGCTGTTTTCCGGGACACGCACCACAAAATCACCCGCAGGGTACATGACATTGAGCAGCACGTCATGCTCTACGCCGTCAAGTTTCTCCCGGAACTGCTTGATATTCGGAAAGCCTGCTTTGTATACCCCCTTGGGTGTCAGCTCAGCCTGCTTACCGTTCACATACAGTACTTTATTATAGTAGGCAATTTCATCTCCGGGCACACCGACAACACGCTTGATGTAATCGACAGAGGGGTTTTCCGGGTAACGGAAAACAATTACGTCCCCTTTTTTCGGGCTGTTAAAATCAACCACTTTGGTGTGCAAAACAGGCAGGCGCACACCGTAGGCAAACTTGTTGACCAGAATAAAATCCCCCACCTCCAGGGTCGGTAACATGGAGCCGGAGGGGATACGGAATGGCTCGGCCAGAAAGCCACGCAGCAACAGCACTATCAGTACGACAGGAAAAAGGAAACGGGCGTATTCCACCAGTAACGGCTCGCGTGCCTTGCTCTCCTCCCCCTCCCCTGCCTGAGGAAGCCGCTTTTTGGCAAAGAAGAGTACGTCGGCACCCCAGATGACACCAGTCACCAGCGTCACGATTAACAATAACAGCGAGAAATCAAAATTCATTTGTCCTTACCTACATTCAAGACCGCAAGAAAGGCTTCCTGTGGAATTTCCACTTTTCCCACCTGCTTCATGCGGCGTTTACCTGCTTTTTGTTTTTCCAAAAGCTTGCGTTTGCGCGTGATGTCACCACCATAACATTTGGCGGTGACGTTTTTGCGTAATGCCTTGACATTGGTTCTGGCGAGTATCTTGGAACCCACCGCCGCCTGAATCGCCACTTCAAACATTTGCCGCGGAATAATCTCTTTCATTCTTTCCGCCAGCAGCCGTCCCCTCGATTGCGCCAAATCACGGTGGACAATGACCGATAGCGCATCCACTTTTTCACCGTTGATGAGAATATCGAGTTTAACCATGTTGGCCGCCTGGAAGCGGTTGAATTCGTAATCGAGCGAAGCATAACCACGGCTTACCGATTTTAGCCGATCGAAGAAGTCCAGCACGATTTCGTTCATCGGTAACTCATAAGTCAGCGCGACCTGGTTGCCCAGATATTGCATCTGTTTTTGCACGCCGCGTTTTTCGATACACAGGTTGATTACATTGCCGACATATTCCTGCGGTACCAGGATATTCGCAGTGATGATCGGCTCCCGGATCTCATCGATGTAATTCGGTTCCGGCAGATCGGCCGGATTATCGATGCGAAGTGTTTCTCCATTGGTGTGCAGCACTTCAAATACCACGGTCGGCGCCGTGGTGATCAGATCGATGTCATATTCACGTTCCAGGCGTTCCTGGATGATCTCCATGTGCAGCATGCCCAGAAAACCGCAACGGAAGCCAAATCCCAGCGCCTGCGAGGTTTCCGGTTCGTAGAACAGCGCCGCATCATTGAGCTTCAATTTTGCCAGCGCTTCACGCAGATTTTCGTAATCATCACCCGCCACGGGAAACAAACCGGCAAAAACCTGCGGCTGGATGGGCTGAAAGCCCGGCAAGGGCTCCTTCGCCGGATTGTCCGCAAGGGTGATGGTATCACCGACCGGCGCCCCGTCCACTTCCTTGATGCCGGAAATCACAAATCCAACTTCACCGGCCTTGAGGGAATCCGTGTTCAGCCGTTTGGGATTGAATACCCCTACGTGGTCGACCTGATAATCCCGCCCAATCGACATGATGCGGATCTTTTGTCGGGGTTTTAAGGTGCCCTGGACGACGCGTACAAGCGATACCACACCAAGGTAGTTATCAAACCAGGAGTCGATGATCAGGGCTTGCAGCGGGGCATCCCGCTCTCCTTGCGGCGGGGGGATCAAACGAATGATTTCTTCCAGCAGCTCTTCAATGCCTTCCCCGGTTTTGGCACTGACGCGCAGTGCCTCCTGCGCATCCAGGCCGATGATTTCCTCGATTTCCCGGATGACACGTTCCGGTTCAGCGGCAGGCAAATCGATCTTGTTGAGTACCGGGATGACCTCCAGCCCCTGCTCGATAGCGGTGTAGCAGTTTGCCACGCTCTGTGCCTCCACCCCCTGCGAGGCATCGACAATCAGCAGAGCGCCTTCACATGCCGCCAGAGAACGGGAAACCTCATAGGAAAAATCGACATGCCCCGGGGTATCAATGATGTTCAGCTGGTAAGTCTGGCCGTCACGCGCCTGGTAGTGCAGCGTGACACTCTGGGCCTTGATGGTAATACCTCGCTCGCGCTCGAGATCCATCGAGTCGAGCACTTGCTCAGCCATTTCCCGTTCCGTCAGGCCGCCACACAGCTGGATGAGACGATCCGCCAGCGTGGATTTGCCATGATCGATATGGGCGATAATTGAAAAGTTACGAATATATTTTAAATCAGTCACACTTCACCGGGTTTCAGGTCATAATGAAAAAGGCGCCGTAAGCGCCTTTTTCCCGTATTGCAATTGTAACGAATTTCAGCTTTTATCGAAATACTGTTGCAGTACTGATTGGTCGAGAAAGTAGTAACAAAGTTCCTCGTCACCGGCAGTCAAAACCGGCACACGCGTGCCGTATCGCGCTTCCAGCAACGGATCCCCCTGGATATCGACCACATCCTCTTGAAAATCCCATTTTTTCCGGGACTCGGCAAGTGCCTGCAGCATCTCCTCACACAGATGGCAACCGCTGCGGACGAAAACCGTAAATCTGGCCGCCATTTGCTGCTATTTTGGTATTTTCAGGGGCAGGAACACCGGTGAAGAACCGCGCTGGATAAGCACCGGCACCGATTTGCCCTTAGGCAATTTCTTCACCAGTTTCGCAAACTGCTTCGGGCTTTTCACGTCCTGGTTGTTGATCATCATGATGATATCCCCCGGACGGATGCCTGCCTCCCGTGCCGGCCCTTTTTCCACCTGGCGCACCAGCACGCCGCGATCACTGTCATTGAGCCGTTTGCGCAACACCGGCGGCAATTCCTCGATCACCAGTCCCAGTTTGTTGGACTTGGTCTTTTTCGGCTCACCCTCCTGTTGCGCCAGCTCTTCGTCGGAAGGAAGCTCGGCGATCACCACATTGAGGGTTTTTCCCTTACCCTCGCGGATTACTTTCACCCGCGCCTTGCTGCCGATCGGTGCCCTGCCGACCGCCAGGGGCAAATCCGCAGAACGGATGATCTCGGTACCATTGAATTCCACCACCACATCACCAACCTTGAAACCAGCTTTTTCCGCAGGACTGTCCGGCAGAACCCGCAAAACAACCGCACCTTGCGGTTTTTTCATCCCGAACGACTCGGCCAGTTCGCGATTGACATCCTGGATCAGGATCCCCAGCCATCCTCTGCTGACTTTGCCCTTTTGCTTCAGTTGCCGCACTACATCCATGGCAACATCGATCGGAATCGCAAAGGAGAGCCCCATGAAACCGCCGGTGCGGCTGTAGATTTGCGAATTGATGCCTACCACTTCCCCATCGAGATTGAACAGCGGTCCACCGGAGTTTCCCGGGTTAATCGCCACATCCGTCTGGATAAAGGGTACATAATTCTCGCTTGGCAGATTGCGGCCAATGGCGCTGACGACCCCCACCGAGACCGAGTGATCGAAGCCGAAGGGTGTGCCGATGGCCATCACCCATTCCCCCACCTTGAGGTTTTTGGATTTGCCGATCTTCACAACCGGCAAGTCACTGGCATCGACTTTGAGCAAGGCCACGTCAGAGCGGGGATCACTGCCGATCACCTTGGCTTCGAGTTCCCGCCGATCGCTCAAACGCACGATGATCTCATCAGCCTGTTTTATCACGTGATTGTTGGTGATCACGTAGCCATCCTCATCGATGATGAAGCCGGAACCGAGCGACTGGCTCTCGAATTCCTCGGGCTCACCATCCCCCTCCTCGCCGAAAAACCGGCGTAAAAAGTCACCAAAGGGGGAATCTTCCGGGATATCCGGCATTTCATAGCCATGCGGCAGACGGCGATGATGCTTGATCTTTTGCGTGGTGCTGATGTTCACCACGGCAGCACTGTTGTCCTCGACCAGTTTGGTGAAATCCGGCAGACGGCTTTCCCCGAAACCCAGTGCGGATACCGCAGTGGCGCCACTGAAAAACAAGATTAAAACACACAGACGGAACATATGCCCGCGCACGGCTGTTCGCTTCATTTGCTATCCTCTAGAAGATTCTGATTAATTTAGTCAAGACCTGTTGCCACACGCCTCAAGATAACCGGTTGATAGCGCCTGTCATTTTGTATCCGCCGTGTGAAACGGCGCAGCCAGACGGCGGCAGTGATCATACCAGCAACGGCGAAAACGATTACCGTCGTCTCCACAGGCCAGTCTGTTTGCAGCGCTATGACTTTTCCGGCAATGGCGAAAAACAACATCAGCAACAGTGGCAAGATATAGACTGCAAACGAACCCTTGAGTAACGCACTTTCCTGTAAACCGATAGTGACAGTATCACCTTTACGGGCGTGAATGGTGTTAATTGCGCGCATCCGTGTAATCTTGCGGCCTGTCACTTTTGACAACACCGCGGTGCCACATGCCTTGTTGGCCGAACATTGCCCGCAGGCGGTGCTTCTCGCGGCCTCCACCCAGGCAAATTCACCCTTGCATGCGACCACCCTGGCGGTTTCTTCAATCATTTTCGCCTGAATATTCTACCGAGTCACTGATCTTTTGCACAGTGATATGGGGTACTTCACCGACGACGGTAACATGATACTCACCCAGGCTACGCCCATGGGCACTGATTGCGCCGATACGTGAACCGCCTATGAGATTGGCGGGATCATGCTGCAACTCTTCCTCGATGAAAACCGAAATTGAGGCAAGCCCGTCGGAAAACACCATGTGTTCCACCGGCATGGTATTGGTGGATAATTTTTGCATCTTCTGCATATCGTGTTTAAATCCCGGTGGTAACCAGGAAACCAGCATGCCACGCATTTTTTTAGCCGGATTGTCTCCTTCGATATCCTGATCTCGATACCAGGTAAATTCATCCCGCTTGAGATCCGGATCCAATAACTCATCCGCAATCGTATCCACGTATTTGATATTGGTGAAAACAAACTGTTCAATCGGTTTGCCGCGCTCGTTGAGTAACAGGGTCTTCAATAGCAAGCCGGTTTCCTTATCCACCCATAACTGATGCCCGTAACGGTATTTGTCCCTGGGCGAGATGGAAATCCGTTGGGTCACACGGCCCGCCACTTTATCCAGTCCGGAGAGGGTAAAGGTATAATAATCTGTCAAGGTGTCCAGGCGCAGCGGGAATACCGGCGGAAACTGCTTTCCCGGCCGCGCCTTTCCCACAACCACCGCCTTGCGATCGGGCATGACACAGGTGACCTTGTTGCCGTTACGTACCACCTGGCGCCCGGTTCCATCCATGGAAATCAGCCGCTCCTGTTCGCCGGATGCTGTAACCCGATGAATGATTTTAACGGAACTGAGTTGATCCCGCTGGCCGTATACGAAGGTTCCGATGTAATTGCGGGTATGAATGGCCTGCTGCATTTTCTCCAGCCAGGCCTGGATTTCCGCCATTTGCTCGGCAGCAAACAGGGTGAGGGGAAATGTAACTGTCAGAACAAAAAGAGCTGAACGAAGGTGGGTTGGTTTACTGCTCATTCGCATTCTGCACCATTACACGTTCACCTTGTGTTACCGTAACAATACGCATGTAGGGTAAAACACCCTGCATTTTCGATGTGACAGAATACTCGTTATGGTTAACGAGATAGTTGCTCAATTTGGATTGTACCGCCCGATCCAGTTTTTTTGTCTCACTTACATAACGCACCTGGTTTCTTACCTGCGGCACCGCTGCCTCTGCGATGGCTGTGGTTGCAGGCTGCTCATCCAGTTTTTGCTGTTGCACCGTTATCACCGCCACCGCCGACACGGTTGCAGCAATCGCCAGGCCAGCAGCCTGTTTCATGACAAATTTCATCCGCTTGGTGCGAATAGTTTTGTGTAGGGGGGCAAAGATGGTGGGTTCGCTTTCCAGTGCCTGACTGACACGTGCGGTGATATCAACGGCGGGCACTTCCGCATGCTCACTGATGATATCGCGGATAAGGTGGTAACGGTGCCAGCGCGCTCTCAGCGCTTCATCTTCGCTAATCTGTTGCAGCAGATGATCTGGTGAAGAAAGCTCATCATCCATCAGGGCGGATAGTTGTTCGTTTATCTTGTCACTCATGATATTACACCTGCATTCTGTCTAGATACTTCCATATTCTGAGAATTTAATCCAGCAATGGTCTCAGTTGATGATCGATTGCCTCTCGGGCACGGAATATACGCGAACGCACCGTGCCAATCGGGCAATCCATCGCTTCAGCAATCTCCTCATAGCTCAATCCTTCGAGTTCCCGCAAGGTGATTGCTGTTTTAAGATCTTCGGGCAATGCTTCTATCGCCCGAAATACCGTTTCCTTAATCTCGTCGCGCAAGGTCTCGCGTTCCGGCGAGGCATTGTCCTTTAATGCCGACTCGCCTTCGTAGGTTTCCGCCTCAGTCGCATCGATATCGGCTCTGGGTGGACGCCGCCCCTGTGCGACCATATAATTCTTGGCTGTATTAATCGCAATGCGGTACAACCAAGTATAAAAGGCACTGTCACCCCGGAATTTGGGTAATGCCCGGTATGCCTTGATAAAGGCCTCCTGCGTCAGATCCTGCACCTCCGCGGAATCACTCACGTAATTGGACAAGACCTTCATCAGCCGCTGCTGGTATTTCAACACCAGCAGATCAAAAGCCTTTTTATCCCCGCGTTGAACACGTTCGACCAGTGCTTGATCGGTATTTGGTTCACCCATCCAGGCCCTTTCCTTCAAACATTTTGGCGAAAGTCACCCGGAACCATACTAAATTGACAATGTATTGGTAACAGAGTTCGCACTGTGACAGTTTTTTTCGATATAGTGTGTATGATTGATGCATAACTTCACATTCTAAACTTTTCTGCATAACTGGCAAACGGCAAATAAGCGGCTGTGACTTGCATGACGGCGAAGGCGAAACAAATCGAAACAGATGTTCTGGTGATCGGCAGTGGCGCAGCAGGGCTGTCCCTGGCGTTGCATCTTGCCGATGATTACCGTATATCCTTGATCTCAAAGGGTATTTTGAGGGAAAGTTCCACCCTGTATGCACAGGGCGGGGTCGCTGCCGTGCTTGCGGATGATGACAGCGTCGAATCGCATATCAATGATACCCTGAATGCGGGCGCCGGCCTGTGTGATCCGGAAGTGGTCCGTTTTACCGTTGAACACGCAGCCGAGAATATTCGCTGGTTGCTGGATCAGGGGATCAGGTTCACCACCGAAGACGAGACCAATCACTTTCATCTTACGCGGGAGGGGGGGCATTCCCACCGCCGCATCCTCCATGCCACCGACGCCACCGGACGGGTGATTGAAACCTCACTCGAGGAACGGGTTCGCGCCCATCCGAATATTACGATATATGAAAATCATATCGCCATTGATCTGATCACCAGTGGCAAGCTCGGCTTCCCGGAAAACCGTTGTCTCGGCGCCTACATTCTCGATCGCCAGATGGACACGGTAAGGGTATTTCGCGCTCCCCGGGTGGTGTTGGCGACCGGTGGCGCCAGCAAGGTGTATCTCTACACCAGCAATCCGGACACCTCCACCGGTGACGGCATCGCCATGGCCTGGCGTGCCGGTTGCCGCGTGGCAAACATGGAATTCAACCAGTTCCACCCCACCTGCCTCTATCACCCGCACGCAAAATCTTTTCTCATCACCGAGGCGGTGCGGGGCGAAGGCGGTATCCTGCGCTTGCCGGATGGCTCCCGTTTCATGCCGCAATTCGATGAGCGTGCCGAACTGGCACCGCGCGACATCGTCGCCCGCGCCATCGACCACGAAATGAAGCGCCTCGGGGTGGAATGTGTCTACCTCGACATCAGCCACAAACCCGCGGCGTTCATCAAGGAACATTTTCCCACCATTTACCGGCGCTGCCTGGATTTTGGTTATGACATGACCAAAGAACCGCTACCGGTGGTGCCGGCGGCACATTACACCTGCGGGGGAGTGATGACCGATCTGCATGGCGCGACCGACATTGCCGGCCTGTACGCCATCGGTGAAACCGCCTTTACCGGCTTGCACGGCGCCAACCGCATGGCCAGCAACTCCTTGCTCGAGTGCCTGGTTTTTGCCCAGTCCGCAAGCCAGCACATTCGCCAGACACACCTTTCGCAAATGAAACACATCGATATCCCGGAATGGGATACCAGCCGGGTGACCGACTCCGATGAGGAGGTGGTGGTCAGCCATAACTGGGAAGAGCTGAGGCATTTCATGTGGGACTATGTCGGAATCGTGCGCACCAACAAACGCCTGCAGCGCGCCGCCCGGCGGGCCCAGCTGCTGCTCGGGGAAATTGACGAGTATTACGGAAACTTCAGGGTCACCAACGATTTGCTGGAATTACGCAACCTCACCCTGGTGGCGGATTTGATCATCCGTTCGGCCATTTCCCGCAAAGAGAGCCGGGGTTTGCACTATACCCTGGATTATCCCGAGCCGGACACCAGCCATCCGCCAAAGAACACCATCCTCCAGCCGGAAAGCTATTCCGTGGAAACGGGCTCCCTTTCGGCAAACCGGGCCTGAGACAGCCGACTCCGCAGGCGGCGGAACGTGTCCGTTTCCAGCGAGTCGGGCAGAATGGGTATCGAAATCCGCCGGCCGTTCTCCAGCCGCAAGCGCAGGATCACCAGCCAGGCAGAGAGCCAGCTGTCGGGACAAAGCCCGGCAGCCGACACCTGCCCGTGGCTGGATTCAATTTGCCAGTTTCCGTCACTTTGCCAGACAAGACGTTGCTGCTGCCTCAACTGCCGCTGTGGCAGATAGCGCAAAAGATGCCAAACAAAACTGCCAGCCACCCCTGACACAAGCACAACATGCAACAAAGCCGGTATCGCCAGCGGCATGGCAAGCGCGAGGAACAGCAGCAGATGCAGGATCAGAAGGTAGGCAAACAAATAGCGGCTGGGTCGTAATTCAAGGACCAGCGGCTTCTCTGACACGTCGGGCAACATTGGCGACATCCTTGTTTTCAGGAATTGTGCGTCCCATCAATATTTCCAGCAACACCTGATCGGGATTGCTCAGCAGTTCGGCAAACGCCTGTTGTTGCTGCCCGGGCAAATCATCGTAAACCTTCTCCATGAAGGGTTGTAGCATGGCATCCAGCTCGAGCATGCCACGCCGGCACTGCCACAGCAAGCGGGCACGTTTTTGTTCCATGATGGCGCCCCCCCGTTTATACCATGTCTTTCACCATCAACTTTTTGATGTTGTTGATGGCAGCGGTTGGATTGAGTCCTTTGGGACAAACATTCACACAGTTCATGATCGTATGACAGCGAAACAGCCGGTAGGGACCTTCCAGTTCTTCCAGACGCTGGGCGGTGGCCTGATCCCGGCTGTCCGCAAGGAAACGATAGGCCTGCAACAGAGCGGCCGGCCCACGGAATTTATCCGGGTTCCACCAGAAAGAGGGACAGGAGGTACTGCAACAACCGCAGAGGATGCACTCATACAAGCCATCGAGTTTCTCCCGCTCCTCGGGACTTTGCCGGTACTCAACTTCCGGTTCCGGATCGTGCACAATCAGATAGGGTTTGATGGCGCGATAGTGGTGATAGAACTGACCCATGTCCACCACCAGATCACGGATCACCGGCATGCCCGGAACGGGGCGGATTTCCACGGGTGTTTTCAAGCTCTCCAGCGGCGTTATACAAGCCAGGCCGTTTCGTCCATTGATATTCATGGCGTCCGAACCGCACACCCCTTCCCCACAGGAGTGGCGGAACACCAGGGTTTCATCCTGCTCCTTGAGTTTCAGCAAGGCATCGCGCAACATCATGCCCGGCTGAATCTCCTCCAGCACGTACTCCTGCATGTGCGGTTTCTGGTCGGTTTCAGGATTGTAGCGATAAATTCTGAATCGCATCATGCCTCTCGCTTATACAGTTGTTACCGATATCGGATTGTTTGCGATGCTGCCACAGACAGGCTGCCGCGGCGGCTGCGAAACGAACGCGATACTCAATAGACTCTTTCCTTGGGTGGAAAACTTTCCACCGAGAGGGGTTTTAGTGTGACCGGCTTGTATTCCAGCCGCCGTCCCTCCTTGAAGAACAGTGAATGCTTGAGCCAGTGCACGTCATCACGTTGCGGAAAATCAATACGGGAGTGGGCGCCACGGCTTTCCTCACGCGCCAGGGCGGAAACCACGGTGGCGAGCGCAATATCCATCAGGTTTTCCAGTTCCATGGCTTCAATCCGTGCGGTATTGAATACCCGGCTGTGATCATGCAAGCGCACATCGGCCATGCGTTTTTCCAGCTGTAACACTTTTTCCACGCCTTCCTGCAAAACCTCTTTGGTGCGGAAGACGCCACAATACTTTTCCATCGTGGCCTGCAATTCATAACGCAAATCGGCAACCCGCTCGCCATCTCCTTTTTGATCCCAGCGGGTGAGACGCGCCATCGCCTGCTCCACACTGCTGTTGTCCAGCTGCCGGTGATAGCGGTTTTTCTTCAGGTAATCGATGATGTCATTTCCGGCAGCACGGCCGAATACCACAATATCCAGCAGGGAGTTTCCGCCGAGACGATTGGCGCCATGCACGGAAACACAGGCACACTCACCCGCCGCGTAAAGACCCGGGATCTCCTCTTCACCCTGTTCCACCGGCACCACCACGCGGCCATGGCGGTTGGTGGGGATGCCGCCCATGGTGTAATGGGCGGTGGGGAAAACCGGCACCGGTTCCTTTGCCGGATCGATATGCAGAAATGTCTGGATGGTGTCGCTGATCCCCGGCAGGCGTTTGTTCAGCACCTCCTGTCCCAGGTGATCCAGCTTGAGCAAAACGTAATCACCCTCCGGGCCACAACCACGGCCCTCACGCACTTCGGTGGCAATCGCACGGCTCACCACATCACGACTCGCCAGATCCTTGGCATGGGGGGCATAACGCTCCATAAAGCGTTCACCATCCTTGTTCAGGAGATAGCCGCCCTCACCGCGTGCCCCTTCGGTGATCAGCATCCCCTTGCCCGCGATACCGGTGGGATGGAACTGGAAAAACTCCATGTCCTGCAAGGGAATACCGGCACGCAAGGCCATCCCAAGTCCATCACCGGTATTGATCCGTGCATTGGTGTTGGTGCGGAACAACTGGCCGGCGCCACCGGTGGCCAGCAACGTCGTCTTGGCTTCAATCAACAGTGGCTCACCGCTTTCGATCTCCACCACCAGCGCACCCAGGATGAAACCATCCTGATCCTTGATGAGATCCACGGCAAAATATTCATCAAAAAAATGGGTTTTGGCACGAATGTTTTGCTGATAGAGGCTGTGCAACATGGCATGACCGGTGCGATCCGCCGCCGCGCAGGTACGCGCCGCCTGATCCCCTCCAAAATTCTGGCTCTGGCCGCCAAACGGCCGTTGGTAGATCTTGCCATTGTCCAGGCGACTGAACGGTACACCGTAATGTTCCAGTTCATATACCAGGTGGGAAGCCGCCCGGCACATATACTCAATCGCATCCTGATCACCCAGGTAATCACTCCCCTTGACGGTGTCATACATGTGCCAGTGCCAGTTGTCCGGCAGCACATTGGCCAGCGCGGCATTGATTCCGCCCTGGGCGGCCACGGTATGCGAACGGGTCGGAAAAACCTTGGAGACAACCGCCACATTCGCCTCTTCGCGTGACAATTGCAGGGCGGAACGCAATCCGCCCCCACCCGCACCTATCGCCAGTACATCGAACTTACGTCGTGCCAGACTCATATCATGACCACCGCTACCAGTATCAGTGCCGCCCAGATCCCCAACGCCAGCAGAAACAGGGCAACACCTATCAAAATAAAGAAGCGCAAGCCGATGTGCGGTATATAATCAACCAGCACATCGCGCATGCCGACCCAGGCATGGACGAGTAAAGCGGAAAAAAACAATCCCAGCGCAACTGCCATGAAAGGTTGCCCGATCAACTGCCGCCACTCGGTATAACTGAGGCGGTCGGTGGTCAACCACCAGAAAAGGACATAGAGAAGAAAGAGTGACAGATAAACAGCGCTTAGACGTTGAATCAACCAGGCGCGCATTCCCTGCGCTCGGAATGTCATATCACGACCCCGAACATGTAAGCAACAAAGACAATGGCGACACAGGCAAACACCAGCCAGGCAGTGGCGCGTGCCGTTTTAAGTTCCAGACCGACATCGATATCCAGTAATAAAAACCGCAAACCGGCAAAGAAATGGTGAATCAACGCCCACGCAAGCAATGCGCCTGCAAGCAGCATCCAGTTCGAGGAAAAAAAAGCCTGTGCTTCGGCAAAATCCTCAGCGCTGCGCAACGATTCCGCAAACCAGTAAATCATTACCGGCAGTGTCAGAAAAAGGATAACCCCGCTGATGCGATGGATAATCGAGACGACCGCCGTGACGGGTTGGCGGATCTTTAGAAGATTAAGATTTTTCGGGCGTGCGGTTTTTGTTAACATGTGGCTTACAGTCTAGTTCAATTCTGATGAAGTTCCAGCGTGAAGTTTCAGACAGATAACGATAAATTTATATCGCATTCGACCTGGTTATTAATTCAGCAATCACCACATACAACTAACCCTTTGAACAAACGACCCGTAACTAAAGTGTATATCTTATGAACAGTATCTGGCAGGAATTTCTCGAACAACGAAACGCTGAAATCAACGACAATCATATCGTCTCTTTTGGTGATCCACAGCAGGAACGTGACACCACCGCATCAGGACACGTCATTGCAGACTTGTCCGCCTACGGTCTCATCCGTGCCCAGGGTGAAGACGCCGAAACCTTTCTGCAAAATCAGTTCACCAACGATGTCAAACTGGTGTCGGATACCCACAGCCAGATCAGCGCCTATTGCAGCCCCAAAGGACGCATGCTGGCCATCTTCCGCCTGTTCAAACGGGGGGATTGTTATTATTTGCGTCTGCCGCGCAGTATTCTCGAAGCCACCTTGAAACGCCTGCGCATGTATATCCTGCGCAGCAAGGTCACCCTGGAGGATGCCAGCGATGAACTCGTGCGCCTGGGTTTCGCCGGCCCGGAAGCGCCTCAAAAACTGGCCTCAATCCTCAAAACCGTTCCTGCGGAAAGCAATGCAGTCATCCAGCATGACGGCATCACCCTGATCCGGCTTCCAGGCGCGCTACCGCGGTATGAATGTCATGCCGAAGCTGAAACGCTCGTTTCCCTGTGGCAACGGCTCGCACGGCAGGCGGTTCCGGTCGGCACGGATTGCTGGCATTGGCTGACAATCCATGCCGGTGTGCCGGAGATTTCTCCCCGCACAATCGACACATTTGTCCCGCAAATGGCCAACCTCACTGCGCTTGGCGGCATCAGTTTCAGTAAAGGCTGTTATCCCGGGCAGGAGGTGGTGGCACGTATGCATTATCTCGGAAAACTCAAGCGGCGCATGTACCTGGCACATGTCGAATCCACAACCCTGCCGCTCCCAGGCGACAATCTCTATACTTCCGCTGAAGCGGAACAGAGTGCCGGCAAGGTGGTGCAGGCCCAGTTTGCCCCGGGAGGCGGCGTGGATCTGCTTGCCGTTATCCAGATTGCCAGCGCGGAAAAAGAGGAGCTGCACCTTGAAAGTGAATCCGGGCCGGTGCTGAAATTACTGGATTTGCCCTACACCGTGACCAACGAGGCCTAACCCGGCTCAAGACCCGGCAACGGCTGCCGATATTACCTGCATCCAAACATTGAGGCCGGTAAAGGAGCCTGGGATGAGTCTGGAAGAAACATTTCTCAAAGAATTATTTGACGATCTGGAAAAAGAGAAACTGGTACTGCCCACCTTGCCTGAAGTTGCACTGCGGGTACGGGATACATTGGAGGATGAAAATGCCTCGATGCTTGACGTTGCCAAGGTTATCACCACGGATGCCGCCCTCTCTGCCAGGCTGGTGCAGATCGCCAACAGCCCGCTGTTACGGGCAAGCCGCCAGATCGAAACAGTCGATGCCGCGGTCACACGCATGGGCAGCAACATGGTGCGAAACCTGGTCACCAGTATCGCCATGGAACAAATGTTCCAGGCCACCTCGGATGCCACGGATAAACGTCTGCGCGCCATCTGGGAGGAAAGCACGGAAGTAGCGGCCATTTGCCAGGTGCTGGCCTCGCAGTTCACCAGGCTGAAACCCGATCAGGCCCTGCTTGCCGGACTGATCCACAGCATTGGCGCCTTGCCCATCCTCACCCGTGCCGAAGATCATCCTGATTTGCTCGCAAACGAAGCGGTGCTTGATCGTATTATCGGGAATGCGGAAGCCAGACTCGGTGAAGCGATTCTGCGGAAATGGAATTTTCCCGATGATCTTGTCGCCGTGGCGGCGGAACACAATAATTTGCAGCGTGACCATGCGGGGGATGCGGACTATGTTGATGTTGTCATCGTCGCCGTGCTGCAAAGCCGCATGGGAACCAGCCATGCCGACGCCAAGGTGGACTGGAAAACCGTGCCGGCTTTCGCCAAGTTGGGGATTGAAGCGGATGTCAGCGTTGTGGATATTGACGAAGCCAATAACGACATCGATGCCGTCAAGTCCGCACTGGTAAGTTGACAGGCCGTCAAAAGCAGATAGATGCGGCCGTGCCATAACCTCCAGGTATGCTGTGCAAAGTCAGAGCGCCTCTTCAGCCCTCTGGGCGCATGTGCGGGAAAAGCAAGACATCGCGGATCGAGGGGGAGTTGGTGAATAACATCACCAGACGATCGATACCGATGCCCTCACCCGCCGTTGGCGGCATACCGTGTTCCAGGGCGACAATGTAATCTTCATCGAAGAACATCGCTTCTTCATCACCGGCCTTTTTTTCTTCCACCTGTTTGCGGAAACGTTCCGCCTGATCCTCGGCATCATTCAATTCGGAGAAACCGTTTGCGATTTCCCGCCCGCCGACAAAGAACTCAAAACGATCCGTGACAAACGGATCTGCATCATTACGCCGTGCCAGCGGTGAAACTTCAGTGGGATAGGCCGTGATAAAGGTCGGATCTTTCAGACGATGCTCCACTGTCTTTTCAAAAATTTCAATTTGCACCTTGCCAAGACCGTAACTCTCTTTCAATGGTATATCCAGGCGTTTTGCGATGGCGCGGGCTTTATCCGCATCCTCCAGCTCTTCCGGCGTGATCTCCGGATTGAAATGCAGAATGGACTCCTTCACCGTCATACGGGCAAAGGGTTTGGCAAAATCGTAACGCTCTCCCTGATATTCAATCGTGGTGGTCCCCAGCACGGTTTGCGCAACGTCACGTAACATCTCTTCGGTGAGATCCATGAGATCCCTGTAATCGGCATAGGCCTGGTAGAATTCCAGCATGGTGAATTCCGGGTTATGCCGGGTGGACAGGCCTTCGTTGCGGAAATTCCGGTTGATTTCGAACACCCGTTCAAACCCGCCGACCACCAGGCGTTTCAAATACAGTTCGGGGGCGATGCGCAGGTAGAGCTCCATGTCCAGCGCATGATGAAAGGTGGTAAACGGCCTGGCGGTTGCGCCACCGGGGATGACCTGCATCATGGGGGTTTCCACTTCCATGAAATCGCGTGCGCTGAGGAAGTTACGGATATGGTTAATGATACGGGTACGGATGCGGAAGGTTTCACGCGTCACTTCATTCATGATCAGATCAAGATAACGCTGCCGGTAACGGGTTTCCTGATCGGTGAGACCCTGAAATTTTTCCGGCAGAGGCCGCAGTGACTTGGTCAACAGACGAATATTGTCGACCTTCACCGACAATTCACCCGTCTTGGTTTTAAACAAGGTGCCTTCTGCGCCGATGATGTCCCCCAGATCCCATTTTTTGAATTGCTGGTTGTAGACGCCTTCCGGCAGTGCATCACGCACCACGTAGAGCTGAATACGGCCTGACATGTCCTGGATCTGCGCAAAACTCGCCTTGCCCATGATACGGCGCAGCATCATGCGTCCGGCAACCTTGACACGCACCGGATTGGCTTCCAGTTCCTCGTTATCCTTCTCGCCGTATTCCGCGTGCAGTTCGCCCGCGACAACATTGCGGCGAAAGTCATTGGGGAAGGCGAGACCCTCTTCCCGCAGCGCGGCCAGCTTGGCGCGGCGTTGCGCGATCAATTTGTTTTCATCCACTTCAGCCTGTTGCTGTATTTGCTGCTCGTTTTTTTCTGCCATTGTTTGTCTCAACAATTGATTCATTCATGTACGCCAGGAAAAACCCGGCGTTGCTGTTTCGTCCCGCCGGGAACGCCCTTTCCCGCAGGCGGAGTACGATTATAAACCGCTCTTCAGGCTGGCCTCGATAAAGCGGTTGATATCACCGTCCAGTACCGCCTGGGTGTTACTGCTCTCCACGCCGGTTCGCAGGTCCTTGATGCGCGACTGATCCAGCACGTAAGAACGGATCTGACTGCCCCATCCAATATCGGTTTTCGTCTCCTCCATCGCCTGTTTCTCGGCATTCCGTTTTTGCAGTTCCATTTCATACAGCTTGGCTTTCAGCTGTTTCATTGCGTTGTCTTTGTTCTGATGCTGGGAACGGCCGCTCTGGCACTGCACCACGATGCCGCTTGGCACATGGGTTATGCGCACGGCGGAATCCGTCTTGTTGACATGCTGGCCACCGGCGCCACTGGCGCGGTAGGTGTCGATGCGCAGATCGGCGGGGTTGATATCAATCTCGATTGATTCATCCACTTCCGGAGAGACGAACACGGAAGCAAACGAGGTATGGCGACGGTTACCTGAATCAAACGGGGATTTCCGTACCAGGCGGTGCACCCCCGTTTCGGTACGTAACCAGCCAAAGGCATAATCGCCGGTGAACTTGATCGTAGCGCTTTTGATCCCCGCCACTTCACCCGGAGAGACTTCGATCAACTCTGTCTTGAATCCGCTTCGCTCCCCCCAACGCAAATACATGCGTAATAACATGTTGGCCCAGTCCTGTGCCTCGGTACCACCGGAGCCGGCCTGGATATCGAGATAGGCATTACTCGCATCCAGTTCACCGGAGAACATGCGCTGGAACTCCAGCCTGGCGAGACTCTGTTCGGCCTTGTCGAGATCGGCCAGCACCTCGTCCAGCGTAGCCTGGTCGTCCTCTTCCGCCGCCAACTCCAGCAAATCACGGGCATCGCTCAGTTGCTGCGCCAGTGCAGTCAGGACATTGACCACATTTTCCAGGCGTGAGCGTTCTTTTCCCAGTTCCTGGGCACGTTCAGGATCATTCCAGATCTCCGGATCTTCGAGTTCCCGGATGACTTCGTCGAGGCGTTCCTGTTTCCCCTCGAAGTCAAAGATACCCCCTCAGAGCGTTAACCCGCTCTTGCATCTCATTGATCCGTGATAATACTGCATTGACTTCTAACATCTTGAAAAATCGCCTGATTTCAAAAGGCGCCTATCATACACCACTCATCGTGCCTGTGTGAAAACGTTTCTTTCTCCATTTACTGCAGGGGACGCAAATGCTGGATGACAAGCTGGACGTTGCGCTGCCCACGGAATTCGTTCACCTCCAGTTGATAGACGGCTTCTATCCCCTTGAGAACGGGCGGCCAGCCCGCATCGGTGGTATGAAAGGCGATGGCATCCAGCAACCGTTCGGAGTGCGCGGTGCGCAGCAACAGCTTGAGGTGTTTTTCCCCGACAATGCGCCGGTTCACCACCTCGAAGCGACCATCGAAGAGGGGTTCCTCAAAAGTCTGTCCCCAGGGACCGCCCGCCCTGATCAATTCCGCCAGCTCCAGCCCGATTTCATCGGCTGGTAACTCGCCATCGCTGATCATGACACCGTGCAAATCCGCCTCGCTGAGATGACGGCGCACCTCCCTGTCAAAAGCGGCCGTGAACGCTGCATAATTTTCCTCGGGCAGGCTCAGCCCTGCCGCCATCGCATGACCGCCAAAACGGCTGATGAGCTGGGGATGCTGCGCCGCCAGCGCATCCAGGACATCGCGGATGTGCACACCTTTCACCGAACGGGCAGAACCCTTGATTTCACCCCTGGCGGTGCGGGCAAATGCAATCACCGGCCGGTGCAGCCGATCCTTGAGACGCGAGGCGACAATGCCCACCACCCCTTCATGCCAGTCTTCCTCGTAAAGACAAAGGCCGACCGGCAGTTCGTCTTCCAGCTGCATGTCATCCAGCAGCGTCTGCGCCTGTTGCTTCATATGATCTTCAATACCACGGCGCTCACGGTTGAGCTGATCGAGCTGGCGGGCCAGCTCCTCCGCCCGATCCCGCTCTTCGCTCAGGAGGCATTCGATGCCAAGCGACATTTCATCGAGACGCCCGGCTGCATTGATCCGCGGTGCCACGAAAAACCCCAGATCGGTGGTCACCACTCTGGCGGGATCACGCCCGGCGATTTCGAGCAGCGCGCGGATGCCGGGCCGTGTCTGGCCTGCGCAAATCCGCGCCATTCCCTGTGCGATCAGAATACGGTTGTTGTAGTCCAGGGGCACCACATCCGCGACCGTGCCCAGTGCCACCAGATCCAGCAACACCGCCAGATTGGGTTCAGGGATATCATGCCGTGCAAACCAGCCGGAGTCGCGCAGACAGGCACGCAATGCGAGCATGACATAGAAAATCACCCCGACACCCGGCAAGGCTTTACTGGGAAAAGCACAACCGGGCTGATTGGGATTGACGATGGCGGATGCTGCCGGCAGGGTCTCTCCCGCCAGATGATGATCCGTGATAAGCACCTGGATACCCGCCTGCCTGGCCGCCTCCACCCCCTGCAGACTGGAGATGCCGTTATCCACAGTGACGATCAGATCGGGTTGACGGTCGATGGCAACCGCCACGATTTCCGGCGTCAGACCGTAACCGTATTCGAAACGGTTGGGAACAAGGTATTCGACCGAGGCCAGCCCAAACATGCGCAGGGCCTGTACCGCCAGGGTGGTGCTGGTGGCGCCATCCGCATCGAAATCACCGATGATCAGCACCTTTTGCTGTTGCTGCACCGCATTCGCCAACAAGGTCACCGCGGCGTCGATGCCTTTCAGTTTCTGGTACGGGAGCAAATTCTTCAGGCCATACTGCAACTCCTGTGCGGATCTCACCCGACGGGCGGCATAGAGGCGTTTCAACACCGGGTGTATTTCCCCCAGTTCCGGCATCACCTCCGGCAGAGCACGGCGCTGGATCACATCGGACAAGGGATCACGCATGGGTGCAAAAAGTCTCCAGGGGTTGGCGGCGGCGCCACCAGCGGCGCAGATGAGAGGGGGCAAGCCGATAAACACGCTTCTCTCCGTCCAAAAGGGCAAGGTGTTGGATGGATCTGTTTTTCAAACCTTTGATACACATGGCAAATAACGTCTCATCCCATTTTTTCAATCTATCCAGCCAGGCAAGCACATCTCCGTGTCGCACACTGGCAAGCGCCTCATTCAAAACCAGCAGGAAGCTGCCCTGAAGTTTTTCGGGATGAAAATCACTCACCGCGGCACAGGGCAATTGACAGAAGCGGGCAACCGCCTGCACCGTCACATCGTCTGTAAAAACCCCATCCCAGTTTTGTTTTGGCGTTGCCGGACAAAATCCCTCACCCCAGAACCACAGGCTGTTGACCGGCAGGCGGCCTTCCTTTTCACGCTGCCGGTTAAGTGGATGTCGATGCAGCAACATCTGAAGTTCATTCAAAAGCGTGTGCCAGTAAGGCCGCGCTTCACCCACAGGCAGGAAGGGAAAAATATTTTGCCCGATAACGTCATACAGGGGTGTGGTGCTGATCTCCTGCCGTGCGGTAAACCGCAAATACCAGCGCTGCGGATGCAATACAATGATTTCAAAAGCGTCGCCGGCAAAATGCCGATTGATGTCGCCGGCAAGGCTGCACGCCTCTTCCAGCTGCAAGCCGATCTCTTCCGCCGCCAGCAGCAGTGCCCGATCACGATCCACCTGCAGGTATACCGGATCAGCCCGCAGCCACCAACCCTGGTTTGCGTCCGCCCCGTCGGCGAGCGCGGTTACCGGCGCAATCGGCGGAGTTGCTCCCGCAGGGGTCGCGATCGCAAAGAGATGAAACACTTCCCGCAGCCAGTCATGCTGTGCTTTTGATTTTATCCTGGCACGCGATAACAATGTTGTCAGGAACGGCAGATCCGGTTTTGCTGATTCCGCCAGCTGAAAGTATCCGGCTTGTGGTCCCAACAGGCCAGGCGCAAACAGTGTGATATCACAAGATGAACCGCTCATGCCAATTGCTGTGTTGTTTTTCGGTCAGGCGGTGAAGCGACATACCGGCGCAGACACAACCGCTCGAATTTGTATAACGCTGAAATTTTATTTCAGGTTATCAAGAATGATCGCCTTTACCTGTTCCAGCGTGGCTTCCACGGCTTTCACCGGCGCCGCACTCTGCCTGATGGCGGTATCGGGATCCTTGAGGCCATGGCCGGTGAGCGTACAGACAATCTTGCTGCCTTCCGGGATTTTGCCGGTTTCGATGTCCTGCATCGCCCCGGCGAGCGAGGTGGCCGATGCCGGTTCACAAAAAATACCTTCCTCCTCGGCCAACAGCTTTTGTGCCGCCAGAATGGTTTCGTCGGTACATTCATCAAACCAGCCGTTGGATTCCTTTTGCACCTTCCAGGCCTTGTCCCAGCTTTGTGGATGGCCAATGCGGATCGCCGTGGCAACCGTTTCCGGCTCGTCGACCATCTTGCCACGCATAAAGGGGGCGGAACCCGCCGCCTGATAGCCCACCATGCGGGGGCGGCTGTTCACGATGCCGTGTTCATGGTATTCGGTATACCCCATCCAGTGGGCGGTGATATTGCCCGCATTTCCGACGGGAATGCAGTGAAAATCGGGCGCGCTGCCCAGCTCTTCGAGAATTTCAAATGCGGCGGTTTTCTGCCCCTGAATACGAAACGGGTTAATGGAATTCACGATGGTGACCGGCGCGTCTTCCCCCACTTCCTTGACCAGTTGCATGCCGGCGTCGAAGTTACCCTTGATCTGGATCACGACCGCACCATGCATCATCGCCTGCGCCAGCTTGCCAAGGGCGATTTTGCCATCCGGGATCAGTACAAAGGCAGTTATGCCGGCACGTGCCGCATAAGCCGCCGCCGCGGCCGAGGTATTGCCGGTGGAAGCACATATAATGGCTTTACTCCCCTCTTCCACCGCCTTGGTCACCGCCAGGGTCATACCACGATCCTTGAAAGAACCGGTGGGGTTCAACCCTTCGTATTTGATATAGATATCCACATCCTTGCCAAGCATGCGCGGGATATTGTGCAAACGGACAAGCGGTGTATTGCCTTCTCCAAGGCTGATGATACGGGTGTCATCATGCACCGGCAGACGATCACGATACTTGTCAATCAAACCTGTATAACGGGTGCGAAACGGCATACTCAACTCCTAAAGCGTGTTTAAATCTTTTGTAGAATCACAGAGAGGGATGTCTTTATCAGTCGGCATTCAGGGTTTCCATACGAATGCGGGTCACTTCACCATGAATAACCGGCAGGGATTCAATCGCTGCGATGGCCTCATTCATGCTCCGCTCCTCCACCCGATGTGTCAGCATGATGATGTTCGCTTTGTCGGAACCGGGCAACGGCTCTTTCTGAATGATCGCCTCGATGCTGATACCGGAATCCCCGAGGATCCGCGTCACCTCGGCCAGCACCCCCGGTTTGTCTTCCGCCTGCATCCGCAGGTAATAGGCGGTCTGAACCTGTGTCATATCGAGGATCGGCATGTCGGAGAGGCGATTTGCCTGGAACGCAAGATGCGGCACCCGGTTTTCCGGATCACTGGTCAATACCCGCACCACATCCACCAGATCGGCCACCACCGCGGATGCGGTGGGCTCGGCACCGGCGCCTGCGCCGTAGTACATGGTCGGTCCCACCGCATCCCCCATCACCAGCACGGCATTCATGACACCATCGACATTGGCTAGCAATCGACGTTCCGGGATCAGGGTCGGGTGCACGCGAAGTTCCACCCCCCCATTGCTGCGGCGCGTCAACCCCAGGTGTTTGATGCGGTAACCCAGCTCTTCTGCATAGGCGACATCCTCACGGGTGATTTTGCTGATGCCCTCGGTAAAAACAGCATCGAACTGCAAGGGGATACCAAAGGCGATCGATGCCAGAATGGTCAGTTTGTGGGCGGCATCGATGCCCTCCACATCGAAAGTGGGATCGGCCTCAGCATAGCCCAGCTGCTGCGCTTCTTTCAGCACCTCATCGAAGTCCCTGCCCTTGTCACGCATCTCGGTCAGAATAAAATTACCGGTGCCATTGATGATCCCGGCCAGCCACTGGATCTGGTTGCCCGCCAACCCTTCACGAATGGCCTTGATAATCGGGATCCCGCCGGCAACCGCCGCTTCAAACGCCACCATCACGCCTTTCTTCTGTGCGGCGGCAAATATTTCGTTACCGTGTTTGGCGATGAGCGCCTTGTTGGCGGTGACCACGTGTTTGCCGTTGTCGATCGCCTTCATCACCATCTCGGATGCCAGGGTGTCGCCGCCGATCAATTCCACCACGATCTCTGTTTCGGGATTGCTTACCACCTCTTCGGCATCGGTGGTCAGTTCAATCCCTGTGGTATCACAATTGCGGGGCTTGCTGAGATCACGCGCTGCCGCATGGGTAATGCTGATACCACGACCGGCACGACGTGTTATTTCCTCGGCATTGCGTCTCAACACTGTGACAGTCCCCCCGCCAACAGTACCCAGTCCCAACAAACCCACTTTTACAGCATCCACGGTTAATCCTCTTTCAAAAATCAATGATGAATAATACCTAACAGAGATCCGTTTTGCAGAAGAACGTATTGATCATACGAACGCAAAATGGCCGGGAGCGCATTGCCTCTCTATGCCTTGCGAAACATGTCCCGGATACAGCGAATCGCCTGCCGGGTACGGTGTTCATTCTCAATCAAGCCAAAACGAACATGATCATCGCCATATTCTCCAAAACCGATACCCGGTGAAACCGCCACCTTCGCCTCTTTTAACAACAGCTTGGAAAATTCCAGGGAACCCAGCTTACGAAACTGTTCCGGGATCGGTGCCCAGACGAACATGGTGCCGCGGGGTTTCTCCACTTCCCAGCCGATTGAATTCAAGCCATCACACAGCACATCACGCCGCGAGCGATATCGCTCGCGGATCTCCGCGACACAATCCTGCGGCCCTTCCAGGGCGGCAATGGCCGCAACCTGGATGGGGGTGAACATGCCGTAATCCAGATAGGACTTCATGCGAGCCAGTGCGGCAACCAGTTTGGGATTGCCACACATGAAACCGACACGCCAGCCGGGCATGTTGTAACTCTTGGAAAGTGAAAAAAATTCCACCGCCACCTCCTTGGCACCGGCAACCTGGAGAATGGAGGGCGCCTGGTAACCGTCAAAGACGATGTCCGCATAGGCAAGATCGTGAACGACCCAGATCTTGTGTTCCCGGGCGATTTCCACCACCTTCTCAAAGAATTCGAGCTCGACACATTGTGTTGTGGGATTACCGGGAAAATTCAGCACCAGCATTTTCGGTCGCGGCCAGGAATCCTTGATGGCTTTGACCAGCTCTTCAAAGAAATCGATCCCCGGAACCAGGGGAACATGACGGATATCGGCACCGGCAATGATGAAGCCATAGGGATGGATGGGATAGGCCGGATTCGGCACCAGCACGGCATCACCCGGTCCGACCGTGGCCAGTGCCAGGTGCGCCAGCCCTTCTTTGGATCCGATAGTGACAATCGCTTCCGATTCAGGATCCAGCCCGACATCAAAACGGTGTTTGTACCAGTTACAGATGGCGCGGCGCAATCTGGGAATGCCCCGTGAGAGGGAATAACGATGGGTATCAGGCCGTTGCGCGACCTCCACCAGCTTGTCCACGATATGCTGTGGCGTGGGCTGATCGGGGTTTCCCATCCCGAAGTCGATAATGTCCTCACCACGGGCGCGGGCCGCTGCCTTCAGCTGGTTGACGATATTGAAGACATACGGCGGCAGACGCTTGATTCTGGGGAATTCTTCGATCAATGGAAAATCCAGTTTAAAATCAGGTTGTTATCCGCTTTTCTCAAGAATCAGCGGAACTCGTACGCGATACCGTCCGCCTTTGCTGCCAGCGCCCTGCACAACACGGTGCTGCACGGCAACAAAGAAAGCACATGCCGTAAAAACACGCAAAACGTACCGAGGGGTACCTTGAGCACGTTTTCCAAACGCAACGCCGTAGACGTGTGCTATTGTGACACCGCAGCAGGAGGCTGACGAGAGGTGCGGACGAATAAAGCTGGTAACATTACCGGCTCGACGGCTGCACTGTCAATTGCAAGGGCATGAAAACGAACGGAAAAAAACGCAAGTGGAATTCAAAGAGGAAAAAAGCGCTGGATTTCGAATCCATGCATACGATAAAGGCGAAATCACCCTGGCAGCACCCCCCCCCATCCCTCTCAGAGGACATCCCGGCGCGCCCGGCGAGACGGGTCTGCAACGCATCACCCGCAGCCTCATCCTTTCCAGTCAGACCGTGATCACCGACTGGGAACCCCAGGTTCTCGCCGATCTGCGGATCACGCACATGCAGCCGCTTTTCGAGCTGGATCCGGAACTGGTGCTGCTGGGCACGGGCGCAAGCCTGCAATTTCCCGCACGTGAGTTCCTCGATCAGCTATATCGGGTGAACGTGGGAGTGGAAGTGATGGATACCGCCGCGGCATGCCGTACTTTCAACATCCTGGTGAGCGAAGGCCGGCATGTGGTGGCCGCCTTGTTGATGATTTGAACAATGAGAAGACGGATGCCCTATTTGAACAACGCATCCACCGAGAAACCCTCTTTCTCCAGAATATCCCGCAGCTTGCGTAACGCTTCCAGCTGAATCTGGCGCACACGTTCGCGCGTCACGCCAATGGTGTTGCCCACCTCTTCCAATGTGGAGACATCGTAGCCACGCAAACCAAAACGGCGTTCGACCACTTCCCGCTGTTTATCGCTGAGTTGTGCCAGCCATTGATCCAGGTTGGCTTTTACATCGTTGTCCTGTAACAGCACAACCGGATCGACATTGTTTTCATCGGGAATCGCATCCAGCAGGGAGTTGTCAGCATCGTATCCGAGGGGGGTATCCACCGAGGCAATGCGTTCATTGAGACCGAGCATGCGCTTGACTTCATCGATGGGTTTATCCAGCATCTCGGCGATCTCTTCCGTACTGGGTTCATGGTCAAGCGTTTGTGACAAATGACGCGCGGCACGCAGATAGATATTGATTTCTTTTACCACATGGATGGGCAGGCGAATCGTGCGGGTCTGGTTCATGATCGCACGTTCGATGGTTTGCCGTATCCACCAGGTGGCATATGTAGAGAAGCGGAAACCGCGTTCGGGATCGAATTTTTCCACGGCACGGATCAAACCCAGATTACCTTCCTCGATCAGGTCCAGCAACGCCAGACCACGATTGAGATAGCGGCGCGCAATCTTCACCACCAGGCGAAGATTGCACTCGATCATTTTTTTACGGGCCGCTTCGTCACCTTTGAGTGAAAGCCGTGAGTAGTGCTTTTCCTCATCGGCGGTAAGAAGGGGTGAAAAACCGATTTCACTTAAGTAAAGACGGGTGGCGTCCAGCTGTCCATCCGGTATGACACCGGGCTGGTATTTGGCTTTGGCATCAGCAATGACATCTTCTTTTTCTTTGTCATCATCTTTGCTGTCGTCGATGAGCAACTCTTCTTGCACAGCATCATCCGGCAAGACATCCACGTCGACACTTTCCAGAACGTCTGTATTTTTATCGTCCATCTCACCCTGATCCATCATTACTATCCCTCATGACCCCTTTTTGGTAGATATTTCAACGGATTGGAAGGTTTTCCATTACGTCTTATTTCAAAATGAAGCATGGCCCGCTTTGCACCATTATGTCCCATATCGGCAATTTTCTGTCCGGACTTTACTAAATCGTCTTCCTTGACATACACCCTGTTGTTATGTGCGTAGGCACTGAAATAAGTTTCGTTATGTTTAATAATGACAAGATTGCCATAACCACGCAATCCATTGCCACTATAAACCACCCGGCCACTTGCTGCAGCCTTGATCGCCTGCCCCTTGCGCCCCCCGATATCGATCCCCTGCCGCGTCGGTTCCCCGGCAACGAAGCGGCTTAGCAATTTTCCTTCTGTCGGCCAGCGCCAGCTGATTTTTTGCACCCGTGAGGACGAAGCCGCCCGCCGCGTCGCTTTGGGTGGGGGGGTGCGCTTGTTACGCCACTGCTTTTTTGTGACCGGTTTGGCATTTGTCCGTTTCTTTGGCGGCATGACCCGCAACTTTTGCCCGGGATAGATGGTGTAAGGCGGGGCGATGCGGTTCCAGCGGGAAAGGCTGCGATAGTCGTAACCATATTGCCAGGCAATGGAGTAAAGCGTATCGCCTTTGCGAACCTTGTGATAAACAACCGACCTGTTCGCTGCGGGTTTTTGCTGCTGGCTGTAGCCGTCGCCATAATCGACAAAACGGGCGCACCCGCCTGCCCCCAGCACCAACAACAAACCTGTAATGATCCAGCCCGGTCGCATCATTCACTCAACAGAAAATACCCCAGAACCACGACGGCAACCATCAGCCAGCCCAGCCTGTCGATGTATTTTTTCAGCACCCCTTCCATTTTTTCTCCTCCCATACGCATCAAACCTGCCACCAGAAAGAAGCGCGCACCCCGCCCGACAAAGGAGGCCATCACGAAGGGCAAAAACACCATGCCGATGACACCGGCGGAAATGGTGAAAACTTTGTAGGGAATGGGAGAAAAGCCGGCGATAAAAATGACCCACAGGCCCCACTCGGTGAACCATTGCCGCGTGAGAAGATATTTGTCCCAGTAGCCGAAACTGTGGAGATAGGGTTCGATCAGCTCAAACGCCAGCATCCCGATGAGATAGCCCGCAATCCCTCCAAGCACGGAAGCAAGGGTGGTGACGGCCGCATAAAACCAGGCCCGCCGGGGGTTGGCCAGCGACATCGGGGCCAGCATCACATCCGGCGGCACGGGGAAAAAAGAGGACTCCGCAAAACTCAGACCGGCGAGGTAATAACCGGCGTGGCGATGCCGGGCCCAGCCCATCACATACTCAAACAAACGGGAAAACAACCGCATCTACACTTCTCCTTTCACCAGCGGGACAAAACTGACCCGGTCCAGAACATCTTGCTGTATCTGCGTTCCCTGGCGTTCGAAAACCAGCAGTTGCTGGTGGCCACTCCGGCCGGCAGGGATCACCATGCGTCCGCCATCGGCCAGCTGGGAAAAAAGTTCCTCTGGCACCTCCTCGGGTGCCGCCGTGACAATAATGCCATCGAACGGCGCGAAGATATCCCATCCCCAGCTGCCATCGCTGTGTTTGTAGCGGATATTGCGAAAATTGAGCCGTTTCAGTCGTTGCCGCGCCAGCTCCTGCAATCCGGCAATCCGTTCGACGGTATACAGTTCATCGACCAGGCGGGCAAGCACAGCCGTCTGGTAACCGGAACCGGTACCCACTTCCAGCACCCGTACGGGTGATTTGCCGTCCAGCAATGCCGCCGTCATGCGGGCAACGATATAGGGCTGGGATATGGTCTGCCCGAAACCGATCGGCAAGGCGGTATCTTCATAGGCACGCGAGGCCAATGCCTCGTCGACAAAAATGTGCCGGGGGATCTCCCGCATGACATCGAGCACGTGGTTATTCGCTATCCCTGCATCCCTCAGGCGCTGTATCAGACGATCGCGCGTGCGTTGCGAGGTCATGCCGATACCGCGCAGATCCGCGCTCACACCAGGTCCTCCAGCCATTGCCCCAGTGGCGCGACGCTCTCATGCCGGGTCAAATCCACCTGCAAGGGTGTGATGGAGACACAACCGTGTCGCAGCGCATGGAAATCGGTTCCCGCACCGGCGTCCTGCTCTGCACCGGCGGGCCCCACCCAGTAGATATCCCGCCCGCGGGGATCCTGTTCCCGAATGACCGGCTCGGCCTTGTGCCGGTGTCCCAGGCGCGTCGCCTGAATACCGGCAATTTCTTCAAACGGCAGATCCGGGACGTTGACATTGAGAATGGTATCCTGCGGCAAAGGGTGACGCTGCAACTGCTTGACCAGACGAACGGCAATCTCGACCGCTGAGGCATAGTGCCTCCCTTCATGGCCAACCAGAGACACGGCAATCGCCGGCAGGCCGAGAAAGCGCCCCTCCATCGCCGCGGCGACCGTACCGGAATAGAGCACATCATCCCCCATATTGGCACCGGCATTGATCCCCGAGATCACCATATCCGGTTCCTGTTTCAACAGGCCGGTAATGGCGAGATGCACACAATCGGTGGGCGTGCCATCCACGCGGATAACGCGATCGGCGATTTCACGTGCGCGGATGGGGGAATCCAGGGTAAGGGAATTGCTAGCCCCGCTGCGATCCCGATCGGGGGCTACGATGTGTATTTCCGCAAGAGAAGACAGGCCATCCGCCAGCGCTTTTATCCCGGGGGCTTCATAACCGTCATCATTACTGAGAAGAATTCGCATACTGAACTTTATTCTTTCCCCGTCATCCCATACATTTTGCTGACAGGTTCCAGGGTAATATATACGAAATCCAACTGTTCTCACACCACTGATTTGCCTGCGGGTTTCTTTACTCCAGCCTAAAATATGCGTTCCGAATACCAGATCATAGTATTATTGCCAGATTCAAGTATCGCATCAGGACCAGAGGTCTTTTACATGACACGCTGTAAATACCTCCCTGTAAGCTCGACAGCCGCCTCCCTGCGGCTGACGGTCATGTAAAAGACCTCTGGTCCTGATGCTCCGTTTCCCAAGTGTACTGGTAGTTGGAACGCCTATTTAGCGATGCTGCAACATGGGGTTATTGATTCAAAACTGGTTCAGACAATGGCGGGAAAAAAAATTACAGACGAAGATCGGCAACTGTTCCGCCAGGCGGTCAGCGGGACCCAGCGGCTGAAAACCGAACCCCGCGTCGGGCCGGAGAAAAAACGCCCCTCTCCCCGCCCACGGCAGCGGGAACAGGATGAACAGCAGGTGATGCTGGACATGCTGTCCGAGCCGGCCGATCTGCAGGAGCTGGAAACCGGGGAGGAGTTGCTGTTCAGCCGCATCGGATTACAGCACAAGACCCTGCGACGCCTGCGGCGGGGTGAATACAGCATTGGTGCAGAACTGGACCTGCATGGTTTGACCAAAGTCGAAGCGCGCCGCTCCATTGTCGAATTCCTCAACTGGAGCCGCAACCACACCGTTCGCTGTGTGCGCATCATCCACGGAAAGGGACACGGTTCCGTGCAAAAACGCCCCGTGCTGAAACAGTACGTGAATCACTGGCTACGCCAGTGTGATGATGTGCTTGCCTTCTGCTCCGCCCGTCCGGTGGACGGCGGCACCGGCGCAATTTATGTTCTGCTCAAACGCGGGTAGCGCAGTTGCAGATTTCCCTCACAACCGAGGTGGCGTAGGCACCCGCCGGCAGGAAAAAACGCAGTTCAAGCACCCCGCTTTTCCTCTCCAACCGCCATTGCAGTTCCTTCACCGGCAGGCGAAAGGCACGGCGGGACTGCTCCACGCCGGCTTTTTCCAGCCCGCGGCACAATACGGGATGAAGCTGGGGCAGCGCCAACTCCATCCGGCCGGCATCCCATTGTGCGGCAGGCACGCCCCGTCCCCAAAGGCAACCACTGGGATGAATATCGAAGTCGCGGACACGCTGATGGATCTCGTCGGTCACCTTCTCTATGACGAAATAACTGTTGGTACCGGCCAGTAACATTACGTCTCCGTCGATGGCCCGATCCCATTCATCACTGCGTACCCGTTCCGAGAGCAGCTCGTTGAACAGGAATGCGCGTGCGGCTGAAAGGTAGAGACTGCGCTTGTTGCGGTTCCGGATCGGCCTGCCTTTGAACATTGCCACGGCTTGTTCAATATTGGCATCATTGTGGCCGAAACGCTGTTCGCCAAAATAATTGGGCACCCCGCGCCGGGCAATCCGCTGCAACCGCCTTTCCAGATCATCCATGTCACCTGCAAGATCCCGGAGCAGCAGCACAAAGCGGTTACCCTGCAAGGTGCCGCGGCGTAACTTGCGCCGATGGCGCAGATGACGCAAAACACTCACGCCTTCGATCCCTGGCTTCGACCAGTCAGGCTCCGCTTTCCCTGCCATGCCGAGACTGAACCACTGGCGGCTAACCGCGTTTTTATCCTTCAGACCGGCGTAACCGACGTCCCGTTTTGGAATATTGGCATAACGGGCCAGTTGCTCCGCCAGCCACTGGGTATTGGTGTTACGTTTTTCCACATAGAGAAAAACATGCTCACCTTCTCCATCCGGTTCAAATCCCAACACTTCCTCCACCTGAAAATCCTCGAGGGCGGCACGCAGCACGCCGTGACAGCGCGGTTCTTCATAGGCGAAAGCAAGGTGATGATGAAGTCGGGACATGCCGCTATGTTACCAGAGAGGTGGTGATCATGCCGTCTTGCCGCGCAAGGCGGTACTCCCGGCAAACCAGGCGGGTCGAGTGTGGGGGAATGTCAGTGTGGCGCCAGTAACACTACCGCCATGGCTGCAATGCCTTCGCCACGTCCGGTAAATCCCATGTGTTCAGTGGTGGTGGCTTTCAGGCTGACATTTTCTGCAGCGGTTTCCAGATCGGCTGCGAGAATGTTGCGCATCGCTGCAATATGCTTCGCCAGTTTCGGTGCCTGTGCAATGATGGTGATATCCGTGTTGAGCAAGCGGTGTTTTTGCTGCTGCATCAGTTTCACCACGTGACGCAACAGGATGCGGCTGTCGATCCCCTCATATTCCTTGTCGCTGTCGGGAAAGTGTTGACCGATATCCCCCAGGGCAAGTGCGCCGAGAATGGCATCACACAGCGCATGGATCACCACATCCCCGTCAGAGTGTGCCTGCATGCCTTTTTCATACGGGATCTCGACGCCACCGAGGATAAGGCGGCCGGACTCACTAAAACGATGGGCATCAAATCCTTGACCGATACGCATTAAACCGCTTCCTGTTGCCGCAGATAAAATTCCGCCAGGACCAAATCCTCCGCGCAGGTGATCTTGATATTGTCCGCATGGCCTGCCACCAGCAACGGCTGATAATCGGCCAGTTCCATGGCAGAGGCTTCATCGGTTACCAGCATCTCGTCCTCGATCGCCTGTTCCAGTGCATGCCGTAACATGCCCAGACGAAACAGTTGCGGTGTCAGGGCATGCCACAACCCTGCACGCTCTTCGGTACTGACCACCCGCTGATTGGCTTCGGCCCGTTTCATGGTGTCGCGTACCGGCATCGCCAACAGTCCTCCCACAGGATCGTCCTGCAACTGTCTCATCAGGCGCTGAATATCCTCCACCCTGACACAGGGCCTTGCCGCATCGTGCACCAGTACCCAATCATTGTCATCCGCTTCCTGGCCCAACAGCTGCAGTGCATTGGCAACGGAATGGCAGCGTTCAACCCCCCCTTCCGCGATCCACAGGGGTTTTTGCAGTTGTAAATCCAGCGTGGGCCAGTATTCGTCCTCCTTGGACAGCGCCACCACGATACCGGCCAGTTCCGCCACCGCATCGAGGCGGCGCAAGGTATGTTCAAGCACGGTGTGTCCTTCGATCTCAAGATATTGTTTCGGCCGATCGGCCTGCATGCGCTTGCCAATGCCCGCCGCCGGCACAACCGCCCAGTAGTCTGGTGTGGAAGAACGTGTGTTGCTGGATGATGGCATAAATGGTCAAACAACGTTAACGGCTGATTTACTTACACAGATTAATAAAGAGAAAAGAGCCCCTTTTATCTTTTATCTTTTCTCTTTTCCTCACCCTCTTCGATCACCTGAATATAAGTCTCGTCCTTCTTGATCATTCCCAGCTCACTCCTTGCTCTTTCTTCGATCGCTTCCAGGCCGGATTTGAGATCCTTTACTTCTCCTTCCAGGGCCGCATTGCGTTCCTGTAACCGTTCATTTTCTTCTTTTTGTGCATTCACCGCTTTTTGCAAATGCCAGACGGTCGCCAGGCTGCCCTCCCCTACCCACAAATCGTATTGCAGAATAATCAGAAGGATGAGCAGAAAGACGACCAGGATACGCATCAGCCGGTTTTACCAAGGGGAAAGGCGTCACGTCCGGGATAACGCGCGGTGTCACCCAGTTGTTCACTGATGCGCAACAACTGGTTGTATTTGGCAACCCGATCCGAGCGGGACATGGAGCCGGTTTTGATTTGCCCGACAGCGGTGGCAACCGCCAGATCTGCAATGGTGGTGTCTTCGGTTTCACCGGAACGGTGGGAAATAACGGCCGTATACCCGGCTTTCTTTGCCATCTCGATCGCCGCCAGGGTCTCGCTCAGGGTGCCGATCTGGTTGACTTTGATAAGAATGGAATTGGCAACACCTTTGTCGATCCCCTGTTTGAAAATTTCGGTGTTGGTGACAAACAAATCATCCCCTACCAGCTGGACCCTGCCGCCCAGCCGCTCGGTCATCATTTTCCAGCCATCCCAATCATCTTCGGCCATACCGTCCTCAACGCTGATGATCGGGTATTTGTCCACCCAGTTTTCCAGCACGTCGATGAATTCTGAAGCATCCAGGGTTTTGTTTTCCGATGCCAGCACATATTTGCCGTCTTTATAGAATTCCGAACTGGCCGCATCGATTGCGATCATGATGTCCTCGCCGGCTTCGTAACCGGCCTTGTCGATGGCCTGCAAAATCACTTCAAGGGCGGATTCATTGGACGGCAGATCCGGGGCGAATCCCCCTTCGTCCCCGACTGTGGTATTCAAACCCTTGTCCTGCAAAACGTTTTTCAGGGTATGAAACACTTCCGCACCATAGCGGATCGCTTCATTCATGCTGGGTGCACCGACCGGTACGATCATGAACTCCTGCAGATCCACACTGTTATCGGCGTGAACACCACCATTGATGATATTCATCATCGGCACCGGCATTAACGGCGCCTCACCGCTATTCAGATATTCATACAAAGCCTTGTCATTATCCTTTGCTGCCGCGCGGGCACAGGCCAGTGACACTGCCAGGATGGCATTGGCACCCAGGCTGCTCTTGTTGGCGGTGCCATCGAGATTCAACATGGTGTCATCGATATCGCCTTGATCCGATGCATCCTTGCCCAGCAGGGCTTCACGGATTTCATTGTTCACATGACCGACTGCTTTCAGCACGCCTTTGCCACCGAAACGCCTGGCATCACCATCACGCAACTCTATCGCTTCCCTTGCCCCGGTCGAGGCGCCGGACGGGACCGCGGCCCGTCCCATCACACCGGATTGCAGAATTACATCGGCTTCCACCGTTGGATTACCGCGCGAATCGATAATTTCACGACCAATAATGTTTTTAATCATGCTACTGCTGTTGGACATTTATTCTTTTCACTCCGAGTTTTCAATTTTCAATGTTTGCAGATCAGCCTGAAAGTGGCCGGCTGTGCCGGCAGCACAACAAGCGGCCAGCGGCATGGCTGTCACCTGCCTCAGGACTGCTTCATGCTGCATGTTTCGATTAACGGTTGTCGCTTCACCGTATCATCTATTGTTTTCAAAACGATTAACAATTCTTTTATCATCGCCAGCGGCCAGCTGTTGGGGCCATCACTCAGGGCCTTTTCCGGTACGGGGTGGGTTTCCATAAACACGCCGGAAACACCGGCTGCCACCGCCGCCCTGGCAAGCACCGGCACGAACTCACGCTGCCCGCCCGAACTGCTCCCTTGTCCGCCCGGCTGTTGTACCGAGTGGGTGGCATCAAACACCACCGGACAGCCGGTCTCCCGCATGATGGCCAGGCCGCGCATATCGGAGATCAGGGTGTTGTAACCAAAGGAGACACCCCGCTCACACACCATGATTTGATCGTTGCCCACTTCGCGTGCCTTCTCGACGACATTGATCATATCCCACGGTGCCAGAAACTGGCCCTTTTTGATGTTCAGCGGCTTGCCCTGTCGTGCCACCCGCTGAATAAAGTTGGTTTGCCGTACAAGAAAAGCCGGTGTTTGCAGAATATCCACTACCGCGGCCACCTCGTCCAGGGGGGTGTCTTCATGCACATCGGTCAATACCGGCACCCCCAGTTCGTCCTTTATCTTTTGCAGGATTTTCAAGCCGGCTTCCATACCGGGGCCACGGTAACTTTTTGAGGAAGTGCGGTTGGCTTTGTCGAAGGACGATTTGTAAACAAACGGGATACGCAACGCCTCGGTGATCGCTTTGAGCTCGGCCGCGGTATCCATGGCAAGCTGTTCACTCTCGATCACACAGGGTCCGGCGATTAAAAACAGGGGTTGATCGATTCCAACCTCGAATCCGCAAAGCTTCATTCGTTGGCAGCCTGCTGCACGCCCTGTTCCGCACGCGCACGCGCCGCACGGACAAAGCCGCTGAACAGCGGATGACCGTCTCGCGGGGTGGAGGTGAATTCCGGGTGAAACTGGCAGGCGATAAACCAGGGGTGCTCCTTCAATTCGATCACTTCCACCAGGTTGCCGTCAAGCGAGGTTCCGACGATCTGTAATCCGGCCCGCTCCAGCGGTTCCCGGTAATTGTTGTTGAACTCGTAGCGATGGCGATGGCGTTCGACGATGACGTCTTTTCCGTAGGTCTCATGCGCCAGTGATCCGGGCTTGAGTTTGCACGGCTGGCCGCCAAGGCGCATGGTGCCACCGAGATCGGACGATTCGCTGCGCTTTTCAACCTGTCCGTCAGAGGTGGTCCATTCCGTGATGAGGGCGATCACGGGATGGGGGGTCTGTTTGTTGAATTCGGAACTGTGCGCCCCTTTCAAACCCGCCACATGACGGGCATATTCGATCACCGCCACCTGCATGCCGAGGCAGATACCGAGATAGGGCACCTTGTTCTCACGGGCATATTGCACCGCCTGGATCTTCCCCTCCACACCCCGTTCACCAAATCCACCCGGGACGAGAATGGCATCCATTTTTTCCAGGCAACCCGTGCCTTCCTGTTCAATGGCTTCCGAATCGATATAGACGATGTTTACCTTGGTGCGGGTATGAATGCCGGCATGGATGAGCGCTTCCGAGAGGGATTTGTACGCCTCGGTCAGATCGACGTATTTGCCAACCATGGCAATGGTGGTTTCACCGTTGGGATGCTCCTGCGCATCGATAACCTCTTTCCAGTCCGAGAGATCGGGCTTGTGACATTGCAACTTCAGTTTTTCGACTGCAATTTCATCCAGTCCCTCCTCGCTCAACAGCATGGGGATCTGGTAGATACTCTTCACGTCCTGCGCAGAAATCACCGCACGTTCCTCTACATTGGTGAAGAGAGCGATTTTACGCCGTTCGTCCTCCGGGATGGGGCGTTCTGCCCGGCAGATGAGGATGTCCGGCTGGATACCGATGGAACGCAACTCTTTTACCGAGTGCTGGGTTGGTTTGGTTTTGATTTCGCCGGCAGTCGGTATGTAGGGCAAGAGGGTCAAATGGATGAACAGTGCATTCTCGTGCCCCTCTTCCACCCCCATCTGGCGGATGGCTTCCAGAAAGGGCAGGGATTCGATATCACCCACGGTACCCCCGATTTCCACCATCGCCACGTCCGCATCACCGGCACCTTCACGAATGCAGCGTTTGATTTCGTCGGTAATATGGGGGATCACCTGCACCGTCGCCCCCAGATAATCACCACGACGCTCCTTGCTGATGACATTTTCGTATATGCGGCCGGCGGTGAAATTGTTTTTCTGGCTCATGGTAGTGCGAACGAAACGCTCGTAATGCCCCAGATCGAGATCCGTCTCGGCACCGTCTTCGGTAACAAATACCTCACCATGCTGAAACGGACTCATGGTGCCAGGATCGACATTGATGTAGGGATCGAGTTTCAGCAGAGTGACTTTCAGGCCCCGCGATTCAAGGATGGCGGCCAGGGAGGCGGAGGCAATGCCCTTCCCAAGGGATGAGACCACGCCACCAGTGATAAATACGAATTTTGTCATTAAATTGTCAGCAGAGTTTGCAAGGATGAGCAGCCACGCGATGCGCGAATGCCGATGGTGTCTATTCTCGTTGTTTTTTCCTGTTGTTTCAATCTTTACAACTGCCTGACTTTGATCAGTCTGTGAAAAGAACCACCCCTTCTTCGTCCGCTTCAGCCTGATAGGGTTCGCACACACAGTAGCCCACCACCGCCGCAATCTCCTCTCCCACGTACAAAAGAGGCACCGAATCACGCTGCCAGGGTGGCACCTGCCATTCCTGCATCAGTTTTTTCAGCCGGTGGCGATGGCCGCGGCCTGCCGGGCGGCATCGCTCACCTCCCTGACGAAAGCGAATGGTGAGATTGGGCGCACCCGAGAGGCTCGCCTTCAGACCCTGACCGGTTTTCCTTTTCATCAGGAGTTGTTGCCCATTGTGCAGAGGCAGCGTTTGTTTCAAATCCCAGACCAGCGGGCCGGATGATGCGTTGGGCGCAGCCCTGAGAAGATAAAGCTGACCGGCATAGCGCCGCACTTCCCCACCGGGCCAGCGGATACTGGGCTGGGCATCAGCGGCAGCGGGAATGAGTTCGGTCTGGATACGGGTCAGTCTGCGGCTGTCCGGTACCTGCAATCCGTTGATGTCATTGATCCAGTAACGCAACAGGTTTTGCCGCTCTGCCTTCAACAGGCGCATGAAGGGGGTGATCCGCAAGGTATCCCGGCTTTCGCCCCGGCATCGCTGCCAGTCACGCTCGGCAACCTGGGTGAGCAAAGCGGCGGCTTCGGCCTGGTGACCGGCAGCCCTTGCCAGCGTCGCCCCGACGGATGGCCAGCGCTGCCGGAGCATGGGCAGGATGGTTTGCCGCAGATAATTGCGATCAAACTCGGTGTCGAAGTTACTCGGATCATCAATCCACTGCAGACCCTCCGCCCTGGCGTAGTCACACAGGCTCTGCCGTGAAAAAGCCAGCAGCGGCCGCCCGAGCCAGCCGGCGGCGAACTTCCGCCATTGCGGCATCCCGGCCAAACCGCGTGGACCACCACCACGCAACAACTGCAACAGCAAGGTCTCAGCCTGATCATCACGGTGGTGGGCCAGCAGCAGACCATCGTCTTTTTCCAGAATACCGGCAAACGCCCGATAACGGGCCGCACGGGCTGCGGCTTCGGGACTTTCGCCTTTTACCCCCCTGGCATCGACGCTGATTTGCGTCAGCGGAACCTCCAGCGCATCGCAAACCGCCTGACAATGGGCGGACCATGCCGAGGCCTGCGGGTGCAGTTCATGATTCACATGCAGCGCACACAGGGTGACGCCCGCCAGCCGCGAACGCAACGCCGCCAGGGCGTGCAACAGCACATGGGAATCACAACCGCCACTGTATGCCACCCAGTAACGGCGCACAGCGGGAAACTGTTCCAACCGGGCTGCGAGTTGCGGAGGAGTAAAACGCATAGGGGATAATTTATGGTGTGTTCATCGGGGTTGGTTGACCAAACTTACGTGCATACGTGCAAAAGCATCGATGTCCCGGAGCACCGGGGTGGAAACAAGGAACGCTTGGTTTCCGCGATGGTGAACGATCGTCACTGCCGTGTTGTTCATCCCTCACACGAGAGCACGAACTTCACCCCAAATGTACTGGTATTCGGAACACGTATTGAGCGGCAGCTTTCCTGTCAGTATGAATCAACCGATCGAAAAACCGGCTTTGCCTCTCATGCCACCAGCAAGGCTGGTCATTCGGTGAAATTACCATATTGCATCAAACGCTGATAACGCTGATCCAGCAGCTTGTCGAGCGGAATCGCATCCAGCCGGTCCAGGCTGTCGAGCAAGGCGTTTTTCAGATGCTCGGCCATCGTGTCCATGTCACGATGGGCGCCACCCAAGGGCTCATTGATGATGTGATCAACCAGGCCGAGCTCATGCAGGCGCTGGGCGGTCAGTCCCATGGCTTCGGCGGCTTCGGCGGCTTTTTCGGCACTCTTCCACAGAATCGAGGCGCAGCCTTCGGGTGAAATGACGGAATAGGTGCTGTATTGCAGCATCATCAGCCGGTCACAGACGCCGATGGCCAGCGCACCCCCCGATCCCCCTTCACCGATGACAGTGCTGATGATCGGTGTTTTCAATTCGGACATCACAAACAGGTTACGGGCAATGGCCTCACTCTGGCCCCGCTCCTCGGCGCCAACCCCCGGGTAGGCACCCGGCGTGTCGATGAAGGTCAGCACCGGCAGTTTGAAGCGTTCCGCCATCTCCATCAGGCGCTTGGCCTTGCGATACCCCTCGGGACGGGGCATGCCGAAATTACGCCGCACTTTTTCCTTCGTATCCCGCCCTTTCTGCTGGCCGATGATCATCACCGGACGGCCTTCCAGCCTGGCCATACCACCGACGATGGCCAGATCATCGGCAAAGGCGCGATCGCCGTGCAGCTCTTCGAAATCGGTGAAAACACGCTCGACGTAATCGAGAAAGTAGGGCCGCTGCGGATGGCGCGCCAGTTGTGCCACCTGGGCCGACTTGAGACTGGAAAAAATGGATTCGGTCAGTTCCCGGCTCTTGCTTTGCAAGCGGTTGATCTCTTCGCTGATATTGATCTCGTTGTCGGATCCGACATAGCGAAGCTCTTCGATCTTGGCTTCCAATTCCGCGATAGGCTGTTCGAAATCGAGAAAGTTCAGGTTCATAAGGCGTGTTCGAAAGTCCGTTCCCAGTCGCGACTGGGTTTAAAATCATTTTTATATCAAAAAGTTAACAGTTATTGTATTGAAACAACTTTAACTTGTGCAAAGGTTGAGCGTAACACGTATTTTACCCCAATTCACCCCCGCCATCGAACCATGAACCGCTCGGGTGCGTCACCGCTGCAAAATGTCTGTCCCGCCAGAAAAAAACGCTTGACCGCAATATCAGTCATTGCTAAATTTCGTATTGAGAATGATTTGCATTTAGACTCTGTTTATAGGTTTTATATGAAACTGCGATTAATTGTATCAAGTACAGCCGTTCTGTTTGTTTCACTGTTTCTCAGCCCCAGTGCCTGGTCCCTGGAATATCCCATCGGAGTGCCGGAACAGCGTTTTGGTATGGAAATCACCGCCGTTTACCTGCAACCGGTACGGATGGAGCCGGAAGGGATGATGCTTCGCTCGGAAAAAGCCGATGTGCATCTGGAAGCGGACATCCGCGCGCTGGACATCAACGCCAATGGTTTTGCCGAGGGTGACTGGATCCCCTACCTGCATGTGAAATATGAAATCAGCAAGAAAGGCAGTGCGCAAACGATCCGGGGTGACTTCATGCCCATGGTTGCCAACGACGGCCCCCATTACGGTGATAACGTCAAACTCATGGGACCGGGCAAATACACCGTCAAGTACACTATTTATCCGCCCAATGCGGCTGAAAATCCCGCCGCGAAACACTTTGGGCGCCACACCGACCGCCTCACCGGGGTGAGGCCCTGGTTCAAGCCCTTCACGGTGGAATACGAGTTTATCTTTGCCGGCATCGGGAAACGTGGCGGATATTGAGGCGACTGAAAATGACCGGCCGTTTCCTCCCGTTCGCCATGCTGCTGTATGTCCTGGTCGGCTTTTTCCTGCTGATCGAAACCGCCTGGGGGAATCCCGACCGGCAAACCGAACAACGCCTGCAGGCCATGGAAAAGCGCATCCAGGCGCTGGAAAAAGAAAATGCGGAACTGGAACGTTCCCTCGGCGAACAGTATATCAGTGCCAATGAACCTGAGATCAGCGCCCGTCTGAAAGCGGTTGAATCGCAGGTCTACAGCTATAAACGCATGGCCCGCACCATCGATGGACTGGAAGGCATTACGGCAGGCGTGGGACTGACCATGGTGGCGCAGGGGCTCTCAGGGGCACCCGCCAGCAGCACAAAATCGTCCGAACTCAACTACCGCGGTGACGTTACGGTCAGCCTTCCTGCCGGCAGCATCGGCAATGCCAACGGCTCTGTTTTCACCCATTTCCGCATGGGGCAGGGACTGGGACTGGAAAACCCTGCGGGCGCTTTCGCCTCGGTGAACGCCACCAGTTTCCAGCGCCCTGGTTCACAGACCTCGGACAGCACCGTGTTGCTGGCCCAGGCGTGGTATCAGCTCGATGTGCCCCTGCCGTTCAGCGGCAACCCGGACCTGTCACGCAAGCATCTGGAATTCAACTTCGGCAAAATGGATCCCTTTCTTTTCTTCGATCAAAACAGAATTGCCGATGACGAAACCCGCGGGTTTATGAACCAGGCCTTTGTCCACAATCCCCTGCTGGATGTGGGCAGCGATATCGGCGTGGACGAATTCGGTTTCACCCCCGGTATGCGTCTCGCCTATCAAAACGACTGGTATAAACCGCAATCGTATGGTGTTTCCATGGGCATATTCGGTGCGGGCAGGGGTGCAAGTTACGAGGATTCCCTTTCCGATCCCTTTGTGATCCTTCAGGCGGAAACCGGGCAACGCTTTTTTGGCGGACTGGAAGCCAATTATCGCATCTATTACTGGCGCAACGGCCGCGGCAGGGATTTCGATGGTTCCGAGAAGAAACACAGCGGTGTGGGCTTGAGCCTCGATCAGAAATTCGGTGATTACACCACGGTGTTTGCACGCCTGGGGCTGCAAACCAAAGGCAGGGTGAAATTCGACAAGGCGCTGACGCTGGGCGCGGAATTCGGTGGCAGTTACTGGAACCGGGGTGCCGATGCCCTCGGCGTTGCCCTGGGCTGGCTCAAGATCAGCAATGACTATCAGCGGGAGTCTCTTGGCCTCGACGGTTACCGTGCCAGTGATGCCGAGCAGCTGGCCGAAGTTTTCTACCGCTACCGTCTCAACAGTCAGTTCGAACTTTCCCCCAACCTGCAATACATTCGTCAACCCGGTGGCAACAAGCTTGCCTCCGCACTCACGGCCTATGGCCTGCGGGTGCAATTGAATTATTGAGCTTAGGAGAGCTATCAGCATGAACAAAAAACTTTTTCTATTTTTCCTCTTACCGATCAGCCTGCTGTTCAGCATCACCGCCTGGGCGGGCCTGCCGGCCTACCCGTTGACCATCAAGGATGGACGGTTTTATCCCGAGACCATCACCGTGCCTGCACGCACCCGCTTCAAACTGGTGATCACCAACAAGGGACCCGGTCCGGAAGAGTTCGAGAGCAAGGAACTGCGCAAGGAATCCGTGATCGCCCCGGGCGTCACCCGTTCGGTGGTCTTCGCCCCTCTGAAGCCGGGGCGTTACCGTTTCTTCGGCGAGTTTCACCCTGACACGGCTCAGGGACACATCATCGTGGAGTAAATAGTTATGAGCAGCACTGTATTCATTGTCTGGCGCGAAAGCGTGGAAGCCATGCTGGTAATCGGCATCCTCTATTCCTGGCTGAAGAACCAGGGCAATCCCGGCCTTGGCCTGCGTTTTCTCTGGGGGGGTGTCGGCGCGGGTGTCGGGCTCGCCCTGGTACTGGCATTCATCATGCTCGAGGTGCAGAACGAGCTGGCCGGTGAGGCGTTGGAATATTTTCAGATCGGCATCATGCTGGTGGCCGCGGTGTTGATCACTCAGATGGTGTTGTGGATGCGCAAGCATGGGCGCGGCCTCAAACAGGAACTCGAGAGCGGCATGCAAAAGGCGTATGCGCAGGCCAACTGGTGGGGAATGGCGAGCCTTGCGGCGATCGCTGTCGGCCGCGAGGGCGCCGAAACCGTGATCTTCCTTTATGGCGCAGGCCTGGCACAAAGCGGCAGCGCCCAGCTCCAGTTTTTTGCTGCCGCCGGCATCGGCTTCGGCCTCGCATTTCTCACTTTCTGGCTTTTGTCCCAGGGCAGCCAGCTTTTCTCCTGGAAAACCTTTTTCCGTTTCAGCGAAATCCTGTTACTGCTGCTCGCCTCCGCCCTGCTGGTGGACGGCGTGGATCGCATGATTGGTATGGGCTGGCTGCCGCCGCTGATCGATCCCGTGTGGGACAGCACTTTTCTGCTGGATGACAGCAGCCGCATCGGTGGCTTGATTGCGGCGTTTACCGGTTACCGCGCCAATCCTGCCCTGACACTGCTGCTGATTTACGCAGCCTACTGGGGCCTCGTCACTTTCCTGCTGCGCAGCCCCGGCAGATCCCCCCGGCTGCAAACGGTGTAACACTATTTACTGCGTCAAGGTTAACATGAACGAAATCGCCAAGATCCTTCCGCTTCCCCCGCGCCCCTGGCTGCAAAGTCTGGGGGATCTCATGCAGCGCAACCGGAGTGTTATCCAGAGCATTCAATGGATGGTGGTGATCTTTTATCTCGGCCTGCTGATCTGGCCCGCCTTGTTACCGCTGCCCACCGAATACGCGCATTTTTATGAAAACCTGATCCTCTTCGCCCAGTTCGTTTTCTGGGGGATCTGGTGGCCCTTTGTGATGCTCAGCATGATCCTGCTGGGGCGGGTCTGGTGCGGGGTGTTCTGTCCGGAAGGCGCCCTCTCCGAGTGGTCCAGCCGACATGGCCTGGGGCGGGCGATTCCCCGCTGGATGCGTTGGGACGGCTGGCCTTTCGTGGCTTTTGTGCTGACCACGGTCTATGGCCAGTTGATCAGCGTTTATGAATACCCCAAAGCCGCTTTGCTGATCCTTGGCGGATCGACAGTTGCCGCCATGCTCATCGGCTTTGTCTATGGCCGGGGTAAACGGGTCTGGTGCCGCCATCTGTGTCCGGCCAATGGCGTGTTCTCCCTGCTTTCACGGCTGGCACCGGTGCATTTTCGGGTCGACAAGGAAGCCTGGAAACAGGCGCCCAGGCGCACACCGGCAGTCGATTGCGCACCCTTGATCAATGTCCGCGCAATGAGCGGCAACAGCGCCTGCCATATGTGTGGCCGTTGCCACGGTCATCGTGACGCCGTCAGTCTGAGCGCACGCTCACCCAATCAGGAGATCCTGGCGATCAAGCAGGCTGATGCCAGCCACTGGGATATCCTGCTGTTGCTGTTCGGCATGCTGGGTGTGGCCACCGGCGCGTTTCAATGGTCAGCCTCCCCCTGGTTTGTCAGCATGAAACAGGGCATCGCTGCATGGCTTATCGAACGGGATTCCTACGGGTTGCTGGATAACGATGCACCCTGGTGGCTGCTGACCCACTATCCCGAAACCAATGACGTCTTCAGCTGGCTGGATGGCCTGAGTATCCTGCTTTACATCGGTGGCACGGCACTGGCCATCGGCGGGATCATGCTTGCAGGTTTGTGGCTGGCGGGACGCTGCCTGAAAGCGGAGAAGATCATCCCCTGGCGTCTGGGATACACCTTCACTCCCCTGGCGGGACTCAGCGTGTTTCTGGGTTTGTCGGCATTGACGCTCAGTATGCTCAAGGCCGAACGCCTTGAACTGATCGGGATTCCGGAAATCCGCGCCCCGCTGCTTGCTGCGGCTTACCTGTGGAGCGGCTATTTGCTCTGGCGCATGCTGCGGCAACACCAGGCCAATGGCAGGCGCAAACTCCTGGCGTGGAGCGTGCTGATGGCCGCAAGCACGAGCGTGGGCCTCACCTGGGTGTATATGTTCTATCTCTGGTAATAAAGGCTTGCACCGTTTTCCGGTTCAATAGACGACTTCGACCCGCTCCGGCCCGATCACTTCCCGAAGCCGGTGCAACAGTTCGTCGGTGGGATGCACCCGCCAGGCCTTGCCGAGGGCAATTTCCGCCTGCGCATCGGACCGCAGATAACTCAGCGTGACCGGGCACACCCCTTCGCGATAAGGCGCCAGGGTCGATTGCAGGTGATGAATAAAACCGTTGGCGGCATGTTCTTCATCCACTTTCACCAGCAGCTTCCTGGCAAAATGTTCGCGCGCCTGATTGATATCGTAAATGCTGCGGGAGCTGACTTTGTAGCCACCACTGTATTCGTCCACACTGACCTCACCTTCCACCACGATGAGCTTGTCCTTGGCCAGTAAATCACGATAACGCTGGTAGGCTTCGGAAAACACCGCCATCTCGATGCGCGCACTTCGATCATCGATAGTGATAAACGCCATGCGATCGCCACGTTTGGTGTTCATGGTTCGCATCGCGATGATCAGACCTGCGATGATCACGGTCTGATCACGTGTGGGTTTGAGCTCGACGATACGGGAAGTCACAAACTTTTCCAGTTCGGGCAGGTAGCGCTCTATCGGATGGCCGGTGAGGTAGAGACCGAGGGTCTGTTTTTCACACGAAAGACGCTGATCCTCATGCCACTCCGGTTGTTGCAGGTAATTCGCCGGGCCGGAGGCCACCTGGGGTGTCATGCCGAACATGTCTTCCATCCCCACTTCGCGGTTGCGGCTCTGCTGCTCGGCCAGTTTGAGGGCGGAAGGCAGGCTGGCCATCAGGGTGGCGCGGTTCTGGCCAAACACATCCAGTGCCCCGGCCATGATCAGCGCTTCGAGGGTGCGGCGGTTTACTTTTTTCAGCTCGATGCGCTGACAGAAGTCAAACAGATCGTTGAACGGACCGTTGGCCTGCCGTTCCCGGATGATGCTGTCGATAGCCGCCTCACCCACCCCTTTGATAGCGCCCAGTCCATAGATAACGCTGTTGTTTTCGTGCACGCTGAAGTGGTGTTCGCACAGATTGATGTTGGGGGGATGCACCTCGAGCGCCATGTCGTGGCACTCGTCGATCAGGGTGACCACCTTGTCGGTGTTATCCATATCGGCTGACAGCACCGCCGCCATGAAAGCGGCCGGGTGATGCGCCTTGAGCCAGGCCGTCTGGTAGGAGATCAGCGCATAGGCGGCGGAGTGGGATTTGTTGAAGCCGTAACCGGCAAACTTTTCCATCAGATCGAAGATGTAGGTGGCGGTTTTCTCATCCACACCACGCTCCCGCGCGCCCTTGGTAAAGATGTCGCGCTGTTTGGCCATCTCCTCCGGCTTTTTCTTGCCCATGGCGCGGCGCAGCATATCCGCACCCCCCAGGGTGTAGCCGGCCAGCACCTGGGCGATTTGCATTACCTGTTCCTGGTAGAGGATCACGCCGTAGGTGGGGCTGAGTACGGGTTCGAGATCCGGATGGGGGTAGACCACTTTGGCCCGGCCGTGTTTGCGGTTGATGAAGTCGTCCACCATGCCCGACTGCAGTGGCCCGGGGCGGAACAGCGCCACCAGCGCGATGATCTCTTCGAAGTTATCCGGCTGAAGACGTTTGATGAGATCCTTCATGCCGCGGGATTCGAGCTGGAACACGGCGGTGGTGCGGGTGGCTTTGAGCAGATCAAAGGCGGCCTTGTCATCGAGGGGGATGGTGCTGATATCAACCGGTGGCTCTCCCCTGGCCTGCCGTTGCCGGTTGATGGTCTGTACCGCCCAGTCGATGATGGTCAGGGTGCGCAGCCCGAGGAAGTCGAACTTCACCAGCCCAACCGCTTCCACATCGTCTTTGTCGAACTGGGTGACCAGGCTGCTGGAGCCCTGTTCACAGTAGAGGGGTGAGAAGTCCGTCAGCCTGGAGGGCGCGATGACCACACCACCGGCGTGCTTGCCGGCATTGCGTGCCAGCCCTTCGAGCGACCTGGCAAGCTCGATCAGGGTTTGAACCTCCTCGTCCTGTTCATACAGCTCACGCAGCGCCTCCTCCTGTTGCAGCGCTTTATCGAGGGTGATGCCGATTTCAAACGGGATCAGTTTGGCAATCCGATCCACAAATCCGTACGGATGGCCCAGCACCCGCCCCACATCACGCACCACCGCCTTGGCCGCCATGGAACCGTAGGTGATGATCTGGGAAACCCTGTCGCGCCCATACCGTTCTGCCACGTATTCAATCACCCGGTCACGCCCTTCCATGCAGAAGTCGATATCGAAATCCGGCATCGAGACACGTTCCGGGTTGAGAAAACGTTCAAACAGCAGATCGTAGGCAAGTGGATCGAGATCGGTAATGGTCAAGGCGTAGGCCACCAGCGAACCGGCACCCGAACCACGTCCCGGCCCGACCGGAATGGCGTTTTCCTTGGCCCAGCGAATGAAATCGGCAACGATAAGGAAGTAGCCGGGAAACCCCATTTTGTTGATGACATCGAGTTCGACTTCCAGGCGTTCGTCATAAGGCTTGCGCTTTTCGGCGAAGTCCGGCGCCTGCGTATCAAACAGTTTTTCAAGCCGCTTTTCCAGCCCCTTGCGGGATTCGGCGCTCAGATACGCCTCGATGCTCATCCCCGCCGGAACGGGATAATCAGGCAGGTAATTTCTCCCCAGCGTCAGCTCCAGGTTACAACGCCTGGCGATTTCCACACTGTTCTCGATTGCCTCCGGCAGATCGGCATACAGTTCAATCATCTCTTCCGGACTTCGCAGATATTGCTGCTGGCTGTAGCGGCGTGGACGGCGCTTGTCATCCAGCACCCGGCCATCGTGGATGCATACACGCGCTTCATGCGCCTCGAATTCATCCTCACGGATAAAGTGGACATCGTTGGTGGCAACGACAGGAACCTGGTGGCGGGAGGCCAGTTCAACTGCTGCATGGAGATAATCCTCTTCTCCTGGCCGGCCCGTGCGCTGCAGTTCCAGGTAAAACCGCTGCGGAAACAGCGCCTGCCATTCCGCCAACAGAGATGTTGCCTGGTCATGGTTTTCCGCCAGCAGGGCCTGGCCTATCTCACCCGTTTTCCCGCCTGAGAGGGCTATCAGACCGTCTGTATGCCCCTTCAACCAGGCTTTTTGCAGCATCGGCTGACCACGATGCTGGCCCTCGATGTAGGAACGGGACACGAGCTGTGTCAGATTGCGATAACCTTCTTTTGTCTGGCACAAAAGGATGATGCGGCTCGGTTGATTGGGATCCTGCTCGTTCTGCAACCAGGCATCCACACCGATAATCGGCTTGACCCCTGCGGCCATGGCGGCACGGTAAAATTTCACCATGGCAAACAGGTTGCTCTGATCCGTCACCGCCACTGCCGGCATTCCCGCCTCCGCCACAGCCTGCACCAACGGTTTGACGCGCACCAGCCCGTCGACCAGCGAATATTCTGTGTGGAGGTGGAGGTGAACGAACTGACTCGGCATGGGGCACAGTTTCATCGCAAACGCGCAGGCTTGCAAGCGCTAATCAACGACGTATGAGGGAAAACCCAGAACAGGAATGTTGCGTATTTTACATCCCTTCTCCTATCGTTGGTCATGACGGTAAATACCGGGAGAGGGTCTTGATTTACAAGCGCCATCGGCCTGCCAGAAAACATTCAAGAGACGAAATCACACAAGACGATAATCGAAACCCTCCCTTTTCCCTCAGGAGAGCAAGGTTAAGATGAGGGGCTAAAACAGGTTGTCCTGCTCAATTGTTGTTCCATACCTGGTTCCTGCCTCCGCAATTCCAGGAATCGTTACCCCACCCTGGCTGAACAAGTATTATCCAGGATAAATAACTCAGCGAACTCTGATAGCCAATGGTTATTAATCTCATAAAAAATAACAAATTGATCCAATTTTAGAATTGTTCTAAATTTACTCCACAATTTTCCACACGAGGAGTAATGATATGAATCTCATCGCAAAAGCAGCACTTATAACAATGGCTGTCAGCGGCATGGCGCAGGCAGCGACCTGGCAACCCTTACCTGAAACAGCACCGGCTCCGGCCAACAACCCAACCACCAAAGCCAAAACGGAACTGGGCAAAATACTCTTTTTCGATCCCCGCTTCTCCTCCACAGGTACGGTATCCTGTAATTCCTGCCACAACCTGATGGAAGGGGGAGACGACAGCCGTGCGGTCTCCATGGGTGTGCACGGCAAAACCGGTAACCGCAACGCCCCCACGGTGTGGAATGCAGCTTTTCATTCAGTGCAGTTCTGGGACGGCCGTGCCAATACCCTTGAAGATCAGGCCAAGGGCCCGGTCACCAATCCTATCGAAATGGGAATGAAAGATCTGGAATCGGCGATGGCGCGGGTGCGTCAGATCCCGGGCTACAAGGATCTGTTTACCAAGGCCTTCGGTAGCGATAAACCGATGACCATCGATAATGCCGCCAAGGCTGTCGCCGCTTTCGAACGAACCCTGATCACGCCCAACAGCGCCTATGATCGCTACGTTAAGGGCGACAAGAAGGCCATGAGCAAACAGCAGATCCGGGGGATGAACACCTTTGCCAAAACCGGCTGTACCGCCTGTCATTCAGGCCCCGCCTTCAACGGCCCGAAAATGCCGCTGGGCCAGGGTTTTTATGCAAAATTCCCGACCTTTACCGACAATGCCTATGTAAGCAAATACAAGTTGCTGGAAGACAAGGGCCGCATGGAAGCGACCGGCAAGAGCGCTGACAAACACCAATTCCGCGTACCCACCTTGCGGAATATCACTGACACCGCGCCCTACTTCCACAACGGCTCTGTGAAGGATCTGGATGAAGCAGTCCGCGTAATGGCCAAAACCCAGTTGAACAAAAACTTGAGCAAGCAGGAGGTGGATGACATCGTTGCCTTCCTCGGTGCACTGAGCGGTGAATACCCGCAACTCACGCTTCCCCGTCTTCCAGCCACACCAGGAACGACTATCCTGGCTGACTGATCTGATTCGGATGTGTCGTCAATAAAACGCTTCCCCCGGCAAAACCGGGGGAATGCGTTTTCTATCATTGCTGGCTTGCGACCTCTTTTATGCGCGTGTCAGACATTTCCACACTGCAGAATTTCACGCACTTCTGCGGCAGAGCGTAAAAACGCAGTGGTCTCCTCTTCATTCAAAGGTAACTCGATTATCTTTTGCACCCCTTCACCACCTATCAGTGCTGGCACACCCAGGGCCATATTCTCCAGAGCATATTCTCCGGCAAGTACCGCCACACAAGGCAGAATATGGTTGCGATTATTGATAATCGCATCGAGCATGGTGACGATGCTGGCGGCAGCAGCCACGTAGCCACTTGTACCTTTCAAGGCAACGATTTCACTCCCCGCCTGACGCGTCGCGCGGATGATTTCCACAACATCCTGTTTTGTCAGAAACACATCCAGCGGGATGCCATTAATACGGGAAAATCGAGGCAAAGGCACCATCGAATCTCCATGGCCACCAATCACGAGTGCGGATATTTCTTTTGGTGAACAACCTGTTTTATGAGCTATCAGACTCACCATTCGGGCCGAGTCCAGCACACAGGACAAACCGATGATCCTGTTTCTGTCCCATCCACTTGCGCGCCATGCATAATAGGTCAACACATCCACCGGATTGGTGATCACAATGATAAACGCTTGCGGCGCATACTTAACGATATTGGCAACAACCTCCTCGATGATCGGCTTGTTGGTATCCAGTAAATCAGCACGTGACATACCGGGTTTTCTGGGATATCCCGCCGTTACCACAACCACGTGTGAATCACATAATGCGGCATAGTCATGATATCCGTAAATAGCCGTATCAGAGTCATATAACGGAATTGCATGGCGGATATCCAGCGCCGCACCCTGAGGCACCCCCTCTTTTCTCCCGATCAAGGCGATCTCGTTGCAGAAATTCTCCCGTGCCAGCATTTGCGCTGTCGCCTGACCAACCTGCCCCGCGCCCACGATGGAAATCTTGTTGCCGTTTTTTGTCATGTCTGAATTAGTATCGAAAGCAATGTTTTTTCAGCATAACAACATATTTAATCGGGTAAAATCAATCGAAAATACCAGATTGCAAAATCCGCCTACACAATCCATTCAGTGTTATGAATATAAAAACCCTGGCTGCCCAGTTCGCAGGCAAAACAAATTTATTTCGATCAACCCATGATTGAATACATAAACAGGGAATATTCACCGAGATTGCGATACTTTCCCCAAGGAAGCGCAAAAGAAAGAAACATCATGCAAATGAAAAGGCGCTCTGAAAAAAGCGCCTTTAGGGGTGGTTTGTTTACAATTTGACTTTTCTTGATTTAGCCGTAACAGCCGCAAATAAATACCTTCTTTGTCAAATCTTGCATTGTAATCATAACGCTCTCAACGATAGGACCATCCTTTCCGCAAAGTCATTTATATGGATTTACTTATCATATCAGAATACGAACTTTCGACTCCGTTGGTATTATAGGCGGTCAGAACAAAATAATAGGTGTTATTCTCCGACAAATTCTCAACAACATAACTGCTTATACCGGGATTATCGATTGTTATGACATTTGGGTAAACACCTGGCGTCGTACCATAATAAATTTTATACCCTTGCAAATTAGTCAAAGGTGAACCATCTGTATTCTCAGTTGGCGGAAGCCATGACAAGCTGGCCGTGCCGGTCGTTGCCACTGCGCTGGTAACGGTGATATCAAATGCCGGTAAAGAGACAGTATTGGTGCCATCAGTGACACTGATAACGATGTTTTGGGTCGTGCCCACATCCGCACTCCCAGGCGTACCGCTCAATTTGCCGGTAGCCGCATCGAAGCTCGCCCAGGAAGGGGAATTATTAACCGTAAAAACAAGTTGATCACCATCAGGATCACTTGCCGTTGGTGTAAAGTTATAAGCAACATTCTCCTCAATGGTTGTGATAGGGGTGCCTGAAATATTTGGAGGAGATTCCAGATTATCCTGATTATCAGGATTATTTGCTGCACTATCATTGGTAGAACCGCCACCACATGCGGTTATCAATATAACAAATGTCAGGATGAAAAAATTGTGGACAAATATACTTTTAACGATGTTCATGGCACTCTTCAAAGTAAAAACATTGACTTTGAAGAAGCATAGTCGTTACCTTGTTGTTATGGCTTGGGGTGCATCACGTTTCGCATGTGAACACTATCGCAAAAGCATCGTTAATTTATAGATTTGTGATCCAATTCGCGCTCAATAGTTTAACCAACACAATTGGTTCGACATTCATATCCATTATAATTTACCAGGATATACAGACTTGATAAAATAGTGTCCTTAGGATAAGTATGTTAAGTCATCCCCCGTCTTAAATAATGGATCGAAAGACTTTTCCGCCATGACTTGTTTTTCACTTGTCAAATAACGTTTAATGCCTATTCTGTTTTTTGACTGCACCAACCGCGGCAGGCAATTTCGCACGTTCATAATTTTATGTCTCCAGCAGCAATGTTGACAAACCTCAATACACTTCGTCCTGCACGATTTGTCTTAGCCGCCTTGGGCCCCTTGCTGTCGAAACGTCTCAGGTACAACACCTCCGTTGCGTACAATCTATTCAGTATCAGTCTAAACAAGCGGGGCCTCATCACTCGTCTTCACACAAACCTTGAGAATCATTAACCGGCCCAAAACAGACACAGCTCATCTGTCAAAATGTGACCGGTTTCGCATTTTGCCTAGCCAATCACATTATGCGTGAATTCGCACATTACCGTAATTTCGTCCTGTTAATAATATTAAACGCCTAAAGGAAGTAATTGTATAAGAATTTATGCGCAGAGTAATTCATTTAATACACAACCAATTTGATCAATATGATTGGAAGTGACTCCATCATGACATGGCAATGTCAATAATCTTTGAGAAAAACCCGTTGCTTCTGGAAACAATCCCTGATTTTGAAGCACATCTTTCAAACCATCAATACCATTAAGTGGTGCAGGATACATAATAGAAACGCCCAGACCGCTTTTTTTGAGACTTGCAAATAAACGGTCTCTTAATGCCGGTGTTTTAAGCAATATTGGATAACGCAAGAGGGGCAAAGCGGGATTATTCATTGTCGCACTCGGCAAATCAGTAATCGCTTCAGATGATACCTCTGCAAGCATCGATGAAATTCCAAGCTGTGGTTTTAAATTCCGGCTTGTATAGGCCTCTATGTTTGCTGCCAGTGTTGCAATGAATCCTCTTCTGGCAGTTTCCAGATCCGCCAATGGTTTGTACCGTGTTTCACCAAGGTGGAGAAATGGCAACGATGTCAGTCTGGCATACCATATTGGAGAAAGTAATCGATTGTATAATGCGGCTTTGAATAAAAATTTCAGCGATGGGGGATCTGTATCCGGTATTAAAACTGCATTCCCGGCTAATGGCAAATGTGACTGCATCGACTTTTCCTTGCAAATCACCGCCCCGCCCCCAAGAAGACTTACCGGTTTACCTCGGCCAAAACTCAAAACAACCAGATCCCCCTGCCATACATCTTCCGAAGGAATTTTCGGAAACAATTGCGCACTGTCTTCAATCAACACCACATCCGAATCGGAAAGCAGTGTGCGGATTTCGCTCATTCGCTCGGTAATCCCCAGAAAATGCGTTGCGATTACCGCGATAGTATTCCGGCCAATCCTCTCCTTGAGCTTTTCAAGATCCATCCAGGGCGTATCGTGTTCCAGATCCACCAGGACGGGTTTTATACCTGCGAACAGCGCAGCACTTATCAGATCAGGGCACGCATAAGCGGGTAATATCACTTCTGGAGAAGCAATACCATGCAATTCTTTAATTGCAAGCAGAGAGGCTGCCAGTGCCATGGTGCCGGAGCCATAAAGAAAAACAGGACTATCACCGAAAACCGTCTGTAAAACCTTTTCAGGATTCTTGGAGGATGTGAGTACGATAGGGTGTCCAACAGGGGGAAGACATTTCAGCATAGATTAAATAACAGCTTTTCGTGCCTGAGAAAAAACCACTAACGCTTGGAAGGCTCCCACACCGTGATCCGCTTGCCACCAAGGAATTGCAAGGTAGCATGGGCAATAGCGAGGTTTACCTGTACAAAGAAAAACGGAATTTTTACCAGACTCATCGTACGTAAACTGCTGAAAAGATAACCAAGGACGACTATCCCATAAAACAGAATCTGTGCGAATAACGTTAGATCAAATATCCTGTGGGTACCTGCCAGTACCAGCGTGATCACTAAAAACCCCAGCATAAACCAGGGTACACCCCAACGCATCAGCTTGTGACTCCACACCTGGAAGGCAAACAATCCCATACGAAAGGGATTTAACACCTCTGGATGCCGGACAATGGCAGAAATACCTCGAATAACGGTGCGTGTCTTACGGCGATACTCCAGCGCCGGATCCTTCACATCCTGATAAATTCCAACCACATCAGGGCAGGTTATGGCAACCAAGCCAAGTTTGGCGCAATTCAGTGCCGTATTGAAATCGCTGGGCACACTGATATCCCACTGCTCACATACTTCGCGGCGGGCGGCAAAAAAAGAACCGCTAAGGCCCACCAATCCTGCCCGGGTCGACTCCAGTCTCCGCAACCACATCTCATACTTTACGTAGGCACCCTCGCCCACCACACTGCCATCCTGGCTGATAAAGCGATCTTCACTGGAGATAGCACCAATCTCTGCATCCTCAAACCGCACTGCCAACTTCTTCAGGGCACCAGGCTCGATACGGGTCGCGACATCAGAGAACACCAGAATCTCACCTTGTGCCTCATGAATGGCACACAATTGTGCGTATTCCTTCCCTTTACGCGCATCCGCACGTACCAGCCGCACCCCCTGCTCTATGTATTCCTTCACAATCTCATCCGTTCCATCTGTCGAACAGTCTGAAGCCACGATGATTTCCAAGAGGTTCGCGGGATACTGAACTTCCAGGGTATTATCCAACTTCGACCGAATACGCCCTGCCTCATTATGCGCAGTAATAATCAGGCTCAATTTAGGAAATGTTTTTGGTGGTTCCGGCACCAACTCCATGTCACGACGGGCTGGCAGTAGTATAAGAATAAGGGGGTACAAGAAGTAGCTGTAAACGCACAGTAACCCAAGTAAAATAAAAAACCCTGTTAACACAGTGCTCCCTTAAACAGTCAACAAAAACAATGGTATTTATTATATCGCAAGACCGGGAAATGCTTTAGAATTTTCTTACGGGAAAGTTGGCTAACCTACAGATTTTGTCCATCCCGGTATATTTTGAGAAACATCATGCCACTTTCTCTGTGACACTAAATGCGTATTCAAAACACCTCATCACTTAATCCAGAGTCCTTTTACATAACCATCAGATATCTCTCATAGGATTCTGCCAACATGATTTTCCATATTACTGTCATCGCTGGCTGGGTGATAAGGCTATTAAGCTTGTCTGGAGGACATATAGGATGCAAATGTTGTGCGGGACACATTGACAAACCAAGAACAACTGTTTCTACGTATCATCGGCAACACCTGCAACCCAAATATTAAACTGAATGGGATCTTCCAACAGGTTAAACGATCTTGTATTTTTAAGAGATGCCCTCATATGGAGGACACCATGTTGTCAAATGGCGTTGTATTTCTCCAGACCTTTTCAAGCCTGATGAGAATATTATACCGCACACCTCTTTATTGAAAATAAATATTATTTAATTGGGTGTAGGTGGTTTTGGCACAACACGATTGGGTACATAACCAACATTTGCAATATTTGCCCCCATGTCAACGCCTGATCTTCCAGCACCTTTGCAGGGTGAATCCTGGGCAAGTATAAAATCATCAAGTTGATTCATATTTCCCGAAGAATTAACAAATTTTGGATCTGCCACAAGCGAACCGTTCCCAGGATTTCCACCGCCCTCGAGTTCACCTGAATTTTGCCAAGAAGTGAGCGTCGTATAGATGGACTGGTCTGCCGCATATACACGAAGTATGTTGTTGAGAGGAGACATTTGGTTGTGGTCAGATTCTACTAATATATTACCACTATATGTTCTTAAAGAACGATTACTATTTCCCATTAGAATATTATTCCATATTTTCCATTTACCCTTTGCAGCAATTATTCCGTAATGAGAGTTGTATATAGTATTATTATATACCTGCCATCCATCAGCAGTTGCATCTTCGTTTTGTATTACCCCAAGCCCCATAAAAGAATTATTTGCAAGTACATTATTATATATTTTGTTGTTATCGGAATTGCGGATTGTATAAACTTGTCCAACAATTGCAGAATAAGAATCATGAACGTAATTGTATCTGAAGGTGCTGTTATCAATATCTGATTTCAAATAAATTCCCGCAGAACTATTATAAATTTCAAGATATTCAATAGTTACGTTATCATTGAAATACATTTTAATTGCGGCAGTATTGTGCCAGTCTGTTGTTTGCCTGTAATTATAAAGTTTACAGTTTTGAATCAACGTATTGCTCGTCTCTTCAAGACGTATTCCTTCCCGGTTATCAGTAGAGGTAATAACCGTACTACCACCATTAATAACGCAGTTTTTTACGACATTTCCAACTGCACGTTGACCTATATTCTTACCTGTAATTATTAAACCACCCATTTTTGTACCGTTATCAGCATAAATTGTAAATCCGTCGAAAACGATATAGTTCTTATCCCCGTTGCCGAAAGCACGACACATGTCTTGGGGACCAGAATCCAGTTGCGAAGTAGTATGACAATTCAAAATTGGTACTTCTTCTGGGTAAGCAACAAAGGTAATAGGATTGGCTGAAGTTCCAGAGTTACTTGGACTCAATATTCCTCTATACCAATAGTATGCCGGATCTTTGCTTTCATCATAGTACAATTCGTATCGACCACCTCTAAAATATACGGTATCACCTGCTACCGCATTAGCCATTGAAACTTCTGGAGAACAGGGTGTGTCAATGTTTGTACATTGTGACCATGCGGCAGATCCTGTTGGCGACACATAATAAGTACCAGCTTGTACAATCCCAAACTGTAATAATAGAATCGAGATTATAGCTATGTATTTTTTAGAAATAGACATATATTGCACCTCATAAACATTGTATGTTTTATGATTCAAATTGAGCGACACACATAAAAGTTATATCTTGCTGATATGCATCTTTTTTTGTTCCGTATTTGTTTGTTCAGTAATTAAAATTTCAATATCATCCACTTTTCCTGTTTTTGCCCATATACTCAGAAAGCATAGTGGCCGTACAATGTGAGGTAATTCTTCTATCAATATATTGTGGTTGGCACACCCCTTGTCAACAACGACAAATACTCTACTACGGAATTCAAATTTTTTTGTTACATCCACATTTATCCCGAGATATTTGAATACACTAAGTATCGCCAAGATTTTGATTAATTTCAGGAATATAGTACAAATTTGCCATATAAATCACATATTTAGAGTGCATAAGTCACAAAATAAGCCGTTCCAAATAAACAACACCGCTTAACAAGCCTCAAGAAATCAAGTGTGAGAGGAAATACTGGCAATTAACAATCCGCAAAACACCTACTTTTAAAAACAATATTTTACATTCACACGTGCGTGATACCACCGATACCGATACCGAAAAATATCACTCTTTCAAAGAGTATCGACTGATTTCAAAGTATTCTCAAAGTTACTATCGAAACAATGTAGTAACGTTATTATATTGATATGCGCAGGTGTCTGCCTGCCATTGTGTATATCACTTTTCTTGCAACAAATAGTGAGTGCAACCAAAAATATTCAGCAATTTTCTTACAATTTATTTCTTTTCATAACGTTGTGCCAAGAAAATAGCCATCGTTCATAGTCACGCATCGTTGCTTGAAAATTGACATTATCGACATTCTAGCCGAATCTCTTTGCGTCAGCATCATGACCAAGGTCCAGCCATATTAAGTGATAGCGTTGAATATGTATCATTCTCGATACGTCAGAACATACACCAGTGAAGTTACACAATCTGCTTTTTAAAAGCTTCATGAGATATTGCCAAACGATGTCATCGCGTTGTATTGCCGGCATTCTTTTTTGACTTGACTGTACTGGAATCGTATGGTTTGATATATTTTGTTTATAGATTGCTGGTCTACGAAGATGTCTTTATAACGGGAAAATATATTTTCATTTGTTATGTTCCATTAATATTATTTCAGTTCTTTTTCCTTCATTAGCATTTTCTTGAGCCATACAGCCCACAATCATTATATATTGGTTTTACTGAAGTCCACCTTTGAATCATTCTCCAGCTTAATTCAATTATAGCATTTACAACAGATTATCCTTCTTTTACATTATGATTCTTTGGTATCATCAATATTTCCGGTAAATCCAACTCGTCAATATGATCATTTGTAATTGAAACATCACCATAGCCATGAATACTATTAATAAATTGTGCAGTACGGTAATTTAATGTATTAAATTCATATGCGATTTTTATTGTTCCCTTTTCTCGTATTAATTTTTCTTTAAATGAAAGGTTTAGCACTTCCTCGTCAACAATCAAATCTGAATATCGGCGTTTTAACATTCTAAAGCAATCGTAATAATTCATTTGTACCGATAACCTATGATCCAATCCAAACGAAAAGTCATCAAGCGTCCTTTTCATTTTCTTAATCACTAATGTCTCAGTATCAAATATTATCTTTTCGACTTTACCACCGTTTGCTTTTAGATCATCAGCTAACACAAATGGCGAACATGTTCCATAGGTCATGTTTTGTGGCAATACTTTAGCTTTTCTTATATATTCACCTTCTGGCAGACACAAAATATCTTTTAACTTTCTTTTGTCTATAAAACATCCTGTTTCTGGTATTACAACTGCATAAAGTAAACCTTTCTGAACATTTTCGAAATAAAATACTTTAATAACATTCAAAGGATCCCACATGCCTAATATTTCCGCTTTCTCAAAACATGTGTTCGTTTTATAAGGATGAGTCAAAACACGCAAATCCTGACCTTTTGTAGAAAAATATTTGCTGATATAGTCAATCTTATATTTTGAAAAAAACAGTCTATTGAAGTCGTTTATATTTAAGGCGAACTTGTTTTCCAAACTTCCAGACATTTTTCCATTTAGAGATGGGTCGTAGTTCCAAATATCCAATTCATCGTCTGTTTTTTCCGATACATTATTATCGATGTAGTAAATGCTCATATTGGCGTCCTGACTTGTATTGATTTATTATTCTCTTAATTTCGATACAAAATACCTTAGCTTCCCTGATTTCTCCCTGGGGATTCGGTTTAAATATTCAAACGTTATTTGAATATCATTACCCAATGCGGTTCGTAATTTTCTTTCTAAAATTGATTCTGTGTTTGTTGAAAAAGTTGGAGATTTTACAATTTGAACCGAAAGAGCATTAATATCATTTTGATACATTTTAAATTCATGAACAGCGTCATCTTTCAGGGTATAACAAAGATAGGCCGCGTGCACCAACTGTCCTTCTTTTGTTCTAATAAAATCTTCCTTGCGACCCTCAACTATTTCCATTATTGGCAGATTTACTCCACATGAACATTTTTTTTCTGATGGCTTACCCATGTCTCCAATTTCATATCGAATTAATGGCATTGCATACGACACAAGATCTGTAATAACAATTCTACCTAATTCACCAGGCCGAACTTGTTTGTCGTTTTCATCCAGAAACTCAATACACATATGATCTGACATCAAATGCATATTACCCTTTTTGCACTGAAAGGCTATGATACCCGTTTCGCTCGAACCATACTCATCAACAATAGGACAATCAAACATATCATTAAACATTTCAAGATGGTGCGGATACATTTTCTCTGCAGTACAGATCACGGCTTTTAAATTAAGACTATTTAGATCAATACCTAATTTTTTCATAAAGAAGCAAAAGCCGTAAATGGCTGTTGTGTAACCATAAAAATATGCCGGTTTAAATTTTTTAATTCTTTTATATTGTTCCAAACAGGAAGATTCAGAAATATCGAAAGCTGAAATTCTTATTCTATTTAATATCTTATCTTTAATATATTCTTTCCACCGCAATCTCGATGTTACTGGCACCCCCCAGAAACGTACTTGTTTGTCGCCAACTTCAATATTATACCACTTATAACATCTCCACATTATCGCTTCATTTATTGCAAGGGCTTTTGCTTCTTTTTTGAAATGAAGCGTCATACCCGTAGAGCCACCAGTTTTCCTTGTATAAAGTGAACTACTGTTATGCGCTTGATTCATTAAATGATCCTTGTTCTCCAGAATCTCACGTTTTGACAATGTTGGTAACTTTTGCAAGTCTTTAGTATTTCTAATATCCTTTGGGTGCAAATCCATTGCATCAAATATATTTCGGTAATAGATTGAATTATGGTAAATGTTTTCAATTAGATCAGATAATTTTTTATTTCTTATTTTGTTGATTTCATTAATTGGTTTATATTGATTATTTTCCAACACATTCATATATGGTCTAACATCCTGCCCTCTCATATATTGAATAGGTTGGTAAATGAGATTTTTAGCGATGTACTTTTTCATTTTAATGCAATATAAAACCAGTATTTATATAAGACTTTTTTGATATCGATTTATTAATAAATCATATTTTTCAAATTCTTTTCTAACCACTATATCTTGTAGTAATGGTCCAGCCGTTTGTTCCTGAAACACCAAATCAGTACTAGGGTTTACTTCTATTAAAACCGGCCCCGTTTTCGAAACTGCTATATCCATTCCCAACAATTTGAAAAAAGAACATGCAGTTTGGATATTTATTGCCATATCGACAATCTTGTCCCACTCAGGGATCTGAAAACCATCAAAGACTATATTTGATACTGGGTGTTTTGTATATTGTTTGCCTTTTTTATCATATGCTATTTTTTTTAGAACGCCTTTATTATGGTCAATGCCAACAGCAATACCACCAGCACTCCAATTATCGATATGAGATTTTCCAACACCAAAACGCATACTTGCACTTATTATTATTGCTTTATTTGTTTTTGTATATAAGGTTACAACCCTTATCGTGTTTACGGAATCTTTAGCTATCGACGCAATTTTTTCATTCTGTCTTACCAGTTCCTGCATGATCGATTTTTCTTCAATTTTAAATTCCTCAAGAGACTTTGTTTTATCACCTATTTTTACTTTTATTTTTTCGTCTTTGTAAAATGCTATAGCAATATTTCTTCCTGCGCTTCCCATTGTTGGCTTGATTATTATTTCTTTATCTGAAATATTTTTAAGAATATTTTTAATACTGCTTCTATAATCCATATCTGTTGTAATGACACCGTAAAAATCAGGCATTTTTATATTATTAATACCCCTGCATAAAAGTTCACACACCTCCTTATCGTCAAACATAATAAGATATTCACGACGTTGCACTTCTTTTCTCAGTTTATTCCTTTGGTAAGGCTCATAACCTGACCCATAGTAATAACTCCACAATCTTCTATCTTTTTCCCAAAATCTACATGGCGAATAATTATCTGGAAAATATTTTAATTTAAAAAATATAAAAAACATGTCCTTCAATACTTGGTACTTTGAGGCTGTGCATTCTCTCCAATTGACCAAACTAACATAACAATATGGCAACGCCAAAAAACGAAGTGCACGTCTAATCAAAGGATGGCTTTCTGATAACATTTTACTTCACCCGGAGTTTGCACCACATATTTGTAGCGGCATAGCATAACCCAAAAGCAGAAGAACGGATAACAAAATAATAAATATTGCCATTTTTGCATTATAACTGTTCAAGACATAAATATTATGCTGTATTGAACAAAAGTTTTGAGTTATCTCTAATGGAATGAGTATTGTAACTTACTATTATTGTAAAAGGTTGAGCAGAAACTCAGATAATATTTATTCATCCTTTTATTTGTAAATTTTTTTATTCAACATAATTTTTTGTACTCATTAATTGTTAATAACGCGGCCTTTTCAATTGTAAAGTTATTTTTTAGTTTTTTATATGCATTCCGTGAAAGTCTCATGCGAATTTTTGAATCCTCAATTAACCTTGTTGCTGACTTGGCTAACATTATTGAATCTGCTGGTTTAACTAACAAACCTTCAACATTATGAGTAATAACTTCTGAAATACCGCCAACATCTGTTGCTATTATTGCTTTTTTCATACACATTGCCTCCAACAATGCCAACGGTACTCCCTCATGAAGCGACGGCAGCACAAATATATCCATTACTTTTATATATTCATGAACATTATCCCTAAAACCAGTGAATATGATATTGTTTTCTATATTTTTATCGCGCGCATACTTTTTTAATTCATCCATCAAAGGCCCGTCACCCAAAATTAAAAAAGTTATATTCTCTTTTGATTTTAATATGATACTGGCAGCGTCTAAAAAATATTTTTGCCCTTTTACTGGAACCAGTCTTCCTACTGTACCGATTACAATACTATTTCTTTGTTTAATGAGCTTCTTATAAATATCAGCATCACATTTGGTTTCTAAATCCGGCCTGCATTCTAAACCATTATGTATTACTGATATTTTTTTGTTATTACCTCCATTCTGCTTTATTACAGTTTTCAGTTCATTTGAAACAGCAATCTCCTTATTTGTTAAGAATTTTGTGTTAACCCACTCTATGATTTTATGGAAATAGTCTGTTTCCAGCATACCTTTTCCATGATGAGTTCTCACAAGCTTAATGCCTAATAATTTAGAAACAATTCCGCCTAAAAACGTTTCTTTATAACCATGACAATGGAAAATAAATGGCTTTTCTCTTTTTGCTACCACAAATATCCTTAATAACATCTTTATCATGTTATTTGTTGCTTCATCTATTATTTCAATATTTAAACCCTCCTTTATTAACTTATCTGCCAATATACCATGGTTAAATACGACAACACTTACTGTTAAATAATCCTCCATTTTCAGAGAACGCAATAGTGATATAACCTGACTCTCAGCACCTCCCCAAATGTCTCCAGTTATTATATGGCAGACTTTTATCTGCTTTACACTCATTTTATTTAAATTATTTTATTATATTAAACTCATTAAATAATTTCTGTACTATCTGCCTACACGCACTGCCGTCGCCATATGGGCTTTGAATTGACGATATTTTCTTATAATGATCAACCGAATCAAGAAGTTTTTGTGCTTCTTTGATAATTATATCCTTATCATAACCAACTAGTTTTACGATACCAGCCTCTACCGCTTCTGGTCTCTCAGTTGTATCTCTGGTTAGTAGTACGGGTTTTCCCAAAGATGGAGCCTCTTCTTGTATGCCACCTGAATCTGTAATGATAAAATATGACTTATCCATAAGATATACAAATGATTCATATTCGAGTGGTTCTATCAACTTTATATTTGAAACTCCATTTAATATATTTCTTACATTTTTTACAACATTTGGATTTTTATGAACAGGAAACACGATTTCCACGTCTTTATTTTTTAGCGCAATGTTTTTTATTGCTGATAATATACATTTGGATCTGGCTCCAATATTTTCTCTTCTATGGCCGGTTACAAGTATTATTTTCTTTTCAAAGTCTATTTTATCAAATACACTAAATTTTCTGTTTTCGCTCATAATCTTATTTCTAACCCAGAAAAGAGCGTCTATTACCGTATTACCTGTTATTGTAATATTTTTTTCTGGTATATTTTCTAAGAGAAGATTATTTTTATTTTGTTGTGTTGGTGCAAAATGCAAATCTGAAATAACCGATGACATTCTCCTGTTCATCTCTTCTGGAAATGGTGAATATTTATTATTAGTGCGAAGCCCTGCTTCTACATGACCAACTTTTACTTTGTAGTAATACGCTGCAAGCATTGCTGAGATAGTTGTTGTCGTATCGCCCTGAGCAATTAACATGTCAGGTTCTTCTTGTTCTATTATTTTCCCTACATTAATCAAGCATCCTGTCGTTATATCAAATAGCGATTGATTTTTTCGCATTAAATTAAGATCATAATCTGGTTCAACGTTAAATACATTTAACACCTGATCAAGCATTTCTCTATGCTGTGCCGTAACACAAACAATTACTTTTAATTCATCCAAATGTTTCCTCATTTCAATAACTAAAGGACATAACTTGATAGCTTCTGGCCGCGTCCCAAACACAACTAATACTTTTTTCATATTTTATATACACATATTTTTGTTAATCTTACGAATATCTTGTAAGTTTTCATCAGTTTTACAATTATCATACATCTCTCTTGCAACAACAATTATTGCAGTTAAATACCAATAATGAGGATAATATAGGACCGAAATAAATGTTGCTGATGCAAAAAATCCAGCCAGTGATGCTATTGCAGACAAAGATAATATATACAGATATTGATAGTCTTGATTATCTTCTATATTTATCCTTTTCAAAAAAAACAAATCTTTTATATTAAAATACAAAAGTCTGAAATATAAGATAATTCCAAAAATACCTAATTCTGGTATTAGGGTAAACCACAATGAATGCGCCACCCTTCCCCACATCCCTCTTTCAAACCTATCGCCCTGATATTCAGGGAATCTAGTCTGAAAATTATTACCTCCAACTCCAAGTGGGTTATCTAAAAACATATCCCACGCAGTTGCCCATGAAAGTAGTCGATCTTCTGCAGTACCCTCATGTTGATTTGTTATAGTAGCCATTTCTGCTCTATATGAGTCACTGCTTGAAAAATACACAACAATTCCAAATATACCGATAATTACTAAAGATATCATTTTTTTATTACTAAACAGCCAAATTACAACGGTCGCACAAACCAACCCAACAAATCCACCTCTGGAAAATGAAACTACGACTGCAGAAAGGCCAACTATCATTCCTAAAGCATAAAACGTTTTTTTAATAAATTCTTTTTCATTCAAAAAGAGAAAAAAACAGAAAGGTAGCCACATATTGATAAATAATGATACATCATTCTCATCTTGAAAATAATTACCGGACCCAATACCGTTATGAGTGAGGCTGTATAGTGAAATATAAATCATAAGTATAATGAAAACGTTAACCAATATTTTTAATCGTTTTATAGTATTTACACATAAAACCACAGATATAATAAACGGCATATACGAAACCATATTCCTAAAGGTTTGAAATGCCCAGTAGTTATTTTCCGCAAATGGAATGAATATCGCTGTCAATAATACAAAATACCAAATTATTTTTATCTGCTTGCTATTTCCAAATTTAAATCCATATAATGTAAGAAAATAAGTTAAAATCAAAATTACGATCAACCCTGGCTTAATTGCACCAATCGGCACCAGATCTTGTGGCCTGCCATAATCAACGAAGAGATAAAGAAGTATAAAAAAAAACCACTTTTCAGTTTTAACTCGTTTTATGTTGATTAAATCGGCCATGTTTTTTTAAGCCCCAAGTACATCTTTATAAAAATTTGAAATGTTCTTAAAATATATTTCCTTTGTGAATTCTCTTTTTACCCTTTCCATACCGTTTTTTCCTAGATTTTTTCTTAATTCCTCATTACCCATTAGAACATCTAATTTTTCTGCCAAGTCATCAACGTTGTCAGGTTCCACCAAAAGTCCATCAATCCCGTGATTTATAACTGTTGGAATACCATCAACATTTGATCCTATCCTTGGTTTTCCTGCAGCCATGGCCTCAACTAACACTCTACCCATAGCCTCCGAACGAGATGGCAAAACCAAGATCGCGCATCTCCCGATATGTTCCGGCATTTCACTATAATGCACAGGCAAATGATGATAAATTTGCCCATGGCCTGATATCGCCTTATTCATTTCGGTTAAATCTGGAAACCATCCCAAAATCTTTAGTTTCCACTCTGGGTATTTGTCTGCTATTTTCTTGAAAGCTGCTATTAAAACATCTACCCCTTTTCGCTTATACGGAAATCCAGCAAATAGCACTTCTTTCTTTTCTGGCATATTACAAAAATCATCTACTGCGACATAACACGGAAAACTTCTTATGATTTTCCCATCCAAAATATCGTTGAATGGTTGAATTTGGTTATCAAATAATAATTTGATCCCATCAGCATGTTTAAGCACAAAACGTATAATGGCTGGATACATAACCTTTTTCATTTTTGTTGATATTTTATCTTTTTCATCAATCCATTCTGCCTCTGATGTATACACACCATTAACTTGCGGCGCAAATTTTGCCTTATGAATAAAAGAAATAAAAAGTCCAATCAACCCTGATTTAATTGGATCATACGTAACCACAAGGTCTATTTTCGTTCCTTTTTTCAAGACGACTATTGAATTTTTTATGCAAAATAGAAAAAATTTTACATTCGAAATAATATTGTATTTTGATTTCATGGCATAAAAATTAAAATTATCAATAACCAGTTCTTCCTTTTTACTAGATGTCGTGAATATATAGCCATTATATATTTGCGACAACATCCGGAATTCCATTTGATAGGATTTCGATTTTGGCCTGTATACCGGTCCAGGAGTTATATATAAAATGGTTTTTTTCATTATTTAACCTAATATATCAATATGAAATTTTTGTTAAAATTGTGCGAACTCATCTGTTAATAGCGATTTCTGTCAAGAATACAGAATTCAAGCTACAATTATTCTGATTTTGTGTCACTGTCGACTTTCAATTCTGCAGTATCTTCAGTTTTTTTCCGCAGTTTTCAATATATTCTTGCTAACAGTAATACTTTCAATTTTTAATTCGGGATCTATTCATGTTTTTTTATTTAACGTGGTATTTACATTTTGTACCGTTTAATTGTAGATATTTCTCAGTATAAACAAAAAGCGTTTCCTTATGTCTTATTAACCAATCCTTATTCAATAATAATTGATTGTTTCAGCAGGCAAAACATTAATATGTGCAAGACATAATATAAGATTTATGCAGCAATCTTTATACGTTCTATGGGTAGTGTAAAAATGAACATTAAATCTCTTGTGCGGTAATCACTTACTGCATATTATTACCTTTGGTATTTGCTTATGTGATATCGCTCTAGATCAAAATTATAATGATCGAGCAAAGTTAAAAATATTGTATTATTTGTAGAGAATTAAAATTCTTTTCTTAGAAATGTGATAACTGTTATATCTTACATCTAAATATGGTTTCATAATTTAACCACGTCTCAACTCGGATCTTTAAGACTAGATTCATTTTATACAACAGTTAACTGCAGTACGTGAATCTTTTCTTACAATCCTTCCGTCTTTCCCCCACCCCTCGGGTTCTAATTTAGCATAAATTTCCTATGTATATTTTGTTTTTATTTATACTCATTACTTTTTCTAAATATAGCATGTATCCATATTGGTGATTTTGTCGTAAAAATGCTTTGTACACGTTTTATTATGTATGCTGTTTTCGCAAATATTTTTTGAAATAATGTTGTTTCTGCAGGCACAACAAGCTTACTGTCACAATAAATACATGTTTCTTCCTGATTATAAGTCCCCCATGGATTTCCAGCTAAATTCATTAGAAAAGCAGAAATGATATTTGTCTTGTCTTTTTCTTTACCAACAAGATTTTTTGATACGAATTTAACATCGCAAAACAATTCTTTTAATTTTTGTTCATCAAAAATATTTACATGCCCCCAAGGCGGATTAACTCCCCCACACTTTATACATGTGGTTCTACCGTTCCTGATATCTTGCTTATAGGGAACACCAATGACAATATCATATTTAGCTACCCTTGTGATTTCATCGCATGCTTTTTTAAGTAATTTTGTTGGAATGTGCTCCAACACCTCAGCACATAAAACAACATCAAAGTAATTATCAGGAAACTCAAGATTAGTAACATCCCCCTTTACAGTAATCACATTTGAAATGTCAATATTTGGTTTTTGTAAATCTAACGCAGTAACTTCTTCAAAGTACTCTGATAATAATCTTGTAATGTATCCATCTCTTGCGCCAATCTCAAGAATATTAGAATAGCCATGTGGCATCAGATTCATTAGATTATTTATTCTTTCCTTTTCACGAGCACTCTCTCTATATTCATTAAAATCCAAAGCCGTTTCCTCCACACCAAATTAGTGCTAATCAATAATATTCTGCAATATCTTGTTATTGTTCAATTCAAAACATATCAATTATTCTGAACAATATGTATTATATTTTCAACGAAATAGTAAGCTCCCTTTATATCCACGCACGTATTATTAAATTTTAATTCATAGGACAACAATGATTTTGTAACCAAATATACAAATTCCCAAGATGCATAATATTTTCTCATACATTTTGAATAACGTCTTTTTTATCATGAACATATCTGTTTACATAAACAACCTTATGCATCGATGTTTGTTGATGTGCAGTTATTATAACTTAGGAAAATTATAAGCTCCGTACTATCTTATTAAACATCCGCGTTTAACTTTGTTATTTTACATTTTCATAAAGCAAATCTTTATATGGCGTATAACATTACGTATGGTTTTCTATTTATGTCCACTTCATGACGGCGATTGTCATACTGGTTATACAATCATATCAAGAGCATTCTATCCTGACGATCCCCCGTTCACGTACACTTCAGGCAAATCATGTTTCTAATTCTAATCTCCAATTAGACCATCTCAAAAGACACATCACTTTCTTGATTTCTCCGAGTCCGGTCTAGGACAACTGGGAAAATCCCGGGTGTGAGTTTAATCCCACTGGGTTGCCTGCAGCGACTATAGGCGCTGCGGGTAATGTTGGTGATATCACAGGCATGATGGTCGCTCACAGCATAGTCACCCCTGTAATCACTCATCATGCGCCGCTCCGGCGTTGTAAACTTCAAGCGTGCTTGTGCCCGGTTTTGTACCAGCGACTGAAGGACAATGCCCTGTCTCTGGCGTCTTCGATTGTAACGAACCCGTTGATCGGGTAATTCGAGTTGAATGACGATCTCACACCTAACCGGCTCAGGATCTCCAGCATACTGGCGCCTTTCAGTGGACTGCCATTGTCCGAGCGCAGCACCAACGGTTGTGCCACGATCCCTTCCGCCAGACAGGCCTTATAGAACAGTCGGGCCGCCGGATCACTGGACATTCTCTCATGGATCTCCCAGGCAACAATCTTGCGACTGTCCAGGTCCATAATCAGGTAGAGAAGGTGGACTCCTAGGCCAGGTAACGCACCTCAACGGCCAGTGCCAGGACAATCTGATTTGGTGGCAGTCTGTGGAATACCAGGCTGTTACTGACGGCCAGGATGCTTCCCGTTCCTCGCCCTCAGCGTGTCTGCATGCACCGAACTTCAAGCCTCTGGACGGGGCCATCGCTCAAGACCGCCTCGTCCTATGTCAAACACTGATAGGTGCATACACTGAGCACCAGAGTCCTGCGGGCCTTGCGCTGCCGGGCACCGGCGGTGACGGCTTCGTCGATCAACTTGATGGTACAATTGCAATTGGGGTGAGCGATCATTCATCCTCTCAGTCCCCCCAGATCGCCTGGTTTTTAGCGCGCCAGCAGCGTTGGCAGCCTCGGCCAGTGCCGTCTTCTTGCAGTGCAGTTCAAACTCAAGTTTCTTGATCTGCTTACGAACCTTCTCCGCCTGCTCCCGTTGGGCTTTCGCCTATGCAACACTGTTGGTGTTGGCCTGCAGGCACGCTTTGCGCCAAGCCTCGATCTGCTCGCTATACAGGCCTTTCTGGCAGCAGTATCCAGCCAACTCAGCCTCATTTAGCGAAGCAGCTTCTCCTACACAGTGGCAAACTTGTCTTCCGACGACCATTTTTCCGGATTCTTCACTTCTGCTGGTACGGCTCTCCCCTCAACTCCTGCTTGTTTACGTCAATTGTACTGGTTGACATCCAAAATATCGGTCTCTTCGGCCAATCGGTGATGGGAAAGTTATGCGGGAACACTTTATTTTGCAAATTAGTGCTCCAAATACCACTCCACTTATGCTACTGAGTAGTATGTGGAGAATCTGCCAATAATGTTAAATGTTTTTGACTCGTAGAACACTGTTTTTGAACAACCTTTTCTCCTTAATTGCTATTGTTTTATGTCTTTTCTAATTTGTATTTAAAATCACTCCATACCTGTGACTTTAATTCAACAATAAATTTAGATCGATCAAAGAAAATATATATACTATAAACAATAAAGCCGATAATTATTAGATACAGCATGTTAATAAATGAATATTTTGTCAGAAACAAATTAGCTATCGTTTCTATAGTAGCAAACATGATCAGTGATGGTATTACGCATGGCAATATAGTCATAAACGCAGAACCCCAATACATTTCCACATTTTTTAATGCTATCCTCATCCACAATATAAATTGCACTATACAGAATATTAAGTATCCTATTGCTATTCCAATAATGTTATATTCCAACAAAAGAAAACAAGTTACTGTAAAAATAATAAAAGCAAAAAATAAGTTTATTGTTAGTTCTTTATATTTACCAATAGCGATATTCAAACTAGCGATTAAACCACTATATATTTTTAATATAAAACCAACTATTATTATCTGAAACGGTATAATCATTGCATTCCATTTCTCACCTAACAGGGAATTTACAAAATATGGTGCAATCGTTAACATTCCAAAATATATTGGTAAGCCGACATATGATATTATCGTTAAACTCTTTTTGAAATTCTTCTGTAATTTTTCTTTATCATTTCGTAGTTTACAAAATGAGGAATACATTACACTGTTAATGTTCATTATCAGAGTATTATATGGCATTTCCGAAGTTGTCATTGCCTTATCATAAAACCCAAAGCTAGACGCACCAAACCAACGCCCCACAATAAATTTGTCTACATGCTGACTAATAAATATTATCTGAGACTTAAAAAAGTTCCATATTCCAAAATGAAGAATACCTTTTATATAATTATGTTTGTAATAAGTTTTTGGTAACCATCCAATATTCACCCAAAGCAATATTGCGATAACAAGAAGAGGAATTAGTTGTCCGTAAACTAATGACCAATACCCGTAATTTCCTAATGCTAACACCAATGTAGTTAACGACATTAACAATGTTTGACTTACTTCAAATATAGAAACCAGTTTGAAATTCATATCCCTTTTTAATATTGCATACGGAAGCGCTGTAAATGAGCTTATTATAAATACACTACTCATTACTTTAATAGCATTCTCGCATTCTGGTGTATTAAAGTATTCTGCAATATATGGCGAAGCAAAAAAAAATATACTTGCCAATACTATCGAAACCGAAATATCGAAAGTAAAAATAGAGTTTAATGTTTCTCTATCTTTAATTGATTTTTGTATAACAGCCTCATTGAACCCAAAATTGGTAAGCAAGTTTGCGTAACCTACAAACATCATTGTAATCCCCATAATACCAAAATCTTTTGGCATAAGTATTCTTGCTATTATTATTGACAAAACAAAGGCTACAATTTGCGTCGGAATTCTGAGCAATGTATTCCAATATAGTTGTTTTCTTGTGCTAACCTTTTTCATGAAACTCCAGATTCACGATTATCCTGAATCGTGTTTTATCATATCAACCAATATACGGCATTATTAACATGAAACCCCAATGATTTGATTTAGCAAAAATCGGTGGACTTGACATCATTCATTAGCCTCTTTCAAAATGCATGTTTCAGATTAATCATTATCCCTATCCAATTAAGGATACATCCGATCTCCATATATAATAAATTACTTTTGCTATTTAAGATATTTTCAGGCTGTTTAGTTATTCTGTATCCAGAATAGATGACAATATTTTAATTTGTTCTTTCCTTTCAAAAATACCAATATCACTATTAATATCCGGCTTCTTGTTTTCTTTCCAAAAGAGATATAATTCATATATTGATTTTTTTATAGCTTCTATATTATGTGAATCTACTACATAACAATTTTTATATCTTTTTAAAAGATCAGATGTTGCCCCTTCTGTCGTAAGACATAATATATAATTATTGGTGTACAGATACTCAAATGTTTTTGCTGGCACTGCATAATACATATATTCAGGAGCAAACAATAACAGAACATCCGAATTCATTAATTGTATAAGTGACTCTTTATATGGGATTTTGCTTTTTATTTCTACGCAATCTTCCAATTGATTTGCTATTACGAGTTCACGAGTCAAAACACCATCTGCATATTCAACGTTTCCTATAAACTTAACATTGATTTCTTTTATTGGAATCAAACCATCTTTAACAAGATCACCAAGTGCAATTAGAAATTCTTTTGGTGTTCTACTTAAATAAAAACTCCCAAGATAATTTATACTAAATTTTTTATTCGGTTTATCTATCTTTTTAATACCACCAAAGTCATTACTATCATATCCATTCCATATAGTAAAAAAGGCGCCATCAGCTCTTTTACAATGGCTGTTTTTTAAGTATTTAGTGTATTTTTCAGTTGTTGTTATTATTTTATGGGAATTTTCTATTATTGATTTTTCTAGCCATCTTTCGATGGCGTCTGATAATTTTGATCTAACTTCCAGCGGTTTCCCATCATGCAAATAAAATGGATCTCTCAGATCGGTTACTAATTTTTTTCCAGTCAACTTTGACAGCACCAATCCTACCAGACTAACCGTTGGTGGTGGTGCTGTGCTAAATATAATATCAATATCTTCTCTTTTAATAAGCCAGTAGCCTGCCCACACAGCCGGTACCAGCCAACCAATCATTTTATCTGGCAATTCAAACAATGAACCTATTATTCGTTTTATACAGGCTATATTTTTTTCTTTCAAAAAAACATCTGTCGTTCTGTTCTCGTTATTTCCAAACACCTCTTTCTCTGGCTCGATTTGTTTCCGGCTTATTATCTTATAATATAAATCTTTTGCACGCACCATAATCTGCATTGCATTTAGCCACATTGATGTTCTTACTATTTGTATATCAGTAATATCATCAAGCCTGTCTTCGTCTATTAACGAATAATATTTTTCTCTTACAGTTAATACATAAGGATTCCACCCATTGTTGTTAAGATATTTTGCGATTTTTGCGGGACGCAATCCCCCGATCTCTGAATCAGGTGGAAAATGGTATGCAATTATCAAAATTCTTTTTTTTTCCTTCACAAGATTACCATATAAATAATTTATTTGTTTTTATGATTAAACTATTAAATTTGCACAACAATGTTTTGCGTATAAAAACGCTTATTTTTAATAACCGAATGCTTATAGCACGGCACATCATGCTCTGTAGTGCTTTTACTTTTCAGTCGTCAGTGGAATGCATTGTTTTCCAGACCATAAATGCAGTTCCATGATTCACCTCCGTCCGTTGTGGTGATTGTTTTATTTTGTATGATGCATACGTTATACTGGCGACGCAAAATGTAGGAGCACCCTGGAATAATTGCATTTAAAGTGTTTTATTTATATTGCTTCGCATTTTGAAACAACACTCAAAATTTCACACAATAATTAAATGACTTCGGTTCTCAGAACACGCATCTATAAGCCCAAATAAAAAACGACTCATGTGTTGTGTTATCTTTATCTATAAAACAACGACACCACACACCAACATTTGATTTAGGTATATAATTGTTTACACTAAGCACTTAGTGTAATTTTGAATATTTTCATTTCATTGCAAAAACATTACATTTGGATTATATCGAAATATATCTAGCAAAATCTTAATTTCTGAATTTATTGACAACACTACACAACCTTTTTTCATCTTCCGTCCAGTTATATCTGTATCGAACAGCCTTTTCACCATTTTTTCCATATTCATACTTTGCAGCAGACAGATCTAAAATTGCATTAACAAGGCTTTCTGAGTTGCCACTTTTGAATGTAAGACCACATTGTTCTTCCTGAAGAACCCTCTTCATTGGCAATGCATCCGACGCAATCACAGGTATGCCGCACCCCATATAATCAAATATTTTGTTTGGTATAGTTGTATTTACATGATTTGTTACCAAATGTGGTATCAAGCCTATTTTACTAGCCCTTATATAATCATATATCTTCGCATGCTCAATCCACCCAAGCCAAAGCACGTGTTTTTGCAGCTTTTTTTCTTCGATTATTTTATCAAGTATTTCTTTTGCATAACCATCGCCAGCAATCACTAAAAGAAAATCAGGAATATTTTTTTTAAGTTTCGGTATTGCTTCAAGCACAACCTGCACACCCCGCCCCATTTGAACACCGCCTGTGTAAATTACCGAATACCTATTTTTAATGAGCTTAATGCTATTATCATTCTTACATTGAACATTATTAAAATTCTTCAATTCCGGTGTATTACTAACAATAGTAATATTTTCAGAATTGCAAGATCTCTTTTCAAGTTCCTCTTTTGCTTCCTTAACAACAACCAAAATATGATCAACATGCTTTAATGCATAATACTCAACAAGTTTTGCTAAATAAGGATTTCTAATAATAAGGTTAAGACCTTTGAATTTACGCACATTCCATATATCTCTAATCATCGCCACATAGTCTTCTGCCATATCAAATATCACTGGAATACCGAATTTTTTTCCTACGACTATCCCTGCGATCACCATAGGCAAATCTCGAACAATTATTAAATTAATATTATTTGATGAGATAACCTCTTTAAGAAAACTTTTCCATATGGGACTAAAAAACAGTGGAAAGGAAAGCAAATAATTAATTTTATTATTTTCCCATGTTGTCATACGATGAATGTGCAAACCATTATAAAACTCATTTGTTTTTCTTTTTTTCAAATTCCTAGCAGCAATATGCACATTATGACCATTATTTTTCAAAGTGGTGCATATCTTTTCTACTCTAACGTCCCACGGGTAGTCAGCATCCCATATGTATAGAATATTCATCTCTTTATTATTGTTTATTTGCTTTTCTGACAATTTATTTAAACTGGCCTTTCGCTACTTCCAGGAACTTTGAATAAATTTTTAATTATGGATTTGATGATTTTTTCAATATTATCTTTTATCATTTATACTATCAGAACATCGCTTGCGCACCTTTAATTATTACTCTAGTCTCACTATACTGTTACCCTATTTATATAAACACAACTCGTGCTTTTAACAATATTCATCTATACCCACAACTCTGCTTCTCGTTGATATTGATAATAATTTACAGCAAATAACTTAACAGATTTCCTGTCGTTCCATGAACTTACTATAACCTTACTATTGACTGCTGGTCTCGTTATCAACTCTATATTTGAAGAAACCCTTCTTGATACAAGTTTTGATATTTTTCCGTCATTATTTTCACACTAAATTTTGTTTTGAATGTTTCATAACCATTTCTTACATACCTTTCTCTTAATTCATTATCTTGTAGCAATTTTATAATTTCTGAACTTAGAAGCGCAGGATTCTTTGGTTCTATCAACGAACCATTTTTACCGTGTTCAATTGCCATATAATTACCTCCAACATTTGTCGCCACGACCGGACATCCTGCCGCCATTGATTCGATCAAAACCATTGGCAATCCTTCCCACAGTGAAGGAAGTATATATAGGTCAAATATTTTTAATAGTTCTGGCATATCTAATCTCGGACCAGCAAATATGGTATTCTCCTTTATTCCGAGATTAACGGCCTCATTTTTTAGTTCATTTTCATTTTCACCAGAGCCCGCTATCACAAGAGTTATATTAGGATAATTGTTAATAATTTCGGGCATTGCCTGTAATAGATAATTTATACCCTTCTGTTTAGCCAAACGCACACCAAGCCCAATAACAGGACCGTTGCCTTCAATACCAATTTCTTTCTTTTTTTTAACTTTATCAACATTCACATTATAGACAGACCCATCAACACCATTCGGTATTGTTATTACTTTTTTAGATGATATTTTTTCATATTTTATTAAATTGCTTGACGTATGCTCCGACACGCCTACTACTTTATATGCAAACTTTGACATCAACCATTCTGCAAACATGTATCTTCTTTTATCGGGAAATTCACGGGCATGGTCTGTGTGTATAATCGTTTTAACCCCAGCCAGGATGGCCCCGATAGTTCCATCAATAAAAGGCTGTGTATTATGCGTATGAATGACGTCGAACTTTTCTTCTTTTAGGATTCTTGCAACTTTTAAAAAAGAAAAATAGTCGGTTCCATTTTCTTTCTGCGGAATATAAAGCACTCTAATTCCAAGACTTTCAAGCTCAGGTGCAAACGCACCAATATCCCTTAAACAAAGCACAGAAACATCAAATTTGTCTCTATCAATTGCACGACAAATATTTACCACGACTTTCTGCAGGCCACCAATAGCCAGGTCATGTGTGATTTGCAGTATTTTTATTCTTTTTGGCAATTTATCCTCTATAAATATTCATATATAATTGGAACTGACTAGGTATTTCTATCTCCCTCCGAGTATTCCCATTTTTCAAAACAAGAGACATCATCACTAACAGCATATAGTTCAATATCATTTCTTGCATTGTAAAATATATATTTACTGATATTATTTATAAATTGACTGCTTTTTGAAAGTCTAATATATATAGACTTACAGTTATCTTTTCGTGCAATATGGATTATTTTCCCTAAGAGTCTTTCCTTACTGGATATTCCAGACGAAATAATGTCATAAATTTCTATTTTTCCATTATTCATGGAAAACACAAGATAACCCAATAACTCTCCTTCTGGTTTTTTTCTGTGGGTTAGAATGTGGTAATTATTATTTGGGTTTTTTAAATATCTCCAATCTATATATTCCGCACTATGATCGCCAATCAATCCTGTTGTATTCTTTTTTACTTTTTTCCATAATACATCAAAGGATGCATCTATTGTAAGAGCCTCTTCATAGCAACCATCTAATTTTATATATGTGTCTTTTGATATAAGTTTTAGCATAAAATCCAAAACCAGACCTATTAATTCTGAAGCTCTATTATTTAGATATTTTCTTATATACAGTGCAGTCAGAACAGGTTTTACAAAATGCATTAATTCTGCCACACAGACATAACCTGCCCGTTGCGCCATTTTTTTTGATGCAATATTAGGTATCGTATAAATACAATCAAATCCATACTTTGACATTGAATCGATAACCATCTTTTGCAAACCTAATGCGGGACCAAACACCCTATATTGGTCACCAATCATATAATCACCGACAATTCCCGCTTTTATATGTTTTCCGTTTAAAATCATATTTCTTGGCGTTATTGATATAGTACCGGCTAATGTGCGGTTCTCTTCATCAAAAGCAAAATACCAAATTGCTTCACCAGCTGGATTCTCTTGCATCCAGGATAATCGACCAGGAGGGGTTCCAGGAAGGTACTTTTTCCAAAAGTCTAGGATTTGTTCTTTGTATTCAACAGGATCAGACCTAACTATTTTGAATCGCGCCACTGTTAATTTCTATTGTAATTTTGAATGGTATGTCAAATACTTGACGATTAAAGTGAGTTGCCTGTGTCCTTGCATTTTCCTTATCGCAGCTTTTTATAATATTCATCCCTGTCCTGTAAAAGCACTACACGATAAACCCTATTGTCTCACCAATAGAATGAAGCACTTCACTACGTTTTTCTTCATTTATATTTTCAATCAGGTATTCCTTGCCAAATACCTTCTTGTTTTTCCTAATCTCCTCTATCTTTTTTATATAACTTTCAACAGTTGTAATGGTCTTTGCGGGATTCCCAGCTGCAATTACATTTGGAGGAACATCCTTAGTTACAACAGATCCTGCTCCTATGATTGAATTTGGCCCAACCTTAACATTCGGTAGTACTATTGTTGAATCACCAATAAAACAATTTTCCTTAATCTCTATTTTTCCTATTTTTGTATATCCAAGTATTTTGAACGTACTCGCATCATGTGCAATTAATCTTACATTTGGGGCTATTGTGCAATTATCACCAATTGATATCAAAAAACAGTGCGATGGATCAAAAAAGAAATCGCTCACTATATTAACATTTTTACCAAGCTGCAAACCTTTACTCACCAAATCATCAAGGTATTTGTTTTTCTTCTTTGTCTTCAGATTATAATATATGTTTTTCACATAAGCATAGACACTCATTGCAATTTCTCACGTTTTTCATAACATTTATCAGACAGACTTCCTAACTCAATCTTTCTCAATTAGTTTTGCCAATGTAATTAGAAGCTGCTCAGCGACATATTTACTCGCCAATTTATTCAAATGCCCCCCATCATCTGTATACTCTTGCGGAAGATAATAATAACTATTTTTGTTATTACGAAAAGTTGCACGGGTACCATCCTGGCGTGTTGATTCGAACAATGCAATATTAAAAATCGGCTCCTTATTACTATACTCTTTAACTATAAGTTGATTTAGTTCGTTTCTTTTTATGTTATCCATAACACTATTATCCGGCCTGACGATTCTCTTTACCTTATCGATAAAACTATTTGAATGAGACATTAATGGAACAGTCATATGAATAAATGTAACATTAGGATATTTTTTTTGCAGGGTTCTAATGGTTTTTTTGTAATTATGAAATACCTCTGATACATCCGTTCCTCTTCTTATATCCCAAAAACACATTTTAAGAAATGCGATATCAACCTTGTTACCAATACCATTGTTTATTATATCTGCAAATTCCCTGAACTTTGAATTGGTGTCACCATTTTTACCTATATATGAATGAGCAAATACAGGTCCGTCAAAATTTTTCGCGTCTTTTGTTTTTATTACATTTAACTTGATTGCTTCATTTGATGATATGATTTGATCAACCCCTGAAATAATATTGTCGCCCACAGATTGGTGCCCAAAGAAAATCTTTTTCTTTGCTAGTTTTTGCCATGTTGCGTCTGGCACATCTTTGATTGATGCCATTTTTATCCTTTCGTTCATTGTAACCTCTTCTTTACAACCAATGAGAAATAACAAAAAAATGAAAAAAATATATAGATTTTTCACGAAATCCCTCCGTTTTATGTTTCAAACCTTAAACATGACAAATGGAATGAAAACAATGGTATTGTTAAGCTGATATCATTATGAACACCTATTCTTTTAATACCATAAATATCACTTGGACTCGTATACTCAAAACCGGTTTTGGTGGTAACAGCCGCAACATAACCGCACTCACTTACTATCTTTTGCAATTCTCTATTATAGTTACCATTCGGATAACAAAATACAGGGACAAATTCCAGTTCCTTTTCCTTCAGCAACCGTAACGATTCTTCAAGCTCCTTCTTTGCTTCATTCCGTGTAACTGTTGTTAATATTTTATGGTTGCATGTGTGAGAACCAAAGGAAATACCATTATTCGACATCTCTTTTATCTCTGTCCAATCAAGCAATAATCTTTCTGCGGGTATCGTTATGCCTATTTTTTGAGATATCTGATCAATAATATCTTCTATTACCTGCAGTGGATACTGCTTTATTCTTTCTATAATAGAATCTATTTGCTCATTTGTTCCCTTATTATTTCTATTTCTTATTATTTTACTTATTGTTTCAGAAATGTCTTGTAAACCGTTTTTAAAATGGCTTATATGTTCAAGAGCTGATATAGTCTCTGAATATTTATTCAATAACAAATAACTGATTTTTTCCGGCCAAAACCAGTTGCTCGTGCCTATATATGATGTTGCAAGAAAAATTGTTGCCGGAACATTGTATTTCTTTAATACAGGGTATGCGTTAAGGTAATTGTCTCGCCAACCATCATCAAACGTTATTACACAATATCTTTTATTTTCGTAATCCGCTCCGTTATTCCATAAATCAATTAGTTTCTTTAAAGAAATTATCTTATAATGTTTTTTTAAGTATTTTATTTGCTTTTTAAAAGCTGATTCTGTTACATACATCCCTGGTTGTATTGACAACTTTGCTTCATCATCGTCCCGCAATATCCTATGATACATAAGGATAAGTACCTTATCTTTACATAAAATTTTATGAAGACCTGAATAATAATACGACCATGCAATAAATATTCGCAAATGTCGTTTTATTTTATTTCGGCTAATCAAAATTTTCATGACTTAATGATTAAGCATCAACACATTTTTATCTTAACCGATGGTTATATTCTTTTTTATCAGAATATTGTTTATTAGTGTTTTTTAACGTGATTTATATTTTTATAGCGTCAACAAGATACGGTTTTGCGTGCAAATACGTTGTGGTTCTTCTTTTGTTTCTTATATCTTGATATATCATTTTGCCCTGATTCTCGCTTATCCCAAGATATTGCGATAACTCTTCTGCAGGTATTTCATGATTGAATGCCCATAAAGCATAATCCATTTGTTGATATGGTAGTGCAAAATAAAATTCATCCTGCCCCTGGCTTAAACTGTACGTATCTGTTGTTGGCACAGCATCACATACCTCATCTGGAACACCTAGATAACGCGCCATAGCATAAACCTGCGTTTTATATAAATGTGCTATAGGCTTAACATCTGCTGAACCATCGCCATTCTTGACGAAGAATCCTTGATCATATTCAAGTCTGTTTGGAGTACCAATTACAGCATAATTCAATCGATCTGCATGAAAATATTCAACAGTCTTTCGTATTCGTTGTTTATAGTTAGTTGCAGCTACTATGGTTAAATATTCTTCTAAAGGCAGACGTTTTTCCAGCAATTCTCCCTCAGGTGTCTGAACAATCAAAATAAAGTGATTATACTTCCCTTCAAGGCCACCTTTCAGCACAATCTTACTTTTCCAAGTATTATTGTAACTTGGAAACAGTTTCTTTATTGCATTATCACGCCATTGATAACAACCAATTGCATCTAATGTTTGTGCAATATTCATTGTTTCGTACTTTACGCCAAGGTGATTAACCAATATCTGACTACGATCACCTGTTTCTTTTGTCGAATCCTGTTCTGGTAATCGCAAACAAAACACCTTATTTTTACCCAAAGCACGTACAGCAAGTGCAGCCGAACATGTACTGTCGATTCCACCAGATACAGCAACAACCAAACCACGACGTTTCAATTTTGTACGAAGCGTGTCGCGTAAAAATTCACAAATTCTATCTGCTTCTTTCTCATAATCAAGATCAAGAACACCATCTTTTAATGTCGACATGTTTTTTCCTTAACAGTCAATAAGTTTAAATCTTTGTAATTTACCCGATGGAGTTTTTGGCAAATGACTGATAAATTGTATTTCTTTTGGTATTTTATACTGTGCCATTTTCTCTTTGCAGTGACGCAGAATACACTGTTTAGAAATATCTGAATTTTCTTTCTTTACTACAAACACCTTTATCACTTGTCCCATAATCTCATCTGGTATACCAACAGCGGCAGACTCCTCAACCCCATCTAACTCAGCTAATTTTTCTTCGATTTCTTTAGGACTGATACGATTTGCTCCTGATTTTATCATATCGGTTCTACGTCCCGTCATATACAGATAACCATCCGCATCCATCTTTGCAATATCTCCAGTACGCAACCAACCATCTTTTAATACACTTTTTGTCATTTCAGGGTTTTGCCAATATCCGAGCATTATATTTTCACCCTTTGCATAAACTTCACCTTCCTGCCCGGCTGGAAGCTTTTTGCCATGTCTATCACGTATTTCTAGCTCAACTCCCGGGATTGCTTTACCTGCAGATCCCAGTTTTTCTTTGATTTTTTCTGCAGGTATGTATGCCAATCGTGCTGTCGCTTCTGTTTGTCCATACATCATAAAAAATTTTGCATTTGGCATGATCTCCATTATCTGTTCAATATGGGCCGGTGGCATAGGACCACCAGCCTGTGTTACATAACGTATACTAGCAAGATTGTATTCTTTCAGTTTTACACGACTCAACAAGATTGCATAGGTTGATGCAACCCCATAAAATGCTGTCGCTTTGTGATTTTGTATGTTCTCTATGACTTTAACTGGAAAAATCATACGATTTTCCAGAATAATGGTCGCGCCTCGCCCAAGGTTAGTATGCAATACTGAATTACCATAGGAATAATAAAATGGAAGAACATTCAAAACCCGATCATTGGTTTCTATTGGCAAATATTTGCAGATTGAGGCCATATTCGATGCCAGATTCCTGTGACTTAACATTACCCCTTTTGGTCTTCCAGTCGTACCAGAAGTGTATATAATAGTTGCAAGGCTGTTTTCATCAAATGACATTGGTTGATACAGGTGATCATATTCAGATATCTCGTCAAGGTTTGCTATTGTTTTATATTTTTTATTTTTATATTCTATAAGCACTTTTCTTTTATTTTTGTCGGCATCAAGATCTATGTTATCAGCAAATATAAAAGAAGCACCTGCATGCGACATCCATATTTCTAAATCATCTTTTTTTGCTGTATTGTTTAGTGCAACAACTACTCCTTTTGCCATAATAATCCCATAATATATTGCTACATATTCCGGACTATTTTCCATAACAATTGCTACACGATCACCTTTTTTTATTTTAAAATACTGTAATAGTGCCGCTATTTTCTGAGATAAAACAAACAGTTCTGAATACGTTAATGCATTTGAACCCTGTATTACTGCAGGTTTATCCTTGTTTAAGGAAACCGCTTCAAAAAAATTATCAATAATTGTTGCCATTATTATGACACCAATCTCACGCCGCCTGACTCTTTGCTGCAACAAATTTTACGATATTATTAACCGAATCCAGATTTTCCGGGACCATTTCTTCATCATCCACTTTTATTCCAAAATTATCTTCCAGAAAATAAATTACCTCCAGAATACCCGTTGAGTCCAAAACACCTTTTTCAAGGAACGAATCTTCACTATTCAACTCTGATTCATCATTGGTAAATAAAAAGTTTTCCAGTATATAGGAACGTATCTTTTGCTCTACAGACATTGTATTTTAACCTCGTTAATTTGTTAGCAGTTAATTGTTTATAATATTTTCTGGAATGCTATTTTAAGGAAGATTTTTTATGATTGTTGGACCAATGATTTTGCTAAGGCCTAATGGCATTTTTTTCCAGATTCTGATGGCCATCTGGTATTTTATATTTTTTGGGTTGAGTTCAGGCATATCACCATTATTTCTCATCCAATAATACCAATACAGTTGCAATGGTTTTGCACCCCATTGTTTTTTAAATTTATATGTTCCTTCACCAGGTGTAGAACGACCGAAGTCAAAGATTCTGCATCCATGCATGCACGCATATTTAAGCACTTCCCAATAAAGCAGCATGTTTGGGCTGTATTTATTATAACGACGAATCGAGGAAGCCCATGGTATCTCAAGTTGCTCTTTAAACCTTAACAAAAAACCCGACGCTACTGGATCGCCTTCTTTTGTATAGACAGTACATATATTGCTATGTTTGGGAAATAATTCCAAAATTGTTTTAAAAAACTTTTTCGAATAAACTGGTGTACCAAGATCTCTCATATTAATCGAGAACACTTTATAAAAGCTTTCTAGTTCATTTATTCCATCGATTCTTGCATACATCTTCTCTTTCGATGGCCTTCTTATTTGACTGCGCAACTTTGATGTTAAGGTATTCCATAGTATTTCTTCACTTTGGGGAAGTTCCATTCTCATTGATACTTTTGCAGTTTTTACCAAAAGTCCGTAATCTTCGTGGTTTGTATGTCTCAACTCTATATGTTCAGCGTCATTATCCGATGCAACATCTATCGCATAATCAATCAAATTTTTGCATACATCGTTACTATCAGCACAAACCCCGCCATAATTAAAAAATGGCAGTGAAACCATAAAATTACCGAATAGCGTACTCTTTTGCTGAACCAGCGGTAAAATGCCTGTTATATTTTTATTGTGATCTTCTGCGATTAAGTAAAAACTTTTGTGCCCAAAAGCTTTTTCAATCACATCTTTCCACTCAATCAGGTGATAACAGGTAGAGTTCTCAGACTTTTGCACATATCTATTCCACTTTTCCCGATCTTCTTTTTGATATAAACGAATTGTCATAGAAATTTATCCGACATCGTCCTTTTTCATTAGACCTAGTCCCGCAAGAACATCCCTCATCGGTGAGAAACTGAAATCATCAAGTAATCTTATTAAACGTTTTTCGCATTTATCAAGGTTATTATAATGACGAAACCTCGAGGTTAAACCTGCTTTTATGCGCGGCTGTTTTGGATCAATCTCCCATGGATGTATATAAAATACGAATGGGTTATTTTCCTTTACATTGATATACCTTAGTGCAGTTCTTGTTATCAGATATGGGTAGAGCCGAAAATAGCCTCCCCCCGCGACAGGTACCTGGTAGTTTGCTAACTTTAACGTAGTTAATGGAAATTCAACTATGGTCCTCCCATTTTGTGCTGAAATGTCATAGGGGGAAATCGGAGTACCTGGCATTCCGTAAAGATCATGATGTGTCGGAAAGATACTTGAATCATAAACAAAACCAATTTCTGCCAGAATGTCCAATGCCCACTCTGATCTTTTAGTAATGGAATAACTGGCTGCTCTATAACCACAAATAAATGTTTGAGCTTGGTCTTCAAGAATTGATTTTGCAGCTATAGTCTCCTCTCTAAATATCTTTGGTGTTTGGTTGTATATCAATTGGTGACTATATCCATGACAGGCTACTTCGTGCCCATCTGCCGCTATTTCTCTCACAAGATGAGGATATTTTTTTGCCACCCATCCCAGAACAAAAAAAGTCCCTTTTATTTTCTTTTCTGAATATATCTCGAGCAATCTATATGTATTCTTCTCCACCCTGGATTCATAATTACACCAGTTTTCTTTCTTGATGGTTTTTGAGAATGCTGTTACATGGTAATAATCCTCCACATCAACTGTAAGCGCATTGGTTATTGTCATTGTTCTAATAATGGAATCGCAACCTGGTAATCTATGATCAAATTCCTATACCGTTTGTAATATAACGAAGTTCCCGATTCTTTATCTTATGCGTCACTTTTATATTTTATTTTTCCGTATTTGCTATGAATCTACAAAACATGTTTTCCGTTAACTCAGCTATTTTACTGAATGATCGACTGTGACGGCATAACTTCTGCTTCAATATTTTCAAAGCACGCTACCGCCCTCCCGTTTTACAGGCTTTCTTCTGTTTTATTGATTTTTAACATCAATTCCCAGGTTTATCGGTTTATTTATGAATAACGAACAAATTATATATTTATCTATAATTCATTCTTGCTACGAAACAAATTTCTTATAATTTAAAAACCTGTATATGCCTTTACTCCTATTCTTCGGGTTTTACGTTCCCCAGATCAAAATCTAGCGGCAGAGTGTCATATTTAATAGAAACCCATTCTTCATTACCGGATTTTTTGTTTTTTGTTGTTTTTGCAATTTTCAATTTTTCCATTCTTCTCTTATATGTCACCCACTGCAGATCCTTGATTGCTTGTTTTATTTCTTCGATTGTTATTTGTCGTTTACCATCCGCATACGATACGATCAACGCCGTGTCACATAAAATATTTATCAGTCTTGGTATTCCACCTGTATAGTTGTAAATATATGGGTACACGTCTTTTATGAATAAAGTCTCATTTTCTGAACCTGCTTTTTTCAATCGATATTGAATATATTCAACCGTGTCCTCTGGTGACAATCTGTCAATGTGAAATTGAAGTCTAATGCGTTGCGCCAATTGCTCCAGCTCAACGCTCTCCAATAGTGTTTTTAATTCAGGTTGTCCTACAATAACAATATTAATTAATTTCGCATCATTTGTTTCAAGACCAGAAAGCAAGCGTAATTCCTCTAGCACTTTTACACCAAGATTTTGTGCTTCGTCGATTACCAAAACAACCTTCTTGTTTTCCCGGTATTTTGCTATTAGATATTCATTCAGTCTTGTAATCAAATCTACTTTATTTGTTCCATCATATTTAATCCCCAATTCAACCATTATTGATTGCAAGAGTTCGTTCTCGTTAAGTAATGTTTGATGGATACGCGCAACAATAATATTTTTATCTAAGGACGACACAACACTGTTAAGTACTGTTGTCTTTCCAGATCCTATTTCTCCTGTTATTACAACAAAACCATCGTTACGCCATATCGCAAAGTCCAGGTATGTCTTTGCTTTAATATGCTGTTTACTCAAATACAGGAATTCTGGATCAGGTGTTAATCTGAAGGGTTCCTCCTTTAGCTTAAAATGCGCCAGATACATCTTTCTATCAATGCCTGTTGTTATACACCAAACTCAAAACAGCTCTATTCTCAAGATAGTTACGTGCAATTTCTGTACTATCACGAGTCGAACGCGAATATTGAAACATGGAGGTAAACGATCTGCTTAATCGATATTGTATGGAAGCTGAAATTTCCTTATCTTTGTCTTCACTGTCATAATTTAAGTAATTCGTTTTGGTAAATCTTGCAGACAATCCCATAGACATCAAAACACTTATATTTCTTGTGTACAATATGCCAGCTTGTTGAAATCTTCTGTCCAAATCATTATTTCTTCCACCATAATCCTGATCACTATATGAATAATCGAAATTCCAATTATTAACCGTACCACTCCATCTGTACTGAACAGACAATAATTTTTCATAATATATATAAGAAGTTACTGCAGCACCAATTGGGTTTATATTGTCCCTATATGCACGTGAAAATAAAAAGTTTCTGCTTGAATCTGTATATTGAACGTAACCAGCGACAAAAACACCTGACCTTGAATTAATATCTTTCTCAATTCTTAAATTCGCCATTGCACCACCAAGATTACCACTGTTCCTGCGCTTTATCCCTGTATAACCAAGATCAATCCTGTATTCTGTGTTTTCGTATATTTTCTCCTGTGAAAAATAAGCATCGGCTCTGTTGTAATCATCATTATTAATTCCGTCCTGATATTTGACAACCACATAATCAAAATTAATTGAATTTTGGGTGACTGCATCCCGGTTACTCTTAATACTTGTTAGCACTCCGAATCTTTTGTTGTCTGTGTTAGAGATCTCATAATAGAAGTCAAGATATCTCAACCGAAATTCGATGTTTCTTCCTTTGTTAATCCTGTAATTGAAATCCGGACCCGTCGAAAACAAATTCGTTTGTTGTAAATTAAAGGGGGTATCCGGTTCCATGATATCAACAGTTGTTTGCGTCAAATAATTCTCAAAGGACCAGAGAAATGAATTAGGCTTTAAATCTAACAATAACGTAGCATCAAGATCCAAATACAATCTGTCTTCTAGTTGTTCATTTCTGTAATTACGATATAAAAACTCAGGACGTATATTTATGGCATAATTACTTGCTTGCTGACTATAATTTGCACTAGCACCAACAATCCCAGTCCATGTGTTGATAGGGTTTTCGTTTGCACGCCTTACATTATCACTGTATTCAATATTACTATTAACTTCATATGTTAAATCAATCGCTTTTACATTTTTTGTTGTTGTTAACTCAAAAATAATTATGCTGGCAACAATATAACGAAGACATCGTGTATGCATAATTTTCATCAATTAATTATAATTACTATTGAAATATATCGGGTATATTGTTAATAACTGCTCCTATAATCTTTTCTTTCCCGATAATATTTATTGCCTTATGCACTTTTTTTGTCTTGGTTTTAGCATAGGGGATAACCAATAATGCATAATCGATGGATTCTGTCAGTAATTTCAAATCTGCAGACTCTGTAATTGGTGGAGCATCAATAACCACGATCCGATCTGCATATCTGTTTTTTAATTCCAGTAACAAATGTTGCATTTTGTTTTTTGTAAATAGCTCATCATCTATATGTGCCTTGCTTCCTGCAGGTATTATTCTCAGTTTAGGAATGCCAGTATGATGTATGACTTTTGTCAGATCAATTCCCTCTGTTAAATAATCAATCAAACCTCTTTCATTGTTTTCAACAAGACTTTCATAATCAGGGGTTTCATTAAGATTACAGTTAAGCAACAATGCTGTTTTCTGTTTATCCAGTGCTATTGCAGTTGCAAGATTAATTGCTATATAGCTGGTGCCTCCATCAACTTCAGTGGAATATACAAGTAAACTTATATTTTTACCTTTGGTTTTCTGAAGAATTGTTGCCCTTAAAGCCCTAAATTCATTTAAGATGTTCTGATTTTGCATCTCCTGGTAAATTATCTTTAATTCCGCCAGTTTCTGCTTTGATACTATTTTATTTTCCGGCATAACAGGTATATGCATGATTGTTGAGGTTTCATGCACACTGTTTTTAACAAGAGCTTTTTTGTCTATATCGTACGTACTTTTGCGTTCTGCTCTTGCTTTTCTCAAGGCTTCTTCGATTTTGCCCACGGTTACTGCCCGCCTAATAGTCGATATGCTGAAACTGTGAAAATCATAACAAAAGTCAATGCCGTAATTGCAAACAGGACATAGCGCTCATTCCTTTTTGCAATACGCTCCATAGGAGAATAATAATGAGTAAACTGTCCAATTACATCAATTTCATATACTTCTTCCACATCTGATGCTTCACAGATACGTGGTACATACAATTTCAGCAAATAGAAAAACCCAACCGGTAGAGCTATACCTAACGCAATCCCTATCAAAACAAAATGAATATAGCGTGGACCACTGGGTGACAGTGGCAGGTATGCTGGTTCGCTGATACTTAAGCTCAACCCCCTGTGCTCTGTATCCAGATTCATGGAGACACGCGCGTTTTCCCTTCGTCTCAACAAGTCCTGATAAATGTCATTGTTTACATTGTAATCGCGAGTCAGGCTCGTTAATTCTGCTTCGGCCGCACTGATTCTTATGTTTCGTTCCAGTTCCTGCTGTAGCAATTTTCTGGTTTCTTCAAGTCGTCCGTTTAAGGTTGCAATCAATGTATTTGTCTCATACAAGTCGCTTTGCAACTGCTGATATATTGGATTTGCACGAATACTTTCATCTATAAATAATATTCCTTTTTCTTCCGCCTCTCTTTTTGATCGTTCCCGTCTCTTTTCTGCGTTGACCATTGCGGTGCGCAGTTCTCTTATCTGGTGTTTGATTTTGATAATATCCGGATAAGTTTCATGATAGCTCAAGCGCAAATTGTCCAGATTAGACTGCAATTCTGCAATTCTGGACCGTAATTGTTCAGCCCGTGACAAACCGGCTGCTGCCTCCGATTCTCCGGACAGTTGTTGTTGCAGGGAGACTTTTGTAATTTTTGCTTCCCGCAATTGTTGTTCGAGTTCCTCAATTTGTGTTCTGAATCGTGTAATCCGCTGCCTGACTTCTACTTCCGCACCAGATCTAAAATCTACGTTTTCTTCCCGAAATTTTTTTAAAGCTTCTTCGGAATTTTTTAGTTTTTGTTCGTATTGCTTGACTTGCATATCAATAAACTCAAACGCAGCCTTGCTTTCCATTATCTTTTTATTCAGGCTGCCTTCGATAAACAAATCAGCAAAACCCTTGGTGACAATATAGGCTTTCTCGGGATCTTGATTTTTATAACTTATCCTTACAAGATTCTGGCCCACATTGGAAACTGTGGTGTTTGCTTTTATCCCTTCCATGATAAATTCCTGTTCAAGCGGTGTTGGATTGTTTTCCAGCCAACCACCTATCTCGAGTATTTTTTGCATCAATTGGCGGCCAAAAATGATTTCTCTGGCTATTCTGCCTCTGTCGACAACTTCAGTTTGTACTGCTGTTCCCTGCATTAATGGTCCTAGTATATTTTCCTCCTCAATATAAATTGTCGTTGAGGATTCATATTTATTTGGCCAGTTATAACCTACGAACAACGCAGCTACATTTGTTAGCACAAATATTGCAATCACCCACCGTCTATGAAGGTACGCGGGTAACAGGATATCCTGGATTATTTCAAATATGTTTTTCTGCATATTCTGATTTCAAACAAACCATATTTTGGTTTGAGACTTGTCAAAACAATCTCTCAGGAACGGTTATAATGTCACCTGGCAATAATTTATAGTTGGTCGACAATTCACCGTCATTCAGGATGCCATCAAGTTCAACATCCAGCACCACTGTTTTACCATGATATTTTCGGTATAGTTTTGTTGAATCCGCAGATGCAAATTCGTTCACACTGCCGGCTTCCAGAATCGCATCCAGCACCGTCATGCCTTGCCTGTACGGCATGGATAAAGGCGTCCTTACAGCACCGGTCACTCGTATCCTCGACAGGTATTCGTGGCTATTCAGTTCGGTTAAAATAACCGTAACATTGGGATCCCGGATATAGGCTGATAATTTTCTTTTAATATCCCTGGCGACCTCCATCGGGGTACGGTTGCCGGCCTGAACGTCACCGATCAACGGCATTGAAATCATTCCATCAGGCCGTACAGGCATTTCCACACTCAACTCTTCATTACCCCAAACGTTGATACTGACATGATCATCAACACCAATACGGTATTCATTAACCAGGGATTCTTTTGGTGTATTTGGATCAACGGCAGGATCGAGGGTGGATGTGCTTGAACAAGCGCTCAGGAATAACACCGCCATTCCAACTAACAAACTTCGCAAGATATTCATTGGTCCAATCCATCCATGTATAATTAGGTACAAAGTAGTATTATAATTATTGTGCCTTAAATCTTTATCAATCAAGTCCTTATAATCATTTCCAACTCATCCATACGACTTACAAACTTAATCTTATTCAAATTTCAAGTATTACTATATATGGAATTAGTCTTAGTCATTTTGTTTGAACAACGCTAATTTGTAATCAATTTTTCCGTGCCGATTTAACTTTCTACTACTTTTTTCTTATCATTGAGACGCACTTTTCATGATTTCCGGTATTCCTTACCATATATCATAAGTAATTAATATATTCGCAATTGTTACCGCCAGGAATACCACTCAACCAAACTGGGTTTCGCCCTACCTTGCTCCTTTTCCAAATATAATCACCTCTGCTGTCTGCAATAAAATTAACAGATCAAGAAAAATACTGTAGTTCTTAACGTAATACAGATCATATTGTAGTTTTTCCATTGCATCTGTTTCGGAGGCACCATATTGATAACAGATCTGCGCCCAGCCTGTGATGCCAGGTCTTACCCTGTGCCGTTCACTGTAATAGGGTATCTTTTCACTTAACGCAACGACAAATTCCGGGCGTTCCGGCCTCGGGCCGACAAAACTCATATCACCCCGCAATACATTAATAATCTGGGGCAATTCATCTATTCGTGTTTTTCGGATAAACCGCCCTACTCTGGTGATGCGATCATCATATTTTGATGCCCATTTTGCCTTGCAGTTTTTTTCGGCATCAATAATCATGCTCCGGAATTTAAGCACATGGAATGGTTTACCACCTTCACCCAACCTGATTTGACGATAAAAAACAGGTGCCGTTATTCCATCTTCTATCTTTATCATGAGCGTGGTTATCAACATGATTGGCCATGTAAAGACCAACATCAGGATGCTCGTTCCAATATCAAATGCCCTTTTTAAAATATTTTGTGGAACGCTGTTTTTGAATCCATCGTTCAACATCAGCCAGCTGGGTTGGATCTGATCCAGATGAATTTTTCCGGTTTCACGCTCAAAAAACGAGACAATATCCAGTATGGTAATACCACTCATCTTGCAATCGAGCAATTCATGCACAGGAAAACTTTTTCTTCTGTCATCAACAGCCAGTATGATTTCGTCAATCTCGTTTGCAATTGCAAAATCCTTCAAGGAAGTGTTAAGCCGTATGATATTTTCCGCTTTAACTTCATCTTTGGTACCACGTAAATGCACATAGCCGATTATCGAAAACCCGATCCGATCGGACTTTCTCCTGAGTTTTGTGATTGCATTTGCTTTTTTTCCGGTACCAAGTACCAATATTCTGCTTTTGAACAATTCTGCATCAAAGGTGACAAGAGCGAATCTTATTAACAAAATAGACAGAAAAGAAAAGAGGAAAGTGAAAAACAATATACCACGCCCGAGAAACAATTCCGGCATAATATAAAATATAACCGCTAAAACCACACCACCCAGGAAATAGGCAATGAACAAACGATACAGAATTCCAGAAAGGCCATCACGCATACGGGCCTGATATAATCCCATAGAGAGCATTGTTGTCATCATCACGACTGCAAATACTAAAGCATTTGGAGCAACCTCTCCGCTATACTTTTCGAGATTATATTCGTCACCGAGAAAACGAACATATATACCAATATAAACAGATGAGACGAGAATGATTGCCTCAAGGAGACCCAACAGAATAAAAGGTATTCTGATGTAGTGTTTGAAAATACGTAAGGTGCTCACGCCAGTTATCCCTGATTCATTTTTCCTTGATTCATCTTACTGCTATAACATTACAGCCGTGCTGCATTCCTCCTTTCTCTGCATTTTACTCAGCAGCAGTTAAAGAGTTGTATAACATCATGAATAATCACCGAGAATCTGTGGGGGGCGTGCGAGATTTAAATCGAATATTTGATTTAAACCTGTTCTCAGCTTCGCGTTGGCAGCTTATGCCATCCTGCTTCCTTCACGACTGCATCCTGTCCACTGTTAAAAAAAGGAAGCAGTCATTCACAACATATAATTATTATGTGGTACTACTTTTTACGTCCTGTGAAAAACATCCTATCCAGGTGCTGTGCTCACTCACTGTAGAATCTATTCTGGTACAACAATACTTTCTTGTTTAACAGCAAAGACTTCACAATGATGATCACGTCTTTCAAGCACGGAGATATTATACCTAAAAAGCATCCAGATTTTTAGACATTTCTTATTATTTTTTTCATCCTGTTATAACGATAGTGATAAGTGTAAAGTATTAACCACAAGGTAATATATCAGTATTGATTGAAATGTATATGACATCCGGGGATGCCACTGCTGTTGAATTTTCGGTGGTGATTTCTTTCAGAGAAGAAATGCTGCCGTACTTAGCATTTACCTGGCATCTTCTGCTGGGTGTGAGATCCGCTATTTCGTGCAATATCGACCAAATTGACTGGACTCTCGTTATTCCATCACCCTGTTTTCGCCGAACTGTAACACGCCTGATGTGTTGAGGAATAATACTCGCCGGATTGCTTATGCGCGCCCCATCATTAAATATTTATTACTTTCTTTTATGGCTATATACTTAGCTGGTTTTAATTTGATATCATATCAGAACTCAGTTGCAAAAATATTGTAAGTATTTGATTTTCATAACTATTTTAAAATTCAACACCCGGCAACTGAAGCATCCTGCAGTAACGCACACGACCACGGGTTTTCTCGTGGGCAGCCCTGTGCAAGTGGGTATTGCCTGTAAATCGATTGCGGAATGATGTCCGGTTCATCATGGATTTGTTATGTTCGACCTTGGTAAAGTAAATATCGCCTTGATTGGCCTGGGTTACGTAGGCCTTCCCCTTGCTGTTGAATTCGGCAAAAAATATACAACCATTGGATTTGACACCAATAGTGGACGGATTAGGGAGTTGTCCGCAGGCCATGACAGTACGCTCGAGGTCGAACCTGAATTATTAAAAGAAGCCTCACGCTTGTCATACACGGATAACATTGCGGATATCCAGCAGTGCAACGTCTACATTGTCACCGTGCCAACCCCGATTGATGAACACAAGCGCCCGGACTTGGCTCCGCTGGAAAACGCAAGTTCCATGCTGGGAAAGATTCTGAAAAAGGATGACATTGTCATTTTTGAATCTACTGTGTATCCGGGCGCATCCGAGGAGGTCTGTGTGCCACTCCTTGAGAAAAATTCAGGCCTGAAATTCAACAAGGATTTTTTCGTTGGCTACAGCCCGGAACGTATCAACCCCGGGGACAAAGAACACAGAGTAACCAACATTAAAAAAATCACCTCGGGATCCACCCCGGAAATCGCGGATTTTATCGACGATTTATATCGCTCCATCATTACTGCCGGCACGCACAAAACCAGCAGTATAAAAGTCGCAGAAGCCGCCAAAGTCATTGAAAACACCCAACGTGATCTCAACATTGCCTTGATTAACGAACTCGCCATTCTCTTTAATCAATTGAATATCGACACGCTTGAGATACTGGAAGCCGCCGGAACGAAATGGAATTTTCTCCCTTTCCGACCCGGCCTGGTAGGCGGACATTGTATCAGTGTTGATCCCTATTATCTTACACACAAGGCACAGGAGATTGGTTACAATCCCGAAATTATTCTTGCCGGCCGTCGCATAAACGACAATATGGGAGTATATGTTGCACAGAATGTGATAAAACTGATGACACAAAAACGTATACACGTTGTAGATTCCAGAATATTGGTCATGGGTTTGACGTTCAAGGAAAATTGCCCTGATTTAAGAAATACCCGGGTAATTGATATCATCAAGGAATTTAAAGCCTATCACGCGAATGTGGATATATACGATCCCTGGGCCGATCCGAAAGAAGCAAAGGATGAATACGGGCTCGATTTAATCAAAGAACCTGAAACGGATACCTACGATGCAATTATCGTTGTGGTCAATCACAAACAGTTTAGTGAAATGGGTGCGGATCATATTCGCAAATTTGGCAGGAAAAACTCCATCCTTTATGATGTGAAATATACACTACCGGTGGATAAGGTTGATGGACGGTTATAACTTGATTGCAAGAGTGGGAGTTGATGGGATAATTTGAGATCTGCAATCCAGTTGGCACGTAACGATATTTTGCCGTATTTCGGCGTTTACCGATACCCTGTTTTTTAATTAATCGGAGCTTCCCTTGTTTTTGTAGTCCTAACCTGCATTGAGAGGACTTTATGGTATCTCCTCTCGAACAGAATCAGTTTGTTGTTTATTACTTAAATTTTGCGATAGAGTACATTATATATGAAAGTCCTTATTACTGGCACAGCCGGGTTTATTGGCTCGTCTCTTGCGATGCATCTTTTACAACGCGGTGATGAGGTTATCGGTATCGATAATCTTAATGATTACTATGATGTCAATTTGAAACTTGCCCGTCTGGAGCGGGTTAAGGCTTACAAGGGTTTTACTCCGATAAAGGAGAGTATAGAAAATCGTTCTGCAGTCGAACGTATCTTTGCAGAACACAAACCTGATCGCGTTGTTAATCTGGCGGCCCAGGCCGGCGTGCGTTATTCACTGGAAAATCCACATGCCTATGTGGACACGAATATCGTCGGTTTTGTCAATATTCTGGAAGGATGCCGGCATAACAATATTGAACACCTTGTTTATGCCTCAAGCAGCTCAGTCTATGGTTCCAACACGAATATGCCATTCTCTGTGCATCAAAACGTGGATCACCCGGTCAGCCTCTATGCGGCAAGCAAGAAATCCAATGAATTGATGGCGCACACCTACAGTCATTTGTTCAGATTACCGACCACTGGTTTACGCTTTTTTACCGTTTATGGTCCATGGGGCCGTCCGGATATGGCGCTTTTCCTGTTTACCCGGAAAATTCTTGCTGGTGAACCTATTGATGTTTTCAATTATGGTAACCATCGTCGGGACTTTACCTACATTGACGACATCGTCGAAGGCGTGATCCGCGTGCTTGATCACATACCGGAACCCAATCCGCAATGGTCAGGCGACAATCCTGATTCGGCGACAAGCAATGCTCCTTACCGTTTGTATAATATTGGTAACAATAATTCTGTCGAACTCATGCGCTATATTGAGGTATTAGAGGATTGCCTCGGCAAAAAGGCAGAAAAAAACATGTTACCTTTACAACCCGGTGACGTGCCTGCTACCTATGCAAACGTGGATGATCTGGTCAAGGATGTTGGTTATAAACCAAATACACCTGTCGAAGATGGTATCCGGCGCTTCGTGGAATGGTACAAGGAATATTATAAGGTGTGATTGGTTTTATTATACTTGCCGGAATACCAGCACCTTTCATGCAAGGGGATAATACTGATCCTCATTTAAAACGGTTATAAAAGTTTTCCACGAACAAATAGTGCCACACTTGAGTCGAAAGTATCCCCACAAGTGCCATATTGTCCTTGTTCCCGATCGCCCTGCCTTTTTCGATTTTTTTTAACAACCTTTCCACTCTCTTGCCATCAAAATAACCGTACTCGTTAATTTTTGCAGTTGACAGCAGGGTTTTTACATAGTCGTTTGTTGCGTCATTGAAAAACGCCGGGATATTTGGTGCACGATACGGTTGCTTGTATCTACCTACGATTTTGTCTGGCAAGTCTGCCTGCATTGTCTTTTTCAATAAAAATTTTTCATTTAGCCCTCTCATCTTGAATTTTGGATGAAGTCTGTTGGCAAAATTTATCAGGCGATGATCAAGAAAAGGGAAACGGCCCTCGATTGAATTGGACATCAGCATCCGATCCCCCTGGGAACACAACAAATATCCTCCCATCAGGGATTTTGCCTCGAGATACTGTGCCCGGTTAAACCAGTGCCAGTTACCAAATTCTGCAGGTAAGGTTTTTGCTATCGTGTCAAATGAATTATCGAGTATATTGGATTTTGTATTGTCAGAAAAAAATTCCTTGCATTTCGCTGTTGATGACCAACGGGTTAAATGCGAAAAACCAAAATAATCCGGTTCCTCCAGTCCCTGTCCAAAAAATACTTTTAAATAGGCGCTGCCTTGCGACATATCCAGGTAAGGATACAAACGTTTCAATAAAACCGGGCGGATTTTTGAATCTGGATATTTTGACCAGAACTGTCTGATTTTCGCCTCCTTGAAAATATCATATCCACCCAGTACTTCATCAGCCCCTTCACCCGTTAAAACAACCTTGTATTTGTTATCTTTGACCAGTCCGGACAATTTTTTCATCGGCACCGGTGCGGTTCTTAAAATCGGTGACTCCGTGTGCCAGATGGTATCGACAAAATTGTCCGCGATATCTGAATTGGCGCATTTTAAATAACTGTGATTGGTCTTAAGTTGGTCTATCAGGGTATTCTGATGGTTTGTCTCATCGAAATCATCCTCCTCGAAACCGATGGAAAACGTTCTTAAGGAATTATTCGTATAATTATGGATCAAGGAAACAATTGTTGAGGAATCCAGCCCCCCTGAAAGGTATGCACCGACCGGCACATCCGAGCGCAAACGAATTCTGGTCGCGTCAATCAACAGTTCTTTCAAGTTTTCAGCGAGTGTTTCATCACTGCCTTGCAGATAATCGCCCTCTTGCGGAAACTCCCAGTCCCAATATTTAACTGTCTTTGCGCCACCTTTCTCTATTACCAGCATGTCCCCAGGTGATACTTCATAAATACCTGCAAAAATGGTTTCTGGGCTCACCGCTGACCAGAATGTGAATATTTGATCCAGCGCAGCGTAATTAAGCGCAGGCGCATCGTTCCTGGCAGTCAACAAGGACTTGATTTCCGATGCGAAATACAGCCTTGCATCAATTTTCATATAAAACAAGGGGACGATGCCGATACGATCCCGGATCAACAATAGTCTGTTATTCCTTGAATCATACAGGGCGATGGCAAATTGACCGTTCAACTGATTTACAAAATCATCTCCATACTCTTCATACAAATGTACGATAACTTCCGTGTCACTCTGTGTATAAAATACATGTCCTCTTTTTTTCAGTTCATCGCGTAATTCGATATAGTTGAATATTTCTCCATTGAATACTGTCCAGATCGTCTGATCTTCATTGTGAATCGGCTGATCACCGGTTTGCAGATCGATAATGCTCAAGCGTGCATGAGCCAATCCGGAATTTTCAAATACCTTAATACCCCTGCCATCGGGTCCGCGATGTTCTATTTTTTTTATCATCGCATCGAGACATTTCGTATTTACCGGACCCTTCGGGTCAAAATCATATAATCCTGCTATTCCACACATGGTCTTTTGCTTCTACCTTTCCTTAAACGTATTGCTGCGATCGCACTGTCTGTTTCTGTTTTAACAAACTCTAGTGGTTGCTTACAAATTTCCCCACGCGGTATTCAGCTGGTAATTGTTAGCACCGTTCAAGAACATTTCTTACCGGCGCAAAGGAACGGCGATGGATCCTGGTCACACCCAGTTCACTTATTTTTTCTAGGTGCAATTTGGTAGGATACCCTTTGTGGCTGGCAAGTCCATAACCTGGATATTTTTTGTCCAACGCAATCATTTCCCTGTCACGCGCAACTTTTGCAATAATCGAGGCGGCACTGATCGCCGCCACCGAGCTGTCTCCTTTCACGATTGCTCTGGCCGGACATGGAAGCCCAACCGGACAGCGGTTGCCATCGATCAGGGCCAGTTCCGCCATGGGTTTCAGGCGCTCAACCGCACGGCGCATCGCCAACAAACTCGCCTGAAGAATATTGATCGCATCAATTTCTTCAACGTCAGCACGCCCGACTGCCCACGTAATGGCACACTCCCTGATCGTCTCTGAGAGGGCCTCACGGCGTTTTTCACTAAGCGTTTTGGAATCTGCCAGCCCGTCGATATGGCGATCAGGATCAAGGATAACGGCAGCTGCGACCACAGGACCCGCTAACGGCCCACGCCCCACCTCATCAACACCGGCAATCAGTTTCCCGGCCCGCAGCCCAGCTATTCCGAGCATCTCTGTCAACTATTCACCCTCCCGCTTTCAGCAATAGTTTTTGTTAGATATGTATTTGATTTTACTGGTGAAAAATGCGATCATGCGATTCGCTTTTCCATTATGATATGCACAGCATATCACTGTTGTCGCGTTAATCCCCTCCCCGCAAGGAGTGGTCGAGCAACCCCCATGGATGGAGAAATGCACATGGTGTCAGCAATAGCAACCGATGGGCCCAAAGAAATGTCACACTTTGTTATGATATCCCCTCAGCTGCTCCCCTCCCGACATGAGTTTGGAATAATGGCATTTTATCTCTGTTAACAGCTTGGGATTGCACAACATCAAACCCGCATCGAGCCTTTACACTGCGCATGAACGGCATTAACACAACAACAGTGATAGCATATATTAATGCCATCGATAATACACAGAATATCTTCGAACCCGAGTTCACAAAATGAATAAATTGAAAACCGCCGTGATTGGCGTCGGTTATCTGGGCAAATTTCATGCTCAAAAATACGCCAATTTACCCGATTCCGAACTCGTTGGTGTCTGTGACACTAACCATGAAATTGCGGCAAATATCGCGCATGAACTGGGAGTGACCGTTTATACCGATTACAACGTTCTGCTGGACAAAGTGGATGCCGTCAGTATCGTTGTGCCAACCCAGAAGCACCACGAAGTGGCCAAAACATTTTTGTCGCATGACATACATGTCCTTCTGGAAAAACCCATCACTTCAACCGTGGCACAGGCCCAGGAACTGGTGGATATCGCACAGCAACGGGAGCTGATATTTCAAATCGGACACCTGGAACGTTTCAACCCCGCTGTAATGGCGCTGGACAACGTTCTGCAACAACCCCGCTTTATCGAATCGCACCGGATTGCCCCCTTCAATCCGCGTGGTGCCGATGTCAATGTTGTGCTTGATCTGATGATCCATGATATCGACATCATCCTGAATTTTGTACGTTCACCGGTAAAAAACATTCAGGCGGATGGCGTACCCGTGTTATCCAGTGACATCGATGTTGCCAACGCACGCATACAGTTTGAAAACGGTTGTGTGGCCAATGTCACTGCCAGTCGCGTGAGCATGAAGAGCGAACGCAAGATGCGAATATTCCAACCGGATGCATACATAACCATCGATTTTCAGAACAAAAAATTGGGCATTCACAAAAAAGGCGATGGCGAAATGTTCCCCGGCGTTGCTGAAATAGACAGTATTGAACATGAATTCGAACAGGGAGACGCACTTAATGCAGAAATCGCCGCGTTTTTGCAATGCATCATAAACAAAACCGAACCACTGGTCACCGGACAGGATGGCCTGCAAGCATTGAAAACTGCGTACAAAATCACATCCCTGCTACGTGAACACTAATACCGATTGAATTACATTAGAGGCACTCTCATGATCCCAATGGTTGATCTAAAAGGTCAGTACTTAACAATCAAGGAAGAAGTTGATAACGGCATTCTTGAAACACTCGACAACACCCGCTTCATTCTTGGTCCAAATGTACAGGCATTCGAAAAGGAAGCAGCAGAGTATCTGGGTGTTAAACATGCCGTCAGTTGTGCATCCGGCACAGATGCCTTGCACCTGGCCCTGCTTGCCGCCGGCATAAAGGCGGGGGATGAAGTCATCACCAGCCCTTTCACCTTCATTGCCACAGCAGAAGCCATCCGCTATGTTGGCGCCAAACCGGTTTATGTCGATATCAAGCCAGATACCTTCAATATCGATCCTGATTTAATCGAAAACGCAATCACTGACAAAACCACGGCCATTCTTCCTGTCCATATATTCGGCCAGCCAGCGCAGATGCAGGCGATTATGGCAATCGCAAGCAAACATAACCTCAAGGTGATAGAAGACTGTGCACAGTCTTTTGGAGCGGAAATCAACGGAAAAATGACCGGCGCCATCGGCTTGGCTGGCTGCCACAGTTTCTTTCCAAGCAAGAATCTGGGATGTTATGGCGATGGCGGCATGGTAACTACCAATGACGACGAAATAGCAGAACAGCTCCGTATACTGCGCAATCATGGCAGCAGCCGACAATATCATCACGACATCATAGGTTATAACAGCCGCCTGGATGAAATTCAGGCGGTTGTTTTGCGCATCAAACTAAAACGAATAACCGACTATAACAATGGCCGCAGAAATGCCGCACACCTGTACAGCAAGCTATTGAAGGACTTTGTCACACCACCACATGAAGATGGTATCGGCACGCATATATATCATCAATATACCGTCCTGACTGACAAGCGTGATGCTATCCAGGAGGTATTGAAAGAACATGATATATCTTCCGCTGTCTACTATCCTATCCCTCTGCATAAACAGAAGGTGTTCGCCAATGAGTGCCAGGGTATTTCCTTGCCCGTCACGGAAGAAACCGCCAGGCGGTGTCTCTCCCTGCCGATCTTTCCTGAATTGAGCAATGAACAGGTCAATACCATCGTTGCAGCGATTAAGACGGCATTTTAGAAAAGCACCATGAAACGTGTCATGATCATCGCTGGCGAAGCCTCTGGCGATCTGCACGCTGCCAGGCTTGTTCAGGATATCACTGCCAGAACCGCTGAAGTTCGGTTTTTTGGTATCGGTGGCGCCAACATGCAAAAAGCCGGTGTAGAAATACTCGTTGATTCAGCAGAACTTGCCGTCGTCGGATTATGGGAAGTACTTGCCCATCGCAAAACGATTTTTGCTGCCTTGAATCAAATGCGCGAAATACTCCGCACTGCCCCACCTGATTTGTTGATCCTCGTCGATTATCCCGATTTCAATCTTCGCCTGGCGGAAACTGCAAAAAAGCACGGCACAAAAGTTCTCTACTATATAAGCCCGCAGGTATGGGCATGGCGGCAAGGCAGAGTAAAAAAAATCCGCCATCTGGTCGACATGATGGCGGTTGTGTTTCCTTTTGAAGAGAAATTCTATAAAAAACACAAAGTGCCGGTTTGTTACGTTGGCCACCCTCTTACCGATGAAGTGCACAGCCGGAAAAACCAGCACGAGTTGTTAACTGAATTTGGCCTCGATCCCGCATCGAAAACAGTCGGTCTTTTTCCCGGCAGCCGCCAGAGTGAAATCAAGCGGTTATTTCCGATAATTCTCGAATCCGCCAGCAGGTTACAACAGCACTATTCTGATATCCAGTTTCTGCTACCGATAGCGTCAACACTCAGCGAGGAAGTCCTGTTACCGTTCTTAAACCAGTATAAATCACTCAGGGTAAAAATGATTGCCGAGCGCGGTCATGATGTAATGAAAGCATGTGATGCGATTATTACGGTATCCGGCACTGTCACACTGGAGATTGCCATCATCGGCACGCCCATGGTGATTATTAACAAACTATCCTGGTTGACCTATTCAATCGTAAAACATATGGTCAAAATTCCATATATCGGACTTTGCAATCTGGTCGCAAACGAAAAACTCGTACCTGAATTGATACAGCATGACGCCAAACCGGAACTGATCAGCGCTGAAATACAAAAGATACTCGATGACAAGGCATACAATTCAAAAATCCGGGAAAAACTCTCGCAGGTAAATGCTATACTGAAAAACACGCCGTCAAATTATAAAATTGATGAGATAGCAATGAAAATGCTTGATTCCGGCAAATAAATACAACTTCAAATTCGCAAGACGTATTTATAATTAAAAGCACTGCTGTCCCATTAACTCCCTCTCCCGACGGGAGAGGGTTGGGGTGAGGGGATCAAAAACCGGGTAACGCATTGTTTTATTTACCCTCTCATCCTGGCCTTCCCGGAGGGAGAATGAATGGCTTTGATTGACCGGTAAGGCCAATTTTATGTCGTCAATATCATTCCGTATTTGTACCCGTTTCATTATCAAGGGCTTGCCAAATATCCGGATTGAGTTAGTGGGACAGCAATGAATCAAAAGGAATCTCTGAATAATTTATCATACCGCCTTAGCACGATGAAGATGCGGAACCCACAAGTTACTCAACATTGTTTTACTGGATAGCGACATTCGCCGAAATGACGATATTGCAATTAATCAGAAATGCCTCAACGGATGATACCGCGTGTCGTATGCGTCAAAAAATCAATCAACAAATTGATTTCCTTCTCCTCTTTTGCTTTTTCCCTTAATCGGGAAAGCGCCTCTTCAACCGTCAGACTGGAACGGTAGATCGTTTTATACGCATCGCGCAAAGCTTTGATCGTATCCTTCGGGAATTTATGCCGTTTTAATCCTTCTGTATTTACTCCATATGGGTGCGCAGGACTTCCGCTGACCATTACAAAAGGTGGCACATCCTTGCTGATTGCACTGCCCATACCACAAAACGCATATTTTCCAACTGCGCAAAATTGATGTACCAGGGTAAATCCGCCCAAGATTGCATGGTCATCGATAGTGACATGCCCCGCAAGAGTGGCGCCATTGGCAAAAGTGGTATTGTTCCCAATCATGCAATCATGTGCGATATGAATATATGCCATCAACCAGTTATCATTACCAATACGGGTCAAACCACCTCCCTCCTCGGTCCCGCGATTGATACTCACATACTCACGAATGGTGTTTCTGTCACCAATCTCCAATTTTGATGACTCGCCATGAAATTTCTTGTCCTGGGGAATTTCACCAATTGAAGCGAATTGAAAAATCCGGTTTTCACGGCCGATATAGGTTGGCCCATTAATCACAACATGAGGACCAATCCAGGTTTTCTCCTCAATCTCAACATCCGCACCAATAATAGTAAAAGGACCGATGGTGGCACTATCGGCGATTTTTGCTGAAGGGTCTATCACAGCACGGGGGTCAATACTCATTCCACAGGACGCTCCGCACACATGATTTCTGCAGAACAAACTTCCTTGCCGTCGACCAGGGCAACTCCATCAAACTTCCAGATTCCGCGTTTTTCCTTGATAAATTCAACTTTTAATTCCAGCTGATCACCAGGTTTTACCGGCTGCTTGAATCTCGCTTTATCGATACCGACAAAATAGTAAAGTGATTTTTCATCCGGTACATAACCTAGTGTTTTAAACGCCAGAATTCCCGTAGCCTGAGCCAGTGCTTCGAGGATCAATACGCCAGGCATCACCGGCCTGTGGGGAAAATGCCCGGTAAAATGCGGCTCGTTATGGCTGACATTTTTTACCGCAATTAGATATTTTCCCTTTTCATAATCCACCACCTTGTCTATCAGCAAGAAAGGATACCGATGGGGTAAATGCTTTAAAATTTCGTATATATCAAGATTATTCAATATTCTTGCCTGCCAGTTCTTCAATTGTTTTTTCAAGTTTTTTTAAACGTTTTGCCATATCATCAAGTTGTTTAAAGCGGGCATGATTCCTGTGCCATAAACGATTTTCTTCCAAAGGTGTACCTGATGAATATACCCCCGCTTTCGATATTGACTGTCTTGCTACCGCCCTTCCAGTTAGGGTTACATTATCTGCTATATCAAGATGGCCCGCCACACCAACAACACCGCCAAACATGCAATTTTTTCCTATCGTCGTACTTCCTGCAATCCCGGTTTGCGCTGCTATCACGGTATGCTCACCAATCACGACATTGTGGGCAATATGCACAAGATTATCTAACTTAACACCCTCTTTTATGATTGTATCCTTGATTGTGCCGCGGTCGATCGTATTATTTGCACCAATCTCCACATCATCGCCAATCAGCACGCGTCCTATTTGTGGTATCTTGTGCCATGTGCCATTCTCGTTTGCCTGGCCAAATCCGTCACTGCCTATAACCGAACCCGCATGCACCAGTACATTATTACCGAAAACACAGTCGTGCATAACCGTTACATTCGGATAAAACGTGCATGCTTCACCAATTCTGACATTATCTTCGATTACAACGCCGGCACTTATGTAAGTTCCAGCAGACAATTTTACATTATTGCCGATAACGCATTGTGGCCCAACCCATACGCTTTCATCAATCTCGCAATTATCCCCAATTACTGCGGTTGGATGTATGCCTGACTGTTCTTTGTGCAGCGGATAAATCAATCCTGCTATTTTCGCATAGGCAGCATACGGATTATCAACAACAATGGCCGCGGCTGGACAATCTTCACGCTCTGATTCCTTTAGAAGTACGGCCGATGCCGTTGTCTGCTTTAATGCTGAAACAAATTTTGGATTGGACAGGAAACTGATCTGACCCGCTTTTGCATCTTCCAGGCTGTTTACGCTATCAATAACAATGGTGGGATCACCATAAACAGTTCCACCTACCATGTCAGCAAGATATTCTATCGTGTACGGCACAATCAATGCTCAATATTCAATTATTCTTGGTTCCCATCACGGTATTCTGATATTCTTCCCGCAAACGCTCTATTACCTTGTCCGAAACATCCACACGTTTACTTGAATACAGGACACTTTCACCCAGAATCAGATCGTACTTGTTTTGTTTTGCATATGAGAGTATTGCTTTGTAAACCAGTTTTTGCAGTTTATCCAGCTCTTCATTACGGCGAATATTCAAATCTTCGGTAAATTCCTCTCTTGCCCTTTTGATATCCCGCTTCAACGTGAATATCTTGCGTTCGAGTTTGGTACGCGCCGCATCACTCATCACCTCTGAATCTCTGAGCATTTTGTCTTCCTGTTTTTTCAATTCGGTCTGCATTTCCAGTATTTTTTTATCTCTGGGAGCAAACTCATCTTTGATGCGTTTGCGGATCGCATCCGCTTGCGGAACTTCATTCATAACACGAGTTGCATTTACAAAGGCGATTTTGATATCTTCTGCATACAGAACATTTGCGCCAAAAAAGAATAAAAAGACTAACAGAAAATATTTCTTTATATCTTTCACATGCGTCACCATTGGTTAATCTAAAAAGCCATCCCAAAAGTAAATTGAAAGGGCTGTAATTTATCTCCATCTTTTTTATTTAACGGTATTGCATAGCTGAATTGCATCGGTGCGATAGGGCTGATCCAGATCAAAGACAAACCGGCTGTATATCTCAATTCCGCCGCTGATATGGCATCTCCTTTTCTAAAGACATTACCACCATCGATAAATCCACTGAATCGGGTCGACCCACTGGTATCATCGAAAGGATTCGGCAAGATCAATTCAATATTACCAATCAACATCCTGTTACCACCCAATGACTCGTCTGTAACCGGATCACGCGGCCCCATGCTGTTCGGATCAAATCCACGGATAGTCCTGCTTCCCCCGGCAAAATAGTTCTTGTACGGTGGAAGGCGTGTGGTTTTTCCGAAACTGTCGCCGATACCGACTCTGGCATTGACTGACAGTGTCGTGATTTTTCCCAATGCAAAATAGCGTAAGTGCCTGAAATTTATCCTATAATACTCCAGATCACCGCCCGGTGGTGCGATTTCCGTATCAACAGAGGTCAACGCACCTTCACTTGCCAATATCCGCTTGTTCCGGGAATCACGCACCCATGACGCGTTTATCGGATATGTGCCGTAGACACTACCATTTTCATTAATAAAATCAAGTATGTCCTGTGAAACCTGTAACGATCCCAACTCCAGTTCTGTCTTGTCATACCCAAAAGAAAAACGGATATTGTCAATCTCGCTCAAGGGCATGGCATGCACTAATTTCGCACCATAACTGTCGGTTGTATAGTTCGAAATCTGCGCCTCTGCAGCGTCAATATTCCGGTAATATAAACTGAAACCCCTGCTTACACCATCAAGAGTATAATAAGGATCAAAATAATCAATACTGAGTCGTTTGGTCACCTGGCTGTTGTCCAGGGTAATACCAATACGTTTACCGGTACCGACAAAGTTATCCTGCGTAACCCCAAGGTTCATCAAGAAGCCTTGCGTGTCCGAATAACCTATGCCCGCGGAAAGGTTACCGGTAGGACGTTCTGAAACCGAGTAATTTACATCCACCTGATCATCGGTTCCGGGTACCGATGGTGTCTCGACATTCACACGATCAAAATAGCCTGTCCTGTTCAAGCGCGTACGTGACTGTGCAACCTGTTTGGTTGACATCCAGTCCCCTTCCATCTGGCGAAACTCCCGTCTGATAACCTCATCCTTGGTTTTTGTGTTGTTACTGATGTTGATCCGGCGCACATACACCCTGTGACCCGGATCAACAAACAAAGTTAATCCTATTGTCTTTGTGTCTTTATCCACATCGGGCACAATATTGACATTGGCAAACGCGTATCCCTGTTCTGCCAGTTTTTCACTGATACGCTTCGTGCTTTCCACGATTTCACGGCGGGAAAACACATCACCGGACTTCAGGCTAATCAGGGGCATAATTTCCTTTTCGGGAAATATCAACTCTCCCGCCAGCTTGATATCGCGCACAAAATACTTTTCGCCTTCCGTTATATTTACGGTAATGTAGACATCCTGTTTGTCTGGCGTCAATGACACCTGGGTCGAGTCAATATTAAAATTTATATATCCTCTGTCCAGATAGTATGATTTTATGGTTTCCAGATCAGCAGATAATAATTGTTTTGAATACTTGTTTTTTCCAAAAAAGATTGAGGAACCTGACAGTTGTAATCTTGCCAACAGTTCATCATCAGTGAATACCTTGTTTCCTACAACATTAATTGCGTAAACTTCGGCATTCTCTCCTTCGGTTATATTGATGCTGACCTTTATTCTGTTACGCTCCAAGGGCTCGCTTTTGGTTTCAATTTTCACACCATACTTGCCCAGGCTGTAATACTGTCTCAACAATTCCTGCTCGACCTTGTCGAGCAGTGCGCGATCCAGGACCTTTCCTTTTGACAATCCTATCTGCTTTAAGGAATCCTGCAATTGCTCTGTGGTAATGTCTTTGTTCCCGGAAAACGTGATGTCTGCTATTGCAGGACGTTCCGCCACAAACACCACCAGTACATCATTGTCCTGCTCCAGCCGTATGTCCTTGAAAAACCCGGTCTTGTACAAATCCCGTATCGCCTCTGCACTGAGCGCTTCAGTCAGGCGATCCCCAACCTTTACCGGCAAGTAATTGAATACTGCACCAGGTGAAATCCGTTGCAAACCTTCAAGACGTATTTCCTTTACAGTAAAAGGTGCAAACGCAAAGACTGGCTGGCTGATTGCGCTGGCGAGTAAGGTAATACCTATATATTTATTCATACAACAATATGGCTTCTTTATTATAGTGTACTTAATTTACGAGTCTTACAATATCATTATAAAATGCGATACTCATTAACATTAACAACAGCACAATACCGATACGTTGTCCGAATTCCATGGCAGCTTCTGAGAGTGGGCGTCCTTTTACCATTTCGATGACATAATACAGGAGATGCCCCCCATCAAGAACGGGTATAGGCAGTAAATTCAATACGCCGAGACTGATGCTGACAATCGCCAGAAAATCCAGAAAACGTCCCAGTCCTGCACTCGCGGAATAACCTGCATAGACTGCGATATTTATCGGCCCGCTCAAATTCTTGACTGATAGCTCACCAAACAGAATCTTGCCGATCATCCTGAATGTAAAAAGCGTGTTTTCCCATGTTTGCTCCACGGCTTTCAGGGATGAGGTGGTAAACGGGTATTGATACACCACCATCATATCGTCTGGATAGCGTCCGCCACTTTTGGGACCTATCCCAATTCTTCCCACTTTTTTCCCTTTTAAATTCACTTCGGCAGCATGCACACTGATGCTACGTTCCTCATCACCCCGTCGTACAAGTAATTCGAGCGTTGTTTCCGGCCTGGCGGAAACATAATCCACCAGCTCCAACCAGTCCGTAATTTTTTTTCCGTCGATTGCAAGTATTTCATCATCCGCCTGCAAACCGGCCCTTGCTGCAGGAGAGTTTTCGACCACCATACCCACAACGGGTTTTACCGCAGGTCGCCAGGGATTAAGGCCCAAGGCGGTGAACAATTCTCCCGGCTCCTTTCCCTTGCTTTCTTCTGGCAGGCTGATTTCGATATTCCGCACATATCCATCTTTGCCCCGCACTTTCATGGTTATATCATCATTGTCGATTAACGCAGGGATCACTGACTGTATAACCACATCCCAGATCGGCGTGGGTTTTCCGTTTACGGAGATAATTTCATCACCTTTTTTCAGACCGGCAATCGCAACAGGTGTGGATTTTTCAATTTCGCCCACGACAGGCTTTATCCCGGTCACTCCTACCGAAAACATTAAACCATAGGCGACAATAGCAAACAGAAAATTAAACACAGGTCCAGCAGAAGCAATCGCAAAACGTTTGGCGACATGCTGATTATTGAAGGCAAAGCGTTTTTCTTCCTCCTTTATCGGCGTATCATCATGCTCTCCCAGCATTTTGACATAACCACCAAGTGGCAACGCAGCAATGACATATTCCGTACCATCCTTCCCTGCCCATTTCAATAGAGGCCTGCCAAAACCAATTGAAAAACGTAAAACCTTTACTCCCATTCGTCTCGCCACCCAGAAGTGACCGAATTCATGCACTGCCACCAGGATGCTTATCGCAACGATAAAAGATACAATGTTAATCAATACGTCCATCAGCCATTATCCCTTTTTATACCGGCGCTGAAGCAGTTCATTGGCACAGCTTCTTGCCGCTGCATCCGCCTGTAATATCATCTCCAGATCATCGGCGGCCGATGACGTTACGGATTCCAGCACTTCTTCCACCAAAGTGGCAATATGAGTAAACAATATTTTTTCCTGCAAAAACGCTTCCACCGCCACTTCATTCGCTGCGTTCATAATTGCAGGCGCGGTGCCACTCTGTCTGGCCGCCTCTTCTGCCAGGCGCAAACATGGAAACCGGTTCTTATCCGGTTCCTCAAAGTCCAGATGTGCGACGGCAAACAAATCAAGACGCTCCACACCTGATTTGATTCTTTCCGGCCAGGCAAGTGCATATGCGATAGGTGTTCGCATATCCGGCTGGCCCATCTGTGCCAACACAGAGCCATCTATGTATTCCACCATCGAATGGATGACACTCTGTGGATGTACCACAACCTGCACCTGCTGCGGCGTAGTGTTGAACAACCAACAGGCCTCAATCAATTCCAGCCCTTTATTCATCATGGTGGCGGAGTCAACCGAAATCTTTCTTCCCATGCTCCAGTTTGGATGTGCGCACGCCTCGTCGGGTGTTACCTTCCTCAATGCTTCGATTGGTGTTTTCCGGAAGGGACCGCCGGAGCCTGTCAATAAAATTTTCCTGACACCGGCTTTCTCCAATCCATTCTGGTATGCAGGAGGCATGCATTGAAAAATGGCGTTATGTTCACTATCGATGGGCAGTAACTCCGCGTTGTTTTGCGCCACCACCTTCATAAACAAATGCCCGGACATGACCAGCGCTTCCTTGTTCGCCAGTAATACGCGCTTGCCGCACTCCGCCGCAGCCAGGGTCGGCAATAATCCAGCCGCACCAACAATTGCTGCCATCACCTGATTTACCTGTGGCAGACTGCTGACGTATTTCAAACCATCGACACCTGCAAGCACCTCCACTTGCAAGCCGGCCTGTTTAAGACGCTCATCAAGTTGCTGTGCCGCCGTTGCGTCTGCCATCACCGCATATTGCGGCTGGCAGGTTTTGCATTGATCAAATAAACGATCAACCTGCTTGTTTGCCGTCAAGGCGACTATGCGGTACTTGTCCGGGTGACGGGCAATCACCTCCAGGGTATTGACGCCGATTGAACCGGTTGAACCAAGAATTGTGATACCCTGCATTGCTTAAACCCTGAAAAGGTACAAACCACAAATATAAACAGGTGCGGCTGCGGTCAAACTGTCAATCCGATCAAGAATCCCGCCATGCCCGGGTAACAAATTACTGCTGTCTTTCAATCCCGCCTGCCTTTTGTATAAACTTTCATTCAAATCACCAACAATCGAAAAAACCACTGTCACCAGACTGATCACCAGCAAGGCGACAATTTTGCTTCCTTGCGGGTCATACCAGAACGATGCCACGAAACCAACCAGCAGGCTGGCTAACAGCGCCCCCCAGATCCCCTCGAAGGTTTTGCCCGGACTGATTGATGGTAAAAGTTTATGCCGGCCAAATTTGCGCCCGGTAAAATAGGCAGCGATGTCGGCAGCCCAGACCAGCAGCAGTAAAATGAGAATTGAGGTGGGACCGTATTCCTGACGCAGCAAAACAATTGCTGCAAAGGCGCCGCACAACACAGGAAATCCCGCCAGCACTGCGGTTATTTGATGTACGCCGGGTTGCAAGGGACGAAAGCGGTAGCTGAAGAGGCGCAGCAGCGTCAGCACCCACCACAGCAGGACGATAACAAAAAAGATATTACTGAGCCGTTCTTCTTGCAGATACAGGGTGATTCCATATAAAACAATGGCAATACCTGCGACATATAACAAGCGGTTAGTAAATGCATGGAAGCCGGCAATGCGTGTCCACTCCCAGGATGCAAGGATGGTGACACCCGCTATAAACAAAACAAATGCCGTATCTGGCAAAAAATAGATACCCATGATCACCAGCGGAGCAAGTATCAGCGCAGTGATGACACGCAATTTAAGCATTGCGCTGCGACTCCACCTGCTTGCCGGTCTGGCCAAAACGGCGTTGCCGTTTGGAAAAGGAAATCAGTGCTTTTTCAAATTCAGTCCGGTTGAAATCAGGCCATAATACGGGGGTGAAATAAAGTTCGGTGTAAGCCAGTTGCCAAATCATAAAATTGCTGATCCGCTGTTCACCACCGGTCCGGATGAACAAATCCGGCTCGGGCAAATCAGCCGTGGTTAATTCTTCAGCAATACTTTCAGGGGTAATCTCCTCTGCCAGCATGTCTCCCTGCCTTACTCTCTCTGCCAGTTTTCTCACCGCCTGGGTGATGTCCCACTTGCCGCCGTAATTGGCCGCGATATTGAGCACCAGACCGTTGTTGTTTTGAGTCAGGAATTCTGCATCGGCGATGCGTTTTTGAATTTTTTCGGAAAAAGCACGCTTGTCACCAATGATTCTCAACTTGACATTATTGTGGTGCAGTTTCTTGACCTCGCGCTCCAGCGCCACCATAAACAATTCCATCAGCAGCCCGACCTCTTTTTGCGGGCGCCGCCAGTTTTCACTCGAAAAAGCAAATAAAGTCAGAACCTCGATGCCTAATTCACCGGCTGCCCGTACCATCTCCCGTACGGTTTCCACTCCGGCACGGTGTCCAACGACACGTGGCTTGTTTCTCTGTTCCGCCCAGCGCCCGTTGCCGTCCATGATCACTGCAACATGGCGCGGCAACCCCTCCGGGCCAACCAGCTCCAGATATTTTCCCTTGGTAGATTTTTTATCAGGCGTGCTCACTAGATTTGCTCCGATTTGATTGTCGAACGGTGAGCCCGTGCGCAGGAAGTCTGTGTTAAAGATCTGATATCAGATCTCCATCAAATCCTTCTCTTTTTCTTCCACCAGCTTGTCGACTTTGGCGATATATTGGTCGGTTATTTTTTGTATATCGTCATGTGCCCGACGCTCGTCATCTTCTGTTATTTCTTTTTCTTTTAGCAGTGTTTTGATATCACTGAGCACATCACGTCGAATATTCCGAATTGCCACACGTGCATTTTCCCCTTCCTGGCGGACAATGCGGATCATGTCCTTACGCCGTTCCTCGGTCAACGGTGGCAACGGAACACGTATTACCTCACCTGCGGTTGCCGGATTAAGCCCCATATTCGAATTCATGATGGCTTTTTCCACGGTTTTAACCATCTGTTTCTCCCACGGAGTCACAGTAAGGGTACGCGCATCGGCAACAGAGACATTGGCAACCTGATTGATCGGCACTTCAGAACCATAATAATCCACCATGATGTGCTCAAGCAGGCTGGTGTGCGCTCGCCCGGTACGCAATTTTGTCAGTTCATTTTTAAGGGATTCCACACTCTTGCCCATGCGGACTTCGGCATCCTTCTTCAATTCATTAATCATAAGCTTTGCCTCTATTCCACCAGGGTGCCTTCATTCTCGCCCATAACAACGCGCATCAGGGCACCTTTTTTGTTCATATTGAATACCCGAATAGGAATTCCATTATCCCGGCACAGCACAATCGCAGTGGTATCCATCACTGCCAGCTTTTCGTTAATGACGGTGTCGTATGTCAACTTTTCGTACATGACCGCCTTTGGATCCTTAACCGGATCGGATGAATACACACCATCGACTTTCGTGCCTTTGAGCACGATATCCACCTCAGCTTCCACCCCACGCAAACTGGCGGCCGTGTCGGTGGTAAAAAACGGGTTACCGGTACCCGCCGCAAAAATAACGACACGGTTTTTTTCCAGATGACGAATTGCCCGGCGACGAATGAAATCCTCACACACGCTATGTATCGCCAGAGCTGACATGACACGCACATGCATGCCGTTTTTTTCCAGCGCATCCTGTAACGACAATGCATTGATTACCGTTGCCAGCATTCCCATTTGATCCGCAGTGACACGGTCCATGCCGCCGGAGGAGAGGCTGACCCCCCTGAAAATATTACCACCACCTATTACCATGGCGACCTGCACCCCGATCTCCTGCAGATCCCTGACCTCTTGCGCGATACGTCCGACAATCAACGGATCGATTCCAAACTGCTGCTCGCCCATAAGGGCTTCTCCGCTCAGTTTAAGCAGGATCCTTTTGTATTTGGGTGCAGTTGCCATGTTTTTTTCAGTCTCTCAAGAAGTCTTGATTTGCGACATTACTTCGTCAGCAAAGTTTTCCTGTTTCTTTTCAATTCCTTCGCCCACTTCATAACGAATAAACGTGATTACTCTGGCGCCGGCGTTTTTCACCAGTTTTTCAACAGTTTGATCAGGATCCTTGACGAAAGGCTGACCCAGCAGCGTCACTTCCTTGAGGAATTTCTTGATGCGACCGCTGATCATTTTTTCGATGATCTCTGCGGGCTTGCCGCTTTCCGCTGCCTGTGCCGAAAAGATTTCCTTTTCCTTCTCGATAACTTCCTTCGGCACTTCCTCTTCCGAGACGCATATCGGGCGGCTGGCGGCAATGTGCATCGCCAGATCCTTGCCGAGGGATTCATCTCCACCTTCCACATCAACCAGAACGCCGATGCGACTGCCATGCATGTAGGCAGCCAGATTACCCTGCCCTTTCAGCAGGGCAAAACGTCGCACATTCATGTTCTCACCGATTTTGGCGATCAGGTTCTTTCTGGTTTCTTCAATGCTGGTCGTATCGCTATCACTGATAGGCATGGCCAACAGCGCATCCAGGTCAGCGGGCTGGCTGTCGAGCACCCGCTGCGCGATATTATCCACAAATTGCCTGAAATCCTCGCCTTTGGTCACAAAGTCGGTTTCACAATTCACTTCGACAATTGCTGCCAGTTTTCCATCTGCAGAGATTTTGATATTAATCAAACCTTCTGCCGCGGTACGCCCGGCTTTTTTATCCGCTTTTGTCAGGCCTGTTTTGCGCATGTGTTCGATTGCGGCTTCGATATTCCCGTCGGTTTCCACCAAGGCCTTTTTGCATTCCATCATACCAGCGCCGGTACGCTCACGTAGTTCCTTAACCATTGCTGCCGTGATTGCCATAATTGGTATCCTCTTCGATAAATACTTTAAAAAAACACACTCCGGGAGCTTGCTTGATTCGAAAAAGGGGGCAACGCCCCCTTTTTGCTCTACCCGGATGTCAGGTCGTAACGAAAATTATTCTGCAGCTTCAACTTTTTCAGCAGGTTCACTCTCCGCTGCTTTCTTGCTTACGCTCTTCTTTTTTGCCGCAGTCTTCTTTTTGGCCGTTACTTTTTTCTTTGCTGTCTTTTTCTTGCTCGGTACGGGTGTTTCGGTTTCCGCGACCTCGATGAATTCATCTTCCGATCCAGCCGCAGTGGTGGCAGAAGCCCGTCCTTCCAGAATCGCATTCGCCACACCCTGGGTGTACAGCGTAATGGCGCGAATTGCATCATCGTTACCCGGGATTACATAATCGATCTTGTCCGGGGCGTTATTGGTGTCCACTACGCCGATAACCGGAATGCCGAGTTTAACGGCTTCACTGACAGCAATTTTTTCATGACCGACATCGATCACAAATAACGCATCCGGCAGGCCATTCATGTCTTTGATACCACCCAGACTGCGTTCCAGCTTTTCCTGCTCTCGTGTCAGGGTAAGAACTTCTTTTTTACTCAAACCTTCAAAACCGCCTTCCGCTTTCATCGCTTCCAGCTCTTTCAAACGCTTGATGGATTGCTTGACCGTCTTATAGTTGGTCAGCATCCCGCCCAGCCAGCGATGATTCACGTAGGGCATGCCGCAACGCTCGGCCTCTTCACGAATAATGTCCTGCGCGGCGCGTTTGGTCCCGACGAAAAGGATGGTGCCACGATTCGCCGCCAGTGAACCAATAAAGTTCATGGCGTCGGTGTACAACGGCAGGGTTTTTTCAAGGTTGATGATATGGATTTTGTTCCGTTCGCCGAAAATGTATGGGGCCATTTTCGGGTTCCAGAAGCGGGTCTGGTGGCCAAAATGCACGCCAGCCTCCAGCATCTGGCGCATAGATACGTCAGTCATGTAATTTCTCCAGTATGGGTTTGACTTCCACACACCCCACCTGTCAACTCCAAAAGGGGCGTTTCCGCCCTATCTTTCAGAGCACCCAACAGATGTGCCGGTGCATGTGCGTATTTTGTCTGTTTTCACAGACAGTTAAGTTTGCTTAAAGTGCGCGCGATTTATACCATAAACGGCTTGGTTCAACAACGGATAGGCCCACCTTTAGCGCAAGTGTGGATTTTATTACAAATAACCCTTCATTTACCATACATATTACAGGGACTTTGGCGAAATTATGACCGTTTTGATAAAAACCCCCGAGGAAATCGAAAAAATGCGAGTTGCCGGCCGGCTGGCAGCCGAAGTCCTGGAAATGATAGCGCCCCATGTCAAAGCCGGGATCACCACCAGTGAGCTGGACAGAATCTGTCATGATTATATCGTCAACGAGCAAAAGGCGATCCCCGCCCCGCTCGACTACCACGGTTTCCCCAAATCCATCTGTACCTCGGTCAATCATGTCATTTGCCACGGCATCCCCAATGAAAAACGCCTGAAAAACGGTGACATCATCAACATCGACATCACCGTGATCAAAGACGGATATCATGGTGATACCAGCATGATGTTTTTTGTCGGCGAACCGTCCATCAAGGCACAACGACTGAGCCGCGTCGCGCACGAGTGCCTGCTGCTTGGCATCAAGGCGGTAAAACCGGGCGCCCATCTGGGCGACATTGGCTACGCCATCCAGCAACATGCCGAAGCCAACCACTATTCTGTGGTAAGGGAGTACTGTGGCCACGGCATCGGCAAGGCATTCCACGAGGAACCCCAGGTGCTGCATTACGGCACACCGGGAACCGGGATTACCCTCGAACCGGGGATGGTATTCACCATCGAACCGATGATTAACGCCGGCAAACGCCAGGTCAAACTTCTCAAGGATGGCTGGACCGTGGTGACCAAAGATCACTCCCTCTCGGCACAATGGGAGCATACCGTGCTGGTGACGGCGGAAGGGTATGAGGTGCTAACGCGGCGCAAAGGGGAAACGATTTAATGCCAAAAGCACTCGATGCTGCACTGCTGGATGTGGCCGCATTCGATGCCGCGTTGCAATCACACCAACCGCCGCTGCCACTGTTCCGTGATGCGCTCAAGGCGGCACAGCAGGTCCTGGTGGAACGCTTTCTCGCCGGTCGGGCCGCCACTGAACTCGTACCCGCCCGCGCCAGACTGGTCGACGCCTTGATCAGCCGCGCATGGAGACTGTTTTTACCTGATGACGCACCGGATATCGCACTGGTGGCCGTCGGTGGCTACGGCCGTGGTGAACTCCACCCCGCATCGGATATCGACGTGCTGATCCTCTTGAGGAAGAGCGATGAATCCTATCGCAGCGGTATCGAAGCCTTTCTCACTTTTTTGTGGGATATCGGCCTGGAAATCGGCCACAGCGTACGCTCGGTGGAGGAATGTGTCGAAGAAGCGACCAAGGATATTACCGTCGCCACCAATATCCAGGAATCACGCCTGCTGATCGGCAATGCGGCGCTGTACGAACAACAACGCCGGCGCTGCGCCGCTGACAAAATCTGGCCCGGACCTGAATTCTTCAAGGCGAAACTCGAGGAGCAGATCCAACGGCACCAGAAATACCATGAAACGGCGTACAACCTGGAACCGAATATCAAGGAAAGCCCGGGTGGGCTGCGTGACATCCAGATGATCGGCTGGGTCGCCAAGCGTCATTATGACGTGGACAACCTGCATGCCCTGGTGGCACATCACTTTCTGACGGAAGCGGAGTACCAGCAACTGCATCAGTGCCAGGCGTTTTTGTGGCAGGTACGGTTTGGCCTGCATGTGCTGGCAGGCCGCAGGGAGGATCGGCTGTTGTTCGATCATCAGCGCCGCCTGGCGAAACAATTCGGCTACCGGGACAAACCGGGCAAGCTGGCGGTGGAGCAGTTTATGAAACAATACTACCGCACCGTGATGGAATTGAGCCGGCTGAACGAAATGCTGCTGCAGCTGTTCAAGGAAGAAATCCTCTACGCGGATGATCCCAGCGAACCCGTCATCATCAACAAGCGTTTTCAGGCACGCAAAGGGTTTCTCGAGGTTCGCCACGAAAACACCTTTTCCCGTTACCCTTTCGCCCTGCTGGAAGTGTTTCTGTTATTGGAACAGCACCCTGAATTGAAGGGGGTCCGGGCCAACACCATCCGCCTGCTCCGCCGGCACCGCGAACTCATTGATGCCAGCTTCCGCAGCGACCTGCGTAACCGCAGCCTCTTCATGGAAATCATGCGTCAAACCAGCGGCATCACCCATGAGCTGCGCCGTATGAACCGCTACGGCATCCTGGCGGCCTACCTGCCGGCCTTTGGTCACATCGTGGGGCAGATGCAGCACGATCTCTTTCATGTTTACACGGTGGACGAACACACGCTGATGGTTATCCGCAACCTGCGGCGTTTCACCGTTCCGGAGTTTCAGCATGAATTCCCTTTCTGCAGCAAGCTGATCCAGACCGTCCCCAAGCAGGAGCTGTTGCTGATCGCCGGTCTGTTTCACGACATCGCCAAGGGCCGCGGTGGCGATCATTCCGTCCTGGGTGCGGTGGACGCCGCCGCTTTCTGCCGCGAGCACGGCCTGAGTGATTATGATACCCATCTGGTCGCCTGGCTGGTGGAAAACCACTTGCTCATGTCAGTCACCGCACAACGAAAAGATATCAGCGATCCGGACGTGGTGCATGAATTTGCCGTGCAGGTGGGGGAAGAGAACCATCTCAAGTACCTTTATCTGCTGACGGTAGCCGATATTCGCGCCACCAGTGACAAGGTGTGGAACAGCTGGAAAGACGCCCTGCTGAAAGAACTGTACCATGCCACCCGGCTGGCATTCCGGCGCGGCCTGCACAATCCGGTTATCCAGTCCGAGCATGTCCAGGACACACGTGCACAGGCGAAAAAACTGCTGACCGGCCATCCCTTCGACAGCGAAACGGTGGAAACACTCTGGGCCAAACTCGGGGATGAATATTTTCTGCGCTATCTCCCCGATGAAATCGTCTGGCACACCGAGGCGATCCTCTCCCACCCCCATCCCGAACAACCGCTGGTGCTGATCCGGGATATCCCCAAACGGGGCGGGACCGAAGTGTTCATCTATACCCGCGCCTTCGACACCCTGTTTCTCTGCGCAACCTCCCTGCTGGAACGTTATGGCGCCACCATCATGGATGCCCGCATCTTCGATTCACGTGATGGTTACACCCTCGACTCCTTCGTTGTGGTCGATCAGGAGGGGAAAATGCTGGGCGATGGCCAGCTGACGATGGAATTGCAGCAACAACTCAAGACCAGCCTGTCCACACCGGCGGAGGCCATCACCACCGTATCCCGCCAACTGCCGAGGCAGGCGAAACATTTCACCTTTCCCACGACGGTAACCTTCGAACCGGACAGCCACCATAACCGCACCGTGATGGAGGTCAAGGCATTCGACCGGCCCGGCCTGCTGTCACGCATCGCCCGGGCCTTGCAGGAGTGCCAGGTGCAACTCCACAATGCCCGTATCGCCACTTACGGGGAACGTGTGGAAGATTTTTTCTATATCACCAACAAACAGAACGAGGCGATAACCGATGCCGCTCAGCTGGAGTGCCTGAGCAAAACCATCAAGGAATACCTCAATGGCTAAACAGAGGGGATGGACACCCGCTGAGCGAGGCTGCGTTATCGTTTGACCGGCTAATCCGGCTGCTGGCGTGCTGAAAGATAGGCGGCCAGCATCACCAGCATGCCGCCCAGCCATTCCCTCGGAAGGATCACCTCATCGGTCAACAATTGTGACGACACGGCACCGGCAACCAGTTCAAACAGCAGGATGACGGCAGAGCGATGCACCGGTAAATGCGTCACGCCATACACCACCGAAAGCGTCATCACAGCGAGAAACACCGCACCGATCAGCAACGCCGCCACAATCACCATGGCGCTCACCTGCCCCAGTTCCGCCTGACTGAAGACGATAAGCACGGCGGCAACCAGGATCACTCCAAACCAGCCACTGGCGGTTTTGACATAAATCGAGACATGTTGCAGGTGCCGCATCATCACATTGGAGAGCGCGAAGGTAAAACCGGAGGAAAGCGCCAGCCAGTCGGCCTTGTCCTGCGGCCAGGGGTAGGCCATGCCGGGCTGCCACAGCATCACCACCGCGCCGGCCATCGCCAGCACCAGTACCAGCAAGGCACCCCGGCTCAGCTCTTCCCGCAACAGCAACCACCCCAGCAGGGTGGCCCATACGGGAGAGAGATAGAACAGCAACAAAACCCGCACCACGTTGCCGTCCAGCACGGCAAGAATAAACGAGGTGTTGCACCAGCCGCTGGCAAGAGCGATCGCAAACAACATTCCGGGGGCACGGGCGAACTCCGCCATGCGGCCACGCAACATCACGATCATCACCACCGAGGTGCCGGAATAGATCAACAGGGTCGACCACACACCAGCCAGACCCTCTTGCTCAAGCAGGCGTAAGGGGTACCAGAAGATCCCCCAGAGGGTGGCGGCCAATAACAGGCAGAAAACCGCAGGCCAATGTCTATCCGGCATACTTCACCAGACGGTGGTCGCGAAAGAGAGGACTCTGAAAAAACGGCAACAACCCCGCCGCTCCCGCTTCCGGCCCGTGCCGGCACATCAATACGCCTTCGAATCGCGGTATCAAAACCGTCCGGAAAAGTGTTCCTGGTTTCGCTGCTGCCATGGCTTCGTCTATACTCTCCCTTTTTTGGCCGCCGGTGGCGCCTGTTTGTTTTGCTGATAAAGCTTATCCCAGATGAACCCGGATCTCGACAAATTACATTCCTATCCCTTTGAGAAGCTGAATGCCCTCAAGGCGGGCATCGCCCCCCCGGCGGAGCTCCCCCACATCGCGCTTTCCATCGGCGAACCCAAACACCCGGCACCGGATTTTGTCGCCGACGCGCTTTGCCAGGCAACGAAAACGCTGTCACGCTATCCGCTGACCAAAGGCGATGCCCGGCTGCGCGAGGCGATTGCCCGCTGGCTCGTTCAGCGGTTTCAATTGCCGCCGCAGAGCATCGACGCCGAGCGGCATATTCTGCCTGTCAACGGCACACGTGAAGCCCTGTTTGCTTTTGCCCAGGCCACCATCGCACGGAAGCACGATGCTTGTGTGGTTATGCCAAACCCTTTCTACCAAATCTATGAAGGAGCGGCATTGCTGGCCGGCGCCAGACCATATTACCTGAACACCCTCGAAGAGACAGATTTCATACCCGACTTTGACAGCGTGGCGGATTCGGTGTGGGCCCGTTGCCAGCTTTTGTATCTCTGTTCCCCCGGTAACCCGAGCGGCGCGGTGATCGACACGGAAACCCTGCAAAAGCTCATCCGGCTTGCGGAACGACACGACTTCATCATCGCCTCCGACGAGTGTTATTCGGAGATCTATTTCGATGAACACCAGCCACCGGTTGGCCTGCTGCAAGCCGCAGCAGAAGCCGGACATACAGACTACAAACGCTGTATTGTCTTTCACAGCCTTTCCAAACGCTCCAACCTGCCGGGATTGCGTTCCGGTTTTGTGGCGGGTGACAGCGAGGTGATCGCCCGCTTCCTTCAATACCGTACTTATCATGGCTGCGCCATGCCGCCACACCATCAGATCGCCAGTATCACCGCCTGGCAGGACGAGAAACATGTGAGTGAAAACCGCGAGCGTTACCGCCGCAAATTTGCTGCGGTGCTGGACATCCTCTCACCGGTATTGAAAGTGCAACAACCGCATGCGGGATTTTATTTGTGGCCGGAAACCCCGATCGATGACACGGAATTTGCCCGTGATCTGTATGCACAACAGCATGTCACGGTTCTGCCGGGCAGCTACCTCTCGCGCGACAGCGGTGGCTGCAACCCGGGGCAAAACCGGATACGCCTGGCACTGGTCGCCGATCTGGATGAATGTATCGAGGCGGCCCAAAGGATCCGCACTTTTGTCAACTCAATAGCCGCCACCTCCGCCACTTCGTTATAATAACCGCGGCGAGCCAAGCCGCACCCATTGCTGAACTGGAGAAAACCCGCATGAGCGATATCAAAAATATCATCGAAAACGCCTTTGAAAACCGCGCCGAAATCACTCCGCGCAGTGTTGACACCATTGTGAAAGAGGCCGTCACCGAAGCAATCCAGATGCTGGACAAGGGCCAGGCCCGTGTGGCGGAAAAACAGGATGGGGGCTGGGTGGTGAATGAATGGCTGAAAAAGGCCGTGTTGCTCTCCTTCCGTATTCATGACAACAATTTTATGAAGGGTGGCTTTACCAATTATTTCGACAAAGTGCCCGCCAAGTACGCTGATTACAACTCACGCGAATTCCGTAATGAAGGGGTACGCATCGTACCACCCGCCACCGTGCGCCAGGGCGCCTACATCTCTCCCGGGGTGGTGCTGATGCCAAGCTATGTCAATATCGGCGCCTATGTGGACAGCGGCACCATGGTCGATACCTGGGCTACCGTCGGCTCCTGTGCCCAGATCGGCAAGAACGTCCATCTCTCAGGCGGTGTCGGTATCGGCGGGGTGCTGGAGCCGCTGCAGGCGGCCCCCACCATCATCGAGGACAACTGTTTCATCGGTGCCCGATCAGAGGTTGTCGAAGGGGTGATAGTGGAAGAAGGCTCGGTGATCTCCATGGGCGTCTACATCGGCCAGTCCACCCGGATTTACAACCGTATGACGGATGAAATCACCTACGGCCGTATCCCGGCCGGCTCCGTGGTCGTGTCCGGCAATCTGCCCTCCAAGGACGGCAAGTACAGTCTCTACTGCGCGGTGATTGTCAAACAGGTAGACGAAAAAACCCGCGGTAAGGTGGGGATCAACGAATTGCTGCGCGATATCTGATTGGAAAACGGCGTGTCGTGACAATAACGGCGTTTGCCCTGGCGGGAAGCGTCTAGCGGGGATAAAGGTACCGCTGAATTCGCGACCGATGCACTTCGTTCCTCGGCGCATCCTACAGGGACCTCGTTTGTAAGACGGCGTGCCGTGACGTATGGTGCTTGCCTGGGTACGCGAACGGCGCAGCACGATGTGGAGCGGATATTGCGCAGCTTGCCGGACAGGCTGCTGCAGAGGAACAAAGCGTATCAAATACTCATTATTCACAATACTGTAACCCATACTTATGTCCACCACGCTCGAACTTGCCAAGGAACTCATCAGCCGTAAATCGGTCACCCCGGCGGATGCCGGCTGCCAGACCCTGATCGCGGAACGTCTCACCACCCTTGGCTTCGAAACACATCATCTGCGCTTTGGTGAAGTGGACAACCTGTGGGCACGCCGTGGCCAGACAAAACCGCTGTTTGTCTTTGCCGGCCATACCGATGTGGTTCCAAGCGGTCCGGAAAGTGACTGGCGCTACCCGCCTTTCATTCCTACCGAAGCGGACGGCAGGCTGTATGGCCGTGGCGCTGCCGATATGAAAGGTTCGATTGCGGCGATGCTCACTGCCTGTGAACGGTTTTGCCAACAGTATCCCGAACACCATGGCGCCATCGGTTTCTTGATCACCAGTGACGAAGAAGGTCCGGCTGTTGACGGCACGGTCAAGGTGGTGGACTGGCTGCAACAGCGGCAGGAAAACATCGACTGGTGCCTGGTGGGCGAACCCACCTGCACAGCTAAAATCGGCGACGTGATAAAAAACGGCAGGCGCGGCTCGCTGGGCGCCACACTGACCATCAAGGGAACACAGGGACACGTTGCCTATCCCCACCTGGCGAAAAACCCCATTCACCTGTTTGCCCCGGCTCTGAACGAACTGGTGGCGCAGCAATGGGATCAGGGCAATGACTTTTTTCCGCCCACGACTTTCCAGATCAGCAACCTGCGGAGCGGCACCGGCGCCACCAATGTGATCCCTGGCGACTTGACAGTGATGTTCAATTTCCGTTTCTCCACCGAAGTTACCGAGGCACAGTTACGCAAGCGCGTGGAAAGCCTGCTCGACAAACACCAACTGGATTACAGCATCGAGTGGCAACTCTCCGGCCAACCATTTCTCACCGCCAGGGGTGAACTGGTGGAAGCGGCAAGAGGTGCCGTTAAAGATATTTGTGGGTATGCGCCGGAATTATCCACCAGCGGTGGCACCTCGGATGGGCGCTTCATCGCCCCGGTGGGTGCGCAAGTGGTGGAACTCGGCCCGCTCAATGCCACCATCCACAAAGTGAATGAACACGTCGGCATCGGTGATCTGGATCGGCTCTCGGACATCTACGAGCGCATCCTGGTGCGCCTGCTTGCCTGAATCATGGGGATACTGACTGCGTGCCGATTCCGTCGGACTATAACGCCTCCTCAATCACGCGGATCACATCCTGCTCCAGTTCCAGCGCAACCTTGAAGGCGGGGCTGTTTATCGCCACCTGACTCGGGCGGACAAACAATACCGAAGTCACACCCTGCTTATGGATCAAGGTGATGTGCAAGGGACACAGTGCCAGCATCTCCGGATCGCTGTTACCGACCTCATTCGCATACCAGCCGTTGCAAAACACCAGACTGCGGATCTCATCCAGCTTGTTACGATTGTAATTTTCACCCCAGCGCCGTGCAAAATGTGACAGGTTGCGGCCGATATCCGGTTCAAATACCACGTAATAGCCATTGTTCTCCAGGGAAGTAAAGATTTTTTTGTACACCACGGCAAATGCTGATTTTATCTTCTTGACATAAACACGCGCTTCAGCCTGGACGTTGGCGGGATTGGTTTCGGCGGTTTCTGCGAATAACGGGGAAGTGAACAAAAGACACCACAAAACCAGAATTTTCTTGTACTTGGACATGGATTGACCTAATTGGCGAACGGAATGAAGACTGTCATCAGCATAGCGTATCTCAAACATATCTCCAGCGCATAATTCAGCATCCGCTTTTTACCACCTGGTTGCGCAGATAAACCGGCTCGAGACTTTCGGCAGCCACACTCTGCTGCCGGCCAAAGGCCTTGCTGCCCAGTTGGGCAATGATTGCGGCACGTGGAAAAAGCAATGTTTCCCCGGTTTCAACGCGGGCGTGCCATTCCGCCATAAGTCGCTGCTGATACTGTTGTGCACCGCTACCAACGCTCACACAGGTGGTAAAGTTTTGCGCCGGTATCGTGCCAAGGGATCCCACCTGTTCCTCTCCCTGCAAACGCATTTCATCCCCATGCAATCTGTATTCGCCCCAGTAGACCTCCTGCATGCGGGCGTCGATCATCGGCAGTACCTGCTGATGGCCGGTATGTTGCCAGACCGCCTGGGCCAGTGCCGCCAGGCTGGAGATCGGCACTACCGCCAAATCAGCCGAAAACGCCAAACCTTGCACCACACCGGTACTGATCCGTACACCGGTAAAGGAACCCGGCCCCCGATCCACTGCAATCGCATCCAGTTGCGACAGAGCCAGACCCGCTTCAGCCAACAAGGCATCCACCATTGGCAAAATCAGTTCGGTATGGCGGCGAGGTTGCACCTCATATTTCTCCACCACTTCACCATCGAGCAACAATGCCGCAGAGCATGCTTCTGTCACGGTATCGATGGCAAGCAGCTTCACCACGAACTCCTAAACTGCCTTGCGGGCCTGAATGCTGAAAAAGCGCCGCACATTGTCCAGTTCCCGGCTTCGCGCCATCGGTGGCAAACTGTCAAGAAACAGCTTGCCATACGGCTTGTGCAACAGGCGTGGATCACAAATCATCAACACCCCCCGGTCTGTCACATCCCGGATAAGACGTCCCGCACCCTGTTTCAGGCTGATCACCGCAGCCGGCAACTGATAATTCATGAAAGCGTTGATCCCCTGCTTGCGCAGCGACTCGATCCTGGCATTGAGAACAGGATCACCGGGCGAGGCAAATGGTAACTTGTCGATGATCACACAGGACAAGGCGTCACCACGCACATCCACCCCTTCCCAGAAACTGCTGGTACCGAGCAAGACCGCATTTTGCGTATGACGAAAACGTTCCAGCAGCACATCCCGCGGGGCCTCACCCTGAACGAACAGGGGATAGTCAACCTGTTGCGCGAGCATCTCGGCCGCCTGTTGCAGGGCACGATGGCTGGTGAACAACAGGAACGCCCGTCCCTCGCTCGCTTCCAGTACGGGCAAGGCGGCATCGATCACCGCCTCGGTATACGTTGGCTCACCGGGTTGCGGTAAGGCCTTTGGTACATACAACAAAGCCTGGTGATAATAATCAAACGGACTCTGCCACTGGGCGGTCTCGATATTCTGCAGGCCAAGCTGCTCGGTAAAATGGCTGAAACTTTCACCCACTGCCAGGGTGGCCGAGGTAAACACCCAGGTGGCGGGTAATGCCTCGAGCTGTTTTTGAAAATAGTCTGCGATACTCAACGGCGTCAGATGGAGGGAGAAAGAGCGCTTGTGGGTTTCAAACCAGTGAATATGATCTTCCGGACTCTCTCCGCTGAGCATGACGAATTTTGCCAGCAGTTCGTTACACCGGCGGTAACAACTCTCCATGCCCTTGCTGCGCTCGAGCAACGGCTTCAGCTGGCGTTGCAGGGTTTGCAGTTGTTCCTCGATCGCCGTGATCAGGGCTTGCACCGCCGATTGCTCCTTTACCTCGGACCAGGCGGCACGGCGCTGTGCCTGACCGAACGCCAGGCGCAGATCCCGGACCTGCTTTTGCAATTGCCCGGCAGACCGTATCAGTTCATCCCCTTCGTTGATGTCACGCCGGAATTCCAGCTCGGTATCACGTGCCAGCTCCAGTAACTGGTTACCGCTGATGGCCTGGCCGAAAAAACCCGAGGCGACATCCGGTAACTGATGCGCCTCGTCGATGAGAAACGCGTCAGCCGCCGGCAACAATTCGCCAAACCCTTCCTCTTTCAACGCCATATCCGCAAACAACAAATGATGATTGACCACTACGATATCGGCAGCCTGCGCGGCACGCCGGGCATTGGTGAGATGGCACTCGTCAAAAGAGGGGCATTCCTGCCCCAGGCAATTGTCACTGTTGGAGGTGACCTGCCCCCAGACGGGATCGGTTTCACTGATATCGGCACACTCGGCAATATCACCGCTATGGGTACGCCCGGCCCACTGGCGGATCTGCTGTATTTTCGCCGCCTGTTGAACGGAAGCATAATGACCCGCTTCGGCCAGCGCCAGACGATGTTGGCAGAGGTAGTTACTGCGCCCCTTGAGCAGGGCGACACTCACCGGTACCGCCAGGGCATTGCGCACCACCGGCACATCCTTATGGAACAACTGGTCCTGCAGATTCCTGGTGCCGGTGGAAATAATCACCTTGCGGCCCGACAGCATCGCAGGCACCAGATAGGCGAAGGTTTTTCCGGTTCCGGTACCCGCTTCCGCCACCAGCACGCTCTGCCTGTCGAGCGCATCGGCCACCGCTTCTGCCATCGCCTGCTGCACCTCACGTGGCGCAAATCCGGGAATATGCCTGGCAAGGGGGCCGTCTGCGCCCAATATGTCGGATGGAGAAAACAAGGAAAAAGTGGCTGCTGTCTCGGGTTAAATACTTGTCTGGTTGTCCCAGATCTCATCATTGATCAAACCCTCTTCACGGGTCCAGACCAATGTTGCCAGCCGCTTGAAACGGGCCACGGACATGGCGCCCCGGCGGCTGCGTTTTTCATCCTGCGGCGGTAACGCATCGATCACCTGTTGCCGCTCGGCTTCGTAAATCTCGTAGGTTTCAAAATTTTCGTCCATCAATACCAGCACCACCGCATCCCACTCCTTCTCCAGTTTAAGCTGGCCGATGCGCTGCCCCGATTTTGCCTCATCGAATATCACCCGGCCTTTGATCTGGATACGGCGCGGGGGGGAAAGCCGCGTGTCCAGCGCATCAAAACCACCACTCCCCTCTTCTGGCTCCAGCTGCAGCAGGCGGCAGGCATCGTACTTGGCGATTTCACTGCTGATGCCGAGCGACTTGCCGGTGGTGCGGCGGTACTCCGCTGCAATCCGGCGGGCCTCGCTCATCAATTTGTCAACGGCATAAAGACTCAAAACAAAATCTGCCCTGTAAGCATCGGATTCATCACGTTTTTCTGGCCGGTACGCTGCGTGATCCTCCCCTGATTATACTGTAAAAGCGACGAAACAGCGGTTATCTCGTCAGTTTGTCCACCTGTTGCTGGGCGGCGTCAGCTCCGGCCCTGTCACCCTTCTGATAGCGGGCATGGGCAATGATGCGCCAGTTGTCCGCCCGCAATTGACGATCCCCTTTGTCCAGGCTGTTGGATTTGGCCGCCAGACCTGCTGCCTGCTCCAGGCGTCCCTGATAAAGGCGCAACTTGGCCATGTAATGCCACAGCACCGCGTTACGTGGCTCGATGCGTAACGCCCGTTCCAGCTGGGATTCAGCCACATCCAGCTTGCCTGCTTTTGCGGCACTGCGCGCCTTGCTCAACAAAGCCAATGCCGCCTTGCTGGTGTCCGGCGTCGGCCGGATCTGGACCCCGGATGGTGTCTCTGTCTCAACCTCGAATCCTTCGGGTTGTTTGCTGGTGCTCGTGCAGGCGGTCAAGAGCACCGCCAGCAGGAGTGTCATCCCAAGCCGTTTCTGCACCTGTCGCTTCAATTGAATAAACCCTTCAACCAGTCCACTGTCTTTTCCATGGTAGAGTCATCCCGCTGACCATTACAAGCCGCTTTTTCTTCCGGCGCGGTTCCACGCACATAGGCCAGATACACGGCATGGGCACACGCCTCATCACTCAGCAAACCGGTATGACTGTCAATCCAGTGAAACTCCACGTTATCCGTCATCGGCGGTTGTAAGGGCAAGGTGGGCAGGTGTTGCATCACATCCGCCCAGACCTTCAGGGCGCCGCTGCTGCCGCTCAGGCCTGTGGTCCGGTTGTCGTCGCGGCCCAACCACACCACCAGCAAATGCTCACCACTGAAACCGGCGAACCAGCTGTCGCGCAATTCGTTGGTCGTACCGGTTTTCCCCGCCACCCGCAGTCCTGGCGGTAACCGCTGTTGCAGACTGCGTGCGGTGCCGCTGCGGGTCACTTCCTGCATCGCACTCACCAGCACCGCCACCACTGCCGGATCCACCACCTGTTCCACTTCCAGGGCAAAGCGTTGCAGCGGTTCACCATCCACGGTGGTAACTTCGCGGATAACCCGTAAGGGAGTGCGAAAACCACCGGCGGCAAGTGTCTGGTAGAGGCCCGCCATTTCAAACGGGGAAAAGTTCACCGCCCCCAGCAACATGGAAGGATAAGGAGGAATGTCCCGCCTGGCACCCAGGCGTTTGAGAACATCGGTGATCGCCTCGAATCCCAGATCCAGCCCAAGACGCACGGTTGCCTGATTATAGGAATGCACCAGGGCATAAAACAGCGGTACCGTACCGTGTGACTTGCCGTCATAATTTTTTGGCGACCAGACATTTCCCTTCGGTGTCTTCAGCCGGATCTGACGGTCCTCCAGTGGTGTCGAGAGGGTATACCGACGGGTCATTTCCAGCGCCGTGAGATAGACGGCGGGTTTTATCAGGGAACCGACAGGCCGCACGGCATCCAGGGCGCGGTTGAATCCGGCGAAACGGGGCTGGCGATCCCCCACCACCGCCAGCACTTCCCCGCTGGTGGTGTTGGTGACAATCACCGCCCCCTGCAACTGCCCCCGCAGGTGCCGCTGCCGATCCAGTTCCGCCACCCGCCGCGTGAGTGCCTCTTCGGCGATCCGCTGCACACGGGGATCAAACGAGGTGAAAATCCGCAAACCTTCACTGGTGAGATCCTGCTGACGGTAGTCACGCTGCAACTGCCGCCTGACCAGATCCATGAAGGCCGGGTAGCGGGTATCGGTGCGCCTCCCTTCGACAATCCCCAGACCGCGTAACTTGGCCTGCTCGGCCGCCGCCCTGCCAATCACTCCACGCTGCACCATGATATCCAGCACCAGGTTGCGGCGCTTTTTCAGCCGCTCCGGGTGACGGCGCGGCTCATAATAGGAAGGACCGCGCACCAGGGCGATGAGGGTCGCAATCTGCGGCAAGTTGAGTTTTTCCACCGGCCGATCAAAATAGAAGCGGCTGGCAAGGCCGAAACCGTGCACCGCGCGGCTGTTTTCCTGCCCCAGATAAATTTCATTCAGATAGGCTTCAAGAATCTCATCCTTGCTGTAATGCCACTCCAGCAACAGAGCCATGATGGCCTCATTGCCCTTGCGCCACAAACTGCGCGTGTTGCTGAGGAAGAAATTTTTCACCAGTTGCTGCGTGAGAGTGCTGCCCCCCTGCACCGTCCCACCGGCCTTGATGTTGGCCCATAAGGCGCGAGCGATGGCCCGCGGATTGACACCGTGATGTTCATAGAAATAGTGGTCTTCCACCGCCACCAGTCCCTGGCGTAACAGCAGGGGGGCATCCTCCAGCTTGATCAGGATCCGGTCCTCACGATGGCTGGGATAGATCCCGCCTACGCGGGGCGGTTCCAGCCGGACGATGTCCAGTTCCTCGCCGGACCTGCCATCGCGTACCGACCCGACCAGACCGTCATCAAACTGCAACTGCAGAAGCCGCGGCGCCACCTCGCCATCCCAGAAACGGAAGGCACGGCGATAAACCTGAAAATGCTCTCCCTGTTGCGCAAATGTGCCCGGTTCATTGACGCGGTAAGCGTAACGGTAACCCAATTGCTCCAGTTCCTGCCGAAAGGCATGCGATCCGAGGGTTTTGCCGGCATACAGTTCCAACGGCCGGCCATAAACCTGTGCCGGCAGTGCCCAGCGTTTGCCTTCGAACTGGGTGCGGATCAACACGTCCAGATAGATGACCCAGGCAAGCCCGAGCAGCGCCACAGCCAACAACAGGTAGGGCCAGCGCAATAACCTGCGTCGGGATTTTTTTGTCCTGCGTTTGGGGGGATGAGCGCGCTTTCGGCGGGGGGAGGCACCCCGTGACTTGCGCGAAGTGACAGGTTTGCGTTTTCGGGACGACTTTTTGGGCATGAATATCTGTTCTGCGGTCAGCAGGCGCTATCTTACGCGATCACCTGCCCGAAAGTCGTGACAAAAGTAAGAAAAATCCGGATGAATTAAAGAAACGCACTGTCTCTCAACCGCTGAGCCGCACCAATATCATCCAGATGGCCAGAGGCCCGCTCAGCACAAACGCCACCAGACAGGCAGCCGCTTTGTAGCGGTAGCGCCTGCTCATCTGCCGTTGTGAGCGCACCGAGAGGATAAACGGCCGGCCGTCCGCGGGCTTGCCCAGGGTATGCACAGCACTGCCTGCTGCCTTGCTGAGCTTTTCGCGTAAAACTTTTTTTCGTGCGGCTTGCCGTACTTTCTCCCATTCCTGCAAATCGATTTCACCGTTGTTGTCGGCATCGAAATGTTGCAGCAGGATATCCGGTTTCTGTTTCCAGGCACGCAGGGTCGCCCTCAGCGCCTCCTGCATGCTGCCCTGGGTGTCGTTTTCTCTTACCGTGACAAACTCACCCAGCGCGTAGAGCGGTTCCCCGTGGTGCAAGCGTCTTTCGGTGTAACGATAATTACCGGAGACGACAACGGATTGCAGCAAACCTGCATGCTGTCTGGCAGGTGCCTTAGGCCAGGCGCTGTGACCGTACCAGACCTGTTTACCCGAGGTGATCACCTCGGCTTTTTCCGGATTGATCAGGCATTGACCGGTATCATCCCGAAGAATAAAAGCCTGCCGGCTGATCCCCGAGTCAACGCGACGCCAGCGGCTGCGTGAGCCATAACCGCGTTTACGTTCGATCAGATAGCTGTACCAGACACAGGGGATACCCGTGAGGGGTGAAACCAGGGGTTGCCCGCCGAGACTCTGACTCTGCCCGATCAGCTCAAGGTAACCCTGAACGGCGGAGCGGATTTTTGAGGTGGGCGTGTCTTCGATCAGACGGGCGCGGCGAATGAAATAAAAAATACCGTATGCGGTGACGCAGGCGATCAATAGCAGCATCCCCGGCCAGAACCAGAAGTCCTGCGCAGGTGTCTGCTGGATGGTGGCGACCCAGCGTGCCATCAGGCGGCAACACTTGCCGGTTCTAGATGACGCGCTGCCAGAGCAAATACCTCATCACGTTCGGTAATCGACACTTCAGGTATTGAAAAGATTCCGGATATTGACATCCCGTTTTGCTTCTTCTGTGAATTCCAGCAAATCGAAATCCTTGAAGTTGAACATGCGCGCGATCAGCACGTCAGGAAACTGTTCGATACGAACATTATTCAGATTAACCGCTTCGTTGTAGACTTCACGCCGATCCGCAATGCTGTTTTCCAACTGGCTGATCCGGGCTTGAAGCTGCTGGAAACTGTTATTGGCCTTCAGCTCCGGGTAGTTCTCTGCCAGGGCAAACAGGTTGCCCAAACCAAAGCGTAAAGCATTTTCCGCCTGCCCCAGCCCCTTGATATCCCCTTTGTCCTGGGCGCTCATCACTGCGGAACGGGCCTTGATGATTTTCTCCAGGGTATCCTGCTCATATTGCATGTACTGTCTGCATACCTCAACCAGCTTGGGCAGCTCATCGTGACGTTGTTTGAGCAGCACGTCGATATTCGACCAGGCCTTGGAAACGGCATGCTTGAGGGAGACCAGATTGTTGTAGATGAAAATGACGTAGAAAACAGCGATGAGGATTACAGCGAGCAATATCAGTCCCGGCAAGGCCATAGGTTATTTCCCTTTGTGGTGGTTTTTTCTACGAAGAAACAGCAGCCAGATCCTCATACAACCAGATCGATTGGCTCACTCTTTTTGTTGGCCTGGGCCTGGGAACGCTGCTCGGTAACACGCTCGGCACGGGCCTGATCCCGGACATAGGTATTCTCTACTTTTTGCCGCATCGCACGGTTGCGCATCGCTTCATCCGCCTGGCGGGCCCGTTCACGCCTGGCATCCATCACCATCCTTCCCTGCAAACGCCGTTCTGCCTGGCGTTTTTGGGCCGCTTGCTCCTGTTCACGCCGCCTGGCGGCACGTGCTTCTGCCGCCTTTTCTGCCTCCCGGCGTGACTCCAGCGCATTGGTGGCCTGCTGCTCCTCTTGCTGCCGTTGAGGATTGCTGCCCGTTGCTGCGGTGACGGCCCGATTCTGGGCGTTGTTGCTGACTGTACTGACTGCCATACCCCGAATTTTAGCGTAATTGGTCGCGACTGGTCACTTTTTCACCGCCCAAATCTGCAATATACCTACCAGTTCACATTAAAAATACTACAAAAGTTACTGAAATATATTGAAATTGTTGAATTGTTAAAGATTTTGCGCTAAACCTTAACAAAACAAGGAAAAAAACAAACATGACATTTTCCCGACCTGCAATCCACCTGTTTTTGCTGCTGTTTTTCCTCTCAGGTTGCGGCAGCAAACCTTACCGGCCGGCACTGCATCAAAAAGTGGATCGGGCAGAGGTGATCCACGCCGCCCGCAGCATGCTCGGAAAACCCTATCGCTATGGCGGCACCTCTCCCAGTGAGGGGTTCGATTGCAGCGGCCTGGTGCAATATGCGCACAAACAGGCAGGCATCCTGGTTCCCCGCACCACCGGCGAGCTGTACCGTTCCGCACTGCACATTCCCCTCAACGCCTTGCAACCGGGGGATCTGGTTTTTTTCCATACACAGGGCCGGCGTTATGTCTCGCACGTGGGCATCTATCTGGGAAATAAACGTTTCATCCACGCGCCTTCCAGCGGCAAACGGGTCAGCATCGCCAGCCTGAAAGACAGCTACTGGAAAAAACGTTTCACCGGCGCAGGACGCCTCTGACGCGGAAAACCGTCTGTTTCCCAAAATCAGATCTTGTAGGATTCGGACTCGACGAAAATACGAAACAGCTGTTGATCCAGCTTGCCCTCTTTGACTTCACCTTCAATGATGCTGAGGGCATTTTCAGATGTGGTACCCCTCCGGTAGGGACGATCCCCCGCAGTAAGCGCGTCATAGATATCCGCAATCGTCATGATGCGTGATTGCAGCGGGATCTGTTCGGCAACCAGGCCCTTGGGATATCCCGTTCCATCGAGTTTTTCATGATGCGCATGGGCAATATTCGGAATGCCGGCAAACTTCCCTGTCCAGGGGATCAGGCTCAGAAACTCGAAAGTATGGGAGACATGGGACTCGATTTCGCTGCGTTCCTCCGGGTTCAGGCTGCCCTGGGAAAAACTCAGAGCCGAAAATTCGAAGTCGGTGAGCAGCTGGATCCTCTGTTGCTCACGATCGTAAAACTGGTAATTCTTGGCCTCGTCGAGGCGGCCTTTGTTCTTGTCGTAATGATACTCCGGTTCATTGGCCTCGATGATCATGGTCAGAAATTCATTCAGACGGGTGATTTCCTGTTGCAACCCGGCTTCGACTTTCTGCCGGTGCAGTCTGAACTCCTCCGCCGAGAGGGTGTTAGCCTGGTACAACTCCAGCAGTTCCCGATACGCTTTGTTTTCCAGGGTGGTCTTTGCATATTTGATCCGTAGTTGCAGCTCACGCAGCTCATAGGGATAGAGCTTTTTCGCCTTGGTGAGAATATGTTCCCGCACCCCCACCTTGCCAAAATCGTGCAGCAATGCCGCATAGCGAATTTCCTGCATCTGCTCACGATTGAAACGCACATCGCGCAAGCCGGCCTCCCCCGCACGGTCGACCGCAATGGCCAGCTTTTCGGTATAGTCTGCAACACGGAACGAATGCCCGGCGGTACTGGGATCCCGCGCTTCAATCGCCTGCACCGAGGCTCTGACAAAACCTTCGAAGACCCTCTCGATTTCCTCGTACAGCTGGGAATTCTTCATGGAAATGGCCATTTGCGCCGAAATGCCGGTGAGGATCTCCAAATCCTCAGGTGAGAAAATATTCGAAGCCTTGCGGGTATCCACCTGCACCAGACCGAGCACCTCCCCTTCATACAGTAACGGCGCACACATCACGCTGCGGATCGCAAGATCCATCACCGAGTCCTGCACCCCGAAACGTTTGTCACCCTGGGCATCCATCAACAGCAGGGCATTTTTTTTCTGCAGCACTTCCTTGATAATGGTGCGGGAAACACCGATTTTGTCGATGTCCGGCGTTTCATCCTCATTCCGGTTACGTACGATAAGCGGAACAAATTGCTCAGTATCCTTGCTGCAGGCAAAAACAAATGCCCGCTCTGCACCGGAGAAAATATCGAAAATCAGGGTCATGATCTTGGCTAGCAGATCATCCAGTTTGGTGATGGCACCCAGTGCAATGCTGACCTGCACCATCGCCTGCATCCGCTTGACCAAATCCCGGTTGATTTCATGATCCGACGGAATCCTTTCACGCAACTGCATGAGGATTTGTGAAGCATCCACCACCATGCTGACGTCCGGCGGCCGATCCTCGTCTGAAAAAACATGCACCTGATGCCCGCCGGCAGGTGATTTTTGCTGATTTTCCCTTGCATCACCGCCCGGCGCCCCCTCCTGCTGCCTGGCGGAAAGGAGGCGAAAAACCGCCTGACTGTTGCCCAGATACAACTCATCACCATCCACGAGTGGCGTGGGTGTGCCCGGCTGAAGGAACTGGCCATGCAGGAGCGTGCCGTTGGTGGAATTCAGATCTTCGATGAAATACGCGCCATTCTGGCGGAAAATACGCAGATGCCGACGGCTGATCTCGGCGTCAGAGAGGCGGCAAAAATGTTTGTCCCCCTCACGGCCACGGCTGGAGCGGCCAATCACCAATTCGTCATCGATGGACACAAATTTGCCGGAATCGGGACCCCGGCGAATGATCAACTCAGCCATCGTATTTTGCCAACATATGTATACGGGTTACAGCAGGGAGCAACACACTTTGCCACCTAAGACTATTTTCGTAAAGATGCGCCATCTGAAAAACCAGTTCAAGTCAAATCTCTCACAGTTTTCGCCAATCACGTGAAATCATGCGCTTCACGCACCTGAAACACACCAATGGTGTGATTTACAGCCTTACCTTGCAGAATATATGTTTGCCTGATGTCTGGTACACTAAACCTTAACCCCCGGATACCGGTATACATATCTCACAAGTATAGAGCACCGCTGGCACCGGATATTACACACAATTATAATAAGTATTAATACCAATATATATCATAATTTCAAAATATTAGTGAGACCGATATACTTAGACTGTATAAAAAGGACAAAACCACCCAGGAGGATCAGTGGGAGAAAATAAGCTGAAAATTCCAAAAACGCGAAAACAGGTGAAATTGTGGGTCCACCCCGAAGGGCTGGTGATAGGCTCCCTGTTCGTGCGCGAACACAGTATTCACCATGCCGGTAATGAAGAACCGCATGAGGTTTTGAACCAGGATGTGCCTTTTATTGTATTGTACCGGGAGGAACCGTCGGAATTGCGCTTTTATAACCGCAAATCCATCATCCGGGTCGAATATGAACAGAGTGACAGCAGCAGCAATCCGGGTCTGCAGATAATGCCATGCCGTCTGACCATGATGGATGGCAGTGTGCTGGAAGGAGAGATACGTGAAGCACTCCCCCCCGAACATTCTCGCCTGTTTGATTACCTGAACCAGGACAACACCCGCTTTATCAAAATGTATATGGATGATAATCAGATTTTTCTGGTCAACAAATCGTACATCAATCATGTCACGACCATGCATACCGGCCGTTAATTGCATCGGATATTATAAATGAGTTTGTTGGGCTCCTTTAAGGTTAATAAATCGATTGATGTGCTGATCAGCGCACAGCATGCGTCTGCACCTGAACTGAAGGAGGCGATTAACCGTATCAAGAGCAACGGAAAATCCGCGATTCCAAAACTGATCACCGCCTTTGCCGAGGCGCCAAACAGCCCGCACATCGAAAGCCTGCTCATCAATCTGCTGGATAACAAATCCCTGCCGGACTACATAGAAGGTCTGGCCAGCGACGACAAACATATCGTAACAGGCACCATGCGGGTGCTGGCCAAAGGCAATAAATATGATGCCAACAGATTGTTTGAATTGTTTGATGATCCGGAGATCCCGAAAGCGGCGCTGGTACAGATACTGATCGCGCGTAAGGATTCTCTCAACGCCAAAGCCTTGCTTGGTTTACTTGATAAAGTCGACAAGAATGTCCGGCAAATGGTTTTCCGCGTACTGGAACAGGTGGTTACCGAACAAATGGTGCCGGAACTCATCCGCTATACCAACAGTAAGGATGCCGCCATCCGTATGCATGTTGCCCGTTCCATTTCCCGTTTCAGCAGCGATCAGGTCAGGGATGTTTTACTCAGACTGCTGCAGGACAACAACAAAACCGTAAGACAAACGGCATTGATCGGTCTCGGCAGGATCCAGGTTCCGGTTTCTTCCCGCATGATTGTTCCCTTGCTCAAGGATCCCGATCTGACGGTACAGGCCAAAGCAATTGAAACCCTGATCAAAATCAGGGATCCGGAAGTGGTCAAGTATCTGATTGAAATTCTGCAGGACGATTCCGAGTACATCCGCCGCGCAGCTGTCGAAGTGCTCAATGAGGTTGGCGATCCACGCGCCATCAAGGATCTTCTCAACGCGATGCGTGACAAGGACTGGTGGGTTAAAGTCCGTGCGGCAGATGCCTTGGGTTCAATTGGCGGTCCCAAGGTGGTAGACGCCATCCTTAACCTTATCAATGACGAAGATGAATTTCTGCGGCGCACCGCGGTGGAAATACTCAACTCCATCAAGGACGAACGTGCCGTCAGTCACCTGATTAAGGCCCTGAATGACAAGGACTGGTGGGTGAGGGAACGCGCAGCGGATGCCCTGGCAAAGCTGCAGGACAAAAAAGCTGTGCCAGCTTTAATCAAGATGATGCAGTCACACCCTGATTCTGTTTCGGTTGCAATCAAAGCCCTGGCGAAGCTGGGAGACAGCCAGGCAATCAAACCGCTAATCGAATTTTTAACGCACCAGGACGACTCTGTCAAAAAAGAAGTGATCCTTGCACTCAATGAACTGACCGATGATGAACATTCCCAGGAAGTACAGAAAGCCCTGAAAGAAATCATCATCGGCGCAAATCAGGAGATCACGGATCTGGCGAATGAGACTGCGCAGACCGTGCTTGCACGGCTGAATAACCCACAAAGCAGCCAACCATCCCAGCCAAGCCAGCCATCCGCAAGCACTGCTGCCGCCAGCAGCAACGCACCACAAACTTCCACGCAAGAACAGTTTATTGATGCCACTACCCTCAAACCGGGTGACATCCTGGATAATCGTTACAAGATTATCCGCCAGGTCGGCAAGGGTGCGTTTGGCGTGGTATTACTGGTGGAAGATACAATGGTGAATGAGGAGATCATCCTCAAGTTTCTCAATGCCCACATGGCATCCGATGAGAATGTGATCAAGCGTTTTGTCTCCGAATTGCGCCTCACCCGCAAAATCACACACGAAAACGTCATTCGCATCTATGATTTTATCACCTTTGGCAAATCCTATGCCATCAGCATGGAATATTTTAACAGCCATTCCCTCTCGCAGGAGATACGCAGTGGCAAAACCAGGGATCTGAAGCGTAATATCAAACTGCTGATTGAAATCTGCAAAGGACTGTCAGTGGCACATCATATCAATGTGGTGCACCGCGATATCAAACCGGCGAATATTCTGGTCAATGATGATGACGTGGTCAAGATCGTCGATTTCGGTCTGGCTGCAGCCGCCAGCGAGGGGGATTCCCGCCTGACAAAGAGTGGCATTCTTGTCGGCACACCGACCTATATGGCACCCGAACAGGTTCGCGGCCGCAAGATCGATACGCGTACCGATATCTACAGCCTGGGTATCGTTATGTATGAAATGTTCACCGGCCGCCCGCCCTACAAGGAAAAGGACCATATGGCCACACTCTTCAAGCATGTGGAAGGTAATGCGGATGATGCCAGTTCAAAAAATCCGGAGATATCCGCAGCAGTCAACAAGGTCATCATGAAGGCAATCCATGTTGATTCAAACCAGCGATATCAGACTATTGACGAATTGAAACAGGATCTTGAATCCCTGTATAAACAGGAGTTCAACTAATGGCGCGAATTGATGCATTTCTGGAACTCGGACGGGAACAAGGGTGCTCGGACATTCATCTGGCGGTCGGTGTGCCGCCCATGATTCGCATTCATGGAGAGTTACAACCAATCAAATACCGTAATCTCAGTGCAGAAGAATTACATGATCTGGTGGATGAAATCCTGGACAAGGAACAACGCAAACAATTCGCTCAGGGCATCGATCTGGACATTTCCTATTATTCAGAAAAAGCCGGGCGTTACAGAGCCAATCTTTACCATAAAATAAGCGGTGTGGGTGGCGCATTCAGGGTGATACCGGAGGAAATACCCAAGCTGAAAGATCTGGGGATGCCACCGGTTGTTGAAAAACTGCTCGATGCAAACCAGGGGCTGATTCTGGTAACCGGCGCAACCGGTACCGGCAAAACCACCACCCTGGCAGCGATGATCGACTGGATTAATCATCATCGGAAATTCAATATCATCACCCTCGAAGATCCGATTGAATATATTCATAAAAGCAATGAGTCACTTGTGATACAACGCAGTGTCGGCGTTCATGTCAAAAGCTTTAAGGACGGGCTGCATGCCGCCCTGCGTGAGGATCCTGACGTTATCCTCGTTGGTGAGTTACGCGATCCGGAAACCATCAACCTGGCAATGACTGCTGCTGAAACCGGTCATCTTGTTCTTGGCACCCTGCACACCACCTCCGCGGTGAAAACCCTGGATCGAATCATCGATGCAATGCCGGCGGAACAAAAACCACTGGCGGCAATGTTCCTGGCACAACATCTGAAAGGTGTAATTTGTCAAAAACTGGTGCGCACTGCAGATGGCCGTAATCGCAAAGCCATCCTTGAGATTATGATTAACACGCCGGGTATCGCGAATCTTATCCTGAACCGGAAAATATTCCAGATCCCTGCAAATTTGCAAACCGGGCGTGAACTGGGTATGCAATTAATGGATCAGGCACTGCTCGAAGCAATAAAAAACAAGGAAATTGATCCTGACGATGCCTACGTTCATGCCACCGACAAGAAACAGTTCCAGCGTTTTGTAACAAACCCGGAGCTGCTACCACAAGTTAATCTGGCGGTAAGCTAGACATGAGCACAAACAATGAGTCGCGTTGACGTTTTTCTCGAGTTGGTGGTAAACCAGAAAGGTTCGGATTTGCATCTGGTTTCCGGCAACACGCCACGCGTCCGCTTACACGGCGAGACGCATGCCGTCAAATACCGCACCCTCAGCTCGGATGAAACGCGGGACTTGTTGTATGAGATCATGACAGAATCCCAGCAGCGTGCTTTTGAAAAAGCCAACAATCTCGATTTTGCCTACGAAAACCCCGAACTGGCGCGTTTCAGGGTGAATGTATTCGAGCACATGGGGGGCATCGGTGCTGTTTTCCGCGTTATTCCAAGCGAAGTACAGACACTCGCGCAATTGGGTCTGCCGCCGGTGCTGAAAAACCTATGCCGTCAGCGCAAAGGACTGATTCTGGTTACCGGTCCGACCGGTTCCGGTAAGTCAACCACGCTGGCAGCAATGATTGACTTCATCAACACCGAACGCAAGGGACATATTATTACGATAGAAGATCCGATTGAGTTTATTCACAAGAACAAAGGTTGCCTCATCAGCCAGCGTGAAGTCGGTACGCATACCCCGGAGTTTTCCGCGGCACTGCGTTCATCCCTGCGTGAGGATCCTGATGTTATTCTGGTGGGCGAATTGCGGGATCTGGAAACCATTCATCTCGCCCTCACTGCGGCTGAAATGGGCATTCTGGTGGTAGCCACCCTGCATACCAGCAGCGCCACCTCCACGGTGGACAGAATCGTCAACGTATTCCCGTCCAGTGACGAGGCATATGTAAGAACCATGTTGTCAACCTCACTGGTGAGTGTGATTTCCCAACTGTTATTACCAACAGCCGATCGCAAGGGACGTGTTGCCGCCCTGGAAATCATGATAAACAATTCCGCAGTTGCCAACCTCATCCGTGAAGGTAAAACGGATCAGCTCGACAACATTATTCAAAGCGGTGGCATGCAGGGCATGCAACGAATGGATACGGCGCTGCAACGTTTACTCGATGCCAAAGTGATAACGGGTGAGGACGCTTACATCAAGGCACGCAACAAATCGGAATTCGAGCAATACCGGGAAAATATCGAAACTGAGGAACCCCATCAAAGTTCCCAGCAACTCGAGGATGACACGGCGGAAAAATCAGGCACGTAAACAATATCTTATTGAGAAATGGAAATGTCGTATGATACAGAAGTAAGGGGGAGCAGGAAATGAGCAAGCTAATCATGACACTGGATGGTGCTGTTGTTAAGGAATATCCTATCGACAAAGACAGCATCAGTATTGGACGGAAACACGGTAATGATATCCAATTAAACGACCTCACCGTCAGTGGCCGCCATGCTCTCATCGTCGTCATGGGTGAACATACTTATGTTGATGATCTGGGAAGCACAAACGGAACATTACTAAATGGTGCGCGGGTTGCAAAAACCCTGATCAAGCCTGGCGATGTCATCCAGATCGGCAATTATCAATTCACCTATTTTGCCGATGATGATACTGAATATGAGCCAACCATGTTCATTCAGGCGGAGGTTGAAGATACCCAGGTGATGAAAATGGACAACGCCCCCGCGGAAGCCAACAAAGTCATCCGCGGTGAAAGACTTGCCGGCGTCAAACTGATGAATGGCCCCATGGCAAGAAAAGTTCTGGAATTGCGCAAGCCCTTCAATACCATAGGCTTTAACGGAATCAAAATGGCAATGATCGCCAGAAACGCCGACAATTACACGATTTCCGCCTTAAAAAGCAACAAATTGCGCCGCGCGAACGATATTCCAATGTTGAATGGAAAACCTATCAGTATGGAAGCAGTCAAACTGAAAGAGAATGATCTGATAGAACTTGCCGGTACCCAAATGCAGTTTTTTTATTTTGAGTAAAACGAACCAACTTTGTTAGCGGCGATACGATACACCAAGACAAACGTGTAACCCGGCTTCCCTGCAATACATTCAGCGATCAATTACGACAGACAACGCCGCCGGAATCGTCACCAGCGTTACTACCGTGGCAAACATCAGACCCCAGGACAAGGAGAGGGCCATAGGTGCCACAAAAGGATCTGATCCTCCCCAGCCGTAGGCAGTCGGTAACAACCCTACCACGGTGGTGGTAGCCGTAAGGATCACTGCACGCAACCGTCTCCTTCCGGCCAGAAGTATTGCATCTCGTGCTGCCATTCCTTGCTGTATCGCCCGTTGGATAAACACCAACAATACGAGTGAACTGTTCACCACCACACCGGTGAGCGCGACCATCCCCATGGTGGAAAAAAACGACAAGGGCATGGGTTTCCAAAGCAAATCGTGCAGATAGAAACTGATAATTATGCCAATTGCGCCGAAAGGAATGGCCAACATCACCAACAGCGGATAAGTCAGATTGTTGAACTGGATAGCAAGGATGAAAAATATTCCCAGTAAAGCAATCGCAAACGAGAACGCCAGCCCCTCAAACGATTCCTTGTTTTTCTCCTCCTCTCCGCCATATTGTATCTGGACTTTTCCTGCCGCATCTGCCACCCATTGTGCTTCATCCGCTGCTACCTTGCGGTTCAATGCCATGCTGGTGATCTTTGTCACATCAATATTGGCAACCACACTGATTACACGGATGCCCGCCTTGTGGCGAATGGTTGACAATCCGACATGTTCTTCCAGTGTTGCGATTTTATTCAACGGCACCATGCCACCCCGATTGTTGGGCAACAACAGGTTTCGTAACAGATCCAGCTTGGCAACCCCGATATCAGGATAACGGATGGTAACATCCACTTCTTTCGTGCCACGGCGTGTTGTGGTGACGCGCAGCCCTCCCACCACGGCACGAATGTGCGTGGCCACGGTTCTCAGATCCACGCCGGCATACGCTGCAAGTTCCCGGTTTAACACCACACGCAGTTCATCATCACCCCGCTGCAAGCCGCTCTCCACGGTAGTGACGCCCGGTATTGTCTTGAGGTAGTCAATCAGACGGTGTGCCACTTGCGCATTTACGCTGTTGTTGTTGCTGGATATTTCCACTTCCAGCGCACGCCCTGTCGGCGGCCCCGGCTTGATCTCACCAAACGCCAGTTTCAGATCAGGGAACTGTGCAGGCAAGCTCTGTACAAATGTTTGCATATCCTCCAGTACATTATGTTCCGGCCGTACCACAGCAGGTGTGTAAATCACCCGGATCTGCCCATAACGGCTGCCGCGCTGGGTAAGGGGATCACCTGCATCCAGGGATATCTGGCCGCTTGAGATCACCGTGGCTTCCAGATATTCCGGCTTGATTTGTGCGCGGATGGTGCTGTCCAGTTTACGCATTTTTTCACGCAACGCCTCCAGCGTTGTGCCGGCAGGGGCTGTTGCCCTGACGATAAACTGATCGACACCCACGGATGGGAAAAGCTGAAAAGACATGGAAGTCATCGCCAGCACCATACTGCCGGCCAAAACGGCAAAAGAGAGCAATAAGGTCAGCCAGCGGTAATCCAGCGCCTTTTCCAGCACCCTGGCATAGAAGTTTTCCAATCCCAGCAACCAGGCCCGTTCTTTGGGATGTTTGTTCCGGTTGGTAACGTGTGCCACATGGCTCGGAAGAATGAGGAACGATTCCAGCCAGGAGAAAAACAACAGTGAAATCACCACCACCGGAATGGCTACAATAAATTTACCGATGATCCCGGACATAAACATCAGCGGCAGAAAAGCAACCACAGTGGTCATCACCGTGGTAGTGACCGGACCGATTAGTTCAGTCGCCCCCTTTACCGCGGCCTCAAGCGGGGCCATCCCTTCTTCCATGTGGTAAGTGATGTTCTCACCGATAATGATTGCATCATCCACCAGCATGCCAAGCACCATGATGAAACCGAGCATGGAAACGAGATTCAGGGTTATCCCGGAAATATAAAGAACGAACAGCCCGGTTAAAAAGACAATCGGCAAACCCCAGGTTGTCGTCAGTGCCACCGAAGGGCGTAAAAAGAGTATCAGGGAAATAAAAACCAGGAATATGCCGACGATGCCGTTATTCGTCAACACGCCGAGGCGCAACCGCGTGAAGCGGGAATAGTCCTGGAATGTGGATATTTTCAGATCCTGGTTGTATTTTTCCGGGATGGTTTTCAGATATTGCTTTACCTTGTCGACGACGGTAATAATATCGGCATCGGCTTTTTTCATGATAATCATGTTCAACGCCGGGGTACCGGCTACATCATAATAGACTCTTGCTTTCTCCAGGGTTTCTGTCACTGATGCGATGTCACCCAGTTTTATTCCCTGACCGTATTCATTGGCACGCAGAACAAGGTTACGGACATCTTCCCCGCCCCGGTATTCACCCACAACCCGCACTGCTTTTTGTCCGCTCTTTGTTTCAATTTCTCCGCCTGGCGCATTGACATTCCAACCTGTAAGCAGGCGGCTGATATCACCTATGGAGATGCGTTGCCTTTTGAGTTTCCCGGGATCGACAACAATGCGGATTTCCTGTTTGCGGTCCCCCTGGATTTGCACGCGGGCAACACCCGGGATCGCCAGCAAATCATCCTCAATCTGATCGCCGATACGTTTCAATTCCACCTCTGACATCGGTGCTGAAATTGCCAGATTGATAATGGGAAACACCTTCCCGTCTATCTCCAATACCTTGGGATCCTCCGGTATATCCAGCGGTAAATCCGCCCGGTTTACCGCAAGCTGTATATCACTGACGATCCGTTTTCTGTTACTCGCATCATGGTCGAGTTCAAGAATAATACGACCGGATCCAGGAAAGGCGATTGATGTCATTTTGTCAATACCGTTAAGCGCCTTCAGTTCCTGTTCAATCGGGGTAATGGTCAGCCGCTCTACTTCCTCCGGTGATGAACCCGGGTAGCTGATATCAACCTGCACCTTGTCCAGATTGACATTTGGAAAAGCTTCACGATTGATTTTTAAAATCGCAACCAAGCCGAGAAGAACGAGGAAAATCGATATCAGATTGATGATCAACCCACGCTCAACGAGAAAACGGATCATGGCTTTGCTACTCCTTCCGGCAGAACCACGCTTTTCCAGATGTCTCCGCGCAAAATACGCAGATTGTAGAGACGTTGTTCATAGGCAATCCTTTGTTCTTCAAGGGCAAATCTTGCAAGCTGCAGTTCATTCTCGTACTGAATCAAACGATCGGTTTCTGTCCGCCCGCTTTTATAACGCTCGAGGGCCTCTTTGAATTTCCTGTCCTCACTTCGTAAACGAAGTGTATATCTCTTAAGCGCATTTTGACTTACCTCGATTTCAGCAACGAGACTGGCCAGTGAATAACGCAGATCATCCTTGATTTTCAGAATATTTTCCTCCGCAATTTTCTTGTCCAGCTGTGCCTGATAAATACCCGCATCCAGGCCGCTTTTATCCAGTGATTGCTGGTATTCGAGGCGCACCCCGCCCACCATCTCCTTGTCATCGATATTCCCGTATGCGGTATCACCGCTAATCGTCTGTGCCCCGAGTGAGAAAACCACATCCACCTTGTCTTTGCGTGTGTCCCGCCTGCGGATTATCTCTGCCTCGCTCAGTTTGATTCTGGCCTGGTTGCGAAGCAAGTCCGGGCTGTTTTTCTCTGCTTCGACGATGAGTTCGGCAAGCCTCATTTCATTCACGTTCTCGTGGTTTTCTGCCTGCAAATCCGGGATCAATTCCGCATCCCACGCCCGTCCCATCAGGCGGTTCAAGGTGGTGCGCGCCTGCTGCCAGCTGATCTGCAACGATTTCACATCCGAGAGACGGCTTTGCAACTGGGCCTCTGCCTGGAGGACATCCTTCTTTTCGGCCAAACCGAGTGTGATCTTTTTCCTGATGTATTTTTTCAGGCGCTGCGCACGTGTCACCGCGGAACGCGCCGTATCCAGACTGGCGTGAATTTTTGCCGTACTGTAAAACAGTTCCAGAGTCTGGCGTGCCAGCTGATCACGCACCGCAAGCTGGTTTGCTTTTTCGATCAATATTCCGGCTTCCGCACTGACCAGCCCCTGTTGAAATACCGGATTATCCTCACCGCGTCCAAAGGGCATGCGGTAATTGAGTTCCACACCACTGCGTTGTGAGGGATTAGGATAAGCGGGAGAAAAAGTCGTGGTGCTGTCTTCATAACGGTAACTGCCACTTATTCCAATGCTGTCACCGGATCGAAGCTGCCTTTGCAGACCTGCGGATATTTCCGCAATATCTGAAGGTGTAAGCAGAAATGAGAGTTGCCGGTTCAGGCCTCCCTGGCCGTTCAGGTTCCATCCCAGTGTGCTTTCTACCCGTTTAATCTCCTGCCGTGCACGCTCGACCTGCAGTTGCGCCAGCCTAAGGCTGGGATAATTGTCCATGACACGTTGCAATACCTGCGGGAAGCTGATCCTGAGCGGTTCAGCCGCCTGCACAACACCACTCCATAGTCCCGGCAGCAACAGTATGATTAAACCAGGGATGCGGAACCTGAATCTTATGGTGACTTCCGGCATTTTAAACTTCCGTTTTCCTGATCCCGTTGAAAAACAAATCCAGATGATGTTCAAGAAAAATATTGATGTCGAACGGTACCTGTTCAAATTGTTTGAAACTGGTCTTCCAGATGGCGGCAAATACCAGCGGGGAAATCAGCGTGCGTGCGGCATAGTCGGGATGGCATGATCTGAATTCACCCTGCGCCATGCCGCTGCGGCAAATATCCGCCAGGAGCTTGCGTGCCCGCACAATCACTTCGTCATAATAAAAGCGGGCAATTTCCGGAAAATTTCCCGCCTCGGCGATGATCAGTTTTGGCAGTCCGCACAATTTCGTCTCACCCACGGTCTGCCACCATTTGTACACCATGTGATTCAGTAGTTCGCTGGCACTGCCCTGGTAATCACGCACGAAGTTTTCCGCCCGCTCCAGTTCCGGCAACACCGTCTCCCGCACCACCGCCTTGAACAAGGCTGCCTTGTTGTCGAAATAAAGATAGAGCGTCCCTTTGGATACCCCTGCCTTGCGTGCAACTTCCTCCAAACGGGTGGCGGCATAGCCTTTTTCGACAAACAGATCGAGTGCCGCATTGATGATCTCGCCCGGACGCTCGGCTTTTCGGCGTTGCCAACGCTGACTCACTGTTTTGTTCATACTGGAATAACCACAATTTCCTGAATAAATAACTGACCGGTCAGTTATTTAATGCCATATCCCTGTATGATGTCAAGCAGTTCTCCCGCACGCCGCCTTGACCCGGTCGTGTAAGGGTGTTTCTTCAACGTTACGCCCTCCCCCGGGGATTTGTCGCAACTGTGGATTGTTTACGAATGTTCCGTGGCGCGTATGCATCGGTTGAATATCCTTTCCATCCGGTGGGCTGTGTAAAAAGATCAGGCAAACAAGCTGGCAGAAATGCTTGCGGCTTTTAGCATGATTGTTGACAATAGACGGCAGCACAAACCGGTGGTGCACGCTGTAACGCAGCATGGCACAAACGATATTCAGGGATAACCGCCCGCTACCGGCATGAACATCACCACAGGTTTGAATGCATGACAGTTTCATTAAGGTACACGGGTCAATAACAACAAACCAATTACCCAGGAGCTACTTCATGTCTGACGAGAAAGTCTATCCTGTCCCGGCGGATTTCCAGGCCAATGCCTATATTGACGAAGAAAAATATATGGAAATGTACCAGCGCTCACTGGATGATGCGGAAGGATTCTGGGCCGAACAGGCCGAGCAATTCGTCAGCTGGTACAAACCCTGGGACAAGGTGCTGGACTGGAGCTACGACAAGGACAACCTCTATATCAAATGGTTCGAAGGCGGCAAGCTGAATGTCAGTTACAACTGCATCGATCGGCATCTTGAAACGCGTGCGGATCAGGTCGCCATCATCTGGGAAGGTGATGATCCCGGCACGGACAAAAAGATTACTTATCGCGAGCTCCATGAAGAGGTTTCCAAACTCGCCAATGTTTTAAAAAGCCGCGGTGTCAAAAAAGGCGACCGGGTTTGCATTTACATGCCGATGATCCCGGAAGCCGCCTACGCCATGCTGGCCTGCACGCGTATCGGTGCCATCCACTCCGTCGTGTTTGGCGGCTTTTCGCCCGAATCGTTGAAAGACCGTATCCTGGATTCGGATTGCCGTGTGGTGATCACCGCCGACGAAGGGGTACGCGGCGGCAAAAAGGTTCCGCTCAAGAGCAATACCGACAAGGCCGTTGCCCACTGTCCGAATGTGCATACCGTGCTCACGGTCAAACGTACCGGCGGTGATATCGACTGGCATGCAGAACGCGATGTCTGGTATCACGAGTTGATGCAGAGCGCTTCGGCAGATTGCCCTCCGGAAGAAATGGATGCCGAGGACCCGTTGTTCATCCTTTACACCTCCGGCTCGACCGGTAAACCCAAAGGCGTGCTACACACCACCGGTGGCTATCTCCTCTATGTCGCCATGACCACCAAATACACCTTCGACCTGCATGAAGGGGATATTTTCTGGTGTACCGCGGATGTGGGCTGGGTCACAGGACACAGTTACCTGGTATATGGTCCCCTGGCAATCGGCGGCACCACCATCTCCTTCGAGGGGATCCCGAATTATCCGGATGCCTCCCGTTTCTGGCAGGTTGTGGACAAACACCAGGTGAATGTTTTCTATACTGCTCCCACCGCCATTCGCGCCCTGATGCGGGAAGGCGATGAACCGGTGAAAAAAACCTCCCGCGCCAGTCTGCGGCTGCTGGGGACGGTGGGCGAACCTATCAACCCGGAAGCATGGGAGTGGTATCACAAAGTGGTGGGAGAAGGACGCTGCCCGATTGTCGATACCTGGTGGCAGACCGAAACCGGTGGCCACCTGATCACCCCCCTGCCCGGCGCTACCCCGCTCAAACCCGGTTCCGCCAGCCGTCCTTTTTTCGGGGTCAAGCCCGGTATCATGGACAGTGAAGGCAAGAAACTGCTGGAAGGTGAAGCAGAGGGCGCGCTGGTGATCTGCCAGCCCTGGCCGAGTCAGATGAGAACCCTGTATGGCGACCATCAGCGTTTCGTGGACACCTATTTCACCACCTACCCGGGTTATTATTTCACCGGTGACGGCGCACGCCGTGACGCGGATGGGTATTACTGGATCACCGGCCGCATGGACGACGTGCTCAACGTCTCGGGCCACCGTATGGGAACTGCCGAGGTGGAAAGCGCGCTGGTGCTGCACGACTCCGTGGCGGAAGCCGCTGTCGTCGGCTTTCCCCATGACATCAAGGGACAAGGCATCTATGCCTATGTCACCCTGATCAAAGGCGTGGAACCCAGTGAAAGCCTGAAAAAAGAACTGATCGATCTGGTACGTGATGAAATCGGCCCGATTGCCAAACCGGATGTCATTCAGTGGGCGCCGGGGCTGCCCAAAACCCGCTCCGGCAAAATCATGCGCCGCATCCTGCGCAAGATTGCCGCCAACGAACTGGACAACCTTGGTGACACCAGCACGCTTGCCGATCCGCATGTGGTGGAGGATTTAATCGAGAATCGCGCAAACAAATAAGACAGACGCCAACTTTGTCAGAGCCGCAATTCCTTTAAGCGCCGGTCAATCCGTGCCTGCCAGCCGGTACCATCGGTGATCTCGTACATGCGCCGTAAAATCGCCCGTTCACCCGGCAAACGGCTTTTCTGGAAGTAAAATTCGTCACCCCTGGCGCGGCTGTCATACACCAGTGGACCTGAAATACTGTATGAGCCTGTGTAGGTTATCGCATGCTTTTCAACCGCGAATACAAGCTGATAGGGCTTCAGCTTCAGTGCCGCCAAACGGAACACCCTGTCATTCGCCAGGGTGATTTTCGAAATATAATATTTACCCGGTTTCAGGTTGACGGCGATAAAATCACCATTGGGGTAAACATGTACTTTGGGTGTCACCCTGAAAGGTGGAAAATAGAATTTTCCATATTCATGCAATTCGATTCCGGTTACCATGATCGCCGCGTCGATATGGCCGAAAATCATGCCCAATTCAGGTGATTTTATCTCGTGGGGCGGTGCCATCACCTGGGCACATCCACCCAACAGATGATAAAGCAACAACAGGAACAACCAGTTTCGGACTCTTTTCATCGAACAATCTCCAGGGGAAAAAACCGCACACTTTCCGCATGCGGCCGGATTCCCTAAAAATTATTCATGATTTGTGCCAAGAAAAACCGGATCCGGCTTTCTTTACGCACAAAAAAAGACCGCCAGGCGGTCTTTTTTCATGAACCCCGATGAAAATCGGCGGCATCAGCTGTTGCCAACCGCCTTCATGCTGAGGCGAATGCGTCCCTGTTTGTCGATTTCCAGTACTTTCACCTTCACCATTTCACCTTCTGTCAGTTTGTCGCTGACATTCTCGACCCGTTCTTCACAAATCTGGGAAACATGCACCAGACCATCCTTGCCGGGCAGGATATTGACGAAAGCGCCGAAATCCATGAGTTTGGCCACTTTGCCTTCATAGATCTGACCCACTTCCACGTCAGCGGTGAGTTGTTCAACCCGGCGGCGTGCCTCATTGGCCGCCTCGGAATCGGCAGAGGCGATTTTCACCACACCGTCGTCACTGATATCGATACTGGTACCGGTTTCCTCGGTCAGCGCACGGATGGTGGCGCCCCCCTTGCCGATCACGTCACGGATCTTGTCCGGATTAATCTTGAAGGTGACGTAACGCGGTGCATGGCTGGACATTTCCTCACGCGGTTTGTCGATAACCGCATTCATTTTCTCCAGGATGTGCAGACGCCCTTCGCGGGCCTGCTCCAGGGCAATTGCCATGATTTCCCTGGTAATCCCGTCGATCTTGATATCCATTTGCAGGGCGGAGACACCCTCGGTGGTGCCCGCCACCTTGAAGTCCATGTCGCCCAGGTGATCCTCGTCACCCAGGATATCGGAGAGGACAGCAAACTTGTCGCTTTCCTTGATCAAACCCATGGCGATACCGGCTACCGGCGCCTTGGTCGGCACGCCTGCATCCATCAAGGAAAGGCTGGTGCCGCAAACGGATGCCATGGAGCTGGAACCGTTGGATTCGGTAATTTCCGAAACCACGCGCAAACTGTATGGGAATTCTTCAAAGTCCGGCATCACCGCCATTACGCCACGTTTGGCGAGCCGGCCATGTCCGATTTCACGCCGTTTGGGGCTGCCGATAAAGCCTGTTTCACCCACACAGTAGGGTGGAAAGTTGTATTGCAGCATAAAGGGATCACGGTACGAACCGGTGAGTGCGTCGATAATTTGCGAGTCCCGCTCCGTCCCGAGGGTGGTCACCACCAGCGCCTGGGTTTCACCGCGGGTAAAGATGGCCGAACCGTGTGCGCGCGGCAGGACGCCGACCTTGACATCGATCGGGCGTACGGTACGGGTGTCCCGGCCATCGATACGGGGTTCACCATTGAGGATTTTGCCACGAACCACTCTCTTCTCCAGTGCCTCGATGGCCTCGCGCACTTCTTCCTCGGTGTAACCTTCGTCTGAAACCAGTTTTTCCCTGATTTCACTGCGAATTTCATCCAGACGCGCATAGCGTGGCTGCTTCTCACGGATGGTATAGGCCGCCTGGAAAGCCTCTTCCGCCACGGCAGCCACATCGCTGTGCAGCTTTTCGTTTTTGGCTGGCGGTTGCCAGTCCCAGGGCTCGGTACCCACTTCGGCAGCAAATTCCTGAATGGCCTTGATCACGCTCTGCATTTGCTCGTGGCCGAACATCACCGCACCAAGCATGGTCTCTTCCGACAACAGCTTCGCTTCGGATTCCACCATCAGAACAGCATTTTGCGTACCGGCAACGACCAGGTCGAGCGCCGATTCTTCCAACGCCTGGTTGGAGGGATTCAGCAGATATTCGCCATCTTTGTAGCCGACGCGGGCCGCACCGATGGGACCGTTGAACGGTACGCCGGATATCGCCAGGGCAGCGGAGGTGCCGATCAGCGCAGGAATGTCCGGGCTGATGTCCGGATCCATGGAAACCACGGTGGCAATCACCTGGCATTCGTTGGTGAAGCCTTCCGGAAACAAGGGACGGATAGGACGATCGATGAGTCTTGAAATCAGGGTTTCGTTATCGGACGGACGCCCTTCACGTTTCAGGAAACCACCCGGAATCTTTCCGACGGCATAGGTTTTTTCCTGGTAATTGACCGTGAGGGGGAAAAAATCACGGCCTTCAACCTCTTTTTTGTCGGCAACGACGGTAACCAGCACCATCGTCTCCCCCACACTGACCATGACCGCACCAGTGGCCTGTCTTGCAATCTCACCCGTTTCGAGGGTGACGGTATGTTCACCAAATTTGAATTCTTTTTTCACGAGGGTCATGTAATTCTCTCTTAAATCAACCAGTGGTTTACTTACGCAGACCCAAACGAGCGATCAGCTCACGATAACGATCGAGGTCCTTTTTCTTCAGGTAGTCCAGCAGTTTCCGACGCCGGCTTACCATGCGCAACAGTCCTTGACGGGAGTGATGATCATGGATATGTTCCTTGAAGTGTTCGGAAAGATCGTTGATATTGGCGGACAGCAGAGCCACCTGTACTTCGGGTGAACCGGTGTCCCCGGCAGAACGTTGAAAATCGTTAACGATTGCGGCCTTCTGTTCGGCGCTAATGGCCATCGCAAGCTCCTGTAATTACAAAAATTTGACTGAAAATCCAAAGCGCGTATTCTACCCGCGCCACCTGTCCAGAGACAAGTAAATTAAGTATAAAAACCCTTCTTATCCTGTTCGAAGCAGCCGTTTTGGCGCAACCCGGCCATCTTCCAGGATCTGGCCGACCCCCAGGAACACCCCGTCGTGGCGGTGGATTCGCACCCAGCCGTCCGTCGGCGCACGCGGCACCTGCACAGCCTGCCCCTGCTGCAGATAATAGGCCGTGTTTTCGCTTAAATTGACCTCCGGCCAGTCGGCAATCGCATATTCGGTTGGCAACAGCAGCTGATCCAGCGCGTCCAGGCCATCTTCCGCCAGATGTTCGATTTCCGGCAGCGTATGCGCGTCCTCGATGCCAAACGGACCGGAAGCCGTGCGGCGCAGCGCGCTCAGATGCGCACCACAACCCAGCGCCTCGCCTATTTCCTCAGCCAGAGTGCGGACATAGGTCCCCTTGGAACAACTCAGCTCGATATCCAGCTCGTCCCCCTGCAACCGCCGCAATTTGAGCTCGTATATCCTCACACGTCGGGGTTTGCGCTCGATTTCCATCCCCTGATGCGCCAGTTTGTAGAGCGGTTTGCCATTCACCTTGACTGCCGAATGCATCGGCGGCACCTGCTCGATTTCCCCAAGAAAACGTTGCAGGACGCGGTTCACCTCGTGTTCGCTCAATTCACCCACCGGCCGGGTTTCCACAACCTCACCTTCGGCGTCGGCGGTACGGGTACGGATCCCCAGTTTGCAGGTCCCCAGATAGCGCTTGTCGGAATCCAGCAGAAAACTGGAGATTTTGGTGGCCTCCCCAAGGCAGATCGGCAACAGACCGCTGGCCAGCGGATCGAGATTGCCGGTATGGCCAGCCTTGCCGGCCTTGTAGAGGCGTTTGATTTTCTGCAGCGCCGCGTTGGAAGTGATACCAACCGGTTTGTCCAATAACAAAATGCCGCTGATTTTGCGGCCGCTGGAACGTCGTCTTGCCACGTTAATCTGTTTCCCGGTGTTTTTTTCGATCTTCGGCGACAGCCTGATCGATCAGGTTGGTCAATTCGGTACCGCGAACAAGCGTGTCATCATAGATAAAACGCAGCTGCGGTAACGTGCGCATCAGCATTTTTTCGCCAAGGGCATGCCGCAAAAATCCGCTGGCCTTGGCCAGCGCCTGTTGTGCTTCCTCTTTCGTGATGTCCTCTGTCAACAGGGTGAAATAGACCTTGGCCAATGAAAGATCGCGTGTGAGATCGACAGCAGAAATGGTTACCCCGGCAAGCCGCGGATCACGCACCTCGCGTTGCAGCAACAATGCCAGTTCGCGCTGCATTTGCTCAGCGACGCGCCGGGTTCGGCTGAAATCCTTGGGCATGTTTTCGTTACGCTGTTGCCATTAATGAGCTTCAGGCATCAGACTTCACGCGCCACTTCGACGCGTTCATAAACTTCGATCTGATCGCCCGGTTTGACGTCATTGTAGTTCTTGACTCCGATGCCGCACTCCATTCCCTGTTTCACCTCATTGACGTCTTCCTTGAAGCGGCGCAACGATTCCAGTGTCCCTTCGTAGATCACCACATTGTCACGCAAGACGCGGATGGGGTTATTGCGTTTGACCACACCATCCACCACCATACAACCGGCAATGGCCCCAAGTTTGGGAGAACGGAATACGTCACGCACCTCGGCCAGACCGATGATTTCCTCCTTGAATTCCGGCGCGAGCATGCCGCTCATGGCGCTCTTGATTTCGTCGATGAGATCGTAGATGACACTGTAGTAGCGCAAATCGACGTCTTCCTCGTCAATAAGATGCTTGGCAACACTGTCTGCACGCACATTGAAGCCGATAATAATGGCGTTGGAGGCCACGGCCAGGTTGACATCCGACTCGGTGATGCCGCCAACCCCGCTGGATACAATCTTGATCCTCACTTCGTCAGTGGAGAGCTTGAGTAACGCATCCGTAATCGCCTCGACTGAACCTTGCACATCGGCCTTGAGCACAACGTTCAGAGTGGCGACCTCACCCTCTTTCATCTGGTTAAACATGTTTTCCAGTTTGGCTGCCTGCTGGCGGGCCAGCTTGACCTCACGATATTTACCTTGACGGAAGAGGGCCACTTCCCGGGCCTTGCGTTCATTTTGCACAACCGTGCATTCATCACCGGCCGAGGGAGTGCCGGACAAACCGATTATTTCCACTGGTATGGAAGGACCGGCTTCGGTCAACTGTTTGCCGTATTCATTCAACATGGCACGCACACGCCCATATTCGAGGCCTGCCAGGAGGATATCGCCTTTTTTCAAGGTACCGCGCTGCACCAGGACCGTCGCAACCGGCCCGCGCCCCTTGTCGAGGCGGGACTCGATGATCACGCCCCGTGCCGGCCCTTCTTTTGGTGCTTTCAGCTCCAGTAATTCCGCCTGCAACAGAATCGCTTCGAGTAAATCTTTTACGCCTTCACCGGTATGGGCCGAAACATTCACGAATATGGTGTCGCCCCCCCAGTCTTCCGGAATGACATCTTCCTGGGCCAGTTCGTTCTTGACCCGATCGGGATCCGCTTCCGGCTTGTCAATCTTGTTGACCGCCACAATCAGCGGTACTTCGGCTGCCTTGGCATGTTGAATGGCTTCACGGGTTTGTGGCATCACACCATCGTCCGCCGCCACTACCAGCACCACGATATCGGTAACCTTGGCACCGCGGGCACGCATGGCGGTAAACGCCTCGTGACCGGGGGTGTCGAGGAAGGTGATTTCACCCTTGTCGGTGGCCACATGGTAGGCGCCGATATGCTGGGTAATGCCGCCTGCTTCTCCTGCGGTCACCCGGCTTTCGCGGATATAGTCGAGCAACGAGGTTTTACCGTGGTCCACGTGCCCCATAATGGTAACCACCGGTGAGCGCGGCTGCTCCTCCGCCTCGGCGACTTCCTCAACAATTTCTGTCTCAATGGCATCCTCTTTCAGGAGATTCGCCTTATGCCCCATCTCTTCGACAACGATGACGGCGGTATCCTGATCCAACACCTGGTTTATCGTCACCATGGAACCCATGTTCATCATCACCTTGATGACTTCTGCCGCTTTTACCGACATTTTCTGTGCCAGTTCCGCCACGGTGATGGTTTCGGGGATAGTGACCTCTCTTACGATGGGGGCGGTCGGTTTGGTGAAACCGTGTTCTGTTGTTGCGGTGGTGGAAACCCTGTGTGGCTTGGTTTTCTTCCTGCGGCGGCCCGATTTCTCACCACTCACATGCAATTCTGCACGACCGTATTTCGTGCCGCGTTCCTTTGCGCCTTTTTTGCCCCGGGCATGCGCTTCTCGCCCCTCGGGTTTGGGTTTGGCTTCAGCCTGCTGTTTGGCGATCGCCTCAACCTGTTTACGCGCCTCTTCCTCGGCTTTACGCTGCTCTTCTTCGGCTTTACGCAATTCCTCTGCTTTTTTGGCCTCATCCAGAGCCTGCCGGCGTGCATCTTCTTCCGCCTGGCGCTTGGCCTGTTGTTCTTCTATGCGGCGCCTGGCTTCTTCCTCTTGTTGCCGTCGTTCTGCTTCCAGTCTTTCCTTTTCCTCGCGCGCCTTGGCCAGCTCTTCCTGCTCTTTTTCCATAACCGCCTTGCGCTTGACGTAGGTGCGTTTCTTGCGCACTTCGACGGTTACGGCCTTGGCCCGCCCCTGCTGGTTGGTAACCTTGAGGACACTGGTCGATTTTCGTTTTAAACTGATCTTTTTCGATGCTGCCGGGGATGCTTCTTCACCTTCTGCCGTGGAACCGTGCTTGTGGCGTAAAAAGCCGAGTAATTCCATCTTTTCGGCATCACCGATGGTTGCATCGGCATCGCTGATCGGCAGACCCGCTTCCTTTAGCTGCTCCAACAGGCGGTCGACCGAAATCCCCACCACTTCAGCAAATTGTTTGACGGTTACGTCTGCCATATAGTTCTCTCCTGCCCCTCGGTCACTGCTTAAAATTATTCAGATTGCTCCGCAAACCAGGGTTCACGTGCTTGCATAATCAACTTCCCCGCCGTTTCCTCATCCAGATCCTCATTGATACTGAGGAGTTCATCCACCGATTGTTCCGCCAGGTCTTCCATACTTACGATGCCGTTTTTTGCCAATTTGAAAGCCAGATCAAGATCCATGCCTTCCATATTTTTCAGATCTTCATCCGGTTCCACACTGACAAAATCTTCCTCACTGCTGATGGCACGGGTCAAAAGCACGTCACGCGCACGCCCACGCAACTCCTCAACCATATTTTCATCGAATTCCTCAATTGCCAGCATCTCACTGGTAGGCACATAGGCCACCTCATCAATGGTGGAAAAACCTTCCTGCACCAGGATAACGGCTATTTCCTCGTCCACATCGAGTTGCTCCATGAACATCTTTTGCAACCGTTCCGCCTCGACTTCACTCTTCTCTTCGGCTTCGCTTGATGACATGACGTTGAGGGTCCAGCCTGTCAACTCGCTGGCAAGCTTGACGTTTTGGCCACCGCGGCCGATTGCCTGGGATAACTGATCTTCGCTGACCGCCACGTCCATCACATGGGTAACCTCATCCATCACGATGGACTCAACCTCTGCTGGCGACATCGCATTGATGACAAATTGCGCCGGGTTTTCGTCCCACAAAACGATATCAACGCGTTCCCCGGAGAGTTCGTTCGATACCGCCTGCACCCGCGAACCACGCATGCCAACACAGGCACCGACCGGATCAATCCTTGGCTCATTGCTTTTTACCGCAATTTTTGCCCGTAAACCTGGATCACGTGAGGCTTCGATGATTTCTATCAGACCTTCACCGACTTCCGGCACCTCGATTTTGAACAATTCGATCAAGAAGCGCGGATCGGTACGACTGACGAACAGTTGCGGACCACGTACTTCAGTGTTGATTTCCTTGAGGTAACCGCGAATGCGATCTCCGGCACGAATGGATTCCCGCGGTATCAGATCTTCACGGAAAATAATGGCATCTGCATTATTCCCCAAATCAAGATAGACATTTCCACGTTCCACCCGTTTCACCACCCCCATCACAAGTTCGCCAATGCGATCCTTGTAAGCTTCCACCACCTGGGCGCGCTCGGCCTCACGCACTTTCTGCACAATGACCTGTTTCGCCGTCTGCGCCGCAATGCGGCCGAATTCTATCGATTCAATCTGTTCCTCGATAAAATCACCGACCTGGATATTCGGATCATCAATACGTGCTGCAGACAGGGTAAACTGGCGTTCCGGCGCTTCCACCGCATCGTCTTCCACCACTTCCCAACGGCGGAACGTTTCATAGTCACCGGTTTCATGATCCACACTGACGCGAATATCCACATCAGTGTCGAAACGTTTTTTGGTTGCGGTTGCCAGCGCTATCTCAATTGCTTCAAAGATAATGCTTTTATCCACGCCCTTTTCGTTGGAGACTGCATCAACAACCAGCAGAATCTCTTTGTTCATCGTACGGCCTCTGTCTGTCTCACTCTATCAATAAATCGGCGATTGTTTTCAATCCCGACTCCCTGTCAGCCCATCGTAATCGGGCACCAAATTCGCTTTCTCGATGTTCTCCAGAGAAAGCTGCCATTTCTCTTCTGTCTCCGGTGAATCGATCTGAAGCAATTCCCCCTCAACCTTGCGGATTACCGCGGTAAATTTGCGACGCCCCTCTACGGGCACTCGCAGCCTTAATTTAACCATCTGCCCGATATGCTGCCTGAAATGCTCCGCAGTAAACAAAGGGCGATCCAGGCCGGGGGAAGACATTTCCAGTGTGTACTGACCCTTGATAGGATCCTCCACATCCAGTACGGCACTGACCTGGCGGCTGGCCCGTTCGCAATCCTCCAGCGTTATCCCGCCGGGGCTATCTATATATATACGAAGCAGGGAATGATGCCCTTGCGCCAGATACTCCACACCGAGCAGTTCATAACCCAAAGGCTCAACCGCCGATGCCACCAATTCTGTTAACCGGTCCCGAACCCGCATACCTCACACACCTCAACCATCTCCCACTCGCGCCGAACGATGGCGACATCGGCTAGTCCGCGCCAGTTTCCCCTTCCGTAAATAAAAAGTGGGCTCAAGGCCCACTTTTTATTTACTTCTGAAAATCAGCGGGAGTATAGCACCCTCAAGGCGATTCGCAAAGCCTGCCGGGATAGCCGCTGACTGGACACGACCTGCCCCGCGTACACCATTTGGCCGGGCACTGTCCCTCCCAGGCGTTCACGGCGCCTGACGGAAAATGCCTGCTTCTGCGCGGCGTGGCCGATCCGCTCACTCCCGTATCGCCGTCCCACTCACGCTTGCTGCGCAAGCCACGACATTGCCCCACCCGCCTGCCATACCGCTATCGCCGACATCGGACACATGCCGGCTGCCGCTAGCGGCTTTCCTTATCCACAACGAAGCGGAAATCGAACACTCAGGGCAGCAAGAGGATTTACGGCCAGGGAAATTTTTGGCAACCACAAGGAGAAACTTGGGATTAAAACAAAATAGCCTAAGTAAATCAATTACTTAGGCTATCCTGAGAAATGGTAGCGGGGGCTGGATTTGAACCAACGACCTTCGGGTTATGAGCCCGACGAGCTACCGGACTGCTCCACCCCGCACTCGAGAGGGTGGATTCTACAGAGGCGATGGGGTTTTTTCAAGGCATCTTTAGAAATATGACCAAGGCGGGAATGCCCCTGTTCCCTGCACAGAATTTTGTCTGGATCCGCAGCCTCCCGGCGCACCCAAGTGATGATTCTGCAATAATGCATATTGCGTTTTGCAGTGATATTTCGCCTCCGTGATGTAGGAGACTCGTATGTTATTGTTTTTATTGCCTATTTCAACTTGGCGTCATTTTTGCAATCAATTCTGGGAGGAAATAACACCAACCCTGCTTGAGGAGCTCTATTCTATGTTGAAAACCCGTCGAATTCTGCTGAAAGCCGGCATGACCGCCAGTTGTGTGGCGGTTGCGGCCGGCGCCAACCTGCTGACACCGCGAACCGTGTTTGCCGCCTGGCCAAAACAGGCGTTCAGCGCCAAAAAATATCCCGAGGCTTTGCATGCCCTCAACGGCAAGCGCAAGCCGATTGACAGCAAGGCGATCACCGTCAAAGCTCCGGATATTGCTGAGAATGGAGCCGTGGTTTCTGTCTCGGTAACAACAACGCTGCCGAACGTGGAAAACATCTCCATCTTTGTACCCGTGAATAACTTTCCCCTTTCCGCCAGTTATGAAATGTCCAGCGTTACGGATGGTTTTATTACGGGCAGGATTAAAATGGCAAAAACCTCCGATGTGATCGCTGTTGTCAAATCGAACGGCAAACTCTACACCGCAAAAAAATCGGTAAAGGTCACACTCGGCGGGTGTGGCGGTTAACAACGGTGGATACCTGATTTTATCAAGAGGATTAAAGTAGATGGCAAATAAAATGAAAATACGCGCCTGGGTGGATAACGGAAAAACAACCGTAAAAGCGATTATTTTTCACCCGATGGAAACGGGAATGCGCAAAAACAAAAAAACCGGCAAACTCATCCCGGCACACTACATTACCGAAGTAAAATGCGAACACGGTAATAAAGCAATATTAAACTGCATGTGGGGACCAGGGGTTTCCAAGAACCCTTTTCTTTCCTTCCGTTTCAAAGGCGCAAAAGCGGGTGATAGCCTGAAAATCTCCTGGGTCGATAACAAAGGCAACAGCGGGAGTTCAGTAGCGAAAATCAAATAAGCGATTTGCCGGTTCGTTTTCTTCTCCTTTGTAGTCATGGCGTGCTGAGTCAGCACGCCTTTTTTTTGGAGATAAAAGATAAAACAGGAAAGAAAATCAAATCTGCAGTATTGTCCCACCCTTAGTTAACGTATTGTCAATGTTCCAGGGCTCCTTTTGGACAAAATCAGGCAGCATTCAACCAGTCTTATAATTTTGGCGCAAAAAAAAACGGGCGTAGCATATACGCCCGTCGATGTTGCAGTAGATATGTTCCTGCTCAAGGTTTGATGTACAAATAGCCTTTCTGCTGCAAATCAGCGACTTGTGCAACGCCGGAAGGGACAACTTCAGCAAATTCACTGATCTTGTTTTTGTCAATTTTCTTACCGCGGATCGTATTTGCACAAATCTGGAATTTGACGCCTCGATTCGCCAGACTTGCGATGGTGTCACGGAAATCATAAACCTTGCCGGTTTTCTTGTCTTTTTTACCCATTGAACCGTCGACCAATGCGAAAGCACCGCTACTGTGGGTGACGACGATAACTTCAATGTTTTCATCACCCAACGCATTCAGGTGATTTTTTACATTCCGTAACGCACCCTTGGCAGTATGAATATTATTGATGTGGTAAACGACTTTCTGCTTGTTATAACCATTCTTTGCGGTGCCGGCCTGTGCCGTTGCAACACCGAGGCCTAACAGTGCAACCGCAAGCAATATAAATGATTTTCTGAAAGCTGACTTCATGCTGTCTCCTCCTGGGGTTATTATGTACTTAAGTCCTGAGTAGTTGAGCAATCTTTGTACCAACTTCCAAGATAAATATATTATATAGAAAATTCAACAACTTACGTACTTCATGGTGGAATTGTTTTAAATCAACCCGCATAAAACATTGCGTTATGCAAAATATTTATGCGGCAATATTTGCACATCACAATACTTCCGTATCATTCTCATAACGACGCAGCTTTCTCCACAATGTTGTTTTGTCAATTCCAAGTATTTCGGCAGCCTTGGTCTTTTTGCCTTTGAAACACTTCAGCACATGATTGATATATTCCTGCTCCAGGCGATTTAGTGAGTAGAATTCATCATCCGAAAATTTCACCGGGACATCAAAATCAAACGAATCCATCTCCGTTTTTCCTTCCCAGTGCAAAACCGGCCCTTCTGCCAGTATCACGCAACGCTCGACAGTATTACGTAATTCCCTGACGTTACCTCTCCAGCGTGCTGCGCAAAGTCGCTGCAGGGAAACACTGTCGAATCCCTGCACACGCCGGTTATACCGCAGGTTGAATTCCTCCACGAACTTGTCCACCAATGCAGGTATATCCTGGGCGCGCTCAGACAAGGGTGGGACATTAAAATTCACGACGTTCAGTCGATGATAAAAATCCTGCCGTAATTCACCCTGCTCCACCATTTTTTCAAGATCACGATTGCTTGCAGCGATAAACCGTACGTCGAAGGATATCGGTGTACTGCCACCTACACGGGTCAAACAATTTTCCTCAATCGCCCGCATCAGTTTCATTTGCATGGCATCCGAGATATTACATATTTCGTCCAGAAACAGGGTACCGCCGTCTGCCTGTTCTATCAGCCCGTATTTCCTTTGCACTGCACCGGTAAAAGCGCCTTTCTCGTGTCCAAACAACTCACTTTCCAGTAAGGTTGTTGTCAGCGCTCCGCAGTCAACTGCAATAAACGGTGCATCTTTTCTGGGACTGAAATTATGTAATGCTCTGGCGACAAGCTCTTTGCCTGTGCCTGTTTCACCAGTTATAATGACACTGCAACTCACTTCCGCAACTTTTTCAATCGTATTAAACAACGTTTTCATCACCGGCGTATCGCCAATCATGCCAAAGCGGTTGCGTTTGGATCCCAGTTGCCGCTTCAATAATTTATTTTCCGTTCTGAGTTTTGCATTTTTCAGGGCGCGCTCAATCAGGATACGCAATTCGGCAAAATCAAATGGTTTCTTGATGAAATCCGACGCGCCTCTTTTCATCGCCTCGACCGCATTTTCCACCGAGGAATACCCCGTCATCACCAGTACCGGCACCTCCTGATCGATCTCCCGGATCTTGCTCAAAAACTCAAAACCGTTCATATGCGGCATCCGCAGGTCGGTGATAATAATATCTGCGCTCTCTTTCTCGAACAATGACAAGCAGGCGCGTGCATCCTGGAATACCGTGCAGGCATACTGGACATTGTCACAATTTCTCTGCATCACCCGACATGTCACCACATCATCATCTACAAACAGGATTCTTGACTTTTTAGCCGACATTGACAGACTCCTTTATTTCCTGACGCAACACGCCGTCTTCAGCTTTTACAGGCAAACGAATTATGACTTTTACGCCCCCCGATATATTGTTTTTAATCGCCAGACTGCCCTGGTGGCGCTGGATGATACCGTAGCTGATTGAAAGCCCAAGGCCCGTGCCTTGCCCCTCACCTTTGGTAGTAAAGAACGGATCGAATATTTTTGAATAATCCACTTCTGAGATTCCGATACCATTGTCCGAAATTTCAATATTTATGTCATTATCATGCTGATAAGCATCAATACGGATACAGGAGTGCTTGCTCGATGCCTGGATAGCGTTCAGGATAACGTTCACCAGAACCTGTTGCAGCAAATTCGCGTCACCCTCCATGTAGAGTTGCGGCTGCACATCCTGCAAAAGATCAATGCCTGCTGTTTCAATACGATAATGCAATAATTCCAGCGTTTCCTCGATCAACTCCGACATATTGAACAGCTCATAACTTGGCTTCTTTTCCCGGGCAAAACTCAGGATCCCCTGGATAATGCGGGCACATCGCTGCCCTTCCTTTTTTAATATTTTCAGATCATTCTTTATTTCCGGATGCGAATCATCTATTGATGATTCAATCAAATCAGCCAGCGACATGATATTCATCAAGGGATTGTTTATTTCATGACCGATTCCTGCCGCCAGTTGTCCTAACGCCGCCAGACGCTCTGACTGGCAGGCCGCACGCACTGCTTCGGCACGTTCTTTTTCAGTGGATTCGAGTTTCTCGGCAAGGTAATTAAAGGCCTGCCCAGCCTGTTCGATTTCATCCTGGCTGGAAGTCGAGGGTTCGAAACGGATTTGTCTGTTACCATCGGCGTAACGCCGGAAAATTCCGGCAAGATTATGTACAGGTTTTGTAAGTCGCCCTGACGCCCAGATGGCGATTAACATACTGACAACCAGCAGGATGGCCAACAACATTAAAATCGATTTTCGCATTTTGTTAATCGGCGCATACACCTCGTTGTAACCCGTTTCCAGAACCAGTAACCAACGGGTGTCACGGTCAGCATATGGCGCCAGCTTGCGGAAAAACAACATTCTGCCATCATCCCGGAACAGCGTTCCGTATTTGTCTGTTGCACGAATGCGTTGCCACTCTTCCTTTGTCAGCTCATTCGACAAACGGTAATCAGATCCCAACTGGTTGGCAAAACGCTTGTTCGTATCACGGTGATATAGATATACGCCATCCCGACGAACGTTTTCATCCATCTGCACGATATACGCATTGACAGAATGCCCCCCCAGAGAGGCTTCAATGGTGGCATCGAGGCGCGTCCCCCACATATTGATCACCAATACACCTTCGAGATTATCCACTTCGTCCCTGATTGGCACTGAATAACGAACCATTGCCGGACAAAAATCGGCATCTCTTGAAACCTGGCCCAACTCAAAATCGGACATTACGACAGAAACACCATCCTTCGTCGCATAACGAAAAAATTGCCGCTTGGACTGATCGGCCACATACAATCGCCCACTTAATTTATCGGTAAATTTTGCCTCAACCGGTTTTCCCTCCTTGACCTTGACCAGTGTTTTACCCGAGGCATCGATGAATCTTAAGGCCTGAATGCTTGGTACCGAGTGTTGGTAGTTTAAAAAGAATTGTTCCAGCTCTTCCGCATAACGGTTATATTCCGATTTTTTCGATTTGTCTTTATTCATTGCCGCGTTGGCGAAATGACGCACCGCAGGCACGCGCGCCAGACCTTTCGCAATCGATTTTTGATTATTGAGAATAAGGTCTATTTCACCCGCCATTTTGTCGAGCGTGCCGCGCATCTCCGTATAGGTACGGGCGGTTACTTCGCGCTGTAGCTGCTCCACCGCACCAAACAACAAAATCAGCAGCGGAATACTGCTCAACAGGGCTAGGACGATAAAAAATTTATGACGTAACTGCATAGCTGCATTCCTCGCAGTTGCATTATGCAGCAAGTATCGCAGAAACAGGGGATGAAGAAAAGAAAATTAAGATCACCACATAAGCATTACACCATATTCTTAATAAGAAATACTGCATATTGCAGTAAAACGAGGAAAATTATTACAAATTTTACTGTTTTTGTTTCTGACTTGTTTGGCCATAAATAATCGACCCTGATAAAACACAGGCAAACCAGCCACACACCGGTGAAGTGACACATCGCCCCACCACGGTTTTTTATTAAGCTGGCGGTGTTTTTCGGGTAGCAGCGGCACAGGCAAGCTGGCGGGATTGTTATCTTCTGTGCTGGATGTTCTTGACGGGTAAAAAAGGAAAGATGTTTTCCAAATAAGTGTTCCGAATAGCACGCCACTTAAGCCACGGATGCAAACCGGAATCTGCCACTAATGTTAAATGATCCGGCATTCGGAACACGTATTTAGCCGGGAACGGAAAGCAGGCACATGTTCAGCATGCCACTTGGGAAAATACCAAGGAACAGTACCGCCAGACTGTTCAGACTGATCATCAGACGCATGTCGAGGCTGCTGCTCAATGGTTCACTGACATCCGCCTTGTCGAAATACATCAGTTTTACAACGCGGATATAATAGAATGCACCGATAATGGAAAATATCACACCGACAATCGCCAGCCACACGTGGCCAGCGGCAACCACTTCCTCGAGTACCGCAAGTTTCGCCCAAAAACCGAGAAACGGTGGCACACCCGCCATGGAAAACATCAGGATAAGCATCATCAGGGCATACCACGGGCTGCGTTGATTCAGACCTTTATAGTCCTCCAGTTTGTCTGCCTCGAAGCCTTTGCGGCTCATCAAGATAATCATGCCGAAACCGCCTAACGCCATCAACACGTAGGAAAGTGTATAGAACATGGATGCAGCAAAACCGTTTTGCGTGCCGGTAAGCGCGCCCAGGATGAGAAAACCAACATGGGATATTGTCGAATAGGCCAACATGCGTTTGATATTTGTCTGGGCAATTGCCAGGATATTACCAACACCCATGGATAACACTGCCAGGATGATGAGGATACCCTGCCATTGTTCGTGCATGCCATATAAGCCATCGATCAATAAACGCATTAACATGGCAAATGCTGCAATTTTTGGCGCACTGGCAATGTATAAAGTGACTGCGGTTGGCGCACCATGATACACATCCGGCAACCACATGTGGAAGGGAACGGCACCGAGCTTGAAGGCAATTCCAACAATCATAAACACGAGGCCGAACGCCATTAATATATGTGATTTTTGCGTTGAGATTTGCGCTGCCATTTCCGACAAATCCAGGCTGCCGGTGATGCCGTAGATAATCGACATGCCGTAGAGCAACATCCCTGAGGCGATTGCGCCGAGTATGAAGTATTTCATTGCAGCTTCCGAGGCAACCGCAGAATCCCGCTGTAATGCCACCATTGCATACATGGAGAGGGATAACAGTTCCAGCCCAAGATAGACGGTGAGGAAATTATGCGCCGAGATCAAGACCATCATCCCTAAAACACCGAAAAGGCCAAGTACATAAAACTCACCTTTCAGGATACCTCTGTCACGCAAATAGTCCTTGGCATACAGAAAAGTGACAAAGGCGGCTGTATAAACCGCTATTTTCAATACATCCGACATGGGATCCCGGATAAAGACCCCGCTAAAAGTCGTCTGCACATCAAGACTGACGGTATTGAGCGTGATCATCAAGGTACCCAGCAAGGCGACCTGCGCGAGGAAATAGGTGACCAGCCTGGTTCTGTCATTGAGGAAAAGATCAACAATGAGCACAATGCAGGTCATACCCAGCAAAAACATCTCTGGTAGCGCCGGACTGAAATCAGGTAATTGAAAATTTATCATTTTTCTGTGTCGTATAATCAGATCTTGTTAAAGTTTGGAGTGCATCATCTGTTGCAATAAATTATTGACAGTGGCTTCCATGACTTCAATCAAGGGTGCCGGCCAGACACCGATTAACAGAACCATTACCGCCAGGGAAAACAGAATAATGAATTCACGGCGGTTGATATCACTCAGGCCAGCCACTTTTTCATTCGCCACCTCACCAAAAAACACCCGTTTCACCATCCACAAGGTATAGGCTGCCCCCAAAATCAGTGTTGTCGCGGCCAGAAAAGCAAACCAGAAATCAGCCTTGAAGGCACTCAGGATCACCATAAACTCCCCGACAAAGCCGGAAGTTCCAGGCAGACCGGAGTTGGCCATGGAAAACAATACTGCAAATGCTGCAAATACCGGCATGCTGTTGGCCACCCCTCCATAGTCTTTTATCGCCCGGCTATGCAGGCGGTCGTACAATACCCCGATGGAGAGGAACATTGCTGCAGAAATAAAGCCATGGGATATCATTTGCACCATGCCGCCCTCTATCCCCATCACCGCACCTTTCAATTCGCCCGTATTGGTATAAATGCGGTACGCCAGGAAGAAACCAAGGGTTACAAACCCCATGTGTGATATCGAGGAATAGGCTATCAGTTTTTTCATGTCCCGCTGCACCAGAGCAACAAAGCCAATGTAGACAATGGCTATCAGAGACAAGCTGATCATCAGCCAGTCCAGTTCTCTGCTTGCGTCCGGGGTAATCGGCAGGGAAAAGCGCAGGAAACCGTATGTTCCCAGTTTCAACATGATCGCAGCAAGGATCACGGAACCGCCAGTCGGCGCTTCCACATGCGCGTCAGGCAGCCAGGTATGTACCGGCCACATTGGCACCTTGATTGCGAAAGCAATAAGAAAAGCGAGGAAAATCAGTATTTGTGCCGTCAGCCCCAATGGATATTGCTGATAATCCTGAATGGCAAAACTGTTCGTCTGGAAATACAGGTACAACAAGGCCACCAGCATGAAGACGGAGCCAAAGAAAGTATATAAAAAGAATTTCAGGGTCGCATAGACACGCCGCTCTCCACCCCAGATGCCAATGATTATAAACATCGGGATCAGCATCGCTTCCCAGAAAACATAAAACAGTGCGGCATCCAGTGATGAAAACACCCCGATCATCAAGCCTTCCATAATGAGGAAGGCGGCCATGTATTGCGCCACCCTTTGGGTAATCACCTCCCAACCAGCCAGGACCACCAATACCGTGGAAAAACTGGTCAAGAGAATCAACGGCATGGCGATGCCATCCACACCCAGATGATAATAAATGTTAAATGCAGCGATCCAGGGCTCATTGGAGCGCTCGACAAATTGCATCATTGCCGTAGCGGTGTTGAAATTGGTCCACAGCGGAACAGACAACAGGAATGTTGTTATGGCAAACAATAAAGCCAGGATACGGGCAACAGGTGCTTGCTTATCATTACCCGTCATTAATACAAAAAGACCACCGATAATGGGTGTCCAGATCACCAGGCTTAGTAATGGCCAGTCAGCTAACATTCAATTAACCTTTTTTCTTGTTGCTCTATAAAACAAATATTCCAAGCAGGAGCAAAACCCCGATAATCATCGCAAAGGCATAGTGATAGAGGTAACCCGTCTGCATCTGCCGCATTACTGTTGCCACCACCCCTACTGTCTGCGCAGCCCCGTTGACCACCACTCCGTCAATAAGTTTGACATCCCCAATTTTCCACAAAAGGTTGCCAAAACCACGGCCACCACCTGCAAAAACTATTTCATTAAAACGATCAAAGCCGTATTTGTTCACCAGGATTTGGTAAATCAGGGAAAGTTTTTGTTTTAGCATCGCAGGGATGTCAGGACGTTTCATATAGAAGAACCATGCGACGAACACGCCACTTGCTGCAAACCAGAATGGTAATGTTTTAAATGCGTGCAGCGCCATAGCAAGCGGTCCATGAAACTCCTCGGCCAGATGCCCCAACACGTTATGCTCCGCGCGTACGTGGATGGCCCCTTTGAAAAACTCTCCAAATACCATGCTTTCAACATACATGTAACCAATAAACACAGAAGGTATCGCAAGCAGAATCAAGGGAACCACGACCACCCAGGGACTTTCGTGCAAATGTTCGCGCGTATGTTGATCAAAACGTTCCTCGCCATGGAAGACGATAAAATAGAGCCGGAAACTGTACAGCGCGGTGATAAACACCCCCAGGAGGACAGCCACATAAGCGAAACCGGAACCTGCAATCTGCGACAGCGCTACCGCCTCGATGATGGAATCCTTTGAATAGAAACCGGCGAAGCCGGGTGTGCCAATCAGGGCAAGCGAACCGATAAGGAATGTAGCCCAGGTGTAGGGCATGTATTTCCGCACCCCTCCCATCTTGCGTATGTCCTGCTCATGGTGCATGGCAATAATCACCGAGCCGGCGCCGAGGAAAAGCAGGGCTTTGAAAAAGGCATGGGTCATCAGATGAAATATCCCTGCCGCATAGGCTGAAGCACCCAGAGCCACCGTCATGTAACCCAGCTGAGAAAGGGTTGAATAGGCAATCACGCGTTTGATGTCGTTTTGCACCAGACCGAGCAAGCCCATGAAAAAAGCCGTTATCGCGCCAATCACCATGACAACCGACAAGGCAGTCTCTGAAAGTTCAAACAGTGGCGACATTCGCGCCACCATGAAGATCCCCGCGGTGACCATGGTGGCTGCATGGATCAAGGCAGAGATCGGCGTCGGGCCTTCCATTGAATCCGGCAACCAGACATGTAACGGCACTTGCGCCGACTTGCCCATGGCACCGACAAACAACAACAGGCAAATCACCGTCATCACAGACCATGGATGGCCGTTGAGAATCTCCATGCTCTGGCCACTTACACTTTCCGCCCTGGAAAAAACGGTCACATAATCAAGGCTGCCAAAATACATCAGCACGGCCGCAACCCCAAGCAAAAAGCCGAAGTCGCCCACGCGGTTCACCAGAAAAGCCTTGAGATTGGCATAAATAGCCGATTCACGTTTGAACCAGAAACCAATCAACAGGTAGGAAACCAGTCCCACTGCTTCCCAGCCAAAGAACAGCTGCATGAAATTGTTGGACATAACCAACATCAACATGGAAAAGGTAAAGAGTGATATATAACTGAAAAAGCGCTGATAGCCGGGATCATCATGCATATACCCAATGGTATAAATATGCACCATCAACGAGACAAAACTCACCACCGCCATCATCATCACAGAGAGTTTGTCGATGAGAAAACCGACTTCGAAGCGGATGCCGTCACTCACCATCCAGGTATACACTGTGCCATTGAACGTTTCCGCACCATCAATCACAATATGTTTAAGTGCCACCATGGATAGCAGCCAGGCTACCGCCACACCGATAATCGTCACCCAATGGGTAATGCTTCGACCCAGCTGTTTGCCGAAAAGGCCTGCGATCACCGAGCCGATCAATGGCGCCAGAACAATCCAGAGATAAACGTTTTGCATGTTTTCAGTCACGTTCGCCTACCCCTTCATTGAATCCAGATCATCTACGTTGATAGTGCGCTTGTTGCGGAACAGCACCACCAGAATGGCCAATCCAATCGCGGCTTCTGCCGCCGCCACGGTCATAATGAAAAACACGAAGACCTGTCCTGCAATATCTCCCAGAAAATAGGAGAACGCAATAAAATTCATATTGACTGCCAGTAACATCAATTCTACTGCCATCAATAAAATAATAACGTTCTTGCGGTTGATAAAAATGCCGGCAACACTCAGGCAAAACAGAATGGCGGCCAGGATCAGAACATCGGAGAGAGCTATCATTTGCGTTCCTCCGCTGACATTTTCACCATACGCACACGTTCCCCGCGCTTGACTGCAATTTGTTCTTCCGGACGCTGCTGGCGGGTGTTCGGCCGGCGCCGCAAGGTCAAAACGATTGCTGCCACGATCGCAACCAGTAATATGACTGCGGCGATCTCGAACGGATAGACATATACGGTATATAAAATACCGCCGATTTCCCGGATGTTGTTGTAATCCGCCCCGTGGCGCTCCGGCGCGGCGATTTTATCCAGGCCGAAATATTCCGGACCAACGACCATGATCATCATCACCGCCATCAACACCGCGACACCGATTCCCAGCGGCAGATAGCGAATAAAACCTTCCTTCAACCTGGCGACGTTAATATCCAGCATCATCACCACGAAGACAAACAACACCATCACTGCACCCACATAAACCAGCACCAGCACGATGGCGAGAAACTCCGCTTCCAGTAGCAGCCAGATCGCTGCGCTGGCAAAAAAGGTCAACACCAGATAGAGCGCCGCTTTCACCGGATTACGCACGCTGATCACCATGGTGGCGCCAAACACCACGATGAACGCAAATATATAGAAAATTATTTTTTCGGTTCCCATCTTCGCTCTGTTCCAAAATTACCGGTAGGCTGAATCGATCTCGCGGGCCGCGGCGATTTCCTGTTCGTATTTGTCGCCCACCGCCAGCAGGCGCTGTTTGTTCATGAGCAAGTCGCCCCGTTCCTCACCGTGATACTCAAAGATATGTGTTTCAACGATTGAGTCCACCGGGCAGGATTCCTCGCAAAAGCCACAGAAAATACACTTGGTCAAGTCAATCTCATACCGCGTGGTGCGACGCGTACCGTCTTCACGCGGTTCTGATTCAATGGTGATTGCCATCGCCGGGCAGACCGCTTCGCATAACTTGCAGGCGATACAACGTTCTTCACCGTTGGGATAACGCCTCAAGGCGTGCAGTCCGCGAAAACGCGGTGACAGCGGCGTTTTTTCCTCGGGGTAGCGCAAGGTGAACTTGCGCAGGAAAAAATAGCGGCCGGTTACACTCAACCCTTTGTACAGTTCCAGTAGGAACAGGCTTTTGAAGAATCGTATCAATCGCTGCATGCGCTTATACCCTTCAAACTGCGTCAAACCATGGCGGCAAACCGGCCAGCACCGCAACACCCAACAGCAGCAACCAGACGATCGTAACCGGGATAAACACTTTCCAGCCCAGTCTCATGATCTGATCATAGCGATAACGCGGAAATGTGGCCCGGAACCAGAGAAACAAAAACAGGAAAACCGATATCTTGATAAGAAACCAGTGGATACCGTTGTCCAGCACTGCCCCAAGCAGCGGAATTGAAAATACCGCTTGCGGCAACCCCTGAAAGGGCGAGAGCCAACCGCCGAGAAACATGATCACCGCCAGACCGGACACCAGAATCATATTGGCATATTCGGCGAGAAAGAACACAGCAAACACCATGCCTGAATATTCCACATGGAAACCGGCGACCAGTTCCGATTCGCCTTCGGCCACATCAAAAGGCGCGCGGTTGGTTTCCGCCACCGCCGAAATAAAATAGATGAAAAACAACGGTAACAGCGGCAGCCAGAACCAGTGGAAAAAACTGCCGGACTGGGCCGCCACGATTTCTCCCAGATTGAGACTGCCACTGGCCATCAACACGCCGACCAGTGCAAACCCCATGGCAATTTCATAGGAAACAATCTGCGCTGCTGCACGCATGGTACCCAGCAATGCGTATTTGGAGTTGGAAGCCCAACCGGCAATAATCACACCATACACTCCGATTGAGGTCACCGCCAGCACGTACAGCAAGCCGGCATTGATATCCGCCAGCACCAGTTCCACATCAAAGGGAATTACCGCCCAGGCCGCCAGGGCCGGACCAATCGACAATATCGGCGCAATGATAAACAGCAGTTTGTTGGCACCCGCCGGAATGACGATCTCCTTGAACATCAATTTCACCGCATCGGCGATAGGTTGAAGCAGGCCGCGAGGACCTACGCGGGTCGGCCCCAGGCGGACCTGCATGGCACCGATGATCTTGCGCTCGGCGTAGGTGAGGTAGGCGACACACAGCATCAAGGGCAGAACGATGGCAACGATCTTCAACAGGATCACTACCAGCGTCTGCAACGCTTCGGGCAGAATGCTGAAAACTGATTGTATCCACTCTATCATGGCGTGCCTTTAGCTGGTTGTATTGTTTTTTTGTAATTCGATGGCACCGAAGCTGCATCCCAGGGTTTCACTGCCGTCCACAGCCACAGGGATAAAAACGCAGTTATCCGGCACACCTTCATCAATCACCACCTGCAGACTGCTGCTCGCCTCCCCTTGCCTCACCGTCACACTTTCGGCTTCGGACAGCTTCTGCTGCGCGGCGGTGGTACTGTTCATATAGGCAGCGGCCAGCATGGCGTCTTTTGTCTGTTGCAACGGTTGGGCACGACGCACCTGGGGATCCACCGCGTAAATCGGCAGATATCCGATACGTTGCAAGCCTGATGGTGCGGCAGCCAGTTTGTCCGGGCAATGCCATTCCAGCGCAGCGTTATATTTGGGTGACCCCACCAGGGATTCCACTTCATTGCGTACCTCCTCACTGGAGAGGTATGCAAAACCATCCAGCTCGAACAGATTGCCCATCACCCGCAACACCTTCCAGCCGGGACGGACCTCTTCCATCGGTTTGACCGCCCCCTGAAACGATTGCCAGACACCTTCGGCATTGACATATGTGCCACTGGTTTCCGCATTGAGACCGATGGGCAGGATCACATCGGCATAGCTTTTCATGGTATCGGTGAGATACGCGCTGAAACAGACAACAAAATCCGCCTCTGTCACGGCTGAAATCGATTTTGCCGCATCCGCACAATCGAATTCCGGCTCGACGCCATAGAGCAGAAAAGCGGCCATGCCTTCCTGCATCATGGTATTTGCCGGTTTGCCTGCTGCCGTGGTTTTTTCCCCGCCCACCGTCCGATGCGGCAAACTGCCGGCGAGACAGGCGCCTGCTGCATTCGCTCCTTGGGGCAAAAAGCCGACGACGACCCCGGCCTGATCCGCGATCACACCGGCCAGCGCCTGTAGCTGTGAGAACTCCGGCTGGCTCATCGCCTGAGCGCCCAGCAGTACCGCGCCCTTGCCGGCGCTGTGCAAATGCCGGGCGATTTGCAGATGCGAATCCTGGGTGGTGACATTTTCCAGCAAACGCTCCAGTCCTGCCGGTGCCGGTTTGCCGCTGATGGTCAACAACGCTTTGGCGACAGCCGCCAGCTGTTGCGGCATCTCGGAAGGCGGAACCACCAGATTCTCGGCCAGGGGGAAGGTAAAATCATAATCCAGCGGATTCAGCGCCATGATAACCGCCCCTTTACGGCTCGCCTTGCGCAAGCGATGGGCGGCAATCGGTTGATCCTTGCGAATCCAGGAACCGACAAGCAAAACCGCATCCAGCTCCTCCAGCCCGGCTATCGCGACACCCAGTCCGGGATAGAGCGGAGCGTGTTCCTGGTGGGTGAAATCCAGCTGCTGAAGACGGTGATCGATATGACTGGAACCCAAACCACGTATTAGTTTTTGCAGCAGATAGTGCTCCTCCAGGGTGGCGCTGGGTGAAATCAAGGCGCCGATTTGCTCGGCCGATTTCGCCTTGGCGACCGCCTTGAGACCTTCCACCGCATAATGCAGCGCGGTCTCCCATTCGGTTTCCTTCCATTCTTCACCCTGTTTGATCATCGGACGCCCTGCCCGCTGCGGATGGTAAACTGCGGTATAGCTGAAACGATCCCGATCCGAGAGCCATACTTCATTCAGGGCTTCATTCTCTTTTGGCAAAACCCGCATGACATGGTTGCGCCGCACCTCGTAATGGATGTTCGAACCCAGACAATCGTGTGGCGCCACCCCCGCATGCCTGGTGTTTTCCCAAGGGCGCGCGGTATAACGGTATGGTTTGGAGGTAAGTGCCCCGACCGGACAGAGATCAATCACATTTCCCGACATTTCAGAATTGACCGTCTGTTCAACATAGGTGCCGATACGCATATGTTCACCACGGCCTGTGGCACCCAGTTCCATCACCCCGGCGATCTCCTGGCCAAAACGGACACAACGCGTGCAGTGAATACAGCGTGTCATGCCGGTGGCAATCAAGGGGCCGATGTTCCTGTCGGGTACGACCCGTTTCTTTTCGCTGAAACGGGAGACATCGTTCCCGTATCCCATCGCCAGATCCTGCAGCTCGCACTCGCCGCCCTGATCACAAATCGGGCAATCGAGCGGGTGGTTGATCAAGAGGAACTCCATCACGCTCTTTTGCGCATCGATCGCTTTCTGCGAATAGGTGATGACTCGCATGCCATCGGTGACCGGCGTGGCACAGGCCGGCAGAGGTTTGGCCACTTTTTCCACTTCGACCAGGCACATACGGCAACTGGCGGCAACTGACAGTTTTTTGTGGTAACAAAACCGCGGAATGGTGATGCCGGCATTATCAGCGGCCTCGATCACCATGGTACCCTCTGGTACCTGAAGTTGCTGACCGTTTATCTCTATCGTAACCATTAACTGACCCGTCACCTTCAGGCTTGCGCTCCAACCATGCACTTACCGTGCTTGATATGATATTCAAACTCTTCGCGATAATGCTTCAGAAAACTTCTCACCGGCATCGCGGCGGCATCACCCAGGGCACATATGGTGCGTCCGCTGATGCGGCCCGCCACATCATCCAGCAAATCCAGATCTTCCGCCTTACCCTCGCCGTGCTCGATACGGTGCAACACTCTTGCCAGCCAGCCGGTACCTTCACGGCACGGCGTACATTGACCGCAGGACTCTTCATAATAGAAATGTGAAAGCCGCGCCAGGACCTTGACCATGCAGGTGGTTTCATCCATGACGATCACGGAGCCCGCGCCCAACATGCTTCCCGCCTTGGATAGTGAGTCATAATCCATGTCGGTCTGCATGATGATCTCGGCTGGCATCACCGGCACCGAGGAACCTCCCGGGATCACCGCTTTCAGCGCATGGCCATTGCGTACGCCACCCGCCATTTCCAGCAGTTCAGCAAACGGCGTGCCTAAGGGGATCTCAAAATTTCCCGGCTTGTTGACATGTCCGGAAACACAGAACAACTTGGTTCCACCATTGTTGGGTTTGCCCATCTCCAGAAACCATTGCCCGCCCTTCTGCAGAATGACCGGCACCGATGTCAGGGTTTCCGTATTATTGATGGTGGTTGGCCTGCCATATAAACCAAACCCCGCCGGGAAAGGCGGCTTGAAACGCGGTTGCCCCTTTTTGCCTTCAATCGATTCGAGCAGGGCGGTCTCCTCGCCACAAACATAGGCACCGGCACCAAGATGGGCATGTAATTCAAAATCAAAGCCGCTGCCGAGAATGTTCTTGCCCAGCAAACCGGCGCTACGCGCCTCATCCAGAGCGGCTTCAAAACGCTCGTAGGGCTCCCAGAATTCACCGCGGATATAGTTGTATCCTCTGGATGCACCGATGCAATAACCGGCAATGATCATGCCTTCGATCAACTGGTGCGGGTTGTAACGCAAAATATCACGATCCTTGCATGTGCCGGGCTCGCCTTCATCGGAATTACAGACGATATATTTTTGACCCGGTGCCGTACGCGGCATAAAACTCCATTTCAGACCAGTGGGGAAACCGGCACCACCGCGCCCGCGCAAGGCGGAAGTCTTGAGTTCTTCAATCAGGGTTTCCGGCGGTGTTTTCTCCGCCAGAATTTTTTTCAGGACTTCATAACCACCGACACTCCGATAACTTTCGAGCGTCCACGGTTTGTCAAGATGCAGGGTGCGAAAACAGACTTCATTTGCCATGTTTTCCTCCCCGGATATGTTTTTTTATCGTTATCATCACAGCTGGGTTTCTAGTCCAGGTTTTCCAGGATCTGATCAATTTTTTCAGGTGTCAGATCACCATAATAAGTGTCGCCAATCTGGCATACGGGCGCTTCGACACAGGCACCGAGGCATTCCACCTCCTTCAGGGTAAAGCGTCCATCTGTGGTCGTTTCCCCCAGTTTGATGCCAAGCCGTTCGCTCAAATGTTTTACGATATTGTCAGAATCACGCAACATACAGGAAATATTGGTACAGACGCAGATCTTGTGGCGCCCCACCGGTTCATGTTCATACATGGAATAAAACGTCGCCACCTCATAGACGGCGATTGGCGGCATTTCCAGATATTCGGCAACCGCATCCATCAACTCGCTGGTCAGATAACCCTTGTTTTGATCCTGAACGATACGCAACGCCGCCATTACGGCAGAACGCTGTTGTCCCTCCGGATATTTTTTTATCCAGCGATCGATTTCATTACGGGATTCATCAGAAATAAGATGAAGCTTGCTTGTCATCTTGTTCTGTTTTGCCATCATCGATCTATTTCTCCAAATACAATATCCATCGTACCAATAATGGCCACCACATCAGCAAGCATGTGTCCCTTTGCCATTTCATTCATGGCGGACAGGTGCGCAAACCCTGCCGCCCGGATTTTCAGCCGGTAGGGCTTGTTCGCCCCGTCAGAAACCAGGTAGATACCAAATTCACCTTTGGGATGCTCAATGGCGGTATAAACCTCGCCTTGCGGCAAAACAAAACCCTCAGAGAACAGTTTGAAATGATGAATGAGGGATTCGATGTCCCCTTTCATTTTTACCCGTTTCGGTGGCGCAATTTTATGATTATCCAGAATCACCGGGCCGGGGTTGTTGCGCAGCCATTCCACACATTGCCTGATGATACGGGTTGATTGCCGCATTTCCTCAATCCGTACCAGATAGCGGTCATAACAATCGCCGTTCACCCCCACGGGAATATCGAAATCCAGACGATCGTACACCTCATAGGGTTGTTTTTTGCGCAAATCCCACTCTACCCCGGAACCGCGCAGCATCGGGCCGGTAAAACCAAGTTGTAAGGCCCGCTCCGGTGAAACCACACCAATATCAACCGTGCGCTGTTTCCAGATACGGTTATCGGTGAGAAGGGTTTCATATTCATCCACATGCTGTGGAAAACGGTTGGTGAAATCTTCAATGAAATCCAGTAAGGAACCGCTGCGTGCCTCGTTCAGACGCTCGACCTCTGCTGCATCCTTGTATTTTGTTTCACTGAATTTCGGCATGCTCTCCGGCAAATCCCGATAGACACCACCAGGGCGATAATATGCCGCATGCATGCGCGCGCCGGATACGGCCTCATACATGTCGAACAGATCTTCACGATCACGGAAGCAATAGAGGAACATGGTCATCGCGCCGATATCCAGGGCGTGCGTTCCCAACCACATGAGATGATTCAGCAAGCGGGTAATTTCATCAAACATCACCCGGATATACTGGGCACGCAGTGGTGCCTCGATTCCAAGTAATTTCTCCAGCGCCAGCACGTAACCATGTTCATTACACATCATGGATACATAATCCAGACGGTCCATGTAGGGAATGGTCTGGTTGTACATCCTGCTTTCAGCCAGCTTTTCCGTACCGCGGTGCAACAAACCGACATGGGGATCGGCACGTTGTACGACTTCACCATCCATCTCCAGCACCAGGCGTAATACCCCGTGTGCCGCGGGATGTTGCGGCCCGAAATTCAAGGTATAGTTCCGAATTTCAGGCATCGCTTTTTTCCTCTTGTTCCTCGCGCAGATAACGATGATCCATACGGATCACACGCGGCTGGTTAACACGCGCTTCGATCGTCACCGGCTGGTAAACCACACGTCTTTTTTCCGGATCAAAACGCATTTCCACATTGCCCACAATCGGAAAATCCTTGCGGAAGGGATGCCCGATAAAACCATAGTCAGTGAGGATACGGCGCAGATCGGGATGGCCTTCAAAAACAATACCGAAGAGATCAAATGCTTCACGCTCATACCAATTGGCAGAATTCCAGATTTCGATAACCGAATCCAGCAACGGCATTTCACCGTCGACAAAGACTTTAACGCGGAGTCGATGGTTGTGTTTTATGGACAAGAGGTGATAAACAACGGCAAATCGCGCACCCTGCCAGCTTCCTTCTGCGTACTCACTGTAGTCCACCCCACAAATATCGATGAGTTCTTCAAATGCGAGGGCATCATCATCACGCAGCTGACGACACACTTCCACAAGTTTATCGGCTGCAATGGTCACGGTGAGTTCATGATATTGAACTTCCGCTTTCTCTATCGAACCTCCCAGCCGTTGTTGGAGTGTCTCAGCCACGTTTGCGTAATATTCAGACATACAAGCAGACTCGCTTAACGGGCAATCGTATTGGTACGGCGAATTTTATTCTGTAATTGCATCAAACCGTAGATCAACGCTTCTGCCGTAGGAGGACAACCCGGGACATAGATATCAACGGGCACGATGCGATCACAACCACGTACCACCGAATATGAATAGTGATAATAGCCACCGCCATTGGCACAAGAGCCCATGGAAATCACCCAGCGCGGTTCCGCCATCTGGTCGTAGACCTTACGCAGCGCCGGTGCCATTTTGTTACACAGCGTGCCGGCAACAATCATCACGTCGGACTGTCGCGGGCTGCCGCGAAACACACCCATGCCGAAGCGATCCAGATCATAACGCGATGCAGCCGCATGCATCATTTCAAGCGCGCAACAGGCCAGACCAAAAGTCATCGGCCATAAGGAACCGGTGCGCGCCCAGTTAATCAGTTTGTCCGCCGAAGTCGTGGCGAAACCTTCTTTGAATACCCCTTCTATTCCCATTCGAGGGCCCCTTTCTTCCACTCGTAAATAAAGCCAATCACCAGGATGCCGAGAAATATGCTCATGGCGATATAACCAAACCAGCCGATTTCTTTCAATACCACAGCCCAGGGAAACAAAAATGCGATTTCAAGATCAAACAGGATAAAAAGGATAGCTACCAGATAATAGCGAACATCGAATTTCATGCGCGAATCTTCAAATGCTTCGAAACCGCATTCATAAGGAGAGAGTTTTTCACTGTCAGGGCGGTGGGGCCCAAGCATAAACCCCATTGCGATCATTACCCCGCCAACAGCGATACCTACCACGATGAAAATCAAAACCGGCAGGTAATTTTCTAACATGTGAATTCCTCAACCCGTTAGCCAAGCAGATTTTTTATGGTCGGTCTCTGCTTATCTTGATTTTTTGTTATGCGCGTACCCGCTAAAGTGGGAATGGCCAGTCTAGGCCAGGGGTTTAAATCCGTCAAGTTTATAACGGTGGAAGTTTTTTTCGTATTTCAATAGTTTACGAGTTTTGTAGGTGTATAAAAAAAATCACTGGCGCGGAAATTATGCCCGCCATACCCAGACAGCCTGACACGGACGATTTGTGATAAAAATTATACCGTTATAAAACGATATCGATGTAAAAAGGCTGATGCCTTTACCCTGATAACCTGTATGTTTATAGGAATACCTGAAAAGGAGAAGCGGTGTTTGCCGCGGGAGGATTCAGTGGCTTGTTTTGGAAGTGGTATTTCCCCTCCAGAAATATGTTGCGTACGTTATGGATATTTCAACGCGTCATACCGCGGCGGCATACAAGAGATAACAGTGGCAGACTTGTCAGTCAGTATGTGGGCCAATTGCGTCACTCGGGCAACCCAGGGTTGCCCCTGCCTCACTCTGCGGGAATAGCACCAGTTTCGAGTGGGAATTTATCCTGATGATGACCCAGGATCCCGGAATTACAACCAGGCTCCTTTTCCCGCGCGGATACCTGGCTTGTCACTGAATATGGTGCCGAAGGCCGGACTCGAACCGGCACGGCTTTCGCCACTACCCCCTCAAGATAGCGTGTCTACCAATTCCACCACTTCGGCAATGATTTCTTTCGTTTGTTATTCGGCAGCTGGAACGTCCGTTGCCGGTACCGTTTTTTCATCCCGGGATGGTTCGGCAACCGGAACATCCGAAACGGGCTGTTTTTCCACCTTTTGCTGCTGGATCTGCTCCACCACGCTGGTTGGCTTGGTTTGCTGTGTCGAAAGATAGGCCAGCGTCAGGCTGGTGATGAAAAACAGGGTGGCCAGTACCGCCGTGCTCCGGGTCAGAAACGAGGCCGAACCGCGGGAACCGAAAACCGTACCGGACGCACCACTGCCGAAGGCAGCACCCGCTTCCGCTCCCTTGCCCTGCTGGAGCAGGATCAGCGCCACCAGTCCGACCGCAATCAGAACGTGGAACACCATAATAATATTGTGCAACATGTCTACTTTGTCTCCTGCTGGATATTTATCCAGCCGCCCGGCAGATTGTCAGAAAATCTTCCGCTTTCAACGAGGCCCCGCCAATCAGGCCACCATCGATGTCCGGCATGGAGAGCAGTTCGGCCGCATTTGCCGCGTTCATGCTCCCGCCATATTGAATACGTACCTGTTCAGCCACAGCGGCATCCTTGTCAGCAATCAGGTTGCGAATGAAGCCATGAACCGCCTGTGCCTGCTCCGGAGTGGCGGTTTTTCCCGTGCCAATCGCCCAAACCGGTTCGTATGCGATCACGCCGTCCCCCAGGGCCGCAACGCCTTCTTTTTCGATCACAGCGTTGAGCTGGCGCGCAATCACATCTTCGGTGATGCCTTTTTCGCGCTCCTCGAGGGTCTCACCGATGCAGAGGATGGGCTTCAAGCCCGCCTGACGGGCCACGCCGTATTTTACCGCAACCACCGCATCGTCCTCACCATAAAGGGTGCGGCGCTCAGAATGGCCCACAATCACGTATTTACAACCAAAATCGAGCAACATCGAGGCAGCGATTTCTCCGGTGAAGGCGCCTTTCTCCTCGGTACTGAGATTCTGTCCACCCCAAGCAATCGGTGTCCCACTGAGCTGCTGCTGCACATCCGCCAGATAGACAAATGGTGGGCAAACAGCCACCTCGGCCGTTTTCACTTCATCGATACCCGCCTTGATGCCGTCAAGCAGTTCCTTGATGCTGGCGCGGGAGCCGTTCATTTTCCAGTTGCCGGCAATCAGTGGTTTACGCATACGAGTCCCCTTGTTACGGTCCGTCATCTAATATAAAAAGAGCGCGAAAGCTTACCTTTCACGCTGCAATAAATCAAATCAGAGAAGGAAATCAGGCCTGAAGGGCGGTCGTGACCACGTCGGCCAGTTCCTGTGCCACGGTTTCGACCTGGCCCGCATCCTGACCTTCCACCATCACCCGGATGAGGGGCTCGGTGCCCGAGGGGCGCAGCAGGATCCGGCCTGCGTCCGCCAGTTCCTGTTCCGCCATCTCGACAGCGGTCTTCACCCGCGGATCCGCCAGCACGTCCACATGGTTTTTTAACTTGATGTTGAGCAAAACCTGGGGATATTTTGTCATGCCTTCGCGCATCTCCTGCAGCGATTTTTCGGCATGCACCATTGCCGCCAGCACCTGGAGTGCGGAAACGATGCCGTCACCGGTTGTGGTCCGATCCAGGCAAATGATGTGTCCGGAAGACTCCCCGCCCAGGATCCAGTTTTCCCCCAGCAGCTTTTCCATCACGTAGCGATCGCCCACCGCCGCTCGCAAAAAGGGAATGGTTTTCCGTCCCAGGGCGTGCTCCAGCCCCAGGTTGCTCATCTGGGTGCCGACCACGCCGCCATTGAGGGTTCCCTGACGCCATCGATCCATGGCGATGATGAAAAGCAGTTCATCCCCATCCACGACGTTGCCCTGATGATCCACCATGATCAGCCGATCGCCGTCACCGTCGAATGCGATGCCCAGATCCGCTTTCTGCAGGAGAACGTTTTTCTGTAGCCATGTGGGATGGGTGGAACCGCATCCCTTGTTGATGTTCAGCCCGTCTGGCTGGTCCCCCAGGACAACGACCTCTGCCCCCAATTCCTGAAACACAGCGGGGGCGATATGATAGGTCGCACCGTTGGCGCAATCCAGAACGAGCTTCAAGCCGCGCAGGCTCCGATGGGAGGGAAAAGTACTTTTGCAAAACTCGATGTAACGGCCGGCCGCATCACTGATACGAATGGCTTTACCGAGCGCCACCGATTCATTGCATTTCAACGGCTTGTCCAGTTCAGCTTCGATCGCGTGTTCCACCTCATCCGGCAACTTGGTGCCCTCGGCGGAGAAGAACTTGATACCGTTGTCATAGTAAGGATTATGGGAGGCACTGATCACAATCCCGGCACAGGCGTGAAAGGTACGCGTCAGGTACGCGATTCCCGGCGTCGGCATGGGGCCCAGTAAACCAATCTCCACCCCCGCAGCCGAAAGACCCGCCTGTAACGCCGATTCAAACATGTAACCCGAAATGCGGGTGTCCTTGCCGATCAGCACCTTGCCGCAAGTGGAACCCGGCAAAACCTTGCCCACGGCCCAGCCAAGTTTGAGGATAAATTCCGGAGTGACCGGCGACTCCCCCACTTTTCCGCGTATGCCGTCCGTCCCAAAATATTTACGTGTCATATTTTTTTCTTCCCCAAACCATTCCTGTTTCTTAGGTTTATGTCGCAGGATCCTGGCTATGATGCCTGTTTGATTGCCTGGCACATTCTAACGGCATGCACGGTCGCCTGCACATCATGCACTCGTATGATACTGGCTCCCAGCCATACTGCCAGCCCCGCCAGGGCCACGCTTGCAGCCAGCCGTTCCTCGAGCGGGATATCCAGCAGTGTCCCGATCATCGATTTGCGTGAAACGCCGACGAGAACAGGAAACCCCAAAGCGACGAACTGTTCCAGTTGCTGAAAGAGACGAAGATTATGCTGCAAGGATTTGCCAAAGCCAAAACCAGGATCGAGAACGATGTGCTGTTCCGCAATCCCGGCTTCGATACAAGCCTGGCTGCGGGCGCGTAAAAATTCCAACACCTCGGCCACCACATCCTCATAGGCGGGCGCCTGCTGCATCACACGTGGCTCCCCCTGCATGTGCATCAGGCATACCGGTACCTTCAGTTCCACCGCGGCCTGCAGCGCTCCCTTGCCGCGCAAGGCCCGCACATCATTGATAAGGTTGGCACCCGCTTTTACCGCCTCGACCATGACTTCCGCCTTGCTGGTGTCAACCGAGAGGGGCACATCGCTTTCGGCACGGACAGCTTCGATGATCGGGATAACACGATCCAGTTCTTCCGCCACGCTCACCGCCTCTGCCCCCGGACGGGTGGATTCACCACCGACATCGATAATATCGGCCCCCTCGTTGAGCATCTGCCGCACGTGTTCGAGCGCCGTATCTTTTTGCCTGAAACGGCCACCGTCAGAAAAGGAGTCTGGGGTCACATTCAGAATACCCATCACCACGGGTTGTGACAAATCCAGGGTGCGGTTTCCACAGGGAAGCTTCATGGTTCTTGGCGTATCAACTGATAACAAAAACGGCGGACACCTACTGGTGTCCGCCGTCTTTCATTTTACGTCCTGCCAGCGCAACATCATCACACAAGCCGGTTTTTATCACCGGGTTTGTTAATGTTCACCGGCCGGGCCACCGATTTTACCACCCTCTTTGCCGTCCTTTTTGACTTTGTCAGTGGATGTCTTACCGGTTGGTGGCTCTTGATCATCCCACTCGGGTGGCGGACTTGGTTCACGCCCCGCCATAATGGCATCGATCTGTTCCTTGTCGATGGTTTCATATTTGATCAAGGCCTCGGCCATCTTATGCAACTTGTCGATGTTGTCCTTCAGGATCTTTTCGGCACGCTGATAATTGCGTTCGATAATGCTGCGGATCTCCTCGTCAATGATATGCGCCGTTTCATCCGAGACATTCTTGTGTTGCGTTACCGAATGGCCGAGGAAGACCTCGCCTTCATCTTCACTGTAGGTCAATGGCCCCATTTTTTCCGACAAGCCCCACTTGGTCACCATGTTACGGGCAATTTCCGTCGTCCGTTGTATATCATTGGACGCTCCGGTGGTCACATGTTCGGGACCGAAAATCAGCTCTTCGGCAATACGGCCGCCAAACAGGCTGGCAATCTGGCTTTCCAGACGCTCCTTGCTCAGACTGTAGCGGTCTTCTTCCGGCAGGAACATGGTGACACCCAATGCCCGCCCGCGCGGAATAATGGTCACCTTGTACACCGGATCGTGCGAGGGCACATTCAAGCCGACAATGGCATGACCGGCCTCATGGTATGCGGTGAGTTTCTTCTCCTCCTCGCTCATTACCATTGACTTGCGCTCTGCGCCCATCATGATCTTGTCCTTGGCCTTGTCGAACTCTTCCATGCCCACCAGGCGGCGATTGGCACGCGCAGCAAACAATGCGGCCTCGTTCACCAGATTGGCCAAGTCCGCACCGGAAAAGCCGGGGGTGCCACGGGCAATGATCCTGGGATCGACATCGTCGGCGATGGGCACCTTGCGCATGTGCACCTTGAGTATCTGTTCGCGCCCGCGCATATCCGGCAAAGGCACCACTACCTGGCGATCGAAACGGCCCGGCCGCAATAATGCCGGGTCCAGTACATCCGGACGGTTGGTGGCTGCAATCACGATCACCCCTTCATTCCCCTCGAAACCGTCCATTTCCACCAGCAACTGGTTGAGGGTCTGCTCCCGTTCATCATGCCCGCCACCCAGGCCGGCACCACGGTGGCGACCCACCGCATCGATTTCATCGATGAAAATGATGCAGGGGGCATGCTTCTTTGCCTGATCAAACATGTCACGCACACGCGAGGCACCGACACCGACAAACATTTCCACAAAATCGGAACCGGAAATGGTAAAAAACGGCACTTTGGCTTCGCCGGCAATCGCCTTGGCCAGGAGGGTTTTACCGGTACCGGGCGCACCCACCATCAAGACGCCACGCGGGATTTTGCCCCCGAGCTTCTGGAACTTGCCCGGATCGCGCAGGAATTCAACCAGTTCAGAAACTTCTTCCTTGGCTTCATCCACCCCGGCAACGTCATTGAAGGTAATCTTGATCTGATCCTCACCCAGCAGGCGTGCCTTGCTTTTGCCGAAGGACAACGCCCCGCGGCCACCGCCTCCGCCCTGCATCTGGCGCATGAAGAATATCCACAGACCGATGATCAACAGGAAGGGGAACCAGGAAATGAAAATCTGGCTCCAGATCGAAGGCTCCATCGATTTGGCATTGATTTTCACGCCATGTTTCATCAGGTCGCCAATCATCGCGGAATTGTCCGTTTCAGGACTGTAGGTGGAAAAACGTGTTCCGCTTTGCAGCGTACCGGTGATATTTCTTCCGGCGATAACAACATCGCGCACCTGATTCTGCTGTACATTGAGCATAAAGTCGGAATAGGCAATGCGGTTTTCCTGACCTGTATTGCTCAGGTTGTTGAATACCGACATCAGAATGATGGCGACAATCACCCAAAGAAGAATATTTTTAGCTAAATCGTTCAAAGTCTTACCTCAATTGCAGGCTTTTCCTGCAGAACCGTATCGTCATGTATAAAACTACTATAGATTAAAGCCCCGTGCCAGTAAGTAGATCTCGGAAGAACGTGGCCGTGAGGCCTTGGGCTTGCGGACCTGAATCTTTCTGAAATGTTTACGCAATTCCATTTTAAAGGCGTCCAGCCCCTCTCCAGTGAAGACCTTGACGAGCATATCCCCACCGGGTTTAAGGACTTTTTCCCCCAATTCCAGCGCAAGCTCGGCAAGATACATGGCTCGCGGCTGATCCACGGCCTTTAAACCACTAACATTGGGGGCCATGTCCGAAATTACAAGGTCCACGGGCTGCCCTTCCAACATATCAAGCAATTGCTGATAGACCGCCTGTTCACGAAAATCCCCTTGCAGAAAGGTCACGCCGGGAACACTCTCCATCGGCAGAATATCCAGGGCAAAAACCCGCCCTTTTGCACCAACCCGCTGCGCAACCACTTCCGACCAACTGCCAGGAGCAGCACCCAGATCCACCACGGTCATCCCGGGTTTCAACAGATGATCCTTGTCATCGATTTCAAGCAATTTGTATACCGCGCGGGAACGGTATCCCTCCTGCTGTGCCCGTTTGACATATTCATCCGCAAAATGCTCCTTCAGCCAACGGCCACTGGATTTGCTTCGGCTTTTTTTGTGTGACATAGTTAACTTTAAATACAAGATAAAAGGGAAAAAACTTTCCTCTTTTCTCTTGTATCTTTTCTCTTGTATCTACATATCCTGAATTTATGTTGTTAACCCAATCCCAACGCCGTCAGCTGCGCAAACTCGCGCATCACCTGAAACCCGTGGTGATCATCGGCAATGCAGGTCTGAACGAAAACGTGATCGCCGAGATTGACCATGCCCTGGCACATCATGAACTCATCAAGGTGCGCATCAATGCAGCGGACAAGGCGGAACGCCAACTGATGATCGACAGAATCGTCACTGCCACAGAGGCAGGCTGGGTACTCAGCATTGGCCACATTGCCGCTTTTTATCGCCCGGCGGAAACACCCCGGATTAAATTGAGTGTTCCGAATACCGCTGTCCCCTGATGCGAAACCGGAATCTGGTATTCGGCACACGTATTCAACCTGCACTGAAGGCTGCTATCCCGTCTGCCTGCGGTGCAAACCGAAGGCAACCAGTGCCAGACCGGCGAGGCTGTTGATCAAAAACAGAACAGACGCCACCCCGTGCAATTTGCCGAATTCCCGGGCAACTGCTGCGTCAGCCTGCAGCCCTTTTGCCTTCAATTCCGCCATCAGGGGCTGCAGGTAAAACTCGCCCACCACCACGATCAGCAGCATCAGCAACAGCAGCCAGACACGCCAGTGGCGCAAGCCTTTTTCCCTTGCCTGGTATAACTGCCCTGCCAGCAGCACGCCGCCACAGAGCAGGCCGATATAACTGATCACGGTAAACAACTGTCCGGCCAGTTTGCCTGCAAGCATGCGATCGTCGAGCATTTGGAACAATGTCGGCGCAACGATATATCCAACAGTCCACATACCACCAACCCAGAGGGTCAGCAGTATCCGTTCACCAACGTGAAAATTCATTACGCCTCTGTTCCTGTCATCAAAATGGGTGTTGCGTACTCTGCCGCAGTGATACCCGTGACCACAAAAGTCCGGGGAAGAAACGCTTGGTGTGTATAAACAAGGTTATTCGTAGCGCACGGCAACGATTTCGTATTCCCGCACCCCGCCGGGGGCCTGCACATCGACCACATCACCTTCTGCTTTGCCAATGAGGGCGCGCGCAATCGGTGAGGTGATGGAGATCAGGTTTTGTTTGATGTCGGCCTCCAGTTCGCCGACGATCTGGTAGGTGACTTCCTTATCCGCTTCGATGTCATAAAGTTCAATGGTGGCGCCAAAGACGACCTTGCCTGCCGCATTCGCCGCCAGTGAAGCTACGTCGATGATCTCTGCATTGGATATGGTCCCTTCGATTTCCTTGATGCGGCCCTCGATGAAGCTCTGCTGTTCCCGTGCTGCATGGTATTCCGCATTCTCTTTGAGATCGCCGTGCTCCCGCGCCTCTGCAATCGCCTGGATCACCCTGGGGCGCTGCACACTTTTAAGTTCTTTCAATTCTGCGCGCAGTTTATCAGCTCCCTTGGCGGTCATCGGTGCTCGACTCATGCTGATACCTCCTGATGCAAATCCTGTAAACGGTTTACCGCAGTCAGGTTTGTCTCCTTCAATGCGGTGCACAAGGCCAAACCACCAGCCAGTGTCGTCGTATAGGTCACTTTATGCTGCAAGGCATTACTGCGGATCGTTGCCGAATCGGCAATTGCCTGACTGCCTTCTGTCGTATTCACGATCAGACTGATTTCCTCGTTCTTGATCATATCCACAATATGCGGCCGCCCTTCGGTGACCTTGTTCACTCTTTTGACGGGCAAATCCGCCCGTTCCAGTACATCCGCAGTTCCGTGGGTTGCCACCAGTTTGAAACCCAGTGCCAGCAACCGGCGTGCAACCTCGATAATACCAACTTTGTCGGTATCGCGAACACTTAAAAACGCCCAGCCATCGCGCGGCAGGGTGACACCCGCCGCCAGCTGCGATTTGGCATAGGCCTCCCCGAAACTGCGCCCCACCCCCATGACCTCGCCGGTGGATTTCATTTCCGGCCCCAGCAGGGGATCCACGCCGGGGAATTTGTTAAAGGGAAACACCGCTTCTTTTACAGAATAATATTCCGGTATGACTTCCCGTCTGACATTTTGTTCCTGCAATGTGCGTCCCGCCATGCAGCGGGCCGCAATCTTGGCCAGCGGCTGACCGGTTGCCTTGGAGACAAACGGAACGGTGCGCGAAGCCCGTGGGTTCACTTCCAGCACATAGACCGTATCACCCTGAATGGCAAACTGGATGTTCATCAGACCAATCACATTCAATCCCTTCGCCATCCTGCTGACCTGATCGCGCATCTCATCCTGAAGCGTTTTCGACAGATTGTAGGGTGGAAGTGAACAGGCGGAATCCCCCGAATGCACGCCTGCCTGCTCAATATGCTGCATGATGCCGCCGATGATCACTTCCTTTCCGTCACAAACTGCATCCACGTCAACCTCCACCGCCTCATCCAGAAAACGATCCAGCAACACGGGAGAATCATTGGAAACCTGCACCGCCTCTGTCATGTAGCGGCGCAGTTCGTTCTCGTTGTAGACGATTTCCATCGCCCGCCCTCCCAGAACATAGGAAGGCCGCACCACCAGCGGATAGCCGATCTCCTCCGCCAGTCTGACCGCTTCATCCGCAGCACGGGCGGTACGGTTGGGTGGTTGTAACAAGTCGAGTTCCTGTACCATCTGCTGGAAACGTTCCCGATCCTCTGCCAGATCGATGGAATCGGGACTGGTGCCGATAATCGGTGCGCCCGCCGCCTCGAGATCACGGGCCAGCTTGAGCGGCGTCTGCCCCCCGTACTGAACGATCACGCCCTTCGGCTTTTCCACTTCAATCAGTTCCAGCACGTCTTCCAGCGTCAAAGGCTCGAAGTAGAGTCGATCCGAGGTGTCGTAATCGGTGGAAACGGTTTCCGGATTGCAATTGACCATGATGGTTTCGTAACCGTCTTCACGCATGGCAAAGGCGGCATGCACACAACAGTAATCGAACTCGATCCCCTGACCGATACGATTGGGTCCGCCACCCAGCACCATGATTTTTTCATTGGCGGTCGGTGCCGCCTCGCACTCTTCTTCATAGGTGGAATACATGTAGGCGGTATTGGTGGCAAACTCGGCGGCACAGGTATCCACCCGTTTGTAAACCGGCCGCACACCGAGTTCATGCCGGTGGCGGCGCAGGGTATGTTCCGTTACGCCCAGTAATTTTGCCAGGCGCCGATCGGAAAAACCCTTGCGCTTGAGGAAATAGAGATAATCTTTGTCCAGGGCGGAGAGCCCCTGTTCGCGTACCCGCTGTTCCAGCCTGACGATCTCTTCGATCTGCACCAGGAACCAGCGGTCGATAAAAGTCAGCTTGAACAACTCGTCGATTGACATGCCGGCGCGAAACGCATCGGCCACATACCAGAGCCGCATCGGACCGGGGGACTTCAATTCATGTTTAAGGATATCCCTGGCGTCATCGGCATCGAGGTCCAGCATTTCATCAAAACCATCCACCCCGATTTCCAAACCGCGCAACGCCTTATGCAAGGATTCCTGCTGGGTACGGCCGATGGCCATCACTTCGCCCACTGATTTCATCTGCGTGGTCAGGCGGGAATCGGCCTTGGGAAACTTTTCGAAGGTAAAACGCGGTACTTTTGTCACCACATAGTCGATGCTGGGTTCAAAAGAGGCCGGGGTGGCACCTCCGGTGATCTCGTTCTGCAATTCATCCAGGGTATATCCGACTGCCAGCTTGGCCGCCACCTTGGCAATAGGGAAACCGGTTGCCTTGGATGCCAGCGCGGAAGAACGCGAGACGCGCGGATTCATCTCGATGATAATCATCCTGCCGTTGTCGGGATTGATGGCAAACTGCACGTTGGAACCGCCAGTATCGACACCGATTTCGCGCAGCACCGCCAGCGAGGCGTCACGCATGATCTGGTATTCCTTGTCGGTGAGGGTTTGCGCCGGTGCCACGGTGATGGAGTCGCCGGTATGGATCCCCATGGGATCCAGGTTTTCGATGGAGCAGATGATGATGCAATTGTCCTTGTGATCCCGCACCACTTCCATTTCATACTCTTTCCAGCCCAGGATGGATTCTTCGATCAGCAGTTCGTTGGTGGGTGACAGATCCAGACCGCGTTTGCAGATATCGATAAACTCTTCCTTGTTGTAGGCAATCCCGCCACCGCTGCCCCCCATGGTGAACGAAGGGCGGATAATGGTGGGAAAACCAATCTGCGCCTGTACCTGCAATGCTTCTTCCATGCTGTGCGCAATCGCCGAACGCGGCATGTCCAGACCAATCCTGGTCATCGCCTTGCGGAAGCGATCGCGATCCTCGGCCTTGTCGATGGCATCACGGGTGGCGCCGATCATTTCCACGCCAAATTTTTCAAGGATCCCCTCACGTGCCAGATCCAGTGCGCAGTTGAGCGCCGTCTGCCCCCCCATGGTGGGCAACACCGCATCCGGGCGTTCCTTTTCGATGATCTGCGCCACCGCCCGCCAGTTGATCGGCTCGATGTAAGTCGCATCCGCCATTTCCGGATCGGTCATGATGGTGGCCGGATTGGAGTTGACCAGGATCACCCGGTAACCCTCTTCCTTCAACGCCTTGCAGGCCTGGGCGCCCGAGTAGTCAAATTCGCAGGCCTGACCGATTACGATCGGGCCGGCGCCAATGATCAGGATGCTTTGAATGTCTGTTCGTTTTGGCATAAATTCCAGGTGGCTTGTTGCTGCTGTTTTGTCCCGCTACTTGTTGCGCGTTTCCCGATACTGTTTGATTAAATCCACGAATTGATCGAACAAAGGGGCAATATCATGTGGTCCGGGACTCGCCTCAGGGTGCCCCTGGAAACTGAACGCCGGAATATCGGTGCGCCGTACCCCCTGCAGGGAACCATCGAACAGGGAGCGGTGTGTGGCTTGCAGGTTTGCGGGCAAATTATCCTCCGCGACAGCAAAACCGTGATTCTGGCTGGTGATCATCACCTGCCCGCTTTCGAGATCCTGCACCGGATGGTTGGCGCCATGGTGGCCGAATTTCATTTTCACCGTCTTCGCCCCGCTGGCCAGCGACAACAACTGGTGCCCCAGGCAAATACCAAACAGCGGTACGCCACTCTCCGCCAGATCTTTGATTGCGCCAATGGCGTAGTCGCAGGGTTCCGGATCGCCCGGGCCATTGGAGAGAAAAACCCCGTCGGGATCCAGCTTCAGCACTTCGCTGGCAGGTGTCTGTGCCGGCACCACGGTAAGACGGCAGGCGCGATCCACCAGCATACGCAGGATATTGCGCTTGACCCCAAAATCGTAGGCCACCACATGGTATGGCAATTTCTCTTCCAGCGGATGCGGCGCCTCGGGCATTCCCCCTTCCAGGGTCCAGCTGCCTTGCGCCCATTCGTAGGGGATCCCGGTGGTCACCTCTTTTGCCAGATCCATTCCTTTCAGCCCTGGAAACTCCCGCGCGGCAGTGATCGCCGCCTGCTCGTCAAGTTGATCACCGGCCAGGATACAACCGTTCTGGGCGCCCTTCTCACGCAGAATACGGGTCAGTTTGCGGGTGTCGATGCCGGCTATCGCCACGATCTTGTGACGCCGCAGATATTCAGTCAGGGATTCCTGTTTGCGCCAGTTGCTGGCCAGAAGGGGGACATCCCTCACAACCAGGCCACTGGTATGAATGTGCGAGGACTCTTCATCGTCCTCGTTGGTTCCCACATTACCAATATGGGGATAGGTCAGCGTAACGATCTGTCTTGCATAGGATGGATCGGTCAGGATCTCCTGATAACCGGTCATGGCAGTATTGAATACCACTTCACCAACCGTCCGGCCAGCAATACCAATCGATTCACCACAGAAAATGGTGCCGTCTTCCAGGGCAAGCAGAGCCGATTGCCTCAAGTAAACCTCCGCGGGACACATGTACAAAGCGGGAGGCAACCCATGGGCGCCTCCCGCTCGATGAAATTTGAAGATAATGGCCCGAATGTTTCAGACCGGGGGAATTTTACTTGAAATCGGCGCGAGTGGCCAGCAGCATTTCAACGGTTATGATTTAGACAAACCCGCTTCTCGGATTACTTCTTTTTAGGGAAGCCGGGTGGAATCCGGCAAGACCATCGCTGGCGGCATGAATTGGAGTACGCCGGATTTGATCTGGCGGTTTACCGGTTTGACGGGAACGTGTCCGAGGAGGCGGGACTGATTCCCCAATTTCATACGCTTGTCCCGATTTTTTCGTTCTATGGCCGCTGCATCATATATTTTGCTTCCAGTAGCAGGCATAACTGCCTGAACTCATCGTGCAGTGCATCGATTGCCGTTTTCAGATCCTCTGTTTTGCCTTCGCGTGCCTGCTGCTCCAGATCCTTTGCCAGCGCGGAAAGGTGCCTGGCGCCGATACTGGCGCTGCTCGATTTGAGACTGTGAGCCAGACGCTCGATTTCCGCTAGCTCCCCTTGTGGTTGATGCTGCAGCAGCAGCTTCAGGCTGTTTTCCGTGCTTGCGACATAGGTGGGGAGCAACTCGGCAAAATCCTCCTCGCCCATGACCTCACGCAGGGTTTCGAGTGTGGCGTGATCGACAGAAACCGTTTTCACCTTGAGTGATGCTGAAACCCCGCCGGCATTCATTGCGGTTTCCCTGCTGCCGTATTGCGGCAGCCAGCGGCTTAGCACCTCGACCAGATCTTCGCGGGAGAAAGGTTTACTGAGAAAATCATCCATGCCGGCTTCAAGGCATTTTTTACGATCGGATTCCTGCACATTGGCGGTCACGGCAATAATCGGGATCCGCCCCGTCTGTTCGCGTTCGCGGATTTCACGGGTCGCCTGATAGCCATCCATTTCCGGCATCTGGCAATCCATGAGGATGATGTCATAGTCAGCCTGCTCCAGATATTGCAGTGCCTGCCTGCCGTTTTGTGCCACTTCGGTTTCGAACCCCAGTTTGCCCAATACCGCCAACGCCACTTTCTGGTTGGTCGGATCGTCCTCCGCCAAAAGGACGCGGCCGTGAAAGCTTGCCGTGTGCTCTGCCTGTGGCTGCACTTCGGTGACATGATAGCGTGTGATCAAACCAGGGTCCCTGCCCTGTTGTTTTACACCCAATACACTCGCCAGCGTCTGGCGCAACACGTCACGTTGTATCGGCTTGGTCAGGTAGGCGCTGAATCCCGCCGCCTCAAAACGTTTTGCATCCCCCCGGCGCCCCGCCGACGTCAACATCACCAGCGGCAACCCGGCCAGATTTTCATCTGCCTGGATCAACCGGCCCATCTCCTCACCGTCCATTTCCGGCATCAGGTAATCCAGCACCCCCAACTGGAAGGGCTGACCGGCTTCAACCGCATTGCGTAACATCACCAGGCCCTCACCGGCATCGGCAGCCGTCTCCACCTGCATCCCGAAACCTTTCAATTGCTCCGTCAACAAACGCCGGTTAACCTTGTTGTCGTCCACAACCAGGGTTTTTACCCCTTCCAGTCCGGCCTGCGGCAGGGGCTCCGGCGCCTCGGCGCGTGGCAGGCTGAAGCGCAGGTAAAAATTTGCCCCCTCACCGGGTGTGCTCTCCACGCCGATTTCCCCACCCATGAGGTTAATCAGTTTCTTGCTGATGGCCAGTCCCAAACCGGTGCCGCCAAACTTGCGCGTGGTGGAGCTGTCTGCCTGGGAAAAGGAATCAAACAGCCTCTCCTGATCCTCCAGGGCGATTCCAATACCGGTGTCCTGAACATTGACGCGCAACCCCACCCTGTCCGGTTCAATCGATTCACTCGCCACCTCCAGCAAGACGTGACCCTTTGTGGTGAATTTGATGGCATTGCCCACCAGATTGAGCAATACCTGGCGAATGCGCCCGGCATCCCCGATCAAATGATGCGGGCAGCCAGGCGCATAATGGAACAGCAGTTCCAGTCCCTTTTCCTCCGCCTTGCTGGCCAGCAACTGTGTCACCTCGAACGCGGTTTGCTCCAAATCGAAGGAAATGGGCTCCAGCTCCATCTTGTATGCATCGATTTTTGAGAAATCGAGAATATCGTTGATAATTGACAGCAGGGCGCGTCCTGAATTGTCTATCGTCTGCACAAACTCGTGTTGCTCCCTGTCCAGTTTGGTTTCCGTCAGCAACTGGGTCATCCCCAGCACACCGTTCATCGGCGTGCGGATCTCATGGCTCATCGTGGCCAGAAATTCCGACTTGGCTCTGGCGGCATCCTCTGCCGCGTCCCTGGCCTCTTCCAGCTCCACTGTCTTTTGTTCCAGCAGGCGCTGCTGTTCCTTTATCTCGGAGATGTCCAGGAAACTCCCGACGTAGTGACTGATCTCGCCCTGCCTGTTCCTGACCGCGGTGATGCTCGCCCATTGCGGATAGATTTCACCATTCCTGCGACGGTTCCAGATCTCGCCCGACCACTGGCCCTCCTCGAGCAGGGCATTCCACATACGCCGGTAAAATTCCTCGCTCTGACGGCCCGATTTCATGATGCGGGGGTTTTGCCCGATCACTTCTTCTTCGGTGAAGCCGGTGATGGTGGTAAAGGCGCGGTTGACCCGCAGGATGTTCGCCTCCCTGTCCGTGATCATGATGCCTTCATGGGTGTCGAAAGCGACGGCCGCGAGGCGTAATTCCTCTTCGGCGCGTTTGCGCTCCCGCATGTCCCTCAGGATGCCGATGAATATACGCCGCTCACCCTCCCGGATTTCGCTGACTTTCAGCTCCAGCGGCAGCAGGCTGCCATCCTTGCCCAGCCCCTCGACTTCGCGCGTCAGCCCGACACATTGGGTCTCACCACTCATTAAATAACGCGAGAGGTAACCATCATGGGCGCTGGCGTGGGGTTCCGGCATCAGCATGCTGATATTGTGACCCACCACTTCGGCTGTTTCGTAGCCGAAAATACGCTCCGCCGCCTGGTTGAAACTTTCCACGATGCCGTGCGCATCGATGGTGATTAGACCGTCGGCCATGTTTTCCAGTACGGCCCGGTGCCTGGCCTCACTGGCGGTGGCCATTTGCAGCGCATCCTCGAGCTCCGCCCGGTACATCTCGATATGTTGGCGCATGCTGGCGAAAGCCCGGGTCAACTGCCCCAGTTCGTCACGGCCGGCCCGGGGGAGATTTGCTTCAAAATCACCATCGGCCAGTTTCACCGCAGCCTGCTTCAGCCGCAGCAACGGCGTGCGAATGAAGTGGTTCTGCAGGAAGCCTCCCCCAATCACAATAAAGCCGAACAGAAACAGCGCCAGCCGTTCGATCTGATCCGCACGGGCGCGCACCGCCTGCTCTTCCTGCTGCCAGTCAATGGTTGCTGTCACGGTCGCCAGCGGCTGCTCTTCGTAACGGATCGGATGGCTGAGTCGAAACAGACTGCCGCTTTCCTTCCCGCTCCTTTCGGTCAGGGGATAGAGCCGTTTGCCGCGGGCGTCATGCAATTCCAGCCTGCGCCATACCCCCTGGTGCAAATTCATTTGCCAGTCCAGAAAGGCGTACAGCACCGCCAGATCACCACTCAGCAGCGCACGCGTGATTTCCGGCTCCAGGGTGACGAGAATGTATTTCTGGTTTTCCTCATACGCTGCACGTTCCTGGCGCAGATGGGCGGGCGACCAGTAAAAGTGCAGTACCACAGCAAACAGGCCGAATCCCAGCAGCACCGGCAACAGCAGTTTGGCGCGCAAACCCATCGGCTAGTTTTCCCTCTGGGGGTGGAACACGCGACCCGCGCTGACAAGAGAAAAAAGCATGGATGGCATTTTCATGTCGCGCTCCCTGGCTGCTGTCTCACTCACGCTGGTAAAACCGTTCCAGTCCCATTTTCCCCAGGGGCCGGTAGTCCGCCATGCTGGCGGGCCCGACTTTTTTTATGGGGATTCTGGCCAGAAGCTGTCTGCCTGCCTCAGTCCGTCCCATCGCCAGCAGCGCCTCCCGTACCTTGTCCCTCACTGCCTTTGGCACCCGCGGGTGGGCAGCGAACGGGTGTGGCACCACCTTGCGGGTGCGATAGAGCACCCGTAACGCCTCACGCACCTCTTCAGACTGGTTCTGCAAGGACTTCTGCACACCGCCGCCCGCGGCTGCCTCTCCCAGCACCACGTTCAGATAAACCGAGTCATGGGTTTTGACATAACGGGGGCGTATCCTGATGTGATAGACATCGTGCAATTCGGCACGTACCAGCAGGGAGGCGCCCAGCGCATTGGCCGCCGGGAATGCGACGATCTGCCCGTGCAGCGCCTTCACTTCACGCACCGGGCTGTCTTTCCGCACCACCAACACGCCGTAGAGTTTCCGGCCGGTGTCCCGGACAAGTGGCAGATAACCCTGCTCTTTCTGGGCGCGTAAGACATGGTAGGGATTCATGTAGGCAAAATCGAAATTACCAGCCATGAACTCCTTTTCAAATACCTGAATGCTGGGTGCACCGCGCAGGGTAAAATGCAGCCCCGTGCGCTTTTCCAGCTCTTTGAGAATCGGCCGCCAGATGGCCTGCAGGCGGCGCGTCTCAAACTGGGGGACCACACCGATCTTGTAGATCCTGCCCTGCTCCGCAACAGCACTGCATACCGCGAACAGAAAAAACATTCCCGGCACCAGGCCGATCAGCCACTTTCGCATCAGCCGCAGCCATCCCGGCATCGCTGGCTTGAAAGAAACCTCCATGGTCTTTTGTCTCTTATGCATCGTCAGCCATTGTTGTCCCAACGGTACACTGCAAACACGCGGTTACCGGGTGCGTAATAGGTCACCGATTCACAAAGCTGGTGAAGCAAATAGATGCCACGCCCGCTTGGGACACTCTCTTCTGCCACCTTTGCCTCCCACGCGAGGTAATCAAAACCGGCACCGCTGTCCTCCACCTGGATATCGATACGCCCGCCTTCGCGCATTTCATACAAGCGCACACTGATGCGTATCTGTCCCGAATCCAGCGCAGCGAGGCGCTGGTCACGCTGCTTGAAGTAGTGTTCGAAACCTTCATCCCTGTGTTTCAGCGCGGAATCGAGTTCCAGTACACCGTGATCCAGGGCGTTGACAAACAGTTCACTGAGTATGACGAACAGGGTCTGACGTGGCAGCTCACAGTCGGTGGAATCCACCAAATGATTAATGATCAGCGGAACAGGATCCGCATTACGCAAAAAGCGCCCCTCCACCAGCAGATTGAATTCCAGCGAATCCGCCATTTCGTTTTCGTCGAGGGCTGGCTTGTCTTTGGCCTCCGCCTTCTCGTGTAACAATACCTGCATGTCCCACACGGGCAGGATTTCGGGGACACATTGCACTTCCACCAGGCTGATGTCATCCGACGGAGTGGCGCCCTTGCAAAAAACATCCAATGCCTCACCGACACTTTTCAGAGTCTCATGTTCCTTTTCACACAATGCCTGTTCGAAACGTTTTTCACCAAACATCTCGCCATTGATATTCGTGGCTTCGATCACACCGTCACTGGCCAGCACCACACGATCACCGCGATTTATCGTGCGGTATTCACGGATTTCCCCGTAATCAACATCGGGATCGATACCCAGCGGCAGCCCGCGGGAGACGATGCGCGTGCTGATATGCCTGCCATCGGCATCGAGCAACAGAATATCCGGCATGCCACAGTTACACACAGTGATGTATTCGAGATCGCTGTTGATGCACACATACTGGGCTGCCATGAACAGGCCGGTTGGCAAAAGATGATGCAACTTACGATTGATGCCACGCAGGATTTCCTCGACCAGAAAACCCTTGCCGGCCATGGTGCGGAATACCTCGGAAGCGGGCAGGGCCCCCAGCGCGGCAGCCAGGCCATGGCCGGTAAAATCTGCCAGCAACACATGCAAATCCCGTGTGGGGGAGTATGTGGTGAGCAGCATATCCCCGCTGAAAATGGCCGCCGGCCGCAACAATGTCTTGATCTGCTCGAGCATGACATTGTCATTGGTTACAGCACCATTGAATATGCGCTCGGCAATCTCTTCCTCATGCTGTATCTGCCGGTACAGCCCTGCAACTTCACGGTTCAGATCGCGAATGCGTTCCATCGACTGGATTTTTGCTTCCAGCAGAGTATAGCTGAAGGGTTTGCTGAGAAAGTCGTCCCCCCCCACCTCGATACAGCGGGCCAGGGATTTTTCATCCGTGAGAGCGGTAAGAAAAATTATCGGGATGAACTCGTTGCCTGCGAGAGATTTGATCCGCCTGGCCGCTTCGAAGCCATCCATCACCGGCATCATCACATCCATGAAAACGATGTCCGGCCGCCCGGCGGTATATTTCAGCAGCGCCTGCTCACCGTCCTCGGCCTGGATGACTTCAAAGCCGGACTTGGCCAACATCGACTTCAACACCAGCCGGTTGGTGATATCATCGTCCACCACCAGCGCCTTGCCGCGATTTCCCAAAGCAACACGGGCAGGTTCGGTTATTGCCTCCATAAAACTTCCCTGATTTGTGCTTTGCCCGTTTTTCCTAGTTAATGGTGAACTGACGGTTGAAATTGGTCATTTCCAGGATCTTGCGGATCGCCTCTGACGGTTTGTTCAACTCCACCTTACCCTTGCAGCTGTCAGCGTGCTCCTTCAATAACAGCAACATGCCCAGGGCGGAACTGTCCATGTACTCGGTTCCGCTCAAATCCACCTGGAATTGCTGTCCCGGTGTTGTGTGATTGCGGTATGCCTCACGAAACTCTTTTTGCTCAGAAAAATCAAAACGGCCTGCCACCTTGATGGTCACCGTTTTCCCATCACCCGATACTTCTGATGTCACTGCCATGTTGTACTCCTCGTCAACGTGTGTTTATCCGGAAAAGATGAGCTTTACACCCTTCATAACTAAAAGAATTCAACTTCACCCTCTTGCATGGATTGCTGTAACACCGCCTTTGCGTTTTGTTCCGACCAGGCCGTACGGCACTGCTGAATAGACTCCAGTAAATGCTCCAATGCTTGCTGTACCTCTTCGTTCCCAGCACTTTCCTCATGAGAAGGGTGATAGCCATACAGCTTTTGTAATACTTCCTGGTATCTTTCCACATGCCGGCTTGCGGCTGTCAGGGACTGGCTGGTGATATCCTCGAATTGCAGGCAGCGCACGGCGGTACCGACAGCATCATCCACCTGCTTGACCACCACCGCCACACTCCCCACCCTTTCAGAAAAATATTCATTCAGGCGGGTGATGTTTTCCAGTAACTGGTTGACCCGTTCCTTGGCGCCGATGGTTTCATTCATGTCTCTTGATGCCATTTCGCCGACGGTTTCCCGCACCTTGGAAATCACGCTCTTGGCATTGTTGACCTGCTCACGGATCTGCTCGTTGAAGTTCGTCGAACGTATCGACAGGCTTCGCACCTCATCCGCAACCACGGCAAAACCCCGGCCCGCCTCACCGGCACGTGCAGCCTCGATGGCGGCATTGAGGGCCAGCAGATTGGTCTGATCGGCAATGGACTTCACATCCTCCAGGAGTTTGAAAATACCGTCCATGTGATCGACCATGTCATCGATATGGTGCATGGTGGACATGCTCTTGGTGCTGACGGAAACCATGATGCCGATGAAATTTTCCATCATTTCGCTCACTTCCATGGCAAAACGCCGGACATTGATTGTTTTGTCATCACCCTTGTCACTGCTTGCCGATTGCTCAATCACCTCTTCCACCATCGCCTCCTGCTGATGCACCAGGCGGTTCAGCTCCTCGAAATTCCGCCCCAGTTCATCGATGGCTTCGGTCATCAGCGTACGAACGCGCTCGATCTCCTCGTGTACGCTTCCGAGTTCCGTATTCGACAACTCACCAAACTCGTTAAACAGGCTTTGGACAAGCTCGGCCGTCTTGTCCGCCCCGGCAGGGGTGCTCTCCTTCTGTGCCTCTGCCGCTGACGCCATCCGCCCGAAGACGAACAGGACCCACAGCAGTAAGCCCAGCTCCAGCCACACCTGCATGGCCGTGGCGGTATCCGTCAGCTCCAGAAGCAGCAGGACAACCAGCATCATGGGAATCACCCATAATCCCGGGTTCCTCCCTTTTGTGAGCCTAACCTTTCGAATATCCATATTTTCGGTGTCGCCAGTTTGTTTACATCCCGGGACCAGGAGTTGATGCGCCCGGCTATAAACTGTTATCGGAGTAAACAGGGAAAGTTTTAGAAAAATGTAGAAAAATAAGGGCATAGCAGGCGGTTTTGCGCCCGGCGGTATGCCCACAGAAGAATAAAATTCTGGAAAGGAATCGGAAGGGTGCCGTTACGCTCCGGCGTCAGCCTGACGCGCTATTTCATTCCCTGAGGCCCAGCACATCCTGCATGTCGAACAGGCCCTTCTTTTGCGTCATGATCCAGCCTGCGGCACGCACCGCACCGTTGGCAAACGTCATGCGGCTCGACGCCTTATGGGTGATTTCCACCCGTTCACCGATATCGGCAAACATCACGGTATGCTCACCCACGATATCGCCGGCACGAATGGTTTCAAAACCGATGGTATCGCGGCGTCGTTCACCCGTTTGCCCCTGGCGGCCATAGACGGCGCATTCGTTCAGATCACGTCCCAGCGCACTGGCCACCACTTCCCCCATGCGCAAGGCGGTACCGGAAGGCGCATCCACTTTGTGCCGGTGATGGGCTTCGATCACTTCAATATCGACATTATCACCCATAATACGTGCGGCGATATCGAGCAGCTTGAAACAGAGATTCACACCAACACTCATGTTTGGCGCAAACACGATGCCGATATCCTCCGCCGCTTTATTGATAGCCTGCTTTTCTTCGTCGGTAAAACCGGTGGTGCCGATAATCATGCGGGTGCCTGCCGCACGGCAGGTTTCCAGGTTCGCCAGGGTGACCCGCGGATGGGTGAAGTCGATCAAGACATCCATCGCCTGCACGACCGCGGCAACATCGTCCACGATGTGGATCCCCAGAGTACCGACACCGGCAATTTCACCAGCGTCGGCACCAATGACCGAACTGCCCGGTCTTTCAATCGCCGCGGCAACGGCAAAACCATCGCTATTGTCAACCGCCTCAATCAACGCTCGACCCATGCGCCCGGAAGCGCCAGTGATCCCGACTTTAATCATAATCAAGTTCTATAAATGCAGAGAAAAGATGAACAAAGATAAAAGATACAAGAGAAAAGACACAAGATACAAGGAAGCAGTGAAGGAGCCCTTTTATCTTGTATCTTTACTCTGAACTACTACGACTTCATATCCTCAAAGAATTTCTTCACACCGTCCAGCCAACCTGCCGCCCGTGGACTGTGGTTGACGCTGTCTTCGGTCATGGAAGCCTCGAATTCCCGCAGCAGTTCTTTCTGCTTCTTCGTCAGGTTGACCGGGGTCTCCACCACGATACGGCAGATCAGATCACCCACATTATGGCCGCGGACAGATTTAACCCCTTTACCGCGCAGACGGAACATTTTGCCTGATTGGCTTTCGGCGGGGATCTTCAGTTTTACCCGGCCGTCCAGGGTGGGTACGTCAAGTTCACCCCCGAGGCTGGCAGTAACCACGCTGATTGGAACCTCGCAGTAAAGGTCGTTGCCGTCCCGTTCGAAAATGTTATGCGGGCGGACGTTGACGTGCACGTACAAATCACCCGGTGGACCGCCATTCTCACCCACCTCACCTTCGCCCGCAAGGCGGATACGATCGCCGCTGTCCACCCCTGCCGGAACCTTGACAGAGAGGGTTTTCTGTTTTTCCACCCGCCCCTGGCCATAACATTTCTTGCAGGGGGTTTCGATGATTTTGCCGCTGCCGTGGCAGCGGGGACAGGTCTGTTGCAGGGAAAAGAAACCCTGTTGCATGCGCACCTGGCCATGCCCGCCACAGGTGGTGCATGTCACCGGAGTGGTGCCTTTCTGTGCGCCGCTGCCGCCACACTCATCGCATTCCACGTGTGAGGGGATCCGGATGTTCACCGTGGTGCCGCGTACCGCTTCTTCCAGCGACAACTCCAGGTTGTAGCGCAGATCCGCTCCGCGGTAGACACGTTGGCCGGAGCGGCCACCGCCGCCACCACCGCCAAAGATATCGCCGAAAACATCACCGAATATGTCGCTGAAGCTGGCGCCACCAAAGCCGGCACCACCCGCTCCCGCAGCCGCTGAGGGATCAACACCCGCATGACCGAATTGATCATAGGCTGCGCGTTTTTGCGCATCGGTAAGAACGTCGTGCGCCTCCTTGGCCTCCTTGAATTTTTCTTCTGCTTCCTTGTTTTCGGGATTTCGATCCGGGTGGTATTTCATTGCCAGTCGTTTGAATGCCTTTTTTATTTCGGCTTCGCTGGCATTTTTCGTTACGCCCAGAATTTCGTAGTAATCTCTTTTCGACATAGCCAATCAATAACTCGTTAGGTGCTACCATCAACCTCACGGCAACACTGTTTACTGCACATCTTTGAAACAACACAGAGCCGCATACAACCAAAAGCTGTATGCGGCTTCGTGTTTTTGTCACTAAACAAGTGTTCCGACTACCGCTCCACTTAAGCCCCTGATGCGAAACCAGAATCTGCCAATAAATGGCCTGGTATCCGGAACGTTTAATTTAGCGGTTCATGCGCGGTCAATTCTCAAGGATACCTCTTCAAGCTGAACCTCCTCGGAACACTCACGCCACCAGCAACTTATTTTTTGTCATTCACCTCTTCAAACTCGGCATCGACAACATCATCATCCTTGCCGGCAGCTGTATTCTCCGCACCTGCCGTCTCAGCCGCACCCGCCTGCTGGGACTGCTCGGCGTACATTTTTTCCGCCATCTTGGCCGAGGCCTCGGACAATGCCTTGGTCTTGGCTTCGATTTCGGCAAGATCATCACCCTTGATGGCTTCTTCCAGATCTTTTGCCGCAGCCTCAATCCTGGCTTTTTCGTCGGCTTCCAGCTTGTCACCCATTTCCTCGACCGACTTGCGCGTGGCATGGATGAGGGTGTCCGCCTGATTGCGTGCGGCAACCAGCTCGTGGAATTTCTTGTCTTCCTCGGCGTGGGCCTCGGCATCCTTGACCATCTTTTCAACTTCTTCATCCGACAAGCCACTGGATGCCTTGATGACAATCGACTGTTCCTTGCCGGTGGCCTTGTCCTTGGCTGAAACATTGAGAATACCGTTGGCATCGATGTCGAAGCTCACTTCGATCTGCGGCATGCCGCGGGGTGCAGGCGGAATGTCTGTGAGATCGAAACGGCCGAGGGACTTGTTGGCGTCGGCACGTTCACGCTCACCCTGCAATACATGCACGGTCACCGCTGTCTGGTTATCATCGGCGGTGGAGAACACCTGGGTCGCCTTGGTCGGGATGGTGGTGTTCTTTTCGATCAGCTTGGTCATGACACCGCCGAGGGTTTCGATACCCAGTGACAGCGGGGTCACATCGAGCAGCAGAACGTCCTTGACTTCACCGCCGAGCACGCCACCCTGGATGGCTGCACCCACGGCAACCGCTTCATCCGGGTTCACGTCCTTACGGGGTTCCTTGCCAAAGAAATCCTTTACCACTTCCTGCACTTTGGGCATGCGGGTCTGACCACCCACCAGGATCACATCATTGATTTCCGATGCGGAAAGGCCGGCATCCTTCAGCGCCAGTTTGCATGGCTCGATGGAACGGGCGATCAGATCATCCACCAGTGATTCCAGTTTGGCACGGGTGATCTTGATGTTCATGTGCTTCGGACCGGTGGCATCAGCAGTGATGTACGGCAGGTTGACCTCTGTCTGCTGGGCAGAAGAGAGTTCGATCTTGGCTTTTTCCGCCGCCTCCTTGAGACGCTGCAGTGCCAGCGGATCGTTACGCAGATCGATACCCTGATCTTTCTTGAATTCCTCTACCAGATAATCGATCAGGCGCAGGTCGAAGTCTTCCCCACCGAGGAAGGTATCACCATTGGTGGACAACACCTCGATCTGGTGCTCACCGTCGATATCGGCAATTTCGATGATGGAGATGTCGAAAGTTCCGCCACCCAGGTCATAAACAGCGATTTTGCGGTCACCTTCCTTTTTGTCCATCCCAAACGCCAAGGCGGCGGCGGTCGGCTCGTTGATTATGCGCTTCACCTCCAGGCCGGCAATTTTGCCTGCATCCTTGGTGGCCTGACGCTGGGAATCATTAAAGTAGGCCGGAACGGTGATCACCGCTTCAGTGACTTCCTCACCGAGGTAGTCTTCGGCGGTCTTTTTCATTTTCTGCAGCACCCGCGCGGAAATTTCCGGTGGCGCCATTTTTTTGCCATTCACTTCGACCCAGGCGTCACCATTGTCCGCTTTGACAATTTTGTAGGGCACCATTTTGATGTCCTTCTGGACCTCTTCGTCTTCATAACGACGCCCGATCAGACGCTTGATGGCAAACAGGGTTCTTTCCGGGTTGGTTACCGCCTGGCGTTTGGCCGGCTGTCCCACCAACACTTCGCCCTCATTGGTAAATGCCACAACAGAAGGAGTGGTGCGGTCCCCTTCACTGTTTTCGATAACCTTGGGTTTACCATTTTCCATTACGGCAACGCAGGAGTTGGTGGTACCAAGGTCTATTCCAATAATTTTTCCCATTGCTATTGTTCTCCGCTAAGGGTGTTTAACGATTAAATTCCGAATTACTACTTTTATGGGGCTCATACCAGGCAGTTCAAGCCTTTTCGTCGATATTTGCGCCCTTGTTTTCCTCCCCCTCTTCCTCTTCCGGCTTTGGTGACTTGGCCACCACAACCATGGCGGGCCGGATCAGCCTCTCATTCAGGGTGTATCCCTTCTGCATCACGTTCATCACTGTGTTGGGCGCATGTTTGGGGGATTCCAGCATCGACATTGCCTGGTGATACTCCGGATTGAAGGGCTCCCCTTCCGGATGCACCGCCTTGATGCCGAATTTATCGATTGCCGAGAGCAGCATTTTCAGGGTCAGCTCGGTACCTTCACGCACCTTCTCCAGGGTTGCGCCCTCGGCAGAGGCCGCTTCCACCCCCATTTCCAGGCTGTCGATAACCGGCAGCAGCTCCTGGGCAAACCGCTCCAGGGCATACTTGTGGGCATTCTCCAGCTCCCGCTCGTGGCGGCGCCGAAGGTTCTCCATCTCGGCTTTGGTGCGCAGCAGTTGATCCAGGTACTCCTGGGCTTTTTCTTCCGCGGCCTGCAGTTTTGCCGCCAGATCCTCTTCCTGCTGCTCTTCGGGATCGGCCTGTTCTTCGACCTGTTTCAGTTCGTCTGCGTTTTCCGGTGAGACGTCGTTATTGCTCATTGCTACTCCAGATGTTGGTAAATCGGTTTCGGTACCTATCAAAATGGGGACAATTATTCCGAGCTCAAGAAGGAGCCGAGAATTTTTGCGGTCACATCCACGACCGGGATCACCCGGTCATAGGCCATGCGGGTCGGGCCGATAACCCCCAGCACACCCACTATCTCATCACCGGCCTTGTAGGGCGCCGTCACCACGGAACAATCATCAAAAGCCGTGTAGCCGGATTCCTCGCCGATGAAAATCTGCATGCCTTCGGCCTGGATGGAGTGATCAAGAATATGCAGGATATCGTGTTTGGTGTTGAATGACTCGAATAACTGACGCAGTTTTTCCATGTCAGCCATGTCCGCATAGTTCATCAGGTTGGTTTCCCCTGCCAGCACACAATCTGCGGACTGGCTCGTCTTGACGATCCTGTCGGCCATCTCCACCGCGGTCTGCATCAGGGTGCGCATGTCGTCACGGGTCTTCTGCAGGCTGTCCAGTATCCCCTGGCGAATCGTGCTCAGCTCCTTGCCGGCAAATTCGGCATTGAGATAATTGGCGACCTGATGCAGTTCCTCCGCTGAATATGTGCGCTTGGTCTGGATGACGCGATTTTGCACCTCCTGGTTATTGATCACCAGAATCACCAGAATACTGTTGGCGGAAAGAGGCAGAAATTCAATATGCTGCAATACCACGGTGCCACGCCGCGGCAGCATGACGACGCCGGCCATCTTGGTGATTTCGGACAACAGCGAAGAGGCCGAATCAATGATGGATTCCTGATCCTCGGTGTCTATTTTCAGCTTGAGCTGTTCAACGAGATTACGCTGCAACGGTTTGACGGTGAGCAAGCGATCCACAAACAGACGGTACCCCTGCACCGTCGGGACACGCCCTGCTGATGTGTGCGGGGATTTTACCAGGCCGAGATCCTCGAGATCCGCCATGACATTACGGATCGTGGCCGGACTCAGTGACATACCCGAATCACGTGCCAGGGTGCGGGATCCCACCGGCTGGCCGTCATGGATATAGCGCTCGACCAATGTTTTTAGCAGCGCTTCCGCACGATCATTTATAATGGGGGTGTTTGACACGATAGAACCTGAACTCGAACAATCATCCCGGGTTAAGATAAAAAATTAGCACTCAAGTGCAACGAGTGCTAATCAATGAAAAGTAGCAATTCAGAGCGGTTGCTGTCAAGCTGCACGGCAAACCGCCATGAAAAACACGATATGCTGTAAGTTTTTGTCATCTTTGGGAATTTTGCATGGACAATGCCTTCAATCGCATCAGTCTGATCAGTAAATACGGCGATCCCGGCATCGGGGACACGGTGATGGAACTCAGCCACATTCTGCAAAAACGTGGCTGTGAAGTGAGCCTGGAGGAACACACTGCCGCCGCCATTGAAAATCACGGCCTGCCGATCGTCACACTGGACGAAATCCGTGAGCACAGTGATCTTGCCATCGTTATCGGTGGCGACGGCACCTTGCTGAACGCAGCCCGCAACATGGTCGACAACAACGTGCCCATCCTTGGCATCAATCTCGGCCGGCTCGGCTTTCTGGTGGACATCTCACCTGCCGAAATGGAGCTGCGGATAAACGAAATCCTCGACGGCAGCTTTGACGAAGAACACCGCATTCTGCTCACTACCACGGTACAACACCACAGCGACGGCACGAACAGTGTCAGTGATGCTTTCAACGATGTGGTGGTACACAAATGGGAGGTGGCGCGCATGATAGAAACCGAGACCTTTATCAATGGCAGGTTTCTCAACAGCATGCGCTCCGATGGCCTGATCATTTCCACCCCCACCGGCTCCACCGCCTATGCCCTTTCCAGCGGCGGCCCGATCCTGGATCCCGACATGGATGCGATGATCATCGTTCCTATCTGCCCGCACAGCATGAGCTACCGCCCCATCGTTATCGATGGCGGCAGTGAGATCGAAATCTACGTCAAGGAAGGGCCCCTTTCCCATGCCCAGGTCACCTGCGACGGCCAAATCAATCTGGGGGTGGTCTCGGGCGACAGGATCCAGATCCGCAAAAAGGACCGCTGTGTGCGGCTGATACATCCCTACAAACACAATCACTATGAAATTCTCCGCGCCAAACTCCATTGGGGCGGACAGTTATAGGGATAGCCGATGCTGACCCACATCCACATCTGGAACTTCGCCATTGTCGAACAGCTCGACCTCGAGCTGGAAGCCGGCCTCACCGTCCTCACCGGCGAAACCGGGGCGGGCAAATCCATCCTGCTGGATGCACTCAACCTGGCGCTGGGAGACCGGGCCGACACCTCGGTCATCCGCCACGGCGCCGACAAGGCAGAGATCAGCGTGACTTTTCAAACAGCCGAGGGCAGCGAGGCCGAAGCATGGCTCGCCGCGCATGCGCTGGAAAGCGCCAATGAATGCATCATTCGCCGCGTCATCAGCACCAACGGCCCTTCACGTGCCTTCATCAACGGCAAACCGGTCCCGGCTCAGAACCTGCGGGAGTTGGGGGAGATGCTGGTTGATCTGCACGGCCAGCATGAGCATCAGTCGCTGTTACGGCGCGACAACCAACGGCAGTTACTGGACGATTACGCAGGCCACGGTGAACTGTTGAGCGAGCTCGACTCGCTGTATCAACAGTGGCAGGAAAAACAGGCCACGCTGGCCCAGCTGAGGCAGGCGGCCTCGGATCGTGATGCCCGGCTGGAATTACTGCGCTACCAGGTCCAGGAACTGGAGGCGCTCGCCCTGGAGGAGGGCGAACTGGTGGAGCTGGAGAACGAGCATCAGCGGCTGGCCAATGCCAGCCGTCTGCTGCAATCCAGTCACCAGGTGCTGCAGCAACTTGAAAACGAGGAACAGAGCGCGATCACCGCACGGCTGCATCAGTGCACCACCGACATCCGGCAACTGGCCGGAACCGATCCGGCGCTGGAGAGTGTGGCCGAACTGCTGGAGACTGCGGCGATCCAGGCCGATGAAGCCGCCGGCGAGCTGCGCCACTACCTGGACAGCCTGGAACTGGATCCTGTGCGCCTGGAGAGCGTGGAGCAGCGCCTGGCCAGTATTCAGGACCTCTCCCGCAAGCACAGGATCAGCGCCGAGGAGCTGCCTGCGCTGCTGCCGGCGTTACAACAGGAACTGAGCGGGCTCGAACAGGCGGATGTGCGCGCCGAACAGCTCCAGCAGGAGGTGGAAAAAGCGGGTGCGGCATACCGGTCACAGGCGGCGAAACTCAGCCGCAGCCGTGAAAAAGCGGCGAAAACTCTCGCAAAGGCGGTCACCGACAGCATGCAGACACTGGGGATGGAAGGGGGACGCTTCGATATCCGGCTCGACCCCCTGGCGGCAGACAGTCCCTCCGCACAAGGCATGGAGCGCGTCGAATTCATCGTCAGCGCCAACCCCGGACAGCCACTCAAACCGCTGACCAAGGTAGTCTCCGGCGGGGAACTCTCACGTATCAGCCTGGCCATCCAGGTGATCACCGCACAAAATTCCCGCATTCCCACCCTGATTTTCGACGAGGTCGATGTCGGTATCGGCGGCCGTGTGGCGGAAATTGTCGGCCAGCTGTTGCGCACCCTGACCGCGCACCGGCAGGTGATATGCGTCACCCATTTGCCACAGGTTGCCGCCCTGGGCCACCACCATCTGCTGGTGAGCAAAACCGCCAGCCATGACAATACCGTCAGCCGGATTCAGCCGCTGGCTGAGGAACAGAGGGTCGAGGAACTGGCGCGCATGCTCGGCGGCATCGAAATCACCGCACAAACCCGCTCACACGCCAGAGAAATGATTGCGCGGGCAATACAAGGAGGAAACGGGGAACAACGCGCCAAAAGACGCAGCCATTCCTGAAGCCGCTGTGTGAAAAAGATGACCACTGCGTAACCTTCAGCCGCAGGAGATGAAATATTCCCGGCACGCCTTGTCTCTGCTGAGGGGGATCTTGCCCCAGGTTACGAGGTTCTGATCCGTTAAATCACAAGCGATCGCCTTTTCCGCTCAGTTATTTCTGATCCCGGCAATCAGGACACACGCCGTAGATGCACAGTGCATGATCCGTCATTTCAAAGCCGTTCTTCGCAGCGATTTCCCGTTGGCGTTTTTCAATGGTGGCGTCGTAGAATTCATCGATGCGGCCGCATTTTATACACACGATATGATCGTGATGCTCACCAAGATTCAGCTCGAATACCGAATGCCCTTCCTCAAAATGATGCCGTGTCACCAGTCCAACCGACTCAAACTGGGTCAGAACGCGGTAGATCGTCGCAAGCCCCACATCGTCACCGCTTTCCAGCATCGCTTTGTAGACGTCCTCGGCGCTCATGTGGCGCACCTTGCTCGATTCCAGAAAGTTAAGAATTTTCACCCGCGGCAGGGTTGCCTTGAGGCCGGCTTTTTTAAGATCCTGGCTTTGCATTGCGTACCTTCGGTTTTTGTCAACATGCCCCGTATTTATCGCAGAATACTGTATGCTTCAGGCAACTTGGGTTACCATTTGCCGTTTATGTTCAAGTATACCTGATTATTATACTCAAGATGCGAAAAATTCTCATTACGTTTCCGATATTCACTGCTTTGCTGCTCCTCAGCGGATGTTCCGCCTATAAAATCGACATCCAGCAGGGAAATACCCTCGATCCGGAGGATATTAACAGTCTGCGTGTCGGTATGACACGCCGCCAGGTGGTATTTTTACTCGGTACACCGCTGATCAAGGATCCCTTCCATCCCGATCGCTGGGACTATGTCTATTCCTTTCAGCCGGGCGGCAAATCAATGCGTACGCAACATCTCACACTGTTTTTTGAAAACGACAAGTTGATTAAAATCGATGACAGTGCCCTGCCTAAAACACCACAGACAAAAACGGAATCACACCAGTTGAACTAAATAAGTGTTCCGAATACCAGATCATTTAACATTATTGGCAGATTCTGGTTTCGCATCAGGACCAGAGGTCTTTTACATGACTCGCTGTAAATACAGTCGTTCCCGCACATCCATGTGCTCCACGACACTTGTACATCCTGTACATCGTCCAGTAAGCTCGACAGCCGCATCTGACCGCCAGGGATGGCGGAAATGCATAAGGATTGTCAGGAACAATCCATGCCCTGCGGCTGACGGTCATGTAAAAGACCTCTGGCCCTGATGCTCCGTTTCCCAAGTGTATTGGTATTCGGAACGCCTATTTAGGATTCCGCTCCCCTGCCGGCTGGCGCCTGGACACTTTTTTCTTTTTTCGCCGCACGCTTACGGCGCGATTCTTTCGGATCGGCGATCAGCGGCCGGTAGATTTCCACTCTGTCCTTTTCACGCAACACCGTCTCCGGCTTCGCCAGCTTGCCGAAAATACCCACCTTGTTCTTTGCAAGATCGATTTCCGGGAATTGTTCCAATATGCCGGAAACATGAATCGCCTCGGCCAGGGTTGTGCCTGCTTCAACTTCAAGCGGAATAATCACCTGCACATCCGGCCGCGCGTAGGCAACCTCCACCTGGAATTTCTGCCTATTTGCCATAAACCTGTTTTGCACGTTGGATAAAAGCATCGACCAAGGAAGCGGCTATCTTGCTGAAAACCGGGCCAAAGGTCATCCCCAGCAACTTGCTGGAAAACTCAAAGTCCAAATCAAGCGTGACTTTTGAACCGGCATCACCCAGTGGCTCAAAACGCCAGACGCCGTGGAGTTTCCGGAACGGACCCTCCACCAGTTCCATCTCAATCTGCCGGTTTTTTATCAGGCGATTTCGGGTGGTGAAGGATTTATGAATGCCGCTGTGGGAAATATCGAGACTGGCTTCAACTTCCTCCTCACTCCGTTTCAACTCCCTGGCTGCACTGCACCAGGGCAGGAATTCGGCATACGCTTCGACGTTATCCACCAGATCATACATTTGTTGCGCGCTATAGGGGACCAGCGCACTTTTGTTTATGGTTGTCATCCAACATCAACCTTTTTAAATAACTTCAATCGCTCTCAAAAATACGATGATTACGGCAACCGGCGTAATGTAACGTACCAGAAAGCGCCATAGCAAATAAGACGGTCCCTCACCCATTCCCAGTTCATCACGACTGGCTTCACCGCTCATCAGCCACACCGAGAATACCGCAATCAATAATCCACCCAGGGGCAGCATGATATTGGCGGTCAAATAGTCGAGCAGGTCAAACAACGTCTTCTCCCTGAACCTCTCAAACATCGAGAGGGGCGCGTAATCAGACCAGATATTGAAAGAGAACACCGTAAGAAGGCCAAACAGCCAGCAGGAAATACCCATCACCACCGAGGCTTTCATCCGGTCCATGTTATGATTTTCCACCAGCCAGGCAACAGCGGGCTCGATCAGGGAAATACTCGAACTCCAGGCCGCAAAAGTAAGCAGGATAAAAAACAGGGTGCCAAAAAACAGGCCCCCCGGCATATGCCCGAAAGCAAGCGGCAGGGTCTGAAAAATGAGACCGGGTCCGGAGCCAGGTTCAAGATTGTTGGCAAACACGATGGGGAAAATCACCATGCCCGCAATCAATGCCACGGTGGTGTCCGCCGCGGCAATCATGAAAGTGGTCCGCGCGATAGAGGCATTCTCCGGCAGATAGGAGCCGTATACCATGATTGCACCCATCCCCAGGCTCAGAGTGAAAAAGGCATGCCCCATGGCGATGAGCACTCCATTGGCGTTGATCTTTGAGAAATCAGGATTAAAAAGAAAGGAAAGTCCCTGGTTGAATTCCCCGCTGCTCATGGCAAAACCAAGCAGCACAAGTAAAATAACAAACAGTGCCGGCATCAGAAATTTAACCGCTTTTTCCAGCCCGCCATTTACGCCACGCGCCACAACCAGCATGGTCATCACCATGAAGAGGGTATGCCAGAACATCAGGCTTTCCGGATCTGCCAGAAAGGTTGAAAAAATACTGCCTACGCCGTCGGGAGTGACGTTGGTAAACGTGCCGCTGGCTGTGCGAAACACATAGGCCAGTGCCCATCCGGCGATGACACTGTAGTATGAAAGGATCAGAAAACCGGCCACGACCCCGAGCCAACCGAGCCACATCCAGTGGGGATTGTGTCCCGCCTCAATCGCCAGGGTATGCATGGTATTGATGGGACTTTGCCGGCCACGCCGTCCAAGCATGATCTCCGCCATCATGATTGGAATACCGATGATCGCGATACACATCAAGTAGACAAGAACAAATGCGCCCCCGCCGTTTTCACCCGTAATATAGGGAAATTTCCAGATATTCCCCAGGCCCACTGCCGAGCCGGTCGCCGCCAGGACAAAGGCCCAACGGGATGACCATTCACCATGTATGGAAATACGCTTTGTTGCCATAGTACCTCGCGTGCTGTGGTTTGACTGTCTGACGTACGGTTTTCCGCTCTGTGGCCATAAGCAGGCGCCGCTCCCAGCCCCAATTGTCAGGAAATTGACCACACTTCTCAACTCCTGCTGTCCCAAATGGCGAGAATTTACAACGGTATGCGCCTCGTGGCATCACCGGTATAATCCCATCATGGCCAAACAAAAAAAGAAAAACAAACCCGAAAGCAACACCATCGCCCTGAATAAAAAATCCCGCCACGATTTTATCCTGGGAGAACGGTTCGAGGCGGGGCTGGTACTGGAGGGCTGGGAAGTCAAAAGCCTGCGCGCCGGGCGCGTGCAGTTGCGCGACAGTTATGTGCTGCTGAAAGACGGTGAGGCCTGGTTGCTTGGTGCCCTGATCACCCCACTGCCCACAGCCTCCACCCATATTCACCCGGATCCCATGCGCACACGCAAATTATTGTTGCACCGCGAGGAACTGAACAAGCTGATTGGCGCAGTGGAACGAAAAGGCTACGCCCTTATTCCCACCGCGATGTACTGGAAAAAGGGGCGGGCCAAACTGGAAATCGCTCTCGCCAAGGGAAAACAGGCCCACGACAAACGCGCAACGGAACGGGAACGTGACTGGAAACGGGACAAACAACGACTGCTGAAGGGCAAAGCCTGATCACAGACCCGCTGAAACAGAGCTTGCAGAGGACTATCCAAAAAACCACAGCTGTTGGTAACGACACAGTTTCTGCCGGACTGTAGGGAAAAGCACCTGTTTATTGTTCTGCGGGAGCCGTTCCTCCCAGGACAGCCTTTTCTGCATCGTTACTCAGCTTGCATCGAACAATACCGCCTCGATTTCCCCAATTTCCTCTCGTGCTTCTTTTATCGCCGGAGGCAGATCGTCTTTCGTCAGGCCGGTTAATTCCCAGGACAATGGATGAATCATGGGTATTTCATCGTCCTCACTGACGGAATTGAAATCGGCCATCACCGCAACCGCGTTGGCGATATTGATAAGCGCAACTTCAAAGGGATAGTCTTTTGCATTTTGTGGTTCATGGTGAAATTCAATGCACTCCCGAAGCACCGGGGCAAGATTCCAGCTTTTAATGAGCTCTGCTCCAACCTGCATATGATCGAAGCCGAAGACGCGGCGTTCTGCCTCATAGGTTTCCAGGTCTTCACTGCCTTCCATTAACAACAATATAGCCTCATGTGATTTTTCAGGCAGCTGATTGAACATGACAAGCTGGCCGATATCATGCAACAAGCCGGCGATAAAGATTGACTCGGCCTTGGCCTTGTTGCTTTTTTTCGCCAATATCTGCGCCAGCAAACCACAGTATAAACTGTGGTGCCAGAAATCCTGCATGGAAATCAAATCATTGGGAATGCCGTCAAAGGCCTTGCTTGCTGCCGTTGACAAAACCAGATCACGAATCCTGTTCGTGCCCAGGATAGCAATGGCACGCGTGATCGTATCGACTTCAGTTGCAAGACCGTAATAGGCGCTATTGGCAATTTTCAGCATACGCGCCACAAGCGCAGGATCCTGGGCAATGACTTTGCCCATCGCTTCTGCCGTCGAATCGGGATCATTGGCCATCTCATTGACCCGCAGCGATACCTCCGGAAGAGAAATGAGTTCGCTTGCGTTTTCAACCAAGTCCTGTACTTCAGTTGCTGGCATATTCATCAAACCTCATCATTTTATGTTCAGTTTAGTTTAAACAGGATGAGTTTCTACCACTGCTGTCCCATTAACTCCCTCTCCCGCCGGGAGAGGGTTGGGGTGAGGGGATCAAAAACCGGGTAACGCATTATTTTATTTACCCCCTCATCCTGGCCTTCTCCCGGAGGTAGAAGGAATGGCTTCGATTGACCGTGAGGGCCAATTTTATGTCATCAATATCATTCAGTATTTGTACCTGTTTCATTATCAAGGGCTTGCCAAATATCCGGATTGTGTTAGTGGGACAGCATTGAGTTTCTACAATAAAAAACGCCGCGACGTTATAATTCCACAATAAATTTGCATACAGTAATAGTAGTGACAATTTTTTCGTTAAAATATTTTTTTGCCAACCGTTGTTTGGCGAGGGCACAGGAGGAATAAACCGGCTTTAACCCTGATCAGGATGATGGTTTTTTGTGCGAGACACGGCCAAATACGCGTTCCGCATTGCAGTTCATTTAGTATTATTACCCGCTTCAGGTTTCGCAACAGAGCCAGCCGCAAACCTGGAAAATCAAACCTTCCGCTTGACAAACGTATGCCGGATAAGCCGATGCAAAAGAGCGTCTGATATTATATTAAAGTAACAAAGTGGGAGTAACTTGATGACACTGCTTTCTTGAGAGGGATCCAGCCTGGCGGATCATTATCAGATGATTTTTGCTTGTTCCTGTTGAGTGCTGACATCGATTTCAAAACGATCCCGCCCCGCCTGTTTTGCCCGGTATAACGCTTTATCGGCACGTTCCAGCAAGGATTCCATGGATTCGCCGGGTTGATAAATTGCCAGACCGGCGGAAAAGGTCGGGATCAAAATACTGTCACCGGCATTGATAAAGAACGTCTCTCTTGTTTTTTTTTGTACTTTCTTGAAAGCACGCTCTGCGCCCTCTTTATCCGTATTCGGCAGAATCACAGAGAATTCCTCACCACCATAACGCGCCACCATGTCATAACGGCGGAAAATGGAAAGAATATCCCTCGCATAGGTGCGCAACATCTCGTCGCCAATATGATGCCCGTATTTATCATTGATCTTTTTAAAATGGTCGAGATCCAGAATACCGACTGTCAATGGCGTCTTGTCACGCTGTGCGCGTACCAGTTCATCCTCCAGACGGCGTAAAAAGGCACGGCGATTGGAAATATTGGTCAATTCATCAGTCAGGCTGAGCACACGCACCTGATCCAGTTCTTCACTTAACCTGCGACTGTTGTTGCCAGTCAGCTCCAGCAACGTTCTCGATTCAATCAGCATGTCCGCCAGAGAATTTTCCTCACCAAGCAATGTCTCAATTTCCTTAACCAATTGTTGGCGAAGGAGTTCCACATCTTTGGTCTGGTTGTTACGTAACTTCGTCAAGGAAGATTCCAGCAACTCTTCAAACTCGTTGTGTTTTTTTGTTGCCTTATCCACCTTGGCGGCAAATTTTTCCTGCAATTCCAACAAATCACGGTGCTGTTTGTTAAGATGTTGTTGAAAGACCGATGCAACACGTTGTTCCGATTCTGAATTTTCCCGGTATTTTTCGATCTTGGATTTTTTCGATTCCAGCACCTTTTTTTGCATCTCCAACAGTGTCTCTGTATTGGAGAGGGGCTGGTTCTCCACCTCGATATATTTTTCGAGAAACGGTGCAATCGCCTCCTGCACTGATTCCTCATCGGGTTTTGTGAGATCAGATAACAGTTCAACCGAGCTTTTTAGATAACTGTTTAACGCAACAAGTTCTGTTAACGAGATTGGCGGCGTCAGCCGTTTCTGGATGAGTTTTAATTCAAGATACAACAGGGAATCTTCAGGAAGCTGTTTTCGAAAGGTGTACAGCAGTCGTTGTGTCATCTTGGCATAACCACGGACCATATTATTGTAGGTGTAGTCCGCTTCGCGCAGGACGTGTTCTACCTGCTTGTATATCACCACTCCAGCAAAAGACTGTTTAAGCTCATCAAGCATTTCCAGAGCCTTTCGCAATCCGTCCCCACAAAGCACAGGCTCTATATTTGTCTCATGTTTATCATTCATACAGGCAAACAACTAGGCAAAGATGATATTTTCAACAACTCATCAGTAAACACAACAACACATTTTTTTTCTAACGCAGCGTCCTCCCCATTTTTCTAATATTGAAGGAGTCTAATATAGTAAAGTGTTGTACCTGATAAAAGTTCTCATTACGATTTATTAAAGACAGACTCTTGCTGTACCTAAAGCCTAGCCTACCTTCTATCACTACATCAATCTCTGCTTTTGAAAAAGCCCATGACTGGTTGATAATCATACTTTCGAACTAATAACAAACGCAGACGCTCATCAGCGATGCTTTGCAATGTCCAAATCGTTTCCCGTACAAACCTGGAGTCGCTCCAACTCCAACTGCCGCGCTCTCGAATCAAAACGCTTTGCCTGTGTGGCAAAATGCCGCACCGGTTTCGTTCGATTTTATTCTGCCACTGCTTCTGTACCGGCAAACCTGATAAGCCTGCTGGCCTTTTCCTTATTTTTATTATGGTTTTTTTGGGGCGCCGACCTGCTTTTCCCGCCACTGCTCCCAACCAGCCACAACCCGCTACCCGCCTTTCTCCTGTCCCCTGCCCTGAACTTTGCGCTAGAATAACGGTCTCATGGATGAATCACCAAGGGGGCGACCTGGCTTCGACGCGGGTTACAAAACCGGAGGTGCATGCCGAGGTGCAGATTACCTCGTTAATCCAACTGCAAACCAATATAGTTGCCAACGACGACAACTACGCACTCGCTGCTTAAAACCCAGTAGGGTGCCCTCTGACTGAAGCCGTGCTTGTGCGTTCAGATTTCAGGGGTCATATCTCACAAGATCGCGTGGCGGTACGTCCGGGACCAAAGCGCTAAAACCTTACCGGAATCGCTGTCAGCCTTCCCTGCCCGTCGGGTAGCTGGCAGTTAAATCAAAAGGCGTGGATAAGCATGTAGAGCCGATGGCGGAGAATTTGCGGACGCGGGTTCGATTCCCGCCGCCTCCACCATACAAGATCCAGAAGGGCCAATATCAAAAGGCTTTTTTGTTTGTCTGAAGCAAATAAAAATCCTGAAACTAAAAACGCCACCTCTTGCGGTGGCGTTTTTAATTATTTATCGGGTATTTCTGGCTGTTATAAAAATTGAGTCCATATCAGGATACCGATTATCGCGACTGTGGCAACAATAATCAGGATTGCTCCGCAAAATACACAGGCGTTTTCAACTTTTTGAGACATGATTTATACCCCCCTTGTCTTTGAAACCAAGCGCCTTCCCGCCAATCCGGAAAAGTCAGACTATAACCACCTCTCCCTATTGATATTAGAATAAAATTATATGCTAAACTGATCCATGTACGGGTTGATTATACTAATTTTATGACAAATTACCGATAATTCATTCCGTTTTTTTTAAAATTTTCCCCGCGTCGTACTACCAGATATCTGTGCGAAAAAGGTGTCCACTTTACAAAATCGGTAAGCCGTATCTCCACTAGCTGCTGGCAAGACTCTCGGCAGCAGGGATGCTGTCGTGAAGCTTACAGGGATGTATTCACAGCGTGTCTTGCCAGCAGCTACTGGAGATACGGCCCCTCCATTTTGCGGCGATCTTTTTCCGGTGATGCAGTGATATGGAATCGAAGTGGCAAGACCCAGCAATCGAATCCCTGGATATCGTGCGGCAGACATCAATTGCCTGTCCGCCTGTGTTTGATTTGTGGTTCAATCAAGCGGCTGCATGATGCGCTGCACTTCTTTTATGTTTCTTACCCATGGTTTCCATTTTCGCAGTGCTTCGGGCAAATCATTGATTGCCTTGCGGGCGGCGCTTGCCGTCGGGTATACGCCATAGACCAACGTGTACCTGTCTTCTCCTTGCCTTCGATCACGGTAAAATCCCGCCTTCCCCTTCAACTGATGCCGTTCATAGTATTTTTCGATGGAAGAGCGGAGCGTGCTGCTGGCAAGTTGCAAGGTATAAAAATTCGGGTCCTGTACCTGTAGCCATTCCTGGGGGCCCAGGGAAGGCGCCGGGGAGGCAAGGCGGGCGGGCCTGATCGATGCCGGTTGCAGGCGGCTGTAGGCTGTAATCAACCTGTCGCGTGCGGCTGAACGCAACCAGGCACGCTCTTCCCGGGAGTCACCCTGCATTTTTTGCAGGCTGATTGCCAGATTGTATTCGGCAACCACATTGCCCTGCTTTGATAATTTGGACCAGACGTTTGCGGAATATTGATAGTTGGAAGTGTGCATCGCCTTGATGGCGGAATTGAATTCATCCGCAGCAGCGACAAGCGGTAATAACAAAAAGACTAAACAGATATATAACTTCCCTATCTTCTCCATCGTTTCACACCTTGCTTCCGTTTGTTCAGTCGACTCCCTGGACTGTACTGATTTTACATATCCACATAGGCACAGGTTTCATCATTCCTGAAATCTGCGGCGCGCAGGTTATGCAGCCACTCGTGTAACAAATAATTGACTTGCCGTTTTTCATCGGGATAATACATTTTTTCATTCGGATAACTGTATCTGGCTCTTAAACGTGCATTCCCCTGATAGGCGATTACCTCGGCCAGTTGTGCATCGTGGTAAATACGCACCCGCAGCCGGATCCCTTTGAGGTACTCGTTGTCACTCTCACCCGTCTCCCGTAACTCGATTACCTGCGTATACCGGCAGTTTTCGATCAGGGTCGCTTTGATTTCCGACACTTCAGTTGAGGCGACAACACTTCCCTCCGTGTTGTTTATCAATTCCGCCAGTAACTTCACCAAATATGCGTAATTTTTTTCATATACCCACATCGGGTCACGTTTTCGCATGATTGGAATTGTATGACTCAACCTCTCGCCCTCTGTTCAGATGATCTATCGGCAATATTCCCGTTTCCTTGAGACACAACACAGCGATATCAGTATCACCTATGTGGATATGGTGATGTTTTTCCTCTAATTCCATATAGTACGCACATGCGCGCACAAAAAAAAACCGCCAATTTATGACGGTTTTTTTCTTTTTCAATCAATCACTTAAAATGTTAACACGCTCTCCAGGCGCTCCAGATCGTTGACCACCTGCCAGGTGCCTCCACCGGCCTCAACCCTTTCCTGCCAGGCTGCCAGCCGGTTCAGATATTCCCGGGGGTCAATATTGTCACTACGAAGCTTGGTGACATTCAAGGCAACAACCGAAAAACCACTTAGTTGCAGGGGGATATCACGCACAAAACCTTTTTTCAAATCTTCCTTCAAATCGGAAAATATAAGAATGGTATTGTGCCCGGTTCGGGCTTCGTTCAGCCACTCGATTGCCTGCAACATCCCGCCGGTGATATCCGTATAGGCACTGCCTTTGACGTTTTTGACGAATTTGTCGATTTTGTCGCGAAAGATGCGCTTTTGCTGGTTCGCCCGGCTGGGACGATCTTCGAACTGGACCTTGGCGATAATATCTTTCTCACTGAAACTGCCGGTATCCACCCGCGCCACTGCAAAGGAATCACCGGGGTTCAGATTGGAAAGAATAAAGTTGATCACTCTTTGTGCCTGTTCGAGCTCCTTGGTGTAGGTTCCCGAGGTATCCATCAACATATAAACACCACGCGTGTGTGGTACTTCCTCCCTGGAGCATCCGAACAATATCAGCATGCTTGCAAGCAGAATGATTTTGCTTATATTTTTTGCCATCAGGCAGCTCCTCCAAAGTGCATTGAATCTACATTTTTCTTCTCTTTTTTCTTGACTTCGCCTTGCTTCGCACCCTTGACCATTCGTTCAATCCACAAGGGCGCAAAAATGATCAGATCATAACCATGCACCAGCGTATCACCGGTATAACGTGCGATATTCCCCAGGAACCGCAACGACCAGGCCAACATACGCAACAAACCAACCATTACCACCCCAAGTACGGTGCGTAATGAATGCACGAAGGTTTCCAGCGGAATGGCGACAAACATCAGGGCAAATGGCAGGACAAAACCCATGCCCATCTGTGCCGCCGTGGTAATCCACAAGTAGGAACCTTGCGCGGCCTCTTTTGCAACACTGTCACCACGTAATATTGCACGGGTGGCGGCGTCTTCTTCCATCAGGATTTCACGCATGAATGCCAGCCCTGCTTCCACCATTGCGAGGAAAAACAGGATGGAGAAGAACGTCCAGACCATCCTCTGCCGGGTTTTATCGTTGAGTGCTCCAATCACGGGGAACAAGCGGGTAATACGCATCGATTCCATGAGAAACAGGCCCATCGCCAGTTCCACCAGGATAATGACCATTGCCGCGATGTTGTTCATCTGAAAACCCATGATATAGCTGGTACCCCCCACCATCTCGGAAAGCGGACGGGCGATCAAATGAAAGTTGATCACCGCACCGCCAACCGCAATTGCCAGCACGAACAGGGAAATAAAGAATTGTGTCAGGGATGAGGATGACAACATGCGTGCTGCCCGGTCGGTTTGATGAATGATGCCCTCAAACTCATCCATATGCCGATCGATGGTGGTGGAACGCTGTAGCAGGCTGTTGATGTTTTTATCAACCTGCGTCAGCAACTGCCGCAGCCTGCGCCAATGCGGCATCATGTTGGTCAATAACTGATGGCGCTGGTGACTCGCCTTGCGATACTCTTCCGTTGCCTTGGTATTGGCCTTGATCAGGGACTGATGAATGTCTTCCAGGACGTTCCCAACCATGGGATCCCCTTTGGTGGTGGGGATTTTGGCAACCGCCTCCACTGCCTTGACCCAGCCCGGAGGGGCGGGTGGCACATCGATACTTTCCTTGTAATCCTCATCTATTTTGGTGATTTCCTCACTGAGCAAACGGTGCAGCGCCGGGTACTCGGCCAGATCGCGCCTCACGGTGGCATCAACCCGCTCAAACTCCCGCTCGATAATGCGCTCCGCCGCCTCACGCCCCTGATTCAGCAGCACTTCCTTGTTCCGTTGATGCAACCTGTTAACCAGCAACATCACGGAATGGGCGCTAAGACGCAAGGCGTTGCGTACCGTCCGGCTGGCAGCAAGAATACCCTGGTGGGCGTGGGCCCGGGCGATATACAATACGATACTGATGATCACAAACCAGATCACACCCGACGCGACAGGATTTGGAGTAATCATTAAGAAATTTGACAACGACATCTCAACCTCCTCATGGATGGTATCTAAACCGGAAATGCCTCCCGGTATACCGACTATCTATAATATAGCGGCTTCCTGGCCCCCCAAAACGCAAAACCGGTCACAATCGGGCAGAGTGCCTCATATTAATTACTTACTAAGAATTCGTGCAGAAAACGGCTAAAAGCCACCAGATGGCGTCTGAAACCGGGATGATCCCGTCTCACATCAGGTTTCGGTGTACTCGCGCAAAAACGCTCGCATGCGGGTGTGTGCCTGGCTCATTAATTGACTGATACGTGATTCGCTGACCCCCAGAATTTCACCAATCTCACGTAAATTGAATTCTTCGTCATAGTATAGGCTGACCACCAGTTTTTCACGCTCCGGTAAGGCATTGATGGCCTCGACAAGCTGCTCCCGGAACTGATCTTCCTGGATTGAGTCCACCGGTCCGGTGGCGGAATTCTTTGTATCAAATGCTGAAAACTCTCCGCTAACCCCCAGATCAACAAAATTAAGAATGCGGCAGGCATTGGATTCCTGTACCAGTTGATGATACTCCTCCATACCGATCCCCATCTCGTGGGCGATTTCGCTGGGGCGGGCCTCGCGCCCGGTGGCGGATTCGATTTTCTGGACCACTTCCAACAGCTCGCGCGCCTTGCGGTGCACCGATTTTGGCGCCCAGTCGTTTCGCCGTAATTCATCCAGCATGGAGCCACGGATACGAATCGTCGCATAGGTTTCAAAACTTGCGCCCTGTGTCGGATCGTAATGTTGATAGGCTTCCAGTAACCCCATCATGCCGACCTGGATCAGATCATCTACAAGTACGGTGGCCGGCAGGCGGGCCTTGAGATGGTAGGCAATGCGATGCACCAGCCCGGAATGGTTCTGGATCACTTCTTCGGCTTCTGTCGGCTTTCGTATCGTGTACATGTGTTACAGCACCCGCAAATCTTCCTCATCGCACGTTGAGGGGGAATATCCTGTGATTATGTGTCGGTAACCGCGGCTAAAGCTTTAGCACAAACACCACCGCACACGGGTATAACGATGCACGAACCATGCCGGTAACCCCGGGAAAAATGACAGGTTGTTATTCTTAATTATCAATAACTTACATGATCACTGAGATTTGACCAGAGCCATTAACTTGGCGGTTATCCTGTCCAGCGGCAATTCTGTGTCGGCCGCTCCCAGTTTTGCCGCCTCTCCGGGCATTCCCCATACCACACTGCTGTTTTCATCCTGGATCACGGTTGCTGCACCGTTTTCCTTCATTTCCAGCAGGCCACGGGCGCCATCATCCCCCATGCCGGTCAAAAGCACGCCGATTGCATTCGGTCCCACATTCTGCGCCACTGAACGGAACATCACGTCCACACTGGGTTTGTGGCGATTCACCGGGGAACCATCATTCAAACGGCATATATAACGGGCACCACTACGTTCGACGATCAAATGATGACTTCCAGGCGCGATATAGACATGGCCGGGCAGGATTTGCTGACCATCCGTCGCCTCATACACGGTCATCGCCGAGGCAGCGTCCATGCGCTTGGCAAACGGCCCGCTGAAGGCTGCCGGAATATGCTGACTGATAACGATCCCGGGAGCATCCGGAGGCATGGTCTCCAACACCTCACGGATTGCCTCGGTACCACCGGTGGAGGCGCCTATCGCAATGATTTTATCCGTGGTCTTGAACCGCTTGTTCCCTTTCCTCCTGGACAACACCGCGTCCGCACTCAATTTGGGATCGACTTCAAGACTCTCGATGCCACTGCGCTTGCGCACCAGGCGATCAGAAATCGCATTTACCTTGATCCTCGCCGCATTCTTGACCTTGTCGCGGATTTCATGTGCATATTCATCGAGCCCGGCAGAAACATCGATTTTGGGCTTGGATACAAAGTCAACCGCACCCAATTCAAGTGCCTGTAAAGTGATATCCGCACCTTTTTCAGTCAGGGATGAAATCATCACCACTGGCATTGGCCGAAGCCGCATGAGGTTGCTTAAGAATGTCACCCCGTCCATTTTGGGCATTTCCACATCCAGGGTGATAACATCCGGATTGAGCTGCTTGATTTTTTCACGCGCAATATAGGGGTCCTGTGCTACCCCAACCACCTCAATATCCGGATCCGCAGAAAGGATTTCAGACAATACCTGCCTTACCAGTGCGGAATCATCAACGATTATTACTTTTACTTTGCTCATAACAATACGTAAACCATTTAGAATAGTTCGATTTCGCCTTCTACCGGTTTCTTTTCAATTGACATACGGTATTTCTTTTCGCGCTCGATTATGGTGTTGTTGTGCAGGGATCGCAGTTTTTTCACCCGCACCCTGCCGCTGATAGGAAAATACATGACCTTGCGCGGATAAATATCTCCAACATCCTCGGATACCAGCGTAAGGGATTCCGCCTCGATATATTTTCTTACAAAATCGATATTTCGCCTGCCGATATCCAGTGTTTGCATATTCCGCAAGACGCGCCCACCACCGAATATTTTCACCTCGAGGTTTTCCCGCCTGCCGCCATTCTTTAATATATCGTTTATCATAAGCTCCATCGCATAATTCCCGTAACGCGTGGAATTGTTCACATCCTCCAGGGCATTAATCCGATCACTATCGCCGATTGGCAACATGAAATGATTCATACCGCCGATGCCGAACACCTTGTCACGAATACAGGCCGACACACAGGAACCCAACACCGTGACAATCACTTCATCATGAATGGTAATATAATATTCACCTGGAAGAATTTTTGCCGCGTATGTTCCATGCACTTTGTCCCAATAGCGATTGATGTGCGCAAATCCATTCAGACTCTTGGGCAACTCCTGCATAGGCGGTCCTTGTTTTGCGCTCATCATCATTTTATTTTTTGATAAATCGTTTTGCCGATTAATTTGTATCTGTCACTGACTTTATACAAAGATTCCGAATGCCCAATAAACAAATGCCCATCCGGCCTGAGCACATCCGCAAACTGGCTGAACAGTTTTTTCTGCGTTTCCTTGTCAAAATAAATCACGACATTACGGCAAAATATGAAATCAAACGGCCCTCGTAGCGGCCATTCATGCATCAGGTTGAGTTGTTTGAAGGTGATCAGCTCCTGCAACTTTGATGACATTTTTACAAGCGCCGATTTTTCGCCCTTGCCACGTAACACCCAGCGCTTCAAACGCTGTTTGGAAATACCTTCCACGCGTTCCAGGGTATACACACCCGCTCTCGCCTTGCTCACCATGTTTGAATCGAGATCCGTTGCAAGTATCCTCACATCCCAGCTTGCCGGAATGATTTCTCTGACAACCATGGCAATGGAGTAGGGCTCCTCTCCCGAAGAACAGCCTGCTGACCAGATGCGTAATTTTTTATCCTGTTTGTTTCGCAACAGATCCGGCAGCAGTGTCTCTGCAAGATAATCAAAATGGTGTGGCTCACGGAAAAAGGCAGTGAGATTGGTCGTTAAGGCATTGGTGAACTCCACCAGTTCAGTGTCGTCACCCTTTTCTATTATCGCCAGATAATCATTGAAGGAACTCAGTTTCAGCTGACGCAGGCGTCTCGAAATCCTGCTGTAGACCAGATCCGTTTTATGGTCGCCCAGGACAATACCGGTACGTTCACTTACCAGTTTTCGTATATACTCGAAATCCCTGGGGGTAAATTCAAACTCCCGTTCGTATACCGAGGATGCTTTTCTGTTTTCCAGGCCCATAAGAAAAACCGGCGATGCAGTCTAATTTCCCGGATTGCAATCGAGGTGCAAGACCTTTTCCATTCCCAAAAGCCTTGCGGTTGCGCACAATGCCTCTGAAGGATCTTTCCAGGTTACCACTGTGTCATTTATCTCCGCTTCAGATACCAGTGCATATATCAACTGCATAAACGCAGTATCGATCCTTTCCACCTGACTGCCGTCAATCATCAGGTTCTTTGCGCTTAAAACCTCTTTCCACTCCTCGTACTGCTGGGCCGTGCAAGACACATCCTGCACAGGCTTCAATTGGATTACCGTTTGCGGTGAACTCTCCTCATCTACAGAATCCCGCTGGTTTTCCTCTTCTTTGGCTGTCGCCGCAGCGCTTACCTGTTTGCCCCCGGTCTTTCCTGCTGCGCTCTTTTTCCTGCCCTTTGATTTTTTCTTGTCGCCACTTTTGTCCGCATTTGCGCTCTGTTGCGCACCAGCATCACTCTCCTCTTTCAACCAGGCAAGAGGATCATTCCCTATCATGGATTTTGTTTGTTTTGCCATCATATTGTCCTTTCTTCCAGTAGATCGGTTCCCAGGGAAAAATAGTCTTCCGCACCATGGCAGTTACCGCGGTATTCAAACACCGTCTGCCCGAAGCTCGGGCTCTCGGCGAGGGCGGACGTTTCACGAATGGGTGTCGCCAGAATGATCCCCGGAAAATAATCGGTTAGTGTTTTCACCACATCCCTGGCCAGTTTGCGGCGTTGGTGGAAGCGCGTGATCACCACCCACTGTTTGAATGTCTGATCCAGGGATTCTTCAAATTTGCTGATCGTCCCCATCAAATGTGACAGCCCGTGCAGTGACAAATACTCGCTCGCCACCGGGATCAGGACTTCCTTGGTGGCATATAACGCCGTCACCACCAGAAAACCGGACGAGGGTGGGCAGTCGAGAAAAACGAAATCCTGTCCCTTCAGCTCAGCGAGTGCTTTCTTTAAACGTTTGGCGCGTGCTGCCGAACCTTCGCTGTTTTGCTCGAGGTTGCCCAGCTTGCTTCCTGACGGCACCAGATCGAGGTTCTCCCGGACATTCACAAGGGCCTGCGCAATCGGCAGGTCGTCGATTAATACCTCATCAATCCCGGAGAATTCCCGGGCATTGATGCCAAATGAGGCTGACAGCGAACCCTGGGGATCCAGATCAATTACCGTTACCTTCTTGCCACGATCGGCCAGGGTATAGGCAAGATTGGCTACGGTTGTTGTTTTTCCAACACCGCCCTTCTGGTTAACTACCGCAAACAGGCGCACGACAATATCCCTTTGATTTTGATCAGCTGTCCTCCAGTTTGAACTGTAACGCCAGACCGGACAGCACCCTCACCTTTTCCACCATGGCTTCACTGGCTGCAGCGGATTCTTCCACCAGGGCAGCGTTCTGCTGGGTCACTTCGTCCATTTGCATCACTGCTTTGTTGACCTGTTCGATACCACTGGCCTGTTCCTCGCTCGCGGCTGCAATCTCCGAAATGATGTCAGTGACCTTTTTCACGCTGTTCATGATTTCCCGCAACGTCTTGCCGGAAGCATCAACGAGTTCGGCACCATGACCCACTTTCTCGACACTGTCGGTGATAAGTTCCTTAATCTGTTTTGCCGCCTCGGCACTCCGCCCCGCGAGGGTGCGTACTTCTCCTGCGACGACGGCAAAACCACGACCCTGTTCACCCGCCCTGGCGGCTTCCACCGCCGCATTGAGTGCCAGCAGGTTTGTCTGAAAGGCAATCTCGTCAATCACGCCGATAATGTCGGCAATTTTCTTGCTTGCGATATTGATTTCATTGACCGCGGCCACAGCATCAGTGACGACCTTGCCACCTTTCTCGGCCTGCTCACGCGCACCGACCGCCAGTTGATTGGCCTGGCGGGAATTGTCTGCATTCTGTTTTACCGTGGAAGTCATTTCTTCCATACTGGAGGCGGTCTCCTCCAGTGAAGATGCCTGCTCTTCCGTACGCTGTGAAAGATCGGCACTGCCGCTCGATATTTCACTGGCACTTCTGACCAGTACTTCGGAGGATTCCTTCACCCGTCCAATGGCGGTACGCAACTTGGCCTGGGTGAATTTCAACGCGTAGCCAATCTGGCCTATTTCATCATGCAGGCCGGTATAGACATATTGCGCCAACGGGTTGTCCGCAATGCTTTTCGCCTGCTGCGCCATTTTCAGTAACGGCCGCATGGTATAGCGGATCGCCGCGTAACTGATCGCGACCGATACAGGCAGGGCAGTGACAAGTAACCAGGGAGAAATATCCGTTACGACGCCAAGCGAAAGAAGCAACAATGAAAAAACCAGGGAAACTGCAATTGTCAACTTCCCGCAGATACCGAGCGGAATACGCTGTAACTTCACATCGGCGAGTTTTGAACGGCGTTTATCCTCTTCGGATTTACCGGACATGATTTTTCTGTAGAGGCGATCCGCACGGTTGATCAACTCCCTCGGCGGCTTTACCCGGACAGACTGGTAACCATCGATCTTGCCATCGACGTACATCGGACTGACATAGGCATCGACCCAGTAATGATCTCCATTCTTGCAGCGATTCTTGACCATTCCCATCCAGGGTTTCCCTGCTTTGAGAGTGGTCCACAGATCGGCGAAGGCTTCCGGCGGCATATCGGGATGACGCACGACATTGTGGTTTTTACCGATAATTTCATCATCATCGAATCCACTCACCGTCATGAAATCCTGGTTTGCCGTCAGGATGATACCCTTCATGTCGGTTGTCGAGATAATTTCGGTGTCGTCTGCGTAATTCGTTTCACGCTGAGTGACAGGGTTGTTTATTTTCATCTTGCAATCCCTTCAAATGTGTTAACTACATTATTACTCCGTGCGCCTTGCAACCGCTCTAGAACTCTTCCCATTCACTGTCATCCAGATCGTTTCCGGCCTGTGTCACCTTCTTGGATGCACTGCTACTGGTCGGTTTACTGACAGGCTCGGCAGCAGGTGGTGGAGTTGCTGCTGTCTGCTTCCTGGGGGGGGTCACGGATTTTTTGGTTTCTGTCAGTTTGACATCATCACTGATCTTGAACTGTCCAACCAAGGAGGCCAGATTTTTTGCCTGTTCCTGCATGGACATACTTGCAGAAGCGGCTTCTTCCACCAGCGCCGCATTCTGCTGGGTCATCTCGTCCATCTGCATCACAGCCTTGTTGACCTCGTCGATACCGCTGGCCTGCTCCTGACTGGCTGCGGCAATCTCCGACATGATGTCAGTTACCTTTTTCACACTGGTGACAATCTTCTGTAATGTCTGCCCCGAGGCATCCACCAGCTCCGCGCCCTGTTCCACTTTTTCAACACTGTCAGTGATCAATCCCTTGATCTGTTTCGCTGCTTCAGCACTGCGGCCTGCGAGGGTGCGCACCTCACCAGCGACAACTGCAAAACCACGCCCTTGCTCACCGGCGCGGGCCGCCTCGACAGCTGCATTCAAAGCCAGCAGATTCGTTTGAAATGCAATTTCATCAATCACCCCGATGATGTCTGCAATTTTTTTGCTGGCAACATTAATCTCACTGACTGCGGCCACCGCATCGGTAACGACCTTGCCGCCTTCTTCCGCCTGTTCTCTTGCGCCTGCGGCCAACTGGTTTGCCTGGCGGGAATTATCTGCATTTTGTTTTACCGTTGAGGTCATCTCCTCCATGCTGGAAGCGGTTTCCTCGAGGGAGGAAGCCTGTTCTTCGGTACGCTGGGAAAGATTGGCATTCCCTGCCGCAATTTCATTACTTGACGTATATATCGTTGCGACAGCCTGTTTCACCTCTCTGATCAACGCTTCGATCTTTCCGGCAAACTTGTTAAATGCATTGGCCAGTTTTGCGATTTCATCCTTACCAACGATATCCAGGCGCCTGGTCAGATCGCCTTCTCCTTCTGCAATATCTGTAAGTGCCTCCAGCGCCTTGTTCAGGGACGAGGTAATATTTCTGGCGATGAATACCGCCATAATTATCGCCACCAGGCCGATAAGAACAGATATCACAAGATAGAAGATCTGCGTGGTAACGGACGCGGTGTGCAGTTCATCGGTATACTTCAAAAGATCATCCGACAACCAATCCTCTACCTTCTTAAGCAAATCAATCTTGCCGCTCTGTGTCTTGAACCAGTAAACCGGATCAACGCCGAAATTGCCCTTACCCAGATTTTTAATCGCATGCAATGCCGGCTTGTCGTTAATCTTGATTCTGCCATCAATCTGTGCAGGCGATAATCCCTGTTTCTGCATCGCGGCCGCCGCCTGCAACTCCTGCCGGTATTTTTCGGCTATCGCCCTTATGCTGCTGATATCCTTTTTTGCACTTTCGGAAACCCCATCGAGCGAGATATAGCGGTCAAGAATTTCATTCACCGCCTGATATCTGGAATTAAAGCCGTCGACATACTTTTGCGATCCACGCAGGATGTAGTTCTTGAACATGTGGATCATGCCGCCATAACCCATCTGCGATTGCAACTGATTTATCAAGCGCAATTTTGCATTTGCGGTAAAAGCCGCTTTGCGCATGCGCTCCACTTCCGCAACCAGCGGATCATTCATGGTCTTTCGATAAAATGCTTTTGCATTTTTATCGGCAAGCGAAAGAAAAACATTGGTATACGTTTTCTGTTCTGCCACCAGATTGCTGAATTTCCGGTACATGCCGGCAGCAAAGTCATCTCTGGCAAAGGTATTGGTAAGTACGGCGCGTTCGATCCCCGCCCGCTCCTTGCCTTCGAGGAAATTTGCGTAGGTATTCAGTTTTTGTGCAATATCACCATTGTGAGTCATCCCGCTTATTTGTTCCACCAACGAAAGAAAATGATGATTTACACCAGAATAATATCCAATCGCATCACCAATGGATATTTTCAGACTGCTTATGGATTTACGTTTTGCCTCAATCTCTTCCAGCTTTTTCAACACCGAATCAAGATCGCTGATAAATTCATCACTGTAATTCTGTTTATCGAACTCACTCAGAAACAAATCGAGAGCGGCGCGTCTCTCATCGGTTCTTTTGCGCTGAGCGGGAAGTTCGTTGGCGAACTTTATGCCTTTACTTCCCAAAAACCCGGCCGTCATACCTCTTTCCCGCTGGGTCTCATGTACCAGGGCACTTGCTTTGACAGCCAGTTGCACCAGTGGCTCTATCTGCTCTATCTCGTTAACAACCCGAGCCTTCTCCGTCACGAGAATAAAGGAGAACAGAACCAGTCCCGTAATCGGTAATAACAATATCAGTAAGATCTTGATTCTGATACTCAGGTTTGCCAGTATGTTCATTTGTTAACCCTCATCTTTAATCCCGCTGCAATTAATCATCCGGCTTGTCGGCATTTTGTTCTGTCTCTTCGCTGGCATCGGACAAAACCTGTATTTCATCCACCGACAGGAGCTTGTCCACGTCCAGCAGCATCACCATGCGTTCACCACCGGTTGCCAGACCATTGATGAATTCCGTATTCAGACCATCTCCGAAATCCGGAGTGGGTTTGATGTTTTCACTCTCAACATTGATGACATCCGAAACACTGTCAACTACCAGGCCTATAACCCTGTCGCCACTCTCGCTTTTGATTGAAAGGACAATGATCACGGTAATCGGCGTATACTCAATCCTTTCCAGGTTAAAACGCATGCGCATGTCGACAATCGGGACAATGGTGCCCCGCAAATTCAGCACGCCCTGCATATAATCAGGCGTGTTCGGGATGCGCGTTACCGGCGTCCATCCCTTGATTTCCTGCACCCGCAGAATGTCGACGCCGTAGGTTTCTCCCGATAAAACAAAGGTCAGATATTGCGAACCACCGCTTTCCGTGCCGGCGGGATTCTTCTCATCGGTTCCTTGTACTATCGATTCTGCTGCATTGGATGCCGTCATGTTTACCTCCTTATGCAATCTTTTTGAATTTGTCGTCTGTCGCATGCTGGTTGGACAAACGAATCAGTCCGGGAATATCCAGTATCAGTGCAACAGAACCGTCCCCAAGTATGGTTGCACCGGAAATGCCATCCACTTTTTTATAATTTGCTTCCAGTGACTTGATCACAACCTGCTGCTGTCCTTTTAAATCGTCTACGAACAAACCGACTTTTCGCCCTTCGCCTTCCACCACCACCAGTAACCCCTCGGTCAATTCGGTGGTATTGGGGTTACCACCGAATATTTCGTGCAGGCGGATGATTGGTAAATGTTCATCACGCAAGCGAAAAGTCTCGCCTTTTCCAGCCACCGTGTGGAACATGTCCCCCGTTACCTGAATGGATTCGATAATGGAAATAAGCGGGACAATATAGTCTTCATCTCCCACCGCTACCGTCTGGCCGTCGAGTATCGCCAGTGTCAGCGGGAGCCGAATTATAAATTTTGAGCCTTTCCCCGCTTCGGAAGTAACCTCCAGGCTGCCGCCCAGACTCTGGATATTCCGCACCACCACATCCATACCAACGCCGCGTCCGGAAACATCGCTGACTTTCTCCGCGGTGGAAAAACCAGGCAACATGATAAGTTCGTAAATCTGTTCCTCTTCAAGTTGCACATCTTCCTGAACAATTCCCTGCTGTATCGCCTTGGCAAGAATTTTCTCTGCATTCAGGCCGGCACCATCGTCCGCCACCTCAATCACGATATTCCCACCCTGGTGGTAGGCATGCAGCGATAATATCCCTGTTTCGGGTTTGCCGGCTTCCTTGCGCTGCTGGGGTGATTCAATCCCGTGATCCAAACTGTTGCGCACCAGGTGCACCAGAGGATCACCGATCTTTTCAATCACGGTTTTATCCAGTTCGGTCTGTTCACCACTCATTTTCAGCTCTATCTTTTTCCCCATTTTCTGACTCAGGTCATGGACCAGGCGCGGGAAGCGTTGAAAGGCAAAACTGATAGGCATCATGCGCATGCGCATCACCTGTTCCTGCAATTCACGTGTATTCAGTTCGAGCTGATCCAGACCCTCCAGAAGTTTGTTGATCTTTTTCATGTTGAAGTCTTTTCCGAGGGTACTCAACATCGACTGCGTGATTACAAGCTCACCCACAAGATTGATCACTGCATCGACCTTGTTAATCCCGACACGGATTGAAGTGCTTTCATTGTTGGCACTCCCGCGCCGATCTCCCTTGCGTCTGTTTTCCTGACGGCGCTCACCCACACGCCGTTCGACGGTTTTCACTGCAACGGCTGCCACTTCCGTTTTATCTGCTTCTTCAGCGGAACCCTGTTCTGACTCTTCCGGCTCCAACGGAGTGATGTTGATGACACAATCGTCTTCCACCCAGGCAAAGACGTCATCAAGCGCTTCGCGTTTGATGTCGCCTTTCAACTCCAGTTCCCACTGCAGATAACTCTCCTCAGGATCAAGGTATGAATATTCCGGCAGATCCGAAGCATCCATTTGTACAGTAAGGTCACCCAGTGCCTGCAGTTCACGAAAAATTCTTGCGGGATCATTGCCTGTCTTGAACAGGCGCAAATGCGGTTTAAAGGAAATTCGCCATCCGCGTTCTGCAGAGTCCTTGTTATTCTGGCCACTTTCCACTTCTGCGGCACTGTCGGCACCTGCCGTCCCCAACAAAGCCTCTAATTGTTGTTGTGCCTCGCTGATTCGATCCACCTCAAGTTCAGAATTTGCCCGTAAGGCGGTCAGCATCTCGCGCAGGACATCGACTGAAGAGAGTAAGATATTTACCGCTTCTTCTGTCACCTGACGTCTGCCATCGCGCATTTCATCCAGCAGTGTTTCCATCAGGTGGGTGTAATCGGCAACCGCATTCAGACCAAAAGTACCGCTTCCACCCTTGATCGAATGCGCGGCACGAAAGATGGTATTAATGGTTTCGGAATCCGCGGCACCGACATCGAGACCCAACAGTTCCGACTCCATGGTATCCAGACCTTCGAAGCTCTCTTCATAAAAGGTTTCGAGAAACTGTGAGACATCAATTGACATGGCATCCCCCTGGGGTGTTAACCCAATACCTTGTTGATCGTTGCCAACAATTGTTCGGGGTTAAAGGGTTTTACAATCCATCCTGTTGCGCCAGCGGCCTTGCCTTCCTGTTTCTTTTCGCCAGTACTTTCGGTTGTCAGCATCAAAATCGGCGTGAACTTGAAAGCGGGCAAGGTGCGTAATTCCCTGATCAGGGTTATGCCATCCATCTTGGGCATATTTACGTCCGACAGGACGAGGTCAAATTTCTGTGCTTTGGCTTTGTCCAAAGCTTCAACACCATCCGCTGCTTCGACCACCTCATAACCTGCGCCTTTCAGCGTAAAGGTCACCATTTGTCGCATGGAAGTAGAGTCATCGACTGCCAGAATCTTCGCCATCTTATGGTACTCGCTTTATATATTGAAGTTGGATAAGCATTGCCAAACCGGGATTGCCACTCACTACGGGCGGCCACCGGTAATCTGCACTTGCCGTTACGGTGATAACAAAAAATGTATTGAGAACTGATGTTCGCTGGGAGTTGCGGCCGGCCTGTTCCCTGTTTGCGTTTAAACACATAATGTCTTCCATGAGTGTGGCCATCTTCTGCATTCGCTCATCCGGCTCCACCTTCCCTGAGTTGGCTGTGGGTTCTGAAAAAACACTGTTATGTCCTGGAAACATCAATTCAGTCTCTTTTACCCCGATGCCGGAGTCTGGCATGCCGCCTTACTTACTGTCCTGTCGCACTTTTTTTCGGCCCCGCAAGACAAAACTTGAGTAAATTCTCCTTTCTTGACAGTTTTATCGCGCAGATGTGCTGTATTCCTGCCCCCACTAAAAGTGCTTGTATAAACGGACTCCCGCATCGAGAGACACCGCCACAGAACAAACCGGAAAGGTATTACTGCGCTTAATCACTCTTTGGGTGACAGGGCCAACAAATTCGATGCTCGTCCCGGCTGGAGTGATACAGGCGTGCGGCAAAGCCGGCCACATTTATCGTGGCGATGCCTTTGATTTGCGGAAAGCGCTCAGGCGTAGATATCAAGCAGGCCCGAGCCTGTGTGAATGGGCTCGGTTTGCCGGATGGCCCCGCTGGTGCCTTCACCCTCCTCCTGAGCCACTTCCTCAATCCGATCCCGAAACATCCCTGCATGGTTGTCCGCCATTTGTTGCTGTGTAAAAGATTCCTGCGAGACATTCACGTCACCAAGGGACAATCCCATGTCACTGAACATTTCACGCAGCCGTGGCGTGGCTGCCTCCACCGCATCCTTGACCTGGTGGTGATGGGTAACAAAATTAATCTGAGCAGCATCCTTGTGCATTACGATCTTGATTTCCAGCGCACCAAGTTCCGGTGGGTCAAGACGTATTTCAGCCTGTTGCAGATTTTGTCCCACCATCCATTGCAGCCGATCACCCAGAGCCTGCCCCCAGGCATCGTGTTGTGGCGGGACCGGTATGCTGCTTGTCGCAATTTCATTCCGCATATGCGTATTCGCAACGAGATTCGCCGTGGGCTGCAATGCGACGGGATGCGTTGTCGCGGCAGTTTGCGTGATTGGCTCATGGTTCAGGCTCACAGCGGGCTGCTCTGCGAACTGGTTCTCCAGTTGCAGCGTAAATGCCTTGCCAATATCAGGTAAACCCGAACCGTTTCCGTCACTGCTTCCACGGGCGCTCGCTGCCAGCATTTGCTGATACACAGGTGAAATTGCTTGCGGTCCTTTATCGGAAGGGATGTTAGTTACAGCGGTAACGCCAGCAGGAACAGTACCCTGGTTGTTGCCGGGCGGTTCCGCTTCATTCCAGATCATCAGCATACCCCAGGCAATGGGTGCCGCCCCAGGCGGCAAGGATTTGCCGTCAGCAGGATCATCCGCGAGATTCAAAGTTTCGCTTTCGTCTCCTTCCGTCCGTCCTCCGGCTTGCGTGGAGAATAGTCCCGGATCCAGCAGAAAACCGTTGAGCAAACCGGAAAAGAGATTGACCGTCTCCTGCCCGCCATCGGCTGTCGCTTCACCCGGCTGGCCGTTTTGACTGTTTTGTGGTGTTGTCGCCGATAATAATACCGGCATTGAATCAGACATTTTCGCCTCACAAATTTATTTCATGCATCTGCAAAAATGCAAAGTGTGTGCCAGGCAAAAGACTTAATCCTGATGACATTATTAATGTCAATAAGGGCGCATGCAGAAGCATAACCAAGTGTTCCGAATACCACTCCGTTTGAGCCACGGGGCATCAGGACACGTAATTAATCTTTCTTGTGCCTGCGTGATGGATGGCTGTGGCGATTCTGTATGAGATCATCCTGTTCCCGCTGCTCACGGCGTAAAACAATGCGTTTTTCGTTCAGCTGCATGCGATGAATGGTTTTGTCCAGGATCCGTGTGCGGCGATGCATTTCCTGCCAGTGACGGGTATGGTTAAGACAGTTGTCCTCAGCCTGGGCGAGTTGCTGGCGCTGTTGACTGATAGCGGCATCCAGCTGATTGATATAATGCTGAAAGGTTTGCAGCGTGCTACCGTTGATCCCCCCCTCTCCAGCCTGTCGTAACTGCTGGGCATATTCTTCCCGGAAGGCAGCCAGCTCCCGCAAACGCTTCTGACAATCCAGCATTGCCTTGCGTGAATTCCCTAAAAGGCGTGCTGCGGTATGTTCACGCGACAATGCCAAATCCCTGATTGGTTTGATGCGCTGCGACTTGTTTTTCCGTGTCATCTGGCAACCCTGTTCATATCGAGATCATCGGCTGTTCAGTCTGATCAGCAGATGTTGCCGGGACTTCTGCCTGCATCAATTCATTCAACTGCTCCAGGCTTTGTTGCCAATCCATTGGTTGATACATGTCCTGACGCAGGAAAGCATTCAGCAAAGGATGCATCGCGATGGCTTCATCGATTCTGGCATCGTTACCTTGTGTATAGGCGCCAACACTGATCAAGTCACGATTGGACTGATAGAGGGAATACAGTTGTTTAAACCGGTGAACCCGGTTAATATGTTCAGGCGTCACAATCTCCGTCATCACCCTGCTGATGGAGGCTTCCACGTCGATTGCCGGGTAATGACCGGCTTCAGCCAATTCCCGCGACAACACCACATGCCCGTCAAGAATGGCCCGTGCCGCATCCGCTATCGGATCCTGTTGATCATCCCCTTCAACCAGCACGGTATAAAATGCCGTAATCGAGCCCCTCTCCGGTTTTCCATTCCCGGCACGCTCAACCAGTTGTGGCAGGTGTGCAAATACCGACGGCGGGTAGCCTTTGGTTACCGGCGGTTCTCCAATTGCCAGGGCAATCTCCCGTTGCGCCTGGGCAAAGCGGGTTAGCGAGTCCATGAGTAACAACACATGTTTGCCTTGATCACGAAAATACTCGGCAATACTCGTTGCAAGAAAAGCACCATGCATACGCATTACCGGTGTTTGATCCGCAGGAACCGCCACCACAACCGCACGACGCATTCCCTCTTCTCCAAGAATATTGTCAATAAATTCCTTTACTTCCCGGCCACGTTCACCAATCAGGCCAACAACGATCACATCTGCGGTGGTGTAGCGTGTCATCATTCCCAGCAATACGCTCTTACCCACACCACTGCCGGCAAACAGGCCCATTCGCTGACCGCGCCCAACGCTTAACAAGGCATTGATAGCACGCACACCCACATCGAGCGGAGTGCGTATCGGCGCACGCTCAAGGGGATTAATCGGCCGGCCGCTCAAGGGGACACGTTCAGGCAATTTCAAAACACCCTTTTCATCCAGTGGCTGTCCGGCACCATCCAGCACTCTTCCAAGCACGGCTTCGCCTACGGGCGCTTCATACACACGCTCAGTCGGAGTTACCCTGGCATTGGGGTGTATTCCCTGGATATTTCCCGTCGGCATCAGGTAGAGACGATCCCCGGCGAAACCGACAACTTCCGCTTCGATGTCATCCCCTTCCTGGCTTTCAACCAGGCAGCGGGCTCCGATAACAGCCTGACAACCCACCGCCTCGATAGTAAGGCCCACCATACGATTCAACTGCCCTTCGACCACGAGTGACTCGACATCCGCAAGCTTTTCCTGCATGCCAGCCAGACCTTTTACCCAGACTGCCTGATGAGATTTATTCATGATTGCCCGGATCCGTGGCTCGTTCTCCACCCAGTATTGCCGCAGTGATGCGGTTAATGCGCTTTTCCACCGTTGCATCGATATGCGAATTTTCTGCGCGTACTTTACAGCCACCACGGCTCAACAGGGGTTCTTCCACAATTTTCCAGTTGAGGCTGGAATCAGGTTCATTCTCATCCACGGAAAACGCGTCCCGGATGAGGGCGGCATCTTCCGGATGCAAATATACCTGAACATTACGCGCCCCCACCGGCAGAATATTGATGGCCTCTCTCACCACTGCCACCACCTGATTTGGATCCGTGCGTAATTCGCGTCTTACCAGTTGCCTGGCCACTGCCACCGCCAGTTCTGCGGTCTGCTGTATCACACTCTCATCGAGCTCCTTCAAGGGCTCTGCCAACATGTCCAGCATTGTGTTTAGTTGCGCAAGCTGCTTTTCAATTACGGGCCTGGTCTCCGCCAGGCCTTTTTCCACACCGTCCTGATATCCCTTGTCAAACCCCTCTGCATATGCCTTTTTCTGGATTTTCTCGATATCTTCGACAGTGATGTGTCCTGTTGCATTCCGGATGGTTGTTTTTAAATCAACACCTTCTTTAAAATCCAGACCTGAAACATTGGGCAACTCCCATCGTTCATAGGCCGACAGTTCCGGTTGCTTGAGTATTTTAGACGAACTCATCGCCGCCTCCGCCTAAGGAAATCTCACCGGACTCGGACATGCGGCGGGCAACTGCCAGTATTTCTTTCTGTGCGGCTTCCACTTCGCTGATGCGTACCGGCCCCTTGGCATCCAGATCATCGCGCAACATTTCCGCAGCACGTTTGGACATGTTCTTGAGTATTTTTTCCTTTACGGCTTCGTCCGCACCTTTCAAGGCAACAATCAGATTTTCCGATGAAATTTCCCGTAACAGGGACTGGATACCCCTGTCATCTACATCAACCAGGTTGTCAAAGACGAACATCAGATCCTGTATGTTCTGGCCGAGTTCTTCATCAGCCTCTTTGATCTTGTCCATGATTTCCGCTTCCATGCTTGAATCAATGAAATTCAGGACATTCGCGGCTGTTTTCACACCTCCAATGCCAGCGGATTTAAGACTGTCTGCATTGCCGGTAAATTGTTTTTCCAGCATCTCATCCAGCTCCTTTAACGCGGATGGCTGGATACCATCGAGAGTCGCTATGCGGATTAAAATATCCGCACGCATATTTTCCGGCAAGGCCGCAAGCACCTCGGCCGACTGATCACTTTCAAGATAGGAAAGAATAATGGCAATAATCTGCGGATGTTCCAGGCGTATCAATTCAGCTACGGAGCGGGGTTCCATCCACTTCAGTGATTCCAGCCCCTTGGCATTGTGCCCCATAAGAATGCGATCGATAATATTGCCGGCCTTGTCCTCACCCAGCGCATTTACCAGAACGTTTCGCAGGTACTCTTCGTTACCGATACCCAGGGCGGTCTGTTCGTCCACTGTATCGCAGAATTCCGCAAGCACCTCATCGACTTCCTCCCGTCCTACCGAGCCAAGCCTTGCCATCGCCTCCCCCACTTTCTGCACTTCCTTGGGGTTCATTAATTTGAAGACTTCGGCTGCATCCTTTTCGCCCAGGGTCATCAGCAAAATCGCGGCACGCTCGATGCCGTTTAATTTCTTTTTTGATTTGGTGGTAGCTTCTTCTGCCATATACGCAACCAGCGCTATTTACTGTCGTCCAACCAGCCTTTTACAACCTGTGCAACCCGTTTGGGTTCACTGGTTGCCATTTGTTTGGCCATATTGAGGTTATCTTCGTATGTTGTCGGTTTTGGTAATCGGCCGACGCCTTCACCACCTGTCAAGGTCAACTGATCCTCGGATAAGCCGTCCGATTCGACATTTCTGGCGGCGGCCGAATGATTGGCGAGTTTGTTCATCACCGGCCGCAACACGCCGAAAAGCAACAATAAAACAAGCACCCCGCCTACAACCTGTTTTGCCACGGAACGGAACCAGCTTTTTTCCCAGAATGATTCTTCCGGTATTTCCTGGATTTCAGGCACGGTAAATCCGGCGTTGATCACTTTTACCGTATCACCGCGCATCGTATTGAAACCGACGGTTTCCTTGACCAGGCTGGTGAATTTTGCAAGCTCTTCCTCGCTATAGGGCTTCAATGACACCTTACCGTCTTTATCCGTGATTTTCTTTATATCGAGGACAACTGCAACCGACAGCTTGCGGATCGTTCCCGGTGAACGCCTGGTATGATTAATGGTTTTATCAAGTTCATAATTGCGAGTGACGCGTTTGCGGGTTTTGCTCGGTTGTTTGCTCTGGGACGTCTCCTCGACTGTATTGCCGGCACGCTCTGGCGCGGTGGCCTGCCCCGGTGGCTGATTGGACAATGCTCCGGGGATGCCGCCCTGCAGGACGTTGCCTTTTGTTTGCTCTTCGAATTGCTGTTCGCTGCGAATTGCCGGAAGATCGGGATTAAAGGACTCACTGGTTGATTCGCTGCTGGTAAAATCGATATCCGCCTTTACCTGTGCACGCACACCACCGATTCCCACCAGTGGGGCAAGAATATTTTCAATGCGATCGATATACGCCTGTTCAACCTTTTGTGTATATTCAAACTGCGTGGTTGTCAGAGCGAGGGCACCATCCTGCATGGAGGAGGACAACAAACGTCCCTTGTTGTCGATGAGTGTTACTTCCGAACTTTCCATGTTCGGAATGCTTGCCGCCACCAGATTGACAATTGCGGTAACCTGTTCTTTTTCCAGTTTTCGCCCGGGCATCAACTTGACCATTACCGAGGCGCTTGGTTTGCGCCTGTTGCGAATAAACGCTGACTCCTTCGGCAAGGCAAGATGCACACGTGCGCTTTGTACGGAAGCGATGGAAGTGATCGTCCGTGCCAGTTCCACTTCCTGAGCATGCTGATAACGTGCGCTCTGGATAAAGGCGCTGGAACCAAATCCCTGATCCTTATCGATCAATTCAAACCCCTGTCCATGAGGATTGATGAGGTTTTCTGCAGCCAATTTCAGTTTCGCCTCATGCACCTTGCTGGCATCTACCAGCAAGGCACCACTGTCGGGATCCAGACGGTAATCAATGTCATACTGTTGCAGCACATTCACCATTTGCGAAGTGTCCTGACCGGAAAGATTGCTGTAAAGAATGGTGTAGTCCGGTGTTTGTGACCACAAGGCCACTGCCACCCCCAGCGCAATACTCGCTGCCAGCCCGACAAGCAATCCCACCTGCCTTACCAGCGGCAGACCCAGCATCCCCTGCAATGGTTTTGGCATGTAGCTCTCATGCTGTGGTTCAAATTGCTCTTCTGTTTTGATGAGATCCATATTTGTTTACATCACGGTGTTTTTATGAAACAAGTCATTGACTACCCAGTTCAGATCTGCATATTCATGATTTCCTGATATGCACTTATCAACTTGTTACGAATCTGCAACATTGCCTGGAAAGAAACATTCGATTTTTGCAGTGCAACCATTACTTCCGACATTTGTACATTTGCATCCCCTTTTTGGAAGGCATCTGCCAGACGTTCGGCCTCCTTTTGCGTCGAATTAACCGTTTCGATGGATTGTTTGAGCAAATCGGAAAAACTCTCCTGCACACCGTTCGTTGCGGCACTGGTGGTTTTGTTCTGCGCGGCGGCCGCCATCGCACGCATTTGCATCAAAAGCGCATCCGGATTGATTTTTGCATTACTCATTGGAATCCCTCCTGTACCCTTCAGGCGGTCTCGACGCCGGACACATCGGGTATACTGATGCCTGCCTCACGCATCCGCGCCAGTTTATAACGCAGGGTTCGTTGGCTGATACCCAGCCTTTCTGCAGTTGCCTTGCGGCTGCCATGCTCGTCACGTATGGCGTTCAGAATCATTTCCCATTCGTGTTTTTTCAAATCGCCGTTCAGGTTTGCCCCCGCCGTGCTGATTTGCGACGCGGCCGCTGTTGCAGCAACACTGTTTGTCTGCTGGGCATCCAATGTATTCACAAAATGCAGATCTGCTTTTTCGATCACCCCGCCACTTTGCAATATCAGGGCACGCTGTATCACGTTGTCGAGCTCACGGATATTTCCGGGCCAGCTATATTGCAGCAACTCCTGTTTCGCTTCTTCACTCAACAGCGGCAACGGTGTTCCAGCGGCTTTGGAATTTTTTTCAATGATACGTTCCGCCAACGGGATGATGTCGTCCCTGCGATTCCGCAGGGGTTCGATATGCATTGGAAAAACATTCAGGCGGTAGAACAGGTCCTCGCGAAACCTGCCCTCTGCGACGATTTTCCGCATATCCTGATTGGAGGTGGCCAGCACCCGCACATCCAGATCGATGATTTTGTTGCCACCGAGTCGCTCCACTTCCTTTTCCTGTAATACACGCAGCAGTTTTGCCTGTAATCCCAGATCCATCTCTGATATCTCATCCAGCAGAATTGTCCCACCTTGTGCCTGTTCAAATTTTCCGGGACTGGCCTTGTAGGCACCGGTATATGCACCTTTTTCATAACCAAACATTGTGGCTTCAAGCATGTTTTCCGGTATTGCCGCGCAGTTGATTGCTACGAATGGCGCATCCTTGCGCAACGAGTGCTGGTGAATATACTGCGCCAACACTTCTTTCCCAACCCCGCTTTCGCCTGTAATCATCACGGTTGCATCACTTTCTGAAAGTCTGCGCGCCAGGCGAGCAAGTTCTTTAGACTTTTCATCAGCCACTATCATTTGCATTTCGGCATGCTTGTTCGACCCGATATAACGGGAAACCATGTTGACCAGGACTTCCGCCTCGAACGGCTTTACCAGATAATCCATGGCACCTTCTCTTATGGCATCCACGGCCTGTTCAATCGAACCATATGCCGTCATCAACATGATCGGCACGTCTGGATAATTCTGTTTGACCTGTTTCAACAAACTGGTTCCATCCATTTTCGGCATGTTGATATCACTGACAACCAGATCAATATCGTTTTCTTCGAGCACTTTCAGCGCGGTCTTTCCGTTGTCCGCGGTTTGCACACAATAACCCGCCATTTGTAACGTATCCGCCAGCGCTTCACTCAAAGCGGCGTCGTCTTCAACGATCAAAATGCATGCTTCATTCATTCTTTTTACCTCACGGTTAATCATACTTCAGGCAAGTTGGGACTTTATCCCGCTGACTGCTGTTTTATCCGGCAATTTTTCGGCAGCAATGGCCGGCAGGCACAAACGGAAGGTGCAGCCGCAGCCTGCTTCCGATTCCAGCTGGATACTACCCTTATGTGCCTTAGCAATCGCCGCCACTACCGGTAAACCCAGTCCGGTACCTTCTTTGCGCGTAGTGAAAAAGGGGTTGAATATTTCATTCTGCTTGTCAACGGGAATACCCGGGCCATTATCCACAATACGAAACTCCAGATGCCCGCTGTCAACGTTATCCGCGAAAATCCGCAGGCGGCCTCCTGTCCCCATGGCCTGCATGGCATTAACACATAAATTAACCAGACCGCTTAACAGCATTTGATGATTACCCTTAAGCATCATTCCTCTGGATTCATCGTGCCACGAAAACTGGGTTTGTGTTGCCTTTAGCTGTGTATCGAGAATTTGTTTCAATTCCAGCAACAGATCGGCAGCGCTGAAAACCTCTTCATCCAGTTCGACGCCACGCGCATAAAGCAGCATGTTTTTTATCAGTTGTTCCAGGTGGCGGAGACGCGAGAATATTTTTTCACCCACCCGCAGACGTTCTCCATCACTCATATGCTGGCGTTTGAGATTGGAAGCGTATAACAGGGCGGATGCCAGCGGTGTGCGGATTTGATGTGCAAGTGATGCGGCCGTTTCGCCCATTGCAGCCAGCCGTTGTTGGTGGCTGAGCCGATCCTGCAGACGGCGCATTTCCGTGACATCGGTTATCAGCAGGATTTGTCCGGGTTCACTTCCGAGCGGGCAAGTCGAGATATTGACACGCCGGCCGTCACTCAGGGATATCTCATGGCCATCATCCGAACGGGGTGCAAATGCACGTTGAATGATCTCGCTCCAGGACTGGCCGAGCAGTGTTTGTCCCAGCAATTCCTCTGCGGCCGGATTGCATTCATTAACGATACCCTTACCATCGAGCACCACAATCCCGCCAGGCAAAACATTCAGCAACAGCTCCAGACGTTTCGCCAGGCGCTCCTTTTCACTCAACTCTTTGATGCGGGCATCCCTGGCCGCTGCCAGTTCGCTACTCAGCTTTGCCACTCTGGCTTCGAGTTGTTGATAGGACGCGGTCAGCTGTTCCGACAATTGATTGAAGGTCTGAAAAGCCTCTTCCAGTCCCTGGGCATTGGATAGAGAGTTTTGGATCATGCTCGTCTCTTGCTCTGATTGTTCGGGTGTTATTCACCCGCACAGATACAGAGCAAGAAACGTGCCTGGAGGTAGTTTAATTGGGAATCAACAACTTACAGATTGGAAAAATTCAACGGTCAAAATTACGACACTTTTTCAGCACGTTGCAGGCCGTATTTGCGCATTTTTTCGACGAGCGTGGTACGGCGCATATTAAGACGCCGGGCAGCATGGGCCACAACACCGTTGGATTCGTCCAGTGCCTGTTTGATAAGGGAGGACTCCAGTGCCAGCAGATGTTCTTTCAGATCGATTCCTCTCTCCGGCAAACGAACCGGCATGGTGATATCAGCGACCGCTTCGTCAGCGGCATCCACTGCGGTCGGGAGAGTAACGGCCAATTCCTCTATCTCGACGTCCTTGCGATATTTCTCCGGCAAGTCACGTATATCCACAACACCATTGGGAAACATGATGATCATCCGTTCGATCAGATTGGCAAGCTCCCGGACATTCCCCAGCCATTGATACTGCTGAAGAACCTTGATGGCGCTTTGAGTCAATCGGACCGAACCCCTCCCTTCCCGCTCCATGCGGGTGATCAATTCGTTCACCAGAATGGGGATATCCTCAGCACGTTCGCGCAGGGGCGGCATTTCAATCGGAAATACGTTCAGCCGGTAGTAAAGATCCTCACGAAAACGGTTTTCCGCGATTTCCACTTCGAGGTCGCGATGGGTTGCGGCAATAATTCGCACATTCGCACTGATACTTTTGTTGCTGCCGACGCGCTCAAATATGCGTTCCTGAATAACACGCAACAATTTCACCTGCATGGCGAGGGGCATATCGCCGATTTCATCGAGAAACAGGGTGCCCCCATTGGCCATTTCAAAACGGCCCTGCCGCGAACTTATCGCACCGGTGAAGGCGCCCTTTTCATGTCCAAACAATTCGCTCTCCAGCAGATCAGGTGGAATGGCTCCGCAGTTCACTGGTACAAAAGGCTTGTCACGCCGGCTTGAGTTGTAATGCAGATTACGGGCAACCACTTCCTTCCCTGTGCCGGATTCCCCAAGGATCAGGACATTGGCATCACTGTTCGATACCTGTTCAATGAGTTTTCGCACCATGCAGATACCTGGACTGTTTCCAACCAGGCTGCGAAACAGTGTCTGGGTACCGCTGCCGGGCTGTACGGCCATGCGGTGGTAAATCTCCGCCTGATGCAAGGCATGCTGGAATTGCCGGTATTTGACCGGGTATTCTATGAATCCGGACACTAATCGCGCCAGAATGGGAGACAAGGCATGTTCCTGGTTATGCTCTTTGATCGTCAGAACGGGCGTGGCTTCCGAAATAAATTCGCGCAAGGCCCTGACCTCTTCCAGTGTCGATTCATCGCTGTCGAGATAGCCGACAATAACAAGATCCAGACTTTCCCCTTTTTCGATCTTCTGCTGCCATTGGCCATACGCAACCGTCTGGACATCTCCATAGTCAATAAAATTCAATATCAGCTTTAAATCATCAAGGCGTCTGCTGTTGTTATCAACAAGTAAAATACGTTTATTTGGTAAAGGATTGTCCATATCAGCTTCGGTTATAAATTCTGCTGCAAACATTGCACCCGGCTCCTTAGGTCGCTTACGCTTTCCTGCTTCGAGACATTCGTTGATGTGATGGTGTTTGTAATACAACAACGATAGTAGTCATCACAGGTATTGATGTCAAAATTTTGTCACGAAAAACATACTATTATCATTTTGAATTAAGGAATCACAATAAATGTTCAATCAAAGTACGTGATTATTATGCGCAAAGCTGGTTAAAGTCCGGTTTTCAGCTGTGGTCATTCACCTCTGGCCGCGAAAAGCCGAAACATATTTCGCCCGGCTCCCTCGTATCAGTTCAGGTTATGTATGATAGCGCCAGGACTATTGACGGTTTTTTGCAATGCTACGACGGTGCTGGCGGAATATCCATTTTTCAAAAAGCGCAGTCACCGCGTCACCCGGATCATCGAATTTAATAACATACCATGTTTGTGTGTTTTTTGTCACGGTATCGACCACTTTGCCTGACAGGCACAAGGAGGGGGTATGGGGATGAAGGAATAACTCTATTATGATAGTGTGCTCTTGGCTGATCTTTTTGGTTTCCGGCCATGCCATGCCGTGCAAGCCGATTAACAGTGGCGAAACGGCGGCCGCATTCCTCTGCTGAAAAATCAACTCCCCCACCAGGTTAAGCAACAGATCCAGTTTGTGTTCGATACGCGCCAGTTCCTGGGAATGATCGACACGCCCCTCGTGGTGCAACACGTTCAGATCTTCCTGTGCCTCCAGCAACTCCAGGGCGGTAAGATTACGGGCAGCGGAACAGGGAGATGTCGCGTCGGCCGGTAAAACCGACCAGTGAAGCGGCAGGGACATTTCCACCTGCAATCCGTCTCCCGGTAACTGTATGGTATCTGCTGTCATATAAGGGTATTCTGCCAGTTAACAATGCCTTTCCCTGTTCAGGATGAAGATCCGGCAGAAATCAAGGCGCCAAATACCCGGAGCAGGCATTCAGAATGATTAATGACTGTTATCCAGGTATGCAAAAACGGCACGCTTGCCGTGTTGCAAGGTTTTCAGCTCTTCCGATTTCTGCGTGCGTTCCTGTTCCCCCAGAAGAATACACTGCCGATCGAGTTCAATGACATCACGCAACGTCTCCGCCAGTTCGCCCAGGTGTTGCTGTATATCGGGATGCTGAAACAAATCTGCAATCACTGGCTGACGCTCCGCCTCCAGTTCGGCAACGGCCTGCCAGTTGCTTTTCTGCGCCAGTGCCAGCATACGCTGGCTCAAACGATGTATTTTCGCAGCATGCTGTTTTGCAGAAATATAATGCAATGTCGTAAAAACCTTTTGTTACGGCCTGCTAACGGTATCAACCTTGTTCTCAGGCACTTCATCCCAGGCGGATTTGATTGAACGCATCAGGGATGACACTTCGTCAAGAAAAACCGGGTTGTTTTCAATGTTTGCCCGTGCCAGACGCCGCGTCATGTAATCATAGAGATCATCCAGATTTTGCGCAATTTCACCGCCGTTCTCCAGATCAAGACTGGCACGCAGCCCGTCGATAATGGAAATCGCCCAGCTGATATGGCCGCCTTTCTGGGAAATATTCCCCCTTTCCATGTAGCCTCTGGCAATGGCGATTTTTTCCAGCGCACCGTTCATCAGCATCTGAATCAGCCTGTGCGGATTTGCCTCTTCTACACTGCTCGTTACGCCTACGCGGTTATATTCCTGCACTGCACTGTGTAATTTTGCCATATTCATTAAACCACTCCTTCAGACAAGCATAACAATAATCTTACAATTATCCATTTTTCCTGTTCACATGAGCGCCAGGCAAAGCCGACAATTGGCGATCGAGGTATTCACCGGTGGAACGCATTTTTCCAAGCAAGGCATCAAGCGAAGTAAATTGCGACATATAACGTTTTTCCGAACGTTCCAGCTTGCGCGCCAACTGTTCACGCTGTTTGGTCACATCATCGATACGCGCATTTAATCCTTCCTTTCGCGCTTCAAAAAAACCATCTTCCGCCTCGAAACTGCCGATTAATTTATCCAGTTGGGCGGCTATTCCGTTGGAAAAATAAACCTTGCCTCTGTCACCAACATCGCCACCCAATATTTCAACACGCAAACCTTCGGCTGTTCCCTCACCTTCGAGAAAAGCCCCGTTACCGACTGCCTTACGGTGATTGAATGATCCCTGCGCGTTTTCGCCAGCTATTCCTTTGCCGACGGACAAACCACTATATGCGGACAGTTCCGGATCCACCATGGTGATTTCTACTGTTGAACCCTCACCTGTGCGTTCCGACTGTATGAGAATATGCCCGGACTCTGCTTTTACCCCTACCTTGACCCTCTCCTTTGCCAACTGGGGATCATTGTTTATCGCTTCCTGCATGGCATCAGCCAGATCTGTCGCGTCCTGATACACTCTTTGCGGTAAATTGATTTTGCCACTCAGCTTGCCGTCCACCCGCAACTGAAAAGCGTTACTTTCACTATCCAGTTCAAATGGTTCCTGTATAAACCGGTTACCAACATATTTTCCCGATGTCGCCATCTGTTCAACCACCAAATCATAGGCGCCCGCCGGGGTGTTTTCGCTTGCGCCGCGATACTTGATGAGGGGGTCGCTTGCCGAGCCTGCGACTGCAAAAAGCTGAACGACATCTTGCAGATTTTCTTCAACCGCTTTGCGTAACTTGCCATTATCAATGGTCAATTTGCCGTCACGCTGGGTATCAATCCCGATACCGAAAAGCGAATCATAAGTGGAATTCACCGCAGAAAAATTACCGGCCAGAATACGACGGATTTGATTGTTTACTCCCCGCACCGAGGCATCTCCCGATAACGGCCCTGCTTCCCTCGTTTCCGGATTATAACCGGTCAAATCGTTAGTCACGTCCACCAACGAATTATAACTGTCTACGAACTTCTCAATTGAAGTAATAACGGATTTGGTACTGAGCGACACCGAAACGGATGTTTTTGTTCCTTCGGCACCCGGCTGCAATTCCAGAATCACCCCACTGATGACATCGTCAAGCTCATTATTGCTGCGGCTGACTTTCAAGCCATTCACCTTGACAACGGCATCCTGCGCTGCAACGGTTTCGGTAAGATTGGCACCTGCACCATCTGCAACGGTTAAATCATAGGCAAGATTGGATAATCCTGCCAAATCAGTATCGTTACCATCATCATCACTGGCAAGAATGCGGATGCTATTGTCGTTTCCTTCATTTTCGGAAGACAATACCAGACGATAGCCGCTACCATCGTTGATTACCGAGGCATACACGCCGGCAGCGGATTTGTTGATTGCCTCGCTGATGCCACGCAATGAGCTGTTCGCCTCACCTATCTCGATGGTGGCGGGAACGAAATCCGGATTGGAGGAAAAACGGTTGTTTGCCGCATCATAACGGCCTGTCTGAATCGTTAATATCCCGGTTCCCAATGGTTTAACATCGGAATCGAATGCATCACTTGCCAGTTTCTGTGCTTGCGCAAGTTGCACAACTTCTACCTCATACTCACCAGGTAATGCATCATTACTCGCTATTGCGGTCAGAAATTCTTCATTGTCACTAACGACTTCAACGTTGCCAAAGGTATCCGGCTCGCGCAGACTGCCGAGCGCATTCCGGAACTCTGAAACTGCACCTTTGAAAGTATCCAGTGCCGTCAGACCTGCTTGAAGTTCCGCTTCCTTGCGGTCCAGTCGTGTCCTTACCGGTTCACCTTCTGCTGCCACCAGTTTCTCCACCAGTCCGTTCACATCCAGTCCCGAACCGACACCTGCAGATGTAATGGTAGGCATTCTATACCTCTTGATTCACACGTATCTGAACATCAGCCGGGGAAAAGGCTGAAACCTGCCAAGCTACTATGCAAGTTCAATACCACCCTATGCCTTCAGCTCAATGAGAAACCCCTTGGGCTCGTCCAGAGCTTCGAGGGAATCCGCCAGATGCCTTGAGATCGCCAGAATTTCCTCGGAAGGTATCTGGCGTATCAGCTCCTTGGTCTGTGAATCAATAACCCGCACAACGAAACGTCCTGTTTTGTCATCGACACTGAAATCCATGTCGCGTTGCTGGCTTTGTATATACTCCTTCAGATGGCTAACCGCTTCTTCCAGCGCTTCCTGCGTGACCTCAAAATCACGGGCCTGCGTTTGCGTCTCTACAGTTGCGACGGCAACGGTTTGCCGCCCTTCGGCAACATTCGCCGAGGGATCACTGGTGCTGCGCACTTCTGCAGAACGCACCTGTAATGCCACACTGGCTATTGAATGTGTTGCCATAACGTCACCTCGTTTGCTGTAATTGAAGAGAACTCATCAGTTAACCGAGCTCTCCCTGGTTACATATACAGCTTACTGTAACAAGCTCAGGACGTTTTGCGGCGCTACATTAGCCTGTGCCAACATCGCAGTACCTGCCTGCTGCAGAATTTGTGCACGTGTCAGTTCGGCTGTTTCCTGTGCGAAGTCAGCATCACGGATACGTGAACGTGCAGCGGTGAGGTTCTCGGCATTGGTGGAAAGGTTGGCAATCGTCGAACCAAAGCGGCTTTGAATTGCACCAAACTTTGCACGTTGACCACTAACCGTGGCAAGAGCCGAATCCACCGTAACCAGCGCCAGATTGGCACCCTCTACTGAACTGATGTCGAGGTTGGCCACTGAATTCAATTCAGAAGCCACACTTGCCTGGCTGACGGTCTGTCCGGCATTACCGGCAACACTGAAGGATTTGTCCGAGTCGAAAATAACCTGACCGGTGATAATGGCAACCGCACCGCTGTTCCCTTCACCTTCATCCGGATTGCCGCCAGCACCTTCGGCACCCGCGGGAATAACAGCCTCACCCACAGTGATACTACCGGAGTTGGTGCTGTTGTCCACTTCGGCCAGCATGATGTTTTCGCCGACGCTGTTCATCAATATCACACCGCTTCCGTCATCACTGACACGCGCGGTTACCCCGGTTTTTGAGGCGACATCGTTGAAGGCGGTTACCGCACCGGACAAGCCATCATTACCTTCAATATCACTGATGGTAAAGGAGATCTGCTGTGCTGTTTCGTTTTCGGACTTGATGTTCAGCACATAGGCACCGGCCTCACTGAAAGTGATTTTCTGTTCGGTCAGGGCAAAAGCCTTGACGCCGGTTTCATTGCTCTTGGAAGTCACTGCCTCGGCGATGCTCTTGGCGCTGTCGCCCGGTTCCACCGTGAAGGTTTCACTACCCAAGGAACCGGATACCGTCAGTTCCTCTCCGGCCATACGGTAATCGGTCGTGCCGGTGGTCGCCACACCATTGATACGGTAGTTACCATACTGTGAGGTACGGAAATTACCGGTAGTGGTCTGGATCGTCTGGTTGGCGTTGGCACCCACCTGGAACACGGCCGCACCGAATGTTCCGTCCAGCAGTTTCTGGCCGTTGAACTCAGTGGCGGTGGCGATACGATCCAGTTCGGAAACCAGCTGGCCGACTTCGGCCTGCAGTGCCTGACGATCCGATGCCGAGTTGGTGGCATTGGCGGACTGCACTGCCAGTTCACGGATACGTTGCAGAATGTTTCCACCTTCCGCCAGCGCGCCCTCGGCTGTCTGCGCCAGGGAGATGCCGTCATTGGCATTTCGCACCGCCTGGTTGAGCCCGCGGATCTGGGAGGTAAAACGTTCAGAAATTGCTAAACCCGCAGCATCGTCCTTGGCACTGTTGATCCGCAAACCGGATGACAGTCTCTGCAAGGACACCTGCAACGCTTCCTGAGATGAATTCAGGTTACGCTGGGAGTTCAGCGACATGATGTTGGTATTAATGACCTGAGGCATAGCTGCACTCTCCTGTTACTTTAACCCGGGACAAACCGCACACGGCCTCCAGGGCTTACCATTACTAGCGGATATACATCCTGTATTTGGATATATTCACCGCTCCCGCAAACACTAGCGTCCCGCAATAGTGAACCTTTAGGGGGTGCGGCAAATTTCTTCCGCTTGCAAGTTATTGAATAATATACGATTTAAATATTGCGGCGAAAGAATGCAGGAGACTGCCGGCCGGTAAGGAACGGCTGCGACAACAGAAAAACGACTTATGAATAATAATATGGTTTCTGCAACGGGTAGCGGGTGCATTGAAGCATGCACAGGGCACTTACAATTTGCAAGGAAGGATACAACGGTTCATCCTGCACCATCGCCGGCGTTGTCAGCTTCTGCGAAGGAAACAGGCGACTGCTGCGTACTCAGATGTAATTAAAAAGGGAAATATTCTGTACGCGGGTAAACGCTTTCTGCGAGGCTTCAAGGCCGGTGAGCTTGAGGTTGAGATCGCTCACTGCTTCGGCATAATCCAGATCCTCCACTCCCGACAGAATTTCACGGATCTGCAACATATAGGCCTCATTGATATCTTCCTGCCCGTCCAGGGCATTGATGCGCGCACCCACGCTTGCGCGCACTTCCAGAATATTACCAAGCGCCTGATCAAGACCGAGCAAAGTACGGTTAACTTCGTTGTGTAACTTGGCGCGGGAGACCGAATCGGATTTTGCTTCGCGCAGACCGTCGACCAGCCTTTTAATCGTGGTAAACACATCCTGATTAAGACTCGGACGCACCACGAAAAAATCCCCTTCCGCCGGCTCCCCCTCGATTGAGATGGCGATATCCGCGAAGGTGATGGCATTACCACTCACATAGCGTTCGCCCGCTGGAAGAATCTCATTGCCGCTGTCATCAACAACCTTGTAGCTGAGATAGGCATCCTCCTCGAGCACATGCTCACCTTCCGGGAGCACTTTTTCAAACACGAGCGCGTAGGTGCCCATTTTATAGTCGCCAACGACATTTCCCGGATCGGCAACGCCGGAACCCTTGTTGCCGGGATTGTCCAGAACGACAAAGTCACCGTTGCCGTCACGAATACTGCGGAATGTTTCCGTACCGTTATCGCCAGTGGCGATACTGCGGCGCGGGCCGATTTGCAGAAACCGCTGACCATCATCACCATGGTAATCGAATTCACCAAACTCGTTTCGCGTAAACGGTTTGAACCTGCTTTTTGCCCCGGCAAACAGAAATTCGCCGCTGCTGTCCGTTGAATTGGCCAGACCGAGAAGTTCGTTCAAAAGCTGATCCACTTCCTCGGCGATAAAGGCACGGCTTTCGTTTGTCTGGCTGTCGTTATTCGCCATCACCGCCAGTTCACGTACCCGCTGTAATAAATCAGTAGCTTTACTTAATATCCCTTCTTCCAGGGTCAAACGTGCCCTTGCCGCATTGATGTTATCCAGGTATTGCTCATTGGTTTCCAGAGTATCCTTCAGATTGACAACCTTGGCCGCCGCAACCGGATCATCGGATGGCTTCAGATTTTTTTTACCCGTTGCCACCTTTTGTTGCACTGCACTCAGCTTTTTCTGCTGCTCCTGCATGGCATTGATGGCGACCTGTTGAAGCTGGTGTGTGGAAATACGCATAGCGATTACCGGAATGAATTCATCAGGGTTTCCAGCATCTTATTCGCAACAGATATCACCTGGGCATTCGCCTGATACAGATTCTGATATCGGATAAGGTTGGCGGCTTCCTCATCGAGATTGACCCCGGACACCGCTTCCTTGCGCTCAATCGCCTGATCGAGCAATAATTTTTGCGCTTTGCCATTCACATCCAGCTCATGGGTTTTACTGCCAACACGGGAAACAAGTTGTGAATATGCCTGGGAATAATCTGTCGTGCCATTTGCCAACACTGGCGCATCCTGCAGCGCCGCCAGCTTTCTTACATTATTGTTGTCACCAGTGCCGTCGGTGTTGAACTCAATCCGGAACACATCGCCTGCCTTCGGTTCACCGCTGATTTTCACACGAAAACCAAAATCCTCACCTCCGGGTGTGGGAAAAACATCCAGACCGGTAAAGGGATCGTACTCGAGTTCTGTTGTCAGCGAGGACAACTCCGGAGAGTTTTCCTGATCTGCTGTTTCGGGAAAGCCGTCCTCGCCCGCTACGATCGCAGGATCTTGTGGCACTGCGGCACGTTTGAACTGGAATGGTTTACCGGTGTTGTCCAGAATTTCAAAATGTGTTTCATCCACGAACTGAATAATGTAAGGCGGATTCAGTTTGCTGTTGCTCCTGTCAAACGCCGGGTTGCTCACATCCACCACCTCGGCATGACTGATCTTCCCGCTGCCGGTGTTGCTGATCGCCGCTTCTGTACGAATCGGCGATGCCGCCGCAATTCGTTTGACATCATCGATAACCACAGAAAAATTCTCTGCCCCGGCACGCGTCGGGCGGATTATAAAATTGTCACCGTCCTGGATGTCTGAACCCGCATCGACCACAATACGAAATCCTTCATCCTCGATCTCTGCTGGCAGGGAAGTGTAGGTACCAATCAGCTTTTCATCACTCAATCTGACCAGGCTGTAGACACCAGCGCGGTAGGAAAGACTGTAATCACTGGTTGTGAGTTTATCGACATCTGTTATCTCTGCTTTTAATATTGTATTTCCCTGATTGGAAAAATGGGGCAACACCTTGGGAGAGAGCTCTCCTGCTTTTGAAAAAAAGTCGGTGCCCATGCGGCTATCCAGATCCATGCCCTGTTGGTGCTGGGCATTGAATGTTTTTGCCACTCCAATGGCGATACGCCCCAACTCATTCTGCGCGCTGTCCAGAATACCTCTGCGAAACTCCAGAATGCCTCCCATCCGTCCACCGGTAAGGAATTCCGTTACTATCGATTGTGAGCCCTGTCCCTTGAAAACAATCTCAACCTCATTCGGATCAAAACGGCTTGTCTCGACCTCCAGTACCGCTGCATTGGAACCGATCACCAGGGATTGACCGTTTCCGATAAAAACATTCATTCGGCCATCTTCCTGTTCGGCCGTGCGCACCGCCACCAGTTCTGACAGCTTCTTGATCAGACGATCCCGCTGGTCCAGCAGATCATTTGGTGATTTACCGCCAACTTCGCGTCCCTTGACGATGGTATCGTTTACTTTTGCAATGGAACTGGAAAGATCGTTGATTTGCTGAATTATACTGTGCAAATCCTCGTTGATGCCCTGGCGCAATGAATTCAGGCGATCGTCGAGATAATGGAAGCGTTGTGAGAGGGCACGGGCTTCGCTGATCATCACTTGGCGGGCGGAAGTGGATTGCGGATCATCGGCCACACCGTTCACCGCAGAAAAGAAACTTTGCAACGCGGGCGCCAGACCCACATTGGCATCGGCCAGCAGATTATCAACCTGGCTGGTGTAATCATAATTGGTTTTCAACGAGGAATTCAGCGAGGTGTTCTCCCGCACATCGTTGGTAACAAAATCATCGAACATTCGCCTTACATTGGCAATGTTGACCCCGGTACCTATCGCCCCCTTCGCTGCCAACTGCGGCGGCCGCGCTTCCAGTTCCACACGCTGAACGGAATAACCATCCGTATTGGCATTGGCAATGTTGTGCCCGGTTGTGACCAGGGAACGCTGGGCGGCCAACGCGCCGGAGACACTGACACCTAGAATATCACCGCCCATCTCTTACCCCCGCACATCCACGGCCATGTTGCTGTCAAACATGGCGGCCTGCAGATAATCACGCTGCATGATATTGATGATCTTGTCGGCATAATCAGGATCAGTGGCGTAACCGGATTGTTGCAGCTTTTTGATATACTGCAGAGGATGATGCGCCACCTGCAAAGCGGATTGATAACGCGGGTTTCCTTTCAGAAACTGTACATAGTCATGAAAACTGTCGGCAAACGAATCATAGGCGCGAAAGCGCGCAAACTCACGTCTGGCAATACCGTCTTTGAATTCCAGCGTGGACTTCACCACACTTTTACCCGTCCAGCTGTCGTCCGCCTTGATATTGAAGAGGTTGTAACTGCTGCTGCCGTCGGCATGGCGGCTGACCGCCTTCCCCCAACCGGTTTCCAGTGCCGCCTGGGCAATGAGCACTTGCGGGGCCACTCCCAGTTCATCCCCTGCCTGCCGTGCCAGCGGCAACAACTGGCGGACAAAACTTTCCGCATCTGCAAATCCCGCTGACGATTCGCCGCTGGCGGCGGCATTTGCCGGCCTGGATGACTGCGATACTTTTGCCATAACGATATCCTCATCCGCTTTTTCCACAACCTGCTGTTTCTGGCTGTGCCCTGCGGCTGACGCAAACGGCTTCATCACCGATGTCCGAGGCACTTGCGCTGGCGGCTGTGTTGCCTCCGCTGACTTTTGCGGAATATAACGGCGTAACTGTACCAGCAACGCATCCGCAAGACCGATTCCTTTACCCTCCGCCATATTCAGAGCAATCTGGTTATCAAACATGTCGCGATAAAGTTCGGATTGATTACTGTCAAATATCGGATCGCCAAAAGCCGCTTCACGCATACTTTTCAGCATCATTTTTATAAACAGGCTCTCAAACTGCCGGGCGACTTTCGCCAGGGCCTGTTGCGGTGATTTTTGTGCTGCGCGCCTTAATTGCGCCAGATCACTAAAATCGGTATAGGCGTTGCTGGCCGTGATGCCCGTTGCGACTGAGGTGGTGGATGTTTGCATACGTAAAACAATGCAGATTCCATGCCGGATTCAGATCACGACCAGCTCTGCCCTCAGCGCACCCGCCTCTTTCAAGGCCTCGAGTATCGCCACCAGGTCTCCTGGTGCAGCCCCCACCTCGTTGACGGCACGAACTATTTCATCCAATGAGACACCGGGTTTCAGCAGAAACATGTGGTTTTTCTCCTCCTCGATGGCGATATTCGTCTGCGGCACCACAACCGTTTGTCCCTGCCCGAGGGGTGCCGGCTGACTGACCTGCTGATTTTCCGTGATCGTCACGGTCAGACTGCCATGGGAAACCGCTGCCGGCAGCACATGCACATGCTTGCCAATCACCACGGTACCGGTGCGCGAATTGACCACCACGCGCGCCACACTTTCAGCCGGCGTCACGGTCAGATTTTCCAGCATGGAGACAAAGGCAACCCGCTGGGCTGCATCCATTGGTGCATTTACCTGTACGGAACCCGGATCGATGGAATTCGCCGTGCCCGGCCCGATTGCCTTGTTGATTGCCTGCACCAGACGATGTGCGGTAGTGAAATCCGGCTGATTCAGATTGAACACCAGATACTTGTCCTGGCCAAAAGGAGTGTTTACCACTTTCTCGACAATCGCACCGTTGGGTATGCGCCCCACCGTCGGGACATTTACCGTGACCCGCGATCCGTCCGCGCCTTCCGCGCCGAAGCCGCTTACCACTACGTTTCCCTGGGCAATGGCGTAAACCTGGTTATCCGCCCCCTTCAATGGCGTCATCAACAGCGTACCACCCCGCAGGCTCTTGGCACGGGAAAATGATGATACGGTTACATCGATACTCTTACCCGGTTTGGAAAAGGGTGGCAGTTCCGCATGGATTGCAACGACGGCAACATTGTCTGCCTTGAGTGTCTTGCCGGGGGGGACGATGATCCCCATGCGGGTGATCATGTTACGCAACACCTCTTCGGCAACACCACCTGACTTGTCACCCGTCCCCCCCAGACCAACCACCAAACCATAACCATACAAGGGGTTGCTGCGAATTCCGGATACTTTGGCGATATCCTTGATTCGATCCGCCTTGACGATACCGGAACCCATGCTGAGCAAAACGATGAGCCCGACGATAATGGTAAATCCAAGATCCTTATCCTTTAACATTGCATCTCTCCTCATCTGGATCGGGTTTCTCTTCGGCTGAACATTTCAGTACGGCCAGCTACTGCTCTGGAAGAACTTCGCCAGTGGCCCCATGTCATTTGCGGAATTCAGCGCACCGTCGCCGCTGTACGCCACCTTGACGTCGGCCACACGGAATGACTCAACAGTATTATCCGGGCGAATGTCCTGCGGGCGGATAATGCCGGAGAAACGAATAAACTCTTCAGACTGGTTCAACAGGGTGATCTTTTGCCCCCGCACCACCAGATTGCCATTGGTCAACACCTCGGCGACACTCACGGTAATGTAGCCACTGAAGCTGCTGCTCTGCGCACTGGTGGCCTGACCGGAAAACTCACGCCCGGCATCCACTTTGTTTTTCAGCACTTCGACACCTTCCTTGTTTTTCACCGTATCACCGGCAAGCGTCGGCCCCCGCAGATCGACCTTTTGATCCTTGGTTGCATTGGTATTCGAAGTGGTACTTGCATTGGTGTTTTCCCGCAACACCACGGTAACGATATCGCCGGGAACCCGCGCCGTCACCCGATCGAAAAGACCCACCGTCATTCCCTGCTGATAGATTGCACCATTGTCACGCCTTGGCACATGGTTCACGCTGGGCTTGACCGGTTCATAGGGATCTTTTTTCACACCCAGGGGTTTGAAGCTGCAGGCTGACTGGGTGACTAAGACGATAAAAACAATCAGTTGGATTACCAGCAGATTGACGCAATTCATGATGACACCTTACAGATTATTGTTCACGTATTGCAGCATTTGATCGGCAGTGGAGATCGCCTTTGAATTCATTTCATAGGCGCGCTGGGTTTCAATCATGTTGACCAATTCCTCGACCACATTGACATTCGAGGTTTCCAGTGCGCCCTGGATAAGGTTTCCCATACCCAACTGGTCCGGCGCCGCAACCTGTGGCGCACCACTCGCCGCGGTTTCCAGATAAAGATTTTCCCCGACGGCTTGCAGACCCGCACGGTTAACGAAGTCTGCCAGTTGAATCGTGCCGACGACCGCCGGAGTCGGGTTACCCGGCTGCAGCGCAGAAACGGTCCCATCCCGTCCGACGGTCACACTCAGTGCATTTTCCGGGATAGTGATGTCGGGCTGTAAACGATAACCACTCGAGGTAACGAGTTGACCCTGGGAATTCACCTGAAATTCACCGTTACGGCTGTATGCAATATCGCCGTTGGGCATAAGTATCTGAAAATAGCCGTGTCCCTGGATAGCCATATCGAAAGGGTTGTCGGACTGCACAATACTGCCCTGGGTATGCAGTTTCTGTGTGGCAACCGTACGCACCCCGGCGCCGAGGGAAAGACCGGAAGGCAGTTCGGTATCCTGGCTTGACTGGCCACCGGCCTGCCGGACATGCTGATAAAGCAGATCTTCGAACAGCGCCCTGGAACGTTTGAACCCCGTGGTATTGACATTCGCCAGATTGTTACTGATCACCGAGAGGCGGTTTTGTTGCGCCTCGAGGCCGGTTTTGGACACCCATAATGATTGTGACATGCTTTACTCCAGTTTTTTAACGACGCCGCTATCAGGACAATTGCAGGATCTGTGCCGCTCTTTGTTCGTTCTCACCGGCAATTTGCATCATTTTTGTCTGCATCTCGAACTGCCTTGCCTGTTGGATCATGTTCACCAGTTCTGCCGCGGCATTGACGTTACTCGTCTCCAGTGAGCCGGCAACCACTTCCACGGAGACATCTGTCCCGGCTGCTTCACCGTTTTTCAGACGAAACAGACCGTCTTTGCCTTTCTGCAAATCACGCAAAGGCGGATTGACCAGTTTGATGCGGTCGATCGTCTCAACCACTTCGGCATTGGCATCCGCGGGACGAATGCTGATAGTGCCATCCTTGCCAATAAGGATACTTCTTGCAGGGGGGATACTAATCGGACCATTCTCACCCATCACAGGATAACCTGCACCGGTGTGCAACAATCCCGCGGTGTTCACCTGTAAATCACCTGCACGGGTATAGGCTTCCTTGCCATCCAGTCCCTGTACCGCGATAAAACCTTGTTGCCGCACAGCGATATCCAGCTCCCTGCCTGTTTCTGTCACTGTTCCGGTTTTGTATTCCGTTCCGGCGCGCTCCGCCATGGCGTAAACCCGGCTCGGCAAGCCTTCACCAAACAACGGCATGCTGCGCATGGCTGCGAGATCGGCCCTGAAGCCGGGCGTACTGATGTTGGCAAGATTATTGGCGGTTATCGCCTGTGACTGCATTGTCTGCTGCGCACCGGTCATCGCTATGTAGAGCATCCGATCCATAATGTTATCCTTTAACGGATATTGATAATGGTTTGTGTAATGGTGTCTGCCGTTGTGATCACCTGGGCATTCGCCTGGAAGTTACGTTGAGCGGTAATCATGCGAACCAACTGACTGGTTAAATCCACATTGGAACCCTCCAGTGCGCCTGATTGCACCACCCCGAGACTGCCGGAACCCGGTGTTCCCACCAGCGCGGGTCCCGAAGAAAAACTTTCAGCCCAGGTGGTATCACCCAGCGGCCGCAATCCCTGTGGGTTGGAAAAATCAGCGAGACTCACCTGCGCCATGACCTTGCTCTGGCCGTTACTGTAGCGTGCCTTGATGATTCCCAGATCATTGACATCAAAGCCGCTCAGCCGTCCCGAGGTAAAACCGTTCTGCGAAAGCGAGCTGACGTTGAACTTGCTGCCGAACTGGGTTATGGGTACGTTTGAAAGTAGATTGATATCGATGTTCAACGGGTCCGAACCGGTACCGGTTTCGATATTGGTGTAGGAAATAATACCGGGCGGCACCGGAGTGCCATTGATACTGGCGAGCGCACCGGCACCGTCGAATTGCAGCGTATCCCCGCTATAAGGCGGTTGCGTTCCGCCTTTTGCATCCTTGCCGTCGATGAAGAGATGGGTGGTCCATTGATTGGGAAGTTCACCCTTCACGTAATACATGGTTGCCAGGTGGGAACTGCCCAATGAGTCATAAATCGTCAAGGAAGTCGAATGATTGAATGAGTTTGGCAGCTCCGGGTCAAACGGCATGGTCGTCGGCGGGCTTTGTGAGCCATCGAGATTGATCCCCACCTCGAGCATATCGGTGGCACGCGGGTGAATATTGGAATTGTCGAGCTGTAAGGGTCCGACCGCACCTGTAATATTGCCGTTTTCATCCGCTGCATTGACGATCAAACGCTGATTGTTGTTGTTCACCACAAAACCGTTATTGTCAATCTGGAAGGTACCTGCCCGCGTATAGGAGCGTGTGCCATTTTCATCGACGATAAAAAATCCGCGGCCGTTAATGGCAAAATCCAGTTTGTTGTCTGTAAAACCGATATTACCCTGACCGAACTGCTGACTTACAGAGGACAGCCGCACCCCGGCGCCAATCGAATTGGACTGCCCGCCCTCGGTGGCGGCATACACATCGGAAAACTCCGCGCGTGATTGTTTGAAGCCCGTTGTACTGGCGTTAGCGATATTGTTACCAATAACCTTTAAATCTTCGGATGCGGCATTAATCCCGCTAAGTGCTGAACGAAAAGGCATGATTGTTACTCCTCTGTCTTCTGCTTACATAATTTGTTTGACTTGACTTAACTTCGATGCGCCACTGTTGGCAAGATTCAGCGTTATTCCCTGTCCCTGTTTGCCCAGGGAAACACTGTCCACTCTGTCAACCACGAGGGTATCCGCTCCCTGGGGTTTACCCTCGACTTCAATTTCGGCGGTTATCGTGTAAACACCGCTGCTGGCCCGTTCCTCGGTTTCACTCTCACCTGGCCTGCCCGGAATTTTTCTCATACCGTCCCAGCTGTAACTTACCTGCCCTTCTTTCTGGCTGCCCAGTTCAAGCGTGTGTACCAGTTCACCACTGCTGTCGGTGATTTTTATCGTCAGATTCGATGTGCTCACGGGTACTTCAACTGCACCCTGCATTTCACCCTTCTCCGGCAAGGTGTTTTTCTTTCCCGGCACCATTACCCGTTTACCCACCAGGCTCGAGGCCTGCAGGGCCTGGTTGGACTGCATGGTGTCCGCCAGATTTTTAAAACTGTCTTTAATGTCCTTCAAACCGCTCACCGCACTGAACTGTGCCATCTGCGAAAGAAATTCACCGTTTTCCATCGGCTTGAAGGGATCCTGGTTGTTCATCTGCGTTGTCATCAACTTCATGAAATCTTCCTGCCCAAGCTTTGCCTGTTTGGGCGGTTCCTTTGGCTTGGTCAAGCCAAGGCTTTCAAATGATGTAACACCGGGTTTTTCTATATTGCTCATCCTGACCTCCTGACTACTGACCCATTGCCAGTGTCCGCATCAACATCTCTTTGGTTGTATTCATCACTTCAACATTCGTCTGATAGGAGCGTGAAGCGGAAATCATGTTTGCCATTTCCTCCACCACGTTGACATTCGGCATGAAGACATAACCTTCCTCATTCGCCAGCGGGTGGCCGGGATTGTATTCGGTGCGCAAGGGTGCCTGGCTTTCCACGATACCCAACACCCGCACACCGGCTGCCGGGGAATCAAAGTCAAAAGCGTTCAACATCTGGGAAAACACCGGCTGCCGGGCACGATAGGTTTGTTCGATACTGCTGCTGGCACTGTTGGCATTGGCCAGATTGCTCGAAGTGGTGTTCAGGCGAACGGATTGCGCAAGCATCCCTGTGCCGGCAGAATCAAAAACATCAAACAGCGTCATGATTATTCTCCCCGGTAGGCTGAAATCAGTTTGTTCAAACGGCCGTTGATAATCCGCAGGCTGGTGAGATAACGCATGGCGTTCTCGGTAAACTTCGCCATCTCCACCTGGGTTTCAACACTGTTGCCATCGAGAGAGGACTGCATCGGAATGCGGTACATGATTTCCGCACCGGCGAGATACCCTTCCGGCTGAATGTGCGCCACCCGCGTCAGCCTTAACGGCCCGCCGGCAAAGTTGTTTTCAGCGGCATTGGCCAGCGCGGCTTTGAAATCGATATCCCGCGCCTTGTACCCCGGCGTATCCGCGTTGGCCAGGTTCCCGCCCAGCAGGCGGGTCCGCTGCGCCTGCAGGTTAAGCGCCTGTTCATGAACGCCAAGTAAGTTGTCAAATCCAGCCGGCATCACTCTCTGTCCTCTGTTTGATGATGTGTTTGACTGGAATTAGTGCAACTGCTGTGCCATTTCGAAAAACAGCTTAAACTCAATAACTTATGCACTCAGGGTTGAAGGGTACGATGCCCATAGCGGCAAGGAATGGCCGAGTGGCAAGGGACAGGGAGCAGGAAGTGGGGATACTGGCAGAAGCCGGTATGGGTAAATACCGGTTTATAACTTGGGAAGGGGTTTTTTCAGGCGGTACACCACACCCTCCGGCAGACGCACCATCTCGAAATCACGGCTGTAACCCGTGGGTGATTCCGAACCACCGAGAAACAGATATCCCCCGGGATTCAGGGTTTGCGCCATCCGTTGGAGGATGTCCGCCTTCATCTCGCTGGAAAAATAAATCAGCACGTTGCGGCAAAAAATAATATCAAACTTGCCCAGGAGCGCATAACTGTTCATCAAATTAAGCTCTGAAAAGCGCACACGCTGTTTTATTTCCGGGCGTATACTCCAGCCGCCATCTTTGTTATCGATAAAATATCTTCGTTTGCGTTCTTCCGACAAGCCCCGCGCCATACTCAATTCATCATATTTGCCTTCTCTGGCACTTTTGACAACGGTGGAAGAAATATCCGTACCCAGTATTTCCACCCGGCCAGGCAAAGTGCCAGGATTGGCCAGCTGAAATTCTGAAATTGTCATGCTGATGGAATAGGCTTCCTGACCGGTGGAGCTGGCGGCAGACCAGATACGTAACGGATTCGGGTTTGGTTTTGCCTTGGCGAATTCCGGCAGGATACCATTTTTCAGCATTTCAAAGGGATACTTGTCACGGAACCAGCTGGTCTCATTGGTGGTCATCGCGTCGATAACACGTTCGCGCAAAACCTTGTCCCTGCCCTGTTGCAAGGCATCCAGCATTTCACTTAGTGAGGAAAATGAGAACTCCGTGGTAAGGCGGTTGAGGCGGCTGGTTACCAGATAGTGCTTGTTCTCTCCCAGGACGATACCACAGGCGGTTTCCAGAAATTTCTGGAAATTTTCATAATCATTCTTTGTTAAAAGCGTCTGATCCACTTGGTTCCCTTAACTTGCCATAAGCAATTTATATTCCGCCTGATCCTGATTGGTATAAACACGCTTATACCTGCATCAGATTGTTAATCCGTTTTTTTTCCTATCACTTATGGTACAACCACCTTGCAGGAACCATCCCGGTTTATGCACGACAAACGAATCAAGATAAACCTTTTTCCTCGAGCAACCCCTTGAGTTCGCTGGCCAACTCTTCTGCATTGAATTTTGGCACAAACCTGTCGGCACCCACCTTTTGCACCATCGATTTGTTAAAAACCCCGCTGAGAGAGGTGTGCAGCAAAATGGGCAAATCCTGCAATTTACTGTCTGCACGCACTTCGGTGGTGAGGGTGTAGCCATCCATTTCCGGCATTTCCACGTCGGAAATAATCGCGTCGATGTGATCCTGAACGGTGGGCCCTTCCTCAGCCATTCGCTTTAGCTGTTCAAGCCCGTCCCGGCCGTTTTTCGCCAGCGTACACACGATTCCCAGCTGCTCCAGCGTCCGCTGGATCTGTTTGCGCGCCACACTCGAGTCATCGATAACCATGACCCGAATCGGCTGTTCTTTCTTGCTTGCCACCTCTTCCGGATTGGCGATTTCTGCGGTGGTGCCGATCAATTCCGCCAAAACCTTTTCCACATCGATAATTTCAACCAGCTCGTTGTCCACTTCGGTTACGGCGGTCATGTAATTATCATTGCCCAGGCCTTTTGGCGGGGTCTTGATATTCTCCCAATTCATATTGATGATGCGATCGACACCGCTCACCAGAAAACCCTGAACCGTGCGGTTGTACTCCGTAATAATAATGAAGGTATTTTCAAGCGACGTCAGCGGCCGTTTGCCAATCGCCTGCGACAGATCGATAACGGAGATGGTGTTTCCCCGCATATTGGCAATACCACGCACAACCGGATTCGCCTGGGTCATGCGCGTCAACGTGGGGCACTGTATCACTTCCTGAACCTTGAAGACATTGATGCCGAAACGCTGCCGTCCCCCGAGCCGAAACAGCAACAATTCCATCCGATTCTCGCCCACCAGGTTTGTGCGCTGATCGACCCCATCGAGTAAACCTGCCATGATCTGTCTCCGTCTGTCCGCTTACTTCAATCTGAATCGGCTGAAGAAACAAAAACTTGAGGTGCTTCCCCTATCTTCTTTTTCCTGCAAGAGCTGGCATGTGACTTGCAATTACACTCACGGGAAGGCGTAATTCTCCCAAAAACCCTCTTGAAACGGACAACGACAGAGACAAACAGTGAATCCTATGACAACGATCAGATTGAATCCTGTGGCAACCACCTGCAGCAAACGGCTGATGATTGCCGCAGCCGGCATCTTCCTGTTATTCGGCAATGCCGATGGGATGGAATATCAATCCCGGGATTCCATCCGCGCTGCTGTCGACGGCTTCCTGCAGCATCGCTATCAGGGTGATCGGGATATCGAGGTTGAAATCGGCCACATCGACAACCGCCTGCAACTTGCAAAATGCGCCACCCCGCTCGATGTGATACGCCCTGAAGGCGCCCGGCTCCTCGGCCACTCCACCGTGACGGTTAAATGCAGTTCCCGGCCCGGGTGGAAAATCTATGTGCCGGTGCGCATCCGCCGTTTTCGCCAGGTGCTGGTGGCCCGCCACGCGCTTCCGCGGGGCAGCTACCTGCAACCCCGGGACGTGATGCTTATGCGACGTGATGTTGCCACGCTGCACAGCGGTTATTTCACCCGTTTCAGTGAAATCCAAGAGATGGTCACCAAACGGAACCTTCGCCAGGGCCATCTTCTGACCCCTGGCGTGGTCAAACCGCCAAGACTCGTCCGCCGGGGGGAAGCCATCACAATCCTGGCGAAATCGGGTAACCTTGCGATCCGCGTCAAAGGTCACGCACTGATGGATGGCCGCAAGGGTGACGTGATCCGCGTGCGGAATGACCGCAGCAGACGTGAATTCCAGGCCCAGGTGGTTGCCCCCGGAGTTGTCAAGGTAAATATATGATTTCCCTGATTTTTGTTTAAAGTCTTAAAGTTCCGGCTGCTTTGGACGACAATAGAGTGTGAAGAAGTAGGAGCAATTTTCGATGGCAAATGATATTACAGGCATTCATTCCTCCCGGACACAGCAGTCCGGCAGCAAGGGGGCACAACGTGTCAGCAGCGACAGTGCTGCCCGTAAAGATGCGGAAAATGTCAGCCAGACAGGCAGTGACAAGGTCAGTCTGACCCACACCGCCGCCAAGCTGAAAGATATTGAAAAGCGTCTGGCCGGTGAATCACCGGTTGACAGCGATCGTGTCAATGCCATGAAGTCGGCTATCGCCAACGGGGATTACCGGGTGAACGCCGAACGGGTTGCCGACAAAATGATTGACTTCGAATCGGAACTCGACAAGGGTTGAGCAAAATCCAATGGGCCTGCCGTCTCTCCAAGCCGTTTTACAGGATATCGCCGCATACCTGGAGGAACTGCGGCAAACACTGGTGAAAGAATATGAAGCTCTGGCGGCAGGCGATCCCGGCAGCATGCAAGCCACCGCAGAAACCAAACAGCGCCTCAGCGCCATACTCGAAGATCTGGAACAGGAAAGGCTGAAACAGCTCCGGCAGGCAGGACTGGACCTGACCCGGACCGGTCTGATGGCCTACCTTGGCCGGCACAGCCAGCCTGACGGCCATCCACTCAGCCAGTTGTGGCAGCGCATCGAAACCCTGACACGCGACTGTGAGCGCCTCAACCGGGTCAACGGCATTATCATCGCCAAACAGCGCCAGCGTGCGGAAACCGCCCTCTCCATTCTCAAAGGCCAGGTCCTGCAGCCCCAACTGTACTCTTCTCAAGGCGCCGCGGTTTCCGCACCGCAATCCAAACCGATTGCCAAAGCCTGAGCAAGGCCAGATCGCGGCACTGTTTTCACGTCACCGGCAGTAATCCACAGAAGGCAGGGGATTGATAATATTCCTCGTTGAAACAACCACTTACGAATATTTCCTGTTTCAGCCAGTTCCACGCGCTTGCCCGCCGTGCAATCCGGAAGGCAAATCGATTAAAATACCGCTACCCTAAAATTCCGCACAACAGATCATCTGTCCCCGTGGCACAACTGGATAGCGCGACGCCCTCCTAAGGCGTAGGTTGCAGGTTCGATTCCTGCCGGGGACGCCACATCAAAACCGCCTCGACATCTCATGCCGCTTCCGCCGCACAAACACTAAATAAATGTGCAAAAGGGAATGCTCAGGATGATTGCCCCTGAAGATCACGTATAAAGGCGGAATAGATTTTACCCAGGGCCTGCGCAAAGGCCTCCACGGTGGAATGCATGCTCTTGTCCCCGGCTTTTTGCCGCACCATATAATCACCATGCACATAAAGCTTGCGCCGGCTGCCATCGCTGTAACGCAACACCATCCTGACTACCACCTCTGCGCCATCTGCGTTGAGGAGGCGTTCCAGGCGTAACAATTCACCACTGACAACGAACTCGGGCGCCTTTACCGCGTCAAAACGCACGATTTTGTCGGCCACACCGGCCGCCCTGAAATAGGTGAGCATATCATCCTGGATCAGGCGTACAGGAGCTTCCGCCCAATGGTGATAATAATAGTGCTGCAACTGCACGGGGGCGCTATTGTCCTCTACAAAAACGATAGAACGTTCACTCAGAATACCTTCGGCTCGCAGCCGTTTGATACCAAGCAAACCCGTGATGAGCGGCTGCGGCAGTTTTGTGACGTTGGGACGCTCAGGCAAGCGGTAATAATGATCCGGCGGAACCACAGCCGAAGAACCAAAACAACCGGCCAGCGAGGCGGCACTCATCAACAGCAGTAGTAACAGAATGTGTCTTCGCATATTGCTCATCGCTATTTCACCATGGCCTTGTCTGCGGGTGGCTTGCCATTAATCAGGACAGCGGGATTATCGCGAACCTGTCTGCTTGCCTCATTCAGATTGCGGCTGGTGGTTTCGAGATTGTAGACAATTGAGTTGATGTTCTCGGAGACCGTTTCAAGGGTATTGCGCAATTCGGCAACCGACTGCTTGATATCCGGCCCGCTGCCATCCACCAGGGTATTGGATGACTCAATCAGGCTGAGCAGCTTCATTGCCACGTCATTATACCTTTCGCTCAGCAATAAAAATGACCCCGTCACCTTGTCCGCATTCGCGATAATCCGCTGAAGATGTTTCCGGTTTTTGTTGCCAGTCAAAGCAGCAAGCTGACTCGCGGTAACATTCAGATTCTGCAAGAGGATATTAAGATTGTTCGTAATCTGCGGAAATTTGACATCCAGGTCCCCACCTATGGCGACAAGACTGGCGTTGAGATTTTTCAACAGCGGCTTGATATCATCCGTTAATGTTTTGAACAAAGAAAGAATACTGACCGAATTTTCACTGTCGATCACATCTCCCGGTCTCAGCATCTTTTTACTGGCACCCTCACTGATATCAATCTGGTTATCCGAAAGCATACCCGGTTGAACGATAGCGGCCACACTATCAGCCGGGATCTGCCAACCCTCTTTAATCAGCAGGGTAAGTTTGTAACTTGTTTTTCCCTTCTGTTGCCGTGGCTTGACATCATCAACCCGCCCAATCTGATAACCCCCATAGGTAACAGTGGAGCCTTTACGCACACCTGCAACATTGTCATAAACAACATAATACTGCTCCACCCCGCCGCTTCTTCCGGTCAGCCTGAACAACACAAGCAGTAACAGAAACAACATTGCCAAAACAAATGTCCCGACAAACAAATAATTGACGCTATCCTTTTTCATGCTGATACTCGCCTTTTACTATCCATAAATTCAGCATCCTGCTTTGCCACCATAATTGCTCACCGTGTCAAGCGGTGCAGATATTCATCGGCATCCACTTCCTCACTGCGAGGACGTCGATGTAACAAATCCTGTATGCGCTTGTTGTCGCTATTACGCACATTCGCAACCGTATCCGTCACCAGTATTTCCCCGTCATCCAGAACGGTGATGCGATCCGCAATCTTGAAGGCGCTCTCCAGTTCATGCGTCACCACCACAATAGTCATTCTCATCGCGGTACGCAGTCGCAAAATGAGTTCGTCCAGCTCCACCGCCGACACCGGATCCAAACCGGCGGACGGCTCGTCAAAAAACAGTAATTTCGGATCCATGACCACAGCCCGTGCCAGGGCCGCACGTTTCACCATGCCACCGGATAGCTCCGATGGCATAAGATTTTCAAAACCTGCAAGGTTAACCACTTCGAGTTTCATCCGACTCATGATCTGCATGGTGTTCTCATCCAGGCGGGTATGTTCACGCAATGGCAGCATGACATTTTCCCCCACCGTCATGGAACCAAACAAGGCACCACCCTGAAACGCCACTCCCATCTCTTTACGCAGCGCATAAAACTCTTTTTCACTGAGGCGGGTAATATCCTTTCCCAGCAACCGGATGCTGCCGGAAGTTGGCTGATGCAAACCCAGCATGTGACGTAACAACGTACTCTTGCCCGAACCGCTGCCTCCCATGATGATCATGATTTCGCCTGGATAGACATTCAGGCAGATATTGTTCAATACCCGCCGCTCCGCGTAATGCGTGATCAGATCCCTGATTTCAATCACGGGCGCGGCGGCGTAATCCACATGATGTTCGACATCTCCTGTTGGCAAGGCGTTATTCATAACCGCTTCCACCTCAGCGATTCAAAAAATAGGTGAAAACCATGTCCGCCAGAACAATACAACTGATGGCAAGCACTACCGAGCGTGTGGTTGCTTTTCCCACACCCTCTGCACCACCCTTTACCTGAAATCCATTACTGACACCGACCAGTACAATAATGGCGGAAAACACTGCACTCTTGATCAATCCCTGCCGGATATCATCAACGGCCAGCACTTCCAGAGTGCGATCCGCATACACTGCCAAACCGAGATTGAGTTGCAGGGAGGTATAAAGTGCTCCTCCCAGCAATCCCATGAAATCGCCCAGAATCGTCAGCGCCGGAACCGCGATCAACATTGCCAGCAACAACGGTGACACAAGATAACGTACCGGGTTGATGCCAATTACCCGCAAGGCATCGACTTCCTGTGATTCCAGCATGCTGCCGATACGCGCGGCGATGGCGGAACCCGATCGTCCCGCAACCAGGATACTGACAATCAGCGGGGAAAATTCCCGTGTCACCGAAAGTGCGATACCGATAATCACCTGTGATTCAGCACCAAATGTCTTTAATGTTTCAATACCCTGAATCGCCAACATGATGCCAATGGCGAGATTCAACACCGAAACGATCGGAACGGCCTGTACGCCAATCGCCATGATTTCCTGAAACACGGTGGCCACTCGCACCGCCTGCTTATGCTTTTTCCCCAGAATGATCCAATACAGGCTTTCCGCCAGCAGTGAGGAAACATATCCGATTTCTTCAACCGCTCTTACCGTCTTGCGCCCTACACCATCGACAAAAACAAGAAGCGAATACTTCATATTGTTAGGCATCACTTCCCAAACATTCCTCTACCGTGGCATGGATTGGAAACACCTTGTCCAGTCTTGCCAGTTGTAAAACCCTTAAAGCGGCATTGCTCACTCCCACCAGGCCAAACTCGAGCTGGCTGGATTTTGCTGCCTGAAATCCTTCAACCAGACTCGCCACTCCGGAACTGTCGATATAGGCAACTGCCGACAAGTCAATCAAAACATTGCATTTGTCACCGAGAGATTTCAATATCTGTTCTCTTGCCTGTGGCGAATAGTTCAGATCCACTTCGCCACTCAAGGCAATAATGGTGTAGTCCCCTTTGTTGTGAACTGTAAGTTCCATGCTAAAACCCCGCTTGTCAGTGAATCTTTTTCCTTAACTCCAGAATATTGCCTGCACCCCGGCATGGTTCCAGAAACACAACCTCGTCCATCACCTTGTGCATCATATGCACGCCCAAGCCACCAGGGCGCAGCTCATCGAGGCTACGTGATTTTATTTTGCATTTGTCCACAGGCTCGGCAAAATCAATGAGCCGGAAAACAAATTCACCCCCCACAAGCAATATCTCCAGAATAATTTTACAATCAGGAGCACTTTTATAGGCATGCTGGATAATATTCATGCATGCTTCATTCACAGCAAGCACGACACAGTCAATCGTCTCTTTACTTGCCCCCTGTTTTTCCACTGTTTCACGCACCACCTGGCGAATATGTTTCAATTCCTCCGGACGTGACATGAAGGTGGTTTCAATCAACTTTAGTGTTTCTTCCATGGCGGGATTCAATCAGTAAAATCGTAATATCGTCACGAAGCGGCATCGAGGTTGTCTGAAAGCGTGAAACAATACTCTGCAGGCGCTCGGCGGGTGGTTGTTGCCGGAGTTCCCACAGCATCTTCAAAAAACCCTTGATCCCCAGTTCCTCTCCGCTGGCGACATGCCCTTCGGTTACGCCGTCCGTATACAGATACAGGCTGCAATCCTTGACGCCCAGCTTCACCAGCGGGAATTCACAATCGGGAACAATTCCCAACGGCGGCGCCTGTGCCTTGATGGTCTGTACGTTCCCGTCTGCATGCAACAAAACCGCAGGCAGGTTCCCGGCATTTATCAGCTCGACCGTTTCCGTAGCGGGGTGATATATCCCGGCTGTCATGGTAACGAACATGCCGCGAATGGATGTTTCGCAAATCTCTGCATTCAGCAGGGAGAGGAGTTCCGCAGGGTTATGGATCTTCTTTCCCAGACAACGGAACAAACTGCTGGTCTTGGCCATCAACAATGCTGCATTCATTCCTTTGCCGGAAACATCGGCCAGGTTGAAATAAATTCTGCCGTCAGGCAGCAAAAAATAGTCGTAAAAATCGCCCGATAACTGTTTGGCGGAAATGTTTATCCCGCTAAGCGGGAATGAAGCAGGCTGCTGGCGTGGAAGCAGACTTTGTTGTATCTCCCGCGCAAGTTCCAGCTCGGCATTCAACGCTGCGGCGTATTTGTCCCGCTCCCTCACTGCCTTTTCCAATTGCCAGGTGAGCTCCTGGTAACTCCGGTTTTCTTCAGCCAGGCGAAGATTGGCATCACGCAGGATCTGATCAAAGTCGGTTTGCAGTTTGATATGTAAACCCAGGGCCACGGCGGCGGATTCGACCTGCTGCGGGATTTCTGCGAAGAATGCATCGGCTTGCGCTGTCTCGAAGCCGAATCCCTCCTGCATAACGCGATGACAATGCGCCAGCACACGCGCTTTGTCATCGGCACTGAAGATGGCGCACAACCAGTCAGCACAATGGAGAATATGGCAAATGTCCGCCTGGTCATTTGCCGGCACCCCCTGACACTGGTGATGGGTCCCCAGCGCCTCCATCAATTCAGCAGGCAGCGACCAGGCCTTTGCCAGTGCGGTGACCACCTTGTCATGGGTAATACCAAACAGTTCCTCTTCCCTGGCAAAGCGGTTATCCGGATCCAGCCTGCGCAATGCCGGCCAGTCGGCGGCCAGTTCAGGATAGAGGTAAAACATCACCAGCAGGCCGAAATCCTGCAACAAACCGGCGGTAAAGCAATCGTCCACGTCGAGCCCCGCCTGCTTCCCCAGTTGCCTGGCACTCACTGCACGGCGCAGCGAGTCTTCCCAGTAAGTGGTTGTGTCCAGTCCGCCAAGATCCTGTTCGCGCAAGGTGTCCCGTACCGCGATACACAGGGCGAGGTTGCGCAACGCCCGCTGGCCAATGATGTTGACCGCGTAATTGATCGATTGCACTTCCCGGGACAAACCGAAAAACGGTGAGTTCACAACGCGCAACAACTCGGCGGTCAGCACCGGATCGGTCGCCGCCAGCTCCGCCAGTTCCTTGTTACTGAAATCCTCCCGGGAGCAGGCTCGCATGATCTGGAGCGCCGCCTGGGGTGGGGCAGGCAGATCTGCAGGTTTGATCGAAGCTATTGATTCCGCTACCACGCCGGTATTCTTCCTGAATATCCCTTTAACCATCAGCAGTTTTACTGAAGGCGTTACTTAGTAACTAATCGGCTGAGCGGGACTTTTCTTAAATCACTTAATCTGATGATTGTTGCATCAGCCTGTTTGCCGGGCAGCGGTGCAAATGCGGGATAAAAACCTTTTCCGGCATGACGAAATACGTGCGCACAGCCCTATGACCCGAAATTGTAGCGGGAGAAGATCGGCACGGCCTAAGACACTACAATCAGTAATGTCATTGTCTGTGGGATTGAAATGACGGGTTCACATAATCGTGCGGAAAAGGTCCGCACTGCAAAACGGCTTGGTCACATGGGGGGCGGCATCCGCAACGGCACCTGGCTGATTTATCAGCCGGCCACCTTTTCCTTGCCGCTGTTTTAGATAAGGGTCACAAACACCCAGAGCAGACCAAAGAGAACGGGCTGGTGCAGCACATAGATAATCAGGCTGTGCCGGCCTGCCAGCGCCAAACCACGCGCCACACCACTGCCGGAATGAAACGCAAACAGGGCACTCAATCGCTCGGAGCGGAACAGACTCTGGCCGATAAAAATTCCTATCAGCACCACCCCGAACCAGGGGATCAGGGGAACATAATCCTCTGTTGCCGGTTTGTGGGTCATTAATCCAATCCAATGCAACCACGGTTGATTGAAAAACTCGTGCTGAAAAAAATAGTCCAGCAGGATCAAGCCAACCCCCAGCACCAGGCTCAGCAGATAGCGCCTGACGAACAACAGACCCAGCACACTGGCGATGGCGATGAAATGCAAAATACCGATGATAATGGTACGCCCGGGGAACATGATATAACTGTTGAGCGTGATCAGCGCCGAGAACACCAGCAGCAAACCCAGACGACGCAAGAATCGTTTTTTATTGATGCCGTTGCGGGTTGCAAGCACCAGGCTGATCCCCACCAGGGTCAAAAACAGGCTGACAATCAGGGTACGCAGATTCAACCAGTAGGGATCCCGGTAAAAATCAAAATCGGCCAGTTTATAGTAGGTCAGATCGTAGCTGAAATGGAAATACACCATCAGGACGATAGCGATACCACGAAGAATATCAATAAGTTGATAACGGGGAACGGCAGACATTGAAATCAGAACAATAGTTTATATATAGTTAAAGAAGGAAACCTGGATCTGTCAGGCATGAGGTAAATGCTACACCATTTGCCATTTTTAACATAGATTTTCCAATAAGAGTGAAAAGCCATGAAACCAACCTGGATTCTGGTTGCTGACAGCAGCCGTGCACGCATCTTCACCACCAAGACACCTTCTGCACCACTTCAGGAAATCGAAACCCTTGCCCATCCGGAAAGCCGGATACACGAACAGCAGATCACTTCCGATCTCCCCGGGCGTCACCAGAATGACACCGGTATTGGCGCACATGGATACCAGGATGAAATTGAACCCAAGGAACAGGAAGTGATTGCCTTTGCCAGGCAAATCGCCAAACATCTGGAACAGGCGCGCAACAACAATAAATTCAAGCAACTGATTGTGGTTGCCGCACCGGCATTTCTCGGCACATTACGCACCCAGCTTAGCGAGCAGACAAAAAATCTGGTAAAAATCGAACTGGACAAAAACCTGACGCAACACAGCGCCGAAGAGATCCGTGGCCATCTGCCGGAATATTTACCCAATCTTGCATAAATATTTTTCGGCCTGGCTCACATCGTAACAACATTTTCTGTCAGCTTGCCTGCCGGCGATACACGCTCGTCTGCAATTCGGTATCTTTAATGCCCGCTTTGCAGGGTCTCCCAAGCGCCGATTTTTTCGAGCATTGGCTTGATAACCTGCCGCACCTCCGGAATCGAATCATCAAACTCGATGCCAATCCCCTCTTCCGTGTGATAGACCACATGCGCCTGGATACGGTAATAATGGGTGGTATTGCCGTCGCGATCCTCAAATTCAACCTCGAGCAGACTGTTCTCGGGGAAAAACGCATGTTTCAACTCGAGGAACATTCCGTTGAGGGTGATGTTTCGCGTTTTTGCGGGAGCCGCAGGCACGCCATGCTGGCACAGCATCACAGAGACATTGATAGGCATGCGGGGACAACAACGGAGCTCGGTTTTGCTATTCTTTTCATCCTGCATATCGACGTTACCGGAAAAAAACCCTGGTTATCCTGTTCAAACTGAAAATCATTATCCTATTTATAGTCGAAATAGTGGGGCTTGGTGCGATATCAACAGGATATTTGTCTAAAAAACGCGATCTACATCATGGTTTTACCTTAACCAAAGTATCTGCGGCGCCTCCAGCGGAATACTGGCATCGGCATGCTGCGCAATCAGCCTCGGCGTATAGTCACTGGCCGGGCGCTGTGCCGCCACCCGCGCGGTATAGAGATAACTGTTTACCGCCCCTGTCAGACTTTCCCTCCGCTCCATGGCGATCACTTCCGCATCGCGCTCCCCATGCGGATCAGCATAAAGTTCTACGCGTACCGCATCCGGATCAATTTCATCCAGATAGGCCTGGATCCTGAAATGGTACACCTGGCCTTCCTGGCTGACTTCCAGATCACCGAAATGCAGGTCGGACCAATGATATTGCAGCGCTTTCTGCCAGGCATCGAGTTCGACCGCAAGCCGGGCCTGGTTGGCGATACGGTGGCGGTAAGCGGTCGCCAGCGGCGCATAATACCGGGCGGTATATTCACGCAACATGCGGTTGGTGGAATATTGCGGCGTCAATTCCGAAATGCTGGCACGCACGTGCACCACCCACTCCCGCGGCACGCCATGTTCATCCCGCCGGTAAAAACAGGGGATCACCTCCTGTTCCAGTAATTGATACAACGCCTCCGCATCGATTACATCCCACCTGGGATCATCGCCGTGCTCATGACCGTTGCCGATGGCCCACCCCACTTCCGGGCGCCAGGCTTCCGCCCACCAACCGTCCAGCTCCGACAGATTCAGGCCGCCATTGACCAGCACCTTCATGCCGCTGGTACCACTGGCCTCCCAGGGACGGCGCGGTGTGTTTATCCATACATCGGCACCCTGCACAAGTTGTTCCGCCGCAAGCATGTCGTAGTCACTAAGGAATACCACCCGTGAAGAGAGTTGATAGTTTTCGATGAAATTGTTCCAGGCCTGGATCATACCCTTGCCGGTCTGATCCAGCGGGTGTGCCTTACCGGCAAGAATGATCTGTACGGGGTGGCGGGGATTGGTCAGCAGGCGCGCCAGACGTTCCGGATCGGTCAGGAGCAGATTGGGGCGTTTGTATTCAACAAACCGCCGCGCAAAACAGAGAGTAAGCGCATTGGGGTCGAGTGCCCGCCGCGCCTTTTCCAGTTCCTGTGGTGGCGCCCCCATTTCCGCCAGCTGTTGCACCCTTTTCTCACGCGCATAGTGAATGAGTTGCTGGCGACCCCCGATACGTAACGCCCAGAATGCTTCATCCGGAAGCTGCTTCAGCGCCTCTTCCAGATTATCCAGACTGCCAAGCCAGCGATCCTTGCCGCACGTTCTGGTCCAGAAAGAATCGGCTTCGGCCGAATCCCAGGAGGGGACATGCACGCCGTTGGTCACGTGCCCCACCGGCACTTCCCGCTGTGGCCAACGCCTGAACAGGGGTTGAAAAATACGCCGGCTCACTTTGCCATGCAAACGGCTCACCCCGTTGACCGCCCCCGCACCGCGCACGGCCAGCCAGGCCATGTTGAAATCCTCATTACCGCAGGCGGGCTCGCAACGGCCCAATGCCATCAGATCATCCAGGCCGATACCCAGCTCGTCACAATAATCCCTCAGATACTGCCCGATCAACGCGGGTGAAAAACGATCAAAACCCGCCTCGACCGGGGTGTGGGTGGTAAAAAGATTGCCGGCCCGGGTTGCGGTCAGCGCCACTTCAAAGGAACAGCGGTTATCCTGGGCGAAACACCGCGCCCGTTCCAGTACCGCAAAGGCCGCATGCCCCTCGTTCAGGTGGCACACCTCCGGCACGATATCGAGTGCACGCAAAACCCGCCAGCCACCGATGCCCAGGATCATCTCCTGCTGCAGGCGGGTTTCGGCACCACCTCCATAGAGTTCCCCGGTAATACCCCGGTCAGGCGGGATATTCAGGGGATCGTTACTGTCCAGCAGATACAGCCGCACACGGCCGATCATCGCCTGCCAGACCTGGAGACGCAGCGCCCGGCCGGGGAGTGAAATCATCACCCGCAACCACTTTCCCGCCCGATCACGCACCGGGATGACCGGCATTTGCACGGGATCGTTATAGGGAAAAAATTCACGTTGCACGCCGTTACTATCCAGCATCTGACGGAAATAACCCTGTTGATACAACAAACCGATGCCTACCAGGGGAACACCGAGATCACTCGCGGTTTTCAGGCAATCCCCCGCCAGGATACCCAGGCCGCCGGAATAGATCGGCAATGCCTCACTCAGACCAAACTCCATACTGAAATAGGCCACGGCACGAAAGGCATCGGTAAAATCGCTTTGCTGAAACCATCCCGCAACTTCCAGGGCTTCACGGCGGGCCTTGATCTGCTGCTGCACGTGCGCCACAAAAACCCTGTCCTCCGCCAGCACCTCCAGCCGATCGGAAGCCTGTGTTTGCAGGATCAGCCAGGGATTGCGGGTACGTTCCCACAGTTCCGGATCCAGCCGTTGCCAGATCACATCGGCTGCATGACTCCATGACCAGCGCATATCCAGCGCCAGCTCCGCCAGGCCATCCAGTGCCGGCGGCATGGGTGGTAACAGGTAGGAGGGTGATATTTCCATAATGTCTCAGCACCTCACCTCAAAGCCTTCCCCGCTCAAGACGTCTCAAGCAAACGGCAAGGGCGCTTGAATCCGGCCATTGCCACAGGATGTGTCTGGCGCAATTTATCAGGGTCCTGTTGCATCTGCCCGTGCCGCTCCACCGCCTGCCGGTGGGTTGTGCACGGCTGAGTATACATCCCGGATTTCCCCGGCCGGCAGCCGGTTCACGCAGCATATTCTCATGCACACCGGGTTGTTTTCCGTGCCTTTTGATATTGTCAGCAGGTACATCCCCTTCCGCACCATGTTCGGGAAGCGCGCGGTCAAACCTGTATAACATCATGGTTGCCCGTTGCCGCTCACACTGGCAGTTGGCAAGATCATCCCTCCTGGCCGCATGCTCACTGCGCCAGCGCTGGTGGGTCTTGTGCATTTCGGTGAGATCCTGCGATTCAGCTGTCATTGTCTCCTGCATCTTCCACCCCTTCGAAAGAACCCGAACACGCCTTGGACAATTGAATGCGCTACCTTTTAAAGTATAGATACCCAAATTAATGAGGTTGCCGGAGTTCCTCACTAATATAAATAAACGAATGCCATGCCAGACAAAAACAAACGAGCCGGGGTTCCCCGGAAAACGAAGGAATTCATCCTTGCCCTGGGCGGCGGTGGCGGACGGGGACTTGCCCATCTTGGCGTACTGCAGGCGCTGGAAGAACATGAGCTGAAACCGGCCGCCATCGTTGGCACCAGCATCGGTGCCCTGTTTGGCGGAATGTATGCGCTCTGTAACAGTATTGAAACCGTTGTCAGCCGGGTCAGGGAGGTGCTGAACTCCAAGTCCTTTACCCACCTGAGACTACCATATTTACGCGATGCCGAAACCTCGGATCACACCTGGCTGGGCAAACTGACCGCCTCCGCCCGTGAATCCGTCCTTTATACCCGCGCGGCCAGCGGACCCTTCCTGACCGATTCAGAGGCGCTGATGGATATCGTCAACCACTTGTGTGATGGCAAGGGATTCGCTGATTTGATACTTCCCCTCCATATTACCGGTGTCCATTTCCCCAGCGGTGAAATCGAAATTTTTTCAAAGGGGGATCTGAAAAAAATCATCGCTGCCAGCATGGCGGTGCCCGGCGTATTTGAACCCATCGAGATTGATGGTGAACAATATGTTGACGGGGGCGTGGCTTGCGACCTGCCAGCCAAAGAGGCCAAAATGGTCGCAAAGCCGGGACAGCTGATCGTGGCCGTCGATGTCGGCGCCCGCCCTGATCCCAACAAAAAACCCGAGACGGTCATTGGCATGCTGGACTGGGCGATCAGGATAAAGGCCTATTATCTGCGTCAATACAAAGCACAGTATGCAGATTTGATCATTGATCCCATGCCCGGCTTCCGCCAATGGAATGACTTCTCACACCCCGACCAGGAAATTGAACGCGGACACCAGACAGCACTGGAGGAAATGCCGAAACTGGTCGAAATGCTTTCATTGTAGTCGCCGGTGAAACAATCGTGCCGCCACCGCCATCGTTACCAGGCCGATCAAGGCCATCGGCCAAAACAGATGAAACAGCTGTTCAAAACCCAGATCCTGCAGGAACACGCCGCGGGAGATCTCCAGAAAATAGCGTAACGGATTCAGATAGGTCAGGTACTGGATTGCCTCCGGCATATTGGCCAGCGGGGTGGCGAAGCCGGAGAGGATCACCGAGGGCACCAGGAACAGAAAGGCACCGAGAAAAGCCTGCTGCTGGGTGCGCACGAGGGAGGAAATCATCAAGCCGACGCCGATGGTCGACAGCAGGAACAACACGATACCAAGGTACAACAGACCCACATTACCTATCAACGGCACGCCGAAAAGAAACACCGCCAGCAACAAAATAACGGTCGCCTCCAGCGTGCCGATGAGCGCCGCGGGCAGGGTCTTGCCAAGCAGGATCTCCAACGGCCGCAGCGGCGTCACCAGCAGTTGATCCAGGGTCCCCTCCTCCCGCTCCCGCGCCACCGAGAGGGCGGTGATAATGGTGGAGATGACCAGCGTGATAATACCCACCAGTCCCGGCAGGATGAACCAGCGGCTCTCCAGGTTGGGGTTGAACCAGGCGCGCACGGTAAGCCGCGCGGGCGGCTCCGGCTGCGCATGCGCCTTTGCCCAGTCACTATTGAAATCGTGCACAATTGTCTGGACATAGTTCAGAATGATCATCGCCGTGTTGGAATCGCGCCCGTCAACGATCACCTGCACCCGTGCACCCTCACCCGCCAACAGCTCGCGGCTGAAGTTGGCGGGCAAATGCAGCACCAGCGCCGCCTCGCGGCGATTGATCATCCCGCTGATCTGGCGCTGGTGATGCAACCGGGCCACCTCTTCGAAAGCCGGTGCGCCGCGAAAGCGGGCGATAAACTCGCGGGCCGGCGCCGCACCATCCTCGTCGAAAACAGCGAGGGCCACATGGTTGAGATCGAAACTGGCGGCGAAACCAAACACCAGCCCCTGCACCAGCGGCGGCGCAACCAGTACCACGCGGCCGCGCTTGTCCTTCCACAAGGTCAGGATTTCTTTTAACAGTAACGCCGACATCCGTCGTAAAAAATTCATCCTGCTACTCCAGACGCTTGCGGGTGAGCCGCCGCGTGATGCCGGCAAACAGGCCCGCCATCAGACCCAGCGCCAGCAGATTGGGCAGAATCACGCCCCAGACATCGCCGGCGAGAAACACGGTATGCAAGATGGCGACGAAATAGCGCGATGCGACCAGGTAGGTGATCAGCTGGATGGGTGCCGGCATGCTGCCGATGTCGAAGATAAAACCGGAGAGTATGAAGGAGGGCAGGAAGGTGGCGATGAGCGCCACCTGTGCCGCGGTGAACTGATTGCGGGTGAGGGTGGAAATAAACAACCCCATGGCCAGCGCCACCAGCAGAAACACCGCGGAACTCGCAAACAGCACCCATGCCGAGCCGATGAGAGGCACCCGAAACAGCCATACCGCCATCGCCACGGACAACACCAGGCCACCCATGCCCAGTAAAAAAAAGGGCAGGAGTTTGCCGAGCAGGATTTCGCCCACGGTTACCGGGGTGGCCATCAGGGCCTCCATGGTACCGCGCTCCCATTCGCGTGCCACCACCATCGCAGTAAGCAGGGCGCCGATCAGGATCATAATGAGGGCGATCAGCCCCGGCACCAGGAAGTTGCGGCTGCGCACCTCGGGATTGAACCAGATGCGATGCTCCAGCATCACCGGCGCCTTGAGCTCCCGCCCCTGCAGCCGCATGCGCTGACCGAGCCAGGTTTGCCAGACCCCTTGCAGATAGCCCTCAACCAGCCTGGCGGTGTTGGCATCGACGCCATTGACGATCACCTGGATGTCGGCACCCTCGGGCCGGTGCAGGTCACGGCCGAAGTCGGGGCGCAGACGCACGATGCCCCGCACGCGGCCGTTCAACAGCGCCGCTTCCGCCGCCGGATAATCGGTCAGGAGGTAAGGCGCAAACCAGGGTGACTCGGCAAAGGCCCCGGCGAAGCTCGCCGTATCCGGGCTGGGATTCTCCACCACCAGGGCGAGCGGCACCTTGCGGGCATCGAGGGAGACACCATAGCCGAATAACAGCAGCAGCACCAGCGGCAGCACGAAAGCGATGCCGATGCTGCTGGGGTCCCGCAGGATCTGAATCGTCTCCTTGCGCAACAAGGCCTGCAGGCGTTGCCAGCGAAAACGCTTCATACCTGCCCCGCCTGCTCGACCAGCTGCACGAACACCTCCTCCAGCCCTGGCATCGCCTCCCCCTCCCGCTGACAGCCGGCTTTCAATCGCTCTGGCGTATCTTCGGCAATCACCCGGCCTTCGTACATGATGGCAAGGCGATCACAATACTCAGCCTCCTGAATGAAATGGGTGGTTACCAGCACGGTGACACCCCGCCCGGCCAGCGCGTTGATCTGTGACCAGAAGGCACGCCGGGCGATGGGGTCGACTCCTGAGGTGGGTTCGTCGAGAAAGACAATCTCGGGATCGTGCAACAGGGCGCAGGCCAGCGCCAGGCGTTGCTGGAAACCCAGCGGCAGGTTGCCGCTGAGCGTATCGGCATAGGGCTCCAGTCCATAACCGGCCAGCGCCTGATCCAGGCGCACCGAGCGCTCGCCGCCACGCAGGCCGTAGGCGCCGGCGAAAAATTGCAGATTCTGGCGCACGCTGAGCTGGCGATAGAGGGCAAATCGCTGCGACATGTAGCCGATGCGCCCGCGCACTGCCACCGGTGCCCGCAGCAGATCCAGGCCCAGCACCGTGGCACGGCCGGCACTGGGTGGCAGTAGACCGCAGAGCATGCGGATCACGGTGGATTTGCCCGCGCCGTTGGGACCCAGCAGACCGAAGATCTCGCCACGGTGGATGCTCAGATCCACATCCCGGACCGCGACAAACTCGCCGAAACAGCGCCTGACCTTCACCAGTGAGATCACTTCCGTTTTTTTCTCAATCGCCATTTCAGCAGCGACCGTGGGAGGCTCGGCCACCGCCCCGGATGGAATTGCAGATTGTTTCGACGCCAGCAGGTCGATAAAGGCATCTTCAAAACGGGGCGTGGCCGCAGTGACGGCAAGCGCATCCGGAATCTGCAGTTCATCGATCCGCCGCCCCTCCTCCAGCAACAAGCGTAGCCGACTGCCCTGCAACACGGCATCGATCACGCCGGGCTGGCGGCGCAGCCGTTCCTGCAACTGTCTGCGTTGCGCGCCGATGGCCGGGAGACTGAAAGTCCGCCCCTTCAGCCCGGCACGAAATTCAGCGGGCCGGCCGCTGGCCAGCAATTCACCGTCCGACAGCAACAACACGTCATCGCAGCGCTCGGCTTCTTCCAGATAGGCAGTGCTGACCAACACACCGGCACCGGCCTCCATCATGGTACGGATCATTTGCCACAACTCCTGTCGCGAGACCGGATCCACCCCGACAGTGGGCTCATCCAGCAGCAACAGATCGGGCTGTTCCATCAGCACGCAGGCCAGCCCCAGCTTTTGCTTCATGCCGCCGGAGAGTTTTCCTGCCAGCCGCGTTGTGAAGGGGCCGAGATCCGTGAAGGCCAGCAATTGCTCGAAGCGCTGCTTTCGTTCTGCACTCTTCACACCATGCAGATCGGCATAGAGATTCAGGTTTTCCGCCACGGTCAGATCTTCATAGAGACCAAAGTGCTGCGGCATGTATCCGATCCGCGCCTGAACCGCCTCGGACTCGCTGCGGGTATCCAGGCCGAGCACCTCAATCCTGCCGCTGTCCGGCAGGAGCAGACCGGCGCATAACCGCATGATGGTGGTCTTGCCGGCGCCGTCGGGACCCACCAGGCCGGTTATGCGGCCGGCCCTGGCTTCAAAATCGAGTTCATACAACGCCGTACGGCGGACTTCGCCACGGGTAAAGGATTTACTGACCTGATGAAAGCCGATGGCCACCGCTTGTGGCTGCGACACGAGCGGATTTTCACCCGGCGTCATCGGCGTTCCCCTTGCCAGGGTCTGTCACACGCTCTGCTTGAGTTGAAAGGGTCACTGTGGCCGGCATCCCCAGGCGCAGCTCATCATGCGGATTGGGCACCAGCACACGCACCTGGTAAACGAGGCTGCTGCGCACTTCGGTGGTCTGCACGGTCTTGGGAGTGAACTCGGCGGTGCTGGAGATATAACCGATACGGCCCTTGTAGACCTTGTCGGGAAAACTGTCGGTGCGCACCTCTGCCGCCATTCCCTGGTAAATGCGGCCGAGATCCGTTTCCGCCACATAGGCACGGATCCAGACCGGATCCAGTAACGCCAGGGTGAAAACCGGTTTCTGCGGCGCGGCGATATCACCGGCCTCCAGGATGCGCGCCTGGATCACCCCGTTTGCCGGCGCCAGCAGCTTCGTATCCGCGAGATCCTTTTGCGCCCGCGCCAGCGCCGCCTTCGCCCCGCTCACCCGCGCCCGCGCGGCATCGAGGCGGGCCTTGGCATCATCCCGATCCTGCGGCGAAGCGAGTTTCTTTTTGATCAGCCCTTCAATGCGGCGATACGCAGCCTGTGCATCCCGCAGGTTGGCCCTGGCGGCGGCCAGCTCCGCCTCGCGCTGCGCCACGGCCTGCCGGAAACGCACCGGATCGAGCTCCGCCAGCACCTGCCCCTGCTCAACCCGATCGCCCTCCTCAACATATAAACGGGCGATCCGCTCCTGCAACACAAAGGCCACTTCCACCTCACGCAGATCCACATTGCCGTACAGCACCAGTTCGCCCTGACCACCACCATTTCCGCTCCAATAGCGATAAACACCCGCAGCGATGAGCAAGGCGGCAATTGTCACCACGATGACGATGCGCACCCTTCGTGTTTTATTGTTTGGCATCAGCTGATCATTCCCTCTTTTTACCCGTCGCCTGGTTGGGCGTTTTGGCATCCTGCTCCCATACTAAGCCATCGGCGTGCCGCTTAAAATCAAAATTCCACCCTCTGCAATATTACAGCAGTTCGCCAAAGGGCGACCAAATCTATACACGCCGGCTTCAGGAGACGTTGGTGGACGGCCTGCCACAATATTCTGGACTTTTGCGCACGCATATCGTTGTTGCGAGATAGGGTTTCATCACCTTTTCAACGCGGAAGTTTCTTGTCTGTTTGAGCCGCCTGCCCCTGATGGGAAGCTTGAATCTGGTAATCATACTAAATGAACCGGTATGCGGAACGCGTATTTTGAATGGCTTTATGGCCTATTGAGTTTCAACCCTCCTGAACAACATCCATTCACGGCTTGTTGCGATATTCAAAAACAATCCGCAGGTGTCCTTTCCGCGCTATAAATCCGACCTGTTACGCACCAATCTGATACTTTTCGACCCTGGTGCCAAATGCGGCATTCGAAAAACTTGTAAGCATGTACCGACGGGGAATCGAGCGACAACATTCCTGCATCCCTGGGGACAGTGGCAAACGTACCATGGGTGGTCTGTGTAGTGATTTCGTGATACTCCAGTACGCAAATGAGGCATATAACAGCATTGCGAAAACGCCCGACACTGTATCAGGATGGCTGATGGACGGCAGATCCACCGGTCGATAGACGCCGCTGAAATCCTGTTCAATGTTCCTCTTGTCCCACAGTGAATACCAGCGACAAGCCACACTCATGTTAAGCTGCACACTGTGCTGTCGGAAAAGCTCTTCGGAGGAAGTCGTCGTTTTAATGTTACCAATTAGCAAGTAGTAACAACATGACTGATTGGTTGAAAAATCAAATAGCGGCCTGAAATGCAGATTTAGTGTCTGCGTACACCATTATCCGGTGTTGGTGCCATATGCCCCAGCAGTCCCAACCAGAATTCACGTAGTTTCTCCAACGGATAAAAATAATCCTTGTCACCTTTACGTTTGCGCAGCATCTGGTTCATCCGCAAACCAAAATTGAATTCATGGCTGTCATGTTCCGGCAAATAACCGATATCATGTGACATCCAGTGCAACTCACGCGCCACCTCATTGATGTGCGCTTGCACACTGCGATCTGAGCCTGCCGTTATCTGAACGGATTCCCCCAACAACATGATCAGTGCGGCCAGATGTCCGGATTGCTCGTCATTCAGCCGGCAAATAGACAAAGCCTCACGCATCAAGCGGTCCAGGAAAAAATCCGTAAACCGTTCAAAGTCTGGTTTCGTCAGGCCGGTAAATACTATGGCATAGCGGCTCCGCGCTTCCATTGCGATCACACATTTTCGGCGCAGAATATATACACGGTGTGCATACCACTGCATCGCACCTGGATTGGTTGGCATTTCAATCAAGTGGGATTTCAAATCAGCAGCCAGTGCTTTGGATGTGTGGATCTGGATCATAGGCACTTTACGAAGGGCCGTCTTTCCGTGTTCGTACCTGGAAAAGGGGGAGTAAAAAATATTGCAACGCCCATAATATCGTTCCCTGAACACAGGTTCCACCCAGAATAGGCACGATTTGCGAAGAAAACAACCAAGCTACACATGCTATGCGTTGGACTATTCTTGTTGATGAGTGTGTTTTGCCATTGCTTCTTCCTGTTAGCTGAGTCTGATCTTTACTCCTGGACAAAAATCCTGGGCCGGTCAATGGCCCTGGCAGACCACCTGTTTCGTTGGCATATTGGATACCGCTTCGGCAGAAGGGAAAAACAACAGGCCACGAGACTGTGCTGCAGCCTGCTGTACGCTGAAAGAAATTGGCGCGCCCGGCACGATTCGAACGTGCGACCGCCTGGTTCGTAGCCTTACGGATCGGGTGTTGCGCCTTTTAAATCAATAAGTTGCGCGGACGCTCACGGCTAACAATGTTGCACTGCGCTTAACTGTGCAGGCTATGTGTCCACAAAACGCCCACAGCCATTATCAGCTCCGGATTATCAGTTCCTTCCTTGGCGCCCTTCCCCCGCCGACTGTATAGGTAATAGGGACGGTCAGGGTTTGGAGGCCCTTGAAAACCCGTCGCATCTCGTGGCAATCGTTGACGCTTATCACCATCCTGCCTTTGATAGAGCGGGCCAGGTCGGCCATTTGCTCATACTGATCCAGGCCGAATTCTGTGCCATACCCGGCTGTACCCCAGTACGGTGGATCGAGGTAGAAGAGGGTGTCTGGGCGGTCGTATTTATCGACGCAGGTTTGCCAGTCCAGGTTTTCGATATTGGTGCGCGCCATCCGTAGGTGTGCCCGGCTCAGATCCTCCTCAATCCGCAGCAAATTCAGGCGTGGCGGGCTGGTGGTGGCTGTGCCATATACCTGGCCATCCACCTTTCCGCCAAAAGCCAGCTTCTGCAGATAGTAGAACCTGGCCGCCCGTTGGATATCGGTGAGGGTCTCGGGCCGTTTGGCCTTCTCCCACTCGAACACCTGGCGACTGGAGAGCGCCCATTTGAACTGCCTGATGAACTCCTCCAGGTGATGCTGGATGACCCGGTACAGGTTAACCAGCTCACTATTGATGTCGTTGAGCACTTCGACCTTACTAGGCTGCTTTTTAAAGAACAGTGCTCCGGCTCCAGCAAACGCCTCAACATAGCAGGTGTGCTGGGGGAACAGCGGCAGAATTTTGTCGGCCAAGCGGCTTTTGCCGCCCATCCAGGGTATAAACGGTTTGGTCATTTTTTGAGCCTTTATTTTTTGCTATTTATGATAAGGTCTCCCATACCGTGATCGCGGTGGGAGGTGCCTTTGCTGGCTCACGGTAGCCTGTTTACCGTTTGCTGGGGCCGGGCAGATGTTGCTGCATCTGCCCGGTCGCCCTCTCTTTTTTGTTCGACGTACCTACCAAACAACCAGGTCGATAGCCGCGCGTTTTTCGTCGTCTGACAATGTCGTGTCGTCAACGATAGCATTGACCTGGTCCACAAGTGCCTGCCGTTTGCCGACGGCTGCGGCGGCGGTGGCGGCGTAGGCGTCGGCTTTTGCAATGATCCGCGTTACTTGATCAGCAACGGTGATGCCGCGCGCTGCAGCCAATGCCTCGATAAACGGGACGGCTGCGGTGTTGTCTGCCTGGTATGCGCGCGCCTCTGCCTCCTGTTTTGGCCAGCTGTTTATCTCGCTGGTGGGATATTGTTTTGTTATTGCTGATAATTCAGCATCACAGGCGCTGTTTAGCGCTGATATTTTTGCCATTTGCACATCCGCGATGGGCGGTGGAGGTGGTGTGTAGGCCACCCAAGAGCCTCCAGCCCATAGGCGTTTATCGCCGGCCAGATGCAATTGCCAATCTGTTGTCGACATCTCAACACAATCAGCTAACGGGCCAGTTGGGTCGATAGCCGCGCCTTTTGACCCATAGACGAAACCGTCATGTATATCTGATGAAAAAAAAGCAATCGGCAACCCATTGATGTCAGTGCGTGCTACTATCATTGTTGTCTCCTCGATTAATAACCAATCGCCATCCAATAGACTGATGCTGATGTGACGGCAGAGGCTCGATACGCTAGTGTCACACTCGCCAAATCTGTTGCCGTTATGCAAAAATACGCGTCAATCGGAGTTCCATTTCTCGCTGAAAAAAATGCGTTTAGATTTGCCGTCGGAAACGCTATAGGAAACGTAATCACCGATGTTGCAAAAACTGTGTCAAACGACAGGCTCTCTGTGCCCCATTGCAATATGAGGCCACCAGGCAACATCTGGTATCCAGGCTGTGCTAATTGCTGCGCCAATCCAAAACCTGCGGTTAATGCGTCGAGCACCTGATTCAGATCGGCGTCGTCTGGCGTAATGCCGGCAGCCGTAATTATGGCCCTGAGCTCTTCGCCGATTTTATAAAACCAAAATGGCCCAGGTGTAGTGGCTTCGGTGCCGGTGGCTGGATCGGCTGCGCGTGGGTAGCCGTTTGACGGTGTTGCCGGTGCGTCTGGCGGTACGGCGTCGGCGTTGGCTGCGTAGTTGCGCGGTTCCATTTTTACCTCCTCTTATTGATATTCAAAAATAACAACGCAATGTGCCGGTGCCATTTTTTTGATGGCACACTCCAGTTGCGTTCCGGACAGTTCCGACCCTAACGATTCGTCAACCGCGCTATCGACGGTGAACGTGATCACCGGTTTGTTTGGCGCGGTCAGTTTGATGGCAAACCGCCAGTCAGCGCCATAAATGGGCGCGTCGACGTCGCTGTCGACGGAATGTGATGTGTACTCCGTGATCGTCGCCGGAGCAAAACCGTGGCGTTCGGCGATATCAATCAGGTCCTGTTTGCTGTCGCCCGCCTGCTGTGTGATTTTCGCTGTCAGGTTTTGTTGCCGCTCGGCGATGGTCTCGCCGATTAATCCACAGTCACCGGGGATAGCGGCCGCATTTTCCCAATCCGGCAGCATTTCGGTTGTGCTGCGCGGATCGGACTCATCAATTAACGCAGCGGCTCGATCATCGATACGGGCAAAACAATGCGCAATGCCCGTCAATAATTTGCTGTATATTGATCCAACACGCAGCAACGATTCCCACAGCATGCCACGTGGATGGAGCTGTTTGAGTTGCTGTGCGTAATCATCAACGCCTGGCATTACAGCGCGCTCCAGGTGAATGTTCCTGGTGTGAGTAACTCACCCTTGCTGAGCGTGATGTCCGCCGCTGGCGTTACGACAACGTGATCATATTCATCCGTTGCCGCCGATATCGCTTCGCGGATATGTGAGATGGGTAATGTGGCATTGCCTGAGCCATCCTCGACTTTCGCCTCACGCAATATCAGATCTTTTATTGCCGCCTCAACGGCGGCCTGTACAGCCACTGTGTTGGGGTTCAGCTGTATGTCAAAATCCTGCTGTACCTCTGTCGGCGCGATGGCCGTGAAACCTTTCATGCCGGCAGGCCGGAGCGCATCGATGTAGTCTTGCACAGCCTGCACTTCGGAAGCATCAGGGATCAATGATGCATCATCGTCTCGCACGAAAAACAGTCCAACTGTGCCGTAACCCAGCCAGTTGCTGTATGACCATGCTCGGGTAACGCCAGCCACCTCGCGCGCCCAGATCTCGTATTGATCGTTATTCGATCCGTTTGGATTGCGCTCGATGCGTTCGCGGATGCGCTGATTAACCTCGTCATATGTCTCCTGATTGGTACCGCCGGTTAAACCACCAGCGGCGACTGTGGCGGTACTATTTATACCGGCCACAGGCGTTGTTAACGTCAACGTGACACCCTCATCGGCATTTGTATCCTGCCCGTTGTCTGTATCATTTACCGTTGCCGTTACCGCCACAGTGGCAGTGCCCGACGCAATTGTGGCGTCAGCGTCGGTTACATAATCGTAACCAGCACGCTGTAACGTGCTGCCTGCAGGTAGTATCGCGCCGTCTGTGCCGGTGAGGGTGATATTGCCGGTGGCGCCGGCGGCGGCTTTGCGGCCCTGTTTTAGATACAGCGATGCATGGCGCTCGATGACGTCGTGGTCGGTTGCGTAACCCGGCACTATTTGTTCGGATACGTAATGTATGTGTCCGTGCAAACCGTGCGCGAGGCCGGTAACTGCCTTACTTAACACCGATATCAAACTGCGGCGCAGCCAACCGAACGCGCTGCCCAGTTCGCTCTCGACATCGGCGCGGAAATATTTCCGCAGTGTTGCAATTGATGGTCTGTTAAATGCCATATATTCCTCAGCTGAACAGTTTGAAACTCTCAGTCAGGGCCTTGACCACGATCTGCTGCGCCGCGGCCATCATGCCGTCGTTGACGGCGTTCACCAGCGCATCGCCGATGCTGCCCTTGCCGCGCAGACTGTCTGGTACGACCTTCAGCGCCTCCAACCCCTTGGCCGACAGCACCACGTTGTATGCGCTGTCGTTACTGTAGGCCTTCACCTGGATGTAACCGGCTTCGTCGAGCCATCGGACGGTGGCATCGCAGAATTCCAGCTCATCGTCTCCAGCCTCAAAGACCTCCTTTCCTAGCCATTCGAAATAGTCAATGTCGAACGGCTTGGGGAATGCCTTATAAAGGGCGGCAAAAAGTTTGGCGCTGCATTCGTTGAAACGATCGATGTTGTTCATGCGTCTGACTCCGTTTTTAGTGAGCTTTAACGCCATATTAAACGCCTCGCAATTCGTAGTTAAAGGCTTCCTGATACAACCTCCCATCGCCACGGGTGATTGTGATGTATATGGCCATGACGCCTTGGCGCAGCCATTCATTGTCCACCTCCACAGTACTGGCGATACCGTCATCGATGAGCCATTGCAGAGCCTCCTGGCAATATTCACGGGCGCGAATCAACACATCGGTAGTTTGTTTCTCGCGCGACAGTAGCCACAGCCTGGATCCGATCTTGTCGCCATCGATGTCGGGATAACTGTCGCCCCAATAGCCGCGCCGATCATTACTGCCGTCTGGCAGCTGATCATCGACCTCTGCCCGGCGGTCGGTGAATAGACTGATCAACACAGCTGTGCGCAGGCCCTGATCACTGGTCAGGTCGTAGTCGCCCAGGGCGATGTCAAACTGGCCATTGCTGTCCTGTGTGATAGCAATATCCATTACGATTCACCCTCAAGGCGGTCATCGAACCCCTCCACGATTTCCAAGGCACCGAGGGTTCCACCCAGGAACAGGAAAATGGTCCGAAGCGCAGCGCGACGATGCGGCGTAACGATCATTGCGGGCCTCCCGTGTTGTCGCTGCCAGCCTGCACGCCGCCGTGGACGTGCGTTTTCAGGCTGATACCGTCGGCATTGATATCGCCGCCGGTTACTGTTGCGCCACTCGCGCCGGAGATCGCAAGGCCATCCTGGCCGGTGATGAGTTGGCTGACAGTCAACATGCCGTTGATGGTTGTGTTGCCGTTTACCTGCAGATCGCCATTGATAGTCATGTCACCATCGTGGGTGGTGGTGGAGGTGATATTGCATGTGGGGGCGTTGACCTCGACGTGGTCGACGGCACTGATCAAAATGCGGTCGCGCTTGAACCAGATGACATTACCGAGGTCGTCATAGAGCACCTGTTCGCCCTGGGCAAGGTTGCGCACCCGGAACTGGCGGTGGATGGCGGCCAGGCAGACGGTGTGTGACCGATCACCGCCGAGGCTGGCGGTCAGCGCCTCAAAGCCCGCCGGCGGGTGAGCAGTACGGCCATAACCTTCCAGGTGCTCGATGTTGTCTAGCACCTCGCCCTTGAACAGCTCGAGCTGCAGGGTCTGCAGTAAGGTGGATGGATCCACCAAGCGGCCGATGGCACGGCTCAACATTTGCTTAATGCGCCGGCGTAATGGTGATGTCAGGCGCTGCCAATCGTTCATAGTGCACCCGCGTCTTCAGCCGGCAGCGGCACAAGATCGTAGGCTTCGCGCGGCATCACGGTCAGGCGGGTGCGCTGGCCGCGCTCGTCCATAACGAACTCCGCTGTGCCGATCATCAGCCATTCGCCCTTTCCATCACGTCCCTCAAAGCCCATCCATTCATCGATAACCTTGACGTTGGTATTGGGCTGCCATAACCCGTCCCGGTGGCGCCAGCCGCTGACGGTGTAGGTTGCCTGGCGGGAGCGGCCATACTGGACGTTGCGCTGCCATTCGGCACGGCGACGGGCGTCGGCCAGGCTGCCCAGTGGGCCTTCGGCATTGATGACGGTGGGCCGGTAGCGAAGCCGCACGTCTTCCACCATGCCGGTGATATGGAAGGCCGAAGCCGGATCCTGGTTGAGCGAGTTTGCATGCTGGCCAGTCACATAGTAGTGGCTGAAGCGGTTGCGCTCGCTGAACTCGCCCTCCGCTTTCTCGATGTTCTCGCCCAGCACCAGGGCGGTGACTACCTGCTCAGTGCTGGCGCGATTGATGACCAGGTTGCCGTCTGGATCGGTGACCAAACGCACACCGGCCTGCCTTGCGTGCAGTTCGAGAAACTCGAAACCGGTTTGCTCTGGATCAACGGTTGATGTCTGGATGACCGGCAAATCATCGACCTCGCTGCGCACAGCGATCCCGAACGGTTTTGCGACCGAGGCCGCAAGCTGCAGAAGCGTCTGGCGGTTGTGCTGGCCTGCGCCAGCGCTGCCCGGCGGCAGAGAGCAATCCACCAGGTCTGCCGTCTTCGACCGGCCCGAAACGGTCAGCGCCCGGCTGCGGGCATCATACTGCGGCCGGATACGGTCCACATAGCCGGTCATGATTGTCTCGCCATCAATGCGCACCTGGCAGGGCGAGCCCAGTTTGATGGTGCGCGCCTGGCCAGCCTGGTTGTCGGTCAGCGTCAGGTCGAAGGTGTTGGCGAATAGATCCAGTGAGCGGCGGACGGAGACCTCCTTCCAGCCGCTGTAGAGGGCGTCGTCGACGAGGAGCTGGATGTTAGGCATGAGTAGGCCCTCCCTGGCAGAGGATTCCATTTTCCCGTGCCGTAGATGGCGCCAACCTGACTACGGAGGAAAACGTTGTGGACCAGACAAATCTCATGCTGCAGTTACTCATTGGCATGCAAACCGTCTCATTGCAAACATTCAATGCGCTCACTCCGGACGATCTTCGGCGGATTTTGAAAGTAATTGAAGGAGGTCTTCATGTGCCTGATGAAACCATGCCTCCGACGGAGCCGAAGGGTTAACAGAACGGCGTTTAAAAAACCGGCTTAGCCACTTAATCATTCAGCACCTCCAGTTCCTCGCCGCCCGGCACGAAGCCGGGATGGCGGATGCGGTTGTGGGTAATGATTTCCTCCTCACGGCGGGCGTCACCGTAAAGTTGGTGTGCGATGACCAGTGCAGGCAGAGTGGTTCTCGGCGTATGGGTCACCAATTCCGGCAAGCGTGCGCCACGTTCCCGCAGATCCGTCGACATGGCGGCGCGCAATGTCGCCAGTGCCTGGTAGACGGCATCGCCCACTGGCTGGCCTGTAACTGGATCGGTAGCCTCCATCTGCTTGTTCAACGCTTCCTGCAACTGCGCGGCCGTGTCCAGTGCGTCGTCGCGGGTGGAATAGTCTGCCTGGCTTGATGCGCGACATGCCTCGATGACCGCAGCCTGCTGCACAAGTCGGTGCATTGCTGCGCTGCTTTGAACTTGCTGGCGCAGTTTTGGTGTGGTGGCGGGTCTTGTGGGATTATCGTCGCCAGCATCGAACAGGCGGGCGTAAAGCTGTACGGCGCGTAGTGGTTCAGTAATGGTGGTGCCGAGCCGTTGCACAGATCCAACGATGGCCGCCGCCATGTTGGCCGGCGCCCGGATCTCTGCGGCAATCGAGCTGGTTACGCCGCTTACCTGGTTTTCCAGGTTGGCCAGTGTGGCGGTCAAATCGTTTTGCAGATCGGTCAATCCAGAATCGGGCAGGCCGGTCACATTAAAGTTATCGGCAAAGTCAGAGGTAGCAGCGTCCTGTGCCGTATCCGCTTCTTTGTTCACCGTGCTGGGAGTATCACGGCCAGCAGTTGGGAAACGCAGCTCGCCTGACTCGATGAACGTCAGGCGGAAGGTGGCCCGACCGCCCTCGCGGGTAGATTCGCGCACCGAAGCAGGTTCCGACAGGGTCACGGTCAGGGTGCCGTACCAGGGATGCACTAACGTGCCAGGTCCGGGTGCCTCGATGGCTGCAATAAGCGCATCCCGGGCTGCCAGGTAATCGCCACCCAAGCGGCCGTCCACGAACACCTCGACGGTGAACTGCCGCGCCTTGCGGCCCAGATCTTCCACCCAGGGCAGATCGCGCTGCGGATACTCGTGCAGCTCGGCGCGCCGGCCGAAGGTGGCATCTGAGCCCGGCACGATAAAGCGGGCTTTGCGGAAGCGGCCGGTCAGTGGCTGACCCCCATCAGATCGGGCTGCAAGGGCATCACGCCAGTTCATCTGCTAGACTCCATATTTTAAAAATTTGGTTAAAGGAGTTTTCTCGATGCGTTACATGGCCTTTATTGCTGCATTGATGATTTCTTTTGGCAGCTTCGCGGGTGAGCCACGGACGCCGCGCGGCGTTGTTGTTGCTTATGAATGCGAACAGATTGATCCAAAAGTGACGGGCTTCACCTGTACGTTTGAGAACGGAAAAATCAATATCCAGATTCACGAAAAAACGGCCAACATGCCAGAAGCAAAACGCAAGCGAGCCAATTACGAGTTCAATAAAATTGCGCTTCGTTATCTCGAGTTCGGCGGTACATCGTTTGTTGTGCGCACAGACTTCTGGCCAGAGAGTAAATATAAAGTTTGCGGACGCTCGAAGAAGAAAGCCTGGTACAAGCTGCTTTGTTATATGAGCGATTCCGGCAGTTAACATCACCATCCTCCTGCCGCAAACCCAACTTCTGACTCTGCCGTCAAATCCAGACCGCCTTCCGCGCGCGCCTTCTCGGTGCGCGCTTCGGCGCCGCGCTCCGGGCGCACACGGACGACCACCTCGCCGCGCATCCGCTCCCGACGGTCGTTGTTGGCGATGGCACGGCTGGCCTCCTCATTGCCGAAGAAGGCGAGCGTTCGGGCGATGCCTTCACCAAGCACCTGCTGGAACCGGCGACCTGCTTCGGTGCCCTCGATAAGCGTCTTGTTGATGAGCGTTCCGATGCCATACCCTGCCATGCCGACACCCAACACGCCGCCGGCCTTGCCCAGCAGTTTCCATGCGGATTTGCCCGCTGTGGTTCCAACACCCATGCCGGGCAGCGTTGGCATCCCGCCTGCCGGCCAGTTGGTGACGAACACCGGTGTGACCCCGGTGGCGGCTTCCACCGCCTTGCCCGTAGCGATGCCACCGGCCAATCCGCCGATGCCCTTCAGACCCTTCATGACCCGCAGGCCGGCGGCGCCGCCTTGTAGGATTTTTCCTACACCATAGGCAACGCCGGCCGCAACGATGCCGCCAGCGCCATAGGTGACGGCCTGACCGATGCGCTCGTTTTCCATCGCTGCCTTGCCGAGCGCCGCCACCCACTCGTTGGTTTTGGCGATGAGCGCGGTCAGCGGCGCCAGGGCGGGTTCGAACAGAATCGCCAGGGCGGATTTACTGGTGCCGGAAAGAGAGTCGAGTTGGCGGCCGAAGCCTTCCATTTGCAGGCGCAGCTTTTCAGACAGGGGCAATGCATCGCGCATCGAGCGAACGATGTCCTCGAAGCTGCCCTTGCCCGTGTTGAGCAAGGCCAGCGCGACGGGCAGCCCTTGCTCGCCGAAGATTTTGGTCAGAAGCGTGTTCTTCTGGGCATCGCCCATGCCCTCGGTCCGCTTGCGCAGAATGTCGATGATCTCCGCGGTGCTCTTGAGCTTCCCGTTGGCGTCCTTGAGGACATCCTGCTTGGCCGCCTGAAGGAAAAAGTTCTTAAGGCTGGTGCCAGCCATCGAGCCGGTGACGCCCACCTGGGCCATGACCGCCACCAGCGCGAGCATCTCGTTGGTGGATCGGCCCAGGGAGGCCAGGGGGCCGGCAGCGTAGCGGGCCGAGTCAGCGATTTCGGATGCGCCGACCGTGGAGGCCGATGCGGCGCGGGAGATCTGATCTGCAAGATCGGCATAACCGTCGGCGGCGATCTTGAAGGGCGTGCCGATGCCGATGAGCGCGGTGCCGGCCAGTACCGGCTCCATTTTCTCGTAGGTGGCCAGCGCCGCAGCGGCAGCGGCCGCACCCTTTTCGCCGATGACGTCCTGGATCCGGGCGCCGGCTTTGACCAGTTCCTTTTCCAGGGCGACGATCTGGCCGATATCGAACGGCGTTTTCGCCTGCACGCTGAAGGCGGTCTTGCGCACCTCTGTCATGTGTTTGGCTAGTTCGGCCGCGTCCGTATTGGCGCCGGAGAGTTCCGCGCGCAGTCCGATCATCTCGCCCTGGAGTTCGGCGGCGGCATTGACGCCGGGCCGCAGCTTGGCGACGACATACCCGGTCACTGCAAGCGCCTTCACGCCACGGTTGAGAGAGACGACCATCCGGTCGTAGTCCTTCTGCACCTTCTTCGCCACATCGCCGGCGCCGGTGATGCGGCGCTGGAACCTGCGCAAAACGCCGCTGGCCAGGTCAGCGGCGGTAATGGTCATGGCAAGTTTCAGGGCGTCAGACATCGTGCTCTTCCGGATTGCTCATCTCGATGAGGGTGGCGGCGTAATAGGCGAATTCGGCGGCCGGCATGGCCATGATCTCGTCACGGCTCCAGCTGGTGCGCACCGCCAGCATCAGGATCAGGTTGTGCCAGCATCGTCGTTGTTCGACGGCGGCTTTCCCAGGGCTTCCAGCTCCTGCTGGGCAGCGTAGAGAATGCCGAAGTCCACCGGGGTCAGACGGCGGATGATGTCGAAATCAATGGGGCCAGGCATGTCGCCCAGGCGTACCAACTGACGCGAGATCAGGGCGCCGTGATAGGCGACCTGCTTGTCGGCCGGCGCCAGCGCCTCGGCATCGAACATGTCGCCGGCGGTGGCCTCGCGCATTTCGAATTCCCGGGCCAGCTTGCCGCCGATTTCCACCCCGTCCTGCAATTCACGTTTGACTGTCTTCACGGCTTACCTCACATCTTGTCGAATGAATCGCCGACCAGGCGAATGGCGCTCTTGCCGGAGCTGGCGTCGATCTCCACCGGGTTCTCGACGGCGGCGCCGCGCATAACGTACTTGTGGCCGGTGTCGGTTTCGAAGATGACCGTGGCGCCGTCGATGGCGGACAGCGCCAGCACGTCCGTGTCCTTGGTGTGCAGGATGTTGCCCTCCACGGACGGCGGCACTTCCTCCTCGCGGCTGTAGGTGACGCCGCCGTGGCGCTCGAACTGGCGGCTGATGCCGCCGGGGTTGGCTTTCGCGCCGTCCTCCATGTACAGCTGATCGCCGTCCACATAGATGGTCGCTTTACCGGTGAGTGGATGCATGGTTCAGGTCTCCTTAAACAATGAACTGGATCTGCTCGGCGAAGACGCGCAGCTGGTTGACCAGATTCGGCGGACTCATCACGTCCACCCGGTTCGGGTCGTCGGCGTTGCGCTCCACGATGAGGTCGGTCTTGTACTGCTCGAAATCCTCGACCAGCCCCTTCATCTCCAGATCCCGGAACAGCGCCAGCAGCTCGGCGCGGATGATGGCGGGCGTGACGATGGCCTGGCCGGGACCGAAGGCGGTGCCGTCGTCGGCCAGCTTGTGGCGCGGGAACTTCTGGGTGATGCGCGCCCGGGTGGCGTAGCGAATGTAGCTGAGCGTGGCCGGGGTAGTCACGTCCAGGTAGGAGGTGTCGGCCACGCCATAGCTGTTGGTCTGGTACGTGGTGATCGCCCGCTCGATGAGCACCTGCCCGCCGGCATCCACGCTGCAGGTGGAGATCCCGTCATACAGCAGCAGGTTACGCTCTTCCATCGTCCAGCGGTCTTCTACGGCCGGTGGCAGGATGCCGGGCAGAGGCAGGGTCTGCAGCGGCCGGGCCGGATCGTTGGTGACGGAGAAGGCTGCCACAGCGGCGTAGACCGCCGCCCAGATGTACGGCGGGGTCGGGCTTGCACCGGTGCCCATGCAGGTGACCAGATGGCCGTTGCGGCTCTCGCCGAACGTGCCGGTGGCGGCATGGGTTCCCTTGTAGGCGGTGTAGGCGATCCCGTCGATCATCCGCGTCGGACCCCAGCGGTCGGACAGCTCCGTTTCCAGGACGTCGAGGTTGGCGGTGTCGGTGTAGGGCATGACGATGGTGTTCCACCATTCGTCGCCGAAGGCGGCGATGGCGGTGCTGATGTCCGGATTGGCGGCGCCGCCGCTCATGGCGGTGATGGCCACCGCGATCCCGGCCGGTGTGCGCTCGCCCTGGTAGTAGTTGGTGCGAAGGTCGATGCTGTTGGCAGCTTCGCCCTTGTTGCGGGCGGTCAAGTCCACCTGGGTGGTGACTGTGCCATTGACCGCTGCGGTCACCGGCAGGGTGTCGTCGGCGTTGATGGCGGCCGCAAGCGCCGTGGCCACCGCGTCGCCGGCGTCGCCGCTCTTGATGCCAACCCGCACCCGCTTGCCGCCGATGTAGACGTTCAGCGTGCCGCTTTCGGTGGCTTGGCCCGAGGTATCGATGCTGCCGGTAGCAGCAACCGCCGCGCCATCGTCATCCAGGGCGATGGCCCAGGTCTCGGTGTAGGGGTTGGCCATGCGCACGGCCTTGACCATCTCGGCCAGCATGGCGCCGCGAACGAAGGCGTTCTCGACCTGGGCGTCCGAAGTGATGCGGGTCGGCACGCCTGCGGGCACGGAGCCTGCTGCCAGGCGTTGGCCCAGCACCAGGATCTTGTGCGAAATGGCTGGTGTGCCCTGCACTGCGCGGGTGTTGTCGAACTCGATATAGACGAGCGGCACCCGGATGTTGCCGGGGATGTCATTGAAGGAAATCGGCATCGCTCATTACTCCTTGCTGGTGGCCTTCTTGGTGGATTTGGGAGGCTGCGCCTCGACAACATCGCCATCTTTCAGGCGGCGCAACCAGTAGCGGGTGCGAGGCTTGGCCTCGCCGGTATCGAGAAGGTGCTCGCCGCTTTGCGGGTCGCGCACTTTCACGCTCTTGGCAGGCTTGATGAAAATCATGTCGGTCATGGTCGTCTCCTACAGGTTCAAATCGGTCACGTAGTCGTTGGCCTCTGGCTCGCCATCCTGGGTGGTATCGATGTCGTAGATCGCATCGAAGGTAATGAAGTCGTCTAGTGACGTTGTATCCGCCTGGTAATCGAACGGCATGTTGGGCAGCCCCAGGTTGATGCCGTAAACCGTGCCGCCCAGCTCGAACATGGCATCGCGGAACAGGTTGTCCACGCCGGCCACCTTGAGCGAGCCGATGTCCGGCACGCGGAGCACGGCGAGGCGGGGCAGCAGGCGCTCGAGCATGTCGTAGGCGCCCATCACGCGGGCGTTGCCGCGGCGCCGATCGGCTTCGGAAGCACCCTTGCTCACCACATACACGGTGAAGCGGCCATTGAGATATCCGGCGCCGCTGCCGGGGTTGGCGCCCTGGAAGGCCACGTAGGCCCCTGGCGCGAACTGCAACGCGCGCTGCAAGGCGTCCAGCGTCCAGCCGCCCGGCAGGGAGCCGGTCTTGCGCACGGTATTGCCCAGGGCGGCGCCGATCTCGGCCAGCAAGGCGTCTTCAACTGTGGCGATAAGGCCCATTTAAAAGTCCTCCAACGTGGACTGACTGAACACTCTGTCAGGCGCCTCGAACTCCGGGCTGCCGGCGCTACCGGTGGTGTCGTTTGCGCCCAGCGACACCCTGCCTGCGGCGATGGCCTCCAGCATGCGGCGGGCGTCCTCGTAGCGGGTGCGCACGGCGTCCGGGGCCAGATCGTCATAAAGCCGATAGCGGGTGATGTCCGCCGACAGGCTGGCGATCACTGTCGGCACCGGATCGAGCGGCACGGTGTAGCCGCCCGCGCCCAGGTAGCCGTCGATCTCCGCGTCGGCGTCGGTGATGGCCTGGTCGACCACGGCGGTGTCGATCACGCCGTCGCCGTCCCGGTCTGCGAGTTGCAGCAGCTCCTCGTTGCCGAAGCGGTCGATCAAAGCGGCCTGGGTGGTGTAGGGCATGGCTTACTTCTTCGCGGTGTTCCCGGTTTGTGCACCGGACTTGGGATCCTGTTCTTTATTGTCATCCGACTGGGCAACTATTTCCGCCAGGCTGCCGGATTCGACCAGCGGCGCGGCGGCCTTGGCAGCCAGCTTCAGCGGTTTGCAACCCGGTTTGTGGATATCGCCGTCGATTTTGACGGGGCGTTTCACGTCGTACTTGGGCATGGTTTGTTCCTCGAAGATAGGTGGGGAGCGTTGCCGCTCCCCGTTTCACTCATCAGCCTACGTTCTGCAGCAGGTAGCCCGCGGTCATGCCGGAGAGCACCGGCACGCGCTCATAGGTCACCGGGTAGATCCAGCTCTTTGCGTTGCGGTCCTGGTAGGCCTGCTCGACGATGGGGTGGCCCTCCATCGTGTAGGTGTAGCCGTAGCTCGGCTCTTCCATGCCGGAGGGCTCGGCCGGCACGTAGGCGAGGACGGCATCACTGCCCCAGATGGAGCTGCTGTTGTCGTTGTCGTCGAAGCTGATGGCCTTGCCCACCACCACGCGCTCCAGATCCCAGAGGTTGGCCAGCATCTCGACGGTGATGGATTCCTTGCTGGTGTACTTGAAGCGGTTGATCACGTTGGCGTTGTTCTTGGCTGCCATGAAGGCCGCCCGGGACAGCACTAGCGTATTAGGCTCGATGCCGATGGTGTCGGCGATGGCCGTCTTGCCGGTGTCCAGATCCTTGTTCGGGTTGTTGGCGTCGTCGGTCCACTTGGCGGCCGCCAGATCGACGACATGGTTTGCATCGTAGTTGGCCGCGTTGCGGGCGATGGCTGCCTGCTCATTCTCCAGCGCCAGCGACAGGGCGCGCATGGTGCCATTGGTGGCGCGGGTGCCGAGGTTGACACCAGGTGCGCGGTTGGCGTCACGCAGGTACTCGAACGGGACCTTACCCTCCAGCGCGTCCTGAACCAGTGCGAAAGGCTTGCCCAGGTAGCCGAATTCGACCCGCTTGGTGTTGGCACCGGGTGCGCGACGGGCGTTGTAGAGCCGGAAGCTCTCTTTGCCGAATTCCAGCACCTGGCCGCCGGAGACCTGCACCGGCACGCGCGGGAACAGGACGTGACCTACATGTTCGGGATGGCGGTAGCCCTGGGCGACATTGGAAAGTACCGGGTCGATCACCCGGACCTGACTTGCGTTCTGCGGCATGATTTCTCTCCTTTTGTTGAGGTCGGGTGATTAACGCAGCACCACTTCGATGAACTCGCCGGCGCCTGCTGCGGCTTCCAGCGCGTCGGCGAAGACGTACTCGGGCAGGTCGCCGCCGGTGAGGATCTCGCCGTTGGCGGCGGTCGAGGTCACGGCGGTAGCGCCGGCGCCCACGGCAAGGTTGCCAGTGGTCGGAATGGCCCGGCCCTGTGTGTCGACGATGAGCGAATCGCCGATGTTGATGGCGGCGCCGGCCTCGACGATGGCCGTACCCTTGGCATCGATGGAAACCAGATCGCCAGCGGCGGCGTCGGTATGGGCGATGCCCAGGATCTTCTGGCCCTGGACAGCAGCCTGGGCGCCGTCGAAGCCGACCGCGCGGCGGGCCGTGATGGCGCCGCTGGCGGCCTTGGTGAGGGAAAGGGTGGTGATGCTCTGCATGGCAGTCTCCTCTTACTGGTTACCGCCGACGGCGAGGGCCGCGGCGGCGTAGTCGGTGTTGTGCTCCTCGGCGTAAGCCAGGATCTTGCGGTGCAGCTCGAGCTGCGCCGGATCCACGGTGTAGCCATCAGGCGCGGCGAAGTCGGCAGTGGCGGTTTCATCCTCCATTGCGCTGTGTTCGGCGAAGTCCACCTGCGGCGGCAATGTCTGCAGGAATTCGCGCAGCCAGGCGCCGGCGGTGCCTTTGTACTGTTCGTCGCCCTCGCCGAACTCCAGCGGCTGGTCGGCATCAACGGCGGCCAGCACGGCCTTGATGCCGGGACGCTGGCGCGGCAGGATCCGGCCCTCGGCTTCCAGTTGCTCAGCGAAATCGGCGATTTCCCGCTGGTGGGCCGCCGCGGCTTGTTCAGCCAAGGCCTGCTCGCGCTCTGCCAAGGCCTGTTCGCGGGCCGCCAGCTCGGTCTCCTTTTCTGCGAAATCGGTGGTTTGTCCGTTGTCGGTTCGGGTGTCCGGCATAGCCTCCTCCTGTTGGGATGGTTGGGGTTCGGAAAATGCGGGGGCGGCGGCATCAGTCTCCTCTTCCGCAGCGCGGTCGATGTCGCTGATCAGGTAGTTGGGCAAGAGCTGGTCGGCGGCCTCCACGCCTTCCTTCTCGATCCACCGGTCGCGCAGGTTGCGCAGCAGGTTGGCGATGGCGCGAAAGCCCCAGTGTTCCTTCTCGGAAAACGCCGGGCAGGATGCCCCAGTGCCGCGAGAGCCAGGGACGGCGATAGCGGCCTCGATGGTGACAATGCCATCGGCTTCGTCGGCAAACTCCACCGCCTTGAGCCCCTTCACCGCCGGCGCCTGGGCGCCCAGGAAACCGACGTGGCGCAGATAGTAGACGCCAGGCTTGGGGTTGGCGGGATGTGAAGGCGGATAGAAGCTGGCGGAAACCTTCTTGAAACGGCCCTTGCGAACCATTTCCGCGAACGCGGGATCGACCTGGGCGGGTTCGGCCTCGAGGGTGTCCTCGCTATATTGCAGGCGCGACACCCAGCCATAGGCCGGGGCGTCGTGGCGGGGGTGGCCCACCGTCAGCGGCGCTTCGTGCAACTCCGGATCGTAGGCCTCGGCCGTGGCGGCCAGGTCGGCCTCGGAAAACGCCAGCGCCTGGCCTGACATGGCGATGTGCCGGCCGGGGCGGAAGATGGAGATCGGTTTTGCGGTCTGTGTCACAGGCGGCCTCATGTCGGGATGTCCGTACATGGGGCGATTGTGACGAAGTGGGGGAATTCAGGTCAGACTGAAGCGCTTCAGGGTTAGGAAATCAAGCGGCAATTACAGATTAACCGCCTCAAGGAGCGGACGCAACAAATGGCAATGGGGCGGGATATGGGCAGGGCCGATCCACGTGGGGTCGGCCCTCCCTTTACAGCTGTACTACTTCTTCCGTTTGCCGGGGTTCACCCGGATCGGAAAGGCGCGCAAGCCATACTGGCTCGCATAAATGCGCTTTCCGCCACGAGTGATCCACGGCCGGAAGATTACTTCACCAGTCTTGCGACTCATGGCAATCTCCTTCCGCAAAGTGCGGGTTATGGAGCGGGAACACAGAACTCGTGGCGGGCCCTGGTTTGTGTTTGTGGTACAAACCAAGGTTCTTTGCTAGACTTCTACTGCTCATACGGGCCTAGCCCACGAGAGAGGACGACCGCTCGTTCCGTCGTCTTTTTGCCCAAAGCGGGTTCGAGCAGCAACTCGAATCCGCTTTCTTATTTCAATACCCCCTGTTGTTTCAACTTCTCTAGTCTGGTTCTAGCGGCATCACACGATACGCCAAACCGCTTTGCAACTTCTGCAATAGAACGCGTCGCGCAAACGTGTTCAACGGGCATAAGGAACTCTGCGGCAAAGGTATTAGCTTGCCATTCGCTGTCTTCGTATGGTTTGTGGTCTGAGGGATCAGGACCTCGGGCGAGGGCGATCCCGGTATGCAGGATAAGGTGGCCGATTTCGTGTGAGAGGGTAAACCGATCTCGCCCTTTTCCTTCGCCGGCTCGACGGTAGACATCTTCACGGATCTTGATGACCCCGGTATCGGGGTAGGTCATGCCGTGATTTTCACCCAATTCCTCTTCCGTGCAAACATCAACCGTCACGTCGATTTGCGGTAGCACGAAATCGTAAATTTTGACGATATCAAGGTAGGGCGAGCGGATTTCCAGGAGATCCCTAAAAGCATCCGCCGCCTCCCGAATATCAACAATTTTCAACGGCCTTACTTTATGGCCGCGGTTCTTGTTCTTACAGCCTAGCACTATTTCCTCCTCCTGCTTATCATTATTCCGGGTTCAAGAGATTGGCAAACCGCTCCTTTTCCTTATCCGTAAAAGTGGGAAACCTTCTTGCGAAGGCTGCTACCAGTTCTCGAGAATCCGGGTCACTGTTTCTGAGGTCGAAGGTGACCACCTCGCGTGACTGGTCTGCTGCCTGGTAAAGGCGGTTCGTCTCATCCAGATCCCTCTCCTTGAAAAATTGAACAACGTTCTCGACATAGCCATCGGTCAATTTGCGTTTGCCGGTTTCGACAGCGGAGAGCTGGGCAATCGATACTCTGAGCGCGTCCGCCATGTCTTTCATGCCCACCTCACATTCAATCCGCAGTTGCCTAACCAGTTTCCCAAACGGTGTAATTGTAGTTTTCATAGTTAAATCCTCCTGCCATTAACTTGGGGAATAGAGGATATGCTCCTGTGTTGTTGTTAATCCTCTTTGTAAAAAGATTCTACATAATTGTAGAATAAGAGCACGACTAATGCAAATAGTACCGCCAAGATCTGACCGCTGCTTTGCGATCATCCATGATGCGACGTATTCGGCGGATCGATGCTGAAAGCGTCAATGCCATTTTGGACGCGATGACGCAGATCGAGGCCGAATACGTGGTCGCCGCCAGGGATTTTGCCGAGCGTTATGCTGATTGACCTCGCCCCAGGGTAGACAATATAGCTCTGGGCCGATATCACCCATTTAAAAGCGATTTAAAAAATTTTTGGGTGTCAACCTACCGGGTCGTCCCAAAAACCCTCTACAGCCCCCACAGCGGGGCTTTTTTTATCGCCCGTGTCCGCTGTGGAGTTCGTCGTCCTCCACCGCTGCAGGTCATCCGCAGTCACGCGCCTCGGCGATCCGGGCCAAATGCTACGATTGCGTCGGCCGGAATGACGATCCGAATCCGCGGCGCACGGTCAGGGAGTGCACTGTGTCTGGATGCCCTCTGATCCACTGCCGATCCTGGCGCTAGAGCGTTGTCATTGCATTTAAAACACGTTTAATCGCGTAGCCAAAAAAATACTAGCCCAACCACACCACCCGCCCCTCTTATGGGCCATAAATGGCCTCTGAGGGGCTTTTTATGTCTGATCAAAAATTGAATAGTTTTTGGCGAATTAGATCCAGCCAATACGATCTTAACTCGATAAAAACCAGCCACCACAAACCGAGGAACAAAAGAAAATTCAGGATCACTGTGCCAATAACTTCATTCATAAATCCTCCTCTTGCTGATAGGCACCCTGGGCCTCCAGCCAGCGCGACACCGCCACCAGCGCCCTGGGGCCATGCCGTGAGCAGCCGGTTTAATTTGCTACGGGGTTCACTAGTCACATTTGTTAATCTAGCGTAAAAACAAACCTCACTGCGCCTTTCATGGCCGCATCGCCCGCGCCAGGTGTTCCCGCAGGATGGCCACGATTTCGGCCCGGTCGGCGTCCGACAGGCCCAGGTACGGCCGGGCGGGGATGTTCCGGTCCTCGTCGTCACCGAACTGGTGGGTGGCACCGTATTTCCGATCGGTGCCGAATTCCAGGCTGTCGGCGGTTGCGTGGTAGCGCAGGGTGTCGCGTAGATCGCCGGATTCCACCAGGATGCTGGCCTGCGCCAGGCGCTTGATGGCCCCGGCCTTGGTGTTGCCGGCCCGGGTGGTGAGGCGGCGGCGCTTCTTGCCCTTGCCGCGCTTGACCCCCTTGAGCATCTTGCGGCGCAGGGTAGCCTCGGACAGGGGCTCCCAAGATGTGCCGTCGGGGGCCTCCTCGCGGTCGAAGCGCTCGCGGGTGGCCAGGTCAAGGTATTCGCCGATCTCGGCGAAGGCGGGCTTGAGGTCGGCGCCGGCCTTGATCAGGCGCTGGAGGGCGCTGCGCACGGCCCGATCATCCATTTCCACCTTGATCTCGAGTCTGGTGCCGGCCATTGAGCGATCCTATATATATAAAGTGTGCTATTATTAAGCGTGCATGTTCTGCGTCGCCGCGGTCCCATCCGACAAGTCGATAGGGGCGCAGGCGCCGGCCGCGGGGTGGAGCGGCCGGTCACTCTTCTCGCGCGTATATCCGCAGCCCGATACGCTGGGCGTCGATATATTCCCTCGCCGTTTTGTAGCCATAGCGCTGGACGATCTCGTCCGTAACGTGGAAGATTGTGATTTCCCGCCACCCGTCACGACCAATCTCGAATACGGCAATGCCATCCTGGTCGCCTTGCAGCACACGGATGTACCGTCGTCGTAAAACCGCTTTCCCGCTCTTGACATCCTGCCAGGCCAGCCAGATCTCGTCCGGATCCTTCAGAGTTTCGGCCAGGATGTGCAGGTATGCGTGGCGTCCTTCCTTTTTAATCTTCCAATTGCCCCGATGGTCTTTGAACATCTCTGCGGATATCGGCAGTCGTTCGCCGGTGGCGTCCATAAACAGGAACGCCTCCCGGCCCTTGACGCCTCCCACCTCGTCCAGGAATCGCTGGGCCAGCTCCGCTTCCGTGGCGGCAGCCGGCATGAGCTGGGTCTCAATTGGTTTCGATGGCGGCAGGGGCGGTTTGGGCATGCTGGCGCGAACATAGACCGGCGGTGGTCCTTCGATGGGCCGCGGCGTCATCGCCTCGATGTGGCTGGCGCCGGGGCGGTACTCGAAGCCCGGGTCGATGCCCTTGGGCACCTGCACGGGAAGGGGGTTGGGGCCGCGGTTCCTGATGGTCTTCCCCTCCCACTCGATGGGCGGGGCCTTGTCCCGCACCTTGAGGCCCATGCGCTTCACGTCCCGCTCGGAGAGCATGAACTTCTTGCAGGTGCAGCCCCAGCCGTTCTGTGGCGTGTGGGTATCCCACCAGTTATCGTCCAGCGGCAGCACGATACCGTCCCAGTCCAGGTGATCGGGGCGGGGCTCGGCGCTGCCGCCATGCCGATAGAGGCCATAGGGACGGGCGCGGCGCAGGGCCGGATCGGACATTTGCGCCTCCCGGCCGGCGTGGTAGCTCTGGCGCAGGTTGGTTTCGTAGATCACCCGCGTGCGCCAGTTGCGCCCGCCGTTGTAGGCCCAGCCGGTGCGGGCCACGATGTCGTCGAACTCCTTGCGGAACTCCTCGAGAGTGCTGCCTTCCTTGATGGACCGTTCCACCGCCGCGCGCATGTCGGTCAGCACCTCGCCTCGGGCGCCGGCCACCATGAAGGCGTGGTCGTGCTCGGCGGTATAGATGTCCGTCCAGGCTTTAGTGGGGATGTTGACCTTCTGCCGGAAGAAGTCGATCTGCTCGGCGAACGGCAGCGAGCCGTAGGCGGCGGAGGCCATTACACGCCCTCGAGGATGTCGTACCGTCCGGCCAGATGGGCGGCGGCCAGGGCGTCACCCATTACCTTGGCGAAGCCGGCCGGGTCCAGGTCGGGGTACAGCTCGATGAGCCGGTCGCGCAGCGCTTCGAGGCTGTCCACCTCCATCACCAGGTCGCGGATCTTCTCCACCCATTTTTCCACCTCGGCGTCGCCCGCCCGCTGCAGTTGTTCGAACTGGGCGGCGGTGGCATCGCCGGCAGGCGACGGTATCTGTTCGGCGAAGGCCGGTGGGGCGACCGGCATGGCCGGCGCAGCCTCCCATTCGCCGCCGTAAGTCTCCTCGATGTGGCGCAGGGTCGGCCGGAAGCCCATGTCGAAGATCCGATTCTCGCGCTCGGCCACCTGGCCCAGATCCTCGGCGTCCTCGACCTTTCGCCAGACGCGCGGCGGTCGGGCGTTTGGGTAGTTCCACTCGGTGAGCCAGCGGGCCACGGTGCGATTGAAGGCGTCGCAGATCAGATCAGCGTCGGCCTTGACCAGGTCGAGCCGCACGTCCTGCGCCATGTCCTCAGCGCCAAGTTTGCCCGGCGTGCTGTCCGAGGCGCCGGTATGCCCCAGCACCACCTTGGTGATGGCGGCGTTCATGCGGTCGTACAGCGCGGTGTAATCCGCCGTGCCGGAGCGGGCTGCCTCGATGAGATCGATGGCCATGCCCTCGGGGATGATCACACCCGAGTCGGTATGGATGGCCTGCAGGGCCTGCAACAGCTTGCGCTTCTCCGCCGCGTCGGCATTGTTGGGGTATTTGCCGGTGGCAGTGGGCTGGCCGAATTTCTCCAGGAAGATGAGCCAGAACTTGATCCCGTTGCGCTTGAAGAACACCGGCCAGTAGAGCCAGTGGGCCAGCCCCAGGCCGTAGGGTTCGTCATCATGGTCGGCGCCGGTGGCGAAGGCCCAGAATTTGCGCGGCGGCAACAACTCGCCATCCGGCTTCTCGCCGGTATACAGGCGCAATCGCATCTTGCCGTCGAAGCCGAAGCGGCGCCGGTCGCGCACGCGCAGGGCGTCCAGCGTGACGTGACGCCCATCCCGCCCCCACAAGCACTCGGCGACGGAGAAGCCATAGAACACGCCGTAGAGCATGCGGTCGGTCACCGAGTCCCAGCCCGGTTGCGGCAGGCGGGCGTACTCATCCTCGTCCATGCCGACATTGACGCCGTTGAGCCACTCGCGCAGGGCGTCAGCGGCGGCCTTGTCCTGGCGCCGCTTGCCGCCGGGCACCACTTCCCACTCGCGGGAGACCACTGCGCGCCGGCGCTGCTGGAACACGCTGGCGACCTGATCGTCGCGCAACACCTCCCGGTAGAGGTCGTAGCTGCCGCCACCACGGCCCATGAGTACCGTGTCCTGCGGCAGCAGGATCGCCATTGGATCGACATAGCCGCGCGTGACATCACAGCCATCCAGCGTCGTCGCAATCTCGCGTAACTCGGGCCGCTGCGCGGAAGCCTCGGCAAAGGCGCTCTCGGGTACGACCAGCCCGGATGGCGTTTGAACGTAATCGGTCATGCGCGGTCTCTCAACGCTCCAGTTGCTCCGCCAGGCGGCGGCGAAGGTTGTTGTGGCGGCGCTCCTGTTCGCGCCGGTACTGGGGGTTGAACCGTGGTGCCAACCGCCCTTTTCGGTTTTTGGTGTGCTTACTCATCACCAGCCTCCAAAGTCGTTGCCGCCGGATACCGTGCCGAACCCCACATCCTCCTGCAGCGCAGGGCTGCCGCCGAATCCGGTGTCGTTCCAAGCGCCCAGCCCCTCCCGGCGTTGGCCAGTGGACTGGAACTCGATCGGTGCGCCGTCGAGCAGACTGGCGTAATACGCCAACGCAATAGCAATGGCGGCATCGCCGTGGCGTTTAAATTCTTTATTTTTTGTATCTTGCAGCCGCAAATTCGGCAGTTTTATGATGCCGTTGATGAGCTGCAGTGCACGAATGTCGTTTTTAACATCGGCATCTCTTGGCAGGTCGAGCACACCATCCTCAAAGGCGGCCTGATACGGGACCATATTTTCGCGATACCAGGCATCATTAAGCATGACTTGATGGACACGCATATGACCGAATTTATCGGCGGTGTACTCGGCCAATGTTGCACCATTGCCTGTGGCGTCCATCGCAGCCGCGCGCCAGTTTGGCAGATGCTCAATGATGTACCAGAGGATTTGTTCCTGTTGTCGCGTGGGCACATTATGCATCTCAACCAGAAAGGGCACCTTGCGCACCAGATTCTTTTCGATATCCATCGGTGCAATCACAGAGAAGTCGCCATGCCGGGCAAAGTCTTCACCAAGAACGTGTTCTAAGTCCGGGTTCAGCGCATCTAAAGGCGGCTTTAAATGTTGTTCAATCCAGGCATTACACCACGACTCTCGATAGGCATTGCTTTTGAGTGCAAACTCATTATCAAAAGCCAAACGCAGGATGGGTCGTACTTCTGGCATGCAGTTTTCAATCAACACACCGGGGATGGCGACACCCGAGCCTTCGCGTGGCACGCCATCCAGCTCTTCCTGCATTGCCGCGCGGTTGGCACCATAGGCACCGCGCACCTTGTTGTACCAGTTTTTCTTACCTTCTTCAGTGGGTTCCCAGCCTTTCATGTAACAGACACGTTCATACAACCCATTCGCAACGGCATCGTCGAAGAAGACGTTATACACTTTGAATTGATAAAGTCCCTTTAATGAATCCTTAATCAGCTCATTAAATGGATTGCTTGCACCATTGTGCGTAGAGATGATCCGGATCTTGCCGCCCCATATAATCAAGGCCAGCGCCGACTCAATTACCGCAGCTACGTTGGCATGGAAGGCCGCTTCGTCGATAACCACGATCCCCTGCAAGCCGCGAATGTTGGCAGGGTTACTGGATAGGGCAACAATTTGGTAACCAGAGGCGAAACGGATGCGATAGGCAGTAATATGCTTGCTGCTACCGTCATCTTGCTGGTCTTCAAACAAAAACACTTCGATACCGTTCCAGCCATCGGCCATCGCCATCGCCATCACCTTGGCCATGTGGGCACAGTAGCCGATAAACTCCAAGCCCTTTTCTTTGGTGTCACCCACATAGTAGGTATTGTCGCCGCCGGCGTCTTTACGGCTGGCGGCGGTGATGGCCGAGTCCAATGCTGTTGCGTAGGTGATACCGGTACGGCGGCCCTTCTGTGCGATGGTCAGATCCTCGCCTGCACATAACGCCAGCCATTCCTGCTGATGTTTCATCAGCAGGCCATCGGCCAGGGGATTGTGGGTCTTGGGGATCTCGCGCACGCTGGGTGGCAGTTCTTCCCAACTCAGGACGCGAATTGTGTCACCTGGGAGTTGGCTCATTCACTTCACCCCTAACACCTGTTCGCGCCAGAACTGTGCCTGCTCCTGTGTGAGTCCTTTTTGTTGCGCGGCTTTTTCAACTGCATCGGCGGCATCATTCAGCGCCTTATTACGCGCAGCTTGTTCGATCTGGAATTTGCGGGTATTGATGTCGGAACGGTTGAGCGATGCCACTGAACGGATGAGAGCCGGCAGTTTGATACTGTCGTCGTACTTTCCTTCACGGATCACGCTCATCAGTTCTTGCTGTGCCAGCACGGTTAGTGTTTGGTTTAATGCGGCGCCATCATCGCCCACGACTTCAGCAAACGCCTTGGCCATCTCGATGCTTTGTTTCAGGTTTTTCTGTTCCTCCTTGAATTTTTTACCATAACGCCCGAGTGCCGACTTGGATATTTCATAGCCTTGTTCCGCCAGCAACTCTGCCAGCGGTATATAGCCGGTGAACTGACGGCGCACCAGCTCCTGATCCAGCCATGCCTTGACTTCAGGAGGTAACTTTTTAACGGATGAAATGCGTCCGCGTGAACCGACGGCAGCTTCCGGTTTTTCGGATGGGTGATAAACATCAACGTTGATTGCGACTGACTCGGCCGTGAGGAATTCCAATCCCATGTCGGTAATACGGCCAGCCAGCCAATCAGTATCGTCCAACGTAATAAGTTCAACGAATGCAACATCACTCAGATAACATAATGATTTGCGAACACGCTCAATGGTGGGAGACAGTTCCGGATCAACACGCACGGCATTGAGGATGGCAATCTCGCCCATTGGGTTGGGCGCCGAATATGACAGCGCCTGCAGCACACGCAAGCGGCGCAGGCGATCCACATGGTCATTCATCGTCACTGCGTTCCACCTTGCCGTTGTGCGCACCAATCAGTTGATTCAGGTCGCGCGCCATCGCGTTGAGTCGTTTGAACATAGCATTTAGAACGGCGCCATGATCATCAAGCTTCTTGTCCAAGTGCTCGTGGCGCACATATTGTGTATGAATCTCATCACGCGTATCCCTGATTTCTCGTTCATTTTCACGGATTGCCTGAGCGTGTTCGGACAGCTTTTCCTTATGCTCTTTGAAACGACCATCGACCGCCTTTTGGTGCTTGTCCAGCGAATAAAATACGTATTTCAGCAACGCGGCCATGCCAACCAGGATTGCGATCAGGCTGCTGATTGTGTCAAGATTCATTTATTGTTTTCCTCCCAGATTTCCTTGCAATGTACGCAGCGAATAGCATCTGGCTTGACCTCAAGTCTTGACTGCGGGATAGGGTCATAACAGTCCAAGCAATAGCGCACCCCGTCAATTTCAATCGGCTCTTCTCCGACACTACGATCCTGGCTGTTCAAAACGGCCTCAATGGCCGCTTTGCGTTGCATCATCTCCAGTTCTTTTGCGCGATCGAGATCATCCATCAGTTTCCCTTGTAAAACGTTGGATCAAAGCTGTAATAACGCCGGCCGGGTTCTGCCCGGCCGCAACTTGTTTATCGTGTGAACGTTTGGTGATGTTGATGCCTAATACTGCCAGTGCTGTCGACCACATAAATCCAAGCGCGGCCATTGCACTGATAATCTTGGATGCGCTCTCGGTATCGATGACAATGACACAACTGACTGCGATCATTTGCAGGGCCCAGGTAAACACAACCGCCCAACCGAAAGCAGGGCGCCAACCGCTTTTAAATTTGCTCTTGCTCGTTAGTTCTGATCGTATTGTCGTATTGATGGCGTCGATTTGTCTGGCTTCAGCTTCATATCTTGCAATGATCACTGGCGCCATCGCCTTTTGGAATTCGATTTGCAGTTGTGGATCGGACTGAATAGCGGCAACAGCATCATCTGGATCATCTAATCCGGTTACCTGCTTGGCAACATCGATAACCTGCTCGGCAGCACCTTGTGCATCGTCACCTCCAAACCAACTAGCGATGGAGGGGATCAGCTTGGCCAGGCCAAGCGCGAGCGTAATGGGTTCCATCAGGCGGCCCTCCCGAGTGCCTCATCAACTGATAACAGCCCCGGCACATAGACGGTGCGTGGCTTCCTGATCATGGTCAATTTTGGAATTTTGACAGCAGTGAGTTGTTGTCTGCGCGGATCACTATTCAGCCCGGACACGGAGACATGGACCCAACGGCCGAACTCATGGATCAGCTGGTCGAAGTCCTTGATGTTGTATTTAATCCAGAGCGCAACATCGAGCGGTGTCTGGCCACTGACGATGATATCGGCTGCCTGACCGAATTGATGCTGTGAGTTGGAAGAACCACCGATTAACCTGTTCAGTTTGGGTGGCCGGTAACCTGAAGTGATGTGTACCGGGCCAAGTGCATCCCGCAGAGGCTGCAAAACTGTGACGCACAGCCGCCGCAGGTTATGATGGATAACGCCGTTTTCTGCCACCCGCATGTTGATGCCGTGACGCGCCGCTACCTGCGATCGGGTAAATTCGTCGAGGTAAAAATTTTTGCTGAGTTGAATACGCTGCATGCGCCCATGCTATGCAACGTGGCGGGACTGGTTCAGACTGAAGCGCTTCAGTCCGGGATGTGACGGGGTAACGGTGTGATGTTACTGCTGCGGGAGAATGAAATCAAAACAATGCGGACTGGCGGTCGTCGTCCGTCTCTTCACCGAGGATGGTCCAGATCTGCCGCTCGGTGAGCCCATGCTTCAGCGCCAGTCGTACGGCAGAGACGCCGGCATCGTGCTCGGTTCGGATGGCGACATTGCGCAGTGTGCGAATCCCGGCGGCGCAGCGGGGGATATTGCGGATCTCGTCGCCGCCATAGGTCACCACGAGCGCCTGCGCAGCTTCCCACCCCAGCGTGACGGCCAGCGGGTGTTCAGGCGTAATCTCGAGTGGAATGTAGAGCTTGATCAGACCGCCCCAGCGCTCCACCAGCTTGAGTGTGGCCGGCAGGCCGATGAGATCAGCAATCTCATGCAGCGATTCGGGCAACAGCTCGGCGCGCATCCCGTTCATGCTTTCGGCACGCCCTCGAGCACATCCTTGACTGTTGGCCACCGGCCACGATGTTCTGCCGCCTGCACGAAGGCCGTGCGCAGCCGCTTCGCACCACGGAATCGGCAATCCTTGCGCCATTCGCGCTTTGGCCACAACTCCTTCAGCCAGCGCTCGGCTACCAGCGACAGCGTGTCATAGGCAGGCACGCCTTCAAGACCCATTAACATCAACTCAGCCAGGGAGCCGCATACTGTGCGCGTGAACCATTCTGGTATGCCGTCAGCTGTGGCATAGCTCTTTAACATTTCGATGGCCTGAGCAGTTTTGGATTCCGGTTTAGTAGCCGGTTTAGCGGGCATTAAAGCCGTATTGGATGCCGGGCTAATAACGACCGATTCCAGTACACGCTTAAGGTAGTTATGATTAGTCAGCGGCTTGAATGTGCCATCTTCTTGCTTAATGCGCATGCTTTGCACGGTCTCGGCCATTGCTGTAGCGATAACGTTATGATCTGAATGCAATGCCAACACTTCACGCGACAAGCGCAGAGCGCGATCATTGGCGAGGTCCCTTGTGGCAGATCGAAACAATCCCAGATAGGTAACCAAAGTAGTACTCACACTGGCATCGAGCCCGCTTAACAGGCCGAGCAATGCGCGGCCCGCTTCGTCTTGCACGAGTGCTTCCATGTGTATGCGCGAGTGGCAGACAGGGCAACGGCTCAATTGCACTTAGGCTACCTCCTGCCACTGGTTAAAAGCCACAGCAGAATTAACCAGATAAGGGGTCTTGCGTGTTGGCATGATCACCACACGCCACTCAGGCGTAATGAAATGTACAGGACTTTCATCATCTTGCGTTATCACGCGCACCAGATCACCATCGAGGTGATGGAGCGGGAGAGCAACCTGTTTGAGGTTGATCAATACGCCGTTAATCAGGCCGGGACGAGGATCATAATACGGGTCACTTTGACGCTGACATCCTGGGCATTCGATATCCCCATCTTCATCATGTTCAGCACAATTCTTATTTTCACCGCCACATGGGCATTTTATAAAACCATAAGAATGACATATTTTACATGCCGGTTTTTGACCGGCCCAGTCACGCAATGCGGCCAGTGTGGTCTGGTGGTAGGCGCCATCAAAACGTAATAACTCTTCTACCGTAGAGTGACTCTTCAACATCGAAACAGTAATGCGCCGGGTTTCCACCGCGCAGAATACGGCGCCATTGGTTGCGTAAACATAGTGGCGTGAATCAACCACGATACTGTGCGGGGTTTGGCATATGCTACGGATGTCATATTTATTACAAATATCGGCAAGCCATTTGGTGTTCATCGTGTTCGTCTCCCATGTCGTTTGGCGTCATACATCAACGCGGCGATGATCTTTCCCAATTGTTCGGTGGTACACCATTCGATCCGCTCGACCTGAAACATGTGCTGAGCCATGCCGTCGGCATAACTGTCCGGCCGTTTGGCCTCGGCCAGGAATGCCTGCACCTTGGCGATGAGACCGGCCTTGTTGCCGGCTGGCCGGATGCGGCGCTTGTGCGTGAAACGGGCACCACATTTCTTGAGATGTTCGATGACGGCCCGCCGGCCATGCTCATCCAGATCGGCGGCAGACCGGACACGTGCAATTGTCCACAGCATGTCCCGGTAGACGTCATCTGTCATGCCGAGCTGTTTCTTGGCCAGGTGGATCTTGGCCAGGTCGGCGCGGCGGGTATCATTTGAATATGTCATCATGCTCTCTTGTCACACTGTTCCTTTTTATTCGCTTCTTCCCGTTTCACAAAACCTCTTACATGATTTGGCTCCGATCACCTGATGATTATCATTAAAAATATACCGCCACGACGATCCGCACTTTGGGCAACTATGACAGGCAACGCGGCAACGATTATTCGGTCCGCCAATCACAAGTTGCGTGATCTCACCGCAGCGCGGGCACTCGAATTTATGTTGCGTTAACCGGTGCGTGTGCGTAGCCGTCTTCATGTCTGGCTCGGTGTTTTAATCCTGAAGTGATACAAATTGGTGCCGCCATAGGCGAGCACGTGCATGCGTCTGGCTATTGTTTTCGCCATCTTTGTTGCATCCGTTTTATTGCGGTTAGTTGCGCCTGTTAGGGTGTTGCCGCCTGGCCCAGTAACACTCCAGGCCCATTTAAACTTGGCGCCATTAATGGCGGGCGCCCACGGTGCGTCTTCGTAGCGGCAAACATTGATGTCGTAATCTTTATGGATCATGCGATGTCGTCCTGCTCCCATTCTCGTTGCTGCCTGGCGTATTCCTGAACACATTCCGGACAGGTGATGTGGGCGTCTGTCGGTTCTCCGCCATCCTCGATCTCTTCATCCCGGCACCAAATCAGGCGCGGGTCGTAGAGCGGCTTCCCCTGTTCATCACGCATGCCAACGCCACCGCCCTGCAGCTTGTGCACCAGACCATCATTGCGCCGGATGGCAGGGTAGAGCGTAAGACCATCCATGTTCATGCCGCTTCCTCTTCGATCTGCTCCGCCTCTTTCAACAGTGCGGATACCAGCTTGTCCACTTCCGAGTCGGTGGGTTTGATCACCACTTGGTCGCCGGTTTCCTCGACGGTCACGCCGATCCGTTTCAGTTCGGCGACGGAGAGGTTGCCTAGCGCCTTTTTCACCGGCGTTTCCTTCACCGCCACCAGTGCGTCCGCCTGCTCGGGCAAGTGCTTGCGGATCAGCCTCACCACTCGCTCCGGATCGTCAAAGACAATCTGACCTTTGCCTTTCTGGAACCCGACGCGGACCCCGCTGATCACCAGCGTGCGCGGTTTGACAAACAGCTCCGGTGCCGCCTCGATGGCAGCATGAAGTCGGTCACGCGATTCCTGGGCCGCGCGCACGGCATGTTTGATGCCACGCAGCCGACGGCGCTTGACGCTCTCCAGTTCGGCCTCCAGGTCTTGCACCCGTGCAGTCAGCACGTCACGGGCATCAGCGAAGGCCTTAGTGTGTTGTTCAATCTCTGCCAGGGTTGTCATTGCATCCTCCTTATGTTGGCAGGTGCAGCTGCCCGCGCAGATCGGGCAGCGACACGTTCTTCATGCGCGAGACCTGGGTGAGCGAGGCCATCGCCCGCTCGTACAGGAACTCGCATGTCTGGTTTAGCTCTTCATCGTTGGCGGCGATGAAGTAGCCGCTTTTTGGGTGGGCACAGATATGGAAGCCTTCGAGCCTTAGCTCTGTCACCAGCTTGCGCAGGTGCCGCTCGGCTACCGGATCCGGGTTTGGCTGGCCGGTGATCTCCGCCACCAGGACGTCACTACGCACGCCTTGTTGTTCACCGATATGGTTACGCAGTGCCATGAGCACATCATTTTTGTGGAACATGGTTGTTCTCCAGGGTTTTAATATCTGCAGCCCCGATACCCAGCTCAGCATTCTGATCATTTCGTTTGAAAATTTCGTGTATTTGCATCTGATCAAACGACGGGTTTCCGGTAGGGCTGTAGCTCTTAATCTTTGGCAAGCATATGTGGCAGGCTTCATCCACCAGGTGGTGGTCAATCATTCCGCACCACGCGCAACGACCAATGTTTTCGTCCATCGTCTTTCCCCCCTTTATTTACTGACACACGCTAATGGCCCCTCACCAGCCATTGCACCTGACAACCATAAAGCTGTGTAGACATTACGGTCTCACGACCCAGCGGGCCCATCCTGCGCACCATGCTGGCGCCATGCAGACGTGAGCATTTGCCACAGTTCTGGACCCACACCACCGGGTTGCGGTGTTCGATCTGGATCGACAGCACGGTGTAGCCGTCCTCGGCCAGCTTCATAGCGCACCGATGCGCCGCCGCCGAACTTGACAGGATGTGATCGTTTTGGTTGCTGTAGATCGTCTGATGCATATTCATCACGCGTCCTCCATCCTGATCACGGCGTGATCACAGGTTTTGCAGGCCTTCGCCAGCTGCACGCGCGCGGGGTTGGTGGCGGCAAAATTGCCTGCCCGGCGCTGGTGTTCAATGCAGCGCTGACGTGGAAGGTCACCGATCACCGGGCATTCCACTGACTCACCCATCAGCGCTCCGCGCACGGCTTGCTCGACGCGCGGCAAGTCGCCTGGATAAGTGCCTTTGAGCACCTGATTGACGACCGTGGGTGAATAGCCGATGCGACTCGCGATCTCTGCCTGGGTATGTGCTTCGCAGGCGGTGCGTAATACTTCAATCCAGTCGCTCATTGTTTGAGCCCTCCCTCATATATCTTGTGTTTGTTGGGGTCGTAGGTGTTGCCATCGGACTGCAGTCGGGGCGCACGGGGACCGGTGTTGCGCACCAACATCCAGGCGACATGCCCGCCCTTGCGGCCGTTGTTTTTGTCCCTTACGCGCCGCAGGTACCCGGCGCATTCCAGTCCACCTATGTACTTTTTGATGTTGTCGTAACCGATCTCGGCGGTGGCCATCAGGTCCGGCAGCGTGAACGTGCGCAACATGCGCATGCTCTGCCAGGCCCGATCACGGGCGCGCGGCTGGCGCTTAAAAACCCGAGTGCTTTTGCCCTGCGGTCTTGCCATTACCGGCTCCCGATGCGTGCAACCTTGCCCTTCGATGCTGTTGGCGCGGGCGCGGCGCCGAGGAAGAAGCTCCGGCCCTTCGGCCAATCGGCCAATGCCATGACATCGCGCCCACGACTGCGGGCGTAGTGCTCAATCTGTCCCAGCCCGACCACTAGCCGGCGAACCTCTGCACCAGCACCGCCCGCGCCCTTGGGGCTTGCCTCGGCATGCAGCATCTCGAGCAGATCGTCTTTGACCTCAACCTCGCACAGGCCGTCGGCCAGCATACGGGTGTCTTCCATGTCCAAACCCTCGAACGCTACCCATTGCGCCACCCGGCCGGTGAACTGCGGGTTGCTGCGGATCCGTTTTTCTATACCATGCATCCCGATCAGGATGACCGGCACGGTGGACAGGTCATGGATGTCGCGCAGGGTGTCGGTCAATCGTTTGCGCTCGACCACGTAATCGGCCTCATCAATGAAAATGGGGCGGCCGGTTTCGGCCAGGCGTTGGACGATGTGTTCCACCAACTCGCCGTTGTTCAGCCCGCGTGAATCGAAGTCGAGTTCGCGTGCGACAGCAGTGAGCATGGATTTCGGACTCCACTGCGCCAGGGCGCGGATATAGACACCGTGGCACTGGTTCACGAACCACGCGGCCGCTGTCGATTTGCCATAGCCGGTCGGCCCCCAGATCATGCCTATGCCCGGCATGCCTGGGTCGCGCTGTATCAATGCGTCACCGGCGGCCTTGAGGCGAGAGACGTTTTTGACGGGAAGGATTTTTGATTTCATAATTAATGCTCCTTTACAGTGTTATTCGCCCGGTTTAACCGGGCTTTTTTTATCCAAAGTCTTCGGCGGTCAGACCGAAAGCCTCGAAAAATTCTTGCTGTGACTGGCACTGCGGTGAGTCCAGATAGACTCGGCATCCCTCCGCTTCATCCGGCATCACGTCTTCGCCGGCCTCAATGCGTGCGGCAACGCGCATCCAGTAGGCATGCAGGCGGCGTTCATCGGTAATGGCCTCGACATCGGCATCCTCCATCTGCTCGACCACCTCAGCCTGGATAACCGGATCGACAGGGGCGGTAGTCGGGATCTCAATCAGCGCAGCGCCTTCCTCACGCACGGCCTCGAGCTTGCGCTCCAGTCGTTGCACGCGGCCTTGCTCACGTTGCGCGCGGGCATGATCGAGCATGCTCTGGGCGACGTAGGGACGAGCATTGGCGCCGCGCTCGGCCACGCAGATCAGCACACCGCGATCATCGGAGACCCACACGTGGCCGCCGTCAGTCGGATGGATCGCGGCGCGCACGGTACGGCCGTGATAGATAGCCAGATCATCGTGGTAGTACTTGCCCCAGGGCAGGGAGATTTCACCGCGACGCACTGTGCGCTCTACGCTGGGCAGCAGATCGTGCAGGTCGTCGTTGTCGAGCAGCGTGGGTCGCCAGCCCTCCTCAACTGCCCGCTCCCAGGCCTGGTTCGGGGTCAGCCCGCCGAGGCTGCTGTGCGGTCGGTTGTTGTAGGCATCGATCTCATGTCGGCATTCGGCGATGAAATCCTCCCAGGCCATCAGGCCCGCGCCGGTTTCGTCCGCCTTTCTCAGCGCTTTCTTTACCGCCTCCGGATCCGCATCGTCGCCGACATAGGTGGCGAACCGTTTGGCCAGGGGCACCCAGACGCTTGAGTTGAATCGCTCGATGACGCCGCGCGCCTGCGCCCGATACGCTTCGGAGAACATCATCGTGGTGCCAATCCGCGCCATCACGGTACGGTGTTGTTCGCCGCGATAGGCGCCATTGTCGGAATAGTGCATCGCCGGAATGCCACATTCGGGATCCAGCACCATTTCCCGCAGCGCGCCCCAGATCGCAAACTGGCTCTCGGCAATCCACGCCGAGAAACCCACGGCACGCCGTGTAGCAATGTCGAGATACGTCGTCAACTCAGGCCGGAAACGGCGGCCGGTTAGCGGATGACGTGGGTAAGCCTTAAAAAGATGGCCGTCGACGGTGACGATATCCATCGGCCACAGGCCATCTGTTGTGCGGCGGACAAACGGTTGCACAGAACGCAGCGCGTTGCGGCCCATGCGGCCCCACTCCCGGACTTCCACCGGCAATTCGGCGATGCGCCGCTGCGCGGTGCGCAAGGGTGGGGGTAGCACATCGGGATAAACGTTGACCCACTCGCGCAGGCAGGCCGAGATGGACGGTTTCTGTGGTCGTTGATAGAGCGCCAGCAGTTTCGGCAACCAGACAGGTGGGGTCGATTTCATGCCGCCCTTCGGCGCGACGGCGATGGTGCCCATGCGTTCGCGCCGTTCCAGCCAGCGGTAGATCGTGGCCTTGTGCGCCAACCGACCATTGCCACGCCGCGCATTGGCGGTGCGCAGGATATCGACCATCTCCGCTGGTAACGTGCCGGCGCGGGCCATGTCGACGAAGATGCTGACGGCACGCCCGGTGCTGCCCACCTGTATCCGCAATTCATCGATAAAGTCGAGTACCCGCAGACGCGCTTGCATCACGGCGCGCTGCCCATCGGCCAGTTCCGTTGTGCTGGAGGGCGTATCGACGGGAACCGGCGGCGTGTCCGCTTCGGAAACCTTAGCTACGGCGATCTGCTGCGCGGCCTGGTGCAGGAGATAGTCTTGTGTCTGCCTGGGTAATGAGCTGAAGGCATACTCCCGGCCACCGCCTTTGCCTTGGCGTTTGCGCGATGTCCAAACATCACGATCGGCAGATTTGCGTACACCACGATCCGTTCCTGGCATTCCCGGCAGTCCAGCCAATTCAGAGGCGCTGTACCACTCCTTCATGCCGCGCTCCCATAGTTTGGGAGGGAACCCATACCTTTGCTAAGCTGATAGTTGCCAAACTCACCAACCTGCAAAGGATGGTTCCCAATGATCGAGATTGATGCTGAAAAAGCGTTTGAGTTGATGTACGAGCTGTACAAAGCACATCCTTGGCTAAACAATCCTGGAATAATGCGGCCGGAAGACGCGCAAGCAGAAGGTGAAGCGGTTGCCTTTCTGATGGCCGGTGATTTCAGTAAAAAATGGGGCAACTGCAGGCCTGCTGCCCGCCGCGTTGCGGCGTCGCTGCTTCTCGACTTCATGCGAAAACTAAGAACGCCAGGGCATCCCATCAATATGTCCTCCTGGCATGTTTCGGCAGATCTGTCGGCATGGCGTCAAGCGCTTGCCGTAATTGCTCTCGAAATTGAACGTAGCCACCCCCATCTTGCATCGCGTCATTGATGGCGCGACGAATTACCTTGAGCGTCGATGTAGGAAGGGCTTCTGACACCAGAAAAGCAGTCACAGCTCTTCCTCCGGATCCAGCAAATCCGTGTCGGTCAGGCCGCGTTCGTTCCAAGGAAACATGATCATCCCAGCTCTCCCATGATTCTCTTCAACTCCCGGATCTTCCGCGCCGCCTCATCCTTCAACTTCTCCTGTTTCCCCAGCTCGGCATTTAGCGCCTCGCGTCCGACCAGCAGCCGACCACCACGCTTGTCGGCGAGCCAGTTTGAAAAAAGGTGGGTTTCAAGGGCGGTTTCCAACACCGGTGCAAGGTAGAAAGGCATGTTATGGTTTTCGCGGGATTCGGCAGACCAGGCATCAAGCATGTGCTTGCTGATTTCCCGGCCGCTCAGGCGACTCATGTCTGCCGCTACTTGGTAGCGATCAAGAGGTGATTCCCGTAATGCGGCACTGACCAGTGCGGAAACCTCAATGCTGTAGTCCATACTGCCCGGAATCCCACATGCAGGCTGCGGGATTTCAAACATATCAAGCGTGCGTGTGTCACGATTCCGAGCCATGTCAAGCCGCCCTCGAATCTTTTACATTGCGGCGCCGGGGGGATCGCTTATCATTGTCATGGTAAGAGACTTTTTTAGGGCGCCCCATGCGCCGAATGGGTAGGCCGTCGGCGTCGTACCGTTCGGGCCACAGTTCGGCCGGCGACAGACCTATCGCATCGGCCACGACCCGTTCCATGCGTGGATAGGTGCGGCGGAACACCTGGTACAGGCACTGGCGCGATACGCCGGCACCATCGGCTACCTGAGCCAGGGAGCGTCCCTGCAGGGTGAGCTGGTAGATCACCCAGGCATGACGCTTTTTGGGGTCTTTGAGCAGCTGTCGGGTTGCGTTGTCAATTTTCATAGCGGGTATAAACATAGCGCACGAACATGCGTTTAGTCAACACAATATTCCGGTTCCGTCTTACGAATCGCACGACCGTACCGAAAATAAATAAAACAACTTAACAAACAATGGGTTACGCAAACTTGGAACAAACAAATGAACATGGAACAAGAGTTCCAACTTCCACTGATTTACATGGAACTCTGTCAGAGCGAGTAAATTTGCTAATAAAAGAGTGCGGTGGTGTATCTAAGCTCGCACGGTTGGCCGGTGTTTCTGAGTCAGTCGTACGAAAGTGGAGGGATGGGGTTTCCGATCCATCAACCAGCAAACTTGTCGCTCTATCGAAAGCTGCTGAAGTTTCAGTAAATTGGCTCGCTACCGGGGAAGGCCCTATGAGGCCTGAAAAGGTTCCAGAACATGACATCAGCAGTGAATTCGCCCTAGTGCCGCTGTACGATGTCGAGGTCTCAGCCGGCCACGGTGCGCACATCGATGAGGAGGATGTCACGTCCCAAATCGCATTTCGTCGTGACTGGCTTGCTCAGAGTGGTTTTAATATCAAGAACTTGGTGTCACTGACAGCGCGCGGCGACTCAATGGAGCCCACCATCCGGGATGGGGATTTATTGCTGGTGGATACCAGCCAGAAAGACGTCGCCGAAGACGGCATCTACGTATTATCAATCAACAATCACCTGCTGGCTAAACGCCTGCAGCGCCTGGTTGACGGCACGATCTATATTAAAAGTGATAACCAGGCGTATGAGCGTCAAGTAATTCCAAAAGAGGCAACTGACCAGCTTCAAGTGATAGGCCGAGTTGTATGGACCGGCCGTAGGATGTAAATACCGTTATTTTTCAACTTCACAAATAGGCTTGCAAGAAAATGTAAAGGCCGTTTTAACGTTTATTTTTGTCGCAAAACAGGTGGCGTAAAATCATGAGAAATAGTAATTTGTCGCAAATCGGGTGACGCGTCATTTTCCATGCCTCACCGTCATGATCGTCGCTAACCTCCCGCCACCTTTAGCTTTTTCCCACCAAATCCCATCCCTTCCCGTCTATTCCCGTTTCGCAAACCATCTGTCGTGTCACACGGAGTACCCACCAGAAGCAAACAGCCGCTACCTTCTTCTCCCGCCACAGACACGGCGTATGCCGAAACCCGTTAACAGAAGCAAAGTGACAAACATCCTGTCTTTCATTCGTCAATCCGGCCCATCGGCGTGGCAGGGTAATCGATGAGATTGAAAACATACCTCGCCCGCCAATCGGTGCCATCCCTTTTTTTCCTGCGGGGGAAAGGCCGGGATGAGGGAGGAGCTGAATAGGCGTTCCGAATACCAGTACACTTAGGTAACGAAGCATCAGGGCCAGGGGGTTAAGGGGACAGCAGTGATAAAAGTATACCCCCTCAGCTACCTTGCCCAGAGCATGACAGACTGGCCATGACGAAACCGGCCAACCGGGTGGAGTGATGGATATGATGCCGAAGCATTCATGCAAGAGGACAGTTCATCTCCGGCACATCCAACAACGCCCCAATCAAGGGGCGTTTTCGTTCGATGAATTGTGTTTATGCCTGGGCTGCAACCTTTTTACTACGTTTCTTACGTCTCTTTTTCTTGGGCTTGTTCAGGATTTTGTCCGCTTTTTCAAGCACTGCAAGATAAGCCTTGGTACGTTTGGAATGTGCTTTTAAGTTTTTTAACTCCTCGGAATTTGCCGATTTGGCAGCCGCGGATTTTGCTGCCAGTTTTTTAATTGCGGCAAGTTCCTTTTCGGTCGTTTTAAGCAGTTTCCGGGTGACCGCATCATTTGTTTTCTTCAGTTTCGCGATTACGGTTTTTTTGCGCCGGGACAAGGTGGCGCGTTTTTTACTTAAACGCTTGCCTTCCGCAGTCAGTTTTTTTGCAATTTTTGACAAGGCCTCGATGGCTTTTTCACCATCATGGTACGCCGTATTTAATGCTGCCAGTGAATTATCGATAACCTTCCCGAGTGAGGCGCTTTTTACTACAGTCTTCTTGGATTTCTTAGGCATGTGTATTTCCATTATGTGGTTGAATAACAAAGTATATATCGTTATTCCGGAATTTGTCATATTTTGTAAAAAAGTCCGGCATTTTTTTATTCTTCCGCATTGCCTGGCATTCTAAAGTAACGCAAAGATATTTATACACTGTTGTTTTGCGGTGGCGGTTGACCTGCCATTATCAAATGTTTTTATCAGCAAGGAGATGGTGAACCGCGATCCCGGCTCAGCGAAAGCCGCTTAAAAAATGAGACTCGCAAAGGGAGGGGGACAAGCGCCTGGAGTGAAACCGATACTCATAAGTTTGGCAAACAACGAGCCGTTTTACGACTTTTTTCCTAAACCCATCCCATCTTCCGCGCCCCTATCCTGTTCGGACTGCTGCATGGCGCCATCAAAAACCGCGCATCGGGATCATGCCCCGCCGCCCCCGTGGTCGACGCCGGTGCAGTAATTTTTCCATGGCTGGACTATTATCTAAACAGATGAGTGAAAAAGGTGTCCAATTTAGATGGTGGTGATTTTCATAAATCGGGGGGCCGGTTCTCCGGTACCGGCTTATCAATTTTCAAGCGGACACCTTTTTCGCACAGATATTTAGCTATGAAGAGGGGGAGATTCGACAGGGGAAATGCCTGCCAGCAAACCGGTTATTAACAGCCAGGAAATAAAACGGGGGGCAAAACCATGCAACAGCCACTACAGATCACTTTTCGCGGTATTCCTCATTCCGACGCGATGGAAACGGCAATCCGCGAAAAAGCCGCCAAACTGGACAAATTCTATGATCGCATCATGTCCTGCCGGGTAATGGTGGAAGCGCCACACAGCCATCACCATAAGGGCAAACTCTATCACGTGAGAATTGATTTGACCGTGCCGGACGACGAACTGGTCGTCAATCGCACACCGACAAAAGACCATGCACACGAAGACGCCTATGTGGCGATCCGCGACGCTTTCGATGCCGCCCGGCGGCAACTCCAGGACTACGCCAGAAAACAGCGCGGCAAGGTAAAAAGCCACGAGGCTCCGCCCCATGGCTGGATCTCCGAGATTGTCAGCGGTGAGGATTTCGGCCGCATCAGGACAGCAGACGGGCGGGAAATTTATTTTCACCGCAACAGTGTCGTGGACGGCGATTTTGACTCACTGGAAATCGGTGACGAAGTAAGATTTGCGGAAGAAACCGGCGACGAAGGTCCCCAGGCAAGCACCGTGCATGTCGTCGGCAAGCATCATATCGTGGGTTGATGCCGGTATACCGCTGAAACACGGATCCCCGAAAAGGATCCGGTCTATCCGCTTCGATATTGTGCTATGCGCGCATGCCCACCAGGACTAAATAGGCGTTCCGAATACCAATACACTGGGGAAACGGAGCATCAGGACCAGAGGTCTTTTACATGACCGTCAGCCGCAGGGAGGCGGCTGTCGAGCGTACAGGGAGGTATTTACAGCGTGTCATGTAAAAGACCTCTGGTCCTGATGCGAAACCAGAATCTGCCAATAATGTTAAATGATCTGGTATTCGGAACACTTATTTAGGCAGGATACGGTAAGTTTGCGAAGCCATCTATTGTGGAAAACATGCCGCCTGAAAAAAGATTGCCCTTTGCCCTGCTGTATTCATCCATGTTTTTCGATCGATGCGGTTCGCAAGCTCACCACATCCTACATAAACACTACATAAACACATACCAGCTTATTACGCGATATATTTAAAACTGATAACCTATTTGCAAGCCGGCTCCGACTTCTGTCTCCCCGTCGCGTTTCCCCGCGAGAAGACTTACACCCAGATTCAAGCCGCTGTCATCAATGCCGTTGAAAAAATATACATATTGAGGCGCCACGAAAACTTCGACCTTGTTCAGCCCCTGGCGCTGATTATAGGTGGCGCCCAGATGCATGCCGATGCCATGCTTATTGTTTTTATTGTCGAAAATGTCGCTTTTCAGGAATCCCCCGCCAACCCCGCAATTATATTCGGTACCCCGCGAATCCGAGACGGATATATCAAGACAGCCCAGGGATGCATATTTTAAAAAGTGTTTTTCCTGCTGGCCGTATGACAACCCCAGGCCGTTGTACATGGGGCCCACTCCTGTTCCAATAGTCGTCCTGTTTTCCCCGGCCAGCGACAACCCTGTCGCCATGAGGCTGGCGAGAACCAGCATGAAAATATATTGAATAAAACTCATCGCCTTGTCCCTTATTGTGCGTATAACGAAACCATAAAAAACCAAAAGGAGCACTCACCCCTGATCGGCGGTCACAAGACAACCGCCAAGCCTTCAATTCACAATAAATCCTTTGGATATCAACAATTCCGAATGCACCTCATTGATTTCCCCGTGTTTCTTTTCCAGCCGCACAAACGGCTCACGAAACAGAACAACATGGATCTGCTCAGCGGCTTTCACTAACTTGCCGGCCAATGGCAGCATGGCGCTCTGTGCGGCGCCCACCTCGATGAATAACGGCATGCCTTCCTCAAGCTGCATGATCGGCGCAGCCGCTCCGGGCTTGATTGCAAGGACGACATATTTCGAGGTGGTTTCGGTTTCGTTATTTATATGCACAAAATAATTTTTTTTGCCTGCCACACCGGTTTCTGAACGCCCCTCCTGAAAATCAGCAACCCTGCCCGAGCTGTTGACAACCACCCGCGGCACATGAAAAACCCCGCCATCCTCTTTATATCTTTCATAGCGGACAACGGGCATGTCTTTCCGTTTTACATAAAAGTTCGAGCGGTGATAGAGCACCGGAAAGTTTGTGCCTATCGTGTCTTTTTTTTGCCTGTTGTCCATTGCCAGAACAACGACATCATGCCCCCCATCGGCGATATCATCTATTGCCAACGGCAAGATCACATGCCGCCACGCCGGTACATTCAACCTGTGATACAAGACCCTTCTGCCGCCTGTGATGAATTTCTTTTGTTTATAATCAACCAGCACGGCCAATGTATAACTTCTGGCAACATCGGTAAAATTCCCGATCAAAAATTCACCTGTCAGTTTTCCTTCCGTGTTTGTGTAATAGGAAAGCTGAAGTTCTGAGGCATGAAACCGGGCATCCCCCCTGAAGGCCGAGATAACGCCTTTGGCACCTGATTTTCGGATGGCCTCGATAAGCGCTTCTGGAAATGACGACGGACCCGGTGCTGACGGCATCTCCAGGGCATGCGCCTGTATGGCAAGAAATACCGTTAAAAGCAAAACCGCCCGGACAAACATCTGTCCGGACAGCTTTTTATTGCATGTTTCGGTTTTCACCGGCACTACATCCAGGGCGACATTTAATAGGCGCCATAACAGCCTGAATGGCTTACAGTGTGCCAGGTAACCCCGTATTTCGTTGCGCGGTGCAAGACCGTGGCACCACAGGCGTATTTGACATTGATGCCGTAGACTTTGTCGTTGCCGGATGCGGAAACAGAAGAGGTGTTATACAACACCGCATTGACACGCGCCTTTGGTGTTACGATATTATTGCTGAGTGTCGAACCGATTACCTCGATTTTATCCACTGTCAAGGGGATATCGCATGGTGCGGTTGCAGTGCCATAACGCGTCCATGTTCTTGCCGAAAGATCGGTCGTTGCATAGAAATAATAGCTCTTGCTGCTCCATGTATGATTCCCGGATACCCACCACATGTCATAACATCCTTGCGCGGCAAGCTGATCGACAAGCGCCTGGGGGGCATTTTTCCCGGTTTGTGGCAGATTTCCGTCCGAACCCACCCCCATACTGTGTTCGGCCTGACCACCCGTACTTCCTTTCCCGGCTTTTGCGCCCGGTGGATTTTTTGCCTTACTTATCAACGCACCGATATCAACATCCTTCACCGGTGCAGCATGCAGCGTATTCACGCTCATCACAAAGACAAAAGAGAGTGCGCTCAATAATAAAGATATCTCCTTGTACATGATTTTCTCCTGTTATTGCATTAATTCCGGTATCAACCGGAGCGGATGCCGTGCATTTCGGATCTCAAAATAAAACCAGGCATGCACGGCATAGACCCGACCTTATTCTGATCTCGCACTGTTCATTCCGGATATATGCAGAGAATGCGTATTCATGACAACAATGCTATCCACTTCATTGAATGCGAGAAATCCTTTCCCAACTACGCATGTTACGGGAGAGTAAAACCTGATAACTACAAACTTTACGCAACAAAAACTAACAAAACATATTTTTTACAACAAGCAACGTATTGTGATTTTGTGAACCAGTCAGAAAGGAGATCACAAAATGTGACCTGCTATAAAAAACGGTTGGCGTTTACCGTGAACTGTTCGGCTTTACACAGGCGGCCTGCAACTATCGCTGCTATAATCGGACTACAGCTTTTCAGTTTTTCAATGGACCATGAAAATTTTTATTCTCTGTTTGACTTTTGTGCTTGGTGGTTGCTCTTTCTGGCCCAGGGTCAATATTCTGGGTGACGATTATTACCTCTTGCCCTTCACCTACGGCGAGGAGATTTCCCTGCCACTTGCGGACCAGGGTTCGGCCTCATCTTCTGCAAGGAGAAAATCAACCACTGCGCAATGACGTTACGGTAAACGTCATACCCTGCCGGCCAACGGCCGGTTGTCCCTTCCCTGTAATGTGATGTGTTTCACCGGCCGCTGCAGCCAGTACCCTACAGACAGATTCCGATCCGCAAGGAAGACCTTCCCGCCTTGTCGACAGTCTGCCGATGCACTTCTGCCATTGCCAAACCCCGCCAAAGTCAGGCACGATCAATTCTGTTATCACCACAGGAAAGTGTTTATGGAAAGCGCTCTGCGCCACCCCGGACTGGACAAGGCAAGGGAGATCCTGAAACGCCGTTTCGGCTATGACGATTTCCGCCTGCACCAGGCTGACATCATCGATGCGCTGCTGGCCGGCCGCGATGTGCTGACACTGATGCCCACCGGTGGCGGCAAGTCACTCTGTTACCAGATCCCGGCGCTGCTGCGCGAGGGTGTGGGGGTGGTGATCTCACCACTTATCGCCCTGATGCAGGATCAGGTGGATGCGCTGCAACAACTCGGCATCCGTGCTGCCTTCCTCAACTCCACCCAGGATGCTGCCAGCCGGCGCGAAACCGCGGCGGCACTCCAGCGTGGCGAGCTGGATCTGCTCTATCTCGCTCCCGAACGGTTGCTCACCGAGTCGACCCTGAAGCTGCTGGATGCCTCGCCCCTGGCCCTGTTTGCCATCGATGAGGCCCATTGCGTTTCCCAATGGGGCCACGACTTCCGGCCCGAGTATCAACAGCTCTGCATGCTGCAGCAACGCTATCCCGCGGTGCCGCGCATTGCACTCACTGCTACTGCCGACGCACGCACGCGCCAGGAGATCATCGCACAACTGGATCTGCACGCCGCAGCGGTGTTCATCAACAGCTTCGACCGGCCCAACATCCGTTACCACCTGAGCGAAGGCCAGAATGCCCGCGATCAGTTATGGCGTTTCCTCGAAAGCGAACATCCCGGCGATGCCGGTATCGTCTACTGCCTGTCACGCAAGAAGGTGGAAGCCATCGCCGTATGGCTGCAGAACAAGGGCCGAACCGCGCTGCCCTATCACGCCGGCCTGCCGGACGAAGTACGCCGCGAACACCAGGCGCGCTTTTTGCGCGAAGAGGGGGTGATCATCGTTGCCACCATTGCCTTCGGTATGGGGGTCGACAAACCGGACGTGCGCTTCGTCGCCCACCTCAGCCTGCCGAAGAGTATCGAGGCTTACTACCAGGAGACAGGACGCGCCGGCCGCGACGGCGCGCCGGCCGACGCCTGGATGGCCTATGGCCTGCAGGATGTGATCACCCTGCGGCAGATGACCCAGGGCTCCGACGCCGACGAGAAATACAAACAGGTGCTCCATCACAAACTGGAGGCCATGCTGGGCCTGTGCGAGCTGACCACCTGCCGCCGCCAGGCGCTGCTGGCCTATTTTGGCGAAGCGCGGGCCGAACCCTGCGGTAACTGCGACAACTGCCTGCAACCGCCGGAGACCTGGGACGGCACCGAAGCCGCACGAAAGGCGCTTTCCTGCGTCTACCGCACCGGCCAGCGCTTCGGCGTCAACTATCTCATCGACGTACTCAGCGGCAAGGAGGACGAGCGCATCCGGCGCTTCGGTCATGACAAACTCAGCACCTATGGCATCGGGCAGGAGCTGGCCGCCAGCGAGTGGCGTGGCGTGTTCCGTCAGCTCATCGCCCGGGGTTATCTCAGTGTGGACGTGGACGGCTACGGCGCCCTGCACCTGACTGAAGACTCCCGCCCCTTGCTGCGCGGCGAGTTCAGGCTCGAGCTACGCAAACTGCGCAAGGCGGAACGAAAAAAAACCCGCATCGGCAGCACGACCGGGCAGGTGCGCTCCGTGGACGCGCCCCTGTTCGAAGCCCTGCGCACACTGCGCACCCGCCTTGCCCGCGAACAGGGTGTACCGCCCTACGTCATCTTCCATGACGCCACCCTGCAAGCCATGGCCCGCAACCGCCCCGACAGTGAGGACGGATTGCTGCAGCTTCCCGGCGTCGGCGAACAGAAACTGCAACGCTACGGCCGGCTCTTCCTCGCCGAGATGGCCAGGCATCCCCGCCCCGCCCTGCTCGACAACACCCTCAGCGACACAATTAACGAAACCCTCGCCCTCCACCTGGCAGGCCATGACGCCGAAGCCATCGCCACCGCGCGCAATCTCAAACCTGCCACCATTTACACCCACTTTGCCGAAGCAATCAATGCCGGCCTGCTCGATGCCCGCAAGGTGGTGCCGCTGGATGAGGCGCAATACACCGAAATCCTCAACGCCATGGAGTTGCTGGACACCCGCAGCGACAGCCCCCTTAAACCGGTCCATGACGCCCTCGGCGGCAAATACGACTACGGCATTCTGCGGTGTGTGCAGGCGGGAAGATGACGCGAAATCCCCTTGTCCGCACTGGAAACTTGTCCTTCTCCCGGATGTCTCAATAAATACTATGTGTACTTGTCCTCCCCCGGGGGAGCCCACATATCAGTGAAGACAATGGACAGGGCGATATGCCGATCCATGGGTGTCGTTAGCAGGGAAAAGCACACGGATGCGCACCTGTCGCAGGGGCCAGGGATGACCGTGCGCGACTGCTAGCGCAAAGCGTACACAGAGGTACGCACCCCGGCCCCATGGATCGGCATATCGCCTTGTGCGTAAACTCTTTAAAGTAAACGCGTTAGCAAACAAGATTTCGGAACTGTTCAACCATGGTGACCACCGTCAGCAGACAATCCCAGCTCGCGGCCAATGTCCCGGCCGGGACTGGCGCATGGCTGGCTGAAATAGAAGCTGAACATCCGGCCGGGAAACTGGAGACGCTAAGGCGGGCCTGCAATCTGGCCGAGCAGGCGCATGCGGAGCAGACGCGCGCCTCCGGCGAGCCCTATTTTCAACATGCCCTGGCCGTGGCCCATATCCTGACCGAACTGCATCTCGATGTGGACACCCTCACGGCAGCCATCCTGCACGACGTGGTGGAAGACACCGACATCGATCTCAACACGATTCGGGAACAGTTCGGCACCGAGGTGGCGCAGCTGGTGGACGGGGTCACCAAGATGAACATCATTTCCACGCTGCGCGGCGAATCCCGGAAGAGCCAGGAACATCTGCAGGCGGAAAACCTGCGTAAGATGCTGCTCGCCATGGCGGAGGATGTGCGGGTGGTGCTGATCAAACTGGCCGACAGACTGCACAACATGCGCACCCTGCATGCCCTGCCGCCAGCCAAGCAGCAGCGGATCGCACGCGAAACCATGGACATTTTTGCACCGCTGGCCAACCGGCTTGGCATCTGGCAGATCAAGTGGGAACTGGAGGATCTGGCCTTTCGCTATCTCAATCCCGACGCCTACAAGCAGATCGCCCAACAACTGGCCGAACGGCGGGTGGCGCGTGACGAATATATCGCCCAGTTCGTGGCACAGTTGGAGGATGAACTCAACCACCTCGGCATTCACGCCGAAGTGCATGGCCGCGCCAAACATATCTACGGCATCTGGAAGAAAATGCAGCGCAAGCGCCAGGCGTTCCATCAGATCTACGATGTGCGCGCCGTGCGCATCTACGTGGATACCATCCCGGACTGTTATGCTGCCCTTGGTGTGGTGCACACCCAGTGGAATTATCTGCCCGGCGAATTCGATGATTACATCGCCACACCCAAGGAAAACAACTACCGTTCCATTCACACTGCCGTCGTCGGGCCGGAGGGCAAGACGGTGGAAGTGCAGATCCGCACGTGGGGAATGCACCGCGAATCGGAATACGGTGTTGCCGCCCACTGGCGCTATAAAGAGGGCGCCCACTCCGACAGCGACTTCGACGAGAAGATCGCCTGGCTGCGCCAGTTGCTGGAGTGGAAGGACGACGTGGCCGAGGCCGGTGAGTTTGTCGACCAGTTCAAATCCGCGGTGTTCGCCGATCGGGTCTATGTCTTCACCCCGATGGGCAGAATCATCGACCTGCCGGCCGGTGCCACACCGCTCGATTTCGCCTACCGTGTTCATACCGAAGTGGGCCATCGCTGCCGGGGCGCCAAGGTGAACGGCCGCATGGTGCCACTCACCCACCGGCTGAACACCGGTGATCGGGTGGAGGTGCTGACGGTCAAAAGAGGCGGACCCAGCCGCGACTGGCTGAATCCCGCCCTGGGCTACCTGGCCACCAGCCGCGCGCGGCAAAAAGTGCAGCACTGGTTGCGGCATCAGAACAGGGATCAGAATATCGCCGCCGGGCGCACGATTGTCGATCGTGAACTCAAACGGCTCGGCTTTAACGACGTGCGCTACGAGAAACTGGCCCAGCAGTTTCAGCAAAAGAGTGTCGATGAGTTCCTCGCACAGGTGGGCATTGGTGAAATCAAACCGGCCTGGCTGGGCAAAACCGCTCAGCAACTCGCAACCCCGCTAAAACACGCAGAAGACGACAAGCTGGTGGTACGCAAGGCGCGCGCCCGCACCGGCTCGACCAATATTCTGGTTCAGGGTGTCGGTGATCTCCTGACCCGTTTTGCCCGCTGCTGCAACCCGATCCCCGGCGATCCCATCGTGGGCTACCTCACCCAGGGCAGTGGTGTCTCGGTACACCGGCGTGATTGTCACAATATCCTGCAGACCGTGTCCGAACACCCGGAGCGTCTGGTGGAAGTCGACTGGGGCAGCGAAGCGGAGGGTATCTACACCGTCGATATCGTCATCCACGCTTTCGATCGGCACGGCTTGTTGCGCGACATTACCACCCTGCTCTCCAATGAGAAGATCAATGTCACCGCCGTCAACACCAGCACCGAACGGAGGACGCATACCGCCCACATGGTCATCACCATCGAAGTACCGGATATCGACATGCTCAGCCGCATCCTCGCCCGTCTCGGCCAGTTGCCCAACGTTACGGATGTCCATCGCCGTGCATGACAATGCCTTGACCCTCAACGTGGAGTGTTACGCCGGTTACCGCGGCGAACAGACACCGCGCCGCTTCCACATCGGCTCGCGTGTCATCGAGGTCGAGGAGGTTCTCGACCGCTGGCTGGAACCTGACCACCGCTATTTCAAACTGCTGGGGGACGACGGTGGCACCTACATCCTGCGCCATGATGTTGCCGGCGATCACTGGGAACTGACCCTGTTCGACGCACTGGGACTTGCACGGTGAACAAACCATCGAATTTGCACCTGGCCGAGATCCGGGAACTGGCCCGGCGGTTCAACAGCGAACAAATCGAAGCCTGCATCCAGTCCACCCTTGAATCAGGCCACAATCCCTGTTTTGAGGACGGTGACACCGAGGAAGTAATGAACGTCCTCGCCAAAGCCGAATTTGTCAAATCGCAAATGGAGCAGGGAATGCCCTTGCCTGAGGCAATCCGTGAACTCGGCCGGCGTATCCGGGCAGCACAGGGGGATGTCTAAGTTGCTGTGCAAAAAAGGTATGCACTTTAAAATAAATGTTCCGAATACCACCCCACTTAAGCAACGGAGCATCTGGGGCAGAGGTATTTAGTTTCTTCAGGCTAAAATCCCGATAACCAATCACTGATGATAACTGCCTTGAAACCACTTCGACCGGCATCTCTCAAGTGGCGTGATGGAACGCCTTACAGTGACATCTTCGATGATGTTTATTTTTCCGCTAGCGATGGACTGGCGGAGAGCCGCTATGTCTTTTTGCAGGGGAATGATCTGCCGGCACGTTTTGCTTCGGCGGATCATTTCACTATCGGTGAGACGGGCTTCGGCACGGGCTTGAACTTTCTTCTTAGCCTGGCCGCCTGGCGCGAGTCGGCACCACCGGCTGCACACCTGCATTATCTGTCGGTGGAAAAGCATCCCCTGTCAATCGCAGATCTCCGGCGCGTCAGCCGACTCTGGCCGGCACTGGCCGCTCCGGCCGAAGAGTTGCTCTCACTCTATCCGCCTTTGCTCAGCGGGCGGCATCAACTGCAATTGCGTGACGGTCGGGTTACGCTGACCCTGTTGCTTGGCGACGCGCTGGCGCTTTTGCCCGATGTGCAAACAGTGGTTGATGCCTGGTACCTGGATGGGTTTGCCCCTGCAAAAAACCCGGCGATGTGGTCAGCCGGGGTGCTGCGGGAGGTTGCCCGTCTGAGCCGGCCGGGTACCAGCTTTGCCACTTTCACCGCGGCAGGCGCGGTGCGGCGGGAACTGCAGGCGGCCGGCTTTACCGTGCACAAACGGGCCGGCTTCGGGCGCAAGCGCGAAATGCTGGCAGGGCAGATGAAGCACACGCCCTCACGCTGAACCCTGTCTCAGGCGTTGCAGGATTTCTGACATATCAACCTCAGCGGCCGTATCGATGGAAAGCGTGTATTGCTGTTCGGCTTCGCTTAAAGGCTGGTAACGGGCCAGTTGTTTTTCCAGCACCGCGAGGGTGGCATCAGAGGCATCCTGTTGCAGCTGGCGTTGCCGGATCCGCTGGCGCAGCAATTCCGGCGGGGCGCTGAAATCGAGAATATAAAAGGGCAGGCCAAACTCGCGTGCAAGAAGGATAAACGGCTGCCGGCAGTTCGCCTGCAGGAAAGTTGCATCGACAATAACCGTATACCCGCATCGCAAAATCAGGGCACTCAGTTCTTTCAGGCGCTCATAGGTGCGTGCCGTTGCCTCCGGGGTGTAGATGCCCTGATCGATTTCCGCCGCACGGTGCGTGTCGGCCGCGATACCGAAGAGTCTCTTTCGCTCCACATCGGAGCGGATGCGAATCGCCGGGAGCTGTTCGACCAGCGGCTGGGTATGGGTCGTCTTGCCTGTGCCGGATACCCCGTGGGTGATGATCAGGCAGGGTGATGCGGTACCGGTATAGGTCCCGGCCAGATGCAGATAAGCGGAGAGATCATTCAGGATCGATTGACTTTCCTCCCCGCTCATCCCGGCCTGGTGCAAACGTATGGCGTCGACCTTGGTGCGCACCATGGCGCGATACAGTTGATAAAACCGCAATACGCGCAAACCGGCATAGTCACCGGTTTTCTCCAGATAGGCATTCAAAAATCGCTGCGCCAGTTGCGGTTGCTGCCGATCCTGTAAATCCATTACGAGAAATGCAATTTCCGAGATCACATCGATCCAGCGCAGGTTCTCATTGAATTCAATGCAATCGAACACCACCACCTTGTTGTCGATCAAGGCCATATTACGCAAATGCATATCGCCATGACATTCACGGATAAAACCATCGGCCTTGCGTGCGGCAAAGGTGTTTTTCAGTTGCTCACATTGCTGATGACTCCATGCTTCCAATGGTGCGAGCCGTTGCAACAATGCCGTTTTCTGCAGGTGCGCGCGGATCTGGATGAAATTTTCAAGCACCGGCTGCCGCACCGCCGCTGCTGTACCGAAGGGGCTTTCTGCCGGCGCCGAGGGCACGTTCTGGTGAAAATGACTGACGATAGCCGCGAGGAGATCGATATGGGCAGGTAATAATTCATTTCGAGCCAGTACCCGATCCAGCTGTGCAGCCTGATCAAACTGCCGCATTTTCACCGCGTACTCAATCGCCTCACCGCTGCCACACAGAAGCGGTTGCCGTTCTGTGCCGGTGATGCTGACCACGGTCAGATAAAGTTCCGGCGCCAGACGGCGGTTCAGACGCAACTCTTCGCGGCAATAAAAGGCACGGCGTTCCAGGGTGGAAAAATCCAGAAAACCCAGATTGACCGGCTTTTTGATCTTGTAGGCAAATTCTCCTGTTAACAGCACCCAGGAGATATGGGTTTCGATCAGCTCGACTTCCGCCACAGGATGCGGATAACGCGCGGGATTCTGCAACGCCTGGATCAGTTGTTCAGTCATCGCGGTTAATCAACCCCTTTGCGCTGGTTCGGGCCTCAGCTCAATCTGCTGACGTGCAAACGACACCTTTACTGAAATGATACAGCAATCGGTGTTTTTTCTTTGCGCTCAATTTAACAGTTGTTCCAGCTCCTCGTCTTCCACATCGACGTTCAACTGCACCCACAGTGGCAGATGATCCGACAGCTGATAAGTAAACTCATCCTTACTGAGGTCGGGAAACAACGGCCGGTGATTTCCGGCATAAAAATCCAGCGCACCGCCATTATTGCTAAAGCTTTTTGTATATCGCGGGTAATGCAAAATCTGATCGTAGCGCTTGTTCTTTTTCAGATTGCTTCCGTGTAATCCGGCCAGGGCAGCAGGAACCCGAAGCCCCTTGCTGGTTACCGCTGAAAACAGTGGATCGGTTTTCTTTATCGAGGGGATGTTGAAATCCCCCATCACCAGGATGTCCTTGTCCCGCGTATCCTTGCGCCGCACCCGTTTATCCACCCACTTTGCAAGCAGGCTGAGAGGGGCGACCCGATCCGCACTTTTTTTACCCCACCTGATATGTGCAGACAGCAGGACAAAATCAAATGTGCCAGCCCGAAATGACGTCATATAGGGCGAACGCCACCAGGAAAATTCCGGAACATATTCCCCGGTGGTCTTGTTCTTCTTCCGCGGTGCATCAGCCTCTGCAGCCAGGCCGGTGAAAATGACCACCCGCTCATCATAGAGATAAGCAACCCGTTCCCAGTTACCGCCGGAATCCGCAATAAAGTCCGAATACACCGCCTTCCAATAGGGTCCCAGGATCGCCATCACCCGCGACAAATCCGTAAGATCAGCACGCACCTCGGTGATCGCGATCAGATCAAACTGGTTCAGAATTTCCGCAATATAATGAATCGCCGCCTTGCTGCGCCGTTTTCTGCCGAATTCACGGATATTCCAGGTTGCAATGTTGATGCTCTCATCCACCCTGGAGGAAGGGATATTGGCAGCCTGAATCCGCTTGCGTAAAACCTTCAGCCCTTTGGCAATCTCTTTGGATATGTTGGTATGGCGCATCGCTGCTTCTTTTTCTTTTTGAAGGAATTTTAAAAATACCGTATCACGTATGCCGGCCGGCATGTACGACAGCAATACGCCATTTGTATTTTTTGCCGCCGGCAAAACAGGTTTTAAGCCATGATCCGTCCGTCACTCCTGAATTATAGCCTGCCGAATGCTGTTCATCGTCAGCCACAGGCGGATGGTTTCCGCCGCAACTTTTACAGTTGCGTCTTAACGGCAGGCTGAAAGGAAATGGCGAGGCAGCGGCATAAACACCACCCCGCCGCCCTGCACCACTCCCCCTTCACCGCACCGTTCCGGCGCCCGCCTGTAAACGCTTCTTTGTCTAAAGATCGTTATGCGCGCCGTCACAAAAAGGCTGATTGTTTGTTTTTTTGCATCCACACAAATAAACCTTTTCACTTTTTTCCGCAGTGAATGCCACCGGCCGCATACTGGTGCCTTCGTGGGAACCGTCACAAAAGGGCTGCTTTTTGCTCCGGCCACAACTGCACCAGTAGTAGGTTTCCCCCTCTTCCACATCCACGGCATAGGGTGCTTTTTGCGCGATAACGGCTTCTGAACTCATATTCGTTTCCTCTGGTCCTGTTGTTGATTTTTCTGTTTGCGCCTTGCCGATAATAACCATAAGCCACCGGGCAAGGATTACTACCGAGTATAGGTAGATACATTCAATAAAAAAGCGCAAAATATTGCGATAACCAATCTAATTCTTCGATAGGATTACGGGCGTGAAAGGTCCACGTGTCAGTTTAGAACAATGGCGGGTATTACAGGCGGTGATCGACTGTGGCGGTTTTGCCCAGGCAGCGGAACAACTGCACCGCAGCCAATCGTCGGTAAGTTACACGGTTGCCAAAATGCAGCAGCAACTGGGCGTCACCCTGTTGCAGATAGAAGGCCGCAAGGCGATGCTGACAGAAGCCGGCAAGGCCCTGCTGCGCCAGTCCCGTCACTTGCTGCAGGAGGCGCTCAGGCTTGAACAATTTGCTGATGATCTCGAACAGGGCTGGGAGGCTGAGATCCAGCTGGTTGTGGATGCGGCATTTCCCACCAGCCTGCTGATGCAAGCATTGCGTGAGTTTGAACCCCTCTCCCACGGGACGCGCGTGCAGCTCAATGAGGTGGTGTTGTCCGGAGCGGAGGATGCGTTGCTGCAGGGCGAGGCTGATCTGGCGATTGCCGCCCAAATCCCCTCCAGTTTTCTGGCTGATCCCTTGATCGAAATCGAGTTTCTCGCCGTAGCCCACCGCGATCATCCTCTGCACAAACTGGGAAGGGAGATCACTGTTTCCGATCTCGAACGGGAGCTGCAGGTGGTTATCCGCGACTCCGGCCTGCGCCAACAGCGTGATGTCGGCTGGCTGGGAGCGGCCCACCGCTGGAGTGTCAGCAGTATCGAAACCGCGACAACCGCGATAAGTGAGGGTCTGGGTTTTGCCTGGCTGCCGAAACACCGGATCCGGGATTTACTGAAACACGGTGTTCTCAAACCCATCCCGCTGCGGGACGGAGGTGCTTACAAAAGCGCCTTGTACCTGATCTATGGCCAGTCCCGCGAACCGGGACCCGGCACCCGCCAGCTTGCCGCGCTGTTACGCAAGGTAGTGGCAGATTGATGTCGCTGTCTGTTCCCGGGTCTGTTCACAAAAAAAGCCTGCCGCTCTTTCATCAGGGAAGAGCGGCAGGCGTGTCATCAAATTATTGCACTTGCTTCAGGAAAAAGCCTGCCCCGGCTTGGAGCCGAACATCTTGAGCATTTTGGCCAGCGGGCAAAATCCGGTGAAGGAGGATTGCAGCAGATTAGCGCCGACAAAGGCGGTGAAATAGAGCCAGTTTTCGCTGTGCAGCTGGGAAAGCAGCAAACTGATCAGAATAAAACTGCCTGCAAAAAGCATTACGATGCGATCAATAGTCATCTTTTTATCTCCAATATAATAATGATATCCGTCCCGTTACTATATTAGCATTTTCTTATATTTCAACCCTGAAAATCATAGGCCTTTTGTCCATTATGGGTATGTCGGGATGGGAATGCACAAACCCCGGCGCAAGATATGGTCTGATAATTCGATTCGCTCAGATCAGTGAGAAAGCAGAGAGGATACCGTCTTCCCGGATCTCCTCACGCTCGCTTTGGCGCAACCGTGCCTCGATCCGGATCGCATTGAATATAAAACTGTCCACAATTTCCGGGTAAAGTGTGTATAACGAGGCGGTCAATACCGCCTGCTTGCGGGCTTCCAGCTCCAGCTGATACCGCTGTTCCCTGCTGATATCCTGCAACAGCAACAACCACGGCGCCAGCCACGCCTGAAAATCGTACACCAGTTCGAGCGTCTCCCCGGCAACCCACTGGGTATTCAACAAAAGAGGGGGGAAAGCCTGTGCCGGTAATTGCCGCGACATGACCGCTTCGTCGAGATTGATCCCCCCCAGGGCAAAGCCGGTACCGTCATCGTCCCGCCAGAACCACTGGGCGCCAGGGGTATCACCGGCACGGGAATTGATCAGCGTGGCGATACACTCGCCGGCGCAAACCGATTGCCCGCTGCGGGAAACGGCGGCACTTCGGAACATCTTTTTGCAACGTTGTCCCGGATTCCAGTACAAGCTGCCATCCTGATATAAACTTTGTTCCTCACACGCACTGTCGAGCAACACCAGGGGCAGATCCGTCTCCTTGTCCAACAGCCATAGCTCATACTTGTCTTTCAAAGCAAAGGGCAGAGTCTGGTAGCTTGCCTGAATGGCCTCCAGCAACCGCCCGCCTTCACGCCTGATACGCGCATAATTCATGCTGGATAACACCGGTGCAGGGCGAAAACCCTCTTCCGCCGACCAGGTACCGTATTTGATATCGGGGGTAACGATGTCGGCCTGCAGATTATCCTGGTATTGCCAGGGATCGGGATCGTCATGGATATACAGGGTCCAGTGAATACCGTCCGTGGTCACGGCATCGGCTTCATCCAGTTCAATGATGTTCATCACACCCCGAAATGGATTGAGGATACGTTGACTGTAGTTTTCTGCCCGCATTTCCTTTCGCCAAATCTTTGTCAGTCAAATAAAATCCTGCAAAAGACATGCCGATAAAAACAAAAACAGGCTGAGAAGACCCTCTTTCTGAAAAAGCTGGAAGGCAGCAATTTTTTTGCGGTGTCCTCCAGCATTGTGCTTTATAATAATCAGGATCCGGTTTCGTTTGCCGTCCCGCCGTTTTTCCGCCACAAGCGGGGAAAGAAAATGCCGAGAGCGATCACGATGTTATGAAATCTTTTCCGCCCAGTGTGCAGCACTGCATCGAGGCCCTTTGCTCCGAAGGGTGCCAGTCAGTCCGCGACTCCATTGAAAAACTCGAACAGGGGGAAACGCTGCCGGCAACCCGCGCTCTTTCGCAGGATGAATGCCGGCTGGTGCTGATTGAACTGAAAGCCATCATGGCCGTCTATGATGAATAGTTATCAGCGGCTGTGCCGTCAGCCGGCCTGCGGTGAAGATGAGGGGGGAGCGTTTATCCTGTGATGGGGTTACAGATATTTTGACCAGTCGATACTGACATCACCAAAAACAAAGAAGTGGGGATTCAGCAGTTCCTCCTTGGTGTTATACCGCAGCACCTGCATATTGGTATCGGTGATGCGCCCACCCGCTTCCTCAACGATGCATTGTGCCGCCGCCGTATCCCATTCGGAGGTGGGGCCCAGACGGGCATAGACATCGGCAACCCCTTCCGCCACCAGGCAGGATTTCAACGCGCTCCCCATGCTGATCACTTCATACGCAGGTAATTTGGCAAGAAAATCCTGGAATGCGGGACTGCGATGGGAACGGCTGCCTGCCACCACGATTTTTTTCGGACAATGGCTGCGCACATGAATTTCCACCGCATCATCCAGACCGGCACGCTTGTAGGCACCCGTACCTCTCGCCGCATAATAGAGGCTGCCGACAACCGGTGCATAGACAACGCCGATCACCGCATCATGGTTTTCGATAAGTGCAATGTTTACCGTGAACTCGCCGTTGCGCTTGATGAACTCACGCGTGCCATCGAGGGGATCGACCAGCCAGTAACGCGTCCAGGTGGATCGTTCTGCAAAGGAAGTGGGTTTGGATTCCTCGGAGAGAATGGGGATATCCGGGGTGAGTTGTCCCAGGCCTTCCATAATGGTCTGGTGGGCGGCAAGATCCGCTTCTGTCAACGGCGTCTTGTCTGACTTCTCCGAAACATCGAAACTCCGATCGTACACTTCCATAATACGGCGGCCGGCCTGGTAGGCAATTTTTTTCACCGGATCGAGTAAGGAGCGCAGTTCCTCGCTATTTGTGTCTGACTTCATTTCATCGATATCATGATATTGGCAACAAGCGTTATTCTGCCAGTTCACGCAACTAATAGCCACGCCGGTCTACTCATACTAAATACTGGAACGAAAGGCCAGACGGTTTTCACGCGGCAGGGTTTGCGCTTCGCAATTTGGCAACGAGACGAACGCCGCTTCAAAGGGCATCAGGACGAAAACGGAATTCGGTACGCAGCTTCCCCTCAAACCAGGCGTCGAACAACAGGTGGCCCTTGCGTTTGCTGACGCGGAAACCCTGCTGCTCGTGGGGTGTCATTGCCACCAGACGGAGGCCGCTATCGCTGTAATCGATATCCATGCTGACACGCATCGGATAATAGCCATCGAGAAAGCGCCGCATGAACGGACCGTTGTGCATACTGTAACTGCCGTCTCCATTGGCCTGCAGCACCCTGGTCCGGGCAATGACACAAAGACGCGCATTCTCGCCGATATCGGAAAGCTGTACGCTATTGTTCTCCACCCAGCTTTGTCCGATATTCCGGCTGACTGTTATCGCCAAATCACGCACCCGTTCACGGTTATACAGAATCTGTGCCCGTGGCACGCGATCCAGGTGGTCATGACACTGCTTCAGCCGCACCCAACCGTTCTGCAAACTCGTATGGTCAATGATCAAGCGGGTCTGGTGATGATGCACCTCCCTGGCGGGTGGTTTCTGCAGAAAAACCAGTTCCCCCTCATTAACCCGATCGGTAGAAACCGAAGGGGGCACATCCTCATCACTTTCCAGCCATTTTTCCAGTTCCTCCCTGTCCGGCTCCAGCGCCAGGGTCAAGCCCGGTAAACACAAAAACAGCATGATCAGCAAGCCTGGGTAGCGCATACACGACTCCTTGCAACCAGTACCTACCTTGAGCCTAGACCATTGCTCCAAATTCCGATACGTTATGTCCCTCAATTTCCCAACTTATCAGACTCGGTTAGATGATTGACTGGAAGCAAATCGACACTGTCCTGCTCGACATGGACGGCACCCTGCTTGATCTGAATTTTGACAATTATTTCTGGCGTGAACACGTCCCGCGCCGCTATGCGGAGAAAAAGGGGCTTGCGCTCGAAGCAGCAAAGCAGGAATTGTTTCCCCGCTTCCGCGATGCCGAGGGAACCATCGACTGGTATTGCGTGGATTACTGGTCGGAGCAATTGGGCCTGGATATCGCCATGCTGAAACAGGAGGTTGAACATCTTATTGCGGTACACCCGCATGTGGTGGAATTTCTGGATCGCATGCAGGCGCTGGGAAAACAGCGGATCCTGGTTACCAATGCCCACCATAAAAGCCTGATGCTCAAACTGGAGCGCACCGCCCTGCAGCGGCATCTGGACATCGTCATCTGTGCCCATGACTTCGGCATCCCCAAGGAGAATCTCGCTTTCTGGGACAAGCTCAAAAATAAACAGCCGTTCGACAAAAAACGCACTTTGCTGGTGGACGACAGCCTGCCGGTGTTACGCTCGGCCCATCGATACGGCATCGCCGGCCTGCTGGCGGTCACCAGGCCTGACAGCAAAAGCCCGGTACGCGAGGTTGATGAATTCCAGGCGATTTATGATTTCAGCGAGATCATGCCGTAAGCCGTGCAATGTACCGCCTCAGCTGAAGCGTGAGTCCCACTTTTTATAACGCTTGCGACAGTAGGCATCCAGTTCCTCATAGGTCTGGAAATAGAGATCAAATCCTTCTTCCGGCGGCGCATCGTACTCGCAATAGTCGTTACTGTAGTCACGGCACAATTGCGGGCGGCTTTCGTAGATGCTGCAGCGGCCGTGCGCTTGCAGAAAACGGCAGCGGTTCAGCGCCACCAGAAACCAGCCATCCTCGTCCTTGTATACCTGCACATTTTCATGCGCCAGCTGCCATAACAACTGGTCAAAATCCGCTATGGAGCGCGGCGTATCGATAGCCTGGGTAATGTAATTGCAACATTTGGAACCGGGGCAGAAACTGCATTTCGTTTCCGCGGTGAATTGCAACTTATTTTTCCTTGAAGGGGCACTGTTTCCGCTAGACATCTACAAGCACCTTAATATAATGATGCAATCAGTATATCAGCAGCATGCACCTGACGGACAGCCAGATGACCAGTAAAAAACCGAGCAGATTCAACCTCCAGGCAATCAGGGGAAATGTGGAATTCAATCAATCCATCTCTCGGTTTCTCATCTGGGTTTTCGCCTCCGCACTCATCGCTGCCGGGATGTACACCAACTACTATCCCACCAGTTTCACCGAATATATTATCTTTTCCGTCGTCTTCCTGGCGTATGCGTTAATCACCCTGGCGAGTGTTTTTATCGTCCCGCATTCCCGCATTCGTCCCTACCTGACGATCCCGTTTGATATCACTGCCATCGCTGTCGCGATGATGTTAACCGATGCCGGACCCTTCAGCGCCTTTTTCCTGTTTTTCCCCTGGATGTACATCGGCTATGGCGTTCGTTACGGGCGCGGGGAACTGTTTGCGGCAATGGGGGCTTCTGTTATTGCTTTCAGCATTATCCTGATCATTACGGATACCTGGTACTCCCACATCTATGATGCCGTCGCTTATATGGCCTTTCTTACCATCCTGCCCTTTTATCTTTCCGTGATGATCACACGCATCAAAAAGGCACGCGAGGAAGCCGATCGCGCCAACAGGGCAAAGAGTGAATTTCTTGCCACCATGAGCCATGAAATACGCACACCGATGACCGGCATTCTGGGTATGACCGAACTGCTGGAGAAAACCAGGCTCACACCGGAACAGCATGAATATATTGAAGGTCTGAAGGAATCATCTGTCACCCTGCATTCGTTGATTAACGATATCCTGGACCTTTCGAAAATCGAGGCCGGCAAATACCAGCTCGATCACTCCGCCTTTAATCTGGAGCGTGTGGTCAAAGGCACGGTTAACATATTTGAACCCCAGGCAAAGAAAAAGGCCATCCAGCTGCGTTACAGCATTGCGGAGGGTGTGCCGCAAATGGTGGTGGGCGATCATAATCGTCTGCGTCAGGTTTTACTCAACCTGATCAGCAATGCCATCAAATACACCGATAAGGGCGGGGTGGAGATACGCGTGAGTAAAGCCCGGCAGCAGGACGGCCTCAACCGCCTGCGTTTTGAGGTCGAGGATAGCGGTATCGGTATCCCCAAAGTGCAACTCGAGCATATCTTTGAACCCTTCTACCAGTGCCAGACCAACCCTGCCGAACAACGCAGCGGCACCGGGCTGGGCACCACTATCTCTTACAAACTTGTCAAGGCCATGTATGGTGAAATTGGCGCCGCCAGCGAACCCGGCAAGGGCAGCCTCTTCTGGTTTGAACTGCCCCTGCCGCTTGCCGAGGATAGCCACAAGCGAACCACTTCGGATTCGGAAACCTATACCTCTGATGGAAAAAACACGAAGCTGCATATCCTGCTGGCGGAAGATACCGAGATCATCGCCAAGGTGATCACAACCTTCCTGCGCCAGGAGGGGAACACCGTTACCCATGTGGATAATGGCCAGGACGCGCTCGACGCGCTCAAAAGCGAGCAACATTTCGATCTGGTGTTAATGGACATGCGCATGCCAAAACTGACCGGGCTGGAAGTAACAACCTTGTGGCGTGAGATTGAGCCAGCGGGGCAGCATGTCCCCATCGTTGCCCTGACCGCCAACTCCACCACCATCGAACGGGACCAGTGCTTTGCCGCCGGGATGGATCATTTTATTACCAAGCCGGTCAGCCAGGCCCGCCTGATGGAAGTGATTGAGGAAGTGGTTTAATTCACCTTTCCCTGCTGTTGCATCCTCATCAATGGTTCACGCAGGCGGGCGAAACCGGCCGGCGCCACATATTGCAGCAACTCCTTGCCGTCACTGTCCAGCAGCAGATCCAGGCCCAGTTCCGGATAAAGAAAATGCTGCTTGCTCGGGCCGAGTTTGATACGTTCCGCCGGTTCGCCAAAACGTGCCAGCACGGTCTGCTCGTCCAGATTGACCGCGGGAACATAGCTCATGCCGACAACAATTCTTTTTTCCGCCTGAAACAGATCATCTTCCGCGAGGGTGTAGCGCACCACGCCCCGGCCCAGTGGCTTGGCTTTGAGCACACGCGCACGCATGCCACGCAGTTCATCCTCACTGGCCTGTAACCGCAGAAAAATCTTGCCGCTCAAACCGCCCAGGTGCACATCACTGAAATACGCTTCGAGTGACAAGCTTTCGTCCTTGTCACCAAACAGCGCAATCTTGTAATCACTCCCGAGCATGCTGGCGGCCTGTTGCAGCTTCGACTGGTTGAAGGTGATGCCAAACACCCGGCTTTTGCCATCGGCGGTAACGCTGATCTGCCAGGGGAACATATTCTGCGCCGGCATCTCACTTCCACCGTCACAGCCTGCCAGCAGGCCGGACAGCAGGCCAAGGACGATTGTGCTGTGGCTGATAAATTTATTCACTTTCATGCCAGCGGTCACTTTCAGCGGATTGCAGGCGCAACCTGTAACCAGAAGGTTACCGGGCCATCGTTGGTGAGCGACACTTTCATATCCGCTGCAAATCGTCCGGCAGCCACATGAGGATGCATCAATCTGGACTGCTGCAGCAGATAGTGAAACAGCCGCTTTCCCTCTTGCGGCGTGGCGGCGGATGAAAAACTGGGGCGCATGCCCTTTTGCGTATCGGCGGCGAGGGTGAACTGGGGTACCAGTAACAAACCACCCTTTATGTCCTGCAGGCTCAAATTCATTTTGTCGCCGGCATCGGCAAACATCCGATACCCCAACACACGCTGCAACAGACGATCGGCCTGTGCTTCGCTGTCGCCTTTCTCCACACCTATGAAGGCGAGAACGCCTTTCCCGATTTCACCGATATTCTCACCCTCCACCACCACACGGGCTTCGGTAACACGCTGTAACAAGGCAATCATTCAATACGCTTCAACATTTTTCGGGTGGCTTTGATCAGGGCATCGACGATACCCGGCTCACTGGCAGCATGACCTGCGCCGGAAATGATGGAGAGTTCTGCCGTCGGCCACGCCTGCTGCAATTCCCAGGCGCTTTCCATCGGGCAGATCATGTCGTAACGTCCCTGCACAATTATCGCGGGAATGTTCGCAAGCCTGTCCGCATCGCGCAGGATCTGATCCTCCTGCAGAAATGCGTTGTTGCTGAAATAGTGGGCCTCGATCCGCGCAAGGCTGAGCGCCGTATACGGATCGCTGAAGTGTTCAACCAGTTGCTTGTGCTGGTGGAGCGTGGCGGTGCGCGCCTCCCACATCGACCACGCCTTGGCAGCCGCCATGCGCGCCAGTTCGTCATCCCCGGTGAGGCGCCGGTAATAGGCCGCGACCATGTCGTCACGTTCCGCTGGCGGGATCGGTTTGAGAAACGCCTGCCAATAGTCCGGAAAAATACGGCTGGCGCCTTTTTGATAAAACCACGCGATCTCTTTCGGCCGGCATAAAAAGATCCCCCGCAGGATCATTCCCAACACCCTGTCGGCATGGGTTTCGGCATAGACCAGTGACAGCGTGGATCCCCACGAACCGCCGAACAGCACCCAGCGCTTCACCCCCAGGGCTTCACGGATGGTCTCCATGTCCGCCACCAGCGCCTGGGTGGTGTTCCCTTGCAGTTCGGCATGCGGCGTGGAACGTCCCGCACCACGCTGATCGAATAAAATGATGCGGTATTTTTCCGGATCGAAAAAACAGCGGTGATATGGCTCACACCCTGCGCCGGGCCCGCCATGCACAAACAGTACCGCCACCCCGTCAGGATTGCCACACTCCTCCACATGCAGCACATGGGGGTCATCCACCTCGATGGTGTGTGTGGCGTAGGGTTTGATGGCGGGATAGAGAGGTTCCATGACTCAGTTGTCTTTGCTCACTTCACCACGAAAACCGATGAATGCCGCGATACCGGCCAACACCAGCCCGGCGAGGATCATTACCGGCCCGATACCGGTTTCCAGCAGACTGTTGGCCCAGGCCAGATCAAACACCCGCCCAAGATAGAGCATGCCCGAGTGCAACACGGCGCCCAGAATAAACAACCAGCTGATGAGTTGCTTGAACCATTTCGCAACCGCGATGAAAGTCAAAGCGAGGCCAGCGGCGATATTCAACAATGCTTCCAGATTACCGTGCGCATGCGCGCCGCCTTTGATAAGGTCGATTTCCATCTCGGTATTGCGCACCTTGTTGAGCGCGAGGATCCCGCTGGTGTTGAGCTTTGCGATTTGTTTCGCCGCAAGGGGCTCCAGCTCCTCTTCAAAGCCGTTTTCCTGCAGTTGTTGCAACCGCCCAACGCTGCTTTGCTTCTGTTGCATCGCCGCGCCGAAATCCTCATACATGTTCACCATCACAATGCCGAGTGACGCTGTGAAAACAAGATAGAGAAAACCAAAAACCACATTCTTTTTACCGATCATGTAAACCTCCTTATTCTATTGTTATTGCTTTCACTTTGATGACCGCTGATTTGTTTCCAGACCGTCAAATCATCTAAACACAAATCAGGAATGGGGCTCAACTTGTAACTGGTTTATCTCCCCGGGGCATACCGTATTATTTGTATGCCAATAAATCGCATGCCGGCCCCGCGCTGCAGCGTGGTTTCCAGCGGAAAGGGAGACGGCACACTCGTTCAGCCCACCGCCGCTCTTGCAGCTTTTTTTCGCTCATGCTCCAGCAGCAGTTTCTTGCGCAAGCGAATATGGTTGGGAGTGACTTCCACCAGTTCATCGTCATCGATAAATTCCAGCGCCTGCTCCAGGCTCATGCGGATCGGCGGGGTCAACAGGATATTTTCATCCGAACCGGCGGCGCGAATATTGGTAAGCTGCTTGGCTTTCAAGGGATTCACCACCAGATCGTTGCTGCGCGAGTGAATGCCGATAATCATACCTTCATATACCTCTTCACCGTGACCGATAAACAGGCGGCCCCGCTCCTGCAGGTTGAACAGCGCATATGCCAGCGCCTTGCCGGCACCGTTGGCGATTAACACACCGTTGCTGCGCTGGCCGAAGTTGCCCCGTTTCAACGGGCCATAATGATCGAAGACGTTGTATAAAAGCCCGCTTCCCTGGGTGGCGGTGAGGAACTCGGTGCGGAAACCTATCAGGCCACGTGCCGGGATAATAAAGTCCAGCCGCACCCTGCCTTTGCCGTCCGGGATCATGTCTTTCAATTGGGCGCCACGTTCGCCCAGCTTCTCCATTACCGTCCCCTGGTGCTGCTCTTCCACATCAACGGTGAGCTGTTCAAACGGTTCCTGCAACTCGCCATCCACTTCGCGGATGATCACCTCGGGACGGGAGACACCCAGCTCGTAACCTTCGCGGCGCATGTTTTCAATCAGCACCGAAAGATGCAGTTCACCGCGGCCGGAGACGCGGAAGCGGGCCGAGCCCTTGTCTGCCGCAGTGGCACTCCCCGCTGGCGCATCCTCCGAATCATCAAGAAGTTCGACCCGCAGGGCGACATTATGGATCAGTTCACGCTCCAGGCGTTCCTGGATCTGACGCGAGGTGACAAACTTGCCGTCTTTACCGGCAAAAGGCGAGTTGTTGACCTGAAACGTCATGCTCACCGTCGGTTCATCGACACTCAGTGCCGGCAGGGCTTCGATCTGACTGGGATCACAAAGGGTATCCGATATATTCAGCCCGTCGATGCCGGTAAAGGCGATAATGTCACCGGCCTGCGCTTCCGCCACTTCGATACGCTCCAGCCCCATGAAACCGAACACCTGCTGCACCCGGGCGTTACGTTGCCTGCCATGACGATCCACAATCACCACCGCTGTATTGGTTCCGACCCTGCCACGGGTGATACGGCCAATGCCAATCACACCGACGTAACTGTTGTAATCGAGGGAGCTGACCTGCATCTGAAACGGCCCGCCCAGGTCCACCATGGGTTCGGGCACATACTCCACGATGGCCTGGAAGAGGGGCTCCATGTCGCCGCTGCGGACATCAGCCTCCAGTCCGGCGTACCCCTCCAGTCCGGAAGCATAGATTACCGGAAAGTCGAGCTGCTCGTTGCTGGCACCAAGACGATCGAACAAATCAAAGGTCTGATCCACCACCCAGTCGGGACGTGCACCGGGGCGATCAATTTTGTTGATCACCACGATGGGTTTGAGTCCCTGTTGCAGGGCTTTCTGGGTGACAAACCGGGTCTGCGGCATGGGGCCTTCCACCGCATCCACCAGTAACAGGACTGAATCAACCATGGAGAGCACCCGCTCCACTTCGCCTCCGAAATCAGCGTGGCCGGGGGTGTCTACGATATTAATGCGGTAATCCCCCCATTTGATGGCGGTGTTTTTCGAGAGGATGGTGATGCCACGCTCCTTCTCCAGATCATTGGAATCCATGATGCGCTCTGCCACCTCGCCACGGCTGGCGAGGGTGCCCGACTGGCTCAGCAGCTTGTCCACCAGGGTGGTCTTGCCGTGGTCAACATGGGCGATGATGGCGATATTACGAAGTTTCTCAATCACGACGGGTTCTGCTCAATTGCTCAAAAGGCGCGCATTATACCGGATATTCGGGCTAATGTTTCCTGTAAAACCGACCGCTATAGGGACTGAACCACAATTTTGCGCCATGATCAGGAGCCCACATGCCCGATTCCCAGCCTGCAAGCGAACCCCACACAGATATCAAGGGTTGTCAAATACGTGAAACCGTGATGATGCTGAACCTGGCGATCGTCCGCATCGAACACGCCATGCGTGAAGGCAGTGAATCCATCGGCACACTGACCCACTCTTTCACATCCATGGTGGACAGCGTGCAAAACATTAAAACGGCAACCGAGGCCCTGGCCGGGGGTCCGGCTAAGACCGCCATTCAGCAGGATTGTGAACAGGTGGCCGACAAGGTCCAGGCGGCGATCATGGCGTTTCAGTTTTACGACAAATTGAGCCAGCGCCTCACTCATGTCTCCAAGAGCCTGGCATCCCTGACAGAGCTGGTGAGTGACGAGGACCGGCTGTTTAACCCGCAGGAATGGCAGGCGCTGCAACAGAAAATACGGGCCAAATACACGCTGGACAGCGATCTGCAGATGTGTGACGCCATCCTGCAGGGCAAATCCATGGAGGAAATCCTCTCGATGACGGCACCAGCGGCGGAACAACAGGAAGATATCGAGCTTTTTTAGGCCTCAGTGCATGCGTGATGCCAGGTAGCTGTCCTCAACCGGGAGTTGTTCCAGACGGTAACCCTGATGATAGATAGAGCTGAGACGCCAGCCGTTCTCCGGTGAGAGGTTCAGCTTTTTGCGGATCCGGCTGATATGGGTATCGACCGTGCGGGTATTGACCTCTGTCTCGTACCCCCAGACGGTGGACAAAATCTGCTGGCGGGACAACAAACGCCCAAGGTTACTGAAGATGAAGGTAACCAGCTCAAATTCCTTGTCGGTCAATTTGATCGGCTTCCCCTCATACAAGACGCTGCGGCTTCGCATATCGATAAAATAGGGACCGATTTCCAGCGGCTCGGAATCCGACTGGGTGTACACACGCCGGGTGACCGCACTGATGCGTGCCAGCAGTTCACGTTTGCGAACAGGTTTGGTGATGTAGTCATCGGCGCCACCATCCAGCACCCGCACCATGTCGTCTTCGGTGGCGCGGGCGGTCACAAAAATAACCGGGATATCGCCATAAGGCTGGGCGCGCAACCATGAGAGGACCTGCTCTCCGTCGATATCCGGCATCACCATATCCAGCAGGACGACATCAAAATGATTATTATTCGCCTGGTCGATAAACGCCTGGCCACTGGTAAATGAACGGCAGGTATGGCCCGCCTCCGTCAGCCACAGGCACAGCAACGTGGCAAGTTCCTGATCATCATCAACGACAGCTATTTTCATACTGACCCAACCCTTCTTTCCATTTAATCAATCAACCAAAGGGATTTGGCTGAATCGCCGCAGCATCTCAGCCGGATAACATCCACTGGTATCCCTTCCATTTGTTATTTTCATCAACCCTGTGTGTATAGTTATCGGTTGGGCCGAGACAAACTATAGCAAATGACATATAAATTCTATTAGTTAATAATACCCGGATTCACCCGGAACCGGATTCACGCTACATTATATCCACTTGAATATAATATCCCACAACAAAGGTAAGGAAAAGGCCTTCCGGCAAAACGGACCATGCGCCCGCACAAGAAAACACGCCCCGGCAAATACCTCGTCGCCGCGCTTCTGCTGACATCACTGTTATCGGGGTGCGCCTCCCTGCTGAGTTCGGCAACCAGCGACCTGGCGGCGAATCTGTCGAGCGCCATGCTCAACCATGATGATCTCGATACCGTCAGAGATGCCGCCCCTGCCTACCTGCTGATGATCGACGGCATGCTGCGGGATGATCCCGACAATGTTTCCCTCTTGATGGCCAGCGCCAGACTCTACAACTCCTATGCCGGTGTCTTTGTCCAGGGCGACAAAGCGCGCAGCAAGCGCCTCTCCAGCCGGGCCCTGACACGGGCTTTGCGCGCCGCCTGCCTGCACCATCCCGCCAGCTGCCAGATCCGCAACCAGCCTTTTGCGGATTTCAAACGGACTGTGAACGGTTTTACCGCCGAGGATGTTGAAGTGATGTACATTCTGGGTTCCAGCTGGGCGGGCTGGATACAGGCCAACAGCGATGACTGGAATGCCATAGCGGATCTGCCTCGCATCACTGCCATCATGCAACGCCTGGTTGAGCTGGATGAAGCCCATGAACACGGCAACGCCCATTTGTATCTGGGGATCAGCTTCAGCCTGCTGCCCCCCGCAGCCGGTGGCAAACCCAAACTCGCAAAGCAGCATTTCGAGCGGGCGATCGCTTTGTCAGGCGGACGCAACCTGATGGCCAAGGTGCTCTACGCCAAACACTATGCCAGAATGGTGTTTGATCGTGATTTGCACGACCGTTTGCTCAAAGAGGTGCTGGCGGCGGATCCGGTGGCGCCGGATCTGACCCTGACCAATATGCTGGCACAGCGACAGGCGGCAAAACTGCTGGCTTCCTCCAATGATTATTTTTAACATCGCCCTATCTCTAATCAATCAGCAACCGAGCGCCATGCAATGAAGACCCTTCTTGTTTCTTTCCTTTTTCTGACCGGCCTGGCACCCGTCCTGGCTTCCGCCGCGACCTTCAAGATTGCCACGCTCTCCCCCGATGGTTCTTTCTGGATGAACGCAATGCGCGGCGGTGCCAAGGAGATTTCAGAGAAAACCGGCAACCGGGTGCGCTTCAAGTTTTATCCTGGTGGCGTCATGGGAGACGACAAAACCGTGTTGCGGAAAATCCGCATCCGCCAGTTACAGGGCGGCGCAGTCACCGCCGGCACCATCAGCAACATTTATTCCGATTCCGTGGTGTACAACCTGCCGATGCTGTTTCGCAACCTGGACGAAATCAGCTATGTGCGCAAGCGGATCGATCCGCTCATACTCGCCAATCTGGAAAAAAAAGGCTTCGTCAGTTTCGGCCTTGCGGAAGGCGGCTTCGCCTATCTGATGTCGCTTTACCCCATCCGTGCGGTGGCGGATCTGCGCCGTTACAAAACCTGGGTGCCGGCGTCCGACAAGGTTTCCCACGAAGCGGTCAAGGCATACGATGTCAAGCCGGTACCCTTGCCCATCGGTGATGTGCTCACCGGCCTGCAAACCGGCTTGATCAACACCGTGGCCTCGCCCCCCATCGTCACCCTGGCATTGCACTGGCATACCCAGATCAAATATCTGACCGACATGCCCTTGTTATACAGTTATGCGTTATTGATCATCGATAAACGCGCCTTCAACAGACTGTCCAAGGCGGACCAACAAACCGTGCGCAGCGTCATGGGAAAAGTATTCAAGGAAATCGATCAACGCAACCGTCTTGACAACATAAATGCCTTTGCCGCGCTGAAAAAACAGGGTATTGAATTTATCTCACCCAGCCCGGAACAATTGCAGGAATGGCGCCAATACTCCGGCAAGGCTCGCCAGCATCTGGTGAAAACCGGCTACATCAGCCCTGCAATCATGGAGAAGGTGAACGCACTGTTAACAGAATATCGCAGCCGCCACTGATGTCCCTTAGTTCCAAACTTGCCACGATGCAGCGCCTGTTACGCAGAATCGAAAGCGGCTTTCTGATCCTCATTCTGACCACGACCATCCTGTTTGCGGTGATCCAGATTTTCCTGCGCAACGTCATGCATTCCGGCATCCCCTGGGGCGACACGCTGGTGCGCATCCTGGTGTTATGGCTGGGGCTGGTGGGCGCGATGATTGCCAGCCGTGAACATCGCCACATCCGTATCGACATACTCTCCCGTCATCTCAGCCCCCACGCCCGGCGCATGCTGGGACGGCTGACCGACAGCGTCGCCGCGGTGATCTGCACACTGGTAGCCTGGTACAGCCTGCAATTCATCAAACTGGAATATGCCGACGGCATTGCGGCTTTCGAGGGTGTGCCGGTATGGCTGATGGAGTCCATCATTCCCTTCGCCTTTTTGGTGATGGCGCTGCGTTATCTGCTCTCCGCCATCAAGCCCCCTGCGCTTCAGGATAATTGATGCTGCTCACCGTCCTGGCACTTCTTCTGGTAGTACTGGCGATAACCGGTGTGCCCCTGTTTGTCGTGATTGCCGCCGCGAGCCTGCTGGGCTTCGCCTACAGCGATGTGGACCTGGGGGTTATCGCCATTGAAATCTACCGACTGACGGAAACCCCGCTGTTACTCGCCCTGCCGCTGTTCACCTTCGCCGGTTACCTGTTAAGCGAAAGCCAGACTTCACACCGGCTGGTGAATCTCTCCCGCTGCCTGCTGGGCTGGCTGCCGGCAGAGCTGGTGATTGTCACCCTCTTCTCCTGTGCCATGTTCACTGCGTTTACCGGCGCCACCGGTGTCACCATCGTCGCCCTGGGGGCGCTGCTCTATCCTGCTCTCAAGGAGGTCGGCTATAACGACCGTTTCAGCCTTGGCCTGATCACATCGGCCGGCAGCCTCGGGCTGTTGCTCCCGCCTTCGCTGCCGATGATCCTTTACGTGGTGGTGGTGCAACAACTGAACCTGGGGGAACCCCTCTCCATCACCCGGGTCTTTGTCGCCGGGATCCTGCCAACCCTGCTGATGCTGTTTCTGCTCGGATTGTGGAGCCTGTGGGTGACACGCCGGGACGTGATTCCGCTCAAAGCGTTTGATCGCAAGGAAGCCTGGGACGCGCTGAAAGATGCCAAATGGGAATTGCCCCTGCCAATTTTTGTTCTTGGCGGTATCTACGGTGGTCTGTTTGCGGTTTCCGAGGCCGCGGCAGTCACCGCCTTGTACGTGCTGGTGGTGGAAGTATTTGTCTACAAAGAGATCAAACTTACCGCGCTGCCGCGGATCATGACAGAATCGATGACGGTCGTCGGCGGCATCCTTCTGATCCTCGGGGTATCGCTGGCCTTTGCCAATTTCCTGGTGGATGCGGAAGTGCCGGTAAAATTATTTGAATGGATCCAGCATCATATTTCCAGCAAATACACCTTTCTCGCCCTGCTGAATATCGTGCTGCTGATCCTTGGCGCCTTCCTCGATATTTTCTCGGCATTGGTGATCATGGTTCCGCTGATCCTGCCGGTGGCGCTGCAGTATGGCATCGGCCCGGTACACCTCGGAATCATTTTTCTCGCCAACATGCAACTGGGGTATCTCACCCCGCCGGTGGGGATAAATCTGTTCATTGCCAGTTATCGTTTTGATAAACCGGTGGAAGTGATTTACAAGGCAACCTTTCCTTTTCTCCTGATGTTGCTGCTGGCGGTGCTGTTGATCACCTATGCGCCCTTTTTGTATTACTGAGTTCTTCAATAGTGTGGCGGCGGAGGTTCTGCTGTGGGTGCAGCCGGTTTTGTGGCTGCCAGTTCTTTCAGTCTCGCCTGTATCTCCTGCAACATCTCCTGCATGCTTTCCAGCTGCTGCTGTTGGCGCGCCAGCACATCGCTTAACGCCTGTATGCCGCCTTCCTGAAAAGTAAGGCGGGTCTCAAGTTCGGTAATGCGTTCTTCCAGGTTCATCACGGCAGCTAAATAATTATGAATTATGCGGCTAAGGTGCCCGCCCGTTGTTTACCGGGCAGGGTTGCGGAGTCCTGCCCCTCCAAATCAAGGCTATACCAATACGAACTACAAACGCTTATTCAGCGAACCAGCATGATCAGCAACAGTACAAACAGCACCACGGCACCAATCGGCAGTAAAACCCCCTTCCAGTCCTTGTTCTCGGCTTCCCTGCTCCGCTGTAATGCCGCCTTGATGCCGGGACGGAACCATAAAACAACCACCAGCACCAGGACACCCAGCAGAATTTTTTCCCATAGGGCCATTTCCATTTCGTCTATTCCCCGCCTGGTGTTATCTGTGTTTTTTCGCCAATCATCAGGCAGCCAGTGATTTACGGCGTTGCCTCACCGATTCCGCCAGTTCCCTCAAGAGGAGTTCGCTCTCCTCCCAGCCGATGCAGGCATCGGTGATACTCTGGCCATACACCAGCGGCTTGTCGTCCTCCACATTCTGACGACCCGCCACCAGATGGCTTTCGATCATCACTCCCATGATGTGATGGTTGCCCCCTGCAATCTGTGCAGCGACATCACGGCCGACATCGATCTGCCGTTCTGCCTGTTTGCGGCTGTTGGCGTGGCTGAAATCGATCATCAGTTTCGAGTTTATTCCGGCCGCCTGCAGTTGCTTCACCGCCTCGGCGACACTGGCCGCATCGTAATTGGGGTCCCTGCCGCCGCGCAAAATGATATGGCAGTCCTCGTTTCCGGTGGTGGCAAAAATTGCAGAATGGCCTGCCTTCGTCAGGGAGAGAAAATTGTGCGGTTGGCTGGCGGCGCGCACCGCATCGATCGCGACACTCAGGGTGCCGTCCGTGCCGTTTTTAAAACCAACCGGTGACGACAGGCCGGAAGCCAGCTCGCGATGCACCTGGCTCTCGGTGGTGCGCGCGCCGATGGCGCCCCAGCTGATCAAATCGGCAATATATTGCGGCGTGATGAGATCCAGAAACTCGGTGGCAGCCGGCACACCCTCTCGATTGATATCCAGCAAAAGCCTGCGTGCAATATGCAAGCCTTTGTTGATCTGATAACTGTTGTCAAGATCCGGATCGTTGATCAGGCCTTTCCAGCCGACAGTGGTGCGTGGCTTTTCAAAATAGACCCGCATGACAATCAGCAAATCATCCTGTAACTCGTCACGCATTATCTTCAGACGTGAAACATACTCCATTGCCGCTTGCGGATCGTGCACGGAACAGGGGCCGATGATTACCAGTAAACGATCATCACGCCCTTGCAGAATATTGTGGATCTCGGTGCGGGTATCGAAGATGAGCTTGCTGATCTCATCGGTAATCGGGCAATCCTTGTGCAGTTGCACGGGCGGCATCACCTCGCTCATGGCGGTGATACGCAGATCGTCGGTTTTGTACTTCATGGTCATCGCGGGTTCTTCAAGCAGGCAAAGCCTGTTCCAATATTAACTGGGCAGTTGATCATAATCGCTTAACGATAGCGGGTAAACCATTCTCCCGGCATCCCCGCCGCGGGCACGGGTAAAATCCGCTAATTTTGCCCCCTGGCGAAACTGCCGCAGACAAACATCACCCCGCCCGGCCTGGCTGCACCTGCCGAAGGTGATCTTCGTCAATCGAATGGATAAAAGCGGGCGGCCACAGCGGCGACACCCCTCATCCCTGTTGCGACGGGCGTGTTAACACGCTAGTTTTAAAGGTGAGAAACCCCGAAATGCTGGAGATCCGCTGTATGTTTACCCTCGACGATCTGAAAAAACAAAACCAGGAAATTTCCGAACTGTGCGAGGTGCTGTCCGTTCTGGTGGCGCACAAATCGCTGCACACCAATCCCTATGTATGTGAACTCATGTCCCGTTTCAAGGAAAAGGTGTGGATCCATCTGGTTTTTGAGGACAATACCATTTATTCGGGACTTTCCGAACACAGTGACGCCGCCATCAGGGAGGTCGCCAGAAATTTTCATGACAGCGGCCGGGAAATCAAAAAACGCTTTTCCACCTACCTCCGCCATTGGTGTAAACCGGTGACGGAAGCAATCGATCACGATGCCCTGCTGGAGGAGAGCGAGGAAATATTCCGTTTGATCAAGCAACGGATCAAATACGAAAACGAACAGATTTTCCCGTTGATCGCCGCCCAGCAGGCCGCCTGATCGCCGCCGCACAAAAAAACAGGCCGGCAGTTCATGCTGCCGGCCTGTCTCCCGGGCCCGGAAATCGGCCGTTCTTCAGCCGGCTTTTGACAAACCGATCTGATGCCCCGAACGCGCCCAGGCCATCATCCCGCCACGCAGGTTGAAGACATTGTCATAGCCTTGCTGCTGCAGGAACATGCACACCTGGGCGGAGCGGGCGCCGCTGCGGCAGACAACGACCAGCTCTTCATCCTGCTTCAGTTCATGCATTCTCACCGGTATGCTTGCCATTGGCATGGCCTCGGCACCTGGAACGGTCCCTGCCTTGATTTCATTCATTTCGCGCACGTCGATGACACGCACATTACCGCCGCCGCTGTCCAGCCGTTGCGCCAGTTCGGGGGCTTCGATTTCCTTGATGTTCCAGTACATAGATATTCTCCATTCGTGACCAATGGCGGTTAGTATATTAGCGTTTTCTTATATTTCAAGAGGGAAGCAGCCTCTTTTTTTCATAACCCTGTGTTTTATATGTATTTTCCCCGGGAAGAACGCATCCTGTATGATTGAAAGCGGATCCCGAACAGATTAGAAACCACCATGGTCAGCCGGCAGGAAAGAAAAAAACGCCGCCAGCGGCATAAAAACGCAATGCAGCGTTACACCAGGGAGCGGCAGCGTAACAAACTGGCCACACCCGGCCCGAACGCGTTCATCCTGGTGCTGGACCATCTGAAAGCGGGGTTCAACATCCCCAAACTGTTTCGCAGTGCGGAAGCGTTTGGCGCCCGCGAAATACATCTGATCAACAGTGAGCCCTTTGATCCTGCTCCGGCGAAAGGCGCCTTTCGCAAGGTGCCGGCCCGCTTTCATGATACTTTCCGGGAGTGTTACCAGGATCTGCAACAGCATGGCTATACCTTGTTCCGGCTGGAGGCAAGCTGTGAAAACGTGCTTTATCACACCATGCTTCCAGACAAAAGTGCCTTTATCCTCGGCAATGAGGGACTCGGCTTCAGCTTCAACCCGGACGACTATCCCGATATCCGCTGCCTGAATATTCCTCATCATGGCAAAATGGAAAGCCTCAACGTCAGTGTCGCCGGCTCCATCGTCATGTACGAATACCTTCGCCAACATCATGGCGACACCCCAGACTCTCCATAGGGAGGTTGATATGACAAAATTGATCGGCACCACCCTGCTGTTGTTGCTCATAAGCGTCAGCGCACGCGCGATTCCCGCGACACCTTCACTACCTGAAGAAACGCAAGCGCAAAGCCGCTCCGGCAAGACCACACCAGCCACAACATTGCCCGCGGCTTCCCGCGGCCAGCTTCTGTATGAGACCTATTGTGAGCACTGCCATGACAGCACTGTACATATCAGAAAACGCAGGAACGCGAAGAACCGCGATGCGATCCGTCATTGGGTGATTCGCTGGGCCGGGGAGTTGCGGCTGCAATGGAACAGCGGCGATGTCGAGGAGGTCGTGCGCTATCTGAACCGGCGGTATTACCGCTATAGCGAATAATCGCAGAAAGGGGGATTCACATGTGCGGCCGTTACACCATCGCTGCCGGTGCGGAATTCATCGGCCCCTATTTTGACATCGAGGGTCCGCTGCCTGAATTTCATCCCTCATACAACGTCACCCCCGGCAGTGACGCCCCGGTGATCTGGCAGGCCCCGGCTGACGGTCGCGCCTGCTCACTGATGCATTGGGGATTGATCCCCCACTGGGCGAAGGAACCATCCTCCAAATACAAAATGATCAATGCCAAAGCCGAAACCCTGGCCGAGCGTCCCGCCTACCGCAGCGCGTACAAACACCGCCGTTGTCTGATCCCGACGAGCGGTTTTTACGAATGGCACAGTGAGGCGCACGGCAAACAACCTTATTTCATCAGGATGAAACAGGCACCGCTGTTCGCCTTTGCCGGCCTATGGGAATATTGGGAAGGTGAGCACACCATCAATTCCTTTACCATCATCACCACCCCGGCAAATGAACTGGTTGGAAAAATTCATGAGCGCATGCCTGCGATTATGTTAGCGGAAAATTACAACACCTGGCTTGATCCGAATTTCGGTGATGAATCCGTTTTACAGGAATTACTGCAGCCGGTTGATTCCGCCCTGTTACAGATGTATGCGGTGAGTACCGCTGTCAACAATCCCATCAATGACTCTGCCGATCTGATCAAGCCACTATAAGCCGGCTTCTGCTTTGGTATTCCTTAATATATGAATCATTCGCAGGACCAAAAACACCAGCCACATGTAACAATTCTGCAATCATCATCCCGTAGCATCGCATCCCAGAGGTTATTAATTTTGGGAGACTCTGTTGATGATTCTTAAAAATATTGAAAATTTTATTTTAGTGGCAGTCACTGTGATGTTGCTGAGCGCCTGTGGCACAACCAGCATGACCAAAGCAGGAGGAGGCGTCAGTGAAGTTTATGAAGTTCACCATGAAGGCCGCATCCATGTTTTTTATGACCGAAAATTATATACGGATTTTCTGAAACTGGGGGAAACGCCCTATCGCCTCACCCGTATCGGCGCAGGACCAAACAACGAAACCCTGGTTTTCGGTTTGACGAAAAAGGACAAAAAAAAGCGCTCTGGCATTCCTGTTGTTGATCTTTTCGACGGTAAGGCAAAACCCGCTGAAGATTTCTATGCAGAAATGGTCAAACACGGTCGTATCTACATATTCAACAATTTCGACGATATGAAAACGGTACGCGACTTCGGGCATCCGAATTACCAGTACAGCATGATCGGTGCAGGCCCAAATGGTGAAACCCTCGTTTTCGTGCTCAACAAGCAGAACAAAAAAAAGCGGCCGACTGGCTTAATAAAAAAGTATGAACAGCACCATTCCTGATCCGTTCCCCGGCATTGAAACCGGAGGTCAAACTCCGGTTTCAATGCCGTATCCCCCTGCTGTACCCTTAAACCGGAAACGACCACGGCATTGCACAATAAACTTGAGTCCGGCCTGAATAAGTGTTCCGAATACCAGATCACTTAACATTATTGGCAGATTCTGGTTTCCCAAGTGTATTGGTATTCGGAACGCCTATTTAGAAAATGCCGGTCTCTCTCTTGTATGCGCCAAACTTATCCTGAAAGCATGCGCCGTATTCTCACCATGGCTAACGCTACCCGCCACAAATCACAGTTTTTCCGCACAATGACACATCGAACCATTCCCGATATCGAGAAACAAATCTGACAAATTTCCCGATTTTGCAAAATTATTTTTCGATAAATGCGATGGATCAGTGATTTAGATCAATGGCATACCGCATGCATCTATAGAAAATACAGTAAAAATATTGTACCTTTCTCAAGAAATTGCGCTTGGCTAAGGAGTCCAGGAGATAATGGATTACAGTCGTTCATCGAAGCAGTGCAAAGTTCTCCCGCTCATCGCCGCGATGCTGACCACCATCGGCGGCGGAATGGTCTATGCCGACGGTTGGGACCCGGCCAGTAAGGCGTCCAACATCGACAGCATCGTCAACACCCGTCACAACATGACCATGAGTTATCTGGGCGGTGCCTCGGTCAATATGGACAGCTCCCGCAATGATTATGGCGAGGTGTGTGTTTACTGCCACACCCCGCACGGCGCCAACTCCACCATCGGCGCCCCTCTCTGGAACCGCACCAATCCCGGAACGAGTTATACCCTTTATAACAAACCCCTCACCTCCGGGCAGACTCCGACCGCCCCGGGCGTGAATTCGCTGGTATGCCTGTCGTGCCACGATGGCACCGTCGCCATCGACTCCGTCATCAACATGCCCAATCGTCCCGGATTGAGTTCGTACGACAGCACGCAGGAAACCACTCAAAACGACGCTTTTCTCGACACCTGGCCGGACAACTCACCCACTCTGCATGCCAAATTCGGAGACTGCATGCAGTGCCACAACGCCACCAATCTTTTTGCACCGGATTTTGCCGCGTTTTTTATCGATACCGATCTGCGTGACGATCATCCCGTTGGGGTTTCATTACCCGACACCGCGATTTATGACTTCAATGCCACCACCGCCACCACCGGTAACATCAGTTTTTACGATACCAATGCCAACGGGCGTGCCGACAGCAACGAACTGCGCTTTTACAACTCGGGGGAAGGTTTTGAAGTGGAATGTGCCTCCTGCCATAACCCGCACGGCACACCGGTTAACGGTACCCCTGGCGGTCCCTTGATTCCCTCTTTCATGCGGGTCAACGAGCAATCGACACTCTGCCTGACCTGCCACAACAAATAAACAGCCTCTTGCGTGAATAACGAATAACGATTCAGAGGAATGGCTCAAGGTGGCGGCTGCACTCCGAATTCACGCATAATCGCTTCACCTTCTTTCCTGCTCAGCCGTTTGATGACCTCAATTTTCCGGAAACGCTGATCCACGAGATAGATCCGGCCCGTCTCATCAACGGCGACACCGGCGATAAGTGAATAAACACCCGGCTCGTCCTTGACGCCGCCGTGGCCAAGAGCCATCAGCAACTGTCCCCTGGAATTGAAAATCTGCAGATTGGCGAAATTGGCGTCCGTCACATAGATATTGCCGTCATTGTCCACCGCAATACCGCGTGGTCTGGCAAACAGACCAAAACCACTGCCAACACCGCCCCAACTGCGAAGGTAGTTACCATCCGGATCAAAGGCCTGTACGCGGAAGTTGCCGGTATCCAGAACAAACAGGGTACCGTCTGGTGCCACTGCCGCATGGGTGGGTAAATTGAACTTTCCGGCTGCGGTCCCCCGCTCGCCAATCGTAAAAAGTTTCTTGCCTTCCGCATCATACGCAACGATACGATGCTGCTTGTTGTCCACTCCACCTGCATCCACAACATAGATGCGGCTGCCATCCCTGCTTACCGCGACGTCGGTTGGCTTGAGAAGATCATCGGGCCCGCCGATATGGCGCTGGTAATGGCCACCCGAATCATAAACAGCGACACTGCGTTTGCCTGCATCGCTAATGTAATAATTGAGTTCGCCATCTATCGCCACACCCAGCGGCTTTTGCAGCTTGCCTTTGCCGCGCTGGCCGAAAGTCACCGTGAGACGCCGTGGCACATCAAAAAGATAAACAATCCGCATCACGCTGTCACTGACGATTATGCGCCCCTGATAGGCTGCAACATCAAGTGGTTTTATGAGTTTTATCTTCGGGCGCAGGAGTTCTCCCGTTACCGCCGCCCTGAAGCTGTTGAATTTCTTCCTGTCAGCAATACTCAAGTCATTGCGCAGGGTAAACTCGTATTCGAAACGCGGCAGATCCGGCAGGGATGGCCAGAAAGGCGGGCGCTTCGGCTCATCCTGTTTTTCCTGGGTGGCGCATCCCAGCAGGGATGAGAGGCAAATGAAAAGACAGAATAGTGTTGCTTTATACATATTCCCTTTTGTGAGAAACCGGATCCTGCCCGCTGAAGCCGCGCTCCGCTTGCCGGTTCTTTATCGATGTGGAGCACGGATACAGCTACCACAAGGAACAGCTCACTCCTTATCAATCGATATCCGTGATCGCAGTGTAAATTAACCTGCAGGATATTCAATCGCATTTTTCGAGGAGTTTGACCTATCTCACATCGGCCGAAGATTCTGTTGTTTCTGCCGAGACGGTCCTGTTCCGTTATCAGTATAAAGTACCACGACAGCTTCCGGATTTTATTCATGCCCGAGAAGAAACCCCCGGATACGGTTCATCCGCTGCCGGTGAACAGACAAATCGCGGTCCATGAACGGATGTGCAAATTCTGCCACCTGCAAAACGCTGGCGCCCCTGGCTTGCGCCTTTTCCACCATATCCCGTGACATTGCAGCCGGCACCACCCTGTCCTGCAGACCGACGATGAACATGAAGTTACCGCAATCAGGCGGCAGGTGGTTGATCGGATCGTATTCCGGCGGGCAACCATAATCTGACAGACGGCTCGGGGTGGAATCAATGATCAGCCGATCTGGTTTGAAGTGCGGTTCGAACGCATCCAGCAACACAATGCCGCCGAATGACATGGCATACACAAGCCGTTTTCCATCATAAACAGAATTGAGACTCGTGATGATTTCCTTGTAGTCACTGATGATTGCCTTGAGCCGCCGCTTGCCGGCGGACCGGCCATATCCCCGGTAGTCATAGATATAAACGTCATAGCCCGCTTCTGCATACGGGATGAATTCCCGGAGGATCTGATCTGCCAGGATGGCGTTTCCCTGCATCACCAGCAGATAGCCTTCGGGCCTGCGGCTCTGTTGCGCTCCGGCGCCTGTCGCCCTGAGGCGGTAACCGCGCAGGATCCTGCCATCCTTCGTGGTGAAACTGATATCCTCGGCATTGGACACCCCCCGGAGTCGTGCTGCATCGGGGCTGCCTGCCTGCATGCTCCACAGCCAGAAAATGATCGGCTCTTTCAAGCCGCAGACGCTTTGTTCCAGATCCATTTCCTGCTCACCGTAGGCGGGGGAGGCAGCTCCTGCCATTACCGCAACAAAAAGAAAACAAATCTTACGGCACATGTTGCCAACCTGAATAAGTGTTCCGAATACCACTCCACTTAAGCCACTGACATCAGCGGCAGAAAGACAAAGCCATACCTGATTACGCCTTGATATAGATCTGTGTCAGCCAGATGAAGGTCTGATCCTGAAACTGTTTGCGAAAGCCGGCATTGCAAATCCATTCCTCAATAGCTTCCGGATCATGCACATAGGGGCGAAAATCGGAACCGATCAACTTAAGCAGGATGGTACCCAGAACCTCACCGGCCCGTGTTATCCAGCGGTCGCGCGGATAGGTCAGTGCCAGAACCCGGCCGCTCCTGGCAACAGCGGCCTTTACCAGACCTTCCGCATCCGGATAACAACACACCACCTTGTCCATGACGACCACCTCGGCCGGAGGAATTTCATCCGCGATTGCGAGAAAATCCCCTTCGATATAGCGGGTGCGCTCTGCCAGACCCTTTTCCTGCGCCCAGATCCGCGCTTCCTCCAGCATCCTTGCCGACAATTCGACACCCATCGCCGATTTGGCCCCCTCCTGCAGCAGCGTATGGTGCAAATAACCTACACCACTGCCGATTTCCAGTACCGTCGCATGCCTGAAACCTGCCTGCCTTAAACCGGCCATTAATTGCTTTTGTGATGCCTCAAACCCTTTTTTTTCAAAACGCCTGCGATAACGCTTCGCAAAAAAGGAAAACATCCGTCCGGCAGAGCGGGAATGGGGGCAGCAACAGCTCATGACTTTGTTTATTCAGTCCTCGATGCGGATTCATTATCCATACCCAAGTATAAACCATCGCTGCCCACATATATTTGTCAAGGCCCGTTGAATCATCCGCCATGTTCTATAATTGAAATGGGTCGTTTAAGGAGCATCAGGTCCACGGGATTATTCCACTGCAACAGGACAGCTGCATCAAGCGAGACGATAATGTTCCATATATGCAGAAGCGTGTTGTTGCTGGCAATTTTATCCGGCTGCTGCGCCGTCGCCCTCGCTGCGCAAACATTTTCCTGGCGCCTGGTTTATTCCTCTGACTTTCGAGGCGAACTTAAACCTTGCGGCTGCTCACAGGAAGGGGATCTCGGTGGTGTTCTCAGACGGGTGACAAAATTCACACAGCTCAGGCAACAAGCCAAAGAGACAATCTTTGTCAGCGCAGGGGATATTCTCGGTCCGCCAGACGAACAGGGGGTGATCAAGGGACGCTATATGCTGCAAGCCCATCGCTATTTTGCCCTTGATGCCATCCTGCCCGGCGAACAGGATCTGCTGCACCCGCTGGCCAGTTTGCAAAAAGCTGACCTGCCGTGGGTACTGACCAACAACGACGGCAACCTGCCATTTGCCGATCACCGCGAGCGCCACTTGCCTGCCGGAAAACGCCTGCTTGTTTTTGCCCTGCTGGATCCGCAGCTGACCGACGCAAGCCATAAAAAACATCTGCGCCCGCCCGACACCGCCTTGCAAAATGCGCTTCGCCGCACAAAAGCCAAGGCCGCTGATTTGATCATTCTCCTTTTGCACGGTAATGAGAACTTCGCCGGAAAATTTGCACAACAGCCGCTGCTCGATATCATTGTTCGCGGTCATCTGCATAAACCCGTCTCCCCTGCCGCTCTCTCCACTGGCATACCGATACTCTCCGCGGGCTACCGTGGCCGGCGTATTGGCATTGCCGAAGTGCAAACAAATGCCTCAACCCGCGTGACAGACAACAGTATCATTCCCCTGCCACGCACCATCGCGGATGATCCCCGGCTCAGCCGGCTGTATGCCCGATACGATCGGGAAATAGCCCGCTGGTATCAGGCGAAAACAGCAAGAACAAGACAGGCGCAAACCGCTTCGACACCCTACGGCACGGTAAGCCTCTGCCGCCTTTGCCATGAGGATATCTATGAAAAATGGCAGGATTCCCGCCACGCAGGTGCAATGCGAAGCCTGCGCCGTGCTGGCAAACACCTGGACCCTGAATGTTTGCGCTGCCATACCACGGGGATGGGTGAAGCTGGCGGCTTTGTTTCCCTCTCTGTCACAGCTGCGCTTGCTGACGTGCAGTGTGAAGCCTGTCATGGCGCGGCACGTTCACATGCGGAGTATCCACTGGTAAACAGAACGGGAAACTCCGCCCGCTCCTGCAGGAACTGTCATACTCCGGAACACAGCCCCGCTTTTCAGCCTGTCAGCTACCGATCGAAAATTGCACACCGCATCACAACACCACCCCCGATCCATCAGCAAAGTATTTCCCCTATCGCCGGGGTCTATACTGTCCTGAGGCCGGATCAACCCGTTATCAGCAGGGAAACTGTCGAAGTAAGCGAATATTTCAGTTTCTATTGCAGCCGTTGCTACATCCTTGACAAAAACTGGCCTTCCCTCATCACCACCCTGGCAAGACCGATCCGCCATCGCCAGATACCGGTCGTTTTTACCGGCAGGCAGCAACCCTGGGCGTCACTTGCTTTTCTGGCCGCGGAACAGGCCGGCAAGGGTCGGGAATTTAAAACCGCCGTGTTTGCGGCAAAATTCGAACGAAATGCCGATATCGGTGACAGGCAGGTCATTGTCGATATTGCAACCACCCTGGGTCTGGGTGAGCGTATCCACGCGGTGCTCAATCGGCAGGATGAAACAATCGAGGAAAAATTCCGCCGCTACCGGGAGATGAAAGAAAGAAACCATATCCGCACCACGCCAACATTGATCATCAATGACAATCTGCGCGTCCTGGCCAAGGATACCGCGAACAATACAAACCTGTTGATGGAAAACCTCTCCACCATTCTTCTCGATATTCAATGCCGCCAATATGCTGTGTGTGACAACAACGGTTTTCCCTGAATGCGGCTACCGGAGAACCGGCCCCTCGATTTGTGCAAAGTGCTGTTATCAAACGGGACACCTTTTTTCACACAGCGATTCAACATTATTGACTGATTCTGTTTTCACATCAGGGCCAGAAGTATCCGAAACACGTATTTGGTGACAGGGAGAAAGAGATGTCTGCAGGTTTTGCAATCGACTTTTCGTCAGGCACAAACAACCATGTATGAACCCGCGTCAAAACAGCCCCTCCAACGGCGCAAGATGAAGCACCGCCTGCTTGACGTGCTTGTTGTGATGGTTGGTTATATTCTTTCACCGTTGTCCTGGTGGAACGATCTGCTGGTGAATGTGCCCCTGGCTTACCTGTTCTCCTTGCCCTTCAGCCTGCTTGATGAAAGACTGTTCTTATCCTCCTTTATCCTGGGTTACTGGTTGAGTAATTTATTCGGTTTATTACTCCTGCATTGGGGTGGCAGCAGCCTGCTGCGTGACAAACGCCCGGGGATAAGCATAAAGTGGAGTATCGTTGTTTCACTGCTATATTCATTTATTATGATCATCCTGGTCCTGCTAGGCTGGCTTGCCCCGCCAACGGACTATCTGCAGTATCTGCAACCATGAGGTTTTGCCATGCAGCGATTCTCAATCACAGCACTCAACACATCCTCGCAGGCCGGGCTGGCGGTGGAAATCGTGGAACGCAAGGGCCTTGGTCACCCCGACACGATCTGTGATGCACTCGCCGAGGAATTGAGTCGTGCATTATGCCGCTACTATCTGGAGCAGTTTGGTCTGGTGCTGCACCATAATGTCGACAAGGTTTTACTGCGCGCCGGAACCTCACAACCTGCCTTTGCTGGCGGCCGAATACTTGCTCCGATGGAAATTTACCTGGCAGGCCGCGCCACCCGCGAATACAAAGGCATCGAGGTGCCACTCGAAGAACTAGTGCACGAGAGCTGCCGCAACTGGCTGCGCGCCCATTTTCATGCCCTGGATGCTGAGCGGGATGTCAAACTGCACTGCCTCATCAGACCCGGGTCGGTGGATCTGGTCGATCTCTACCTGCGCCAGCAGGCGAGCGGCATAGCCCTGGCCAATGACACCTCCTGTGGTGTGGGGTATGCACCATTGAGTGAACTGGAACGTGTGGTGTTACAGGTGGAAAAAACCCTGAACTCATCAGACGTCAGATCTGTAAATCCGGAAATCGGCGAAGATATCAAGGTGATGGGGATACAGCGTGAAGGTGCCATCGAATTGACCATTGCCTGCGCCTTTGTCGATCGGCATATCTGCGGCATCGACGATTATCTCGAGAAGAAAAGCCGGCTCCGCGAACTGGCCATGCAGGCTGCCAATACCGCGTCAGCCCGGCAGGTGAGCGTTAGCGTAAATGCAGCCGATGACATCGCCAGCGGCAGTCTCTACCTGACAGTGACAGGCACTTCGGCAGAATCGGGGGATGATGGCGAGGTAGGTCGCGGCAACCGGGTGAACGGGCTGATCACTCCTTACCGCCCGATGAACATGGAAGCCGCCGCCGGCAAAAATCCGGTTACCCATGTCGGCAAGCTCTACAATATCGTGGCCAAACAGATTGCGGAAACGCTGGTGCATGAACTCGAGGAAGTGCACGAAGCTTACTGTTATCTCGTCAGTCGGATCGGTAATCCCGTCAGCGAACCCCAGGTGGTGGATCTTCGGCTTTATCTGGATGGCGGCGTGACCACAGTGCTGAGACAACGGGTGGAAAATATCGTGCATGACAAACTGGCGGGCATACACCAGATCCGGCAGGCGCTGATCAGCGGTGAAATTCCTGTTTACTGAGAAACAAGCAGGTATTCGCCAAATTCATCTTCCGGATACCCGTACACCGAAGTTACGAAGCATCAGGGCCAAAGGTATTCTATTAACCCATGGTGGCCTTGAGTTTTTTTCGCAATTCGCGCAGAGAACAGGCGTTGAGCACATTTTTCTTTTCCAGCCAACCACGCCGCGCCTGGTTGATACCGTCCTGCAAAAAACCATAGTTGGCGGGACTGTGGCCGTCGCTGTTGATGGCGATGAGCACACCCTGTTCTTTTGCAAGCTGGCAATAGGTGTCGATCAAATCGAGCCGCTGCGGCTGGCTGTTAAGTTCGAGATAACAACCACGCTCCCGTGCCGCCTTGATGATACGCGGCATCTCCACCTCATAGGCTTCACGCTCCTCCAGCAGACGCCCACTGGGATGCGCAAGGATGGTGAAATATTTGGAATCCATGGCGCGCAGAATACGCGCTGTCTGTCTGCTGCGGGACAAACGAAACTTACTGTGCACCGCACCGATGACCAGATCCAGCTGTGACAGAATACTCTCCGGCAAATCCAGACGCCCATCCTCGAGGATATCCACCTCGCTGCCTTTCAACAGGGTGATGCCGCCGAGTTTTTCATTGAGCCTGTCAATTTCTTCGAGCTGCTGGTGCAGGCGCTTTTCATCCAGACCGTGGGCCACCGTCAGCGAACGGGTGTGATCGGTAATCGCGATATACTCGAGACCATGCTGTCTGGCTGCGCGGGCCATCTCCTCGATGCCGGCATTCCCGTCACTGGCATTGGTATGCACATGCAGATCCCCGCGCAACTCTTGCAGTGTGATCAAACGGGGCAGTTTGTTCGCCTGGGCTGCCTCAATCTCACCCCGCCCCTCGCGCAATTCCGGCGGGATAAAAGGCAGACCAACGGCCTTGAATACGGAAAGTTCGGTTTTACCGGCGATGCGCCGTTCTCCCTTGAACACACCGTACTCGTTGATCTTGAGTCCGCGTTGCTGTGCAAGGCGCCGCACCCGGATGTTATGTGCCTTGCTGCCGGTAAAATAATAGAGTGCCGCCCCATAACTCTGTTGCTCCACCACACGCAGGTCCACCTGCAGACCACAACGCAAAAACACGGTGGCACGGGTGGTGCCTTTCGAGACGATTTCATGCACTTCATCGTACTCGATAAAACGTTGCATCACCGGACTGTCTGCTCTGGCGGTAACCAGGATATCCAGATCACCGACAGTATCTTTACCGCGCCGGTAACTGCCGGCAACGACAACCTCGTCGACACCGGCTACCGCCCGCAAATAAGCCACCAGTGGTTCCGCATACTGGCGCGCGGTGTTGTGCAGAAAACGTTTCTCCTGACTGCGCCGCGCCTCTATCGTATCCAGGATACGTTGCTCGATTTTGACACCGAAACCGGGTAAATCCTGCAGACGACCCTGGCGGGCCGCATTTTCCAGTTGTTTCAGGGTTCTGATGTGCAGCTGTTGATACAGAAGCTTGACACGCTTTGGCCCCAAGCCCGGGATCTTGAGCAGTGCCTCGAGACTGGCGGGCACCTGTTTGTGCAACTTGTCCAATGCCCTGGCGTGACCGGTCGCAAGGATTTCTTCGATCTTAGCGGCCAGATCCTTGCCGATACCCGGCAGGCGTGTCAGATCCTCACCAGCCGCCACCATCTCGCTCAATTCACGCCCGAGGCCACGTACCGTGCGCGCGGCATTGCGATAGGCGCGAACCCGGAACGGGTTGGCGTTTTCGATCTCCAGCAGATCCGCCATCTCCTCAAAGATCACCGCAATGTCTTCATTGTGCACCGGCATCGCTCATCCCCTCTTTCCCTGCTTAAATAATAGAAGTATTTGGCGGAGATGCTGGCATCGGCACGACTCTGATCCTAAACTAAATAAGTGTTCCGAATACCAGATCATTTAACATTATTGGCAGATTCTGGTTTCGCATCAGGACCAGAGGTCTTTTACATGACACGCTGTAAATACCTCCCTGTAAGCTCGACAG